>NZ_PVZN01000028.1 GCF_003024385.1 Pseudomonas sp. BBP2017
AGCCCAGCCCAGCCCCAAGGATCATAGTCCCCGGGACACCGTGAAGAACCCCAAAAAAAATCCCCGACTCAGTCGGGGATTTTTTTATTGCTCGCGGATCAGTCTTCGCGGTAGCGGCGCAGCTTCAGCTGCTTACCGGCAACGCGGGTGTCCTTGAGCTTGGCCAGCAGACGTTCCAGGCCTTCTTCCGGCAGCTCGACCAGGCTGAAGCTGTCGCGCACCTGAATGCGACCGATTGCTTCGCGGGCCAGGCCGCCTTCATTAAGGATGGCGCCGAGCAGGTTCTTGGCAGCGATACCATCACGCGCACCCAGCGCGGTACGGCAGCGGGCACGACCTTCGCCCAGCGGCATTGGCGCACGACGCTCACGCTCGCCACGCTCACCACGCTCTGGACGCTCGCCAGTGCGCTCACGCGGGGTGTAGGTCGGAACCAGCGGCTGCTCTTTCTCGACAGCTTCCAGAGTCAGGGCCTGAGCGTTGGTGGCCTTGCGCAGCAGGGCTGCGGCCAGGGCACGCGGGCTGCAACCGATGTCGGCGGTCAGGCGGTCAAGCAGATCGCCATGGGTCGATTCAGCGTCAGCAACCAGCGGTGCCAGGCTGTTGGTCAGCTTCTTGATGCGCGCATCGAGAACGGCCTGGGCGTTTGGCAGACGAACTTCGGCAACCTTCTGCCCGGTAACACGCTCGATCACCTGCAGCATGCGACGCTCACGCGGGGTAACCAGCAGCAGCGCGCGACCTTCGCGACCGGCACGACCGGTACGGCCGATACGGTGAACGTAGGACTCCGGGTCGTACGGCATGTCAACGTTGAACACGTGAGTGATGCGCGGTACGTCCAGACCACGGGCAGCGACGTCGGTGGCGACGACGATGTCCAGACGGCCATCCTTGAGCGAGTCGATGACGCGCTCACGCTGGTTCTGGGCAATGTCACCGTTCAGCGCAGCGGCTTTGTAGCCTTTGGCTTCCAGGGCGCTGGCCAGGTCCAGGGTAGCTTGCTTGGTACGCACGAAGGCGATCAGCGCGTCGAACTCTTCCACTTCCAGCAAACGCAGGACAGCAGAAACCTTCTGGTCGGCGTGGACCATCAGGTGGGCTTGTTCGATCGCGGTGACGGTCTGGGTCTTGCTCTGGATCTTGACGTGCTTCGGTTCACGCAGATGACGTTCGGCAATGGCGCGGATCGAAGCTGGCAGGGTGGCCGAGAACAGCACGGTCTGACGGCTTTCCGGCATGGCCTTGAAGATCACTTCGAGGTCGTCCATAAAGCCCAGCTTGAGCATTTCGTCGGCTTCGTCGAGCACCAGGTGGTTGACGGTAGCCAGGACCTTCTCGTCGCGACGCAGGTGGTCGCACAGACGGCCAGGGGTAGCGACGACAATTTGCGCGCCGTTGCGGATTGCTTTCAATTGTGGGCCCATTGGGGCACCACCATAAACGGCCACCACGGTAACGCCCGGCATCTGCTTGGCGTAGGTTTCAAAAGCGGTAGCTACTTGCAGCGCCAACTCACGGGTTGGCGCCAGGATCAGGGCTTGCGGCTCGCGCTTGCTCGGGTCGATACGGCTCAGGATAGGCAGTGCGAAGGCAGCGGTTTTACCGGTACCTGTCTGCGCCTGACCGATCATGTCGTGACCGGCGAGAATAATCGGGATCGATTGCTGCTGAATGGCGGATGGCTCTTCGTAGCCGGTAGCCAATACTGCAGCAACAATGCTCGGATGAAGATCGAGAGCGGCGAAGCCGCCGGTTTCCTGGGTCATGGGTCTGCCTCTAAGTGCATCCGCAAAGACCCATGCTCCAAAGCTGCGCATGCCTTGTAAGACCCGAAGGTCACCCTGGCAGCTTTGTCGGCGGGGATTTGCGAAAACGATTGAAGAAAAAAAAGGAACGTCAAGGAGAGTCCGCGGGGCGGACGCGCAGCCGAAGCTGGCTTCGGGGAATTGCACTACCTAAACGAGGTCCGGTAAAAGACCGGCGCGTACTATACCTGATTTCGCAAATCACGGGAGATTTTTTTATTCCAACACGCCTGCGCCAGGCCACGTGACAACGGGCCTGGGATGCGAGGGTTGCAGGCGGCTGAATCGATTTTTTTTCGCCTGCTCCAGCGCGCGACTCAGGTGGCCGGGCGAATGGCGCCGATCAACGGCTGCAAAGAGTAACCCAGACGCGGCGCCAGCGCCTCTGCCCGGGCATTGAGGCCTTGCATGTCCAGTTCTTGGTCAAGGTCGGCCGGCACCATGATGATCACATTGCCCTCCTTGACTGGCAGCTCCCAGTAGTGGCGATGATAGAGACCGCGCAACAAGGCCGCGCCCAACGGCTTGCCATCATCACCGGCCCACTGGTTGATCACCAGCCAGCCACCGGGGTTGAGGCGCTTCTGGCAGTCTTCGAGAAAACGCCAGGCCAAATGAGCGACACCCGGACCGTGATCGGTGTACAGGTCGACGAAGATCAGGTCGGCGGCTTCGGCGCTGTCGAGCAACTCCATCGCATCGCCGATACGGATATACAGACGCGGGTCGTCATCCAGCCCCAGGTACTCGATGGCCAGGCGTGGCACATCCGGGCGCAACTCGATGGCTTCGACGTCTTCCAGCGGCAGGAACTTCAGACAGGCCTGGGTCAGGGTTCCTGCCCCCAGACCGAGGAACAAGGCACTCTCGGGCTCCGCATGGCACAGCGCCGCAACCAGCATGGCGCGGGTATAGTCATACTCCAGCCAGCTTGGATCGGCAGTGAACACGCAGCTCTGCTCAATTGCCTCGCCGAACTCGAGAAAGCGATAGTCATCGACTTCCAGCACGCTGATGGTGCCGTACTGATCCTGCACCTGGGCCAGCACCCGCTCTACCCGTTCCACTGTCATGCTGTCTCCCGGCTTACGCCGCTGCCCCAGGCAAAAACCGCCATTGTCCGTCAATGGCGCCAGTGCAACAAGGCGTGCGGCAACTGTTAACATGGCAGACAGCCCATTTCCGACCTGACCGAGCCCGTGATGAACCAACCCTGGAGTCCTGACAGCTGGCGCGCCTTGCCGATCCAGCAACAACCGACCTACCCTGATGCGGCGCACTTGCTCAAGGTCGAACAGACCTTGGCCAGCTACCCGCCGCTGGTTTTTGCCGGCGAAGCCCGGGAGCTGCGCCGACAGTTCGCCGAAGTCACCCAGGGCCGGGCCTTTCTGCTGCAAGGCGGTGATTGCGCGGAAAGTTTCGCCGAGTTTTCCGCCGCAAAAATTCGCGACACCTTCAAGGTACTGCTGCAGATGGCAATCGTCATGACCTTTGCCGCCGGCTGTCCGGTGGTCAAGGTCGGGCGCATGGCCGGGCAGTTTGCCAAGCCGCGCTCGGCGGGTGATGAAACCATCGGCGGGGTTACCCTGCCGGCTTACCGTGGCGACATCGTCAATGGCATCGGCTTTGACGAAAAGAGCCGGGTTCCCGACCCCGAGCGCCTGCTCCAGGCCTATCACCAGTCCACTGCCAGCCTCAACCTGCTGCGCGCCTTTGCCCAGGGTGGTTTTGCCGACCTGCACCAGGTGCACAAATGGAACCTGGACTTCATCGCCAACTCGGCCCTGGCGGAAAAATACAGCCAACTGGCCGACCGCATCGACGAAACCCTGGCCTTCATGCGCGCCTGTGGCATGGACAGCTCGCCGCAACTGCGTGAAACCAGCTTCTTCACCGCCCACGAAGCCTTGCTGCTGAACTATGAAGAAGCCTTCGTGCGCCGCGACAGCCTGACCAATGACTACTACGACTGTTCGGCACATATGCTCTGGATCGGCGACCGCACCCGTCAGCTCGACGGCGCCCATGTAGAGTTCCTGCGCGGGGTGAACAACCCGATCGGGGTCAAGGTCGGCCCGAGCATGAACACCGAAGAACTGATCCGCCTGATCGATGTGCTCAACCCGGATAACGACCCCGGACGCCTCAACCTGATTGTACGCATGGGCGCCAACAAGGTCGGTGAGCACCTGCCTGCGCTGATCCGTAGCGTCGAACGCGAAGGCCGCAAGGTGCTGTGGAGCTCCGACCCGATGCACGGCAATACCATCAAAGCCAGCAGTGGCTACAAGACCCGCGATTTCGCGCAGATCCTCAGTGAGGTCAAACAGTTCTTCCAGGTGCACCAGGCCGAAGGCAGCCATGCCGGTGGTATTCACATCGAAATGACCGGACAGAATGTTACCGAATGCATCGGCGGCGCCCGGCCGATCACCGAAGATGCCCTGTCTGACCGCTACCACACGCACTGTGACCCGCGGATGAATGCCGATCAGTCCCTGGAGCTGGCCTTCCTGATCGCCGAAACCCTCAAGCAAGTGCGCCGCTGACAGCACTGCGGGCCACCCCAAGGCAGAAGCGGCCTGTAACACAACCCCGCACTGAGCCCGCAATGCTGTTCATTTAAGAGAAGCGGGACAAGCCCGGTGGGAGCGGGCTTGACCCGCGATTGCGTTTTGTCAGGCAAATCGTATCGCGAGGCAAGCTCGCTCCCACCAAAGTGAACAGCATTACGCGCTGAGCCCGGGCTTCGTCGAGCAACGGCCGTTGCAGATGGGCGGCATTCACTGGCGAGCGCGGCGCGTCTGCGACATGGAAAAGGATTGAGTGGTGGGCATGCCCGGCGCCTGCAGAACAAGCCCACTCAACGTAGTAGAGACACCGTCATGGCGCGACTCATTTTTTCAGCGGGTCATCCCAGAATGGCCGCTCCACCTCCTGCAGCACATCGACTCGACTCATGCCGATATCGTGCAGCGCCGCATCACTCAGGCGCGCCAGTTCCATGCGCTGATGATGCAGTTGCCACCAGCGCGCCAATTGCCCTATGGCGTTGTGAAGCAGATGGGAGAACCCGCCGTGGTGCGGCTGGGGATACATCAGGTCCAGCGATTTCTGACCTTTCATCGTCTTGCCCTCCGTGTGGGATGACGACAGTGTCAGCGCAGGCCTAAGATCAATCCAACGAATGTTTCTTATGTCATACATCTAGGGGATTGATGCCATGTCCCAGTATCAGAGTATCGACTCAGACGTCCTGCGCACCTTCGTCGCCATCGCCGAGTACGGTGGTTTCACCCGTGCCGGTGAAGTGGTTAACCGCACCCAGTCGGCGGTGAGCATGCAGATGAAACGCCTGGAAGAGGACATTATCCAGCGCCAGCTGTTCGAGCGTGACGGCCGCCAGGTACGCCTGACCGCGGAAGGCCAGGTGTTGCTCGGTTACGCCCGGCGCATTCTCAAATTGCATGGCGAGGTGTTCAACACCCTGCGCATGCCGCACATGGTCGGCATGGTGCGGATCGGCACTCCAGACGACTATGCCATGCGCTTTCTGCCCGGCATTCTTTCCAGTTTTGCCCAGGCCTACCCGTTGATCCAGGTCGAGGTGCATTGCGAAAGCTCGCGCCAGCTGATGCAACGCCAGGATCTGGACATGACCATCATCACCTGCGAGCCTGGCCATGAAGTCGGCCAGTTGCTGCGCCGTGAGCGCGCCGTATGGGTCCAGGCCCAGGGATTCTGCCCCCACGAACACAATCCATTGCCGCTGGCCGTGTTCAACACCGACTGCTGCTGCCGGACCTGGGCCTGCAATGCCCTGGATGCGATCGAAAAGGAATACCGGATCGCCTACACCAGTGCCAGTACCCCGGCGATCATGGCGGTGGTCAGTGCCGGCCTGGCGGTCACGGCCCAGTTGCAGAGCCTGATCACCAGCGACCTGCGGGTGATCGGCGCGGCCGAGGGCCTGCCCGAGTTGCCGACCGCCAGTATCATGTTGCTGCGTAATAACAACAGTCAGTCACAAATGACTGACTGCATGGCTGACTACATCAGCGAAGGCTTCAGATCTTGAACGCCAGCATCAGCGCACAGAGTACGAGAAAGCCACAGAACAGCGAGCGCAGGAGTTTTTCCGACAAGGCGTGAGCCAGTTTCACGCCCCAACTTATGCTCAGCAGGCCACCCACCGCCAGCGGGATACCCATGTTCCACTGCACATGCTGATGAATACCGTAGGTCAGCAACGTCACTGCGGTACTGGGTGCGGCCAGAGCCAGCGACAGCCCTTGGGCAACTACCTGGGTGGTGCCGAAGACGCTGGTCAGCACGGGCGTGGCCAGCACCGCGCCGCCAACCCCAAACAATCCACCAAGCACGCCAGCGCCGCCGCCCAGCACGCCGAGCCATGGCCAAGGATGACGCAGTTCACCGCTCGGCTCGGCCTTACGCATGAACATGCGCGCCAGGTTCCAGACCGCCAACGCCACCAGAAACACGACAAACCCAAAACGCATGGACTGCGCATCGATACCCACGGCCCAGATCGAGCCAAGCCAGGCAAAGACAAAACTGGCGGCCGCCAGCGGCACAGCGTGCTGCAGCTCGATGCGGTTGCGTTGGTGATAGCGCCACAGCGCCAGCAATACGTTGGGTACCACCATCACCAGCGCTGTGCCCTGCGCCAGTTGCTGGTCGAGACCGAACAGCACGCCGAGCGCCGGAATCGCGATCAGTCCGCCGCCAATGCCGAACAGCCCGCCGACCGTCCCCAATGCAGCGCCCAGCGCTATGTACATTGCCCACTCGATCATTGCCGCCTCTGAAAAATTCCGATCGCTGCATGCTACCGAGCCGATGCTAGCGGGGAAACGCACAGCAACGCACAATGGCTTTGCCGATTACGCAAAAGCAGACCCTGCCAAATGAACCCGGATGCCCTCACCGAACAACTCAGTCTGTTTCTGGATGTACTGGAAACCGGTAGCTTTTCCGCCACCGCCCGCCGCCACCCGCTAACCCCTTCCGCCGTGGCACGCCGTATCGATGCCCTGGAAAGTGCTGTCGGCAGCCGTCTGTTCGTGCGCAGCACCCACGCCGTGCGTCCGACGCCGGCAGGCAACGCCTTTGCCGAACGGGCCCGGCGCATCGTCGAAGAACTGCGCCTGGCCCGTGCCGAGGCGGTGTCGTTGAGCAACGCCCCGGAGGGCCTGATCCGCATCGACGCACCGGCAGCGTTCGGTCGCCGCCATCTGGCCCCGGCCATCGCCGACTTTCTGGTGGCCTACCCCGGGCTCGATGTGCAACTGCGCCTGATCGACAGCTTCGTCGACCTGCACGGCTCGCACCTGGGCGAAGTCGATCTGGTGCTGCGCGCGGGCCCTTTGGCCGATACCCGCCTGGTGGCCACACCCTTGGCCTACATGGTGCGCATTGCCTGCGCCAGTCCTGCCTACCTGGCGGCCCGCGGGGTTCCCGCCAGCCCCGCCGAGCTGCCCGAGCATGACGGCCTGGACTGGGACGGCCTGGCCCCGCCGTTCGCCTGGCGTTTTGCCGTCGACGGTCAATTGCGCCTGTATCGTCCGACGCGCATGCGCATGAGCGCCAACAATGCCGAGACCCTGTTGTTCGGCGCCCTGGCCGGCCTGGGCATTGCCCACTTGCCGACCTGGCTGATCAGCGAATACCTGCTGCGCGGCGAACTGCTGCCGCTGTTCTGCGAAAACGGTCTGCCGGCAGCCGAATCCAGCGGCATTTATGCCTTGCGCCTGGAACATCAAACCAACTCTCGCAGCCGTTTGCTGCTCGAATTCCTCAAGAGCCGCTTCAGCCCCGTGCCGCCTTGGGACCTTGCCCTGCAAAGCGAGCTGCGCTGGTAATCAGCGTGCTAATGAACCGCGTGCTAAATTCAAAAGACTTAACGAACTAAAGGATGTACATGAACGCCGCCCCGAAAGCGCCTGCCCCCTGCGACGAACTGCGCCTGGACAACCAGGTGTGCTTCGCCCTGTACTCGACATCGCTGCTGATGACCAAAGTCTACAAGCCGCTGCTGCACAAGCTCGGGCTGACGTATCCACAGTACCTGGCGATGTTGGTGCTGTGGGAACAGGATGGCCTGACCGTCGGTGAAATCAGTCAGCGCCTGCTGACCGATCCGGGCTCGCTCACCCCGCTGCTCAAGCGCCTGGAAGCGGAAGGCCTGCTCAAGCGCACCCGCAGCCGCGAAGACGAACGGGTGGTTCTGGTGCAACTGAGCGAACAGGGCCGTGCCCTGCAACTGCGGGCCAAAGATATCCCCCACTGCATCCTGGCCGCCAGCGGCGAAAACCTTGAGCGCCTGCAACAGCTGCAGGCCGACCTCCTGGAACTGCGTGCCAGCCTGCAAAAAAGCCTCTGACCGCTATGCTGTGATTGACCGCTAGTAAGCTGGTCGAAATTTATCTTGCGCGCAAAATAATTGCGCGCTAAGTTAGCACCCGTACCCACTCAGCGCCGCGGCGCAACACACAAGCGAGGCTCAAGATGCAAAAGGTCACTCCTCTGTACATTGCCGAAGCCAAATCCACTGGCGGTCGCGACGGCAGCTCGCGCTCCAGCGATGGCAAGCTCGAAGTCAAGCTGAGCACCCCCAAGGAACTGGGTGGCGCGGGTGGTGAAGGCACCAACCCTGAGCAAATGTTCGCCGCCGGCTACTCGGCCTGCTTCATCGGCGCCCTGAAGTTCGTCGCCGGCCAGCAGAAAAAAACGCTGCCTGCCGACAGTTCGATCACCGCCAAAGTCGGCATCGGCCAGATCCCCGGGGGTTTTGGTCTGGATATCGACCTGAATATCGACCTGCCGGGTCTGCCACAAGCCGAGGCGCAAGCGCTGGTAGACGCAGCCCACCAGGTCTGCCCGTACTCCAACGCTACCCGCGGCAACGTTGATGTGCGCTTGCACGTCAGCGTCTGAGGTAAATCCCAGGCATAAAAAAACCCGGCCAAGGCCGGGTTTTTTTATGCGAAACGCCAGTATTACTTGGCGCGGCCCTTGTAGGAGCCACCTTCGCGGGTATCGATCTCGATCATGTCGCCGATTTCGATGAAGTCAGCAACGCTCAGCTCGGTGCCGTTTTTCAGTTTGGCAGGCTTCATGACCTTGCCCGAAGTGTCGCCGCGCGCGGAACCTTCGGTGTAGTCAACCTGACGAACGATGGTGGTCGGCAGTTCAACCGAAACCAGACGGCCTTCGAAGAACACGGCTTCGCAGACGTCGGTCATGCCTTCTTCGATGAACGGCAGAACGGCCTCGATGTCTTCGGCGTTCAGCTCGTACATGGTGTAGTCGGTGGTGTCCATGAAGGTGTAGGTGTCACCGCTGATGAACGACAGGGTCGCTTCTTTACGGTCCAGGATCACGTCGTCCAGCTTGTCGTCAGCCGAGTAAACGGTTTCGGTCTTGTAGCCGGTCAGCAGGTTCTTCAGCTTGGTCTTCATGATCGCGCTGTTACGGCCCGACTTGGTGAATTCAGCTTTCTGAACCAGCCACGGGTCGTTGTCGATCCGCAGTACGGTACCGGGTTTCAGTTCTTTACCAGTTTTCATTGCGAGATATCCGAATTTGGATGGATTTACAAAAATCGAGGCCGCATATCATAGCCAATTTCGGTAAAACTGTACCAGCGCCGTGGCAAGGTCCGGCTGAGCGGCCTGCACGGCGCTCCAGCGGCGGGCGTGCCGATCGAGCTCGCCCCAGTGTTCAAGCACCTGTTGCCAGGCCTGCGCCATGTCGCGATCCATGTTCCAGGCACGCCACAAATCGACCAGCGCCGCTTTGGCTGGCAGCGACAATCCCTCGACGTAGTGATCGAGGAAGGCTTCGAGTTTTTCCCAATGGGCGTACTCTTCCTGGACATAGATGTGCCAGAGCAACGGCCGCCCTGCCCATTGCGCGCGAACGAACGAATCTTCACCGCGCACGGCATTGAAGTCGCAGCTCCAGAGCAGTCGATCGTAGTCATCCTGACTGACAAAAGGCAGGATCTGCACGGTCAGGGCGCCACGCTTTGCCAGCGTGCCCGCCTGCAGATCGCCTTCGCCCAGCCAAGCCTGCACATCTCCCAGAATACGTCCCTCGGGCACCAGCAGATGGTTGTCACGGCTGTCGGCGGCCAGCGCATCGAGCCAGCTGGCCAGGCTCGCATTCTCGTAGGCGAACAGTGAGATCAGGCGGGCACCGCTGGCCGGGATCACGCCCAGTCGCTGAAGAAATGCCTGACGCGCAGCCGGGTCTTGCTCGAACGCCGCGCGCCGCGCCAGCAGTGTGCCCTCTCGCAGCAGGCCACCGGTTCTAGCGGTAAAGCCCGGAAAGAAAAACACTTTGCGCAGGCCATTGGGCTGCGGTGAAGGCAAGCCATGGCAACCTTCGACCCAGCCTTCAGCGCTGAGGTACTCCAGGTTCAGCCACAGTGGCGGACGCGGGCAATCGAGCATTGCCTGCACATACGCAGCTGGCAGCTGACAGGCAAAAGCGCCAATGACCACATCGGCGACTGGCGTTGGCTGCCAGTCTGGCAGCCAATGACAGACCTCTACGCCCTGCTGCCATTGGCGCGGAGCCTGGATGTCCGCTTCAGGGCAGAGGCGGGCGAAGGCGCTGAGGTCATCCACCCACAGGCGCACCGCCAGCCTCTGCTCGGCGACCAGTTGCCGGGCCAGACGCCAGGTCACGCCGATATCGCCGTAGTTATCGACGACGCAACAGAAGATGTCCCAGTCCGCTTTCATCGCTGGCCCCTTGGAAAAAGCGCCGATTGTCCGGGTAAATCATCGCAGACAAAAGCGTGCCGCGAAAAAAACCCGTTGCAGCATGCGACAATGAACGCCCCTGACCTGGCCAGGAGGCCATCATGCCCCGCCCCGACGAACCGAGCTTCACCTTCAAGCCTGTGCAATTGACCCTGTGCATCGCCCTGGGTTTGTGGCTCGGCGCCGTTGCCATTGCCTTGAGCCTGTGGCTGGCCTGGCGCCTGCTGCCCGAAACAGTCCAGCCCGTGAGCCAGATGCTGATTCCGCCAGCCGCTACGCCAAGCCCTGGCGCCGCACCGGAACAGCAAAGTCAGATGTTCGAGCAGTACAAGCAGATCCTGCGTAACCAGGAACTGCAGCAGGCCGAGGAGCAGGCCGAAGGCAGTGTGCGTAATCTGTCCAACCCCAAGTGTCAGTTCTGGCTTCAGCAGAATCGCACCGCGCCGACCGAGAAGAGTCGCGCCCTCGTCCTGGAATTCTGTAACTGACGCCATGAACAAAGCCGACCTGCTGCAACGCATCATCGACACCCTGAGCTTCGACCTCGACGTGGCCCGGCGCGCAGCGCAGAGCGCTTATGAAGCGGCTACCGCCGAAGAGAACATCGCCGAAAACAAGTACGACACACTGGGGCTGGAGGCCTCCTACCTGGCAACCGGGCAAGCCCGGCGCATGGAGGAGATCCGCCAGGCACGGGCGGCGTTTCAGCAATTGGTGCTTCGCGATTACGACCCGGCCCGCGGCATTCAGATCAGCAACCTGGTGACCCTGGAAGCCGAGAACGGCAGCTGCCAGCGTCTGTTTCTCGGGCCTGAAGGCGCGGGATTGAAGATTGGCCAGGGGGAACAGCTGGTGACGGTGATTACCCCGCGTTCGCCGCTTGGACAGCGCTTGATCGGTAAAGGGGAAGATGACGAAGTCAGCCTGGACCTGGGTGCAAAGCACCAGCGCTTTGTGGTGATCGAAGTCAGCTGAGTGGCAGCGCACTGAACCGCTGCGCCAACCCTTGAGCGGCAAACTGCTCGATAATGAAATCGACAAACGCCCGCGTCTTGCCCGGCAACAGCTTGTGCTCGGCGTAGTACACAGAAATGTTGCCGTCATCCACATACCAGTCCGGCAACACCCGCACCAGACTTCCCGCCTGCAAGTACGGCACGGCAAACGGCATGCTCACCAGAGCCACCCCCAGCCCCTGCTGCGCCACCGCGCAGGCGGCTTCCGAATCGCTCATGGTCATGCGCAGGCAAATGTTCAGCGGTGCCTGTTCTTGCTGGCGATTGGTCAACGGCCAGCTGCGCACCCGTCCGGTTTGCGGTGAACGAATCAGAATGCCGTCCAACGCCTGCAGATCGTCTGGCTGGTGTATCAGCGGGTGACGCTCAAGAAACGCCGGGGCTGCCACCAGAATCCGGTGCGCGGGGGTCAGCTTGCGCGCGACAACGCCCTGGGGCAGATCAAATCCACCGCCGATCGCCGCATCGAACCCCTGACCAATCAGGTCGACCTGGCGATTATCAAAATGCCAGTCCGGGCTGATCGACGGATAGCGCTGCAGAAACCCGGCCAGCAGCGGCACGATGTACAAGCGCCCGAACGCGGTACCCATGCTCACCTTCAAGGTCCCGGCCGGCTGCCCTTCGGCGCTGGCGAGGTTGGCCACGGCATGCTGGATGGTCTGGAAGCTGCTGGCCACCTCGTCGAGAAAACGCTGACCGGCTTCGGTCAAGGTCAATCGCCGGGTGCTGCGCTGAAACAGACGCACACCCAGGCGCGCCTCCAGCCGGGCAACGTTCTTGCCCACCGCCGCAGGCGTCAGGCTCAGGCGCCGGGCCGCCTCGGCAAAGCTGCCGACTTCGGCGCTACGCACGAAGCATTCGATACTGCTGAAGGTTTCCACAGGCGCGATTCCATACTTCTGGTTTACACAGACTATAGCGATTGCCGGCTACTCAGTGGGTAATCCAGCGTCGATACTGAGCCGCATCCAAGGCATCCGGCCTTGTTCTTTCGGGAGCACAGCATGTCGACTCAAACTCGCCTCAACGGCAAAGTGGCCCTGGTCCAGGGCGGATCGCGCGGTATCGGCGCAGCCATCGTCAAACGCCTGGCCGCCGAAGGCGCCAGTGTCGCCTTCACCTACGCCAACGCCACCGAACAGGCTCAGGCGCTGCAACAAAGCATCATTGCCAGTGGCGGCAAAGCCTTGGCCATCAAGGCCGACAGCGCCGATGCCAGCGCGGTGCAGCAAGCCGTGGCGAATACGGTTGAGACCTTTGGCGGGCTGGACATCCTGGTCAACAACGCCGGTGTACTGGCCGTCGCGCCGCTGCTGGAGTTCGATCTCGACGACTTCGACCGCACCCTGGCCGTCAACGTGCGCAGCGTCTTTGTCGCCACCCAGGCCGCAGCCCGGCATATGGGTCAGGGCGGGCGCATCATCAATATCGGCAGCACCAATGCCGAACGCATGCCGTTTGCCGGTGGCGGCCCGTACGCCATGAGCAAATCCGCGCTGGTCGGCCTGACCCGCGGCCTGGCCAGGGACCTCGGCCCGCTGGGTATCACCATCAACAACGTCCAGCCAGGCCCGGTGGACACCGAGATGAACCCGGCCCATGGCGAGTTCGCCGAAAGCCTGATGGCTTACATGGCCGTGGGCCGCTACGGTGAAGTCGAGGAAATTGCCAGTTTCGTTGCCTACCTGGCGAGCCCCGAGGCGGCCTACATCACCGGTGCCAGCCTGACCATCGATGGCGGCTTCGCTGCCTGATGTACTCAGGCCCCGTCACGGCTGCCCGAGCTGCGACAACAGCCCGGGCAGCCGCGGTCTGCTTCAGGTGCATGCAACGATATATTTCCAAAATGGGTAAGATGAAAACGATAGATTGGCGTCATACTCGCGCAGTTCCGATACTGTCACGCCTTAACTGCCACTGATCGAGACGGTCCATGACCTCCCCTACTACCCCCTTGAGCCGCGGCCTGATCCTGCTGATGGCGACCGCTACCGGCCTTGCCGTGGCCAGCAACTACTACGCGCAACCGCTGCTGCACAGCATCGCCGAGCATTTCGGCCTGACCACCGCCAGCGCCGGGGCCATCGTCATTGCCGCGCAACTGAGCTATGGCGCAGGTCTGCTGCTGTTGGCGCCACTGGGTGACCTGTTCGAACAACGCCGGCTGATCGTCAGCATGATTGGCATCAGTACCCTGGGCCTGTTGATAAGTGCTTTCTCGCCGAGCCTGGCGTGGCTGTTGCTGGGGACCACGTTGACCGGTCTGTTCTCGGTGGTGGCCCAGGTGCTGGTACCGATGGCCGCGGGTTTGAGCGACCCGGGCCAGCGCGGGCGGGTGGTCGGCACACTGATGAGCGGGTTGCTGCTGGGCATCCTGCTGGCCCGCACAGCTGCCGGTTTCATGGCCGAACTGGGTGGCTGGCGCAGTATCTATCTGCTGGCTGCGGGGCTGATGGCGATCTGTGCCATTGCCCTGGCGCGTGCCCTGCCGGAACGCCAACAACACGCCGGGCTCAGCTATCCGGCATTGATTGGCTCGGTATTTCGCCTGTTCGTCGATGAGCCGGTCTTACGCCTGCGCTCATTACTCGGCTTGCTGGCCTTCAGCCTGTTCGCCCTGTTCTGGACCCCGCTGGCATTTCTCCTGGCGGCTGAACCTTACCAGTACTCGGACGCGGTGATCGGCCTGTTCGGCCTGGCCGGCGCTGCCGGAGCACTGTCGGCCAACTGGGCCGGGCGCCTGGCCGATCGCGGCAAGGGGCCGCTGGGTACCACCGTTGGCCTGCTGGCCCTGCTGCTGTCCTGGGTACCCTTGGGCTTCGCCCAGACGTCGCTGCTGGCCCTGTTGATCGGCGTGCTGTTGCTCGACCTGGCCGTGCAACTGGTGCACGTGAGCAACCAGAACGCCGTGATTGCCCTGCGCCCGGAAGCGCGCAACCGCCTCAACGCCGGTTACATCACCTGCTACTTCATTGGCGGTGCGCTGGGTTCGTTGCTCGGCACCCAGCTGTTCCAGAGCTATGGCTGGAACGGCATCGTTCTCGCCGGCCTGGCCATTGGCAGCCTGGCCTTGCTGGTCTGGGCCCTGGCCGAGCGCCAACGCAGTCTGCGGGCGCGCACGGCCTGACACACAGACCTCAGGCGACCCTCCGTCGCCTGAGGATTGACTTGTAGCGGCCCCAGGCGCTGAGTAGGGATTGGTCAACAGCCCTTTCAATCTGGATGGCACTATGACGAGACTCACGGTTCAGTCCGGCGATTTCTTGCAAGGTGAAGGCGAGTACCGCAATGGATCGCTCACACTCAAGACCTGCCGCAGCCCTTCCCCCGGAGAAAAAATCGCCCTTACCCGCATCAGCGAACTGATCGTCGCCAATCAGGAGTCCAGCCGCAGCCTGGGCAGCGCCTTGGGCTGGGGCATGGCCGGGGCCTTGGTGGCAGGACCGGTCGGCCTGATTGCCGGCCTGTGGCTGGGCGGCAAGGAAGAAGAAATCACCTTCCTGGCCACCTTCAAGGATGGCCGCAAGCTGATGGCGATCACCGACAAAAAGACCTGGTCGAAGCTCAACGGGCAGTGGCGCCGCCATACACAACCGGCGGCCAATCGCTGAATCGGCGTTCACTGGATTCGTTACATCGCTTGAAAGCACCCTGCTAAGATGCGCGCCCGCCCGACGCAATGTCGGCACGCGCGTCTGCTGCATGTGTTCAAGGAGCTTTCTGCATGACCCTGCCCCACCCTCGCCTGCCCTTGAGCCTGCTTGGCTTGAGCCTGGCGTTGCCTGCCAGCCACAGCCTGGCTCAAGACAGCATTACCCTGGCCCCGGTACAAGTCTCCGAGGTCTACAGCGAGGGTTATCAGGTAGAGCAAGCATCGCTGGCAGGTTTTGCCCCGGCGCCGCTGCTCGATACCCCGGCATCGATCGCGGTGTTCAGTGAGCAGTTATTGGCTGACCGCCAGGTGCGCAAACTCAGCGAAGTGCTGCAAAGCGACGCGTCGGTAGGCGAAAGCTATGCGCCGATCGGCTACTACGAAAACTTCAACGTGCGCGGTTTCGAACTCAATGCCGCCAGCAGTTACAAGATCAACGGCCAGACCATCGCCGGCGAACAGAACGTGGCGCTGGAGAACAAGCAGCAGGTCGAATTGCTCAAGGGCCTGTCCGGGTTGCAGAGCGGCGTTGCCGAGCCTGGCGGGCTGATCAACTACGTCACCAAACGCCCGGAGGATGTGCGCTCGGTGACGGTGTCGAGCAACGAACAGGGTGAGCGCTACATCGCCAGCGACCTTGGCGGCTGGTTCGGCAGCGAACGCCAGTTCGGCCTGCGCGCCAACCTCGCCCATGAAGATATCCGCTCTTACGTTGACCATGCCGACGGTAAGCGCGATTTCGCCGCCCTGGCCTTCGACTGGCAGATCAACCCAGATGCGCTGTTGCAACTGGACGCTGAGTACCAGCAACGCGAACAGCGTTCGGTACCGGGCTATCAACTGCTGGGCGGCACCAGCCTGCCCCACGATATCGACCCGCACGACCGCCTGGCCTATCAACAGTGGGCCAAGCCGGTCAGCATCGACTCACTGAACCTGGGTGGGCGCTTCGAGTATCGCTTCAGCGATAACTGGACCGGCAGCGTCAGTGCCTCACGCAGCAAGGTGGTGATCGACGATTACAGTTCGTTTGCCTGGGGCTCGAGCGAGGGCGCCTACTTCAGCAGTGCAGGCGACTATGACATCTATGACTACCGCAGCCCCGACGATACCCGCCGTACCGACGAAGCCCAGGCGGCACTCAACGGCCGCTTCGATGCCCTGGGCCTGGGCCACGAGTTGACGCTCGGCACCAGCGCCCAGCGCCGCACGCTTGACCAACGCCCAAATTTCATGGAATGGGTCGGTAACGGCAATATTTACCAGCAAACGCCAGAATGGCTGCCCTCCGACAAAACCGTTGGCTCCAGCACCCGTCGCCTGGACAGCCGTCAGTACGGCCTGTTTGCCAATGACCGGATCAGCTTCAATGAGCAGTGGCAGACGGTGCTGGGCGCACGCCTGGTGCGCCTGGACGAGAAGACTTTCGACCAAGATGGCAACCCTGGACGCCATACCCGCGACTATCAGCTATTGCCCAATGCAGCACTGATTTACAAACCGCGTGCGGACATCTCCCTGTACACCAGCTACAGCAAGGGCATCTCCTCCGGTGGCAGCGCGCCGTGGTTCGCCAGCAACAGCGCCGAGATCCTCGCCCCGACGCTGTCGCACCAACTGGAAGTCGGTATCAAGCGCGACTGGCAGCGCCTGAGCCTGAGCGCGGCGTTGTTCCAGCTGCGTCAGGCTTATCAATATTCCCGGCCGGACGGCGCAGGCAATTTCACTTACGTACAACAAGGCCAGCAGAAGAACATCGGCCTGGAACTGGGCGCCAGCGGCTGGTTGACCGAACGCTTGCAGATCAATGCCAGCGCCGCGGCCATCCGTGCCAGGGTGAAGAACAGCGGCACCGCTGACTATGAAGGTCATCAGGCGCTCAATGTGCCGAATTTCCGTGCCGCAGTGCAGGCTGATTACAGCCTGCCAATCCCCGGTCTGGCGCTGCTTGGCGGGGCACGCTACAGCGCCAGCAAGTACGCCAACCAGGCGGGGACGGTGGAGGTCGGCAGCTATGCGGTGTTCGATCTGGGTAGCCGTTACAGCACCAGAATCGCTGGCTACGACACGACGCTGCGGCTGATGGTCGATAACGTCTTCGACAAGCGCTACTGGCGCGATGCCGGGGAGTACCTGGGCGATGGCTATCTGTTCCAGGGCGCGCCGAGAACTGCGCGGGTGTCGGCTTCTGTGAGTTTTTGAGGGACTCAATGAGGCGATGCATTGAAGTGACAGTGCCCAGAGTAGGATAAGATGCCTGTAAATCAGGCTCGCTGTGAGTAGCCCCGCATGACAGATAACAGTCGGAACACCACCCGTCTGATCAAGAAGTACCCGAATCGCCGTCTGTATGACACGCACACCAGCAGTCATCTGACCCTTGCGGATATACGCCAATTGGTCATCGATAGAATCCCGTTCGAGGTGGTCGACGCGAAAACTGGCGAGGATCTGACCCGAAGTATTTTGCTGCAGGTGATTCTGGAAGCCGAAAGTGGCGGTGAGCCGATATTCTCCAGTGAGATGCTCATGGGGATTATCCAGTTCTACGGCCCCTACCAGAGCGTCCTCGGCAGCTACCTGGATAAAAGCATCCAGACAGTCATCGACATCCAGTCCCAGACCGGCGCTCAGTCCTCTGAAGCCTGGAGCGAGTTCATGCACCAGCAAGCACCGGTCATGCAGGATTTGATGCGCCAGTATGTCGACCAGTCAAAAGCCCTGTACCTGAACACCCAGAACCTCTTTGGCCTGTTCGGCGGCGGGCCGAAAAAAAATGGCGATGGGGAATAAACCCATCGCCATCAGTGTAACCGTTCTAATGTGACTTACTTGTTACCGCTTGTTGCCTTGCCTGCCTCTGGGGCGGCCTTCCCCGCTGCTGCAGTTGCTGCGGTTGCTGCGTCAAAACCGCTCTGGGCAACGTCAGCAGCCTGTTTTACGGCTTTCTGTGCGCTCTCAAAAACGGTGCCGGCATTGGCCAGCGATGTCTTGAACGCAGCCACAACAGGCTCGGAGCCAGCCGGCGCATTCTTACTGATCACTTCAACGAACTCGTGCACCTGCTTGGTGCCCGCTTCGACCTGAAGCGTGGTCAGCTTGGCGATTTCCGACTGGGTACCAACAATCAGCGCTTGTACCTGGCGATTGAACTCAGCCAGGCGTTCGGCTTGCACATTAGGTTTGGCGAAAGAAGCCTGGAGCTCAGCGAACCCTTGCGGATCACGAACTGCAAGCAGTTTGCGAAAACCGTCGAACTGCTCCTCGGTGGAGGCCTGCAGAGTCTTGAACTGCAATTGGGTGAGCTGTTCAACGCTGGCGAAGATTTTGCCGCTGATTTGCTGCAGGAGGTCGAGGTTGGCTTTCTGAGCGTCTTGCAATTTTTCCGAGTTGAAAAAAGACATGCTTGAATCTCCTGATTCTGAAAAGCCGACATGGGCCTGAGGACGCGATAGCGATCCTGCCGGTCATCGCGTTAGCCTTGATATTGCAGTGCACAAATTCGTTTGGCAATGATTTTTTGTGCGCTGCACAAAAAAACTTTTTCCTCCCGCAGCTATTCGCTATAGACTCCTGAAATCGAAAGGCCAGCCGAGCGCTCTTTGTTCTTAAGCTGGAGATGAGCTGCTTCTCATGCATAACGCCAGGAGATCACCATGGGCCAGGAAGACATTATTGCATCGCAATATGAACGACTCCCCTCTCAACGCGGCCCGTTCGAACACCTGAGTCATCTGCAACGCCTCAATACCCAGAACATTCTCCAGGCCTTGCACCAGCGCCAGAAAAAAACCCTCACACCTCTGCAGCAGGGTCAGCTCAGACTACCCACACTCACAGACTGGCAGGAGTACCTCGCCGACTTCAGTCAACGCAGCCTGCTGTTCTGGGACACCCTGCGCCAGCGCGGCGACAATACACTGGCCCATGAACGCGCCGGGTATCCGTTGCTGCTCAAGTTCGATCATGAAACCCTGATCGCAGGTGCTGATCTCCCACGCCCGGTCAACTATTCACTGTTGCGAATCCTCCCCGGGCCAACGCAAAAAATCGACAGTAACGGCCAGCCGGTGATCATCATTGACCCGCGCGGCGGCCACAGCTCGGGAATCGGCGGCTTCAAACAGGATTCGCTTTTAGGCGAAAGCCTCAGAGCCGGCCACCCCACCTATTTCATCTCTTTCAGTCACTCGCCACAGCCTGGGCAAACCCTGACCGATATCGTCCAAGCCCAGGCCCGGTTCATCGAAGTCGTCAGCAGCCTTCACCCGGCCAACAGCAAGCCGATCATCATCGGCAACTGCCAGGCCGGCTGGGCCTTGATGGGGCTGGCGGCAACACGGCCGGAACTGCCGGGATTGATCATTATCAATGGTGCCCCCTTGTCGTACTGGGCCGGTGTCAATGGACGCAATCCGATGCGCTATACCGCTGGCCTACTGGGTGGCGGCTGGATGGCTCGCCTGGGCAGCGACTTGGGCAATGACCGTTTCGACGGTGCCTGGCTGGTCAGCAATTTCGAAAACCTGGACCCGGCCAACACCTATTGGGGTAAGTACTACCAGTTATTCAGCCAGGTCGACAGCGAGGCTGCGCGCTTCCTCGACTTCGAACGCTGGTGGGGCAGCCCGACCTTGCTTAATGGCGAAGAGATCGAAATGATTGTCGATCAGCTCTTCATCGGCAACCAGTTGTCCGGCGGACTCGGCCGCAAGAGCGCCGGAATCGACCTGAAACGTATCGAAGCACCGGTGGTGGTGTTTTGCTCCTACGGAGACAACATCACCCCCCCGCAGCAGGCACTGAACTGGATCACCGATGCCTATCCCAGCGATCTCGCTTTGCATGACGCAGGACGCACCATCGTCTACTTGCGGCACGCCAGCATCGGCCATTTGGGTCTTTTTGTTTCCGGCAAAGTGGCGCGGCGCGAACACCGTGGAATGCTCGGCGCGGTCGAAACCCTCAAGGCGCTGCCGGCGGGGCTGTATGAAATGCTGATTGACGATCTGCCAACCTCCTCAGGCAGCGATGACATGCAATACCGAGTGCGTTTCGAATCAAGGCGAATCGCCGATATCCATGATGACGTCGAGCCGGCCCGTGATGACGATCGCGAATTCGCTCTGGTGGAGCGCGTCTCTGAAATCAACAGCGCGTTTTACGACGGGTTCATACGTCCGTGGCTGCGTCAGATCGTCAACGAGCCAATTGCCGAACTGTTGCGCAGAATGCACCCCTTCCATCAGCAGCAAGTGCTATGGAGCAGCTTGAATCCGGCGCTGTGGTGGTTAGCCGGGACCGCCTCCCAAGTGAGCAGTAATCGTCATCCTGCCCGCGAAGACAACCCGTTGCTGGCCTGGCAAGCGTTGTTTTCCAACCAGATGCAAAACGCCCTGGATGCATATCGCGATGTGCGTGACGCCACTCAGGAGCTGTGTTTTTACGGTATTTACAGCACGCTGAGTGCCCTCACCAGCAACAAGCCTGCGCGAAACCTCCAGGCTCATGCCGACCAGCTGGACCAGGCCCTGATCGAACGCCTGCAGGATGCGCTGCCTCATGGCGGCCCCCTGGAAGCATTGGTTCGGATTCTATTTTTACTGGGCCGCGACAGCGACAAGGCCGGCAAGGAAAGCATCGAGAAGCTGATCCAGCAGGTGCACCTGCAGGTCCTGAACTACAGCAATGAGCCCACTGCCCTGCGCGAAGCCATCCGATTGCAGAACCTGCTGGTTTTCGCCCACCCGCAAGAAAGCTTGCGCAGCCTTCCCTTGTTGCTACCAGAGGCCAAGGAGCGCCAACAAGTCTTGACGGCCGTTGGGCAATTGATGCCCGAACTGCTCACGACTAGCTACAGTTGCGGCGAATTCTGGCGCGAACTGCACGCGCTACTCGAAGTGCCCCTGCCAGGCTTTGACCTGACCCAACCGCCGGCTAAAACAGATGTTATCCAGCAGCAGGCCCCTTTGCAGCCATCCCCGCTTGCAGCAATGCTGCCGCCGGAAATCACACCGACGCCCGCCCCCGCCATCGAAGTCAAAGCCCCAAAGCGCAAAGCGAGAAACAGGACAAAAGGCCCCAAGCCTCAATGAACCTTCACAAGGGATCAGCGGTGTACCCGATCGGCGTAGGTGCTGGCGAATCCTCCGATGCTTTGATCTCTGCGCAGACCGACGGGGTTCATGAGCCTGACCGGCATAGTTTCCTCGACCGCAAACAACGACTGGTCGGCCCGATACTGACCGGGGGTCATACCGAACCACCGGGTGCAGGCTTTATGGAAGCTGCTGTGATCATGAAAGCCGAGCAGATAAGTCACATGCTTCATATTGAAATGAGAATGGCGCAAATAGAAATCGGCCAACTGCCGGCGCACATCATTCAGGACATCCTTGAATTGCGTGCCATCTTTCTCAAGGGCTCGTTGAAGCGTGCGCTTGCTGATGTTCAGTGCCGCCGCAATCGATTCCATATCACATTGCCCTTGCCCCTGGCTCAAGCGCTCGGTAATCAGCGCGCGAATCCTGCCAACAATAGCGAAGCCGGGCAACAGGTCCAACTGAGCCTCGGCAAAACTGTCATGGAGTATGGCCAGCGCCTCGTTGGCCGTACTCAAAGGACGCAGAAGCTCCTGGCCATCGAACAAGATGCTGTCATAAGCAGCCCCGAAACGCAGCGGACAGCCAAAAAGCCGCTGATGCTCCGAGGTTTCTTCAGGTTCGGGATAGGTAAACTCCACACTCAACGGTTGCGGCGACTTGTCACCCGCCAGCCAACGGAAGAAACCCAGCAGCGAAGCCAGTCCCGCATCCGTATATTGCCGGGGCTTGAACGAGCCACGTTGCTGATGATCAAGCGCGGCAAGACGGTAATTCTGCTGCTCCTGGACGAAGAAAAGGCTGAATCCGGTACTGATCAACGGACTGAAACGAACCATACGTTCGAGCGCCCTTTTCAGATTCGAACTGGACATCATCGTGTAGCCCACGATCTGAAAACTGCCGGGGTGGAAATTCCCGTAGGCTTTCAAACCGATGTTCGGATCATCCGAGGCCTGAGCGGCCAGCTCCCATAAACGGTAGATGACGCTTCGCTCGCAGAATACTCCCGGTTTGTTCACGAGCGTGACATCAAGTCCAGCCTCCTCGCACAGACTGGCAAAATCCAGCCCTTGAGCCAAAAGCGTATTCGCCAGCACCCTGGCATAACCAGAACTCATACTGTACATGGTGTCCTCGATGACCTGTGGAACCGAACATCCTGTCTAGAGCCAATTTTTACCAGCGCTGAACATATTTCAACCATGTTGCACTAATACTATCCATTCAGTTTCAAGTATTGATCCAGGTCCAGGTTCTCCTCATTTTTTTGCCAGACGGCCAAAACGCTGCGTGGCACCGTTGGACACCAATCCGTCACCTACAAACACTTCCGTAGCGCCCGCCGATATCGAACAATCGCCTCTCCTGCAGCGCAAAAAAGGAAGTAGAAGTATGGAGTCGCGTAGTCGTATTGCAGTGGTAACGGGTGGCATGGGTGGCATCGGTACAGCAATCAGCCAACGCCTGTACAAGGATGGATTCAAGGTAGTCGTGGTCTGCAGCGCCAACTCCAGCCGCAAGAATGACTGGCTGACGACCCAGCTGGAGGCGGGTTATCACTTCGAGTGCGTCGAAACCGATATCACCGACTGGGAATCGACCCGCACAGCCTTCGAACGGGTGCGCGAACACTTCGGCCCGATCGATGTGCTGGTCAACAACGCCGGCATCACTCGCGACGCCTCCTTCCGCAAGCTCACCCCGCAAGACTGGAACACCGTGATCGGGACCAACCTGACCGGCTTGTTCAACACCACCAAGCAGGTCATTGAAGGCATGCTGTCCAAGGGCTGGGGGCGGATCATCAACATCTCTTCGATCAATGGCCAGCGCGGCCAGTTCGGTCAGACCAACTACTCCGCCGCCAAAGCCGGCATCCATGGTTTCACCATGGCACTGGCCCGGGAAGTTTCCGGCAAGGGCGTAACCGTCAATACCGTTTCCCCTGGCTACATCCAGACCTCTATGACTGCAGTAATACGCCCGGACATTCTCGAAGGCATGATCGCGGCAACACCGGTTGGTCGCCTTGGCCAACCCGAAGAGATCGCCTCAATCGTGGCCTGGCTGGCCTCCGATGAGTCCGCCTACAGCACCGGTGCCGACTTCTCGGTAAACGGCGGCATGAATATGCAGTAACCCCAACCAGGGCATTCATGCCCTGGTTTGTTCGACGAACTTTGTCATTTCAATGAGGTCTCGCATGAACGAAGTCGTAATCGTTGCCGCTACTCGTACCGCCATTGGCAGTTTCCAGGGTGCTTTGTCTGCAATTCCCGCGACCGAACTGGGCGCCGCAGTGATTCGCCGCTTGCTGGAGCAGACGGGTATCGATGCCGCTCAAATTGATGAAGTGATCCTCGGCCAAGTACTCACTGCCGGCGCTGGGCAAAACCCGGCACGCCAGACAGCGATCAAGGCTGGCTTGCCGCATACCACGCCTGCCCTGACCCTGAACAAGGTCTGCGGCTCCGGTCTCAAGGCGGTCCATCTCGCCGTCCAGGCAATCCGTTGCGGCGACGCGGAACTGGTGATCGCTGGCGGTCAGGAAAATATGAGCCTGGCCCCCTATGTTCTGCCCAAGGCACGCACCGGCCTGCGCATGGGGCATGCACAACTGCAAGACAGCATGATCCAGGATGGCCTTTGGGATGCCTTCAACGACTACCACATGGGCGTCACCGCCGAGAATCTGGTGCACAAGTACGAGATCTCGCGGGAAGCACAGGATGCCTTCTCTGCCGCCTCGCAACAGAAGGCCGCTGCAGCCATTGAGGGCGGGCGTTTCCACAGCGAAATCACGCCGATTCTGATACCTCAGCGCAAGGGCGAACCGCTGGTCTTCGACACCGACGAACAGCCGCGTATCGACAGCACTGCGCAAGCCTTGGCGAAACTCAAACCGGCATTCCAGAAAGACGGCAGCGTGACTGCCGGCAACGCCTCGACCCTCAACGATGGTGCTGCCGTGCTGTTGCTGGCCAGCGCTGCTAAAGCACAAGCGCTGGGCCTTCCGGTACTGGCACGCATCAAAGCCTATGCCAGCGCCGGTGTGGATCCCTCGATCATGGGCATCGGCCCGGTCCCGGCTACCCGTCTGACCCTGCAAAAGGCCGGCTGGAGCATCGAGGACCTGGACCTGATCGAAGCCAATGAAGCCTTCGCTGCCCAGTCGCTGGCGGTTGGCAAAGAGTTGGGCTGGGACACCAGCAAAGTCAACGTCAACGGCGGCGCGATCGCCCTTGGCCATCCGATCGGCGCGTCAGGGGCTCGGATCCTGGTGTCGCTGGTACACGAATTGATCCGTCGCGACGGCAAAAAGGGTCTGGCAACCTTGTGCATCGGTGGCGGACAAGGCGTCGGCCTGGCCATCGAGCGCTAACCAACGGCATCCGGTAGCCAATGCGCGGACTTGAGGCGCTTGTCCGCGCATCACATTGGCGTCAAACAATGCAGCCCGCATTCCAGCTGTAGCCACACCGGAGTCCGGTAAAGCGCGGCTTTTTTTCTGCCCGGCTCATCTACACGGACGAGGAACTTTATGGACAACAACGCGCATACATTCAAGACATATTGGTCAGGCCAGGTTCCGTTCATCGCATCCTTTGCCGTGCAACAATTACGCCTTTGGGTCAGCACTAACCCCTGGTTTTCCGGGCATGAGCATGGCGCCTGGTTCGACCTGCCTCGCGAAACCCTGGACAGCCTTCAAGCGGACTATCAGCTTCAATGGGGCCAACTCGGCCAAAAACTGCTGACCGGCCAACCCTTCAGCTTCGACGATCGACGTTTCGCCAGCGGCAACTGGAACGAGCCGTGGTTCGGCTCCATCGCTGCGTTTTACCTGCTCAACTCCAGCTTTCTCCTGAAATTGCTCGACAAGCTGCTGATCAAAGAAAAGAAACCGCGCGAACGCCTGCGCTATCTGGTGGAGCAAGCCATTGCCGCCAGTGCACCGAGCAATTTTCTGGCCAGCAACCCTGATGCGCTGCAGCGTGCGGTCGAGACTCAAGGTGCCAGCCTGCTCACAGGTTTGGCGCATCTGGCCAGCGACATGAACGAAGGCAAAATGCGCCAGTGCGACAGCGCTGCCTTCAAGGTCGGCGTCGACCTGGCCAACACCCCTGGCGAAGTGGTCTTTGAGAATAACCTCTTCCAGCTCATCCAGTACTACCCGCAAAGCGAAACCCAGTACCGACACCCGGTATTCGTCGTACCGCCGTCGATCAACAAGTACTACATCCTTGATTTGCGCCCGGACAACTCGGTGGTCCGCCACCTGCTGGAACAGGGGCATCCGGTATTCCTGATGTCCTGGCGCAACTTTGATCAGGAACACGCTGGCACAACCTGGGATGACCTGATTGAGCACGGGGTGATCAACGCGCTGCAAGTGACCCGCGAGATCAGTGGCGAGCAGCGACTCAATTGCGTGGGCTTCTGCATCGGCGGCACCTTGTTGAGCACGGCCCTGGCAGTACTTGCTGCACGCGGCGACCAAGCGATCGCCAGCGTGAGCCTGTTGACCACGTTCCTTGATTACCAGGATACCGGCCCCATCGACATCTTTGTCGACGAAGAACTGGTGGCCTATCGAGAGCGCACCATCGGCGGCAAGAATGGCCCCATCGGTCTGTTTCGTGGCGAAGACATGGGCAATACCTTTTCCCTGCTGCGCCCGAACGAACTGTGGTGGAACTACAACGTCGACAAATACCTCAAGGGGCAGAAGCCGATTCCGCTTGATCTGCTGTTCTGGAACAACGACAGCACCAACCTGCCGGGGCCGATGTACTGCTTTTATCTGCGCCACACCTATTTGCAGAATGATCTGAAGTCCGGGGAACTGGAGTGCTGTGGCGTGCGGATCGATCTGCGGGCCATCGATGCACCCGCCTATCTGCTGGCCACCCACGATGATCATATCGTGCCCTGGAAGAGCGCCTACGCCAGCACCGCACTGCTCTCGGGCCCCAAGCGCTTTGTGCTGGGCGCTTCCGGGCACATTGCCGGCGTTATCAATCCACCGGCCAGGCAGAAGCGTCATTACTGGACCAACAATCGGGTCACGAAAAACCCGGAGACCTGGTTCAAGAATGCCGAGCAGCATCCCGGTAGCTGGTGGAATGACTGGTTCAACTGGCTGGCCGGACACTCCGGTGAACGCCAACCTGCAGTTACGCACCTCGGGAGTGACAAATTCCAGCCTCTGGAACCGGCGCCTGGCAGTTATGTAAAGCAATGAAAGACTGCTGCGGTTCAGAGCGCGACACTTTCTGGCACGTGACGCTCGACTTCATGGATGCCTGGTCTTGCGCGGCACCGTTGGCACAACATTTGTCTGGGTACAAGGAGAGACGACCCATGAGCACCCCGCTCCGCATCAACGAAGCACTTTTGATTGCCGGCCACGCATTCGAACCTTTTCAATGCGTCGCCTGGGCTGCGCAAGACGGTAATGGCGAACTGAGCCTGAGCGTCATCGACCGGAGCAACACTCGTATTTGTCGCAAACAGATTCCAAGCAGTGCCTGTTCCGACCCGGCGCAACTGGAAAGCCTGCTGGAAGAGGTGCGCGCCGAGTTGGGCCAGAAGGGCTACACGCTGCAATCCTGGACAATGCCAGCGTAAGCATTCTCGCGGGCGGAGGGCTAACCAGGCAAAGGCGGGGTGAGCTGCTCGGCGCCATCGATCGACTGGCCGCAAAGCACTGAGGCGTCCAGGGTACGGGCCAAAATATGGGCTGGATTTTTTTCAGAAACGCAGAAACGAAAGAGCCCTGAATAATCAGGGCTCTTTCGTCTAAATGTGGCGGTGAAGAAGGGATTCGAACCCTTGATACAGTTTCCTGTATACACACTTTCCAGGCGTGCTCCTTCAGCCACTCGGACACTTCACCGTTTCTCTTCAAGCTATTCAGCCTGTCGAGGCGCGCTAATGTAGTCGAAACAGGTTCTGATGGCAAAGGTTTTTTTCAGAATTTTCATGCGCTTAAGCCAATCCAGGAAAAAACCCGGGCGCACAGGGCAAAGTCGCCAATCTCTGGAGTGCTTCGGCAGCCCATAACCCTCCACCCCCAACTTGCGCGGTAAAGCGGCCCAGAGCTGACCGGCCGGTCAGTCACAGCGCTTTACCTCGCTGCCCAGCCTGAGTAACGTCTGCCCCACTCTCCCTTTAGGAACTGTGTCATGAGTGAGCTGATTACCTACCACCTCGAAGACGGCATCGCGACCCTGACCCTGAACAACGGCAAGGTCAACGCCATCTCGCCAGACGTCATTGCCGCCTTCAATGCCGCCCTGGACCAGGCCGTGCAGGATCGTGCAGTGGTAATCATCACCGGTCAGCCAGGCATTCTTTCCGGCGGCTATGACCTCAAGGTGATGACCGCCGGCCCGAAAGAAGCGGTCAGCCTGGTCACCGCCGGTTCCACCCTGGCCCGGCGCATGCTGTCGCACCCGTTCCCGATCATTGTCGCCTGCCCAGGTCATGCCGTGGCCAAAGGCGCATTCCTGCTGCTGTCGGCCGACTATCGCATCGGTGTCGAAGGCCCTTTCAGCATCGGCCTGAACGAAGTACAGATCGGTATGACCATGCACCACGCCGGTATCGAGCTGGCCCGTGACCGCCTGCGCCGCTCGGCCTTCCATCGCTCGGTGATCAATGCCGAGATGTTCGACCCGGTCAGCGCCGTGGATGCTGGCTTCCTCGACAAAGTGGTGCCGGTCGAACAGCTGCAGGAAACCGCGTTGGCGGCGGCGCGTCAGTTGAAGAAGATCAATATGAATGCGCACAAACACACCAAGCTCAAAGTGCGCAAGGCGCTGCTCGACACCCTCGACGACGCAATCATTCGCGACCAGGAACACCTGGGCTGACCCCTACCAAGGCCTGATTGCGTTTACTTACACAATCAGGCCGTTATGACCGCATTGAGCGTTTGCCCGCGCAAGTGCACACCCGTACACTGCGCCGCGTTTGCTTATGTGAGTCGTATGATGCTTTTTCTTACACGCATGTTCCTGTTGGGACTGCATTTTGTTCTTATCGGTATTGTCGGTGTATTGATCGGTCTGTGTCGGCCCTTCAACCCGGATAACAGCCGCATTTATGCACGTCTGTACGGGCTGCCCGGCACCTGGCTGATGCGCCTGGACGTCAAAGCCGAGGTCGGCCCGCTGTTCGATCAGCCGCCTGGCTGCGTGATCGTCGCCAACCACCAATCCAACCATGACCTGTTTGTCCTCGGCCACGTGGTGCCGCCGCGTACCGTGTGCATCGGCAAAAAAAGCCTGAAATGGATACCGCTGTTCGGCCAGCTGTTCTGGCTGGGCGGTAATGTGCTGATTGACCGCGGCAACGCCTACCATGCTCGCTGTGCCATGCAGACCACCACGCGCACCCTGCGCGAAGACAACACCTCGATTTGGGTATTCCCTGAAGGCACACGCAACGCCGCTGCGCAGTTGGCGCCATTCAAGAAAGGCGCCTTCCACATGGCGGTCGAAGCCGGTGTACCGATCGTGCCAGTGTGTGTCAGCCGTTATACCCAGCGCCTGGGTCTGAACAGTTGGCGCCGCAGCAAAGTCATCATCCGTTCGCTGCCGCCAATCGCTACCAGCGGCCTGACCCAGCAGGACGTACCGGCCCTGGCCGAGCAATGCCAGGCCCAAATGCAGCGCTGTATTGACTTGATGGAAGCTGAGCTGCAACAGGCCTGAATGGTTGCTCAATTCTGCGTGGCGGCCCAAGCTACTGGCACGGTCATCAGAAGAAGCGAACCAGCATGGGACGAGTCGTTGCGGCGGCGGTGTACAGCGCCGGCAGAAAAGTCACCAATATCAGTATCGATGAAGGCAGCCAATGGGCCAGTAAACCCGGGCACTTCGTCTGGATCGGCCTGGAAGAGCCCAATGCCCAGGAGCTGGCCAACCTGCAATGCCAGTTCAACCTGCATGAACTGGCCATTGAAGATGCCCTGGAAAAACACAGCCGGCCGAAGCTGGAAACCTTCGGCGACGCGCTGTTCATCGTCACTTACTCGCCGGTGCGCCATGAAGGCAAACTGGAGTTCATCGAAACGCACATCTTTGCCGGTAACGGCTACATCATTACCTGCCGCAATGGCCACTCCAAATCCTACGCCCTGGTCCGCCAGCGCTGCGAAGCACGACCATTACTGCTGGAGCATGGCGAAGATTTCGTGCTCTACGCCCTGCTCGACTTCGTCACCGAGAACTACCAACCGGTCAGCGAAGCCATCCACGGCGAGATCGAAGAGCTGGAACAGAGCGTGCTCAGCAACTCGCTCCAGGAAGACGACATTCGCCGCCTGCACAGCCTGCGCCGCGACATTCTGCGCCTGCGCCGCTACGTAGCGCCGATGGTCGAGATCAGCGAAGAACTGCAGCGCCTGACCTTCCCCTTCATCGACAAGAACATGCGCCCGTACTTTCGTGATGTGCAGATTCATGTGACCCGGCAGATGGAAGACCTGGCCGGGATCCGTGACATCGCCAGCCAGACCATCGAAATCGGCATGTTGCTGGAGTCATCACGCCAGAGCATCGTGCAACGCAAGTTCGCCGCCTGGGCGGCGATCCTGGCGTTTCCCACCGCAGTGGCGGGCATCTACGGGATGAACTTTCAGAACATGCCGGAGCTGAGCTGGCATTACGGCTACTTCGCCGTGCTCGGCGGCATCGCCGTGGGTTGCACGGCGCTGTTTGCCAGCTTCAAGCGCTCAGGCTGGCTTTAAGCCGCAACCTCAGGTCGAAGTGCCCTGGGGTTTGTGGGCGACGAAACGCATCATCCATTCGGCAACCGTGCTGCCCTGGTGCTCATGCGCCAGGCTGTCGATGCCTTTGCGGTAGAGCTCTTGACCGAGCTTGTCCTGGCGCAGCTCAAGCAGCGCTCGCGAATAGTCGTGGATAAACTCCGGGTGCCCCTGGAAGCACAGCACCTGATCACCAATGTGGTAAGCGGCGTTTGGACAGAAATCGCTTGAGGCAATCACGGTTGCGTTTTCCGGGAGGCGGGTAACCTGATCCTGGTGGCTGATCAACAGGGTCAGCTCCTCGACCTGCGGACTCATCCACGGCGCCTTGGCATTCATGACATAGCGATGGGTGCCCACCCCCCAGCCCTGCATCGAACGCTCGCTCTTGCCGCCCAACAGTAACGCCAGCAGTTGATGGCCGAAACACACCCCCAGCAATTTGTCGCCGCGCTGATAACGATCCAGCAAAAACGTCTTGAGCTTTTCGATCCATGGATCATCACCGAACGAGTCGGCCTTGCTGCCAGTCACCAGGTAGGCATCGAATACCTGGTCATCATCGGGGTATTCGCCGTTTACCACGTTATACACGCGAAATTCGGCGGCGATCGGCTGGCGGCTGAACAGTTGCTCGAACATCCGTCCGTAGCCCTGATACTGCCCGATCAGCTCGGGTCGCAGGACGTCGGTTTCCAGGATGCAGATGCGTAACGACATAAAAATAGTCCTGAACGACAAAAGGCGGGATTGCCCCCTAGAGCCTGCCCCGAATAAGGCTTGCAGGCAAGTAGGATGCACTGACGAACGGTCACCTCAAGTGGATCCAGGTACAGAACCATTGCAAGCGTCTAGCAAGGGGAATAGTTGCCAGATGGCATAAGGCCTCATAACCAAAAAACACATTAAAGAATATAGAAATACGAAAGCGTTCTAAAATACAGCTGACGTTGACCCTAAGGTTAGCTGTATACCCATCAGCAAAGGTTCGCGTCTGAACGTCAAACCGCGTTACCCATGTTTGCCGGATCGACGACAAGGAAGCCATTGGGCACTCAGGAATAACAACAAGAAGGCGGTCAGCCATGTTCAAACAATCCAAAGTACGTCAAGCCGGGCTCATTCTCTTCGCCACGACATTGCTGTTGATCCTGCCGAACCTGTCACGCCTGTTCGGCTGAACCTCACTATGGCCCTCTACGGCCCTGCACAGGTACTCTGCCAGCCTTGATTCGCTGGAGATTGTCTATGCGCCGTTGCCTCGCCCTGTTGTCGACCCTGCTCTGCCTGCCCCTGCAGGCGGCGCAGCTGACCCTGGAACTGGGCAACACCAGCCGCCACTGGCAAAGCGCCGAACTGCTGGCCCATCCCCAGGCCGAGGATATCCGCATCGACAACGATGTCTCCTACAAGAAAACCATGCACTACCGCGCCGTGCCATTGGCGGCCCTACTTGAAGGCATAGCGCCAGAGGATCACCTGCAAGCCGTGGCCGATGACGGCTTTGCCGCCGAGATGCCCGCAGCGCCGTTGCTCAAGAATGGCCCAGCCCGCGCCTGGCTGGCCATCGAAGACCCAGCCAGGCCCTGGCCCCCGCTGGGCGTCGGCAAACACAGCGCCGGGCCGTTCTATCTGGTCTGGACGGCCCCTCAAGCCGGAGGTATCAGCCCGGAGCAGTGGCCTTTCCAGGTCGCCAGCATTCGGCGCCTGGCACCGGTCGCCACGCGTTTTCCGGCGCTGCTCCCGAATGCGCAGCTGGCCAGTGACGACCCGGTCAACCTCGGCTTCGCACTGTTCCAGAAAAACTGCCTGGCCTGCCATCGCCTCAACGGCGCGGGTGACGCCCAGTTCGGCCCGGATCTGAACCTGCCGCACAACCCCACCGAGTACTTCCAGCCGGCCTTCCTGCGCCGCTACATTCGGGATCCGCAGAGCCTGCGCCAGTGGCCTCAGGCGAAGATGCCCGGTTTCACCAGCACCGTGCTCAGCGACCCGGAACTCGATGCCCTGCTCGCTTACCTCACGCACATGGCGACCCGCAAACAGCCTTGATCTTCATTGTTGTTGAGCACTGAACCCCGGCGTCACCAGGACCTTGGCGTGCATCTGCTCGAAACCGCCACCCCGGCGCATGCCGCGCACCGGGCACGCATCGAGGTAATCCAGGCCGACGGCAAGTTTCAGGTGGCGCTCGGGTCTGGCCAACTGATTGGTCACATCGAAGCTGTACCAGCCATCGTCCAGCCAGGCTTCGGCCCAGGCATGGCTGGCCATCTGCTGGCTTTGACTGTCGAACAAATAGCCTGAGACGTACCGCGCTGGCACCCCCAGGCTGCGCACGCACGCCAGGAACGCATGGGCGTGGTCCTGGCAGACCCCCGCACCGCCAGCAAAGGACTGGGCGGCGCTGGTGTCCACCGCCGTACTGCCAGGCCGGTAGGCCATGCGCTGGTTTAGCGCGTTCATCAAGTCGATCAGCGCCGAACGGTTGCGCCGCTTGCGGCATTGCTGGCTGGCAAAGGCGCGCAAAGCCTCATCGGCCTCGGTCAGACGGGTGAAACGCAAGAAGGGCAACGGCGATTGTGCGTCGTGCTCAGCTTCGCGGCTTTCGTCGATCTCCACCAGCCCACGGGCGCCGATGAGCAGGTCCGAATGTGGCTCTTCCAGGCTCAATACGTGAAGAATGTTGCCAAACGGGTCCAGTTGCGCGCGCACCGGGCGCGGCAGGTCCAGCTGCCAGGCGAGGATGTGCTGGCGCTCGCTGTCATGCGGCGTCAGACGCAGATACTGGATGCTGGCACGTACTTGGTCTTCATAGTGGTAGGCGGTTTCATGGCTAATGGTCAGTCTCATACTGCCTCCAGGTAAGCGCTGTGGATGGCATTGCCCAACTGGCGCACCAGCGGGATGTAGTGGGTCAACCAAGGGTGCAGGCCTTCGGCGAGAATCTCGTCGATGCCGGTGTAGCGCAGCCGCGCATCCACCTCGGCGGCCAGGCGCTGGGCGGCCCGACCGTTGCTGCCTGGCAGGCTGGCGAGAATCAGATCGATCTCTTCAGTACAGGCGCGCAATGAACGCGGCACATCCGCACGCAGCAGCAACAGTTCGGCAACATGACGGGCTGCCGGGGCGTCACGATAGATCTCGGTGTAGGCCTCAAACGAAGACAATGCCCGCAGCAAAGCACTCCACTGGTAGTAACCGCGGGCCGAACTGTCGCTGACCGCCTCGGCCTCTTCGCCGAGCATTTCGTAGCGCGCATCCAGCAGGCGCAGGGTGTTGTCGGCGCGCTCGATGAAGGTGCCCAGGCGGATAAAGCGGAAGGCGTCATTGCGCATGATGGTGCCGTAGGTGGCGCCGCGGAACAGGTGCGAACGCTCCTTGACCCACTCACAGAAACGGCTCATGCCATAGCGCCCCAGACCCTGCTCGGCAATGCCGCGGATCTCAAGCCAGGTGGCGTTGATGTTTTCCCACATATCCGCGGTTATCCGCCCACGTACCGCATGGGCACTGGCACGTGCCGCACCCAGGCAGCTGTAGATGCTCGCCGGATTGTCCGGGTCGAGGGCAAAGAAGTGCAGCAGGCGCTCGGCATGCAACTGGCCGTGGCGCTCCAGGTAGTCTTCGAGGGTGCCAGTGATCAGCAGAGGGATGGCCATTTCATCCAGACCATCGCCACGCCCGTCCTGGGGCATCAGAGACAGCGAATAGCTGACGTCGAGCATCCGCGCAAGGTTTTCCGCGCGCTCCAGATAGCGCGACATCCAGTACAAATCTGAGGCAGTTCTACTCAACATGGCTTAATCCTCGACCACCCAGGTGTCCTTGGTTCCACCGCCCTGGGAGGAGTTGACCACCAGCGAACCTTCGCGCAACGCAACCCGGGTCAGGCCACCGGGCACCACACGGGTTTCCCGGCCGGACAGTACGAACGGACGCAAATCGATGTGCCGCGGGGCGATGCCGTTTTCGACAAAGGTCGGACAGGTCGACAGCGACAGGGTCGGCTGGGCGATGTAAGCCGCAGGGCGCGCCTTGATCCGCGCGGCGAAGGCGTCGATTTCGGCACGGGTCGCGGCCGGCCCGACCAGCATGCCGTAGCCACCCGAGCCCTGGGTTTCCTTGACCACCAGCTCTGGCAGATGCGCCAGCACATGGGACAACTCCTGCGGCTTGCGGCACTGCCAGGTGGGCACATTCTTGAGGATCGGCTCTTCGTCCAGGTAGAAGCGAATCATGTCGGTGACATAGGGGTAGATCGACTTGTCGTCAGCCACGCCAGTGCCGATGGCATTGGCCAGCACCACATTACCGCAACGGTAGGCCGACAACAGCCCGGGAACGCCGAGCATCGAATCGGGGTTGAACGCCAAGGGATCGAGGAACGCGTCATCCAGCCGCCGATAGATCACGTCCACCGCCTTCGGACCGCCGGTGGTGCGCATGTATACGCGTTCATCACGTACGAACAGATCAGCCCCTTCGACCAGCTCAACGCCCATTTCCCTGGCCAGAAAGGCGTGTTCGAAGAACGCGCTGTTAAACCGGCCCGGCGTCAGCACGACGACGCTGGGGTTATCCAGCGGGCTGGCGCTTTTCAGCGTATCGAGCAACAGGTTGGGATAGTGATCGATCGGGGCGATGCGCTGGGCCGCGAACAGCTCGGGAAACAGACGCATCATCATCTTGCGGTCTTCGAGCATGTAGCTGACGCCACTGGGGGTGCGCAAATTGTCTTCGAGCACGTAATAGCTGCCGTCACTGTCGCGTACCAGATCGACCCCGGAGATATGCGCATAGAGATCACGGTGCAGGTCCAGCCCTTGCATCGCCAGTTGGTACTGTTCGTTGGCCAGCACCTGCTCTGCTGGAATGATCCCGGCGCGAATAATCCGCTGCCCGTGGTAAAGGTCGGCCAGGAACAGGTTCAGGGCCTTGACCCGCTGGATACAGCCGCGCTCGACCATCCGCCATTCACTGGCCGGAATGCTGCGTGGAATGGTGTCGAAGGGGATCAGGCGCTCAGTGCCCTGCTCGTCGCCATAGAGGGTGAAGGTGATACCGGCGCGATGGAACAGCAGATCGGCCTCGCGCCGACGTTGCGCCAGCAACTCTGCTGGAGTGTCGGCCAACCAACGGGCGAACTCCCGGTAGTGCGGACGGACCTGGCCGTCTGCGCTGTACATCTCATCGTAAAAGGTGCGGATCATGCCGAACTCCTTGTCACCCGTGCACCAGAGCCTTCGCAAGCACCGTGCCAGCGGCATAATCCCTTTGTTTTCAATAGGTTGTATTTTCAAAGACGAGCGGTTGCACCAGATGTGTGCAACCGCTGCGGCTGCTTTGCACTCAACGCTTCATTGCGAAGCGTGGTTCAGGCCAGCGGGCGTTCCTGTTTCACGCCCCAGCCTTCGATTTCACCGCCCAACGGGGCTATTACGGCTTCGAAATCCTGCTCGAATTCACCGATACCGCCGTAGGTGGCATACATCACCTTGCTCAGTTCCAGGTTCCAGGCGCCATCATCACGCTCATGTACCTGGGCGCTTAACGATTCTCCGCGAAACTGTCCCGCTGCCCGTCTTGCCCGCGCCTCATCAGGGAAAACCGCATAGAACTCAATGGGATGAATCTGGGCAAAATTGAAGCCGCCCTCTTTCATCTGGCGTAATACCGCGCTGCTGATGTCCTCGTATTGGCTGCTCATGAATCGTCCTCCTAACTACCGATGGATAGACTTTCAGTGCAAAACGCACTTGCCCGCCACACAAGCTGTGCGGGGGGGCAATTCGAGCTGATGCATGACGTGGATCGGCAAGCCCGGGCGATCACAAAAATCGGCCCGACCTTGATTGCAGCGTAGTGCCAAGTTGACAGCTGCGCCAGAAGACTGCGGATTCAGGGCATTTGCGTAATCATTGATGCTCAGGTGAATCGGCCCTACTTGCCGTTGACCATGTATAGCAAGAGGTTGTTCAGCCGCCGATTTGCAGCGGCATAAAAAAGGTTCTTCACGGAATGCCCGGGTACTATGATCCTTGGGTTGGGTTGGGTTGGGTTGGGATTTGAGGCTGCGAGCTTATCCATTCAATGTGGCGCCGCTGCCGGCCCCTTCCGCCCTTACGGCGGGTCCCTTTTGTCTTGGTGTATGGACCGGAGACATGGTGGACAGGTGTACGGGGACATGGTTGACACTTTTCGGCAAGCAAACCTGCCGGGAATTCGACCATGCCTTGGAACGCGAGAGACGCCATGAGCTTGAGAGA
>NZ_PVZN01000029.1 GCF_003024385.1 Pseudomonas sp. BBP2017
GATCTGATCAACCACTGCCAATTTAAAAGACAGCGAGTAATCACGCTGAGTACGCTTAACACCTTGCGCCATCTGGATCTCCGGAAATTCGGGATGGGAGGTGTAAACCATATTCAGGACGGGACACGCGAACAAAAAAGGGCACCCGAAGGTGCCCTCTTTCACAACATCACCACACTCAGTTCAGCGCAGGCTTGCTATCCCCATTGATCGGGATGCGCTTGGCCTTGGCCTCTTCCGGCACAATCCGCAGCAGGTCGATGCTGAGCAGACCATTAGCCAACCCGGCAGCCTTGACCTCGATATGGTCAGCCAGCCGGAACGATAACTTGAACGCCCGCTGGGCAATGCCCTGATGCAAGTAAGTAACGCTTTCATTGTTACTGTCACGCTTGCCGCCGATGACGGTCAATACGCCCTTTTCCACTTGCAGGTCCAGGTCTTGTTCCTGGAAGCCCGCTGCAGCAACGACGATTCGATAATGGTCTTCGCCATGTTTTTCAACGTTGTAGGGAGGGTAGCTGCTACCCGCCTCATTACGCGCCGCAGATTCGAACAGGTCATTGAAACGGTCGAAGCCTACGGAATGACGGAACAGTGGAGCCAGAGAAAAAGCAGTAGTCATGATACATCTCCTGAAATCAGCGAGGTTGTGTAGTAGCGCGACCCGACTTCGGCATCGCGTACTCCTTAGATAAGGACACTCGCCTGCGTTTCAAGCAACCCTGCGAAAAATTTTTCAGGCCGCCGCACTGACCGGTATGCCGATCAACTGGCCAACGCGATCGCAGTCGGTTTCCCGGCGCAGTTCAGTAAACAACGCTACAGCCTCAGGATAAGTACGGGTCAGCATCGCCACCCATTGTTTCAAGCGTCCCGGCGCCTGGCGCGGCGTCATCTGCGCCCGGGCCTGGCCCCAGAAGTCCTGGATCAACGGCAGCAAGCTGTGCCAGTCCATCGGCACAAACTCGACGCCGTCGCGTTCAGCAGCAATCTGCCGAGCCAGGTCCGGGCGCGAAACCAGGCCGCGGCCGAGCATGATATCTTCGACACCGCTGACTTCGCGGCAACGGCGCCAGTCTTCAAGGGTCCAGACTTCGCCGTTGGCATACACCGGCACCTTGACCACGTCCTGCACCTTGGCCACCCACTCCCAATGGGCCGGCGGCTTATAGCCATCCACCTTGGTCCGCGCATGCACCACCAACTGCTCGGCACCGCCTTCGGCCAGCGCAAGGGCGCAGTCCAGGGCACCATCAGGGCTGTCGAAGCCCAGACGCATCTTGGCCGTCACCGGAATATGCGCAGGCACGGCGCGGCGTACTTCACGCAGGATGGCGTGGAGCAGCTCTGGCTCCTTGAGCAACACCGCCCCGCCTCGGGATTTGTTCACAGTCTTGGCCGGGCAACCGAAGTTCAGGTCGATCACCGGTGCACCCAGCTCGCAGGCCAGCACCGCGTTCTCCGCCAGGCAGACCGGATCAGAGCCGAGCAACTGCACGCGCAAGGGCACCCCGGCCGCAGTCTGCGCACCCTGGCGCAATTCAGGCGCCAACTTGTCGAAGGTGGCCGCCGGCAACAGCCGGTCGCAGACGCGAATGAACTCGGTGACACACCAATCGATACCGCCCACCTGGGTCAGGACGTCACGAAGGATATTGTCGACCAGCCCCTCCATCGGGGCCAGGGCAATTTGCATGGGTTGCATCTCGAGCGAAAAAGGCCGGCAGTCTAGCAAAATCCGTGGGCTACAGCGCTCCGGCCATCAGTGCCGGGCCGTAGCCGTCGATAAATTCGCTCGGCATACGCTTCGGCCGCCCAGTGGATAACTCGATGCAGACGAAGGTGGTTTGCGCACGCAGCAAGGTGGTGCCGTCACGAGGGCGCACCAGCTGGAAGCGTCGGCTCATCTTCAGGCGCTGGTCCCAGTCAACGATCCAGGTCGCCAACTGTAACTCGTCGTCTTCATACGCGGCCGCCAGATAGTCGATCTCATGACGCACCACGGCCATCGCCCGGTCCAGACGCCGGTACTCGGCCAGATCCAGCCCCAGACGCTGGGAATGACGCCAGGCACAGCGCTCCAGCCAGGTGACATAGACCGCATTATTGGCGTGGCCGAGGCCATCGATATCGTCGGCAGCGACGCGCAGATCAATCGTGAACGGTGTTGCCAGATCCCAACTCATGCCCGCTCCGGGTCGGTGATGAACGGGCAGAGTGTAACGGATGCTCAGGCCGATTGCCGCGCTGGCGCACGACGATGCGCCAGCAGCGCCATAACCCCTTCAATCAGTTGCGGGTCAGACAGTACGCGCTGATGGCCACCGCCAGGCAGCAGCAACAGACGACTGTCGAACCAGGCCCGATGAATTGCCTGAGCCTCGCTGGCCGGCACCAGACTATCGTCTTCAGCGTGCGCGATCAGGGCCGGGATTTCCAGCTGATAGCCACTGACATCCAGGCGCCCGATGGGAATGCCGACATCCCGCTCGATCTGGCGCACAAAGGCCGCCCGCGCCCGCGCCGGCATGCCCAGGTACCGGGCGAAGCGACGCAACACACCGAGCAACTGCGCCGGTGCGGCAACGCTCACCGCTGTCTCTGCGCGCAACCCCCACTGCAGGGCGAGCATGACGCTGGAACCACCCATGGAATGGCCGATTACCGCGCGCAACGGCGGCAACTCGGCAGCGGCCTCCAGCAGCGCTCTGGCAAACAACACGACATGCGCCTGATTGCCCGGTGAATGACCATGGGCCGGCCCCTCCAGGGCCACGGCGGTGTAACCGGCCTGCACCAGGGTATCGATCAGATGGGCAAACTGGGTTGGGCGCCCTTCCCAACCGTGCATCAACAACACGGTTGGCCCTTGCCCCCAACGCAGGGCAGACAGGCCAAAGCGCAAGGTAATGCGCTCGGCACGGGCCAGCAGTGGCAGTTCCCATTCGCGCGGCGGCAGGTTGCGCGGGGTCATGAAGGCACGGCGCATCTTGCCAGCAACATGCTCTGGTGCCAGCCGTCCGAGGGTGCCGTTGACGCTACGAATCCAGCTCAAGGTATTCATCGCTTCGCTCCGGTGGATGTCGCTCGATCAGACCACCGCCGATTTGGCGGCACGCAGGATACGGTCAGACAGCTCGCCTGTACCCAAGGCACGAGCCAAGGCCAGGCCACCAACCATCAGGGCCAGGTCGGCGAGGACCTTGTCGGCCTCTTCGGGGCTGTCGGCAAGATTTGCCATCATCAACTCAATGTGTTCGGCCAGAACCTGGCGGAATGCATCCGGCAAACGCGCCATCTCGCCCACTGCCGTGGGCAGCGGGCAGCCACGCTCGCTGGCATCACGGTGTTTGCGTGACAGGTAGAAAGCGGCAACCAGGGCACGACGCTCTTCGCCGCTCATGTTCGGGTCGACCTCGGCAAGCAATGCACGACGCTCTGCGAGCAATTGGCTGAAGGCTTCAAGCATCAGCGCGTCCTTGCTGTCGAAGTGCGCGTAGAAGCCCCCTACCGTGAGCCCAGCGGCGCCCATCACCTGGTTGACGCTGGGTTCGGCCGGGCCGCGCTGGATCAGCGCACTGCAGGCGGCATCAAGAATCCGTTCACGGGTTTTCGCCTTTTTGTCGTTCATGACCTGCCTCCGAATATTATGGATAAAATATTATTCTCATAATATTTTTCCGCAAGCTTTTTCCTCTGCCGCTTGTTGCACAGAGAAAGAAGAAGGGAAGGAGAACTTTTTTCGAGGCAAAAACAAAAGGCTCATTCAATAATCGAATGAGCCTTGAAATCCCACAAAGTGGGCAAAATGGCGTCCCCTAGGGGACTCGAACCCCTGTTACCGCCGTGAAAGGGCGGTGTCCTAGGCCACTAGACGAAGGGGACTTGTAACCTTCGTGCAGATCCGTTTTCACGAATCCTGGCAAAATTGGTGGAGCTAAGCGGGATCGAACCGCTGACCTCCTGCATGCCATGCAGGCGCTCTCCCAGCTGAGCTATAGCCCCAGATTTCTAGCCTCGCGGCCCAGCGAAGCGTTTCGGCATCGCTTGTGTAAAACTGGCGTCCCCTAGGGGACTCGAACCCCTGTTACCGCCGTGAAAGGGCGGTGTCCTAGGCCACTAGACGAAGGGGACGAACCTTCTTACCTTAACAACCCGGCTGCTGTAACCCGGTTGACTCCGCAGCCAGTGTAGCTGACTACGAATCGGAATTTGGTGGAGCTAAGCGGGATCGAACCGCTGACCTCCTGCATGCCATGCAGGCGCTCTCCCAGCTGAGCTATAGCCCCACAATGTCGCTTTGAACTGAATCGCTTGGCTGGGTGCTTCGCGCTTCGTTTCGTTCATCGCTGTGGACGGGGCGCATATTAAGATCGGATGGCGAACCTGTCAAATATATTTTCAACAAAATTCAAAAAAAATTTCCGAGATAACAAACACTTACCGTACCACTGCGGCAAACACCCCGGATTTACTGGGGTGAAGCCCTGTGGGAGCCGGCCTTGCCGGCGATCCAGACACCGCGCAATAGCTGGCACTGCGCGGATCCCATCGCCGGCAAAGCCGGCTCCTACACTGGAGAAGCGCTATCAGGCGATGGCGCCCAACAGCTTCTCCCACTCTTTGTTTTCTTTCTTCGACACACCACCGAGCAGGTCCAGGGCCTGGCGCAGGCGATAGCGGGTCAGGTCCGGGCCGAGGATTTCCATGGCGTCGAGCACCGATACCGAGCTGGCCTGACCGCTGATCGCAGCAAACATCAGCGGCATGGCATCACGCAGCTTCAGCTCCAGGGCCTCAACCACAGCCTGGATGCAACCGGTAATGCGGTCTTTTTCCCACTGACGCAGGCTTTCCAGCTTCCACAGGATCAACTGGATTACCTGACGCACCTGGTCAGCCGACAGTTTCTTGTGCTCGAAGAGTTTGGCATCGAGCTTGAGCGCACCTTCAAAGAAGAAGCCTCCCAGCGGAGCGATCTGGCTGAAGGTCTCTACCCTGCCCTGCACATGCGGCGCGATCTTCATCATGTAGTCGCTGTTGAACGCCCACTTCTGGACCCGCGCGGCGAATTCTTCCACCGGCAGGTCGCGCAGCCACTGGCCGTTGAGCCAGGACAGCTTCTCGATGTCGAAGATCGGCCCGCCCAGGGACACCCGTGACAGATCGAAGTGCTCGACCATCTCGGCCAGGGAGAACTTCTCGCGCTCGTCCGGCATCGACCAGCCCATGCGCCCCAGGTAGTTGAGCATGGCTTCCGGCATAAAGCCCATGCGCTCGTAGAAGGTCACCGAAGTCGGGTTCTTGCGCTTGGACAGCTTGCTCTTGTCCGGGTTACGCAGCAACGGCATGTAGCACAGGGTCGGCTGCTCCCAACCGAAGTATTCGTACAGCTTGATCAGCTTGGGTGCCGACGGCAGCCATTCTTCGCCGCGCAGCACGTGGGTGATACCCATCAGGTGGTCGTCGACGACGTTGGCCAGGAAGTAGGTCGGCAGGCCGTCGGTCTTCATCAGCACCTGCATGTCCATGCGGTCCCACGGAATCTCGACATCGCCACGGAGCATGTCCGGCACCACACAGACGCCTTCGCTCGGCACCTTCATGCGGATCACGTGCGGCTCGCCAGCGGCCAGGCGGCGCTGTACTTCTTCGGCCGACAACAGCAAGGCACGACCGTCGTAGCGTGGGGTCTCACCGCGGGCCATTTGCTCGGCACGCATCTGGTCCAGCTCTTCGGCCGTACAGAAGCACGGGAAGGCGTGGCCCATGTCGACCAGTTGCTGGGCGTACTGCTTGTAGATGTCGCCGCGCTCGCTCTGCCGATACGGGCCATGCGGGCCGCCAACGTCCGGACCTTCGCTCCACTCGATACCGAGCCAGCGCAAGGCGTCGAAGATTTGCTGTTCAGACTCGCGGGTCGAACGCAACTGGTCGGTATCTTCGATACGCAGGATGAACTCGCCGCCGTGCTGCTTGGCGAAGCAGTAGTTGAACAGGGCGATGTAAGCGGTGCCGACGTGGGGATCGCCAGTAGGCGAAGGCGCGATACGCGTGCGAACGGTGGTCATGAGAGTCTCGAACTAGAGATGAATCAAAGGCTGGATGTTAACAGGGAGCGGGCATCCGGCTCCAGCAATGGGCGTGATCGCCACTTGTGGCGATGGATCCAAACACGGTTAAATTTGCTTACATTTTTGGAACGATAGTACCCCATGCCCGCCCAACTCAAACGCCGCCTGCTGGTTTTCCTGACCCTGATTCTGTTCATCGCCCTCGCCTTTCTCGCTCATTGGTATGTCAAAGGACGCTTCTACGAGAGCACCGACAACGCTTATGTACAGGGCGAAATCACCCGGGTCTCCAGCCAGCTCAGCGCGCGCATCGACGACGTATTGGTTCAGGACAACCAGCATGTGGCCAAGGGCGATCTGCTGGTGCGCCTTGAGCCGGACGATTTCCGCCTGGCGGTGGAGCGCGCCCGCGCCGCCCTCGACACCCGCGAAGCCGAACGCCTGCAAGCCGAAAGCCGCCTGACCCAACAAGCCAGCCTGATTGCCGCAGGCCAGGCCCAGGTCACCGCCAACCAGGCGACCCTCGGTCGCGCCGAACTGGACCTCAATCGCGCCCAGGCCCTGCGCAAACCTGGCTATGTCTCGGAAGAACGAGTGACCACCCTGTCAGCGGAAAACCACGTCGCCCGCTCGCAAGTAAGCAAAGCCCTGGCTGACCTTCAGGGCCAGCGCCAGCAGGTCAATGCGCTGAGCGCTGAAATCAAGCGCCTCGACGCACAGATCGTCAATGCCCGTGCCGAGCTGGCCCAGGCCGAGCTGAACCTGACCCGCAGCGAGATTCGCGCGCCGATCAGCGGCATGATCGGCCAGCGCGCCGCCCGTAATGGCCAGGTGGTACAGGCTGGCGCCTACTTGCTGTCGATCGTTCCGGACCAGGACATCTGGATTCAGGCCAACTTCAAGGAAACCCAGATTGGCCGCATGCTGCCGGGTCAGACAGCCGAACTGGTGTTCGACAGCTACCCTGACACGCCGATCGCGGCCCGGGTCGACAGCCTGTTCGCCGCCTCCGGCGCCCAGTTCAGCCTGTTGCCGCCCGACAACGCCACCGGCAACTTCACCAAAGTGGTACAGCGCATTCCGGTGAAGCTGACCTTCGCCGCCGACAATCCGCTGAGCGGCAGGATCCGGCCGGGCATGTCGGTCACCGCCACCGTGGACATCCGGGACACTACCGACAATGGCCGGTGATGCGCTGATCCGTCCCGTCGGCGAACCCAGCCGACGCGACTGGATCGCGGTGCTGAGCGTTATGCTCGGCGCCTTTATGGCAGTGCTCGACATCCAGATCACCAACGCCTCGCTCAAGGACATCCAGGGCTCGCTCTCGGCCACCCTGGAGGAAGGTTCGTGGATCTCCACTTCGTACCTGGTGGCCGAGATCATCATGATTCCGATGACCGCCTGGCTGGTGCAATTGCTGTCGGCGCGGCGCCTGGCGGTATGGGTGTCACTGGGCTTTCTGGTGTCGTCATTGTTGTGCTCCATGGCCTGGAACCTGGAGAGCATGATCATCTTCCGCGCGATGCAAGGCTTTACCGGCGGTGCGCTGATTCCCCTGGCCTTCACCCTGACCCTGACCAAGCTGCCCGAGCACCACCGCGCCAAGGGCATGGCGATGTTTGCCATGACCGCCACCTTCGCCCCCTCCATCGGCCCTACCCTGGGTGGCTGGCTGACCGAGAACTGGGGCTGGGAGTACATCTTCTACATCAACATCCCGCCCGGCCTGATCATGATCGGTGGCCTGCTGTACGGCCTGGAAAAGAAAGAAGCACACTGGGAACTGCTGAAAAGCACCGATTACGCCGGCATCGTCAGCCTTGGCGTCGGCCTTGGTTGCCTGCAGGTGTTCCTTGAAGAAGGCCATCGCAAGGACTGGCTGGAGTCGAGCCTGATCGTCGGCCTCGGCAGCATCGCCCTGCTGAGCCTGATCAGCTTTGTGATCCTGCAGTTTTCCAAACCCAATCCGCTGATCAATCTGCGCATTCTCGGCAACCGCAATTTCGGTTTGTCGAGTATTGCCAGCCTGGGAATGGGGGTGGGCTTGTATGGCTCGATCTACCTGTTGCCGCTGTATCTGGCACAAATCCACAACTACAACGCTTTGCAGATCGGCGAAGTGATCATGTGGATGGGGGTTCCCCAGCTGTTTCTGATTCCGCTGGTGCCGCAGTTGATGAAGGTGATTTCACCAAAGATTCTCTGCACCCTGGGTTTTGGCCTGTTCGGCCTGGCCAGCTTCGGTTCCGGGGTACTCAACCCGGATTTTGCCGGCGAACAGTTCAACCACATCCAGATCATCCGCGCCCTTGGCCAACCGATGATCATGGTGACCATCTCCTTGATTGCCACCAGCTACATCCTGCCCCAGGATGCCGGCTCGGCATCGAGCCTGTTCAACATCCTGCGTAACCTTGGCGGCGCCATCGGCATTGCCCTGCTGGCGACCCTGCTGGATGCGCGAACCAAGGTGTACTTCGACTATTTGCGCGAGTCCGTCGTACCGAGTAACCCACAGGTGGCAGAACGCCTGGCGCAGCTGGCGGAACATCTGGGTAGCGATAATGCGGCGTTGGGCAAGCTGAGTGAAATCACCCACCAGCAAGCGATGATCATGGCCTACAACGATGCCTTCCATTTTGTTGGCATCGGTTTGGCGATCAGTATGGTTGCGGTGTTGCTGACGCGGAAGTTGCCGCTGGGGTTGAAGGCAGGCGAAGCTCATTGATCGCATCGCGGGGCAAGCCCGCTCCCACTGTGGGAGCGGGCTTGCCCCGCGATGAGGACCTCAAACCGTAAGTAAACGTTCGCGCAACGCAGTAATTTCATCACGCATCTGCGCCGCTGCCTCGAACTCCAGGTCCCGCGCCAACTGGTACATCTTCTCTTCCAGCAGCTTGATCCGCTTGGCAATCTCGCCAGGTGAGCGCAACTCGGCTTCGTAGCGCGCGCTTTCTTCGGCGGCTTTGGCCATGCCCTTGCGCTTCTTGCTGCGCGAGCCAGGCACGTTGGCGCCTTCCATGATGTCGGTGATGTCTTTGACCACGCCCTTGGGCACGATGCCGTTGGCGGCGTTGAAGGCGATCTGTTTGTCACGGCGGCGCTCGGTTTCGCCGATCGCCCGCTGCATCGAACCGGTCATATTGTCGGCATAGAGGATCGCCCGGCCATTGAGGTTACGCGCCGCGCGGCCGATGGTCTGGATCAGCGAGCGCTCAGAACGCAGGAAGCCTTCCTTGTCGGCATCGAGGATCGCCACCAGCGACACCTCAGGCATATCCAGGCCCTCACGCAGCAAGTTGATCCCCACCAGCACATCGAAGGTCCCCAGGCGCAGATCGCGGATGATCTCGACGCGCTCCACGGTATCGATGTCCGAGTGCAGGTAGCGCACCCGCACGTCGTGATCGGCGAGGTAGTCGGTAAGGTCTTCGGCCATGCGCTTGGTCAGGGTGGTGACCAGCACACGCTCTTCCACTGCAACACGCTTGCGGATTTCAGAGAGCAGGTCGTCGACCTGGGTGGTGGCCGGACGCACTTCAACCTGAGGATCGACCAGACCAGTCGGCCGCACCACCTGCTCTACGACCCGACCGGCATGTTCAGCTTCATAATTTCCGGGCGTGGCAGAAACGAAGATCGTCTGTGGACTGACGTTTTCCCACTCGTCGAAACGCATCGGCCGGTTGTCCAGCGCCGATGGCAGACGAAAGCCGTACTCGACCAGGGTTTCCTTGCGCGAGCGGTCGCCCTTGTACATCGCGCCCACCTGGGGAACGCTGACATGCGACTCGTCGATCACCAGCAATGAATCAGCCGGCAGATAATCGTAGAGGGTCGGTGGCGGCGCTCCGGCCGGACGACCGGAGAGGTAGCGCGAGTAGTTCTCGATGCCGTTGCAGTAACCCAGTTCGAGGATCATTTCCAGATCGAAACGGGTGCGCTGTTCCAGGCGCTGGGCTTCGACCAGCTTGTTGGCCTTGTGCAGGTATTCCAGACGCTGCTGCAGTTCTTCCTTGATGCCCTCCACCGCTTCAAGCAGGGTTTCGCGCGGGGTCACGTAGTGGCTTTTGGGGTAGAAGGTGAAACGCGGCAACTTGCGGATCACCTCGCCGGTCAGCGGATCGAAGGCGGCAATGTTCTCCACTTCGTCATCGAACAGTTCGATGCGAATGGCTTCAAGGTCCGATTCGGCCGGGAAGATGTCGATGACATCGCCACGCACGCGAAAGGTGGCGCGGGCAAAATCCATTTCGTTGCGGGTGTACTGCAAATCAGCCAGACGACGCAACAAGGCACGCTGCTCAAGCTTGTCGCCACGGTCCACGTGCAGGACCATCTTCAGGTAGGTTTCCGGGCTGCCCAGACCGTAGATGCACGACACCGTGGTGACGATGATCGCATCGCGACGCTCCAGCAGCGCCTTGGTCGCCGACAGGCGCATCTGCTCGATGTGGTCGTTGATCGAGGCGTCCTTCTCGATGAACGTGTCGGACGACGGTACATAGGCTTCGGGCTGGTAGTAGTCGTAATAGGAGACGAAATACTCCACGGCGTTGTTGGGGAAAAACGCCTTGAACTCGCCGTACAACTGCGCCGCCAGGGTCTTGTTCGGCGCCAGCACCAGGGTTGGCCGCTGCACCTGGGCGATAACGTTGGCGATGCTGAAAGTCTTGCCCGAGCCGGTCACCCCGAGCAGGGTCTGATGCGCCAGGCCCGCCTCAATCCCCTCGACCATCAGACGAATGGCTTCGGGCTGATCGCCGGCCGGCTGGAAACGGGTGACGAGCTGGAACTCGGACATGACAAACCTCTATGTTTTGCAACGTTTTAATCGCAGACGCTGGCAACTGTATTTATAGACAGTAGTTATACCGAATTTGTGCTCTTGAGCGCCAGTTTCAACGCAATGGCGTGGGTATTTCTGATTATGGACCGGTCAATTCGACTAACGGTCGAAAAATAATCGGCGAAACAGCAGGAAAAGCTGCGTCAGACTGTCGCCGTGACCGATGGGTATCACTATACTGACTCCCCGTTTGTGCACCGCTCTAGTGCATTCGACTGGAGCGTGCGACCTCTTCCACTCTCCATTCAGAGCCAAGGTAATAATGAGCCTGTTTTCCGCTGTCGAGCTGGCACCACGCGACCCCATTCTGGGCCTCAACGAAGCTTTCAACGCCGATACCCGTAGCAACAAGGTCAACTTGGGAGTAGGTGTTTACTGCAACGAGGAAGGGCGTATCCCACTGCTGCGTGCAGTGATCGAAGCCGAAACCCAGCGCGCTGCCCAGCACGCTTCCCGCGGCTACCTGCCGATCGATGGCATCGCCGCCTACGACCAGGCCGTACAGAAGCTGCTGTTCGGTGCCGAGTCGCCGCTGCTGGCGGCTGGCCGGGTTATCACCACCCAGGCCGTTGGCGGTACCGGCGCCCTGAAGATTGGTGCCGACTTCCTCAAGCAGGTTTCGCCAAACGCCGTAGTGGCCATCAGCGACCCGAGCTGGGAAAACCACCGCGCCCTGTTTGAAACCGCTGGTTTCCCGGTACAGAACTACCGCTACTACGACGCCGCTACTCACGACGTCAACCGCAGCGGCATGCTCGAAGACCTCAACGCCCTGCCGTCCGGCTCGATCATCGTGCTGCACGCTTGCTGCCATAACCCGACCGGCGTCGACCTGAGCCTGGACGACTGGAAAAACGTCCTCGAAGTGGTCAAGGCCAAGGGCCACGTGCCATTCCTCGACATGGCCTACCAGGGCTTTGGCGACGGCATCTACGAAGACGCCTTCGCCGTGCGCCTGTTCGCCGAGTCGGGCCTGAACTTCTTCGTCTCCAGTTCGTTCTCCAAATCCTTCTCGCTGTACGGCGAGCGCGTTGGCGCACTGTCGATCATCACCGAATCCAAGGAAGAGAGCGCGCGCGTGCTGTCGCAGGTCAAGCGCGTGATCCGCACCAACTACTCCAACCCGCCAACCCACGGCGCCACCATTGTCGCCACCGTGCTCAACAGCCCGGAGCTGCGTGCGATGTGGGAAGCAGAACTGGGCGAGATGCGTCAGCGCATCCACGGCATGCGCAAGCAGATGGTCGAGCTGCTGGCCGAGTACGGCGCCCAGCAGGACTTCAGCTTCGTCGCTCGCCAGTGCGGCATGTTCTCCTACTCGGGCCTGAGCGTCGATCAGGTGTCACGCCTGAAGAACGAGTTCGGCATCTACGCCCTGGATACCGGTCGCATCTGCGTGGCCACCCTGAATCAGAGCAACATCCATGTGGTGACCAAGGCTATCGTCGAGGTCCTGTAACTGACATTTTGCTCGGGGGAGGCTTGACTTCCCCTTAGCAATCAGTAAGATACGCCACAGATTCCGCGATAGCTCAGTCGGTAGAGCAAATGACTGTTAATCATTGGGTCCCAGGTTCGAGTCCTGGTCGCGGAGCCAAACACCTGAAAAACCTCCAGTTGCGTTAAGCACTGGAGGTTTTTTCGTTTCAGGCCTTGGAACACGCCCCACACCTGACAGGCCGCCGATCTTCCACCAGCGACCCACTCACCGAATCAGCTGCGGCCAATAGGGTAAAAGCTGCCACCGCTCCACACCCCCAGCCATTGCTGACCATCGATCTGCCGCGGCTCGGCCAGCTCCACCAATTGATAGAACACATTGCGATGAATCAGCGCTTCAAGATTGCTGCGCATGTGCACGTAAGGTGAAGGCTCTTGAGTGTGCGGATCGACCTCGAAACGCAGGGGGTGCTCAGGACCGGCCTCGACCTGATCCTCAACATTGCTGGTGAAGCGCAGTACCTGCTGCTCACCGCAGCCCTGCACCTCCACCGCCACTGCCACAAATGGCGCATCATCGACCTTGATGCCGACCTTCTCTGCCGGTGTCACCAGGAAGTAGTCGTCGCCATCGCGGCGGATGATGGTGGAGAACAACCGGACCATCGGCTTGCGCCCGATCGGCGTACCCAGGTAGTACCAGGTACCGTCACGGGCGATGCGCATGTCGATATCGCCACAGAAGTCCGGATTCCACAGATGCACCGGTGGCAGCCCTTTCTCGGACTTGGGAATCTGCGCGAGCAGATCATTGGCCTTGCCGGTATCTGTCATCACCTTCTCCTCAACGACTCATGCCCAAAAGGCTACGAGCGTAATCCTCAAGCGGTGGCCCGAGCAAATCTTCCGGCCTATTGTCGTGAAACGTCAGCAATCCGCCACGGCTGTTGATCCGCGTAGTATCGATGAGGTAGCGGGTATTGGTTTCGATGAGCATCAACTGGATCACACCGGTATCGATGCCCAGACGGTCGACGGCTTGCTCGTCATACCACTCATCACCGTTGCCAATGCGGTCATCGGTGCGGGCAAAGCGCGCATAGAGCACGTAATGGGCACCCACTCCACGCGCTTCCACCAGGGCCTGTTCCAGCCCCAGCGGCCCCTGAGCACGACGGACCATGGGGAAGTATTCGACAAAGCCCTTGTAGGCTTCTTCTGCTACCACGTTAGGCCGTGGATAAGGCCCCTTGCCTGGAGGGACGAAGGTACCCTGACCAATGTAAATGAATGAATCAGGCTGCAAACGCACCGACAGCGAACGGCGGGTGTCGCTGTGATCGAGCAGACCGGCATCACTCATGTGATAACGGACACCCTCGCCCATATCGCTGACATTCATACAGCCGCCCAGCGCCATCAGCGCCAGCAGCAAAACCAGGCTACGCATCTATCCTCCAGTGGCCGGTGACGGAAAACCGGCGAACGGCTGACAGATGCAGCTTTTGCGCCAGTCTTAGCCGCCGATGATTTTCATCACCGTTGCACCACCAGAAAACGCCACCGATTGCTTGTCGCCAAGGGCCTTGACCAGCAACCCCTGCAGCGCCGGCAAGGCCTGGTGACGCGGCTTGTCGAGCAAGTCGCCGATATAGTGACGGTTGCTCGACGACAGGCAGCCGTGCAGCCAGCCGGTGGACGACAGGCGCAAGCGTGAACAGGTTCGGCAGAACGGTACGCTTTCGTTGGCGATCACACCAAAGTAACCCTGGCCGGGGATCTGATAGCGCAGCGCCGTGGCATCCACCGGCGCATTGGCCTGCAGGTATTCGTAACGCTCGCCGATCAACTGCAGCAAGTGCTCGAGACTGACGAACTGCTGCAGGAAGGCATTACTGTCACGGGCCAGGTGGCCCATGCGCATCAACTCGATGAAGCGCAGCTCGTAGCCGCGAGCGAGACAATGATCGAGGAGCGGTACCACCTGATCGAAGTTCTGCCCACGCAAAGGCACCATGTTGACCTTGATTTTCATCCCGGCCGCACTGGCCTGCTCCATGCCATCAAGCACAGTGGCCAGGTCGCCACCGCGAGCAATACGCCGGAAGGCATCAGGATCGAGGGTATCAAGGGAAACATTAAGCCGACGGATACCGGCCGCACGCAGCAACGGCAGCTTGCGAGCCAATAATTGGCCGTTGGTGGTCAGGCTGATTTCGTCAAGGCCAAGGCCTGCGACTGAAGCAAGAAAGGTTTCAAGCCTGGGACTGACCAGCGGCTCACCACCGGTAATGCGCAAACGCTCGATGCCGGCAGCTTCGATCAGGTAGGCCACGGCGCGGGCCATGGCCTCGGCAGACAGCTCATCCTGGGCCGCCACCAGACGCTTGCCGTCCGGTACGCAATAGGTGCAGGCATAGTTGCAGGCAGCGGTAAGGCTGACACGCAAGTTGCGAAAACGCCTGCCTTGGCGGTCGACGATCATGGATGACTCCGGCATGGATGAATCGGGCCTGTAAAACCTGACTCAAAAATCAGGTTTTTGCAAGCCTCATACCTGAGTATATTCCCGCACGAGCCACGCCAGTAGTTTCGTTCGACCGCTGAACAGATCAGCTGCCGGTGGCGTCCGGATCGCGCTTGCGCTTGTTACCCATGCGCACACCGATATCCATCAGGAACTGGAAAAAGCCTTCCTGGTCTTCCAGCACGTTGCTCCAGAACGGCGAGTGATAGAGCGCCACGGCGCCATGCACCAGCGCCCAGGCGGCGCAGTAGTGGAAGTACGGCGGCACGTCTTCAAGCTTGCCTTCGCTGATGCGACCCTTGATCAGCAAGGTCAGGCGGTCGAAATTGGAGGCACGGATCTTGTGCAGCTCCTCGACCATCTCCGGCACCTGGTTGCCCTTGACCACCTTCTCTTCAAGGCGGTCGAACAAGCGGTAACGCTGCGGATCGCGCATGCGGAATTCGAAGTAGGCACGCGACAGGGCTTCCTTGTCGCGGTCAACATCGGCAGAGTGCAACAGTTCGTTCAAATCGCGCTCGTAGTCGAGCATCAGGCGCAGATAGATCTCCGCCTTGGATTTGAAATGCTTGTAGATCGTGCCTTTGCCGATACCGACTGCATCAGCGATCATCTCGACGGTGACACTGTCTTCACCCTGTTCGAGAAACAGCTTGAGCGCGGTATCGAGAATTTCTTGCTCACGGCGACGAAACTCACGGACCTTACGAGGTTCTTTCTGCATAAGAAGGACTGGATCAAAATCGAAGCCGGTTATTATGCCTAACTTGCGCCAAAATGCACGGATCATCCGACCATGTCTATGTTTCTTGATGAGTTTGAACAGGCTCCGGGCCTTCGCTACCTGAACCATGCAGCCGTCGCTCCCTGGCCAAGAAGGGCCAGCCAGGCGGTTGCGCGCTTTGCCAACGAAAACGTTTGGCTTGGTGCCAGGGACTATCCGGACTGGATGGCCATGGAGCAACGCCTGCGCGAACGCTTGATGCGCCTGACGAACGCACCCTCGACCGATGACATCGCCCTGGTCAAGAACACCTCCGAGGCACTGTCGTTCGTTGCTTTCGGCATCGATTGGCAGGCCGGTGACCAGATCGTCATCAGCGACGAAGAGTTCCCCTCCAACCGCATCGTCTGGGAAGCCTTGGCCGACCAGGGTGTAGAAGTGATCCAGGTGAGCCTCAATGGGCAGGACCCGGAAGCCGATCTGCTGGCCGCCTGTGGGCCGCGCGCGCGCCTGCTGGCGATCAGCGCTGTTCAGTTTGCCAGCGGCCTGCGCCTGGACCTGGTGCGGCTCGGCCAAGGCTGCCGTGAGCGCAACGTGCTGTTCTGTATCGACGCCATTCAGCAACTGGGTGCCCTGCCCTTCGATGTGCAAGCCTATCAGTGCGACTTTGCCATGGCCGATGGTCACAAGTGGATGCTTGGCCCGGAAGGCCTCGGCGTTTTCTATTGCCGCGCCGAGGTTCGCCCACAGCTGAAGCTCAGCGAGTACGGCTGGCACATGCTAGAGCACATGGGCGACTACACCCGCACCGAGTGGGCGCCGGCCCGCAGCGCCCGGCGCTTTGAATGCGGCAGCCCGAACATGCTCGGCGCGGCGGCGCTGGACGCGAGCCTGTCGCTGCTGGAAGAAATGGGCATGGAACAGGTATCGACGCTGCTTGCAGAACGGGTGCAGTGGCTCTATGAAGGGCTGGCAGCCATTCCTGGGGTTCAACTGCACAGCCCGGAAGATCCGCAGCGCCGTTCCGGGATCGTTTCGTTCAGCATCGCCGGGATCGACAATACCCAGGCCTACCAGAAACTCAAACAGCAGCAGGTGGTTTGCATCACCCGCGGGCCTGGTGTGCGCTTTTCACCGCATTTCTACACGCCCAAGCAGGTAATCGACGAAACTCTGGCAATTGTGCGGCAAATTGCAGAGCGATGAGTGCTCAGCAGCCGTGGCCGTATTCCAAATCTGTTTAAAAAACGAGCAATCGCCGCTGGCAGCCCGCCAATCCTGACCAATACTTCAGGTGTTGGCGTGGCGCATCCCCCCAAGTGGCGCGCCGATAAAGGTGCTCAGGGACCGCGTACCTTTGTTTTACTCCTAATGGTCTTAACCCGGATTCACCCCCCAGAACCCGGGTTTTTTTTGCCTGCCATTTTGGTGGGAGCGGGGGGAACCCTAAAGACGCGCCAACGGGAACAGACGCTTGAAGTTCGCGGTGGTTTGTTCGGCCAATTGCTCGTAGCTTTCGCCCCGCACCATCGCGACGAACTCCGCCACTTCGCGCACATACTGCGGCAGGTTCGGTTTACCGCGATACGGAATCGGCGCCAGGTAAGGCGAATCGGTTTCGACCAGCAGGCGATCAGCCGGCACCTGCCGGGCCACATCGCGCAAGGCATCGGCATTGCGGAAGGTGACGATGCCGGACAGCGAGATGTAGTAGCCCAGGTCCAGCGCTGCCCTGGCCATATCCCAGTCTTCGGTGAAGCAATGCAGCACACCGGCCTGGCTCAAGGCTGCTTCGCGCAGCAGGTTCAGGGTGTCGGCACGCGCCGCGCGGGTATGAATGATCACTGGCTTACCGGTAGCCTGCGCAGCCTGCAGGTGCAGGCGGAAGGACGCTTGCTGCACCTCGGCCGCTTCCGGCTCGTAGTGATAATCCAGCCCGGTTTCACCGATGGCCACCACATGCGGGTGCTCAAGCTCCTTGAGCAGCCACTCCAGCGGCGGCGCACCGTCGGGGGGCAGGTCCAGCGGATGGATGCCTACCGAGCAGTCAACGTCGCTGTAACGCTCGCTCAGGTCTTTGACCGCCTTGGCGTTGTCGGCGCTGACGCCGATGCACAGGAAGTGGCCAACACCACGGGCGCGGGCAGCATCAAGGGCCGTATCCAGAGACCCCTGGTGAGCGGTGAGATCAAGACGGTCGAGGTGGCAATGGGAATCTACAAGCATGGGCAGATGACAACACTGAAAAGAAATAAAGGGGCAGCCCGGCTCAACGCTGGCCAGGCAACATTGCCCAGGAAGCCAGTAGCGCTTCGAGCAATAGCACGCGATTGAGGTTGGCCTTGGCCAGAACCTTCTGGCGCTGGGCGAGAATCCAGTCCTGAATCTCCAGGACCTTGCCCTGGCCGCTCTTCTGCGCCAGGTATTGCACGACCTTGCGCATATCGTTCAAGCCTAAACCTTCCTCATCCTCGGTCAACTGGTAGCGCAGGATCAGGTTCGACCAGTCACAAAACCAGTCGAACAGCAGCAGCAAGGGAATGGCATTCCAGGCCTCGGCCAGCTGACTGGGGGATTGTTGCTGTTTAAGTAGTTTTTTCACCCCGTCAACCACCAGCGCGCGCTGCTCACGCACACCCTGCGCCTGCAAGCCTACCGCAGCCAGGGGTGAGCCAGCAGCGAGGCTCAGTAGCTCCAGACGCTCCTGCTCATCGCACTCTGGCAAGGCTGTACTCAACCAGGCCAGGCTCTGTGTGGCGCTGGGCAAAGGACACGCCTGCTGCACACAACGGCTCTTGATGGTCGGCAACAAGCGGCTTGGCTGATGGCTGACCAACAGCAGCACGGTATTGCCGGAAGGCTCTTCCAGGCTTTTGAGCAAGGCGTTGGCCGCATTGATATTCATCGCCTCGACCGGCTCGATCAACACCACCTTGCGCCCGCCCAGCTGTGCGGTCTGGACCACAAAGGACACCAGGTCACGCACCTGATCGACCTTGATCGGCTTGTCGGCCTCCTCCGGCTCCAGCACATAGTTGTCTGGATGACTGCCGGCTGCCAGCAACAGGCACGACTTGCACTGCCCACAGGCTTGCAGATTGGCCGGGCGCTGACACAGCAGCAAGGCCATCAGTCGCTCGGCCAGCGCGCGCTTGCCGATGCCTTGCGGCCCATGCAGCAGGTAGGCATGGGCATGCTGGGTACGCCCGGCCAATTGCTGCCACAAGGCCTGCTGCCAAGGGAAGGCCTCAGCCACGGCAGCACTCCAGGATCTGCGGCAGCAACGCATCCAGCGCTTGCTGCACCTGCGCCAGCGGTTGCGCGGCGTCGATCAGTTTGTACTGCTGCGGCGCCGCCTTGGCGCGCGCCAGGTAGGTCTGACGCACAGCCTCGAAAAAGGCCTGACCTTCCTGTTCAAAACGGTCCAGGCGGCCACGGGCGGCAGCGCGGGACAGGCCGATTTCCACTGGGAGGTCGAAGACCAGGGTCAGGTCCGGGCGCAACGTGCCCTGAACAAAATTTTCCAACGTGGCAATGCGCTCCAGCGACAGGCCACGGCCACCCCCTTGGTAGGCATAGGTGGCATCGGTGAAACGGTCACAGAGCACTACTGCGCCACGGGCCAGGGCCGGGCGAATCACTTCGGCCAGGTGCTGGGCACGGGCAGCGAACACCAGCAACAGCTCGGTGTCGGCATCCATTTTTTCGTCGCTGGGCGCCAGCAACAGTTCGCGGATTCGCTCGGCCAGCGGCGTGCCGCCAGGCTCACGGGTCAGCACCACATCCACGCCCTGGGCACGCAGGTGCTCGGCCAGGTATTCGCGGTTGGTGCTCTTGCCCGCGCCTTCGGGGCCTTCCAGGGTGATAAACAAGCCGCTCACAGGCAGTCCTTACAGTTATTCATTGCGAAGAGGTTGCACTGGCCGGTGCCGACGCTTCAGGTGCAGGCTCAGGGCTCGCCTCAGTGGATTCAGGGGCCTGCGGCTCGGCCTCAGGCTCAGATTCGTTCACCGGCGCCGGACTCGAACGGTAATCGGCACGGCGCTTGATCTGGTACTCGCGGACCGCAGAATTGTGCGCATCCAGGTCGTCGGAGAAGATATGGCTACCATCGCCACGGGCGACGAAGTACAGACTGCTGCCCGGCGTCGGGTTCAACGCGGCATGGATCGCTTCACGGCCGACCATGGCAATCGGGGTCGGCGGCAGACCAGCATTGGTATAGGTGTTGTACGGTGTCGGTTCGCGCAAGTCGGCGCGGGTGATCTTGCCGTTGTAACGTTCACCCATGCCATAGATCACTGTCGGGTCGGTCTGCAGCAACATGCCGATACGCATGCGGCGCACGAACACTCCAGCGATCTGACCACGCTCCTGCGGCACCCCGGTCTCCTTCTCCACCAAGGACGCCATGATCAGCGCCTGATACGGATCACGATACGGCAGGTCGGCCGGCCGCTCGGCCCACTCCTTGGCCAGCACTTCGTCCAGGCGCGCATAGGCTTGCTGGAGGAACTCGACATCAGTCATGCCACGCACGAAGCGATAGGTGTCAGGGAAGAAACGCCCTTCCGGAAATACGCCAGGATGACCGAGCTTATCCATCACCTCAGCATCACTGAGGCCATCGAGGGTCTGCTTGATTTTTTCGTGCCTGGCCAATGCCGAGCGCACCTGGCGGAAATTCCAGCCTTCGACCAGGGTCAGGCTGTACTGCACGACATCGCCACGGCGCCAGACTTCGAACAGGTCGCGCACGGTCATGCCAGGAGTCATGCGGTACTCGCCGGTGTGCAGCGGCACCCCCGCCATGTTGAAGCGCCAGTACAGACGCAACCAGAAGGCATCGTCCAGCAAGCCCTGGCTTTCCATGCGGTAGAACATGCGGTTGGGGTTGGTACCGGTGGGCACGTCGAGCAGTTGCTCCTGGCTAACGTGCAGGGTTTGCTCCAGAGCCGAACTCACTTTCCAGGCTGAAAAACCCAAGAACAGGCCCGCCAGAATCAATCCGGTTTCCAGCAGCACCAAGAATTTACGTCTCACAAATCAGGCATCCAGTAACGTACGGGCAATGGCCTGCAGTTTACGGGTGAGTGGACCCGGCGACCAGTTCAGCGATGCAAAAGCACGCACCGGCCAGACACCGTAGACGCTGTTGCAGACGAAGACTTCGTCAGCCTGCTCCAGGTCCTGCAGGGACAGATCGGTAATGCGTAGCGCCACCCCAGCTACTGCTGCCTGCTCGATCAGGGCCGCACGCATCACCCCGGCCACGCCGCAGCGGCTCAGATCAGCGGTCAGCAACTGGCCGTCGCGCACCAGGAACAGATTACTGTAGACCCCTTCAATGATGCGACCGGAAACATCACGCATCAATCCTTCGGCATGCTCGGCATCCTGCCATTCGGCACGCGCCAGCACCTGCTCAAGTCGATTAAGGTGTTTGAGCCCAGCCAGCAGTGGTTGTTCCGCAAGGCGAGTGTTGCAAGGGAAGAGACGAACGCCCTGCTCGGCATGCTGAGCAGGATAAACGGGCAAGGGACTACCCTGAAGAATACGCCGTGGCGCCACGCCAGCAGCAGGCGCATAGCCGCGCTGGCTGTCACCACGGACGAGAATCAGTTTGAGTACACCGTCACCCAGCACGCTGGCGTAACGACATAACTCGTCGCGAATCAGGCCATGGTCGGCGCTGATCGCCAGGCGCTGGCAACCCAGCGCCAGGCGATCGAGATGATACTCGAGCAACGATGGCCGACCGGCCTTGACCGCGATGGTCTCGAACAGACCATCGCCGTAGGCCAGCGCACGGCTTTGCAGATTGACTGCATCCGCCGGCAGGCCATCGATCCAGCTGTGCATCACTCGGCGAACCGGCGGAACACCAGCGAGCCGTTGGTACCGCCAAAACCGAAGGAGTTGGACAGCACTACATCGATCGGCATGTTGCGCGCCTGGTGCGGCACGAAGTCGAGGTCGCAGCCTTCGCTCGGCTCATCCAGGTTGATCGTCGGTGGTGCCACCTGGCCGTTGATCGAGAGCACACTGAAAATCGCCTCGACCGCACCAGCGGCACCGAGCAGGTGACCGGTCATCGATTTGGTCGAGCTGACCGCCAGCTTGTAGGCATGATCACCGAACACCGACTTTATCGCCGAAGACTCGGCCAGGTCGCCAGCCGGCGTCGAAGTGCCATGGGCGTTGATATAGTTGACCTGGTCCGCGTTCAGACCGGCATCACGCAGGGCATTGACCATACAGCGCGCTGCGCCGCTGCCGTCTTCTGGAGGCGAGGTCATGTGGTAGGCGTCGCCACTCATGCCAAAACCAACCAGTTCGGCATAGATGGTCGCACCTCGGGCCTTGGCGTGCTCGAGCTCTTCAAGCACCAGCGCACCGGCACCATCGGCAAGGACGAAGCCGTCGCGACCCTTGTCCCACGGACGGCTGGCACGGGTCGGGTCGTCATTGCGGGTCGACAGCGCCCGCGAGGCACCGAAACCGCCCATACCCAAACCGCAGGCCGCCATTTCCGCGCCGCCGGCAATCATCACATCGGCTTCACCGAAGGCAATGTTGCGCGCCGCCATACCGATACAGTGGGTACCAGTAGTGCAGGCCGTGGCAATGGCGTAGTTAGGTCCCTGTACACCCAGGTGGATCGACAGGAAACCGGAAATCATGTTGATGATCGAACCCGGCACGAAGAACGGCGAAATGCGCCGCGGGCCCTGCTCATGCAAAGTCCGGCTGGTTTCTTCGATATTGGTCAGGCCACCGATACCCGAGCCCATGGCTACGCCAATGCGCTCGCGGTTGGCATCGGTCACTTCCAGGCCGGCGTTACGCACTGCCTGAAAACCGGCTGCCAGGCCGTACTGAATGAACAGATCGAGCTTGCGGGCTTCCTTGACCGACAGGTACTGCTCAACCTCGAAGCCCTTTACCGAGCCGCCAAAACGGGTGGTGTAGGCAGACAGGTCCGTATGTTCAATCAGACCTATGCCACTGCGGCCAGCCAGAATGCCCTGCCAACTGCTCGGCACATCCGTACCCAGTGGCGACAGCATACCCATACCGGTGACCACGACGCGTCTACGCGACACAGCACTCTCCTTATTCAAATTGACTACATCTCTTGTAAAGAAAAAACCGCACGCCGGCGAAGGCAGTGCGGTTTTTCCATGACAAGAAGCGACGACTACAACGTCTTAGGCCTGGTGGCTGGTGACGTAGTCGATAGCAGCTTGAACAGTAGTGATCTTCTCGGCTTCTTCGTCAGGGATTTCGGTCTCGAATTCCTCTTCCAGAGCCATCACCAGCTCAACGGTGTCAAGGGAATCGGCACCCAGATCTTCGACGAAGGAAGCAGTGTTCACTACTTCTTCTTCTTTAACGCCCAGTTGCTCGGCGACGATTTTCTTGACGCGTTCTTCGATGGTGCTCATACCTTGTTTTCACTCCTAATGGACATATGTCAGGCGGCTGGCCGGTGTGTAAGTGTATAGAAAGACGTCCGCTTTTCAAGCGCAACACGCCTCGCCAGACCACACCTGCCAACCGACTAGAATCTGGTTGCAGCTTTATAACGGATTTTAGACAGCTCGTATGACATTTTTTTGAAGCAATCCGTCACATTAGATTTACATGTACATGCCGCCGTTGACCGGAATGGTCGCGCCAGTCACATAACCTGCGCCTTCAGAGGCCAGGAAAGCGACCACATTGGCGATTTCCTGAGCCTGGCCCAGACGCCCCAGGGGAATCTGGGTCTGCAGCGCTTCGCGCTGCGCTTCAGGCAATTCGCGGGTCATGTCGGTATCGATAAAGCCCGGGGTCACCGAGTTGACGGTGATCGCACGGGAGCCGACTTCACGCGCCAGGGCACGGCTGAAACCTTCCAGACCGGCCTTGGCTGCAGCGTAGTTGACCTGGCCAACGTTACCCATGGCGCCAACTACCGAACCGATGCTGATGATACGACCCCAGCGCGCCTTGGTCATGCCACGCAGTACGCCCTTGGACAGACGGTAGAGGCTGTTCAGGTTGGTGTCGATGACGTCGAACCACTCGTCGTCCTTCATGCGCAGCATGAGGTTGTCGCGGGTGATGCCGGCGTTGTTGACCAGGATGGTCGGCGCACCGAACTGCTCCTGGATCTTGGCCAGGGTGGCGCTGACCGACTCATCGCTGGTCACGTTCAGCTCCAGGCCGGTGCCGGTGATGCCGTGTTCTTTGAGGGTAGCGGCGATACGCTCGGCACCCGAGGCGGAGGTCGCGGTACCGATCACGGTAGCGCCCAGACGGCCCAGTTCCAGGGCGATAGCCTGGCCGATACCACGGCTGGCGCCGGTCACCAGTGCAACTTTACCTTGCAGGCTCATGCAAGCTTCTCCTAAATCAGGCCAGCGCCGCGCGGGCGGCGGCGAAAGCATCCGGGGTATTGAGGTTAGAGGTATTCACGCCATCGGCGCAGCGCTTGTTCAGGCCGGCCAGAACCTTGCCTGGACCGCACTCAACCAACTGTACCGCACCATTGGCAGCCAGGGTCTGTACGCACTCGACCCAGCGAACCGGCTTGTACAGCTGCTCGAGCAGGTCGCGCTTGAGGGTTTCGAGGTCCACGGCAACGGCAGCGCTGACGTTCTGCACCACCGGGATTTGCGGGGCCTGCCAGTCGATGGCATTGACCGACTCGGCAAAACGCTCGGCGGCAGGGCGCATCAGCTCGCAGTGCGACGGTACGCTGACCGGCAGCGGCAGTGCACGCTTGGCACCGGCAGCCTTGCAGGCTTCCATGGCGCGCTCGACAGCGGCCTTGGCACCCGCGATCACGACCTGGCCCGGCGAATTGAAGTTTACCGCACTGACCACTTCGCCTTGAGCTGCTTCAGCGCAGATACCCACGACGACAGCGTCGTCCAGACCGAGAATTGCCGCCATGGCGCCCTGCCCGGCCGGCACGGCCTCTTGCATGAGCTCGCCACGACGCTTGACCAGCTTGACCGCGTCACCCAGGCTCAGGCTGCCAGCGGCAACCAACGCGCTGTACTCGCCCAGACTGTGACCGGAAACGAAAGCCGGACGCGCACCGCCCTCTGCCAGCCACAGACGCCACAGGGCGATCGAGGCAGTGAGAATGGCCGGTTGGGTTTTATCGGTTTGGTTGAGTTGCTCTTCCGGACCCTCCTGGGTCAATGCCCAGAGGTCATAGCCCAGAGCCTCGGAGGCCTCGCGGAAGGTATCAATGACCAGCGGATACTGGGCGCCCAGCTCGGCAAGCATGCCGAGGGACTGCGAACCTTGACCGGGAAAGACGAATGCGAGGGATGCAGACATTGAACAAGCCCCTAATGATCTTGTCGTCGGAAATGAAGCGCCCAGCGCCAGGCTGAGCACAAGAAACTGAAGACTTGGATGGTAATGAGGACCAAGCGGTCACATTTAACCACTTCCTGAGGCATATGCCTAAAGCAACAGATCTTCCAGACGCCCGTGCAGGCGCTGTGGCAGATTTTCCTGAATCTCGATCAACGCGCGCTGGATGGCGCTCTGAAAGCCCTGTACACCAGCAGAACCATGACTCTTGATAACGATACCCTGCAAACCCAGAAAGCTTGCGCCATTATGCCGCGCCGGCGCCAGGTCAGCCTGCAGGCGCTTGAGCAGCGGCATGGCCACGGCACCCGCCAGGCGCGCGCCGAGCCCGCCTTTGAACAGGGCCTCGATGCGCGCGCCGATCATGGTCGCCAGGCCTTCGCTGGATTTGAGCAGGATATTGCCGACAAACCCGTCACACACCACCACATCCGCCTCACCGCGGTACAGCCCGTCACCTTCGACAAAGCCGATGTAGTTCAGCCCGCGGGCATTCTGCAGCATGTTGGCGGCGAGCTTGACCTGCTGATTACCCTTGATGTCTTCGGTGCCGACATTCAGCAAGGCCACGCGCGGCCGGGAGATACCCAGGGCCTGGGCGGCCACCGACCCCATCACGGCGAACTGATAGAGGTTTTCGGCACTGCAATCGACATTGGCACCCAGGTCGAGCAACTGGCAATAACCGGTCTGGGTGGGAATGGCCGCCACCATGGCCGGGCGGTCGATACCGGGCAGGGTTTTCAGCACATAACGCGACAGCGCCATCAGCGCTCCGGTATTACCGGCGCTCACGCAGGCCTGAACCTTGCCATCACGCAATAATTCCAGGGCCACGCGCATGGACGAATCAGGCTTGCCACGCAACGCTTGCGACGGCCGCTCATCCATGCCGATCACTTCGCTGGCCGCAACAATCTGCAGGCGCGCGCGATCCGCTGCCGACTGGCCAGCGACAAGGTCTTCTAGGAGGGAGGGTTGACCGACAAGGGTCAGGTGCAGCGAGGGGGTAGCCGACAGGCAAGCGATACTCGCCTGAACAATGCTGCGGGGACCGAAGTCCCCGCCCATTGCGTCAATCGCGATGATCTGAGCGGACAAGGATTACTCGTCAGCGCCCTTGTCGATCACTTTACGACCACGGTATACGCCTTCTGGCGATACGTGGTGACGCAGGTGTACTTCACCAGTGGTTTTCTCTACGGACAGAGCGTTTTCCGAGAGAGCGTCGTGCGAACGGCGCATGTCACGGGCAGAGCGGGATTTTTTGTTCTGCTGAACAGCCATAATTGATTAACTCCTAAACGTTTGGGTCACGCTTTAACTGCGCCAATACACTGAACGGGTTGGACCGTGTTACCTCGTCCTTGCTCGGTTCGGGCTCATCGGCGCCCGCCGGCTGCTGGCATTCTTCCGGATGATGAGCAGGCACGATGGGCAGGGCGAGCAAAAGCTCCTCCTCGACCAAAGCCTGCAGATCCAAAGGATCTTCGCCCAGTTCCAGCACGTCATAACCTTTCGGCAACGACTGGGTATTCGCACCCTCCTTCACCACGGCGTAAGTGCATTCGCTGTGGATCGGCAGGGTGACCAGCTCAAGACAACGCTGGCAAACCATCTTGACCTCAACGCTCAGGTCGGTGTGGATAACCACAGCCTTCTGCTCGTCTCGCTCAAAATCGAATTTAGCCTGCACCGTACCGACAGTGTCGGAAAGCGGGTCGCAGAGTCTCTCCAAATCGGCGAGCTGCAGTGTTCCTTCGAGGGAAACACCACGATCGGCCAATTTGCGCGGGTCAACGTGAGGTGGAATCGGGTCATTCAACATAGGCGCAGCATTCTAGGGATGACCCCCGCCCCTGTCAAAGGAAATTCGGCTGCGCTGTGCATGTTAGAATCGTTTCACCTGCCCAGGAGTTTATCATGCTGCCTTTATTACTGGCTTCCAGCTCGCCCTACCGGCGCGAATTGCTTGAGCGCTTGCGCCTGCCCTTCAGCTGGGCCTCCCCGGATATCGACGAACAACGCCTGCCCGAAGAGCCTGCCGTTGACCTGGTCAAGCGCCTGGCCCGGGAGAAAGCCCAGGCCCTGGCCACCAGCCATCCCGAGCACCTGATCATCGGCTCTGACCAGGTTGCCGTGCTCGGCGAGCAGATCCTCGGCAAGCCACACACCTTCGAGCGCGCCTGCGAGCAATTGCTCGCCGCCAGCGGCAACCATGTGACCTTTCTTACCGGCCTGGCCCTGCTCAATAGCGCTACCGGCCATTGCCAGGTCGATTGCGTGCCGTTCACGGTAAACATGCGCGAACTGGACCTGGCGCGCATCGAACGCTACCTGCGCACCGAACAGCCTTATGACTGCGCCGGCAGCTTCAAGGCCGAAGCCCTCGGCGTCAGCCTGTTCCAGAGCACCCACGGCGTGGACGCCACCAGCCTGGTCGGCCTGCCACTGATTCGGTTGGTGGATATGCTCCTGATCGAAGGCGTAACCCTGTAGGAGCGCGTTTGCCCCGCGATGCGACTCAACTGGCAGCTCACAATCGCGAGGCAAGCCCGCCCCCACCGGACCCACCCTAAATAAAAAGCCCCGGCATCTGCCGGGGCTTTTTTCACTTCGGTCGCACTCAGCGCAACGACGGCCCCTGAAAGCCCATCCACAGCGCCAGACGCTCGGCAACACTGGCACCCAGGCGCTTGGAGAAGCGATCAAATGGCGATTCTTCGATGGTGAAGTCGACCAACTCCTTCTCCCCCACCACTTCGCGCGCCACGTAACCGGCACTGCCCAGGCCATCCACCAGCCCCAGAGCCAGGGCCTGCTCGCCCGACCAGATCAGACCACTGAACAGCTCAGGGTGTTCTTTATCCTTAAGACGCTCACCACGCCCTTGCTTGACGCTGGCAATGAACTGCTTGTGGGTGGTTTCCAGCACACCCTGCCAGAACGCGGTTTCTTCAGGTTTCTGTGGCTGGAACGGATCGAGGAAAGCCTTGTGCTCGCCCGCAGTGTAGGTACGACGCTCAACACCGAGCTTCTCCATGGTGCCGACAAAGCCGTAACCGGCAGCCGTGACACCGATGGAACCGACCAGACTGGCCTTGTCGGCATAGATCTGATCCGCAGCACTGGCGATGTAATAGGCACCGGAAGCACCCAGATCACTGATCACCGCGTACAACTTGATTTGCGGGTACTCGGCGCGCAGACGACGAATTTCGTCATAGATGTAGCCCGACTGCACCGGACTACCACCCGGACTGTTGATCCGCAGGATCACCGCCTTGGTTTTCGAATCCTTGAACGCTTCGCGCAAGCCGCCGACGATGTTATCGGCACTGGCGGGCTCCTGATCGGCAATCATCCCGCGCACTTCAACCAGCGCGGTGTGATTGACGCCTCGAGAAGCGGCCTTATCCACATCCATCAAGGGACTGAACAGTGCGAGAATGCCAAACAGATAGGCAAAGGTCAGCAGCTTGAAGAAGATCCCCCAACGCCGCGCCCGGCGCTGCTCCTGCACACCTGCCAGGAGGGTTTTCTCCAACAGTTTCCAGCTTTTCTGCTCTTCGTTGTCTTCGGCAACAGGCGCCTTCCACTCGTCAGCCATACTCACCTACCCTGGAATTACTGCGGCAGGCGACCGGCTCAGCCAGGCCTGCAAATGTGAAAAATGCTCGATACAGACCTGCGGCCCGAAAGCACTCAGTGCTTGCGGCGACATCGCACCATAGGCGACAGCCACCGAATGCATGCCAGCATTACTGGCCATCAACAGATCGAACGACGAATCTCCGACCATCAACGCACGCCCAGGCTCGACCCGGCAATGCGCCAGAATCTCTTCGAGCATCTGTGGATGCGGCTTACCACGGCTTTCGTCGGCAGCCCGGGTGATATCGAAGTAATCCTGCCAGCCATTGGCCCGCAGCACCCGATCCAGACCACGACGCGCCTTGCCGGTGGCCACTGCCAGACGATAGCCCTGAGCGCGAAATGCCTCCAGCGACTCCAGCACACCCTCGAACAGGGGGGATGGCTGCTCATCCAGCGCCATGTACACATCGGCGTAGTGCTGACGAAACACCGCCACCTGCTCGGCATCCAGGTGCGGATACAGCGTAGCGATCGCCTCGGACAGCGCCAGACCAATTATACCCTTGACCGCCTCGTCATCGCAGCTAGCGTGACCGGCGCGACCGGCGGCCAGGTGCATGGACTCGACAATGCGCCCGATTGAGTCAGCCAGCGTGCCATCCCAATCGAAGATCAGCAGATCGTAATCACGCCGCACTCAAGCGCTCCACGGTTTTGGCCCACATCTCGTCCACCGGCGCCTCAAGTTTGAGCTCGCCACCATCAGGCAGGGGCACGGTCAGAGCATAAGCATGCAGGAACAGACGCTTGCCGCCCAGATCGCGAATTTCGCGGGTGAAATCTTCATCGCCATATTTGCTGTCGCCAGCAATGCAATGCCCTGCATGCAGAGCGTGCACGCGGATCTGGTGAGTACGGCCAGTGATCGGACGTGCCTCGACGATGGTGGCAAATTCACCAAAGCGGCGCAGTACACGGAAAATGGTCAGCGCCTCCTTGCCCTCGTCGTTGACTTCGACCATGCGCTCACCGGAACGCAAATTGCTCTTGAGCAACGGGGCATTGACCTGTTTCTTCGCGGTCGCCCAGTGACCACGGACCAGAGCCATGTAGCGCTTATCGACGCCATCACCGCGCAATGCGGCATGCAGGTGACGCAACATGCTGCGCTTTTTGGCGATCATCAACAGCCCGGACGTGTCACGGTCCAGGCGATGGACCAGCTCCAGCTCCTTGGCATCCGGACGCATCTGACGAAAGGCTTCGATCACACCGAAATTCAGGCCGCTACCGCCATGCACGGCGATGCCAGCCGGTTTGTTCAGCACGATCAAGGCCTTGTCTTCGTAGACAATGGCAGCCTCAAGACGCTGAAGCAAACCCTGGGCCACCGGCACAGGCTCGTCACGTTCCGGCAGACGAACGGGCGGCACGCGCACGATGTCACCGGCCTGCAGCTTGTACTCAGGCTTGATCCGCCCCTTGTTCACGCGCACTTCGCCTTTGCGCAAAATGCGGTAAATCAAGGTCTTGGGAACACCCTTGAGCGCTGTGATGAGGAAATTATCGATTCGTTGGCCGGCAAGTTCCGGCGCGACCTCGATCAGCTGGACGCCGGAGGTCGGAGGGGCATTAGTCGTCATTTGCCAATCATAACAATTTTTTATGGATTTGAAGCACTTAATGATTGCTGCTATAGTCGCGAACGCCGCCAAAAGCGGCTGGGCAGCGGACTCACGGCTTCTAGCCGGCCCTGACCGACGCAAAATCTCGAGGACGCGAGGCCGTCCGACGGGGCTTTTGCCAGTTTACAGAATTGCCTGGAATCGCCACCAGCGCCGTGCAGAGAAGACCGATAAAAACGACAAGAGCGGTGTTTTGCCCTCCCCCGATGTTTTTTTCGATGCCACTCTGTCAGTGCCGTCAATTTCACGCAGTCATGGCGAAGGCTTCGGAAATACCAGCCTTGGACATAAAAGGCGCGGGCTCCCGTATTGGAGCTGGCGATAAATGCAACCCGTTGCGGATTCAGCGCGCGGCAGCACCCGAATTATCAGGGATACGTGTAGGGTGGAGATGCACAACCGTCGGACCGTGTAGTACTGCGTCCAGTCCACAGGCCTTTTGGCCAGACGACCGGACCCGGTCTTGATCAAGATGCCCCCGGGCGTCCACGGCCGAAGGCTGATTCCTCCTCCTGACTGAGTGCATTTGACACCACAGCAAGCAGGACGCGTCGTCGCGACTTCGGCAGTACTGGGTTACCAGTCTGGCTCGACAGTCGCTGGACACGGGGGTGGCCCGCCACCCCTTGCGCACCTGACACCGACCGTGAGAAGTCGTGTGTGCCGAACGCCGTTTCCGGCAGCCCGGAAACCGACGGTATTACATGAAAAGAATGCTGATTAACGCGACTCAACCCGAAGAGTTGCGTGTAGCTCTGGTAGACGGCCAACGTCTCTACGACCTGGACATCGAGTCCGGTGCGCGCGAGCAGAAGAAGGCCAACATCTACAAAGGCCGGATCACCCGGATCGAACCCAGCCTGGAAGCCGCTTTCGTCGACTTCGGCTCCGAACGTCACGGCTTTCTGCCGCTGAAAGAAATCTCCCGCGAATACTTCAAGAAGTCCCCGGAAGGCCGGGTGAACATCAAGGAAGTGCTCAGCGAAGGCCAGGAAGTCATCGTCCAGGTCGAGAAAGAAGAGCGCGGCAACAAGGGCGCAGCCCTGACTACCTTTATCAGCCTGGCTGGCCGCTACCTGGTGCTGATGCCGAACAACCCGCGTGCCGGCGGCATCTCCCGCCGCATCGAAGGCGAAGAGCGCAATGAACTGCGCGAAGCCCTGAACGGTCTGGTCGCCCCTGCCGACATGGGCCTGATCGTGCGTACTGCCGGCCTCGGCCGCAGCAGCGAAGAAATGCAATGGGACCTGGACTACCTGCTGCAGCTCTGGACCGCGATCAAAGAAGCCTCCCAGGACCGCGCCGCACCTTTCCTGATCTACCAGGAAAGCAATGTCATCATCCGCGCCATCCGCGACTACCTGCGCCAGGACATCGGCGAAGTACTGATCGACAGCATCGATGCCCAGGAAGAAGCCCTGACCTTCATCCGCCAGGTGATGCCGCAGTACGCCAGCAAGATCAAACTGTATGAAGACAGCGTTCCGCTGTTCAACCGCTTCCAGATCGAAAGCCAGATCGAAACCGCCTTCCAGCGTGTCGTCGACCTGCCATCCGGCGGCTCGATCGTTATCGATCCGACCGAAGCCCTGGTGTCCATCGACATCAACTCGGCGCGCGCCACCAAAGGCAGCGACATTGAGGAAACCGCCCTGCAGACCAACCTGGAAGCGGCTGAAGAAATCGCCCGCCAGCTGCGCCTGCGTGACATCGGCGGCCTGATCGTCATCGACTTCATCGACATGACCCCAGCCAAGAACCAGCGCGCCGTCGAAGAAAAGGTCCGCGAGTGCCTGGAAGCCGACCGTGCCCGCGTACAGGTCGGTCGCATCTCGCGCTTCGGCCTGCTGGAAATGTCCCGTCAGCGCCTGCGTCCATCCCTGGGCGAAAGCAGCGGCATCGTCTGCCCACGCTGCAGCGGCACCGGCATCATCCGTGACGTCGAGTCCCTGTCGCTGGCGATCCTGCGCCTGATCGAAGAAGAAGCGCTGAAAGACCGCACCGCCGAAGTTCGCGCGCAAGTGCCGATTCCGGTTGCAGCCTTCCTGCTCAATGAAAAACGCAACTCGATCACCAAGATCGAACTGCGCACCCGGGCACGTATCGTCATCCTGCCGAACGACCACCTGGAAACCCCGCACTTCGAAGTCCAGCGTCTGCGCGACGACAGCCCGGAAGCGCTGAGCAGCCAGTCCAGCTACGAAATCGCCGCCGCCGAAACCGAAGAAGTCCAGCCGACTGCCGCCACCCGCACCCTGGTTCGCCAGGAAGCTGCGGTCAAGACCGCACCGGCTCGCGCCAACGCTCCGGTTCCGACTGCTCCGGAACAACCTGCAGCCGCGCCGGTACACGTCGCGCCAGAGCCAAGCCTGTTCAAAGGCCTGGTGAAGTCGCTGGTCAGCCTGTTCGCCGGCAAGGAAGAGCCTGCCGCCGCTCCTGTAGTCGCCGAAAAGCCGGCCACCGAACGCCCGCAGCGTAACGAAGAGCGCCGCAACGGTCGTCAGCAAAGCCGCAACCGCAATGGCCGTCGCGATGAAGAGCGCAAGCCGCGTGAAGAGCGTGCCCCGCGTGAAGAGCGTCAACCACGCGAAGCCCGGGAAGAAACCCAGGCCCGCGAAGAGCGCGCCCCACGTCAGCCACGCGAAGAACGTCAGCCTCGCGCCCCGCGTGAAGAGCGCCGCTCCCGCGAAGACCGTCCGGTCCGCGAACTGCGCGAGCCGCTGGATGCTGCCACCCCGGCCGTGCGTGAAGAGCGCCCCGAGCGCGCCCCACGTGAAGAACGCCAGCCGCGCGAAGAGCGCAGCCCACGTGAAGAACGTGCACCACGCGAAGAGCGAGCGCCTCGTGAAGAACGTGCGCCTCGTGAAGAGCGTCAACCACGTCCTCCACGCGAGGAGCGCCAGCCTCGTCCAGCCGAACAGGCTGCGGAAGCGACTGAAGAGCAACTGCCGAACGAAGAACTGCTACAGGACGACAACCAGGAAGGCATCGAAGGCGAACGCCCACGTCGCCGCTCCCGCGGCCAGCGTCGCCGCAGCAACCGTCGTGAGCGTCAGCGTGATGCCAACGGCAACGTCGTTGAAGGCGCCGAAGACGGCAGCGAAGAAGGCAACGAGCCGTCGGGCGCCGAACTGGCAGCTGGCCTGGCTGTCACCGCCGCCGTTGCAACCAGCAACATCAGCGCTGAAGCCGAGGCCCAGGCCAACGTTCAAGCTGAACGTGCTACTGCTGCCATTGAAGAGGCTGCACCGGTAGCTGCTGAGGTTGTTGCCGCAGAGACCGTTGAAGCAACCGAGCCGACTGCAGTCGAGCCTGTTGTGGTTGAAGCGCAACAGCCTGTCGTTGCTGAAGAAGTGGCAATCGCCCCAGTGGTCGAGCAGCCACTCAACGAACCTGCGGCTGTGGTTGAAGCGAGCATCGAGCCGATTGTCGAAGTTGCCCCTCAGCCAATTGTAGAAGCGCCGGCTGAAGTGGCTGTCACCGCCGAGCCAGTGGTTGAAGCAGCACGTGAGCCAGAAGCTGCTCGGGCCCCTGTAGTTGAAGCTGAAGCTGCCAAGCCGGCTGTTGCCGAGGCAGCGCCAGTTGCAACTGAACAGGCACCTGCTGCCGAGCCAGCGGTGGTCGAAGCACCGGTAGTGATGCTGCCGAACGGCCGTGCACCAAACGACCCGCGCGAAGTACGTCGCCGCAAGCGTGAGGCCGAAGCAGCAGCTGCCGCCGCTGCCGCTGCCCAAACCGCGCCGGTCGAGCAACAACCTGAAGCCCTGGAAACCACAGAAGAGCACAAACCGCTCGTCTGATCATCCAGGCAGTAACAAGCCCCGCCAGGTAACTGGCGGGGCTTTTTTATGGCTGTCATGGAGTCCCGGGGACTATGATCCTTGGGTTGGGTTGGGTTGGGTTGGGTTGGGTTGGGTTGGGACTTGAGGCTGCGAGCTTATCCAGTCAATGTGGTGCCGCTGCTGGCCCCTTCCGCCCTTACGGCGGGTCCCTTTTCCGCCTGCTCCTGCATCCGGCCCTACGCTGCGCTCCGGGTCCCCTCGCTACGGTGCCTCCTGAAGTCGCGAAGTTACGGGCGGCGCCTGCACGGACGTATCTTCGAAATCAGATATCGGCGGCGGCAAGCTGACGCTAGCGCGGGGCAAGCCCGCTTGCAAAGCGAGTAACAACTCGCTGTTGATCTCGCTCTCGCTCTCGCTCTTGATCTTGATCTTGATCTTGATCTTCATGCACGTTGGTTCAGGCGCCGCGGAGTGCGACTTCAGGAGGCCGAGTGGAGGTGCCTGTAGGGGCAGTGCGCAGCACCTTCGGCGTTAGCCGAAGACGCGAGACGTAGACTTGGCGAAGCAAGTCGTAGGCCGCGTGGCCCCGGAAGGCGCCGTAGCGTAGGGCCGGATGCAGGAGCGAGCGGTTTTGCCTACTTTTTCCAAGATGTATGGACCGGAGACATGGTGGACAGGTGTACGGGGACATGGTTGACACTTTTCGGCAAGCAAACCTGCCGGGAATTCGACCATGCCTTGGAACGCGAGAGACGCCATGAGCTTGAGAGAAGAGTT
>NZ_PVZN01000002.1 GCF_003024385.1 Pseudomonas sp. BBP2017
CGAGGCAAGAGCGCGAAAGTCGCGCTCATTGCCTGCATGCGGATACTGCTGATCAGGCTGAACGCCATGCTACGCGACGGTACCGAATGGCGGTGACGAATAGCATGGTGAAGACAGTTGCTCCCACAGGGTTGAGCAACTCGGCACCCTGGTTGCGTACATTACCTACCGCCTTATCCACCCGATACCAGGCAAACGACTCGGCCGACTCACCCAGGTTGAGCAGCATCTGTTCGGCCTGGGCTTTGTCACATTCAGGATTCAACCAGTCCCTGGCTAAAGCAGGTGCCAGCACGACCGGGCGACGGTCATGGATATCAACCATGCCACCGACACTGTCGGCGGTGATGATGAAAAAACCGTCGTCCTCGGCCACATCCCATTGGCCAATGCCCGCGCAGAACGCCGGCAGGCCATCCTGTCGATGAATGTAGTAGGGCTGTTTTTTGGCCTCCCCTTCATCGACCCACTCGAACCAGCCATCAATCGGTACGACCAAGCGGTGTCCCCAAATTGCCCGGAAAAACGGTGAATGCGCGACTTTCTCCACCCGTGCATTGATCGGCGCGGCCCGGTCATGGGCCCAGTGCGGGCGCCAACCCCAACGCAACCAATGGGCGCGGTGCGCGGAAAGGACGGCGACGTTGGTGCTGGGGGCAACATTGTAGTGCGCCAAAGGCTGATCGCCGACTTCATTGGCCAGGGCGCCGGGCATGCTCAGGGCGTCGACGAAATCGTGAATACCACGGTACTGGCTGAGTCTTCCGCACATGCAATGTGGCCTTTATTAGTCCTCTGATACGGTATCAGAGGTCATCTTCGGCGAAGTTCAAGGAAAACGAATTAACCTATATAGCCAAGGGTTATTGGCATATCACCGCAGCTTCTCCAACTATAGCCCTCGAAGCGGCAGGGCTTTGTTCGCAAGGAAGCGTGCGTATGGCAAACCATATTCTCATCGTCGGAGGCGGGGTTGGCGGCACCATGCTCGCCAATCAACTGGTCGGCAAACTCTATCCGGAGATTCTGCGCGATCAGGTGCGTATCACACTGCTGTCCAATTCGCCTGATCATTACTACAAACCAGCCTTCATGTACGTGGCCTTCAACCAGTTCTTCAAGGAAGAATTGAAGCGCCCCGAACGTTCGTTGTTGCGTCCGGAAATCGACTTTCAGGTGCAGGAGGTCACCCGCTTCGACTTCGCCGGGCAAACTCTGCACACGCGTTCCGGCAAGCGCTTCGGCTATGACTTTGTGGTAATCGCCACCGGTTGCGTACCGGCACCCGAGCGTATCGAAGGGCTGCAGCAGGGCGGTGATCATTTTTACCAGTACGAGCCGGCGCGTCTGCTGGCGCAACGTCTGGCCCGTATCGAAAAGGGGCGGATCTTCATTACCGTGTCCTTTCCGCAAACCCCCAATGTGCCCCATCAGTGCGGTATCGCACCGGTGGAAACCACGCTGATGCTCGATGACTACCTGCGTCGGCGTGGGGTGCGTGACAAGGTCGAGATCATCTATACCTACCCTACCACCGCGCAGCTGTTGCGCAATTGCCTGTTCTTGCAGCGCCCCACCGGCGAGATCCTGCCTGGCATATTTGCCCAGAAGAACATTCAGTTTCAGCGCGGCTTCACCCTCGGCAAGGTTGACCCTGACCAGCGCATCGCTTACTCGCAAGAAGGCGATGCCCAGCCCTACGACATCCTTATGGCCACGCCACCGATCCGCGCGGTGGATGCAGTACTGGAAAGCGGCGCATCGCAGGCCGCGAACCAGGAAGGCTGGCTGCCGACCAACCATGAGACCTTGCAGGTTTACGGTCTGGAAGGGGTGTATGTGATTGGCGACACCGTTGATCTGCCCGTGAGCAAAGCTGGCGGTGCCTGCCACAACCAGGCACCGGTGATTGCAGACAACATTGCCGGCGAAATTCGGCTGGGAACAACGGTGGCGGTGTATGACGGCAAGGTGCAGGCCGCTGCGCAGATGGGCCTGAACGCCGGCATGCCATTGACCTACGATTACCGCCACGATGTGTTGCCGACACCGCCGACCAAGCTCGGTGGTCTGCTCAGGAATGGATTCAACCGTGGCCTGTACTGGGCCGTTGCTCGCGGCATGCTGTAACCCGCCCCCGGGAGGAGCTGACTGACATGGAAGTGACCGATACGCTCGCCCTGCTGGGCGAAAACCCGGGCCTTGAGGCCTTCTTGAACAAACTGCAACCGTTGCTTGATGGTGGCCGTCTGGACAACCTGGTCGACCTGGCATCGTTGCTGTCGGATCTGGTCGATCTGCTCGATGCCGCAATGGTTGAAAAGCTGTCGGTGCAGTTCGAGCACGCCACGGCGCTGTCCTGGAACCTTGGCAATGCCGTACGCCTGGCCAAGGCCCAGACCCGCGAACAACCTGACCCCCCCAGCCTGTATGGCTTGCTGTCAATGCTGCGAGATCCGTACACCCGTCAAGGATGTGCTTTGGTGCTGCGGGTGTTGAATGCCATCGGCAAGCAGGACTGATGGCTCACAGAGGACTGCGCACTTTATGATCGTCGCGTGATGAGGCACGGGTGTTGGCCGCCCGGCAATGATACAGTCGGCTTTTTTTCGACGAGGGTGTGTCATGCGGGTAGTAATGGCGATGGTCGCTGCAGCACTGTTGGCCGGTTGTGCCTCTTCGGCCATGGACGCGGCACGGACCCAGGCACCGAACAAAAGCTTCACCTCAAGCAAGCCTGCCGACCGCGTTGCCCAGTGCATCCAGTTCGGCTGGCAGGATGAAGCCGTGTTTGGCGTCGATGCCAGTGGCTACCTGGAGCCGGGCAAACAGGGGGGCTTCACGGTCTACACCCGTGAAGCGGAGTCCTTCGCTGATATCCAGTCACACGGCGCAAACACGGCGGTCAGCTACTACGCCAAGAAGGACGACAGCGTCGCCCTGCGCCGTATGGCGGCATTGGCCACCTGCCTGTAAAAACTAGCGGGGCATATACCCGAGCTGCCAGCGCCGGGGGATCTTCAACGAGATCACGCCAAGCGCGGCAGCGAGCAGGGCGCTGAACAGCAGGGCGGCCAGATCGAAGACCTGCTCCAGTAGCACCCCGGCAATGGCGCCGACAAACATCCCGGTCCAGGGAATCAGCTGCACCCGCCAGCCATGCCGGCGTTCGCCGAGCAGCGTCCGGCCAAGTCCACGACCAAAGCGCGACAGCGCGCCGGTGACGTAGGTCAGGCCGATTGGCAAACCGTTCACTTCCTCGACCACGGCGTTGATCATGCCCATGGCGGTGACGCCCGCGACCAACGCGAGCAACTGCCAGGCAAGTGGCAACAGGCCGGCCAGAGCCAGCAGGGCGGCGATGATCGACAACAACGGCCAGGGACGCCGGCCACTGAGGTGGGCGATCACCACGCCGAGGGCGTTGCCCAGTACGAAGGCCAGTAGCACCATGCCAATGCGCAGCGCCAGGCCGACTTCACCTGCACCCAGCGACACGGCCAGGCGCGTGGTGTTGCCGCTCATGAACGAGACAAAATCACCGGTGGCCATGAAGCCAATGGCATCGGTCATGCCGGCCAGCACGGACAATGCGGCGACAAAATACAATCCGACCTTGCCGCGCAGCTTGGCCACGCGCACCGACCGGGCCGAAAGATATGAGGAACCTGGCAACATCCATTACGCTCCCAAACGAAGTGAAGTGATTCAGGCGCGTTGCGCCAACCTGACTTCGAGCCCGGCGATATGGGCCTGCAGCCGTTCGTGTTCGTGGCGCCCGACACTGATGTCTTCGAACACGCTGATCAGGTGTTCCGGCTCGCCGTCGGCGCGGCGCTGCAGCGAAGTGCGGGCGCGGACCCAGATGTACTCACCGTTTTTGTGGCGCACCCGTTTCTCCACTTTATAGCGCTCGGTTTCCCCAGCCAGCATGCGCTGCGGCAGTTGCAGGTTGGCCGCCAGGTCGTCGGGGTGGGTGATTTGCTGAAAGGTCATGGCGTAGAACTCTTCATCGGCGCTAGTCACCGCGCTCGTCTTTCACGAATGGATACTCGTTGCGCGATCAAGGCGATGGCCCAGATCTGCCGCAAAGCTGATAATCGCAGAGTATCAGATGGACCGTGGACTCAGCCTTTGCGACCGCTACACGCTCAATCGCAGGCTGTCGCCAGTTCCTACACGGGTTCCCCCTACAACCGTGGAGTGCTCTGCCATGCGCCAGGCCATTCGAACCGGCTACGCCCCCATCAACGGTTTGCAACTCTATTTCGAAATCCACGGTGCGCCGCACTGCACAAAACCACCGTTAGTCCTGCTGCATGGCGGCGGCGACACCATCCACACCTCATTCGCCGCAATCCTCCCCGTGCTTGCCGCCGAGCGCCAGGTCATTGCCTTCGAGCAACAAGGTTATGGCCACACCGCAGATGTCGTCGAGCGTCCGTTCAGCTTCGAGCAGTCCGCCGACGATACCGCCGCATTGCTGGCCTATCTGCACATCGACCGGGCGGACCTGTTCGGTTTCAGCAATGGCGGTACCATCGCCTTGCAGGTGGCGATTCGACACCCGCAACGCGTGCGCAAATTGGTGGTGGCGTCAGCATTGGTCAACCGCGCCGGCGCTTATCCGTGGTTGTGGCAAGCGATCGCCAACGCCACCTTGGAAAACATGCCGCAGGAGCTGAAGGATGAGTATCTCAAGGTCGCGCCGCATCCTGATAATCTGCGCCTGATGCACGACAAAGCAGCCCAACGCATGCGCGACTTCAAAGACATCCCGAGCGATGCGATTGGCACCATCGCGGCGCCGACGCTGGTGGTGGTTGGCGACGCCGACGTTATCCAGCCCGAACATGCAGTGGCAATGTTCCGACTATTGCCGCATGCACGGCTGGTTGTGCTGCCCGGTACCGATCATATGCAGGTGACATCACGTACCGAGTGGCTGGCCCCCATGATTAGCGGCTTTCTTGACCAAGCGATGTAGGGGACAGGATCTTCAGCCAGGGCCAGCGCGCCTGGTAGCTTTTCGCCTTTTGCTCGAACAGATCGGCTTGCGCGTTTTTCGGATTGATCCGCAGCAACCCATGCTCAATGTCGGCCAGGCCGTAAGGTGCATAGACCTCACCGGTTTGAGCATCCAGCCCGATACAGGTCCCGGCAATCAGGTAACGATCAACACCGTCTCTGGCTGACAGAAGCTGGGGGTATGGCCGACCGAATCGTTCAGCGTACCAGAGGTGAACGCGGGCCTGATTCTTCACCTCGACATTCACCTCAAGGTCCTGGAACAGCCGTTGAGCGACCTGGATAACCTCATTCTCAGCCTCCCAGGACAGGTCATTGTCGAAGTAAAAAACGTCGTAATCCTTGATGCCCCACGCCGCTGGCTGGTTCGCCTGATGATTCCATACCGCCTGGAACAGGCAGCCGGCAGTGAGCATGCATTGGTTCAAACCCAACGAGGGCAGGCGTGAAGTGATTTCGGCGTTGATCGGGTTGGTCATGGCGATGCTGACCAAGCCCTCGACAGTCAATGTCATGTGCGGTTTCCTGGATGGTTGAGCGTTGGAACCGGACATGCTACCTGGCTCGATGCAATGAAGGTCAGCCCTTCAGCGCGGCTTCAATCGCCGCCACATCGATCTTCCTCATGCCCATCATCGCTTCGAACGCGCGCTTGGCCGCCGCTCTATCGGGATTGCTTATCGCGGCGGTCAGGACGCGCGGCGTGATCTGCCAGGAAAGCCCCCATTTGTCCTTGCACCAGCCACAGGCACTTTCCTCGCCGTCATTGCCGACAATCGCATTCCACAAGCGGTCCGTTTCAACCTGGTCATCCGTGGCAACCTGAAACGAAAACGCCTCGCTGTGCTTGAACATCGGACCGCCGTTGAGCCCCAGGCAGGGGATGCCCATCACCGTGAACTCCACCGTCAGCACATCGCCTTTTTTGCCCGAAGGGTAGTCGCCAGGCGCGTAATGGACGGCCACCACTGTGCTGTCCGCAAAGGTCTTGGCGTAGAACGTCGCAGCGTCCAGCGCCGTGCCGTCAAACCACAGGCAAATCGTATTCTTGCTGGTCATCTTGGGGCTCCGCAACCGGGACTGAGGACAATCAGTGTAGACGCCCGGTCAGCCAGGCTTGCTCGCCCGATCATGACCTCTATGTTTTGGGCGCCGCCGAGGCGGCCTGTTCAGGCACCCGCACCTCACCCTTCGCCCGCACCGGCTTCAGCCGCGAAACCCCGAACAACACCAAGGCCAGCCCGATCATCTGGTACACCGATACCTCCTCGCTGAGCACGGCCCACGATGCCAGCACCGTCAGCACCGGCCCCAGATTGCCGACTGCGGCGGTATGGGTGGCGCCCATGCGCTGAATCGCCAACGCCACCCAATAGATCGGCAACACCGTAGAAACCACCGCCATCAACGCCGCGTACACCCATACCGCAGAGGGCAGTTGCCAGAGCAAGTGGGTATCGGCTGTCAGCAGATAGTGGGCCAGCACCATCAATGACGACGCGCTGCCCGCAAGCCCGGCCAGGCGCATGGAACTCATGCGCTTGAGCATCATGCCGGTGCCTGAGTAATACAGCGCATAGGTCACCGCACTGGCGAACACCCACGCCGCGCCCAGCATCACCTGGCCGCCCATTCCGCTGGCACTGACGTCATGCACGAAGGCGATGCCCAGGCCCAGGTAGCATAAGCCCATCGCCGCCAAGGTGCGCAGGGTAGGGCGCTCACGCAGGGCGATGGCCTGGAACACTAGCACCAGGGTCGGGTAAGTGAACAGAATCAGTCGCTCAAGCCCGGCGCTGATGTACTGCAGCCCGTAGAAATCGAACAGGCTCGCCAGGTAATAGCCGAACAACCCCAGCAGCATCACCCGCACACCGTCGGCAATGGTCATGGGCGCATTCGCCGGGCCGCGGCTGGCCCACACCAGCCAGGCAAACAGCGGTAACGACAACCCCATGCGCATTGCCAGCAGGGTGATCGCATCCACCTGACTGGCTGCATAAGACAACTTGACGAAAATCGCCTTGAGGCTGAAACCGAGTGCCGACAGCACTGCAAACAGGCTGCCGTTTTCGACGCAACGCTGGCACAACCCACGTAATTTATTCATCAGCAGCCCGACAGAGGAGAAGGTACAGGCGTTATTCTAAAGTGAAGGCAAGCACCGCAGAATCGCATTTTCCAGAACGAAGCCTTCGCCAAAAGAGAAACCACCAGTGCACTTTGATCTCTCCGACTTGCGCCTGCTGAGCGCCATTGCCGTCTCCGGCAGCCTGAGCAAGGCCGCTGCCAGTATCCCGGTTGCCGTCTCGGCCGCCAGTACCCGCCTGCGCCTGTTCGAGGAGCGTTGCGGGGTTACCGTGTTCACCCGCACGGCAGGCGGCATGCAACTCACCCCGACCGGTCGGCTGGTGCTGGAAGCGGCCAGCAGCGTATTGGGCGAGGCGCAAAAGCTGCAGGACACCCTGAAGGAGCTCGCCGGCCAACGCCGCATCACCCTGCGTCTGGCCGCCACCACCGTGACTACCAGCAGCCTGTTGCCCGCCGTGCTTGGCTCGTTTCTGGCCGACTACCCGGAAGTCGATCTGCAACTGACTGAATACCGCAGCGCTGATGTCATGCGTGCCGTGCTCACTGGCGAATGCGAAATCGGCGTGTATGACGGCAGCGTCATCAGCGACGGGGTGCTGTCGTTGCCGTTTCGCAGCGAGCGGCTGGTGATGCTGGTGCCGACCGGGCACCCATTGGCCGAGCGTGAACAGACGCGCCTGCGCGATGCCCTGGGTTACCCCTTCATCGGTATGCCGGCCGAGCGGGCCATGCAACGTTTTGTCGAAGAGCGGGCGATGAAACTGGCCATGCCTCTGCAGATCCGTGTGCGTGCGCCGAGCTTTGAAGCCATTGCCCAACTGGTGGCTCAGCGTGCCGGCATCGCCATGCTGCCGGAGACCACCGCGCGGCGCATGGAACAAGAACTACCGGTGCGTGTGGTGTTGCTTGAAGAGGGCTGGGCGATGCTTGAGCTGCGGCTGTGCATCAAGGGGTGGGAGTCGCTCAGTACCCATGGTCGTCAGTTGGTCAGTTTTCTGTCGCAATAGCCTGTGCGTGTGGGCCGCATCGGCGGCCCTGAATCAACCTGCGGTTATGACTTCACCGAGGCTTGCTCGGTCTACTGCGTGCGGCGCAGCACTGCTGCCGTTGCCGAGCGGGCCTCGACTTCATCCAGTAGCGCTTCCACCAGCGCCAGGCTCATCTCCAGCGATTGCTCCGTAGCCCAGAGCAAGCTGCGCACTTCTTCATTGACCATGTCACAGGCGTGGGCGTTGGTTTGGTAGGCGCTTTTGAGGAGGACGGAGGCATGGACCAGGGCGTCTTCGGAAGAGACACCGGCACGGACGGCGAACAGCGGATCGTGGCTACCGTTGCAGGAGCCGAAGGTAGTGCTGGTTTGCGTGGTGGGTGGGGGATCGGGGACTATTTTTGTCATTGTGGAGCTCCTTGATTGGTGGAGCCGCCACGAACCGTGACCAAACGATGGGTGGCGACTGTACGCAGGTTGGTCAACCGGGAATCAAGGAACCCGGCGCGCACGAAGGCGCCCCGCGCACAGCCGCCATAACACGAAACAGCAGACACAAAAAAAGCGCCAGCTGAATCGGATGGGGCGCTTGTGCGCCTTGATTTCTCGCAGGTGACCAAACCTGATCGCTGGATTTACAGCGACGTAGAGGAGGGTAACGGGGTTAGGGGTGGGATTCAAGCGTTAGAGCAGGGCAGCCAAACGATGTTACAGATCGACTATGGGGTGGCTGGGTTTGGCAAAGCTTTGCCTTGCATCGCAGGCAAAGCCAGCTCCTACCGTCTCTTCACAAGCGCGGGCTGAAACCTATTCTTTGGTTCGGATCGCCCGCCAATGGAAAAGGACCATAATCATTGAAACTATAGTGATTGCGGGGTGGTACTCAACTGTACTTGGGCCGAATTGAAAGAATAGTAGGTTTTTGTTTTCTACAGCATCAAGATAAAATGCGATCATCAAGGCGTTATAGATGAGGCTGACAAACATACCCCATGGGATAAATTGGGGTTTGATGGGGTAGCGATTCAGTAGCAAGGAAACGGCGGCGCTCAAGAGTACAAAGAAAGCAAATTCGATGATATTCATTTCTTTTGTTTGTCATAGGGTGGGTATACTGCTGTGTCTCCAAAATCACTTTTAAAATCAGCGCATGTACTCCATAGAAATTTACACATGCTCATCCATCAGGTCGGAACGCCCAGCAATGAAAAATAACCATTGCAGCGGAGGTAAACAGGATTGCTAAATAGTAATCTGTTCTGCTTGGGTCAATTTCAAGCAGTATTGGTTTTCGTTGCTTGATGATGTCAAGATACACTATGCCCATGAAGACGTTATAGGCTAGGCTAATGATTGTCCTTGGTCCTGTCATGGGTATTTTGTTAAGGCCGTAGTTTAGAATGCTGACGCTGCAAATGCTGAACAGCACAAGTAAGATAAACTCGGTTTCGGTCATTTGCTGCGCTCAGTATTAAGTTGTTGCGCGGACTGTGCATCTAGCAAAATCTCCATAGCTAGTGCCTTTTTACTCATTCGTTTGTACGCCCGCTCATGATCGGTTTTCATATAACGGTAGAGTCGCCATGCGTCAGGCCTCAAAACTTGACGTAGCAAACCAGCGCCAGACATAGCAAGGTCCCCCGTTAAGTACGCCAAATTGCCTTCAGCTTCACTGTAGCCAAGCTGTTTCGCGACGCCCTGATAAGCTTTGCGCACGGGCCCTTCAATATCACTACGCCTCTCGTAAAGACTTCGTGCATTTTCATAGACATTATTACTGCCATGCATTATCAGCGGCGCTCCAAGGGGGGCACACAGAGTCCCTACTGAGCCATAGCAAATACCAGCCCCAGTCGCGACTTGAACGGTCCCTCCGATCAAACCCAGTGTTTGGGTGACAATGCGGTGCGACTCACTGAGCAGACTCTGCTGCTCCGTTTTTAACTCCCGCAACCCCTCCTGCGGGCTCAGCCGCCGCTCTTCCACATCCTGCACCACCCGTCGCGCGTAATAGGCAAGTTCGCGATTGAACTGCATGCGCGTTTGATCATCCTGCAGATGCCGCGCACCGATCGTGCAGGCGAAACCGGTAAACTGCGCTGCGGCATGGCTGACTTCCCATAAGTCATTCATGCTCAGCTTGGGCTTGTCGCTCGGCTTCGCCATCACATACTCCTCCGTGAAAAGAGGTGGGCGAAGGGCTGTTCCTGGAACTTTTGGTTGAACGATGCGAAGTAGTGACGGGCCATGCTGCGTACTCCCTGTAGGAGGACCACGCAGGCTACGAGCTTTTTCGCCAAATGTATGTCGGACGTTTCCGAAAATCAGCCATCCTAGATTTGTTGCTTGTAACAACTTTGAAATGCTTTTCGGAAACGTCTGACATACCCGGCTAGCGCTTAAGTAATACTCTGCGTGCTCTACTTACAAGGAGTACGTACTTTGGCTCATCACGGCTATCTGTCGATTTCTGGCAAGAAACAGGGACTGATCTCCGCTGGCTGTTCCGGCCTGGACTCCATTGCCAACAAGTGTCAATCCGCGCACCTTGACGAAATCATGGTGCTTTCCTTCGCTCACAACCTTTCCAATCTCGACAACACCAAACATGCGACTCATCACCCGTTGATCATTATCAAGTACATCGATAAGGCGACCCCCTTTGTTAGCGCAAGCGGTGGCCAGTCGTGAGGTTGTTGACTGCACACTGAACTTTTATCGCCTGAGCCTGAGCGGCCATCAGGAAAAATATTTCAGCATCAAGATCTGGGATGGCTTGATCGTTGACCAGCGGCTGGAAATGCCCCATTCGGGCTTCTGAACGACCAGGAAGCGCAGGAGCACCTTGCTATCCGCTACAGAGACATAAGCTGGTCCCACCATACGGCCTCTACCTCCGGGCATGCCTCTTGGGGTGTAACCCCATGGGATGGGCAGTGACAACAACGCTGAGCGCCTGTCCAAACCGAGAAAATCAGGAACGATTCAACCTGCGCCGAGGTCAACACCTTAAGCGGTGATCATAACGGTCTACATCATGAGGATTCGCCATGAGTACCCTGACGATCGAGGGCTGGTGCAAACGCAACGGCGAGCAAAAATCCACTCCGGTCGGAGACATACACTTCGACATTCTGGGCCCTAACCATACCAGCCTGGAGCAGGCCGAAGAGCGCCTGCAGAACAGCCACGAGTCTGAGGCCATGGTTGACGTCGATATGGCCTCGCTAAACCTGATCATGCCAGAGGGGTATGGCCCTCTGGCCGACTGCAAGTTGCGCGTTTACCTCAACGAGGAGCAGCGCGGTCAGTTTCATCTGGTTGGGCACCGGGCCAGTGATGGCAGCTTGATCTATAGCAATGCGGTGTTGATTGCTCAATTAAGCTAGCACTCATGCAGCCCAGGGGCCCGCCTCAATACAGGAGATGGCATCGCCGGTTGCTTCGTCCCCAGCTGTTGACTCTGACCGCTCGTCGGTCAACGTCCCGGGCTGTCGAATCACCCGGCAGTCAATCGACTACTGCACAGATCAACCTGATCGATTCAATCCCTGTGCAGGAGTCAAGGTCATGTCTTATGTCGATGGTTTTGTGCTTGCCGTACCTACGGCCAACCGCGAGAAGTTCAAGCAGCATGCCGAGGAATCGGCGGTGGTGTTCAAGGAGTGTGGCGCCCAGCGCGTTATCGAGTGCTGGGGCGATGATGTGCCCGACGGCAAGGTGACTTCGTTTCCGATGGCGGTGAAATGCAAGCCGGATGAAACTGTGGTGTTTTCCTGGGTTCTTTGGCCTTCACGCGAGGTGCGTGATGCCGGGATGAAGAAGATGATGGAAGACCCGCGTTTGCAACCTGATAAGAATCCGATGCCCTTTGACGGGCAGCGGCTGATCTTTGGTGGGTTCAATATTCTGGTGGATGTGTAGGCGGTTTTATCGCGGGGCAAGCCCGCTCCCACAGGACATACTGAAAAACCTGTGGGAGAGGGCTTGCCCCGCGATTGCTCAAACCCTGAACCGCGCCACCAATGCCGTCAGCTCCGCAGCCAACCCCGACAACGCCTGGCTGGCCTCCCGCGTCTGCTGTGCTCCGCTCGCCGAACGTGACGACAGTTCACGAATGTTCAGCAGGTTGCGGTCCACTTCACGGGCCACTTGCGCCTGCTCTTCAGCCGCGCTGGCGATCACCAGATTACGTTCGTTGATCTGGCCGATAGCGCTGTAGATCCCCTCAAGCACCTGACCTGACGCCTGGGTGATGCCCAAGGTCGACTGGGCACGCTGGGTACTGGCCTGCATCGAAGCCACCGCCGCCTCGGTGCCATGCTGCACCCCGGCAATCATTTGCTCGATTTCCTGGGTCGATTGCTGGGTGCGGTAGGCGAGGGTGCGCACTTCATCCGCGACCACGGCAAAGCCACGACCGGCTTCCCCGGCACGCGCCGCTTCGATGGCGGCATTGAGCGCCAGCAGGTTGGTTTGCTCAGACACCGAGCGGATCACATCCAGCACCTGGCCAATGTCACGGATCTGCCCCGCCAGTTGCTGCAAGCGCTCGCTGCTGGTCTGCACTTCGCTGGCCATGGCGCGGGTGCCCTCGAGGTTGTCGCTGACCTGCTGGCGGCTTTGTTCGGCCAGTTGGTTGGAGGCGTTGGCCGCTTGTGAGGTAGTGACGGCATTGCGCGCGACTTCTTCCACGGCCGTGGTCATTTCGGTCACGGCGGTGGCGGCCTGTTCCAGTTCTTGGTCCTGCTGGCGCAGGCTGTTGGTGCTCTGTTCGGTGATGTTCTCCAGTACCTGGGCGGCCTGGGCCACTTGCGTGGCGTAGCCAGTGAAATGACTCAAGGTGGCGCGCTGGCTTTGTTGCATATGGGCAAGGTTGGCGAACAGCTCGCCGATCTCGTCGCGGCGAGTGACTTGTACGGTCACGCTCAGATCATCCTTGGCAAAACGCTGAAAGTGCTGGCTGGCTTCGAGCAGCGGGCGCAGCACGCGGCGGGCGATAAAGCCCCAACACAGCACGGCGAGCAGCAGGGTGACCACGACCAGTGCCAGGCTCAGCAGTTTGGCGGCGCTCAAGCGGCGCTCGGACTCAAACATGATCTGCTGGCTGCGCTCGTTCAAGGTCGCCACCAGTTGTTGGCGCAGGGCCTGCATGCGGGCCATGGCGTTACCTGCGTCGGTGTTGGCGATGAAGTAGCGTTGCAGGTCGTTCTGGCGAGTCGCCTCGCGTTGCCCGGCGACGGCATCGGCGTACTTGCCGAAGGTGTTTTGCAGGTCGACGGCAAGAGCTCTGAGTGCCGGGTCCTGGGCATTGCTGACCAGTTCGTCGAGCAGGCCACGGCTATTGTCGATCAGCTGTGCGGACAGTGCCATGCGTTTGTTGGCGCTGTCGTGGTGGCCGCCACTCTGTTCGACAAAGCCGGAGGAAACATTGGCGCTGGCGCGAATCGCCATCAACAGGGCGTTATTCAATCGGTCCGACTGGCGCGCGGTGAGGTCCAGTTCAGTGATTTGCTGATCGCTTCCCACCGCAGCGCGCCAGGCACTGACGGTGGAGAACAGCAGGGTCAGGCTGAACAGCGACAATACCCAGAACATTCCGGTGCGAATTTTCAGGTCGGCGAACATGCAGGCAATACTCCTTTTAATTGTTATCAGCACCACGCTGTGCCGGGCAATCGGCAGTGGGTGGTCTGCTATCGGAGTGTGCTCAGCAGGACTTTAGGGCTGGAATTCGCTTGTGTTCGATTACCGCCCGCAGTTTACCTCAGCGTCCTTCATGCTGGCGTTGGTAGGCACCCGGCTGCACGCCCATGGCCAGGGTGCATGCCTGAGGCTTGCCCTGTGACAAGGCCGATAAGCATTTTGAAATGGCTCCATTAGTTGTTATGTTATTACATATTAATCAAGGAGCCCCCATGAATTACCCCTTAGGAAGGTTATCCCTCGGCCTGTCGGCCTCATTGTTGGCGCTGCCCGCAGCAGCCACCGAGCCTGTGCTGCTCGATACCCTTACAGTCAGCGAGCGTCACTTCGAGGAGTCCGCCACAGGTCCGGTGCAAGGTTATCGCGCCAACCGCTCCAGCACTGCGACCAAGACCGACACCGACATCCGCGACACGCCACAGAGCATCGCCGTAGTGCCGAACCAGGTGCTTGAAGACCTCAACAGCACCCGCATCGACCGTGCCCTGGATTTCGCTGGCGGGGTGAGCCGGCAGAACAATTTCGGTGGCCTGACCTTCCTCAATTACAGCGTGCGCGGCTTCACCACTGGCGAGCTGTACAAGAACGGCTTTGCCGTCAACCGCGGCAGCTACAGTGCGCCGGATACCTCGAATATCGAACGCATCGAAGTGCTCAAGGGACCGGCGGCCAGTCTGTACGGGCGTGGTGATCCGGGTGGCCTGGTCAACATAGTCACCAAGCGCCCCCAGGCCGAGTTCTTTACACAGTTCAAGGCCAGCGCCGGTAGTTGGGACCGCTACCGCAGCAGCCTGGATGTGAACACGCCACTGAGTGAAGACGGCCGCGTGCTGTCGCGGGTCAATATGGCGGTGGAGGATAACGGCAGTTTTCGTGATTACGTTGGCAGTGAGCGGCGTATCGTCAGTCCGTCGCTGAGCTGGCAGGTGAGCCCGGACACGTTGTTGTCGATCGACAGCGAGTTCTCGCGCACCGAGTCGGTGTTTGATCGCGGGGTCCCGGCGGTGAACGACGAACTGGGCCCGGTCAGCCGCTCGACGTTCTTTGGAGAACCCAACGATGGGCGCATTCGCAATGACAACCAGACCCTGGACCTGACTCTGGAGCATTACCTGAACGAAAGCTGGAAGCTGCGCCTGGCCAACCACTACACTCAGGGGCGGCTCAAGGGCAATAGCTCCGAGCCCCAGCGTCTGCTCGGCACCACCCTCAGCCGTTTCTACCGCGAGCGGGATTTCGAGTGGAACGACAACATCACCCAGGCTGAACTGCATGGCCAGTTCGACTTCGCCGGTTGGCAGCACCAGAGTCTGATCGGTTTGGAGTATGAGAACTACCGCAACAGCCAGAAGTACCCGCAGAGTGCCACTTCGCCGGAGTACGGCCTGGACATCTACAACCCGGTGTATGGCAAGCCGAAGCCAGCATTGATCAAGCCCAATGACTTTTTTGAGCGCACGCAGAGCTACGCACTCAACCTGCAAGACCAGATCAGTTTCACCGAGCGCCTGCGCGGCCTGATCGGCGTGCGCTTGGAACACATCGAGCAGACTGCACAGAACCGCACCAGCCAGGTCAGCAACACCCAGGAAAAAGACGTAGCCACGCCGCGAGTAGGGCTGTTGTATCAGCTCACCCCTGAAGTCGGTGTGTTTGCAAATGCCTCGACTTCGTTCAAGCCCAATAGCATCGGCACCCAGGGTCAGGTGTACAAACCGGAGAAGGGCCTGGGCTATGAAACCGGGTTCAAGTTCGATCTGTTCGACAGCCGCTTGGGTGCAACCCTGGCGTTGTTCCGGATCGACAAGGAAAACGTCATCACCACTGATGCCTTCGGCGACAGCGTTGCTGCCGGTAAGGCCCGCAGCCAGGGTGTCGACTTGCAGTTCAGTGGCCAGTTGAGCGATGCCGTGCGCCTGATCGGTGCCTATGCCTATATCGATGCCGAAGTGACCAAGGGCGATGCCAGCCTGCCCGAGGGCAGTGATCTGCTCGGTATACCCCGGCACGGCGGTAGCCTGATGGCGGTGTATGAGTTTCAGCAGGGCTTGTTGCAGGGATCGGATATCGGAGCGGCGGCCAACTATGTGGGTGATCGCTCCGGCCAGGCCGGCAGCAGTTTTCGTCTGCCGGGCTACAGCACGCTCGACCTGCTGGCTCACTACAAGGTCAGCGAGCATGCCACCGTCGGCCTGAACCTCAACAACCTGTTCGACCGCAAATACTACGAGCGCGGCTACAACGCGGTGTGGAACCTGCCGGGCGAGCCGCGCAATTTGATGGTCAGTTTGAGTCTGGCGCTTTGAGCAGGCTATAGTCGAGCGCTCGAGTGTTTGCCAAAGGATGGCTGATGATGAGCGACTCACTGGAACTCAACCGCCGCAGCTGGGATGAGCGGGCGTTGCTGCATGCGGCGTCCACTGACTATGAGGTGGACAAGTTCATTGCCGATCCGCAGCACCTGTCCGAAGTGGTACGCTTCGACCTGCCGCGCCTGGGTGATATCAGTGGCTTGCGCGCAGTGCATCTGCAGTGCCATATCGGTACCGACACCCTGTCGCTGGCACGACTGGGGGCGCAGATGAGTGGGCTGGATTTTTCCTCGCAGTCGCTGGCCCAGGCTCGGGCCTTGGCCGAACGCTGTGGTGAGGTGATCGACTATGTTGAGTCGGATGTCTATGCCGCTGACCAGGTACTGACACCCGCTGGCTTCGATCTGGTTTACACCGGTATCGGCGCTTTGATCTGGTTACCGAGCGTCGAACGTTGGGCGCGTACGGTAGCGGCGTTGCTCAAGCCTGGAGGTCGCTTGTTCCTGCGCGAGGGGCATCCGATGCTGCTGGCGGTGAACGAAGATCATCAGGATCGGCTGGTGATCGAGTATCCCTATTTCGAACGTGAAACCCCGACGGTCTGGGACAGTGACCAGACCTATGTCGAGACGGACACCGCGCTCACTCAGACGATTACTCATGAATGGAACCATGGCTTGAGCGAAGTCATCAGCGCCTTGTTGCGCCATGGCTTGCAGATCACCGCATTGATGGAGCATGACAGCATCCCTTGGGAGGCATTACCGGGGCAGATGAGCAAGAACGCGCAAGGTGAGTGGTCGCTGGACAAGGACCCTTGGCGGTTGCCGTTGAGTTATACCTTGCAGGCGGTGAAGCGAGGCCTATAGCTTTATCGCTGGGCTGTGGGGGCGGGCTTGCCCCGCGATGATGCCCGCACCCGCTTACCCGCGCCTGCATTACTCTTGCGCTTCTTCTTCCACGGTGTACGCGGCAGCGCCGGACCACTGATGCTCAGGTTCAACCCGGCACAACGCTCCACCTGCTTGCTCATCCATGCCGACTGCTTGGCGACAAATTCCTCCAGGCTCATCTCACCACTCTGGACCATGTCCAGTGCCTGTTCCCAGATTGCCGTGGTGCCCGGATCGGCGATGGCCCGAGGCACGGCGTCAATCAGGCTGAAGGCCGCTGGCGTGGCACTCAGCGCCTTGCCCTGCTTGACCAGGTAACCACGGTCAAGCAGGCCCTGGATAATCCCGGCGCGGGTCGCTTCAGTGCCGATGCCGGTGGTGTCCTTGAGCTTCTGCTTCAGGCGCGGGTCGTCCACCAGCTTGGCGACGTTTTTCATGGCCTTGATCAGGTCGCCTTCGGTGAAGGGCTTGGGTGGCTGGGTCCACAGGTCCTTGAGATTGACTTCGGCCACGGCGCAATCCTGCCCTTGCTGCAAGGCTGGCAGTACTTGCGCGACCGGGGCTTCACGACCTTTGGCCGGGGTCAGGGCTTCAGGCAGGGCGCGGCGCCAGCCTGGTTCGACAATTTGTTTGCCCACGGCGCGCAAGGCCTGGCCGGCGCAGTCGAAGTCGGCCTGGGTGCGGTCGTATTCGTGGTTGGGCAGGAACTGCGCCAGGTAGCGGGCGCGAATCAGGGTGTAGACCGCCTTGTATTTGGGTGGTAAGCGCGAAGGGTCGCTGGCCGCTGCGGTGGGGATGATGCCGTGGTGGGCGCTGACCTTGGCATCGTTCCAGGCCCGTGAACGGCGCTGGGCCTGAAGATGCCCCTGCAGCGGTGCAAGGCTGGAGTCGGCACGCAGCAACGCGTCAAGGATGGCTGCTGCCTCGGCGTGCTGACTCAGCGGCAGGTAACCGCAGTCGCTACGCGGGTAAGTGATCAGCTTGTGGGTTTCATACAACGCCTGGGCGATGTCGAGGGTTTCCTGGGCACCGAGGCCGAGCTTTTTCGAGCACAGTTCCTGCAAGGTGCCAAGGTCGAAGGGCAGGGGCGCAGCTTCACGCACCCGCTCGGTGGCCACCTTGACCACATGTGCGCTGGCAGCGTTGCTGATAGCTGCGGCGGCCTGCTGGGCCAGGGCTTGATTGAGGCAGCGGCCCTGATCGTCGCAGGTGTCTTCGGCGGCGCGCCATTGTGCAGTGAAGCGGGTGCCGGCACTGTCGAGCAAAACATCGATGGCCCAGAACGCCACCGGCACGAAGTCGGCGATGCTGCGGTCGCGGTCCACTACCAGCCGCAGGGTAGGGGTTTGTACCCGACCTACCGGCAGCACGCCCTGATAGCCGGACTGGCGTCCGAGCAGGGTGAACAGGCGGCTCATGTTCATGCCGATCAACCAGTCGGCGCGCGAGCGGCCCAGCGCCGAGTGATACAAGCTGAAGGTTTCGCTGCCAGGCTTGAGCGCAGCCAGGGCTTTGCGGATCGAGGCGTCGTCCAGAGCTGACAGCCACAGGCGGCGGATCGGTCCGCGGTAGCGGCAGTGTTCGACCAGTTCACGGGCGATCATCTCGCCCTCGCGGTCGGCGTCGGTGGCGATCACCAGCTCCCGGGCCTCGCCGAGCAGTCGTTTGACCGCCTTGAACTGACTGGCGGTTTTCGGCTTGACCAGCATCTTCCATTGGCTCGGGATGATCGGCAGGTCAGTCAGTACCCAACGTTTGTAACGGGCGTCGTAGCTGTCGGGCGGGGCGGTTTCGAGCAAGTGGCCGATGCACCAGGTGACCGTGACGTCCGTGCCCACCCAGCAGCCATCGCCGCGGCGGTTGGCGCCGAGGACCTTGGCGATGTCCTTGGCCTGGGAGGGCTTTTCGCAGAGAAACAGACGCATGCCGGCTGGGTGTCATTCTATGGCTGGAGTGAGGCATAGCATGCGCAGGATCGACCGGGCTGGCAAGTTTTATCTGTATGTATGTACAGTTTATGGGGTGCTGCCGGGCACCTGGCTTGCGCGCCAGCAGTGACCAGGTGCTTGGCCTGCTCAGGTGAAGGGATGCTCCGAACACCGTGATCCAGCTGTGCGCGGGTCACTGTCTCCAGCCTTGCGCAGGGTCAGGTTGATCCGCAGATTGCCTAGCAGCGGATGTGTACCCGGCTTGAGTGGCAGTACCCCGTGATAGCGCAGACGGTCCTCGCCCCCCCAGACCAGCACGTCACCATGGCGCAGGCCAATACGTTGGGAGGGTTCTTTACGGGCATGTCCGCCCAACAGAAACACTGCGGGCAACCCCAGTGACACCGACACGATCGGCTGGGTGAAGTCACGCTCGTCGCGGTCCTGATGCAGGCTTAAGCGATTGCCTGGGCGATAACAGTTGACCAGACAGGCATCGGGTTGAAAGTCGTTGAACCCGGCCAAGGCGGCTGCGTGGTTGGCTAGTTCCAGTAGCATCTCGGGTAATACCGGCCAGGGCTGATTACTCAGGGGATCAACCGGGCTGTAGCGGTAGCCCTGACGATCACTGACCCAACCCAGTGCACCACAGTTGGTCAGCCCCACAGCCATCTTCAGCCCACCGGGTGTGAACATGTGGCGAAACGGCGCCTGGGCGACAACCTCACGCAGTACCGGCAGCAACGCCTGAACCTGGGGCAGGGCAAAGCCTGGCAATAGCACCGCTTGTTTGCCGACCCACTGCGGTTGCAGTGGATCTTGAGGATTGAACAGGTCCAGTTCGGTTTGCATCATCGACGGCAGGTCAAGACGTGGGCAGGGGGCATGCTCTGTATGATAAGACGCTTTAGCGGGCATGTGTCACCCCGAACCCTGCGTTCGAACCCGGGTTTCACGGGCGCTTGGCGCTGCTTGCAGAAAAAAATAAACTTTTTGAATTCAAGGGGTTGCCAGCTCAAACGAATGAGTCCATAATTGCGTCCATCGAAAACGAGGCAGCTGAAAAGCCTAGCGTTTTCAAGGGGATAGCGGTTTTAGTGAGTTGTTTCCTTAAAGAGTTGTATGTGTTGGAGATCGCTTGTTCAAGGGTCTCGGGCATTTGAGGCCGAGTAGCAAAGTGGTTATGCTCCGGATTGCAAATCCGTCTACGCCGGTTCGATTCCGACCTCGGCCTCCATTATTGAAAACCCCGCAGATTAACGTCTGCGGGGTTTTTCTTTGCGCGCTCGAAAAGCTGATCGTTCCCGCATAAACAGGCATCGTTTGCGCAACGCCCATGACTGTTCTCCTGTCACGCTGGCGGCTATGCAATGGAGATGAGAGGGAGGTATCGTCCACCCTGGACAACCAGGCGTTGCGAGATGGTTGTTAGCGCTCTGTCACTCAACATTAAGGATTGATCTTGTGCCGAACTCAGTGATTGTCAAAAGAAAGGTATTGTTCGGCGACTGTGACCCGGAAGGGATTGTCTACACACCCAGGTTTTCGTACTTCGTTATTGAGGCCGTTCATGATGCACTTACAGTTTGGTTGTCCGGTCCTGGATTAAGAACCCTGTTAGGCTTTGATTTGCTGCCTCCGGCAAGGGCATTTTCGCTAGAGTTTCTTCATCCGGTCACTTGGGATGACGAGCTTTGCATGAAGGTAAGTGTTTCCAGTGTATCGCTTCACTCGTTCACCTTTCTGGTCGAGGGTAATATAGCGCCAGATATCAAGGCATTTACCGCTAGCCTGACACACGTTTGCGTCTCACCGGTTACCAGAGAGGTTATTGAGGTTCCTGAGCCGCTCAGGGCGTTACTTGTCCCTGATGCGCGCAGCGTAAGCGGAGTGCTTGCGGTTGGAGGCTGAGTCCCTGGTTAATGGTCATCAGCGTCCCGGCGCAGCCGCTCACAAACGATGGCATTCGCTTGATTCTGTGGAGAAAAACGCCACCTGCATGAGCATCCCGGAGAATCCGGTCCAGCGCCGCAAGCAGGCCAGCGCCACGACGCTCGCACTCGCGGCTTCGTGACGCTGGGCACTGCTCGGCTAGGTCTGCATCAAGTAGGCGGGACAGTTCACAGGGCTTGAACTGTCCTCGGCGTTCATTCGGGCGCAGTGCGCCATTGCTTCTTCCTTGCCCTGGTAGCTTGGTTTTAGCCGCATTTTTCCCTGGTTGTCATAAATGTCGAAGCCGCCCGACACGGTTGTAGCGTAGAAGCGGGTGCCAGTGCGGAAGGATTCCTGCTCTATTGGCACCGCCGGAACGATAACGAATCTTGGTTGCATTTTTTGTGCCTCCCCAGGCAGACAACTAACTATTAGTCATCCATTCGGATAGCTGCAACAAAGCTGTAAGGCAGGCGACCAGAGGTATGCAAATTACCTCGCCACTATTGCAGTCGTGTCTTCGGAATATCGCCGTTTCTGTGTTGCACGTAGATTGTGTAGGGCAACGCTACGGTATCGGCCACGCCCGATAGTGCCAAGTCCACCAGCATCAACAAGGCTGAGGGTTGACCTCAATCGCTTCATCGATCCAGGGGAGCCTATGGTGTCGGCTGTAGCGCTGCACGAGGGGCGGGCAAAGCCTTGATCGAGTGGGTCCAGGCCTTTGCTCGCGAGAAGCAGTGTGCGCGGTTGTACTGGCACACTCAGCAAACCAACGAGCGGGCTCAGAAGCTCTATGACTGGCTCGCGGAAAATGCCGGCTCCGTCGAATACCGAATGGCGCTGTAGTTCACGTCAGCAGCCACACCAGCAGAGACAGCAGTGCGGCCAGGAGTGTACCCAGCATCGCGCAGTATTCGATCTTCGAATGCCGCGCATGCAGGCGCACGTCTTCAAAGTACTGGGCCTGGATCGGTGCGTGGGGATAATGGCGCAGGTCCTCGGCCAGGCCCTGAAGGCGTGCGTCAATAACAGCGCCAACGGCATAGTAGGTCGCGACGTGGCTGAGGATGAAAATCAGCAGGTATTTCATTGGCGCTCCCTGGCGTTGACGATTTTCAGCCCCTGGCTTATACAGGCGTCCCCTTTGCCAAAAGCGCTGCTGCAGGAGCTGATGATGCACGATGAGCCGGATATTCACGAACCTGAACACGATCACTTGCTCGATCATGAGTTCTATGACGGCGACCCTGTACAGCAGGACGAAGTCGACCCGTTGTTCGATCCGCAGGACGACGACCAAGCCGACGCCCTGGATGAAATCGACTGGGACGAGGGTGTCGATCCGCTTGATGACCTGTAGGGGCAAGTCGCCGCGCTATCGCCCATCCACCGAGAATTTTCCGGCGCCTGTCACCGACAGCAACAGCAAGCCGCCACAAATGCTCAGGTTCTTGAAGTACTGTACGCTGTTGGCCGCGCGTTCCGGGTCGTCCATGGTCCAGAATGGATGGCCGATCACTGCGGTGCCGATCACGAACAAGGCGAACAGAAACGCTAACGGGCGGGTGTAGAAACCCAGGATCAGCAGGATTGCGACAAAGAACTCCATGATCACCGCAACGGCGGCTGCGACGGTGGGCATGGGGGCGCCGAGTGAGGTCAGGTAACCGACGGTACCGTCGAAGCCGGTCAGTTTGCTCCAGCCGGACATGATGAACAGGATCATCAGCAGGATACGTGCGAGCAAAATGATTACATCACGCTGGTTGTCGAACAAGGTATATCGCATGGCCACCTTCCTTTGTTGTTGGGCCATTTTACCTTAGCAGCTGCTTGCCGCCTTTGCGCTTGGGGTGGGGTGAATCGCAGGCAGCAAAAAGGCGCCTGCAAGGCGCCTTTTTCAGAAGATGGTGCGAGTGGCGGGACTCGAACCCGCAAGGCTCACGCCGGCAGATTTTAAGTCTGCTGTGTATACCAATTCCACCACACTCGCACAGGTTTGAAAGGGTCTGGCGACCGGGCGCGCTGTTGGATCGAAGCCCTGGAGAAAATACATTTCCTCCGCAATCAAGCGAGCTTTATAACTCATCGTTATATTTGAGTCAACCGCAGAGGGAGGGTCTGGGCCGGTCTTCTGCGACGCGCACAGCGAGCCCTTTCAACAGCAATGCCAAACACCTGGCTACCATGTCTGCGCTCCATGCACACTGGCTAAAGATGTCGAGCTGCAGGTACAGCAACAGGAAGAGTTGCAGGATGTCATGGTCGATGGTGTGATCGAGCTGGGTGAGGCACTGATGGGCAATCGCCCGGCGGGCCCTCTCCAGTTGCGTAGGAATCAGGACAGCGGTGCACTGCATATGGCTTGGCAGCCGCTGCCGATAATTTTAATCAGCGGCGCCCAGACGCATAAGGGATGGGACAGTCCAGAGTTGTTCGCAGTGGCGTTCGACAAATCCTTCGATATACCCAGGTTGATCGCCAAGGTTAACCAATCGCTCCGCCCGCCCACGTCGTCATGAGGCCATTGCGGCCCGCCACCAGGGCTGACGCGATCGGGTCAAGCGCATCCGTGCGGCTTGAATCAGGTAGTCTTACTCGTGATGAGTGTCTCCTTTTTCCGGTGCCGGGCTGCCAGCCTGAATGCGTTTGAAAATCTCTTCGCGGTGCACCTGAACATCTTTCGGTGCATCGATGCCGATCCTCACTTGCATACCTTTGACGCCCAGAATGGTGACTTTGATGTCATCGTTGATGACGATGCTTTCGCCAACCTTGCGGGTGAGTATCAGCATGTATATCTCCTTGGTAACGTAAGTTGCTTTGCAGGCCGCGCCCGCACAAGCCGGGAACACGCGGAACGCGTTCCTCTTTTCCTTCATTAAAGACGCTTTCGGGAAATATTAATTCCGCCGAACACAGAATCTGTAGTGAGTCTTTAGACGCAGGTGCCGGTAGGGGGCGATTGGGCGTTCCGTAGCAGCGAACGCTGCTCACACCGGCAAGCATAGGGGGCTTGAGCGAATATGGGAAATTTCTCTGCATGATATGAGAACTGAGGGCTTTTGTATCGACTTTCAAGGGGCTAACGGCGTTGCAGGAACAACACCAGGCACCTTCTCTCGGCGCTCAGCCCCTTGCGTTGATGCGTGATCAGCGCAGCAGAGCCACCGACTTGATCTGCGCTATCAGTTGTTGACCGCTGTGCAGGCCCAACTGATCGGCCGAGTAGCGGGTTATTCGGGCCAGTAATACGCTGCCGGCAGCATCGAGGCTGACCAGGACATGGGCATTGTTATCCGCCGGCTGATGACCCCTGACCCGTACCGGTAATCGGTTGAGGATGCTTGAGTGGGCATCTTCGACCAGGCTCAGGCTGACATCCCGGGCCTGCACTTTGAGCCGCAATGGCGTGCCAAGTGCCAGTGGTTCGTGAGCCAGGCGCAGCTCCAGGGGGCTGCCCGGCAGTTGCAGGCCGAGTAACTGGTAGCGGGTGTCGTAACTGCTGACCTGACCATCGATGATCACCCCGGCATCGTCACCCTGAGCCAGCGGCAGGTCGAGGCGGGCGAGGGTGGTGGCAATCGGGCCGCTGGCCTGGACCTTGCCCTGCTCCAGCAGCACCAGGTGGTCAGCCAGCCGGGCCACTTCATCCTGGGCATGGCTGACATAGATCAGCGGTATTTCCAGCTCAGCGTGCAGACGTTCCAGGTACGGCAGAATCTCACGTTTGCGCGGGCCGTCGAGGGCGGCAAGGGGCTCGTCCATCAACAGCAGTTGCGGGCTGCTGAGCAAGGCCCGGGCGATGCCCACGCGTTGCGCCTCACCGCCGGACAGGGTGGCGGGCTTGCGCTCGAGCAAGTGCTCGATGCCCAGCAGCGCGCAGGCCTGCTCAAGGCTGACCTTGCGCGCCTGGGCCGGAATACGGCGCCAGCCGAAGGTCAGGTTGGCGTGGACAGTCAGGTGCGGGAACAGGCTGGGTTCCTGGAACACATAGCCGATCGGGCGCAGGTGCGGGGCGATGAAATGCGCGCGTCGCGAGTCTTGCCAGATCTGCCCGTTGACTTCGATATAAGCCTCGGAGGCCCGTTCCAGGCCGGCAAGGCAGCGCAGGCAGGTGGTCTTGCCTGAGCCTGAGTGGCCGAACAGGGCACTGATGCCGCGACCGGGCAATTGCAGGTCGACGTCCAGCTCGAAACTGTCACGGGCGACTTTGAGCCGGGCATGGATCATCTTCTGCACGCTTCAGCTCCAGGCCGATTTGCCCTGGCGGCTGGAGTACAGCGCCAGTAGCACGAGGAACGAGAACACCAGCATGGCGCCGGCCAGCCAGTGTGCTTGCAGGTATTGCATGGCTTCGACATGGTCGAAGATCTGTACGGAGACCACGCGGGTCTTGTCGGGGATGTTGCCGCCGATCATCAGCACCACGCCGAACTCTCCCACGGTATGGGCAAAGCCGAGGATGCTGGCGGTGATGAAGCCGGGCCGGGCCAGCGGCAGCACGACATGGACAAAACTGTCCCAGGGGCTGGCGCGCAGGGTGGCGGCGACTTCCAGCGGGCGCTCGCCGATAGCGCTGAAGGCGTTCTGCAGCGGTTGCACAACAAAGGGCATGGAGTAGATCACCGAGCCGATCACCAGGCCGCTGAAGCTGAACACCACGGTGCCCAGCCCCAGCGCCTCGGTGGTCTGGCCGATCCAGCCGTTGGGGCCCAGGGCCAGCAGCAGGTAAAAGCCGATGACTGTCGGGGGCAGCACCAGCGGCAGGGCCACCACCGCGCCTACCGGCCCGCGCAGCCAGGAGCGCGTGCGCGCCAACCACCAGGCGATGGGCGTGCCGACCAGCAACAGGATCAACGTGGTCAGGCTGGCCAGTTTGAAGGTCAGCCAGATAGCACCCAGGTCGCTGGCATCCAGCGGCATCAGATTTGGTAACCGTAGGACTTGATCAGCGCAGCGGCTTTCGGACCTTTGAGGTAGTCCACCAGGGCCTTGGCCGCCGGATTGTCTTTGCCCCTGTTGAGGATCAGCGCATCTTGCTTGATCGGCTCATGCAGGCTGGCCGGGACGATCCAGGCCGAACCTTCGGTGACTTTGCCGTCCTTGTAGATTTGCGAGAGGGCGACAAAGCCCAGCTCGGCATTACCGGTGGACACGAACTGGAAGGCCTGGGTGATGTTCTGGCCTTCGACGATCTTGGCCTTGGTGGCCTCGGTCAGCTTGAGCTTGTCCAGCACCTGGGTGGCGGCCAGGCCGTAAGGCGCAGCTTTCGGGTTGGCGATGGACAGGTGCTTGAACTCATTTTTCTTCAGCGCTTCACCCTTGGCGTCGACGTAACCAGGCTTGGCCGACCACAGTGCCAGGGTGCCGATGGCATAAGTGAAGCGCGAACCTTTGACGCTATCGCCTTCGCTTTCCAGTTTGGCCGGGGTGCTGTCGTCGGCGGCGAGGAAGACGTCGAACGGCGCCCCGTTCTTGATCTGCGCATAGAACTGCCCGGTGGCACCGTAGGCGGCGACCAGCTTGTGACCGGTGTCTTTCTCGAAGTCCTTGGCAATCGCCTGGATCGGTGCGGTGAAGTTGGCAGCGACAGCCACCTGAACCTCATCGGCCCAGGCACTGTTGACGGTCATGAACGCGGCCAGGGCGGCCAGGGCAAAACGCGGTGCGCACTTACTCATGAAACACAGCTCCATGGGCTGAGGGGTGATCGCTGTATACATGAATATATAGCGAGCACCCGACAAACGGAAAGCACTGTTTTCAGCGGTTGAGCTGGGCGAGGGCGTTTTTTGCCAGTTCACGGGTCAGCTCGGCGGCCGGCAGGGCTTGCCCCAAGCGCAGCGCCTGGCCCGACCAGAGGTTGCTGAAATCGCTGTTACCTTGTGGCTCGCTGATCGCCCGTAGCGGCATCAGCGCACCACCGGCCAGCGGGAAGTGCGGTGCCAGCGCACTGATGGGACCCAGTTCGCGCATGATCCGCGTGCTGATGCCGCGGGCCGGCCGCCCGGTAAACAGGTTGGTCAGGGCCGTGTCGCTTTCCTTGGCGCTGCGCAGGGCCTGGCGGTGGGCCATCGAGATCTTGGCTTCCGGGCAGAACAGGTACGCGGTGCCCAGCTGTACCGCCGACGCGCCCAGGGCCAGGGCGGCAACAATGCCGCGATGGTCGCCGATGCCGCCAGCGGCAATCACCGGAACCTTCACGGCATCGACGATTTGCGGCACCAGCGCCAGGGCACCGACCTGGGAATTGAGGTCGCTACTGAGAAACATCCCGCGGTGCCCGCCGGCTTCATAGCCCATGGCGATGATCGCGTCGCAGCCGTTCTGCTCCAGCCAGATCGCCTCGTCTACGGTGGTGGCGCTGGACAGCACCTTCGCTCCAGTGGCCTTGACCCGTGCCAGCAAGCTTGCCTCTGGCAGGCCGAAGTGGAAGCTGACTACGGCTGGCTTGAAGGCTTCGATCAGCTGGCAACTGGCGTCGTCGAACGGTGCGCGGTTGGATACTGGCGTTGGCGCATCAAAGTCGGCGCCCAGCTCTTCGTAGTAAGGCTTGAGCACCAGTTTCCAGGCCGCATCGCGCGCCGGATCAGGCTGCGGTGGCTGGTGGCAGAAGAAATTGACGTTGAGCGGGCCATTGCAGGCCTTGGCAAAGGCTTCGAGTTCGGCGCGGATCTGCTCCAGGCTCAGAGTTGCACAGGGAAGTGATCCCAGGCCGCCGGCATTGCTCACGGCAATGGCCATGGCCGAGCCGGTGGCACCGGCCATGGGCGCCTGAAGGATCGGCAGTTCGATGCCTAGCAGATCAAGAAGACGGGTGTCCGGCCATGGGCTCATGCCTGGGGTTCCTTCTGCGCTGTATCCGTTACAGGGCTTTGCTGACCTTGATGTCGGTGATCTTTTTCGCGTCTTCGCCGTGGAGTTTCTCCAGGGCGGCTTGCACTTGTTCAGGGGCGTCGCTGCTCATCTGGGCGAAGTCGAAACGACGCTCGCCATCGATCTTGTACTTGATGACGTACTTGGTGGTCTGGCTCATGGCTTATCTCAGCTTCGACGACGAACGGCGGATGAATTTGATCTTGTGGGTGAAGGTCGGCTTGGTCACTGCAGACAACGCGCGCGGACCGACGGTATCGATGGTGATGTTCCAGAAACCGGTGCTGGGCACAGTGATCTTCGCCGGGAAATCGACGAAAGCACCGCCGTGATAGGTGTGGCGCCCGCCATTCTTGAAGCTGCGGAAGTTGGCGTCGTTCATCAGGCGGATGTTGCAGCGCTGGGAACACTCGATGACGACGATGTCGTCTTCATTGAGGTGTTCGCGCTGGTGTACGAATTTCATGTTGCTCTCCGCAATGGATCTTTGGGCAAATCAAAACGATACCATGATCAACGGTTACACTGTCGCCCTTCGTGCCAGACCTACGATAAATCTGCCAATCAAGGGAGCAAAATGGTCTGGGCGCGGTCAGAGTCTTTTTCCGTGGTGGAGGTGTAGCTTGATGAAGTGGGTTGTAGCAGCGTTGGCAGTTACGCTGGGTGGTTGCGCCAGCGTGTCGGAGCTGGAAAGCTCGCCGGAAACCTTGAGCGTGATTTCCGGCAAGAAGCCCCAGGAGTACGCCACCTGCGTACAGCAGCAATTGGTTGAAAGCCGTGGCCCCCTTGAGGTTGAGCCGCATCATGACGGCCTGCGCCTGGTCGTGCCGCAAAAGATCGGAGCCGGGCCTGCTGCCCTGGTAGACATCAACGAGCGCGGAAGTGGCAGCAGCATCAAGCTGTACGAACGCCTGAACAACTTTCCCCTGCGCCTGGGTGACGTGAAGACTGCGGCGACGCGCTGCATTTCCGGGTGAGTCTGTTGATGCCATCGCGGGGCAAGCCCGCCCACCGGCTCGGTGGGCGGGCTTGCCCCGCGATGTCTAAGTCAGATAGTTACCCCACTCATTTGTCCAATCAGCGCCCACAGCCGCGGATCCTCGAAATCCGCCACTACCAGCTGCGCCCCGGCCGCGAGCAACGCCTCGGGCGTCTGACTGGTGGACAGACCAACGGTAAAGATCCCGGCCCGGCTGGCCGCCGTCACTCCAGGCACCGAATCTTCGAACGCCAGGGCATGACTGGCCCGCGCTTGCAGGCATTCAAGGCCGCTGAGGTAGGGCAGTGGATCCGGCTTCGCCCGCGGTAGCTCTTCAGCCACCAGCACATGCTTGAAACGCTCACCCAGGCCCATGGCATTGAGCATGTGCACGGCGTTGGACCGTGGCGCATTGGTCACCACGGCCATGCCGATGCCTGCCTGTTCGGCATGCTCCAGTAACCGGATCAGCCCGGCGGTGGGCTGCAGCGTCGGTGACAGGGCGCGAAAGCGGGCTTCCTTGCGATCGGCAAAAACCTGGTGCTCGGTCAGCGACCGTTCGGGGAACAAGTAGCGGCACAGATCAGCGTTGGCCCGACCACTGACATGGGCATCGAATTCTGCCTCGGTGAACACCCGGCCTTCTTCCAGCAAGAGTTGTTGCATGGCCTGCAGGTGGAGTTTGTCGGTATCGGTCAGGGTACCGTCGAGATCGAACAACAAGGCTTCAAGCATTCTGGGCGTCCGTTGCAGTGGCCGCTCATCATAACCCGATCACAGGGGCTGGTCAGTGCGCGCTGAAAAGAGTACAAATGTGCTCCATGAACAGACTATCGCCCAAACGCAGCGCTATCCTCACCTTCATCCGTGAGCGGATTGCCGATCATGGCCAGCCGCCGAGCCTGGCCGACATCGCCACAGCCTTCGGCTTTGCCTCGCGCAGTGTGGCGCGCAAGCATATCCAGGCCCTGGCCGAGGCCGGGTTCATCGAGGTCACCCGCAACCAGGCCCGGGGCATTCGCCTGGCCGGGGCTCTGCGTCGGCCCGAGGTCCTGGAAATCCCGGTGCTGGGTCAGGTGGCCGCAGGGCGGCCCATCGGCCCGGACGTTGATATCCACGAGCAGCTCATGCTCGACGCTCAACTGTTCAGTCGTTCGCCGGACTACCTGCTCAAGGTGCGCGGTGACTCGATGCTCGATGACGGCATCCTCGACGGCGACCTGGTCGGCATCAAGCAGCAGGCCGAAGCCCGTGACGGGCAGATCATCGTCGCCCGCCTCGATGGCGAGGTGACCATCAAGCGTTTCGAGCGGGTCAGTGCCCAGCAGTACCGCCTGCTGCCACGCAACCCGGCCTATGCGCCGATCGAGGTTGGCCCCGGCCAGGACTTCGTCATCGAAGGCGTGTTCTGCGGCCTGGTGAGACGCGGCTGATGGGCGCGGTGCTCAGCCTCGACGGGCTGCTCGACCAGCAACGGGTCTGGAAGGGGCGGCCCCAGGCTCAGCCCCAGGGCTTGCAGCCCACCGGCCATGCGGCGCTGGACACGGCATTGCCGGGCGGTGGCTGGCCGCCCGGTGCGCTCACAGAGGTGTTGCTGACCGCCGAAGGCTGCGGCGAGCTGCAATTGCTCTGGCCCAGCCTGGCCCGCCTGACCGCCAGTGGCGAGCGAGTGGTGCTGATTGCTCCGCCGTTTATTCCCTATGCACCGGCCTGGCAGGCGGCGGGGGTCGACCTGCAGTGGCTGACCCTGATCGAGGCGGCAGCGGCCGATGCGCTCTGGGCTGCCGAGCAATGCCTGCGCTCAGGCAGTTGCGGCGCTGTGCTGTGCTGGCCACACAAGGCCGACGACCGCGCCTTGCGTCGCTTGCAGGTAGCCGCCGAAAGCGGTCAGACCCTGGCCTTTGCCCTGCGCCCTCTGCAGGCGGCGCTGAACCCGTCACCGGCGGCGTTGCGCATTGCCATTGATGCCCGCCCGGCCCAGTGGCGGGTACTCAAATGCCGCGGCGGCCTGGCCCCGGCGCTGCCCATTGCCTGCCCCGGGCGAGGCTGATGGATCATGCTCTGGGCCTGTATCCTCCTGCCGCAGCTGGCGCTCGACGCTGTGTTGCGCGGGCGCGCCGACCCCGACACGCCACTGGTGCTGCTCAGTGGTCCGCCCCAGCGACGCCTACTGCAGGCGGTCAACCCGGCAGCGGCGGCCCTTGGCCTGCGTGCCGGGCAGTCGTTGACCACTGCTCAGGCGCTGGCGGGCAATTTCACCTGCGTCGACCATGACCCGGCCGCCATCGACGCCTTGCAGCAACTGCTCGCCGCCTGGGCTTACCAGTTCAGCTCCCAGGTCAGCCTGCATTACCCGCGGGTGCTGTTGCTGGAAGTCGAATCCAGCCTCGGCCTGTTCGGCCCCTGGCCTGTCTTCGAAGCGCGTTTGCGTGCCGAGCTGAGCGCCTTGGGGTTTCGCCACCGTATCGTTCTGGCCAGCAACCCTGTGGCCGCGCGCATGCTCGCCAACTGCCACGATGGCCTGGCGCTCGATTGTTCCGAACAGACGCGCGCCGCGCTTGAGCAACTGCCCATCGAACGGGTAGGTCTGCCAGTGGAGGCGGCCAGCGCCTTAGTCCGTATGGGCCTGCGCCGACTCGGACAGGTCATGACGCTGCCCCGCGAGGCCCTGGCCCGGCGTTTTGCCGCAGCGGTGCAACTGCACCTGGACCGTCTGCTGGGGCTGCGCCCCATGGCGCTGACGTTCTATCTGCCGCCGGATCACTTCGACGCCCGTCTGGAATTGAATTTCGATGTCGAGTCGCACCAGGCCTTGCTCTTTCCGCTGCGCCGTCTGATCAACGATCTGGCCGCGTTCCTGGCGGGCCGTGACAGCGGCGTGCAGCGCTTTACCCTGCACCTGGAGCACGCCGAAGGCACCGACACCCGGGTAGCCGTTGGCCTGCTGGCCGCCGAGCGTGACCCGCTGATGCTGTTCGAGCTGGCCCGTGGGCGCCTTGAACAACTGCAGCTAAGGGCGCCGGTGCGCAATCTGCGTTTGCAGGCCGAAGACCTGCCGGCCTTTGTCCCGCAGCACCGCGAACTGTTCGAGCCACGCCCGCAGCAGAACCAGCCTTGGGAGCAACTGCGCGAACGCCTGCGCGCGCGTCTGGGCGACACGGCGGTGCACAGCCTGTCGGCCCAGGCCGATCATCGCCCGGAATGCGCCTGGCGCCTGGACTGCACGGCCAAACTGCCGTCGGCCGCCCCCGCAGCACTGCGCCCGGGCTGGTTGCTGGCCGAGCCCCAGGCGTTGTCCGGTGTGGGTGTGCAACTGCTGACCGGCGCCGAGCGGATCGAGTCCGGTTGGTGGGATGGTGGCGATGTGCGTCGCGACTACTACCGGGTGCAAACCCCGAGCGGGCTGTATGCCTGGGCCTACCGCAACCTCGGTGAAGAGGGGCCGTTGTGGCTGCAGGGCTGGTTTGCATGAGCACGCCCGCGACTTACGCCGAGCTGCACTGCTTGTCGAACTTCAGTTTCCAGCGCGGGGCCTCCAGCGCCCAGGAGTTGTTCCGCCGCGCCCGCCAACAGGGTTACCAGGCACTGGCGATCACCGACGAGTGCACCCTGGCCGGGATTGTCCGGGCCTGGCAGGCGGCAAGGGCGGTGGAGCTGCCCTTGATCGTCGGCAGCGAAGTGCGCCTGCACGATGGACCCAAGCTGGTGCTGTTGGCGGAGAATCTGCTCGGTTACCAGCACCTGTGCCGGCTTATCACCCTGGGCCGACGGCGGGCGCAGAAGGGCGCCTACCAGCTACTGCGTGAAGACTTCGACGTTCCCCAGGACGGGCTGCTGGCCCTGTGGGTGCCGGATGAGGGCGAGCAGGATCTGGCTGTCGGCCACTGGTTACGTGAGCGCTTCGCCGAGCGCCTGTGGCTGGCGGTCGAGCTGCACCGTGGCGCCGACGATGGGCTGCGCCTGCAACAGTTGCTGACCCTGGCCGCATCCCTGCAACTTCCCGCCGTGGCGGCGGGCGATGTGCACATGCATGCCCGTGGGCGACGTGCCTTGCAGGACAGCATGACGGCGATCCGTCATCACTGCACCGTGGCCGAGGCCGGGCAACGCCTGTTCGCCAACGGCGAGCGTCATTTGCGCCCGTTGACGCAACTGGCCGAGCTGTATCCGCAGGCGTTGCTCGATGAAACCCTGCGCATCGCCGCCCGCTGTCGCTTTGACCTGAGCCAACTGCGCTATCAGTACCCCCGCGAGCTGGTGCCCGCCGGGCAGACGGCCAGCGCCTGGTTGCGCCATTTGTGTGAGCAGGGGCAGCGCTGGCGCTGGCCCAACGGTCTCGAAGAGAAAGCCCGCCAGGCGCTGGAACACGAACTGGAGCTGATTGCCGAGCTGAACTACGAGAGCTATTTCCTCACCGTTCACGACATCGTCAACTTTGCCCGCGGCCAGGGCATTCTCTGTCAGGGACGTGGTTCGGCGGCCAACTCGGTGGTGTGTTTCGTGCTGGGCATCACCGAACTGGACCCGATGCGCAGCCACCTGTTGTTCGAGCGTTTTCTGTCGCGCGAGCGCGATGAGCCCCCGGATATCGATGTCGATTTCGAACACGAGCGTCGTGAAGAAGTCCTGCAGTACGTGTTCAACCGATACGGTCGTCACCGCGCGGCGTTGACTGCTGTGGCCAGTACCTACCACGCCGCCGGTGCGGTGCGCGATATTGCTCGGGTGCTGGGCTTGCCGGTGGCGCAGATCAACGCGTTGGCCGACTGCTGCGGGCGCTGGAGCGATCGTTTGCCGCCGCCGGAGCAACTGCGTGAAGCCGGTTTCGATCCCGACACCCCGTTGCTGCGTCGGGTGCTGGCACTGACCGGCGAATTGATCGGCTTTCCCCGCCACCTGTCCCAACACCCAGGCGGTTTCGTGATTTCCGAGCAGCCGCTGGACACGCTGGTGCCGGTGGAAAACGCCGCGATGGAGGGGCGTACGGTAATCCAGTGGGACAAGGACGATCTCGATCTGGTCGGCCTGCTCAAGGTCGACATCCTCGCCTTGGGCATGCTCAGCGCCTTGCGTCGCTGTTTTGATCTGTTGTACCGCCATCGCGGCCGTGAACTGAGCCTGGCGCAGATTCCCGCCGATTGTGCGGCCACCTATGAAATGATCGGTCGCGCCGACACCATCGGCGTGTTCCAGATCGAGTCGCGGGCGCAGATGGCCATGCTGCCGCGACTCAAGCCAAAGGAGTTCTACGATCTGGTGATCGAGGTGGCTATCGTTCGCCCCGGGCCGATCCAGGGTGACATGGTCCATCCTTACTTGCGCAGGCGTCAGGGTCTGGAGCCGGTGAGCTATCCGTCACCAGCCCTGCAGAAGGTGTTCGAGCGTACTTTGGGCGTGCCGCTGTTCCAGGAACAGGTGATGGAGCTGGCCATGGTCGCAGGCGGTTATTCGGCGGGCGAGGCCGATCAGTTGCGGCGGGCCATGGCCGCCTGGAAACGTCATGGGGGCCTGGAACCACACCGCGAACAGTTGATCAGCGGCATGCTCGGCAATGGCTACAGCCGCGAATTCGCCGAGCGGATCTTCGAGCAGATCAAGGGCTTTGGCAGCTATGGCTTTCCCGAATCTCACGCCGCCAGTTTCGCCTTGCTGACCTACGCCAGTTGCTGGCTCAAGTGCCATGAACCGGCGATCTATGCCTGCGCGTTGATCAACAGCTGGCCGATGGGCTTCTACAGTCCCGACCAGATTCTTCAGGATGCCCGCCGTCACCGGATCGAGATCCGTCCGGTGGATGTCTGCCACAGTGATTGGGATTGCAGTCTGGAACCGGGGGCAGGGCAGGCGCTGGCCATTCGTCTGGGGTTGCGGCAGATTCGCGGCTTTCGCCAGGACGATGCCCGGCGCATCGAACAGGCGCGGAGCGCGGCTGCTTGGCGTGATATCAGTGATCTTTGCCTGCGCGCGCAACTCGATGCCCGGGCGCGTGAACTGCTGGCCGATGCCGGTGCCCTGCGCGGGCTGGCCAGTGACCGTTACCGGGCGCGCTGGAGCGTGGCGGCGGTGCAGGCGCAGCTGCCGTTGTTCGCCGGGGTTGATGCGCCTGAGGAGGCGCCTGTGAGCCTGCCGCAGCCGTCGATCGGCGAGGATATGTTCGCCGACTATGCCAGTGTCGGCACCACCCTGGGCCCGCATCCGCTGAGCTTGTTGCGCCGCCGTCTCGACGTGTTGGGCTGTCGCAGTTCACAGGCGCTGGAGGGCGCCGGGCATGGCGACAAGGTCAGCGTGGCGGGCTTGGTGACCGGCCGGCAGCGCCCGCAGACCGCCAGCGGAGTCACTTTTGTCACCCTTGAAGATGAGTTCGGCAATGTCAACGTGGTGGTCTGGCGCGACCTGGCCGAGCGTCAGCGCCGGGCTCTGGTCGGCTCACAATTGTTACGGGTGAGCGGGCGGCTTGAGTGCGAAAGCGGGGTACGCCACCTGATTGCTCAGCGATTGGAAGACCTCAGTCCGCTGTTGCAAGGGCTGGATGTGCGCAGTCGGGATTTTCGTTAGAGCATCGCCAGAGGCTGTTTGCGCGTCGGCACCGGAAAGGCCCGGTCGATAGCGCGCAGGTCTTCGCTGTTGAGGGTCAGGCTGGCAGCCGCCGCATTCAGGCGCACATGCTCCGGGTCCACCGCCTTGGGGATGGCAATCACACCGTCCTGACGCGTCACCCAGGCCAGACTGACCTGGGCCGGGGTGGCACCATGGCGCTCGGCAATCTCAAACAGGGTCGGGTGCTTGAGCAAGCGCCCGGCCTGGGCCAACGGGCAATAGGCCATGGTCGGTAATTGGCGTTTGTGGCTCCAGGGCAACAAGTCGAACTCAATGCCGCGCTGGGCGGGGTTGTACAGGACCTGGTTGGTGGCGCAGTCGGGATTGTGCAGTTCGCGCAGATCGTCGGTGTCAAAGTTCGACACGCCCCAGCGGCCGATCTTGCCCGCTTCACGCAAGCGTTCGAAGGCCTCGACGGTTTCCTCAAGCGGGTACTGGCCGCGCCAGTGCAACAGGTACAGATCGATATAGTCAGTGCCCAGACGCTTGAGGCTGCGCTCGCAAGCTGCCGGGATGCCGTTGCGGCTGGCGTTGTGCGGGTACACCTTGCTGACCACGAAGGCCTGCTCACGGCGTCCGGCGATGGCCTGGCCGACCACGTGTTCAGCACCGCCTTCGGCATACATCTCGGCTGTGTCGATCAGCGTCAGGCCCAGATCGATGCCTTGCTGCAGCGCCGCCACTTCGCGGCCACGCTGGCCCGGGTCTTCGCCCATATACCAGGTACCCTGGCCGATAGCCGGAACGTCTTTGTCGGCAAGCTTCACTGTAAGCATGTCATCTCCTGGGGGCGGGCTTGTTCTTGTAATACATCGAGCAGCGCCTGAGCTGCCGCTGAGAGTTTATGGTCAGCCAGCAGGGAGACGCCAATGCGCCGTTCGATGATTGGCTCGACCAGCGGTACGCAGCAGGCGCCGAGCTCCTGCATCTGGCCGATGCACAAGGCCGGTACGGCACTGACGCCCAGGCCGTTGGCAACCATGCGGCCGATGGTTGACAACTGATGACTCTCGAAGGCCACCGCCAGCTTGCCATGCTCGGCCGCCAGGGCCTGCTCCAGCAGCAAACGCACGGCCGAGGGCCGTTGCAGGGCGATGAAGTCTTCAGCCAGCAGCTCGCGCCAGCTGACCTGGGCTTGCTGTGCTAAAGGTGAATCAGTGGGCACCACCGCGACGAAACGGTCCAGGTACAACGGCTTGAATAGCATTGGCGCGCTGGCCTCGGGCTCAATCCCGATACCCAGCTCGACGCGGCGATGGCGCACCAGTTCCAGCACCTGCTCGTTGATCACGTCATGCACTGTGACATTGACCCGCGGGTAGCGCTGGCGAAACACTTTCAACACCGCTGGCAGCAGGTTGCCGGCAAAGGCCGGCATGGCGGCAATCGACACCCGCCCCAACTGCAGGGTGAAGCGCTGGCGCAGCAGTTCTTCGGTGTTGTCCCAGTCGGCCAGCAGCTGCCGGGCCAGGGGCAGCAGCACTTCGCCCTCCGGAGTCAGGCTGACGCTGCGGGTGGTGCGGCTGAGCAGGGCGCCGCCGAGGTTGTCTTCCAGGGCCTTGATGGTCAGGCTCAGGGCTGGTTGCGACAGATGCAGGTGCTCGCCGGCCTGGGCAAAACTCTGGTATTTGGCGACAGTGACGAAGGCGCGCAGCTGTTTGACGTTCATCGGCGTGGCCTATTCTTTTGAAAAATCAATCAAATGATCATAAAAACAAAATTAACAAATAAGTCCATTAAGGTGAAGATGCGTCAAACGCTCGCCGACACCCCTGTCGGTTCAACAACTACAAAAGGCGGATCAGCATGGTCGGACTGGACAAGCGCGTAGCAACCTATGAACAGGCTCTTGAAGGCCTGACCGACAACATGACAGTACTGGCCGGTGGTTTCGGCCTGTGCGGTATTCCAGAAAACCTCATCAACGAGATCAAGCGCCGTGGCGTCAAGGGCCTGACCGTGGTCTCGAACAACTGCGGCGTTGATGGCTTTGGCCTGGGCGTGTTGCTTGAAGATCACCAGATTCGCAAGATGGTCGCCTCCTATGTCGGCGAGAATGCCGAGTTCGAGCGCCAATTGCTCAGTGGCGAACTGGAAGTGGAACTGACCCCGCAAGGCACCCTGGCCGAGAAAATGCGCGCTGGCGGTGCCGGTATCCCGGCGTTTTTCACCGCCACCGGCTATGGCACCCCGGTTGCCGAAGGCAAGGAAGTGCGTGAGTTCAATGGCCGCAAGTACATCCTCGAAGAAGCCATCACCGGCGACTTCGCCATCGTCAAAGGCTGGAAGGCTGACCACTACGGCAACGTGGTGTACCGCAACACCGCGCAGAACTTCAACCCGCTGGCCGCGACCGCCGGCAAGATCACCGTGGTCGAGGTCGAAGAAATCGTCGAGCCGGGTGTCCTGCTGCCTACCGAGATCCATACCCCGGGTATCTACGTCGACCGGGTGATTGTCGGCACCTTTGAGAAACGTATCGAAAAACGCACCCTCAAAGCCTGAACCGTCCCCGAACAGAACAACAAAGAGATCCTGACCATGGCACTTACCCGCGAACAAATGGCCCAGCGCGTCGCCCGCGAACTCAAAGACGGCTACTACGTCAACCTCGGCATCGGCATCCCGACCCTGGTGGCCAACTATGTCCCGGCCGAAATTGATGTGATGCTGCAATCGGAAAACGGCCTGCTGGGCATGGGGGAATTCCCGACTGAAACGCAGCTCGACGCCGACATGATCAACGCCGGTAAACAAACGGTGACCGCCCGCCGTGGTGCGTCGATTTTCAGCTCCGCCGAATCCTTCGCCATGATCCGTGGCGGTCACGTTGACCTCACGGTGTTGGGTGCTTTCGAAGTGGACGTGGAGGGCAACATCGCCTCCTGGATGATTCCAGGCAAGCTGGTCAAGGGCATGGGCGGCGCCATGGACCTGGTGGCCGGTGCCGACAACATCATCGTCACCATGACCCACGCCTCCAAGGACGGCGAGTCCAAACTGCTGCCGCGCTGCAGCCTGCCGCTGACTGGTGCCGGTTGCATCCGCAAGGTGCTGACCGATCTGGCTTACCTGGAAATCGAAAACGGCGCCTTCATCCTGCGCGAAACCGCGCCGGGGGTGACGGTGGACGAGATCATCGAGAAGACCGCCGGCAAGCTGATCGTGCCGGATGATGTGAAAGAGATGACGTTTTAATTTCAGGTAGTTCATTCAGGCCTCATCGCGGGGCAAACCCGCTCCCACAGGTGCAGATATGCCTGTGGGAGCGGGTTTGCCCCGCGATGAGGTCTTCGCTATGCCAAAAAAACAACGATAAAAGGAAGATAACGTGGCCGCTGATATCCAAGACAGCCGCTCCGCTCGCTTTGCCCTGCGTTGCTCAAGCTGGGCTGAACGCTGGTTCCCCGATTCCTGGGTGTTTGCCGCCTTGGCAGTCATACTGGTCTCTGTTGCCGCCTTGGCCATGGGCGCCAAGCCTACCGATACCGCCAAGGCCTTTGGCGACGGTTTCTGGAGCCTGATTCCGTTCACTATGCAGATGGCCTTCGTGGTCATCGGCGGCTATGTAGTCGCCAGTTCTCCCCCTGCCGTCAAATTGATCGACCGCCTGGCGCGGCTCCCGAAAAACGGTCGCTCGGCAGTGTGCTGGGTGGCGCTGATCTCGATGCTGGCGTCGTTGCTCAACTGGGGGCTGTCTCTGGTGTTTGGCGGCTTGCTGGTACGTGCCCTGGCGCGCCGTACCGACCTGCGCATGGATTACCGCGCCGCTGGTGCTGCCGTTTACCTGGGTCTGGGCGCCGTCTGGGCCCTGGGCCTGTCGTCGTCGGCGGCGCAGTTGCAGGCCAACCCGGCCAGCCTGCCACCGTCGATTCTGGCCATCACTGGCGTGATCCCGTTCACCGAAACCATTTTCCTCTGGCAGTCGGGCGTAATGCTCCTGGCGTTGGTACTGGTTTCCCTGGTCGTGGCTTACGCCACCGCACCGGGGCCGGGCAGTGCCCGTAGCGCTCAAGACTGCGGCATCGACCCCAGTTTTTCGCTACCACCGCCGCCGCAGCGCACCCGGCCGGGCGAGTGGCTGGAATACAGCCCGATCCTGATCCTGCTGCTGGTAGCGCTGGCGGCGGGCTGGTTGTACAACGAGTTCACGACCAAACCTGCGATCACTGCGATTTCCGGGCTGAACACCTACAACCTGCTGTTCATCATGCTCGGTGCCTTGCTGCAGTGGCGCCCGCGCAATTTTCTCGATGCAGTCGCCCGCGCGGTGCCGACCACCACCGGGGTGCTGATCCAGTTCCCGTTGTACGGCTCGATCGCGGCAATCCTGACCCAGGTTAAAGGGGTCGATGCGCAAACGTTGGCGCATCACATCTCGACCTTCTTTGTGCAGATCGCTACCCACGACACCTACGCGGTGCTGATGGGCGTGTACTCGGCGGTGTTGGGCTTCTTCATTCCTTCCGGCGGCGGCAAGTGGATCATCGAAGCGCCGTACGTGATGCTGGTGGCCAATGACCTGCAGTACCACCTGGGTTGGGCAGTGCAGATCTACAACGCCGCCGAGGCGCTGCCGAACCTGATCAACCCGTTCTACATGCTGCCGCTGCTGGGGGTGCTGGGCCTGAAGGCGCGCGACCTGATCGGCTTCTCCTTCGTGCAGTTGCTGGTGCATGTTCCGCTGGTGCTGTTCCTGCTGTGGCTGCTCGGTACCACGTTGCAATACACGCCGCCGGTGATGCCGACGCCGGCCGGCTGAGTGCTGTAAATAAAAACGCCCTGCAGTGCAGGGCGTTTTTTTGGCCGGATGACTCAGCTGGGGATCATCGCAAAGCCCACGCCGAAACGGTTCCAGGCGTTGATAGTGGCGATGGCCAGAGTCAAGTTAGCGACCTCGGCTTCGCTGAAGTGTTCGAGCAGGGCGCGGTACTGGTGTTCCGGTGCATGGCGCTCAGGCAGACGGGTCAGGCTTTCGGTCCAGGCCAGGGCCGCACGCTCACGGGGCGTGAAGAAAGCGGTATCATCCCAGACACTCAGGGTTTGCAGGCGGGCCTCGGTTTCGCCGGCCTTGCGCGCATCATTGGCGTGCATGTTGACGCAGTAGGCACAGCCGTTGATCTGCGAAGCACGCAGGCGGATCAGCTCCAGCAGCGAGGTTTCCAGCCCGGACTTGCCCAGGGCCATTTCCAGGCCGACCATTGCCTTGTAGGCCTCAGGCGAGTGCTTGGCCCATTCGATACGATTGCTCATCTCTGTTCTCCGGTAAGTTCCGCATCAGGCGGCGATGGCACTACCTTAGCGCCGCTGCGGTGATGCTCGAATAGCCAATTGCGGCGAATCTCAGGAGGCCAATCAGCCGAGGGTCTGCAAGGTGTCACGCACCCGGTCGAGAGCCGGGTCGATGTCCAGCAGTTCGATCGCGCCAAAACCCAGCAACAGCCCGGAACGTACCGGTGCCTGGGCATAGAAGGGCGCCAGCGAGTAGAGCCCGACTTCGACCTTGCGCGCCATGTTGATCAGGAATTCCACCTCCAGGCCGCCCTTGGTCAGGGCGCTCAGGTGATAGCCGGCGGTAGCCGGAATTACCTCGAACCAGGGCGCCAGGTCACCCTGCAAACGTTGCAGGATCCGTTCGCGACGCGCGGCATAGACCTCATGCACGCGGCGGGTATGCTTGAGCAACGCGCCTTCGCTGATAAAGCGGGCCAGGGCCCACTGGTTCAGGGTTGGGGTGTGCCAGTCGGTCAGTTGCTTGGCAACACAGATGGCTTCGCGCAGGGCCTCGGGGACGATGGCGTAGCCCAGGCGCAGTTCCGGCAACAAGGTTTTCGAGAAGGTCCCGACATAGGCCACCAGGCCATGCCGGTCCATGCTCTGCAGTGAATCGGTGGGCCGGCCTTCGTAGCGGAATTCGCTGTCGTAGTCGTCTTCGATGATGATCGCGCCCAACGCCGCAGCGCGCTCCAGCAGGGCCTGGCGACGTGCCAGGCTCATCGGCATGCCCAGCGGGAACTGGTGCGAGGGGGTGACGTAGATCAGCCGGGTGCCTTCGGCGATCTGCTCCACGCACAGGCCCTGGTCATCCACGGGCACGTACTGCAGCTGCGCGCCCTGAGACAGGAACAGCTGGCGAGCCGGGGTGTAGCCGGGGTCTTCCATGGCCACCCGGCAGCCAGGTTCGATCAGGATCCGGGCGATCAGGTCCAGGGCCTGCTGGGCGCCGTTGCACACCAGTACATCGCTACTGTGGCACCGCACACCACGGGCGAAGGCGATATGCCGGGCGATGGCTTCGCGCAGCTCCGGCAAACCCTGATGGGCAGCGTAGCGGGCGCTGCCGCGACGTATCTGGCGCAGCGCGTACTGGTTGCAGCGGCGCCAGTCATCGAAGGGAAACTGGGCCTTGCTCGAAGCACCGCCGATGAAGTCGTAGCGCAAGGTACTGGGCGCCAGGTCAGCCAGCAGGTTGGATCGGGAACGCCATTTGGCCAGGGTCGGGGCGCTAGCCAGGGGGATGGCGGGGCCAGCTGGCGCTAAACGGGTCGAGGCCGGGGTAATGAAGGTGCCCTTGCCGACCTTGCCGCTGAGCAGGTTGTCGTAGGTCAGGCGCGAATAGGCTTCGGCCACGGTCTTGCGTGACACGCCCAATTGTTCGGCCAGCAGCCGGGTTGGCGGCAGCTGCGTGCCAGCGGCCAGGCGCCCGCTGTCGATACCCTCGCGCAGTTGCTGGTAGAGCTGTTCGGCCAGACCTTTGCTGCCTTGCAGGCTGATATGAAGTTCCATGCTGGGGTGAATCCGTGCGCCATTGACTGGCATCGAGATTACCCGATTTACCCTGAAACTGCCGTTGATCCCCTCGGCCGACGCCTTGGCGCAGGCGCGCCACACTTTAGAAGTCGGGGTTCTCCGGCACATCGGCGAACCTCTTGCGCACACAGGAGCGTCGCCATGTACCTGCGAACTCTGCTGGGCCTGGGGCTGTTGCTTACAGCCAGTGCCCAAGCCGCCGAATCAATCGCTGTGTATCACTACGGCATGCCGCTGGATATCGCTCGGGTGGTGGCCATGAGCGAGCCTGAAACCGACCTCTGCGATGTGGTGCAGGCCAGCATGGTCTATATCGACTCCGCTGGCCGGCAACACACCCTGCAGTATCTGAAGTTGGCCCTGGCCTGCAGCGATCAAGGTTAGTCCCAGGCCGGTGCCAGGCTTTGCGGGCTGGTCAGGCGCAGGCCGCTGTCGAGGGCGGCGATTTTCGCCATGTCCTCATCGCTGAGCTTGAGCTCGCCGGCCTTGAGGTTGCTGGCGAGATTTTCGCGGCGGGTCGAAGACGGGATTACCGCGTAGCCCAGCTGCATAGCCCAGGCCAGGGTGACCTGCGCCGGGGTGGCGTTGTGTTGCCCCGCGATTGCCTGGATCACCGGATCCTGCAGAACCTTACCGTAGCCCAGGGTCATGTATGAGGTCACGGTGATGCCCTGACTGTGCATGAACTCGACCAGCTTGCGGTTTTGCAGATACGGGTGCAGTTCGATCTGGTTGGTAGCGATGGCGTCTTTGCCGACCACGTCGATGGCCTGGCGCAGCAGGTCGATAGTGAAGTTGGATACGCCAATCTGTCGGGTCAGGCCCTGGTCACGGGCTTCGGCCAACGCGGTCATGAACTCGCTGACCGGGACAGCGTCTTTAGGCGATGGCCAGTGGATCAGGGTCAGGTCCAGGTAGTCGCTGCGCAGTTTGCTCAGGCTTTCCTTCAGGCTGGGGATCAGCTTGTCGGCACTCAGGTTGTCGATCCAGATCTTGCTGGTCAGGAACAGCTCGCCACGGGGGATGCCGCTGGCGGCGACTGCGTTGCCGACTTCGGCTTCGTTGCCATAGATTTGCGCGGTGTCGATGGCCCGGTAGCCGAGCTCCAGGGCCTGGCTGACCGAGTCGATCACCACCTGGTCTTTGAGGCGAAAGGTACCGAGACCGAGCAGTGGAATGGACATGGGAGGGCTCCTTGTGAAGGGCTGTTGAAATGAGGCGTGCAGTATTGCGACCGAGCGCCTGAGGAAAAATCCCTGCGCCGACACAACTTTTTTGCCGCCGACGCACGAATCGGCGGAGCCTGGTGGTAGCCTTGCAGCGTCAGTCGCAATGGATCTGGTCATGACCCAGCACAAGCTCAGCATTCGCCAACGCAATGTCGACAATATCCTCCTGGCCGCCGAGCAGGTCTTTGCTGAGAAGGGCTACGCCGGCACTGCCATGGCCGACATCGCCGAGGCGGCACAGTTGCCGCGCAGCAATGTGCACTATTACTTCAGCACCAAGGCCGAACTGTACCAGGCGGTGTTGTTCGGCCTGCTTGAAGTATGGAAGCAGGATGCCTTGTGCTTTGAGCTTTACGACGATCCGCGCATCGTGCTGAGCAGCTACATCCGCGCCAAGATGAACCATTCACGCACGCGTCCCTATGGCTCCAAGGTCTGGGCCAACGAGATCATCCATGGCGCGCCCAACCTTGGCGCGGCGCTGGACGACCCGCTGTACGATTGGGCCAAGATGAAAGAAGCAAAAATCCGCCAGTGGATCGACGATGGCCGCATCCTCGCGGTGGAGCCCTCGGGGTTGTTGTACATGATCTGGGCGTCGACCCAGCACTATGCCGACTTCAGCCACCAGGTCGGTTTGCTCAACGACCACCAGCCGCTCACCGACCTGCAGTTCGAGCGGGCGGTGCAGACGGTGACCAGCGTGATCTTGCGCGGGATCGGGCTGGAGCCATAAGGCCAATGGAACAGACTTGCAGTGACAGTGGATTACTGTTGGGCAAATGCCTTTAGCCCGTCACCTTCCAGGCGATAGCGCACCCACTCATCCTGCGCCTGGGCACCCAGCGAGCGATAGAACTGAATCGCCGGCTCGTTCCAGTCCAGCACGCTCCATTCCAGACGGCCACAATCATTGTCACAGGCCTCGATGGCGATGTGCCGGAGCAACTGTTTACCCGCACCGCCGCCCCGTTGTTCGGGGGTGATGTACAGGTCTTCGAGGTAGATGCCGTTGCGCCCCAGCCAGGTCGAGTAGCTGTAGAAGTACACCGCGTAACCAATGGCCTTGCCGTCGTGTTCACAGATCAGACTCAGGGCTTTGGCGCCGTCATCGAACAGGGTGCGCTCGATATCGGCCACACTGGCGATCACTTCGTGGCGGGCACGTTCGTAGTCGGCAAGCTCGGTGATGAAGGCAAGAATCTGGGCCGCGTCTTCGCGTCGAGCAGGGCGGATGTGCAAGGTCATGGCAGGCTTCCGGCAGGTGGGCTGATGGCGCTCATGTTAACGGCAAGCATGAGGCAATAGGCGAATTGTGCCGGGCATTCTATGCTTGCTCCCGACTTTTTCACTGACGAACAAGGACTCAATAATGACCTGGTCCGCGACGCAGTACAGCACCTTCGAAAACGAACGCACGCGACCGGTGCGCGACCTGGTGGCGGCATTGCCGCAGCAGAGCATCCGCACGGCCGTCGATCTGGGCTGCGGCCCGGGCAATTCGACCCAGGTACTGGCCGGGCGTTATCCGGGGGCAGCCGTCAGCGGCATCGACAGTTCCGAGGACATGCTCCGGGCTGCACGCCAGCGCCTGCCCACTATCGACTTCGCATTGGGCGACATTGCCAGCTGGACCGCACCCCAGGGTGTCGACGTGATCCTCGCCAACGCTTCGCTGCAATGGCTGCCCGCTCATGCGGTGTTGTACCCGCAGCTGGTCAGGCAACTGACCGAGGGCGGCAGCCTGGCCATCCAGACGCCGGACAATCTCGACGAGCCAGCCCACCGCCGGGCCCGCGAGATCGCCAGCCAAGGCACTTGGGCAGACAAAATCGGTGCAATCAAGCACCCGCCACGGCACAGCGCCGCTGAGTACTACGATATCCTCAGTCCCCATTGCCGCCAGGTCGAAGTGTGGCGCACCACCTATTACCATCCCTTGATGGGTGGGGCGCAGGCGGTAGTGGAGTGGTTCAAGGGCTCAGCCTTGCGTCCGTACCTGGCGGCACTGGACGCCGATAGACAGCAGGGTTTCCTCACGGATTACCTGCACGCCATGGAGAAAGACTACCCACCAGCGGCCGACGGCAAGGTGCTGTTGCCATTTCCGCGGCTGTTCATTATCGCCACGCGCTGAAGGCAGGCTTCAGCGGCTGGGCTGCCTGCGTGGCCACTGGCGTATCACCTGCAGGTAAACCAGGGCATTGACCAGCACCACCACTGAGCCCAGTAGTACCTGAGTACCCGGCGTCAGTCCCGCCGGGTAGATGACCGGCAGGATGTAATGCTCGATAAAACCGCCTTCGTACCCGGCCTGGCCCGCCGCTTGACGCAAGTGGTTCTCCCAGTCGGTGAGTGGGCAGTACAGGTGAAAGAACTCCACCGCAATGCCCCAGCACAGCGCAGGCAAGTGCCACCACAGGGCCGCGCGCCATTTGAGCACCAGCAAGCCGCCGAACAGCACGAATAGAATGAACAGCAGGTGAAACAGCACCAGACCATCGGCGCTCAGGCGGTACAGCATGGCAGTGGCTTCCTCGGGGCAAATATTCCTTGTACGCACCATGATAGAGGTAAACCGCCGAGGGTCGTCGCGGCCTGATAACAGGCGTTGTCCTGAGCGCATCGAACAGGCATGCTGGCGCCTTTCTGTCTGCGCAAGTCACCATGGACGCCTCCACACTGTTGCTCTATATCATCGCCGCCGGCGCGGTGATGATCACCCCAGGTCCAGCCATGCTCCTGGCCCTCAATAACGGTGCCACCCACGGCATGCGCGTGGCCGGCTTCGGCATGGCCGGGGCGATGCTCTCCGACCTGCTGTTGATCGCTGCCGTGGGCTGTGGCCTGGGCGCCTTGTTGCAGGCCTCCGAGCAGCTGTTCAGCCTGGTCAAATGGGTCGGGGCGGTGTACCTGCTGTACCTGGCCTGGGTGCTCTGGCGCGCACCGAGCAATGCCCTGGAACGGCTGCCGATGAATGCTGGCGCCAGTGGTCGCTCAGCTTTCCTGCGCGCGCTGTTCGTCGGTCTGTCCAACCCCAAGGGGCTGCTGTTCTTCTCGGCATTCCTGCCACAGTTCATTCGCCCCGACCAGCCGGTGGCCGAACAGTACCTGGTGCTGGCGATCACCAGCGCCGCCCTCGACGGTGTGATGATGGCGGTCTATGCCTACGGCGGCCGGCATGCCATGCGGCGATTTTCGGCGCGCACCCTGCAATGGATCAACCGCAGCTGCGCCGGGATGCTGGCGGCGCTGGCGGTGGGCTTGAGCCTGTATCGACGCAGCGATATGCACTGAGTACAAACAACGAGGGAGGATCACTGAGCCTCCCTCGTTGTTTGTGGCCGCGCCTCAGGAGGCTTCGCGGTAGGGGTTGCGCGGGTCGTGCTGCCAGTCGAGGAACGGCTTGCCGGTGTCTTGCGCCACCATCTCGATGCAATCCTGGACCGGGCAGGTGATCTGACACAGGTTGCAGCCCACACACTCGGCGTCGATCACCTCGTAGCGGTGGCTGCCATCAGCCTGCTTGAGGCTGGCGATGGCCTGGTGCGAGGTGTCTTCGCAGGCGATGTGGCAGCGTCCGCAACCGATGCAGGCGTCCTGATTGATTTTGGCGATGACCTGGTAGTTGATGTCCAGGTACTTCCAGTCGGTGGTGTGGCCCACGGCGCGACCGCTGAAATCCTGCAGACTGCGGTAGCCCTGACTGTCCATCCAGCGCGAGAGGCCGTCTTTCATGTCGTCGACGATGCGAAAGCCATGCAGCATGGCCGCAGTGCACACCTGCACGGCACCGCAGCCCAGGGCGATGAACTCGGCGGCGTCACGCCAGCTGCCGATACCACCGATACCGCTGATCGGCAGGCCACGGGTGGCCGGGTCGCGGGCGATTTCGGCAACCATGTTCAAGGCAATGGGTTTGACCGCCGAGCCGCAGTAACCGCCGTGGGTGCTCATGTCGCCGACTATCGGCAGGGCGATCATGCGTTCGAGGTCGACGCTGGTGATCGAGTTGATGGTGTTGATCAGCGACACTGCGTCGGCGCCGCCACGATGGGCGGCGCGCGCGGACTGGCGGATGTCGGTGATGTTGGGCGTGAGTTTGACGATCACCGGCAGCGAGCAATGGGTCTTGCACCAGCGGGTAACCTGTTCGACATACTCCGGCACCTGACCGACCGCTGCGCCCATGCCGCGCTCGGGCATGCCGTGAGGGCAACCGAAGTTCAATTCGATACCGTCGGCGCCGGTGGCCTCCACCAGCGGCAGGATGGCTTTCCATGATTCCTCGACGCAGGGCACCATCAGCGACACGATCAGCGCGCGGTCGGGCCAGTCCTTTTTCACCTGGGTGATTTCGCGCAGGTTGATGTCCAGCGAGCGGTCGGTGATCAGCTCGATGTTATTGATGCCCATGACCTCGCGGTTGACCCCGTAGTGGGCCGAGTAGCGCGACGACACGTTGACCGCAGCCGGGTCTTCGCCAAGGGTTTTCCAGACCACGCCGCCCCAGCCGGCCTGAAACGCGCGGACCACGTTGTAGGCCTTGTCGGTAGGTGGCGCGGAGGCCAGCCAGAACGGATTGGGCGCCTTGATGCCAGCGAATTCGATCGACAGATCAGCCATTATGCAGTCTCCACATTGAGCATCAGTTGCGCATGCATGGCCTCGGCGGCCAGCTTGCCGTGCTGCACGGCCTGGACGGTGAGGTCCTGGCCCAGGTGGGTACAGTCGCCGCCGGCGTACACGCCGGGCAGGCTGGTGCGCATGTGTTCATCGACGCGAATGCGCTCGCCGTCGCGGGCCAGTGTTTGCGCGCTGCTGTCACTGAGGGCTTGATCGTTGAAGGCCTGGCCGATCGCCTTGAAGATTGCGTCGGCGGCCAGTTCGAAGGTTTCCCCAGTGGTTTGCAGACGGCCCTCGATCATATGCGTGCGCGCAAAGCGCATGCCGCGTACCCGGCCCAGATCATCGAGCAGTACCTGCTCAGGCTGGGCCCAGGTCAGCAGGCGCACCTGGTTCTCCTTGGCGATGTGCTGTTCATGTTCGGTGGCGCCCATGTCCTCGAAACCGCGGCGGTACACCAGATTGACATCGCGAGCGCCGAGCCGCGCCATCTGCACGGCCATGTCGATGGCGGTATTGCCCGCGCCGAGGACGATGCAGCGATCGGCCACAGGCAGGGTGGTCAGGTCCTCGGCCTGACGCAGTTCGCGGATGTAATCGGTGGCGGCCAGCATGCCCGGCGCGCTTTCGTTGGCCAGGCCCAGTTGGCGGCTGGCGTTCAGGCCAAGACCGAGGAATACCGCATCGAACTGTTGTTGCAGCTCGGCCAGGCTGAGGTTGTCACCCAGTACCTGGCCATGGCGGACTTCGATACCGTCGATTTGCAGGACGAAGTCCACCTCGCGTTGGGCGAAATCGTCGACCACCTTGTATTTGGCGATTCCATATTCGTTCAGACCACCCGCCTTGGGGCGGGCTTCGAAGATCACCACATCGTGGCCGTGCCAGGCCAGGCGATGGGCGCAGGACAAACCTGCGGGCCCGGCGCCGACCACGGCGATGCGCTTGCCGGTGCTGGCGGCGCGCTGGAAGGGGTGTTCTGTGAACTCGGCGTGGTCCAGGGCATAACGTTGCAGCAGGCCAATCAGTACCGGGGCGCACTCCTGGTGGTGGTTGCGCACGCAGGCCTGCTGGCAGAGGATTTCGGTCGGGCAGACCCGCGCGCAACTGCCACCGAGGATATTGGCCGAGAGGATCTTTTCTGCTGCGCCCTGGACGTTTTCCTGGTGGATGCTGCGGATGAACGAGGGGATGTCGATGTCGCTGGGGCAGGCGTTAACGCAGGGGGCGTCGTAGCAGTACAGGCAGCGCGAGGCCTCCACGGCGGCCTGACGGGCGTTCAGCGGTGGCGCCAGGTCGCTGAAGTGCTCGGCCAGGGCAGCATTGTCGGTGGACGGTCGGGGGAGGTGGTTGAGGGACTCGATCACGGTGGTTTCCTCATGTCTCTTATAGTTGGTGCTTTGATCGCGGTGCGGCGACCCGACTTGCCCCGCGAAGCTGTTAGCGCTTAACCGCAGCCGGACGCTGATACTCGGCACGCTTGCTCAACAGATCGAACACCGCTGGATACGCCGGCCGCTCGATATAGCGCCCGGCACCACGCTCGGCACGCAGGTCACCATTGGCCCAGACCAGCTTGCCCTGGCTGATGGTGTGGCTGGGGATGCCACGCACGGTCTTGCCTTCGAAGATGTTGAAGTCGACCTGTTGATGATGGGTCGCCGCTGAAATGGTCCGCGTGCCTTGCGGGTCCCAGAGCACCAGGTCGGCATCGGCTCCCACACGTAGGGCGCCTTTGCGCGGGAACAGGTTGAAAATCTTCGCCGTGTTGGTGGAGGTCAGCGCAACGAAATCCTGCATCGACAGCTTGCCGCTGTTCACTCCTTCGTCCCAGAGCACCGCCATGCGGTCTTCAATACCGGCGGTGCCGTTGGGGATGCGGCTGAAGTCCTCCCGGCCGGCAGCTTTCTGTTCGGCGCAGAAGCAGCAGTGGTCAGTGGCGGTGGTGTGCAGGTTGCCCGACTGCAGGCCGCCCCACAGTGCTTCCTGGTGGCCATCCTTGCGCGGCCGGAAGGGTGGGCTCATGACGTAACCGGCGGCGGTTTGCCAGTCCGGATGCTGGTAGACGCTGTCGTCCAGCAGCAAGTGCCCGGCCAGTACTTCGCCGTAGACCGGCTGGCCCTTGGCGCGGGCATAGGTGATCTCATCCAGTGCTTCGCGGGTCGACACATGCACCAGGTACACCGGTGTGCCCAGGGTTTCGGCAATGCGGATGGCGCGGCTGGCCGCTTCACCCTCAACCTGAGAGGGGCGCGACAATGGATGCGCTTCGGGCCCGGTGATGCCCTGGGCCAGCAGTTTGCGCTGCAGGTGAAAGACCAGCTCGCCGTTCTCGGCGTGCACGGTGGGCACTGCGCCCAGTTCCAGGCAGCGTTCGAAACTGGCGACCAGGGTGTCGTCGGCGGCCATGATCGCATTCTTGTAAGCCATGAAGTGCTTGAAGCTGTTGACGCCGTGCAGGTGCACCAGCTCGCCCATTTCCTCACGCACCTGTTCGCTCCACCAGGTGATGGCGACATGAAAGCCGTAGTCGGACGCTGACTTCTCGGCCCAGCCGCGCCACTGATGAAAGGCTTCGAGCAAGGATTGCTGCGGGTTGGGGATGACGAAGTCGATGATCGAGGTGGTGCCACCGGCAAGGCCTGCAGCCGTGCCGCTATAGAAGTCCTCGCTGGCCACGGTGCCCATGAAGGGCAGTTGCATATGGGTGTGCGGGTCGATGCCGCCGGGCATCAGGTACTGGCCGCTACCGTCGAGAATCTCGCAACCGTTGGGAAGCTCGAGGTCGGTGCCGATGGCTTTGATCACGCCGTCGGCACAGAGCACGTCGGCACGATAACTTTCCTCATGGGTAATCAGAGTGGCACCACGAATCATAAGCGTCATCAGAGGCTCCTCGCAGGCTTGACCGGTTGTTGCCGGCTCTAGGTTTTGTTCTTTTTGCAGCGTAGGTCAAAACCTGTCATCGCTGTCAGGAATTGAATCTAGTAGGGGTTAAGGAATAGGGCAAATAATTAATTTATAAGCTTATATCTTGTTTAACTATTTGAAATTAAACGAATTTAATTGATTTTTAGTGTTTTAGGAAAACGACCAGTGGTCCTGTCGTTCTTGACAGGTTGTGGAAATGGTCAAGATTTCTCATGGGCACCCGTGATTGCCCTCATGCCAGTGCAAGTACCTCCCAAAACGGAAAAACAGTGGAGTGGCCATGCAGCAGACCCGATCGCAAGTGCGTGAACGTGATGGCTTGTATGAGCTCGACGCCGGCAGCGACGTCCTCGACAGCCCCCGATACAACCACGACATCGCCCCAACCAAGGTGTATGAACGCACCTGGAACACGTGGCACATCACCGCGCTCTGGGTCGGCATGTCGATCTGTGTGCCGACGTACACCTTGGGCGGGGTGCTGACTGCTTACTTCGGCCTGACGGTGGGCGAAGCGTTGCTGGCGATTCTGCTGGCCAATACCGTGGTGCTGATCCCGCTGACACTCAATGCTTTTCCCGGGACCAAGTACGGCATTCCTTTTCCGGTGCTGTTGCGCGCGTCGTTCGGCATCAAAGGCTCCAACGTGCCGTGCCTGATCCGGGCCCTGGTGGCGTGTGGCTGGTTCGGCATCCAGACGATGTTCGGCGGCTTGGCCATTCACCTGTTCCTCGGTTCGTTGTCGGCGGACTGGAAGGCCTTGGGTGGCACCGGCGAGGTGATCGGCTTCATGCTGTTCTGGTGCCTGAACCTGTGGGTAGTGCTGCGTGGCGCCGAGTCGATCAAATGGCTGGAAACCCTGTCGGCACCATTATTGGTGCTGGTCGGTGCCGGGTTGCTGGTGTGGGCCTTGCCCAACGTCTCGATCAGCGAACTGATGGCCCAGCCACCCAAGCGCCCGGAAGGCGCCAGCGTCTACGGTTACTTCTTTGCCGGGCTGACCGCCATGGTGGGTTTCTGGGCCACCTTGTCGCTGAATATTCCTGACTTCAGCCGCTATGCGAAAAGCCAGAAAGACCAGATTCTCGGGCAGATTTTCGGCCTGCCGCTGACCATGTTCCTGTTCGCCGCCCTGGGTGTGGTGCTGACGGCGGCCTCGCCGTCGCTGGTGGGGCAGACCGTGTCCGATCCGGTCAGCCTGATCGGGCATATCCAGAGCCCGGTGTGGGTGGCCTTGGCCATGGCCCTGATTATCATCGCCACCTTGTCGACCAACACCGCGGCGAACATTGTGTCTCCCACCAACGACTTCCAGAACCTGGCGCCCAAGTGGATCGGGCGGACCAAGGCGGTACTACTGACCGGGCTGGTCGGCTTGTTGCTGATGGCACATGAGTTGCTGAAAAAGCTTGGCCTGATTGTCAGTGATGTCAGCCTGGAAAGCGTCTATTCCAACTGGCTGCTGGGCTACTCCAGCCTGCTCGGGCCGATCGCCGGGATCATGGTGGTCGACTACTTCCTGATCCGCAAACAGACCCTGGACCTGGCCGGCCTGTACCGTGATGACGTCTATCCGGCCTGGAACGCCGCCGGTTTCATCGCCTTTGGTGTACCGGTTGCGCTGACCCTGCTTTCGCTGCAGAGTCAGGCGTTCAGCTGGTTCTACGACTTTGGCTGGTTCACCGGTTCCGCCCTGGGCGGGCTGATCTACTACGCGCTCGGCCAGCTCAAGATGGCCCGTGCGACCAATCTCAAACCCACCGTGTAGCGCCTATGGCCCGCAGAGGCCAGGAGAACAGCATGCAAACAGCACAGGACGTTCTGCAATCGACCCATCGGCATATCAACGGCGAGCGCTTGTGGCAGTCGTTGATGGATCTGGCCCGGCTCGGTGCTACGGTCAAAGGCGGGGTGTGCCGCCTGGCGCTGACCGATCTTGATCGCCAGGCCCGCGACCTGTTCGTCCAATGGACCGAGGCGGCGGGCTGTACCGTGACCATCGACGGCGTCGGTAACATTTTCGCCCGCCGCCCGGGTCGCAACCCGCAATTGCCACCGGTGATGACCGGCAGCCATATCGACACCCAGCCCACTGGTGGCAAGTTCGATGGTTGCTTTGGCGTACTGGCCGGGCTGGAAGTCATGCGCACGCTCAATGACCTGAAGATCGAAACCGAGGCGCCGCTGGAAGTTGTGGTGTGGACCAACGAGGAGGGCTCGCGCTTTGCTCCGTGCATGATGGGCTCGGGGGTGTTCGCCGAGAAATTCACCCTGGAAGAAACCCTGGCCAAGACCGATGCCGAGGGCATCAGCGTCGGCCAGGCGCTGAACGCCATCGGTTATGCCGGGCCGCGAGCGGTCAGCGGTCACCCTGTGGGCGCCTATTTCGAAGCGCATATCGAGCAGGGGCCAATCCTCGAAGACCAGCACAAGACCATTGGCGTAGTGCTCGGCGCCCTTGGCCAGAAGTGGTTTGATCTGACCTTGCGCGGTGTCGAGGCCCATGCCGGGCCGACACCGATGCACCTGCGCAAGGACGCGCTGGTCGGTGCCAGTGCGGTAGTGGCGGCGGTCAATCGTGTGGCCCTGGAGCACCAACCGCATGCCTGCGGCACTGTCGGTTGTCTGCAGGCGTATCCGGGGTCGCGCAACGTCATTCCTGGCGAAGTGCGCATGACCCTGGATTTCCGTCACTTGGAGCCGGCACGCCTGGACTCGATGATTGCTCAGGTGCGCGATGTGATCAGTAGCACCTGCCAGCAGCATGGGCTGAGCCATACCCTGACCCCAACCGCGGACTTCTCGCCGCTGTATTTCGACAAGGGTTGTGTCGAAGCGGTGCGCAGTGCGGCTCAGGGGCTGGGCTTGTCACATATGGATATCGTCAGCGGCGCGGGGCATGACGCGATTTTCCTCGCTGAGCTGGGGCCGGCGGGGATGATTTTCGTACCCTGTGAAGGCGGGATAAGCCACAACGAAATCGAGAATGCTGCGCCCGAGGATTTGGCGGATGGCTGCGCCGTGCTGTTGCGCGCGATGCTGGTGGCGGCGCAGGCGGTGGCGCGGGGGAGGGAGGCGGCTTGAACTGAATCGAGAGGTGCTTTCACTCGCCTCCTTGACGCTGATTCCTGGGTACTCAAAAAGTACTCTATTAGTTAGTCGAAATTTGGTCGGTTAGTACCGGAAGGTTGCCTGCACTGAAAATCCATTCGCACTATTGTTGTATTTGGCGCTGTATTCCGGTTGAAGACCGGAGTTGTTCGACTGCTTCACCGAGACTTTGGAGTCCCACAGATAGCCATAAGCAAAGTCTATCGTTAGATCGGAATTTGGCGAATAAGCACCACCTAAGGTAACGGCTTGGCGATTCCCAACCGGAATGCGCACGCTGCGATCGGCATTCCTGATTGGCGACGGATCATAGGCGTAGCCTGCGCGCAGCAGCCATTGTTGGTTCAATTGATAGGATGCGCCCACTGCGGTGGACCAAGTGTCACGCCAGTTCATTTCTTCGATCACACTTCCCAGGCCAGCCGCATGGCCCACCGGGGAAAGCCCGCTGTTGACTGCCTCGACCTTCTGGATCCGGCTCCAACGTTTCCAGGTAGCCCCCAGGTATCCCGTCCAGCGACTATTGAAATGATGGGTGATAGACGTGTCCACGGATTCGGGCATAGTGAGGTCTATCTTGTTGTCATACTTTCCGTCCAGCGGGACAACGCTCGGGGAGCCGGAAACCTCAGTATGCCCTTCGAGTTCATAGTCCACCTTTGAGTGATAGTTAATCCCCCAACTGGTGGCCTCAGTAAAGTCGACCAAGATGCCGACGTTGTACCCAAGTGCCGTGTCATTGCCTTTGATGGTGACCAGTGTGTCCTCGCCGTTGTTCAGGGCGCCGGTGGCCAGGTAATTCTGAAGCTTTGCATTGAAACGGTTTATGGTCGGCCCGCCACCAATGGACACGTAATCATTGATCCGATAGGCAATGGTGGGCTGAAGGGTGATCTCCTTGGTCGTACTGTAGGAGCCATGGTAGCGGCCCTGAAAAGTGCTCTCATAGTCATTGATCAGACCACTTGGAGCATAGAGACCCAGGCCAATCGAAAAACGATCATCAAGTGGCGTCGACATATAAGCGAAGGGCACAACCCCCAACGGTACCGAGTCCCCCTTGTTCGTTCCCGTGGCACTGCTCTGCGCATCACTGATGTCATCGCTCACCGAGATGACCGCAGCTCCGCCGGAAATTTCAGTGCGTTTCAGTTTGGTCAAACCTGCAGGATTGCCAAAGATAGTGCTGGCGTCCAGCGCAGAAGACGATCTCCCCGCATAAGCAGTACCCGCACTACTTGCACTTTGCTCGTTCAACGCAATGCCATTGGCGCTCGCGCTTGTTGAAACGCTGAGTATTGCTGCGGCACCTGTGAATTTAATCCAGGAAGGCATTTCTCGCACAGTTGAGAGGCGCGGGGTAGCACGGTTGCTCAGATTCATTTCTCACCTTGTGTTGTTTTTATTGAATGGTGCGCAGGCAAAGCTTCGCCTTCCGGTGCACTTGGCAGTGCCGGTTGGAGTTGATAGAAGTTGTGAACAAGGCCCTGGCTGATGACTACCAGGGCCGGAGTGCCGAACTTACGAAGTCAGGATCATCTAAGCCACTCCACCTGAAAACTATAGCGACCTAGAAGAAGGGCCAGGGACTCTTGATCTCGCCCGGCCCGGATGCGGGCGACCAATCCACGTTGTTCATGTTGAATGACCTCGACCGCGATGTCCTTCAGACACATGCGATCCACATTCTGCCGGACTACCTTGGCAATTTCGCGCTGCTGCAAGGCGGGCTTGAAGATTTTGCCAACCGCCGTCAACGGCAGTGCTTCGAGGATCTCGATCCGCTTGGGAACGGCCGCCCGCTCACTGATGTGGTGTTGGGCAAACTGCTCAAGTTCTTCAACCTCGCAAAGTTGGCCTGGTCGCAGTTGCACGTAGGCGACCGGCACTTCACCCGAATAAGCGTCCGGGCTGCCGATGGCAGCCGCCAACGCCACCGCTGGGTGGGCCTGCAAAGCCTCCTCGATTTGTTTCGGATCGATGTTGTGGCCGCCGCGGATGATCAGTTCCTTTTTGCGCCCGGTCAGCCAGAAATAGCCATTTTCATCCTGGCGCCCCAGATCGCCCGTATTCAGCCAGCGCTGACCATTGATGTCGATCCACAGGCCCCGGTTATGGCTATCTTCAACGTAACCCTCGAACAGGTTCGGACCCGTGATGGCGATCAGGCCAATCTCGTCGTTGTCGGCGTCGCGCAGATACTCTCCTGTGTCATCGAGCATGACTGCGCGCATGTCCTGGTAGGCAATCCGTATACCGATGGAGCCGATGTAGCGCTTGCCATGGGGCGGAGTAACCGAGGAGACGCACGCGCCTTCCGTGAGTCCATAGCCTTCGAGGATCTTCACCCCGGTCCGGCCTTCAAACTCTCGGAAAAGTTCGACCGGCATCGGCGCAGCACCACACATGGCATAACGAAGGCTCGACAGGTCGCGGCCTTCCGGCTCGTTTTGCAACAATGCGGAATAAACGGTTGGAACGCCGGAGAAGAAATTGATGCCGAAGTGCTCGACCATCTCCCAGAAGCCTGGGATCACACCCTCACCGCGATAACCTTGCGGCGTGCCGAGGATGACATGATCACCTTGGGTCCAGGGCATCAGGCCTGTCACCAGCTGTGCATTTACATGAAACAGCGGCAACCCACAAAAAATGACCTGGCCACTCCCCTGTGGTTGCATCTGCCTAGCCATGGCCCACGCGTTGAAGACCTCCGCCCCATGGGTACGCATCGCGATTTTGGGACGCCCGGTGGTGCCGCCGGTGCAGAAGTAAGAGGAACGATCCTCAGGGCAGAATTGCCGACCGCTCTTCAAGTGGGTGCCTGGCTGAGCATCCATCAACGTCCGTAAATCGTGAATCGTGGCCCCCCTGTGCAACCCACGTTCTTTCTCTGCCAGAGATGCAAGGGATTCACGCTGAGCGACATCAATGTAGGGGGCCATGCCAACCCAAACGACGTGCTTGATCTCGAGAAGTTGATCCAGCTGTGAGGCCAGCTTAGGCCACAGGTCGCTGCCCGGAGTCGGTGCGAGCGTTACCACCACGCTGGCTTTGGCGGCGCTTAGCAAGGCAGCCATCTGTTTGGCCTCTTGCAGCGGATTGATCGCCATGACGACACCGGCCGCCTCACCTCCCCAGATAGTGAAGTGGGTTTCCGGCAGGTTGGGCAGGATGAAGGCCAGCACTTCACCCGGGGTAATACCCAGGTCGTGGAAGGCATTCGCCGCGCGAGTGATATCTTCGACGAGTTCGGCATAGCTCCAGTGATGGGTGTTCCTGAAGCAGGTAGCGTCGGCGAAGAAGCTCAGTGCAGGCGCGTTGGGGCTTAGCTCGGCTGTCCGTGTCAGCGCTTCATAGGTGCTGGAAGCCAAGCCACGCTCCGTTAACGGGACCTGCTCGATACTTTCAATGTCGTTCAGAGATCGCACCATCATCGTCAGGCCTCCTCTACGACTCGGTTACGTTGCACGCCCAGATCGATCACGCCATCCGCGCTGCGAATGCGTGCTTCGACGACGTCTCCTGCCTTCAGATATTGCGTCCGCCCCTCCTGCGCTTTGAGGAAAAGTTTCCACTTGGTGGCTTCTGGCATCAGGGCCGCAATGCGCTGTTTGGCAGGCGAAGGGATGGTCAGCGCGCATCCCGCAGGAGTACCGGTGGCGATCAGGTCGCCGGGGGCGAGATCCTGGACAGAGGAGAGTTCGGTAAGGGTTTCAGCGGGGCCATACACCAGGTTGGCCGTGCTGTCGCTTTGTCGCACCTCACCGTTGACCGTCAGGCGCAACTGCAAGGCTTTCAGGTAATGCATGTCCTGGGCGTCCAGCAGACAGAGGTAGGGACCAACCGGACCAAACGTGCGGAAACTCTTGCCCTTGTAGAACTGCATCTGCGGGATCTGAATGTCGCGTGCCGAGTAGTCGTTGACAATGACCACACCGGCAATGAACTCATGCAGGTTGGCATCGCTGACCTTCACTGCGCCAGTGATCGCGCGTTTCATCACCAGCCCAAGTTCGATCTCATAGTCAAGGAAGCGTACTGTGCGCGGTTTGATCAGGACGCTGTCAGCGGCCACCAGGCAACTGGTCGCCTTGGTGAACATCATGTTGTATTTCTTCGCATCCGGATCCATGCCCGACTCGATCATATGCTGTCGATAGTTGGCCCCTTGGCAGACGAACTGTTGATTGCGGGTCACCGGCGACAGCAGTTTGACTTTGTGCGCCTCCAACTGAGTACCATTCAGTTGAGCGAGGCCATCGATACTGTTAAGGCTGATGAAGTCACCCGTGGTCTCAAAGGTACCAGGGACAATCGTGATACGGTCTTGGCGTAGCACGCCCCAGTGGATACCGTTCTCAAACTCGAAGCGAACTACGTGTACAGCAGACATTGAAGGTACTCCTGGAGCAGCGTTTGTCCCGCGCTCGATGGCGCGAGAACTGTGGTGTTGTTCTGCGGGTGGGCTGGCGACGCTGTAGATCAACGAGCCGCCGGCGATCAATGCACCGGTTTTGAGCACGTCTCGCCGGCTATACCGTGTGCTGATGCCCGACATGGCGGCCGCTCTACCCGAACATCCGCATCAGCGTGATCAACTTGCGAATCGTTAAATCCGGGCTGCGCCGCAGGTTGCGGATCAGCACTCGTACGTTGCTGAAGCTCATCTTGGGTTTGGTAAAACTCTTGGGCATGCGTTGCCCCCACTGCGCCATTGCCTCGGGACTCACTGGATGGATGCCCGTAGGTTGTATGGCGGTGAAAATGTCCCCGTCGCAGTAGTGCTCATGCTTGTCACCCCAAGGGTCTTGCCAGTAGTCGAAGATCTGACTGCCCAGGATGTGCCGGCCGATTCCCCACGAGTGCTGCCAACCCCGCTCTCGCAGGACCCGTTGTCCCATGCCCACCGCGTCTGCATCGACGACCTCATAGGCGCTATGGCTGTAGGTCGCCATGAACCCTTGCGCGATCGCGAGTGTATGGTGATCTGCCGGCTTGTCACCGAGATCAAGGCGCATGAAAGCGACGATGGGGGTGCCGTTGGGGAGTACCTGTACATCGCTGGGAATGAACCCGAAATGCTGGGTATACCAGGCACAGGTCGCCTGATAGTCGGCTACTTCAATGACGATGTGACCCAGTTTGCGTACTTCAGGTGGCGCAATCGGCGGGCGCTGCGTGGCGTTGATTCGCGGCTGCTCTTGCGCCAGATTCCAAAGAAGTGGCGTTCTGTGTGCCAGGGGTTCACTGGGCGTCTGCTCGCAAATAGCTTCGACGATAAAGCCGGAAGGATCGGTCAGTCGGACGTAGTGCCCGCCGCCAGGGTGTATCGAGGCCTCGACCGAGGATGCACCTGGTATTTGTGTCAGCTTTTGCAGATCCTTGAGTGATTGGACTGCCAGGCCGAACCCGACAAAACCTGCCTTTTCTGCACGGTGCACGCGGTAACAATAAGGCGTTGGCTCAGTGCCGCGCAGATACAGCGTATCGGTGCTCTGATGACTGACGGTTAGGCCGAAGTCAGTCAGGAAACGTGCCGCCTCATTCAAGTCCGGCCTTTGAAAAATCAGGTGAGTCAGACTTTGAGCCTTCACCGTCGGTTGCGAATGCCGGGCAGGCTGTGGCGTCGCCAACTGGGACATTTCATTTTTGCTGTTCATTGTTCTTGTTATCCAGTTTTTCGGGCAAAGAGGGCCCTGAACCCCTGAAATCGCCAGGAGTTTTGTCGTTGTGTCGGTTACCGCGCTTAGTCGATCAGGGGAAGTACCGGCAACTCTACGGTGGCCAGCGCTCTAGCCTCCTCGAGAGGCACACCTAAGGCCCGTAGTACGAGTTCGGCCGTATCAGCTCCCGACTCGCGCCACGTTCTGTGCCCTTCCAGAACCAGGAAAATGGATCCGAGGACGCTGCTCGATATCAGCGTCAGGACAGAGAGCAACTGCTCTTGCTTAAACATGTACCGACCGGTGGAGAGTCCACTCAGAAGATCTGTCGTCGCCTGGCTGGTAAACATTTCACGCAACGAAGCGTTGCTCATGGCGAACTTATGGATGAATGCCCCCCAGTGGGAGTCTTCGTGGGCTCGACGGATGAAGAGCCGGATACCGTTGGCCAGGCGTTGAGCGGGATCGGAGAGGGAATTGAAGCTTTTGTTGACCCGTTCATGCATCTCTCTCGCGAGATGGCTAGCGACCGCCTCGAACAGGCCTTCCATGCTCTCGATGTTGCTATAAACCGTGCCGCGCGCCACCCCTGCCTCTTGCGCAAGGTCGAGGATGTTCACTTGCGATGTGCCTTTCTCCGCGAACAGGCGAAAAGCGGCTTGGTGAATGCGGCGTTGTGTTGGATTCAGGAGTTCCACGGTCTCTCTCCAGGATTGCCTTATGGGTCAATTGAACACGCGTGTTCGATTGACGTCAATCTTGTTTTTGGAATAAAAAGCTGTTTTTTCGAATAAAAACGGCTAGCACCCTTAATTAGGCTATTTGGCAAAAAATTTGCGAGACCATCCGGCACGATTCCGATACCTGTGCATTGACTAAATTGAACACGCGTGTTCATCTTTGCGTGGGCTGGTGCAGTCGCTGAGTGGTTCACTCAAACCGTCTATCGGGGTATTCCCTGGCCCCGGGTAGACCAACGCAGCTCGAGGATGACCTTTCTCCCCAGGCATCGCCCTTTGAATGAAGGCCACCCATTTATCGTCAACTGAAGGACAGAACATGACCGGCTCCAAGCTCTTTGAACCGCTTCGATTGCCCAATGGTGTAGTGATTCCCAATCGAATCGCCAAGGCTGCCATGGAAGAAAACCTTGCCAATGAGAATCACGCTCCCGGGGAAGCATTGATCAGGCTTTACCGGGGGTGGGCGGAAGGCGGGGCTGGTCTGATCATCACGGGTAACGTGATGGTTGATCGCCACGCTTTGACCGGGCCCGCAGGCGTTGTGCTTGAGGATGATCGGAACCTGCGAAATTTCCGGTTATGGGCCGAAGCTTGCCGCATTCGCGGGGCCCAAGCCTGGATGCAGATTAATCATCCTGGACGACAGCTATTGGCTTCAATGGGGCAACCGGCAAGAGGCCCCTCCGCCGTTGCGGTCGATATCCCCGGACTTTCAAAAGCTTTTGTACCTCCCAGGGCTTTGGATGAGCAGGAGATCAAGGAACTGATTGAGCGCTATACCCAAGCGGCGGTGCTGGCAGAGCGCGCCGGATTTACGGGTGTGGAGATTCATGCGGCGCATGGCTATCTGTTCAGCCAATTCCTGTCGCCCTTGACCAACCGGCGTGACGATCGTTGGGGCGGCCGTCTGGAAAATCGTGCGCAAATTCTCCTGCAAACGATCGATGCAATACGTCAGCGCGTGGCACCAATCTTTTGTGTTGCGGTGAAGCTCAATTCCGCGGACTTTCAGCGCGGCGGATTCGATGTCGAAGATGCGTGTCGCGTGGTGGAAATGCTTAACGCCAAGGCGGTCGACCTGGTCGAGTTGTCAGGTGGCAGCTACGAAAGCCCAGCGATGCAGGGGCAGACCCGCGATGGCAGCAGTTTGGCTCGAGAGGCCTATTTTCTCGAGTTCGCGCAGAGGATAGGAGAAGTAGCGCGCATGCCGCTGATGGTTACGGGTGGCGTACGCAGGAAGGAAGTCGCGGAGCGAGTGGTGAGTGGCCCGGTGTCGATGGTCGGGCTTGCCACTGCGTTGGCAATCGAGCCGACCCTGCCCAGCCAGTGGATGGCAGGTCACAACGCCGAAGTTGAGCCCATCGTCGTCCGCTGGAAGAACAAGGCGCTGGCGTCACTGGCAGTGGCGTCGTTGATCAAAAAGCAGCTTGGCCTGTTGAGCCAAGGGAAGCGGACACGACCCGGGATGTCGCCGCTCATTGCATTGATCAGCAATCAGCTGAAATCTCGACGGCAGGCCAAGCGCTATCGGCAATGGATTAATAATGCCTGATCGATCAAGAAAGTCATCAGGTCAGGCGGGTAGTGGCTTTGCGGCGATTTCCCGGGCTTTGGCAGGTGTTACTCCCAAGGCCTGGAGAATCATTTCGGCGACCCGCACATCGTGCTCCACCAAAGCACGTCCCTGGACAACTGAGCGCATCGCTCCGGTAGTGCACGACAAGACCAAATCCAAGGCGACCCCCTCGTCTGCATAAGTTAAAGTGCCTGCGCGCAGCCCTTCACGCAGGTCACCCATGACATGAGTGGCCAATCGCGAGCGCATGGCCTGGTCGAAATGGATGATGCGCAATAGGGCATTTGCCCATTGGTGGTCGACCGCAGACCGACAGACAAACATGCGTACGCCAATCGAAAGCCGCTGTGCTCCGCACTGCACGTCCGCGTTCAAAACGGAAATGGCGTCAGAAAACTCCGCAGCCATAGCGATGCCCACCGCTTCGAGTACTTCGTCGCGCGTGCGGAAATAGTTGTAGATGGTGCCGTTCGATACCGCTGCCTCGGCGGCGACTTCGAACAAGGCAATCTCCCCCACCTCCTTACGTGCGACCAGTCGCAAGGCCGCGTCCACCAGGCCGCGACGGGTGCGCTCACGCTTCTTGTGACCCCTGGTCAGAGGATGTGGCTCAGTAGCTTCTAAAGGAGGTGCGGGGGAATCCATGATCAAGCTCGTAATCTAATCGGCTCGTTTATAGTAATGGAAACGCCGTCAGGAGTGGCGCCGTCACTCATCAGCAGGCCCCGGCAGTCTCTAAGGAGTTTGCTGGCCTCTGTGCCAGGGGCGTGGTGCATGATGATACGATCAGGACGAACGACGACGAGCGTTCCTTTTGACGCCAGCGGCAGGATTTCATGGTTCATGTCTTCGATGAAGTCACAACTGCCGCCGCAGCGTTGGCCGCGTGTTCTGACTTCTAAAAAGTGGCCGCCCATTTTTTCCCAGGAAACGATTTGATCAGTGGTCAGCAGTGACAACGGGTCAACACCGAAGCCAACCAAAGTCAGGTTGTCTCCAAGGGCATCGTCGCTCAGCTTGATCTGTTTTTGCATGTTGCGAATCCAGGCCTGGGGAAACAGGCTGCCACGTACCAGCTTGTCGCCCCGACGATGCTGCACGAACAGGCCGTGTTTGAAGATGTTCTTCGGCTTGATGTCCAGCTGTTCGAAGTACCTTCTGGTAGCGGGGGGCAACGCCAGCATACGCATCAGGCCGTGGATAAAGAAAGCCGCGATCTTGTTCTTGGGCATCACCAGGCGGCCCATGAGTTTCGCTAGATTGATCATCGCCTGGGCATGGGGGCGGCGCTCTACGTCATAGCTATCGAGTATTGAAGGCGCGGCATGGCCGCGAAGGACCCAGGCCAGTTTCCAGGCAAGGTTGGCACCATCTCGAAGTCCCGCAACGAGACCTTGCCCGACAAAAGGAGGGGTAATGTGGGCCGCATCTCCTGCAAGAAAGACGCGTCCCTTGCTGAATATGTTGCAGCAGCGAGCGTGGAATCGATACACCGCCTTGCGCTCGATTTCCAGCTCCTGCGGGTTGATCCATGGCGCGATCAGTCGGGCTATGCTTTCCGGGCGTTCCAGCTCTTCCCGCGATTCACCGGGTTGTAGCATGAACTCCCAGCGCTCCCTGCCGCCGGGTGCGGGCATATGCGGGGTAGGGCGTTGTGGATCACAGATGAACTCAACGTGGTCAATGGCTGACTTATGCCGGTTCATGACATCGACAATCAGCCAGTCTTCGGCATAGGTCTGCCCTTCGAACTCCTGGCCAATCAGTGCTCGGACCCTGGAGCTTGCGCCATCCGCACCGACCAGGTACTGGGCGCGAACGGAATGTGATTGTCCATTCTGATCCCGGACGGAGGCGACGACACAATCCGACTCCTCGACCAGACTCTCAAGCTCGAAGCCACCAAGACTGGTCACTGACTTCAATCGGGAGACCTGGTTGCGCATCGCGTGTTCGAGGTCGGGTTGATAGAACGTCACCAGTTTCGGATGGCCGTCGATGCATCCTTCAGTATTGGCGCGACCGAATTGCCCGAGAACCGGGGAATGCATCCTCACTTCGGGGATAACGATCTTCTCGAAAGCGTCTTCCGACAGACCGGCGAGTTGCAGGATACGTAAGGCCTCGTTGTCCAGAGCGATGGCACGAGGCATGAGTACGATTTCATGGAGCTTGTCCAGTACCAGGGTCGTCACCCCGTAGCGGCCGAGCAGCGCCGCGATTGTCGCACCTACCGGACCGTAACCAACGACCAGCACGTCGACGGCGGAGGGAGGCAATTGGCAAACTTTCTTGTTGTTGTTCATCTCGAGCCCTTGTTGTGATTGAGGTCGTGAGGCGCATAGGTCTCATCGTCAGGCAGAACCAAGGTATGCAAAATTGAGAGATATTTCAATATTGATGTTTTTGTCATTAATTTTTGAGATCATTGCAACGCCGTGATGAGGTCGAACGGACGAGCTGAGGTACCAGGCGTAACTGGCCAAGTTAAGGCGAAGAAGGCTCGTGGCATGAAGTTGCATCTGTGCCAGTTTCCGACCGACGACGCTTGGCTTCAGAGTTGATCAGCGTTGTCATGGGAGCAATGACCCAGGATTGAAATGCGTAGTTGCGAGGAGGCAAGCGTTGTCGTTGGCGTCGACTCCTTTCTTGTTGTTATGCGTGCCCGCACGCCTGCCGGATTCGCTCTTGTTCAAGCACGAGTAGAGTTGGGTATTTTCGTTGTCACGGCCACCAACCCCGGCCGGGGTGGAAACCGCCAGCGACACGGTCCGCGCCGCCCGTTCGCCACTGGTCAACGGCCCGCTGGGCTGTTTTCCGCCCGAGCCGATCCGCTACCTTGGCTCGCTGATGGTGCGCAATGCCATTCGTCGCAAGGAGCAGGCCGAAGATCACAGTTATCGCCCGCGCCGTCTGGACGTGCGCCTGGCCCGCTTTGCCGCAGCGGCGGGCAAAGTCGACAAGGCCTGAGCAGTTTTTTTGTCGATTGCCATCACGAGGATGTATAAACTGCACCCACTTTGCCGGTCGCTACCTGAACCGGCACCTGAAGCAAAGAGAGTCGAGATGGGCGCACAGTGGAAAGCCAAGCATAGAGAAACAGCTGCCAACGCCAAAGGCAAGATCATGGGCAAGCTGTCCAAAGAGATCCAGATCGCCGCCAAGGCTGGCGCTGACCCAGACATGAACCCGCGCCTGCGTTTGGCGGTCGAGCAGGCCAAAAAGGCCTCGATGACCCGCGAAACCCTGGAGCGGGCGATACGCAAGGGTGCTGGGCTTGATGGCGACGCGGTGAACTACAATGCGGTGACCTACGAAGGGTTTGCCCCGCACCAGGTGCCGCTGATCGTTGAGTGCCTGACCGACAACGTCAACCGTACCGTGGCGCAAATCCGCGTACTGTTCCGCAAAGGCCAGCTGGGTGCTTCAGGCTCGGTGGCCTGGGACTTCAACCACGTTGGCCTGATTGAAGCCACGCCGAATACACCGGACGCCGACCCTGAAATGGCCGCAATCGAAGCGGGCGCCCAGGACTTCGCAGAAGGTGAAGAAGAGGGCTCGACCCTGTTCATCACCGACACCACCGATCTGGATGCCGTGCAGAAGGCCCTGCCTGCTCAAGGTTTCACCGTTGTTTCGGCGAAGATCGGTTACACCCCGAAGAACCCGGTCAGCGGCTTGAACGATGAGCAGATGGCTGAAGTTGAAGCCTTTCTGCATGCCATCGATGACAACGACGATGTGCAGAACGTTTATGTAGGTCTGGCGGGCTGATTTAAAGATTCAGCAACTTTTCGCGGGGCAAGCCCGCTCCCACAGGACCGGTGGGAGCGGGCTTGCCCCGCGCTGCATTTATGCACATCAGATGAGACTTAAGTCCCATGGCGGCCTGGCCATAGCCAGCCATACTCGATATTCGCCCTTTTAAATAACAACAAACCCAGGGTTCAGTATCGATGACTTATCAGCACAGCTATGCCCGTTCCATCGCCGATCCTGCCGCTTTCTGGGCCGAACAGGCCGATGCTCTGGCCTGGTATCGCAAGCCCCTGCAAACCCTCAGCGAAAATCCCGATGGCACCCACCAGTGGTTTGCCGACGGGCGCCTGAACAGCTGTTACCTGGCCCTCGACCATCAGATCGAACAGGGCCGTGGCGAACAGACCGCACTGATCTACGACTCGCCAGTGACCGGCAGCCAGCAGCAGTTCACCTATGTGCAACTGCGCGATGAGGTCGCGCGACTGGCCGGGTTGCTGCGCGAGCTTGGCGTGCAGAAGGGCGACGGCGTGATCATTTACATGCCCATGGTGCCCCAGGCGGCCATGGCCATGCTCGCCTGTGCCCGTATCGGTGCAGTGCATTCGGTGGTGTTCGGCGGTTTTGCCGCCAACGAGCTGGCGCTGCGTATTGATGATGCTCGCCCGACCTTGCTGCTTACCGCCTCGTGCGGGCTGGAATTTGACCGGGTAATCGAATACAAGCCGCTGGTTGATCGCGCCTTGGCGCTGGCCAAGCATCAGCCGCACCAGGTGCTGGTGCTGCAACGCCCGCAAGCGTCGGCGACCCTGGTTGAGGGCCGCGATCTGGATTGGCACAGCGCTGTGGCCGCTGCCAACCCGGTGCCACCCGTGAAGCTGGCGGCCGCCGACCCGCTGTACATCATGTACACCTCCGGCACCACCGGCAAACCCAAGGGCATCGTGCGCGAAAACGGCGGCAATGCCGTGGCCCTGGGCTTTGCCATGCGCCATATCTACGGCATGCAGGCCGGCGATGTGTGGTGGGGGATTTCCGATGTCGGCTGGGTGGTCGGTCATTCACTGATCGTCTACGGTCCGCTGATGAATGGCTGCACCACGGTGCTCTACGAGGGCAAGCCGATCCGAACCCCGGACGCTGGCGCTTACTGGCGGGTGGTCGAGCAGTACCGGGTCAATGGTCTGTTCTGTGCGCCGACCGCCATGCGTGCCATCCGCAAGGAAGACCCCAATGGCGAGTTTTTGCGCCGCTACGACCTGAGTTCGCTGCGTCAGTTGTTTCTGGCCGGTGAGAAGCTCGACTCCAGCACCCATCAATGGCTGGAGTCGACCAGCGGCAAGGCGGTACACGATCACTGGTGGCAAACCGAAACCGGCTGGCCGGTGACCGCGCCCTGTGTAGGCCTGGATGGCAGTGCGGCGCGGCCAGGCTCAAGCAACCGCGCGGTGCCGGGCTACCACGTGCGCGTGCTCGACGACGACGGCCAGTTGCTCGGCGCCAACCAGCAGGGTGCCATCGTCATTGCCTTGCCATTGCCGCCAGGTTGCTGCCAGACGCTCTGGGGCGATCACCAGCGCTATCTGGACGCTTACCTCACCGCCTATCCGGGTTACTACCACACCGGCGATGGCGGTTACCTGGACGACGAAGGTTTTGTCTACATCATGGGCCGCACCGATGACGTCATCAACGTCTCTGGGCATCGCCTGTCCACCGGTGAGATGGAAGACCTGGTCGCCCATCATCCGGCGGTGGCCGAATGCGCGGTGATTGGTGTGCACGACGAGATCAAGGGCCAGGTGCCTTTAGCGCTGGTGGTGCTCAAGGACGGCCAGGGCATCAACGAGGCCGCCTTGCAGAGCGAACTGGTGGCGAGCGTGCGTGAGCAGATCGGCGCCCTGGCATGCTTCAATCAAGTGCGGGTGGTCAATCGCCTGCCCAAGACCCGCTCGGGCAAGACCCTGCGTGCAGTACTACGCAAGATCGCCGACCAGCAAGCTTACACACCGCCCTCGACCCTGGATGATCCCGCAGTGCTGGCGGAAATCGAAGCAGTGCTGGCCAGTTTCGCTCGCGTCGGTTGAGCGCTGGGAGCGAAGGCACCCACAGGCTGGCCTGCGAGAATGACTTCGTTAGGGAGCATAGGGCAGGGCGCGTTTGTGGGCGGTCTTCGCGTAAGCGCCAATGATGACCTTGGCGCTTTTATCAGAAACCGGCCTGCCGAGCAGGAAGTTGTCGATTTCATCGTAACTGCAGCCGTGGGCCAATTCGTCTGGTTTGCCCGGATCGAGATCTTCAAGGTCGGCAGTCGGGGTTTTCAGTACCAGGTCTGTAGGCGCGCCCAGCACCAACGCGACCTGACGAACCTGCCCTTTGACCAGGCCAGCCAGCGGGGTCAGGTCGCAAGCGCCATCACCGAACTTGGTGAAGAAGCCCATCACCGCTTCAGCCGCGTGATCGGTACCTACCACCAGGCAACCTTTATCGCCGGCAATGGCGTATTGGGCGATCATGCGGGCGCGCGCCTTGACGTTGCCTTTGACGAAGTCGATCTTGTGCTCATCAGCGGTGTGCTGGCCGCTCAAAGCACCCATCATGGCATCGACGGACTGACCAATATCGACAGTCAGGGTTGCATCGGGGTTGATGAAGCGCAGCGCCTTTTGAGCGTCCTCTTCGTCACGCTGGACGTAGAAGGGCAGGCGTACTGCATAGAACTTTGCTGGGTAGCCTTCGGCACGTAGTTGCTCAACCGCGATCTGGCAGAGCTTGCCCGCCGTGGTGGAGTCAACGCCGCCGCTGATACCCAGTACCAGGCCTCTAGTGTTCGTGGCCCGTATGCGTTCTTTGAGGAAGTCTACGCGGCTGACGATTTCTTGCGCTGCATCTTTTGCGTCATCCGCCCACGGATTGACTTTCAGCTCGTGAGCGATGCGAGCAGCCGGGGAGTCGAGGTTCTCAGAGTAGCTGTCGGTATTCATGGTGCCCGCCTTATTCCTTGACTGTGAAAACCTGCTTCAGATACGACAGGTATTCCGGGGATTCGCACTGCGACTTACCTGGCGCATCGGAGATCTTGGCCACTGGCTGGCCCTGGCAGGTGACCATCTTCATTACGATGCTCAATGGTTTGACCCCTTCGACGCCATTGGTGAGATCAGTGCCGATGCCGAACGAGACGTTGATGCGGCCACGGAAGTGACGCAGGATTTGCAGAGAACGATCACCCAGGTTCAGGCCGTCGCTGAAGATCAATGTTTTGCTGCGAGGATCGATGCGCAGTGACTCGTAGTGAGCAATCATGCGATCACCCCATACCAGAGGGTTACCTGAATCGTGGCGGCAGCCATCGAACAGCTTAGCGTAGTAAGCGTCGAAGTCAGCCAAGAAGGCGTCCTGGGTAATCACATCAGTCAGGCACACGCCGACATCCCCGCGATACTCCTTGACCCAGCCATCCAGCGCTGCTTTCTGACTGTCGATCAGGCGTGGGCCGAGTTGCTGATGAGCCTGGTACCACTCGTGGGCGTTCGTGCCGATGGCCTTGATGTCCAGTTCGCGGGCCAGGTGTACGTTGCTGGTGCCGACAAATACACCAGGAAAGTCACGCATCATTGTCTTGACGACTTCTTCCTGAGACTTGAAGGAGATCCTGCGCCGGGTGCCGAAGTCGGCCACTTTGAAATCAGCCAGCTCATCGGCGCTGGCGTTGGCCTTCAACCAGTCGAACTTGTTGTACAGGCTTTCACGCACCTGCTCCAGAGACAGGTCGGGGTAAACGTGGCGGTTGCGGATCTCGCTGACGATGGCAAGAATCTTGATTTCGAATGGCGAGACACCGACCCAGGGGCCGCGGGCGCGGATTTCCAGCTGCCCATTGGCCTGGCCAACTTTCACGAATCGAGGCTTGAGGCGAAAGTCTTCCAGGTAGTCCACATAGTCGTGCTTCATGAACGGGATGGCCCGCAGGTGGCGGAGCATGTCCTGGGTGCTTTGCAGTTCCTGGAGCTGCTCGATTGCCGCACGGATCTCACCGATGTAAGGCGTCAGATCCTCATTCGAGCGTACGCGCAAGGCCCATTCCGAATCAGCCGCTGGGTACGAGTGATAGATGGCCTGACCCATCGTCAGCTTGTAGAAATCGTCGTCAGTGGCGGAACGGACGATTGGCTTGTTGTAGTCGAAGACGCTTTCCATGTTACTTCCCCTCACCAACGAAACGGGTCAATTCTTCTTCCGAGTTCACCAGCACCGCGCCGGCATTTTTCATCGCCAACAGTGCCTGCTCGGCATCCATCTGGCTGATCGCTCGGCAGGCGGGCAGATACAATGCCACTTCAAAAACAGCGGTGAGCAATTGCAGCACAGTCATTTTCACGCAGTACTCAAGGGCAAGCCCGCCGACCAGTACTTTCTTGATGCCCCTGGAGCGCAATACTTCGATAACGCCGGTGGTCATGGCATCGTCGTGATAGACAGCTCCGTAGGGGTGCAAATCGAGCTCCAGGCCCTTGTAGATCATGTAACCGTATTCAGTGACCTTCGGCAGGCCGGGGAGCAGCTCAAAACCCGGTGTGCCAACCACGCAGTGTGGAACCCAGGTTGTGTCTGCGTGCGCAAGCCCTGTCGGTGCGCCCATTTCGGCGTGAGAGCCGACAACCCATTTGGCATTAGGGCTGTGCGCATCCTTGCTGCCAACTCGAAAGCCTGCGAGCGAAGCCATGAAGTTCAGTGCCGGTACGATTTCATCGCCACCAGGAACCGGGAGTTCATCTGGGCACAGTGGGCTAAACCCGCACTGGGCATCAACGTCAAAGCTAGCAATATCGGATTTGGGGAAGTTCATCTCGGCGCCTCCGCTGTCGTCTTGGGTATATAGTGCGCGACAAGTATTAAGTAGTCAACAAGGATGACAAAAAAACACGAGAGCAAACCTCAGCGCCGGATGCTTTCGTTGTGCGCCTAATTCTACGAGGAAATATGCCTGTTTATGAATGGTTGAAACTATGGGCTTAGCTGAGGCTCATGAGGGTGCGTTTGACGATAAAATACGTAACAAGTATTTTATTTGGAAGGAGGGCGACATGAGCAGAGCAAAAATGGCGGTATATGGCGGGGCGTTCAACCCTCCGCACGCAGGGCACGCCCAGGTGATGACTTCGCTGCTGAGCCAGGCAGAGCGCGTACTGGTTGTGCCTTCGTTCTCCCACCCATTTGGAAAGCAAATGGTGGATTTCGACTTGCGCATCCAGTGGCTGGAAAAAATCCTCGGGGTTTTCAGCGAGCCGCGCCTTGTTGTCGATACTTGCGAGCGCGAGCTGTTCAGGCACAAGTCCCCGATTTTCAGCATTGACCTGCTCAGGTTCGTCGCGGATCGCTTCAGCCTGGAGAAAAAGGACGTTGCCCTGGTGATGGGTGAAGACAACCAAAAGGTACTTCACACGTTCTATGGGTACCAGGCGATCATGGATGAGTTCTCGGTCATCACGATGCCTGAGACCATCAACGTTCACAGCACGATGATCCGTGACGCGCTAAAGGCCGGTGGTGACATCCCCTCGAAATGGATGGCGCCAGGGCTGCGGATGACGGATTACCTTGATTTCGCTGATACTGGATGGATTTCCTCAGATCAACCATTGAAGAGTGCGTAACGTGAGTGGAGAACGAAGAGGCACCATACAGTCGGTCGATGTCGGGATCCTTCGATTCAATCGCGAGCTTGGCCGTGCGGAAATTCTGGTCCACAAGCGGCAAAACCCTGACGAGCCTTATTTCGGTCAGTGGGCTTTGCCAGGGCTGGTCATCAATGGGGACACGGAGGATCAAAGCCTGGAAGCGGCAATTGATCGCCTGCTGGTTTCACCCAAGGTCGGGATTACCGTTAGCCATTGTGAGCAGGTGGTAACGGTAGGTAATGCCGTACGTGACCCCAGGGGTTGGGCCACGACTACCGTTTACATGGCCATGGTCGATGACTCGGTTGCTGTGGAAGGCGACAAACAGTGGGTAGACCTGGTTGCTGTAAGCGAGAAGAGGTTCTTGCTGGCGTTCGACCACAACGAACTCGTCGGCAGAATCAGAGTGCGCCTGGCGGGTAAATTCCGCTACACCAGCATTGGTTTCGCCATGCTGCCGATGAAGTTCACCATGACGGATGTGATCACATTGTTCTCGGTGGTAAGGGGCGCTAACCCGGCCAAGGGCAAGACGAGCATCGTCCAGCGGGTCAAGAAAATGATCGAAGCGCAGCTCATCGTATTGACTGACGAAACCGTCCCGCTCGCGATGGGCCGGCCACAAAACCTTTACCTCAAGCTCAAGCCGGAAGTGATTTTCGAGTTTGATCGGGCACTGTCAGATGACTAAGGCGTAAATCATGAACGCACCAGAGCAGACTTTTCAGATCTTGCTGGAGACCCCGTTCTTCAACGTAATCAAGCGCGGTAAGTACTTTATCGTGACGGAGGAGCATGAGGTCAACGCTGCGGTGATCCTGGCCAGGAACACCGAGGGCCGGTACCTGATGGTTCAGCACTACCGTGGTGCCATTGACCAGGATTCCCTGGAACTGCCGCGCGGTGGCCGTAAACCGAACGAAACACTGCTAGAGACCGCCAAGCGCGAGCTGTTGGAGGAGACTGGGTATACGGCAGCGTCATGGGCGTTTCTCGGCAAGGTGCACACCAACACTTCACTGATCCGAAGCTCGGTCGAAGTGTACCTGGCTGTTGATGCGGTGCAGGTGACAACAGAAACGGATGGCGAGACCAAGGGTACCTTGGCGTATACCGAGGAAGCGTTGAAAGGCCTGATCCGTGCCGGCAAGATCACCGATGCGCACACACTGTCGGCCTGGGCGATGCGCTAGTCGTATCGTCAGCCGATCTGGCGCAGTTGACCCAGGCGGCTGCGGGTCCGTGCCAGGTCGCTGGCCGTGCCTTGCAGGCTCTCGTCGAGCGACGCTGCGCCGATCAGTACCAGGTGCTTGTCCTGGTCATAGAGCACATCCACCAGGTTGATGAAGCGCTGTTGCTCGGCGGTTGAGCACTGCGCCAGGCGCGGCAGACCGTTGAGGATCCAGTGATCGAAACGCCGGGCCAGTTCCAGGTAATCGATGACGGCCGTGGGCTGTTCGCAGAGCTGAGCAAAATCAAACCCCACGGTGTCTTGCCGGATGAACCGCGCCTGCAACTGACGCTTGCCTACCTGAAGGGGCATCGAGACGTCGGCAAACGACGGTAGTTGCAACGCTTGACGTTGTTCCGGGCTACCAGGGCAGAGGTAGTGACCTTGAGTGAATCGCTGCTGGCTGGCGGCGTTGGGCAGGCTGCGGTAATCCTGCTCGCCATCGACCTGCAGCACCTGCATCTGGCTGTTGATCAGGCCTATGACTGGCTTGAAACGCTGGTGATAGAGCGGATTGGGCAACAGCCCTTCAGGCGCGTAGTTGGAGGTCACCAGGACAAAGATGCGCCGGGCGAACAAGGCCTGGAACAACCGGGTGATCAGCATCGCGTCGCCGATGTCGTGGACATGGAACTCATCGAAGCACAACACCTGGCAGGCCTCGAGCAATTGATCCAGAGTACAGGCCAGGGCATCGTCTTGGTGGCGGTGTTCGAACATGCCCTGATGCAGGCGGGCGAAGAAATCGTGAAAGTGCAAGCGGCGCTTGTGCGTCTGGGGCAAGGCCTGGAAGAAACCATCGAGCAGCCAGCTTTTGCCGCGGCCGACCGCTCCGTGCAGATACAGGCTGCGGGCCTGGCCGCTTTCAAGGCGGGCGGCCTGGGTCGCCATGTGTTCGATGACCTGCAACTGGCCGCCACTCAGGGTGTAGCCTTGGGCGGCGGCTTTGTTGCGAAAATACTGACGTACGGTGTCAGCACGGTCGGCTTCGTCGTGCGCCACAGCCCTGAGGCGTTGGCGCAGGGCACGCAGCGGCGAACGTATCCAGGAGATCGGCAGGGCAGGCAATCAGGGCTCCTTGAGGTTAACGCGACTCAAGGACCGGCTTGAGCGAGCGCGGCTAATTTAACCAATATGCTCCAGAGCTGCCAGCGCTCCGGGCAGGGCTAGTCTGGCGAATAATCCTGTACTAGGCCTGTAGGTTTTCTCGCCAGCTGGCAGCTTTTTTCTCGACTGCTACCCTCAAGGTCAGATAAATCCTGCATTCAAGGACGTGATGGTGAAGGGACGCTCTCTGGCGGTGATGCTCGGGCTGGTCGTTGCTGACAGTTCGCTCGCCGCCCAGTTCATGGTTGAAGTCAAAGTACACGTGCAGCGCGGCTGCGTACTCATCCACCAGCCCCGCGAAGCCGGTGCACAGGCACTGGGTGTCCTCGACTTCGGCAGCACGGCCCGGCTGGACCTGCCATCCGCTGCCATGAGCGCGCAGTTACTGAGCCAGCGCCCGCCGCGCCTTGAGTGCAACCCTGACACCAGCTACCAGGTCCAGGTCGACGCCGGTCAACACGGCGGCGTGGGCGAAGTACGTTACCTGACCAGCGCCCAGCCTTCGGCCCGGCCCATCCCGTATCGCCTGTATCAGGATCCGGCCTGGCGCGTGCCGCTGCCGGTCAATGCGACACAGCATGCGCGAGTGCCCGCCAGCGGTTCGCTGGAACTTCCGTTGTATGCCCGCATCGACAGCCTTGACCAGGTGCCAGCGGTTGGTCGTTATTCGGATTTGCTCAAGGTGACCGTCACCTGGTGAAGGCCACTGTGTCGCCTGCTGAAGCGGTGCCTGCTAAAGGAACTGGCAGAATGAAAAAAGCCCTGTTGTTGAGTATCGGCCCGTTGTTACTGGTGAGCCCTGATGCCTTCGCCGGTGCGACCGGGCATATCCAGGCGCGACTGGTGATCAGTGCCGCTTGCCAGATCAGCGGCGACCTCGGCAGCAGCATCGACACCTCCGGGGCCGGTGTACTGGATTTTGGCAGCCAGGGCCCGAGCTGGAACAACCCACTGTATTCGCGCCTGGATGAGGTGGGTGCGGCGGGCCGCCTGCAGGTGCGCTGCAACCCTTCGGTACGGGCCTTTAGCGTCAGTATCAATGGCGGTGCCAATGGCGATGGGGCCAATCGCCGGCTGCGTAATGGCCGTGAGCTGATCCCCTATCAATTGTCGGCCGACCTCTCGGGCAGTGCCCGCTATGGCATTGGTCAGCAGCGCAATTTCGCCATCAACAGTGCCGCGCAGATCCCCATACCGATCTACGGCGCGGTGCTCGCCCATCCCAAGGTGCTACCGGCCGGCATTTATCGCGACACCCTGATGGTGACCCTGGACTGGTAACACGCAAGGAGTGACTCATGCAGCGTTACATTTCTCGCTTCATCTTTGCCGGTATCGGTCTCGTGCTGTGTACGCAAGCCCAGGCCGCGAGCGTTACCGGGCAGATCGATGCCACCCTGACCTTGACTGCCAGCTGTCAGGTCAATGGTGCCAGCGGCAGCAGTGGTCTGGATTTCGGTGCGCTGAATTTCGGCACCCTGGATGCGCTGTTCACCCAGGCCCCGGGTCAGGTGCTGGGCGGTGGTGGCGGGGCAATGAGTATCCTTTGCTCCAGTGGAACGGTGCCGGTGGTGAAAATCGGTACGGGTGCCCACGATTCTCAATCCGCTGGTGGTACCCGGGCGCTGGCCGATGGCGCTGGCAACTTTGTGCCTTATGACTTCTATACCGACGCAGGGCATTCCCAGCTGTTGGCGATCAACGGCACGATCACCCTGCCGACCAGCACCGGCGTTGCGCAGACGGTCAACCTTTATGGCCTGGCCAAGGGCAAGGCTGGCCTGCCGGCGGGGGTCTACACCGACACGGTGAACGTCGAGTTGAGTTTCTGAGGCGTGTTACGCCCGCTGTATGGGCTAATGGCGGTGCTGGTGTGGAGCGCCCCCGCGCCGTTGACAGCACAAGTCGGCAGCAGCTTCCAGGTCAGTGCCCAGGTGGTGGCGGGATGCCTGGTGGTCGGCGGGGTGAGTCACTACGGCAACCTCAACTTCGGCAGCCATTCGGCGCTGGCCAGCGGCACTGTCAGCACCGCACTCACTGGCACCAGCGTGACCCTGCAATGTACGCCGGGAGTGGCACTGAGCATGAGCATCGGTGGCGGACAGAACACCAGCAGCGGCACCCGCAATCTCAAACGCAGCACGGGCTCGCAATTGCTGGCCTACCAATTGTTCGGCGACGCCGGCTTCAGCCAGAACCTGGGTATCGATCAGAGCGTTGCGGTGACCTACAGCGACCCCAATGCAATCAAGTTGCCGGTGTATGCCCAGGCGCAATTGAGCGGCACCCTGCCGGCAGGCAGCTACACCGATGTGGTGCAAGTGGTGCTGACCTGGTGAGAAGACTTGCCGGGTGTATTCGACAACCAAGGAGACTGTGGATGAGGGTAAGCGCAGGCAATTGGCGCGGGATAATCAAAGGGCTTGGCTGCATGCTGGCGGTGCTGTTCGGCGCACCACTGCAGGCGGCGACCTCGGTGCTGATCTGGCCAATTGATCCGGTGCTTGAGGCTGACCAGAAAGCCACGGCGCTGTGGCTGGAAAATCGCGGCACAGCAGCGGCCCACCTGCAGGTGCGGGTGTTCGCCTGGCGCCAGGGCGACTACGACGATCAGTACCAGGCTCAGCGCGAGATTATTGGCAGCCCACCGGTGGCGAATATCGCTCCGGGGCAAAAGCAGTTGATCCGTCTGACCCGCACCGGTGCCTCCCCGGCGGGCCAGGAGCAAGCCTACCGGATCATTATCGATGAGATCCCGCCGGCCTTGCCGGACGCCACCACCATTGACAAACCGCACGCTGCGATCCGTTTTCAGATGCGCTACTCGATACCGCTGTTCGTCTATGGCCAGGGCCTGTGGGGCAAGCCGGACGCCAGCGGCCAGCGCTCCCCGAGCGGTGTCGGCAAGCCGGCGCTGAGCTGGCGCGTGGTCTCGGTGCAGGGCCGGCCCTATGTGGAAATTCGCAATACCGGGCCTGTGCATGCGCGTCTGACCGATGTCGTACTGCAACAGGCTGGACACAACCGCCCGCTGGTCGAAGGTCTGCTCGGCTACGTACTGCCCGGCGCCAGCATGCGCTGGCCGGTGCCGCAACCGATGACAGCGGCCACGGTGCTCAAAGGCCGGATCAACGGTCAGGAGCCAGCACAGACCCTGAGTCAGGGGCAATAAGCGCTCAGTGATACGGCGGGAACAGGGGCCAGGGAGGACCCGGAAATGGTTGGATACTGTGTGTGAGTATTTCACCGGCCACGACCCGCTGGCGGGTGCTGGCGGCCTGTGCGCTGTTGGTGCTGGGCTGCGGCCCGTTGCGTGGCGGCGAGCTGCCACCGCCACCGCCCAGCCTGCAAGCGATTGGCGAGGCGCAGTTGTACCTGGAACTGGTGGTCAATCAGATGAGCAGCCCTGAGCTGGTGGCGGTGCAGCAACGCGCCGGGCGCCTGTACATGGCCACGGCGGACCTGCAGGCGGCGGGTATCCGGGTGCCGGGGTTGAGCGGCGCTGAAGTGGCCCTGGACACGATCAGCGGTCTGCACAGCGACTACGACAGTCAGGGCCAGCGCCTGCTCCTGCAAGTGCCCGCCGCCTGGCTACCGACTCAGGCCATCGGTAACCGTCAGTTGTACCCGGCCAGCGATGCCCGCAGCAGCTTTGGAGCATTGCTGAACTATGACCTGTACCTGAACGACACCGACGACGGCGGTACCTATCTTGCCGCCTGGAACGAGCTGCGCCTGTTTGACAGCTGGGGCACCTTATCGACCACGGGGCAGTGGCGCCAGGCCATGGGCAGCAGCGAGTTCGATGACAGCCAGCACGGCTTTCGGCGCTATGACAGCACCTGGCGCTATAGTGACGAAGCGCGCCTGCTGACGCTGGAAGTGGGCGACGTGCTCAGTGGCGCCTTGCCCTGGACCAGCTCGGTGCGCCTGGGCGGCGTGCAGGTCTCGCGGGACTTCGCCGTGCGCCCGGACCTGGTCACCTATCCCTTGCCGGCGTTCGCCGGCGAAGCGGCGGTCCCCTCATCGCTGGATCTGTTCATCAACGGCTACAAAAGTTCCAGCGCCGAGCTGCAGCCTGGGCCCTACACCCTGACCAACATCCCCTTTATCAATGGCGCCGGTGAAGCAGTGGTGGTGACTACCGATGCCCTGGGTCGCCAGGTGTCCACCACCTTGCCGTTCTATGTCACCAGCAACTTGCTGCAAAAGGGCCTGAGCGATTTCTCGGTTGCTGCCGGCAGCCTGCGTCGCGACTATGCCTTGCGCGATTTTTCCTACGGTCCGGGCGTGGCCGCCGCTAGCCTGCGTTATGGCCTGAGTGATCGCTTCACCCTGGAAAGTCACGCCGAAGCCGCTGAATCCCTGGCGTTGGGCGGTGTCGGTGGCAATTGGCAGGTCGGCAACTGGGGTGTGGTCAATGCGGCGTTGAGCCAAAGCAGCTTCGACAGCAGCAGCGGGCAGCAGTGGAGCCTGGGCTATCAGTACAACAGCTCGCGTCTGGGCTTCAATTATCAGCGTTTGCAACGTCGCGGCGATTACGCCGACCTGTCACTGGTCGACAGCCCTTACACGCGCCTGAGCCAGCGCAGCGAACACGTCACCCTGAGCCTGAACCTGGAGCGCTATGGCAGCCTGGGTGCTGGCTATTTCGATGTGCGTGCCGGTGACAATAGCCGCACCCGCCTGTTCAACCTGAGCTGGAGCAAGCCCTTGTGGGGCAACAGCAGCCTGTACCTGTCGGCCAACCGCGAGATCGGTGATAGCCAATGGGCTGTTCAGGCGCAATGGGTGATTCCGTTCGATTTGAGCGCAACGCTGAGCTTGAGCCTTGAACGCAATAAGGATGGCGAAAGTCTGCAACGGGTCAACTACAGCCGTGCGGTGCCGGCCGACGGCGGCGTGGGCTACAACCTCGGTTATGCCGATGGTGACCGCGAGGCCTATCGTCAGGCCGACCTGACCTGGCGCCTGCAGGCGGTGCAGTTGCAGGTTGGCGCCTATGGCACTGATGGCGACACTACGCGCTGGGCAGATGCCAGCGGCTCACTGGTGTGGATGGATGCCGGGGTGTTTGCCGCCAATCGCATTGACGACGCTTTTGTGCTGGTCAGTACCGATGGTTTTGCCGATGTACCGGTGCGTTACGAGAACCAACTGGTCGGCCGCACCGACAGCAATGGGCATTTGCTGGTGCCCTGGAGCAGCGGTTACTACCGGGGGAAATACGAGATCGACCCGATGGAGCTGCCCAGTACCGTGCAAGTGCCGCAGGTCGAACAGCGCCTGGCGGTACGTCGCGGCACGGGTTATCTGCTGGAGTTCCCGATGCAACGGGTGGTAGCGGCCAGTATTCACCTGGTCGACGCCACGCAGCGCGACCTGCCACTGGGCAGCCGGGTGTTGGATGAACAGCGTGGCACTCGCACCGTTGTCGGGTGGGATGGGCTGGTCTATCTGGAGGGGCTGGCCGAACACAATAGCTTGGCGGTCGAACGCAGCGATGGTGACCGCTGTCGTGTGCAGTTCAGTGTTGAGGGCGATCAACCGCAGGTGCCGCTGATCGGGCCGCTGGTGTGTCAATGAAGCGTTTGCTGGTGGTCCTGGCGTTGCTGGCCAGTACCCAGGCGCAGGCCCTGTGCTCGGTGGTGGCGACCAGCCCGGCCAGTTTCGGCTCGGTCAACTCGACGCAGGTGCGCAATGTGGTGCAGTCCGCATCCACCAGCAACGCCGGCCTGGAGTGTACCGGCTCGCTGCTGAGCCTATTGGCCAGCGACGACCATTTTTATGCCACATTCACCCCGGTCGGCGCTAGCAGCGGATTGGTCGGGCCCACAGGTGATGTGATCACTTACACCCTGTATGCCAACAACACCACCAGCTTTGTCATTAACCGCAACCAACGCTACGACTTTGCCCGCAACGGCATTATTGACGCGCTCGGGCTGCTCAACAGCAGCTCACCCAAAAGTGTGCCGATCTACCTGAAAAGCCTGATCGGCAGCAATGTCGCGGCGGGCCTGTATCAGGAATCGTTTGTGGTGGAGTGGGACATCAACTACTGCTATGGCATCGGCCTGCTCGGCGCGTGCATCGGTCGTCAGATCCTGACGCAGTCAACCAATCTGACCATCAGTCTGACAGTGACCAACGATTGCCAGATCACCACGCCGGCCATCAGCTTTGGCAGTGCCCCGGTGATCAGTGGCTTTACCGCGGTCAATCAGAGCATCAACCTGTCATGCACCAAGGGTAGCAACTACACGGTCGGCCTGGATGACGGCCAGAATGCGGCGGGTGGGCGGCGGCGGATGAAGTCCAGTGCCAATGACTACCTGGCTTATGACATTTACAAAAGCGCCGGTCCGCAGCGCTGGGGCGCGCTCTCCAGTGCCCGGCGCGCCAGCAGTGACGCCGACATCAATCCGGGAGCCGGTACCGGGACCGGTAGTCAGGTTTTTAACTACAACGCCAAGGTTTATTCCGATCAGCCTACACCGCCGGCTGGCACCTACCTGGACAGTGTGATTCTTGATGTGCAGTTCTGACACTGGAGTCAGGTTCTACCAGGCGTATTGTCCTCGGTTGCCGAGCCTGAAACCCATGCCGGTGGTCATTGTCTGGCGCAATATTTACGAACTGCGGGAACTATCTACACTAGGATTTCTCTATCATGGCAACGATCGACAGGTGGCAGGGCATTGTAAGGTGACCGCCGCCTGATTAGACTGCGCCGAATTTAGTACGCATAGCCCTTGTTAAGGACGTATATGATCAAGAAATGCTTGTTCCCGGCAGCCGGTTACGGCACTCGCTTCCTGCCTGCTACCAAAGCCATGCCCAAGGAAATGCTGCCGGTGGTGAACAAGCCACTGATCCAGTACGGCGTTGAAGAAGCGCTGGAAGCTGGGCTGAATGAGATTTCCATTGTCACCGGTCGCGGCAAGCGCGCCTTGGAAGACCACTTCGACATCAGCTACGAGCTGGAAAACCAGATCAAAGGCACCGACAAGGAAAAATACCTGGTCGGCATCCGTCGTCTGCTCGATGAGTGCTCGTTCTCCTACACCCGTCAGACTGAAATGAAAGGCCTGGGCCACGCGATCCTCACCGGTCGTCCGTTGATCGGCGATGAGCCGTTCGCCGTGGTGCTGGCGGACGACCTGTGCGTTCACCTGGAAGGTGACGGCGTACTCAAGCAGATGGTCAAGCTGTACAAGCAGTACCGTTGCACCATTGTTGCGATCATGGAAGTCGACCCACAGGAAACCAGCAAATACGGTGTGATCGCCGGTGACCTGATTGGCGACGATCTGTACCGTGTACGCAACATGGTCGAGAAGCCAAAACCAGAAGATGCCCCGTCGAACCTGGCGATCATCGGTCGCTACATCATGACCCCAGACATCTTCAAACTGATCGAAGAGACCGAGCCGGGCAAGGGGGGGGAGATCCAGATCACCGACGCCCTGATGAAACAGGCCCAGGATGGCTGCGTTATTGCCTACAAGTTCAAGGGCAAGCGTTTCGACTGCGGTGGCGCCGAAGGTTACATCGAAGCGACCAACTTCTGCTTCGAGAACTTCTACAAGACCGGCAAGGCTTACTGAGCCCGGTAGTAGCGGTTTGATAAAGCCACCTTCGGGTGGCTTTTTTGTTCCTGGCCGTTACTGGAGGTATGCTGACGGCCTGCCAAGGAGACTGAAATGGCCTACGATTTTGATCTGTTCGTGATTGGTGCCGGGTCCGGCGGTGTGCGCGCTGCGCGTTTTGCCGCGGGCTTTGGTGCAAAAGTAGCGGTTGCCGAAAGCCGTTACCTGGGGGGGACCTGCGTCAACGTCGGCTGTGTGCCGAAAAAACTGCTGGTCTACGGCGCGCACTTCGCCGACGACTTTGAGCAGGCCGCAGGCTTTGGCTGGTCACTGGAAGATGCCCAGTTCGACTGGGGCCAGTTGATCGCCAACAAGAACCGCGAGATCGAGCGGCTCAATGGCATCTACCGCAACCTGCTGGTCAACAGCGGCGTGACGCTGCTCGAAGGCCACGCCAGGCTGACCGGTGCCCATGAAGTGGAAATCGACGGGCAACGCTACAGCGCCGAGCATATTCTGATTGCCACCGGTGGCTGGCCGCAGATCCCGGACATTCCGGGCAAGGAGCTGGCGATCAGCTCGAACGAGGCGTTCTTCCTTAAGGACCTGCCCAAGCGTGTGCTGGTGGTGGGTGGCGGTTATATCGCCGTGGAATTTGCCGGTATCTTCCAGGGGCTGGGGGCCAAGACCTCGCTGCTGTACCGTGGCGACCTGTTCCTGCGTGGCTTCGATGGCGGGGTGCGCGAGCATCTGAAGGAGGAGCTGGAAAAGCGCGGCATGGACCTGCAGTTCAACAGTGATATCCAGCGTATCGAACGCCAGGACGACGGTAGCCTCAAGGCGAGCCTCAAGGACGGTCGCGAGCTGGTGGCAGACTGCGTGTTCTACGCTACCGGGCGGCGGCCGATGCTCGACAACCTGGGCCTGGAAAACACCGGTGTGGAGCTTGACCCTCGCGGCTTCATTCGCGTCGATGATTTGTATCAGACCACCGAACCGTCGATCCTCGCCATTGGCGATGTGATCGGTCGTGTACAGCTCACGCCGGTGGCCCTGGCCGAAGGTATGGCGGTGGTCCGGCGTCTGTTCAAGCCCGAACAGTATCGCCCGGTGGACTACCAGAACATTCCGACGGCGGTGTTCAGCCAACCGCCCATCGGCACCGTGGGCCTGACCGAAGAGCAGGCGCTGGAACAAGGGTATAAGGTGCAGATCTTCGAAAGCCGCTTCCGGCCGATGAAGCTGACCTTGACCGAGGTTCAGGAAAAGACCCTGATGAAACTGGTGGTCGACGCCGACACTGACCGTGTGTTGGGCTGCCATATGGTGGGCCCGGATGCCGGCGAGATCATCCAGGGCCTTGGCATTGCGCTGAAGGCCGGGGCGACCAAGCAGCAGTTCGACGAAACCATCGGTGTGCACCCGACGGCTGCCGAAGAGTTCGTTACCCTGCGCACGCCGGTTTCGCGTTGAGTCACGACCCTGCCGGGCTGCCGCGCAGGGTCGGTGTTTTTTCCTACTTGGGCTGTAACCAAAGCGGTCATTCCGATTGACTGCAGCTGACATTCGCCGATAGCGACATTCCAGATACTGACTGGGCTTTGCATAGCAGCGCACAGTCAGGCCAGGGCCTGATTGTCCTAATCATTTCCCACAAGAATGTCACTATGAAACCTTCAAAAAAGCATCTTCTTGCACTGGGTTGCAGTCTTCTTCTGAGTGCGGGACTGGCGCAAGCCAATGGTCAGATGAGTTTCAGCGGTAGCGTTCTGGCGAGTACTTGCCAAGTCAATGGCGGCCAGAACAACGTGGCGGTGAATTTGCCGCCGGTGCCGGCCAGCTTGCTGATCAATCCTGGTCAGGTTGCAGGCAACACACCTTTTGCCTTGAGACTGACTGACTGCTCTCCTGGTTTGAATCGTGTTTCTAGCTATTTTGAACCCGGTCCTACCGTCAGCCCGCAAGGGCGACTGATCGTTGATGCGGGCGGAAGCGCTAATGTCGAAGTTCAACTGCGTAACGACACCAATGCGCCAATGAACCTCGCAGGTGCCCAAGGCAGCCAGAACTCCCAGGTTGTAGATATCACCAATGGTCGTGCGGTACTCAACTACTCGGCTGAATACTACTCGTTGGGTAGCACCACCCCAGGGCTGGTGAACACCCGCGTGCAGTACACCCTGATTTACCCTTGATACCTCAGGCAGCCTTTATGGGCTGCCTTCCTCTGTGTGCTGTCGTCCCAGGAAATTTCCATGAAAAGACCCTGCCTGCCGTTCTGGCGCGGGTGGCTGCTGGCTGTCTGTCTGTTCAGTGGAGCGGTCAACGCCAGTGTGGTGATTGCCACGACCCGGGTGATCTATCCCGGTAAGGAAGCGGAGGTCACGGTAAGCCTGAGCAACAGTGGGGAGCATCCCTCGCTGGTGCAAGTGTGGATCGATGATGGTCGAGCGGACGTGCCAGTGGAGCAACTACAGGTGCCCTTCAGCCTGACACCGGCGCTGTTTCGACTCGATCCGGGCAAAGGGCAGGCGCTGCGTGTGTTTCAGGGGCAGCATGATTTTGCTCAGGATCGTGAGAGCCTCTACTGGCTCAACGTGCTGGATATTCCACCCAAAGGCCAGGGCAATGCCTTGCAGGTTGCCGTGCGTTCACGGATCAAGCTGCTGTACCGTCCTCCGGGGCTAACGGGCAACGCCCAGCAGGCGCCGCAGGCGTTGACCTGGCGTTTGTTCAAGCGCGACAACGCCTGGGTGCTTGAGGCGCACAACCCCAGCCGTTTCCACGTCAATCTCGCCGAGCTGTCCGTGCACTTGAACGCACGGGCGTACGAGGCAACCAGCAGCCATATTGCCCCCTTGTCGACCCGGCTGTTTGCACTGCCGGGTATGGATAGGGCCGAGGTATCGATGGCTACCGTGCACTTCGCCAGTGTCAATGACTATGGCGCTGTGCTGCCTGCACAACAACCCGTAGAGGTTGTGCGCTCGCACTGAGCGCGCTGGAGTCGACATCAATGAATAGGTCTTTTACCGGCCGTCAGCGGCTGCCGGTCCGGGTACTGTTGTGCGTTGGGATAGGGCTGGCGGGATGTGAGAGCCAGGTAGCAGCATTGGAGTTCGATGCCAGGTTCTTGCAGGGAGAAAGCGGCCCTGCTACCGATGTCAGCCGATTCCAGCACGCTGATGTGGTACCTGAGGACGACCAGCTCCTGGATGTAGTCATCAATGAAAACTGGAGTGGACGCTGGTCGGTGCCCTTGCGTCGCCAGGGTGACGATTTACAGGCCAGCCCTTGCTACACCGGCGCCTTGCTTGAAGACCTGGCTGTAGACCGGGCTCAGCTTGCGGCATCTGTACGTGAACAGTTGCAGCCTCCCGACAGCTGCCTGCCGTTGTCGGCGCTGGGGCTTGAAGCCAGCGAGCGTCTGGACTTTGCCGGGCTGCGGCTAACCCTGCAGATTGCTCAGCAGGCGCTGTTGCACACACCGCGCGATTATCTGCCCCCGGAGCAATGGGACAGCGGCACGAGCGCGGCTTTCATCGATTATCGCCTCAATCTGTTCAGCCAACAGAGCCGAATCGATGACCAACGCTGGAACCAGTCATTTCTGGGCCTGCGCAGTGGTGTCAACACTGGCGCCTGGTACTGGCGCCACGAAGGCAATGTGCAGTTCGGGGAAGGCATCGAGCGGCACTACCAACCCGTGGCCACTTACGTACAGCGCGACGTCCCGGCGTGGCAGGCGCAATTGACCCTGGGCCAGGCCTACAGCCGTGGCGAAGTGTTCGACAGTATCGCCTACCTGGGCCTGGGGCTTGGCAGTGACGAACGCATGTTGCCGGCATCGCAGCGCGGTTTTGCGCCAACCGTCAGCGGCGTTGCCTACAGCACCGCGTTGTTGACCATACGCCAGCGCGGGGTGGTGATACATGAGTCGACCGTGCAACCCGGGCCGTTCGAAATCAGCGACCTGTACGCCAACGGCTTCAGCGATGACCTGCAAGTGACCCTCAGGGAGGCCGATGGTAACCAGCGAACATTTACCGTGCCTTATCAGGTGGCGCCCCTGGCTCTGCGTCCAGGTGCCAGTCGTTTTGACTTCAGCCTCGGGCGCTGGCGCGATGGTTTGGGCGGTACCGGGCCGGAACATGTGCAGGGTAGCTGGCAACAGGGCGTGAGCAATCAGCTCAGCGTCCATGCCGGCCTGCTTGGTGCCGATAGTTACCAGTCGGTCGCGCTGGGCACGACGTTGAACAGTCGCCTGGGGGCCGTGGCGTTGACAATGCTGCAGTCACATACAGACCTGGCCCTGCACGGGCAGTCCGGCGGTCAGGCACTGCGCCTGAGCTGGCGCCAGGTAATGGCTGCGTCGATGACCGACCTGAGCGTCAATCTGACCCGCAGTAGCCTGGGCTACTACGGTTTCAATGACGTTGCCCGCGCACAGGGTAATAGCGGGAGTAACCTGCACGATCAAGCGCGTGCGCGCTTGCGGGCCAGCCTTGCAGTCAGTCAGGGGCTGGGCGGGCAGGGTGGCCGCTTGAGGCTGCAGGCCGCCAGCACACAGCATTGGCGGCAAGCGCGGAGTGATTTGAGTTATTCGCTCGGTTACTTCAATCACTATGGCTCGCTGGGCTACGGCCTTACAGCCAGTCGTGAGCAGTACTCATCGGCGGGGCGAGGTAATCATTTCGGCCTGACCTTGAGCTTGCCCCTCGGTGAAACCCGGCGCAGTTCGTTGAGCAGTAGCCTGAACAGTAGTGGTCAGGGCCAGCGCACGTCCACCACGCGCTTCAGTACCACCGCCGGCGAGTACGGCGAGTGGGGCTACGGCCTGGGCCTTGCCACCAGGCAGGACGAACAGCGCAACACTGCCGGCCTGGATGCGAATTTACTCTACAGCGGCCCAGTCGCTGAAATCAGTGGCGCGTTAACCCAGCATAGTGACTATCGTCAGGCCTCTTTGGGCGTTCGTGGTGCACTGGTCGGCCATGCGGGAGGGCTGACAGCTGCGCAGTCACTTGGCGAGAGCTTTGCCATTGTGCATGCGCCGGGGGCAGCGCATGCGCGGCTCAAACAGGCACCGCAGGTACGACTTGATGCGCGCGGCTATGCTGTCCTGCCGCAATTGACGCCCTATAGCCTCAACACCGTAGAGCTAGACCCCAAAGGCACCTCGCAGGATGTCGAATTGCAGATCAGCAGCCAGCAAGTCGTGCCGCGCGCCGGTGCCGCGCCGTTGCTGTATTACCCCACCCGTAGCGGCCGCAGTGCCGTGATCGACGCACGCTTGGCCGACGGCGGCGCCTTGCCGTTCGCGGCCCAGGTGCTGGATGAGTCGGGCGATGAGCTGGGTATGGTCGGGCAGGGCAGCCGATTGCATGTGCGGGGCATCAACGAGCAGGGGCGCTTGCAGGTACGTTGGGGGGACAGTGCGCAGCAACAGTGCTTTCTGGCCTATCGGCAATCCGACCTCAAGCCGGCAGGCGCTGCACCGATGCGCTTGTTGGCGACCTGCGAGCACGCCGCTGAAGATCGGCCGGCGTCATTGTTATGAAGGTTCAACCTATCTGTTGCGGGGCTTATAGCCAAAACCAATCGGCAACATGAGCTTTGCCAATGAGCATTGAGCGAATGTATTGGCTACGATTCTCCCATCAGTTTTCTCTACCCCCTGAAGGAGCGTCACTCATGCCTATCATCAACAGCCAGGTAAAACCGTTCAAAGCCACTGCTTACCACCAGGGCAAGTTCGTCGAAGTGTCTGAGGCCAACCTCAAGGGCAAATGGTCCGTGGTTTTCTTCTACCCGGCCGACTTCACCTTCGTCTGCCCGACCGAGCTGGGCGACCTGGCCGACAACTACGCCGAGTTCAAGGATCTGGGTGTAGAAATCTACGGCGTGTCCACCGACACCCACTTCACCCACAAAGCCTGGCACGACACCTCGGAGACCATCGGCAAGATCCAGTACCCGCTGATCGGTGACCCGACCCATGTGATCTCGCGCAACTTCGACGTGCTGATCGAAGAAGCCGGTATCGCTGACCGTGGCACTTTCGTGATCAACCCTGAAGGCCAGATCAAGATTGTTGAACTGAACGACGGCGGTGTCGGCCGTGACGCAAGCGAACTGCTGCGCAAGATCAAGGCTGCCCAGTACGTTGCTGCCCACCCAGGCGAAGTCTGCCCGGCCAAGTGGAAAGAAGGCGAAGCCACGCTGGCGCCATCGCTGGACCTGGTTGGCAAGATCTAAGACCGTGAGCCAGCCGAGGGCGGTGGTCTACCGCACCTGACGTTGCCGCCGCCCCGCAAAACGCCCGGGCGCTTTCGCCCGGGCGTTGTTATTTCTACAGCTTGAAAAAGGAATCGCCCGTATGTTGGACGCCACGCTTAAAACTCAGTTGAAAGCCTACCTGGAGCGGGTCACTCAGCCGATCGAGATCGTTGCTTCCCTCGATGACGGCGCGAAGTCCCGCGAATTGCGCGACTTGCTGGTGGAAATTGCCAGCCTGTCCACATTGATTACCCTGCGTGAAGACGGTAGCGACGCGCGTCGCCCATCGTTCTCGCTCAACCGCCCGGGGGCGGACATTGGCTTGCGTTTTGCCGGCATCCCCATGGGCCACGAATTTACCTCGCTGGTGCTCGCCCTGCTGCAGGTCGGTGGTCATCCGTCCAAGGCCAGCTTGGAAGTGATCGAGCAGATCAGCGCACTCAAGGGTGAGTTCAGCTTTGAAACCTACTTCTCGCTGTCGTGCCAGAACTGCCCGGACGTGGTCCAGGCGCTGAACCTGATGGCGGTGCTCAACCCCAACATTCACCATGTTGCCATCGATGGCGCACTGTTCCAGGCCGAAGTCGAAGCGCGCAAGGTCATGGCCGTGCCGAGCGTCTACCTCAATGGTGAAGTGTTTGGCCAGGGCCGCATGGGTCTGGAAGAGATTCTCGCCAAACTGGACACCAGTGCCGGTGAGCGCCAGGCCGAGAAAATCAACGCCAAGGACGCCTTTGATGTACTGGTGGTGGGCGGTGGCCCGGCCGGTGCGGCAGCGGCGATCTACGCTGCGCGTAAAGGCATTCGCACCGGTGTCGCGGCAGAACGTTTCGGCGGTCAGGTGCTCGATACCATGGCCATCGAGAACTTCATCTCGGTACAGGAAACCGAAGGCCCGAAACTGGCCATGGCCTTGGAAGAGCACGTCAAACAGTACGACGTCGACATCATCAACCTGCAGCGTGGCCAAGCGCTGATTCCGGCCAGCGACGGTGGCCTGCACGAAGTACGTCTGGCCAGTGGCGCTTCGCTCAAGGCCAAGACCGTGATCCTGGCCACCGGTGCCCGCTGGCGCGAAATGAACGTGCCAGGCGAGAAGGAGTACCGCAGCCGTGGCGTGGCCTACTGCCCGCACTGCGATGGCCCGCTGTTCAAGGGTAAGCGTGTGGCGGTGATCGGTGGCGGCAACTCGGGCGTGGAAGCCGCAATTGACCTGGCGGGTATCGTTGCCCAGGTCACGCTGATCGAGTTCGACAGCCAGCTACGTGCCGATGCCGTATTGCAACGCAAACTGCACAGTCTGGCGAACGTGAAAGTGATCACCAGTGCACTGACCACCGAAGTGCTGGGTGACGGCGAGAAGGTCAATGGCCTGCGTTACAAGGACCGCAACAGCGACGAGCTGCATGACATCGCGCTGGAAGGGATCTTCGTGCAGATCGGCCTGCTGCCCAACACCGACTGGCTCAAAGGAACCGTTGAGCTGACTCCGCGTGGCGAGATCATTGTCGATGCCCGTGGTCAGACCAACCTGCCAGGTGTGTTTGCTGCAGGCGACGTGACCACGGTGCCGTACAAGCAGATCGTGATTGCGCTGGGCGAGGGGGCCAAGGCTTCACTGGCAGCCTTTGATCACCTGATCCGGACTTCGGCGCCAGCCGGATAAGCCAAATCGCGGGGCAAGCCCGCTTCCACAGCCTGTGGGAGCGGGCTTGCCCCGCGATTGCATTCTCAAGCCGAACGCTCCCCGACACAGGCACGCCGATACTCCCCCGGCGTCACCCCATAAGCCTGCTTGAACTGCCGGTTCAAATGACTCTGATCAGAAAACCCCAGAGCAAAGGCCACGTTGAACGGCAGGCAATCATTCTTCAGCAACTCCCGCGCTCGGCTCAGGCGCCGCTGCTTGAGCCAGGCATGCGGTGGCAGGCCGGTGGCCTGACGGAATACCCGGGCGAAATGAAACGGCGAGAGGTTGACCGATTCGGCCAGCTCATGCAGCGACGGCGGGTAAGCCAGGCGACTGTCCATCAATTCTTTGGCCCGGGCCACGGCGCAGGGTTCGTTGCCCGGCTGGCGGACGTTGGCCACGCCGCCCACACGGGCATGACGCTGTACCAGCAGCAACACCGCCTCGCGCCAGGCAGTCTGTTGCTCAAGGGCACTGGCGCCGTGTTCAGCCGAACAGTGCAGCCAACTGAAGGCCTTGGCCAGTTGCGGGTCGTGCAGAACGCTGGCGTCGAAGCTGGGCAAACTGTCGCGTTTGAGTTCTAGTTCGTCCAGTACCCCGGTGATGCGTTCGCTGTCCGGGTAGAAGCCGCGGTAGCGCCAGCCTTGCTCGTGAGCCTTGGCACCGGTGTGCAGTTCATCGGGGTTGATCAGCACCATGCTGCCCACCGGCGCCAGATGTTCACTGCCGCGGTGCCAGAAACGCTGGGCACCGGACTCGATAATGGTGATCGCATAGCCTTCATGCACATGAGGGGCAAAACGCTGCTGGAAATACCTGGCATGCAGCAACTCGATATCGCCGAGGGCTGGCGCTTGCCAGAAGCGGGTCTGTTCCTGCGGTGCAAGGTTCATGGGCTGCCGCTCAACCACCAGCGAAAGACGAAGAAGCAAGCCATGCTCACCAGCATGCTGATCAGGGTGCTGCGGGTCAACAGTACCAACACCACCGCCACCACCGAGCCCAGCAGGTAGGGGTTGGCCAGGCTCAGGTCGAGTTGATGGCCGGGCAGGAAAATGATCGGTCCGCAAATCGCCGTGAGCATGCCGGGTACGGCAAAACCCAGAAATTGCCGCGCATTGGAGCTCAAACGTAGCGGCAGGCGCGGTTCGAGAAAGGCGTAACGGTTGAGGAACACCAGCAAACCCATACCGATGATCAAGGCAAAGATCATGAGCGTGCTCCGCTGAACTTCTGAGAGATGAAGCCGGCGCTCATACCCAGCAGACCGGCCGCTACCAGACCGGTTTCCCAGTGCCAGAAGCTGAACAGCACCGAACTGAACAACGACACCGCGACGCAGACCACGGTGGGCAGGTTGCGCACCAGTGGCGCGATCAGTGCGACGAAGGTGGCGACGATGGAAAAATCCAGGCCCAGTTGATCCAGGTGCGGGATGTTCTGGCCGAGGATAATGCCAGCCAGGGTGAACAGGTTCCAGGCAATATAGAACGTCAGGCCCACCCCAAGGGCGTACCAGCGATTGAACTGCTGTTGGTCATACTGGCTGGTGAGGGCGAAAAACTCGTCGGTCAGCAGAAAACCCAGGCCCAGCCGCCAGCGCGTTGGCAGCCCCGAGAGTACCGGGCGCATCGACAGGCCGTAGAGCAAATGCTGCGAGGTCAGCAGCAGGGTAGTCAAGAGGATCGAGAACAGGTTGGCCCCACCCTTGATCATGCCGATCGCCACCAACTGGGCGGCACCGGCAAAAACAATGGCTGACAGACCCTGGCCTTCCCAGGGCGTGAGGTCGGCTTCGATGGCCATGGAACCGGCCAGCAGCCCCCAGGGAGCAACGGCCAGGGACAATGGCAGGATGGCAATGGCGCCCTGGATAAAGGCTTGCCGGGCGAACGGTGGGCTGGACATGGAAATAGACGGTTATTGAACAAGGTTGCACAGCATGCCAGAGCTGCGCGCAGGTGACTTGAACGATCTTGCTGTCCAGGCCCGGTGCGGGTGCTACGCAAGATTCAATACTGGCTGCTGAGCAAGCGTTGGCGGACCGAGAAGCAACCGTTGAGGTCAACGGCCTTCTGCCAGTAGTGCTGACGTTGATCCGGGTTGCTGTTGCCCTGCAGCCGGTACACTTCGGCCTGGTAGTCACGCTGGCGCCCCCACTGCATGGCCAGGCCCTGGGGCTGCTCACGGTTGCACAGCAAGCGCTCGGCAGGTTGGGGATAGTAGGCGGCGAAGCGGCTGGCCACGCTCGGGACGTTTTCGAGGTCCCTGGCAAACGCGGCGCTCTGGCGGTAGTCCGTGCACCAGGCCTCGATCCCCAGGGCGGCGGGTGCAAAGCCTTGGGCCAGGCTGGCCTGCAGCAGCGGACAGGCAACTGGCGGAACCTGTTCAGCGGGCAGGTAGGTCATGTAGTAGAGCGCCAAGCGGTAGCGGGCCACCGGATGCTCCAGTTCCACGGCTTTGTTCAACAGGCTCACTGCCGGTGCCAGGCTACGACCCATGGCCTGGCCCTGTTGTGCAAGGTCCTGGTCGGCGGTGCTGGTCTTGAGGCTGACGCCGCTGATCTGGTTGTCGGCTTTCTCCAGGAGGGTCAGCGCCTGGCGGTACAGCAGGTCGGCGTGGGGATCGATTGGCGGGCTGTCAGCCAAGGCGCAGGCGGGAGCAAGTGCCACCAGCAGTACACCCAGAAAGCGCGCACGCAGCAGGGGGATAACGCTGGAGAGTGGTATCTGAAGGTTGCGCATCAAGTAAATAGCAGGCTGGTGATTTTCAGGGTTCAATCCGACTGTCCATAGTGGGGCTCGAAGGGGCCTGGGAGAAAGACGGATATTCTAACCGTTGTAGGAGCGGTCTCGAAAGCCACGAAGCCTCAGGGCCAGAGCGCTTTGAGATTGTAAAGCAGCCCCACTGTGGCGATCACTAGTAGCACAGCACCGCTGGTCAGGCTGATCAGCCGCTGTCGTTGCGGGGTTGCCAGGGAGGTCGTCAGCAGGATGTACAGGCCCAGTATGGCCAAATCGATAACCACCCAGACCAGGGAAAGTAGTAACAGACTGTGACTTGTGTGAGTAGTGATCTGGATGAACTGTGGGAAAAAGGCCACAAAGAACAGAATGTCTTTAGGATTCGACAGGCCGATGGCGAAGCCTTTCCATAGACTGCCCCGCGTGCTGGATGTCACGGTGGCATCGGCCTTTTGCGCCCGTGTCTGGCGCAGGCTGGCAATGGCCAGGTAGCCGATGAACAGGCAGCCCACCAGGCTTAGTGCGGTCAGCAAGTGCGGGGCGATGGCCGCACTGGTGAGAATCAGGCCAGTAGCCAGGGCAATCAGCACCAGCGAGGCGCCGTTGGTGCCGACCGCGGTCATCAGCGCCTGGCGGCGACCGGCGCTGGCTGCGGTGTTGACGACCAGGGCGACGACCGGCCCTGGCGTGGCGATCAACAGCGTGACGGTCAATGCATAGGTCAAAAGCAGGGCGGTGTTCATCAATAGCGCTCAGCAACAGGGAGGTGGCCGGGCATTCTCGACAGCCCCTACAGCCTTGTAAAACGCCTGTTGCTATGGCTCTCTATTAGTTTGACTCATGCTTGAGAACAGCCATGTCCGAACGAATTCCAGCGCTGCAGGCCCTGCGGGCTTTCGAAGTGGCGGCGCGCTATGGCTCCTTTACCCGGGCGGCCCGGGAGCTGGCGCTGACTCAAGGGGCTATCAGCCATCACATCAAGACCCTTGAAGGCCTGTTCGACTGCGCGTTGTTCGAGCGTCGCGGCCCGAAGCTGTCGCTTACCGAACCCGGTCGGGTGTTGGCCCAGGAGCTGAAAGTCGGCTTCAAGATCATCGACAATGCCTGCGCGCTGCTGAAAAAGGAGCGCAATAGCATCCGCCTCAAAGCGCCCTCGACCCTGACCACGCGCTGGTTGCTTGGGGTACTTGAGTCCTGCCGTCAGTTGGCGTCGTACAGTCGAGTGCAGCTTTCCAGTGTGTGGATGGACATCGATCACATCGATTTCTACAGCGAACCCTATGACGCGGCGATCCTGTTGGCTGATGGACGTTTTGCCGCCGATGTGCAGAGCCTCAAGCTGTTCGATGAGTGGTTGCTGCCGGTGTGCAGCCCAGCCTGCCGCGCGACACTCGAACCGGCATTTGCAGGCTTGCAGGATGCGCAGTACCTGCACTGCTCGGCGGACCGCCGCGACTGGCGGCGCTGGCTGGCCCGCTTGGGCGCATCGGCGGTCGGGCTTGAACGGGGTCAAGTCTTCGATACCCTTGACCAGGGCATGTCCGCCGCTCAGCAAGGGGCAGGCATTGCCGTGGTCGACTTGTTGCTGGCCCGTGGCGAGCTCGATGCGGGTCGGCTGGTTACGCCGTTTCCCCAGGCCGTGTCGACTGGTGAGGGTTATTACCTGACCTGGCTCAAGTCCAGCCCCCAGGCCCGGCACATACAGAAACTGGGCGAATACCTGTGTGCACGGGTGCCTAAGCTGCCCACGCAAGGGATCGACTATTTGTATGAGTAATAGTCTGCCCGGGTTGTTCGTCGTCATGGCGTTGTGCCGGGCACGAGGGCGACCGCTAGGGTAGAATCGCGGCATAGACAGCTTGTTCAGAGGTTGCAGCGGTGGAGTTACAGCAGGGCTTTGTCCTGACCCGGCATTGGCGTGACACCCCGGCAGGCACCTGCGTCGAGTTCTGGCTGGCCACCGATCAAGGCCCGCGTCGTCTGCGCTTGCCACTGCAGACCTCAGTAGCCTTTATTCCCGCAGCCTATCGCCAGCAGGCCCAGACCGTGCTGCGTGGTGAGCGCGGGGTCGAGCTGCGGCCACTGGAGCTGCGTGACTTCGAGCACCGGTCAGTGCTGGGCCTGTACTGCCGTCAACATCGCCAGTTGATACAGCTGGAGAAGCGCCTGCGCGCTGCCGGAGTGCAGGTTTACGAAGCCGACATTCGCCCGCCCGAGCGCTACCTGATGGAGCGTTTCATCACCGCCCCGGTCAGCTTCAGCGGCACACCGGACGAACACGGTGTTGTGCAGGATGCTCAGCTCAAACCGGCGCCCGACTATCGGCCGACGCTGAAGCTGGTGTCGCTGGATATTGAAACCACCGAGCGCGGCGAGCTGTATTCGATTGCCCTGGAGGGCTGCGGTCAGCGTCAGGTGTACATGCTCGGGCCGGCCAATGGCGATGCCGCAGGCGTCGACTTCGAACTTGAGTATTGCGAAAGCCGTGCGCAGTTGCTTGAACGCTTGAACCGCTGGCTGGCCCTGCATGATCCCGATGCGATCATCGGCTGGAACCTGGTGCAGTTTGACCTGCGCGTGTTGCATGCCCACGCCCAGCAGTTGCAAGTGCCCCTGTGCCTGGGACGCGAGGGCGAGCCAATGGAGTGGCGTGAACATGGCAGCCGTGCGCACTTTTTTGCCGCTGCCAGTGGGCGTTTGATCATTGACGGTATCGAGGCGCTACGCTCGGCGACCTGGAACTTCCCTTCGTTCAGCCTGGAGAGTGTGGCCCAGACCCTGCTCGGTGAGGGCAAGTCCATCGATACGCCGTACCAGCGAATGGATGAAATCAACCGCATGTTCGCCGAGGACAAGCCCGCCCTGGCCCGTTACAACCTCAAGGACTGCGAACTGGTCACGCGCATCTTCGCCAAAACCGAACTGCTTACCTTTTTGCTGGAACGGGCCACGGTTACCGGCTTGCCGGCCGACCGCAGCGGTGGTTCGGTCGCCGCATTCGGCCATTTGTACATTCCGCTGATGCACCGTCAGGGCTTTGTTGCGCCCAACCAGGGCGAGCGTCCGGAAGAAGCCAGCCCCGGTGGGTTTGTCATGGACTCACGGCCCGGCTTGTACGAGTCGGTCTTGGTGCTGGATTACAAGAGCCTGTACCCCTCGATCATCCGCACCTTTCTCATCGACCCGCTGGGCTTGGTCGAGGGCCTGCGTGAACCGGGTGACGACACCTCGGTACCGGGCTTTCGTGGGGCAAGGTTTTCTCGCACGCATCACTGTTTGCCAGCGATTGTCGAGCGAGTCTGGCAAGGACGCGAGACCGCCAAACGCGAACATAACGCGCCGTTGTCGCAGGCGTTGAAGATCATCATGAATGCGTTCTACGGCGTGCTGGGCTCCAGTGGTTGCCGCTTCTTTGATCCACGCCTGGCTTCATCGATCACCCTGCGCGGCCACGAGATCATGCGTCGTACCCGTGAGCTGATCGAGACCCAGGGCTATACGGTGATCTATGGCGATACCGATTCCACCTTCGTCTGGCTCAAGAGCGCCCACAGCGAAGCGGACGCCGAGGTGATCGGGCGGCGCCTGGTGCAGCAGGTCAACCACTGGTGGCGCGAGCATTTACGCGACAGCTATGACCTGGACAGCGCTCTGGAGCTGCAATACGAGACCCACTACAAACGTTTCCTGATGCCGACCATCCGCGGTGCCGAGGAGGGCAGCAAGAAGCGCTATGCCGGCCTGGTCCAGCGCGCTGACGGGCACGAAGAGATGGTCTACAAGGGACTTGAAAGTGTGCGTACCGACTGGTCGCCGCTGGCCCGGCAGTTCCAGCAGGAGCTTTACGAACGGATCTTTCGGCGCCAGCCCTACCAGGCCTATGTGCGCGAATATGTGCGCCGGACCCTGGCCGGGGAGCTGGATGAGTTGCTGATCTACCGCAAGCGTCTGCGCCGGCCACTGGTTGACTACCAGCGCAACGTGCCGCCGCATGTGCGTGCTGCGCGGATGGCTGACGACTTCAACCAGCGTCAGGGACGGCCCCGGCAGTACCAGAACGGAGGCTGGATCAGTTATGTGATTACCGTGGCTGGCCCCGAGCCGCTGGAGACCCGGCATTCGGCCATCGACTACGACCACTACCTGACCCGGCAATTGCAGCCGGTGGCCGATGCGATCCTGCCGTTTGTGCTTTTGCGGACAATCAATCTCCAGCGCCTGGACCAACTCAGTTTTGACTTCTGACCTTGCTCTTGTGTCAGAAGATCCTTTGCACGTCTTCTGACGGGGCACCCACGGCTTGGGTCGAGCCCAAGCCGTGAGCGTAGCCTCCCAAAAACGGCGGGATCACGCTTGTCAAACAGCCTGTTAGAGCAGGTTCCAGGTGTAGGTGAAGATCAGGCGGTTTTCGTCGATGTCGGAACGGTAGTTGGAGCGTGCGGTGACATTGCGGATACGCACGCCAACGTTCTTGAGCAAGCCGCTTTGGAACGCGTAGCCGATGTCCAGATCACGCTCCCAGTCTTCGCCTTCGAAGCCGCGTCCGGTATCGACGTTGTTACCCCGGATATAGCGCACTGTGGTGGTAAGGCCGGGAATCCCCAGGGCGGCGAAATTGTAGTCGTGCCGTACCTGCCAGGAGCGTTCGTCGGCAGAGGCAAACTCATAGGTTGGTACCTCATTGCCTAGCGTCGTGACGTTGGCAAATACCTTGGGGAAGCCCTGGTCGCCGAACATACCCTGGTAGCCGACGTAGAAGGTATGACCGCCTCGATTGGCTGAGAGCAACGAGTAGAAGGCGCGGTTGTCCACCTCACCGATCAGCTTGCGGCCGTCTTCGGCGGTATCGTAGAAGCCAAGGTTGGCGCCGAAAACCCAGCTGCCTACCGGCTGGGAGTGCTTGAGGCCCAGATAACGCTGGTCGTAGATGTCCTCTAACTGCGCGTACCACGTGCTGAGCGTGGTGCGGTTTGCGTTGAAGGCGTAGTCGGCGCCCGCATAGTTGAAGGCGTCACTTGAGGCCTGGCGCTGCGGCTGGTAGCCGATCATCGCCTGCATCTTGTCGTCACCGGCCTCGTTGCGAAGGCTGGTGGAGACCAGGTGGCCACCCTGCAGGGTCAGCCCCGCAATTTCATTTGAGCTGACGCTTGCGCCCTGATAGGTCGGTGGCAACAGGCGGTTGTCGCTGAACACCAGCACCGGCAGGTTGGGCTGTAGCTCACCCACCTTCAGTTCAGTTTTCGACACGCGCATCTTTGCCGCCACGCCCAAGCGACTGTAGTCGTCTGCGCCGCGGCCATCTTCCTGAACGGGTAAGAGGCCTGTATTGGTGCGGTCCGGGCTGCTGTCGAGCTTGATCCCCAGCATGCCGACGGCATCCACACCGAAACCTAGCGGACCCTGGGTGTAGCCGGACTTGAAGTTCAGGATGAAGCCCTGAGCCCATTCCTCAGCCTTGGATTGCCTGTTCGGCCCGACGATGTCAGAGAAGTCGCGACTGAAGTAGTAGTTACGCATTTGCAGTGTGGCGGTGGAATCCTCGATGAAGCCGGACTCGGCTGCCAGCACGCTGAGGGGGAGGGCGCTAAACAGGAGTGGGATCGCTCGGGTCTGTTGATTCATTGCAAGGCTCTTGTTCTTATTATTTCAGGGTGCAGCCGTCCCCATCGACCGTGCAGCGGGCCGAGCAGAAAGGTTGCTGTGGAGTGAGCGGCCTGCCTGGCGGCAGGGCGCTGGCTCAGGCGTCCGGGCAGGGTTGCCCTAAACGCCGAGGTACCGTTGCGACAGTTCGGGGGCTGCGGCCAGTTGCGTCGGCGTACCCTCCCAGACCTGTCGGCCCTTTTCGATGATGTGATGGCGGTCCACCACCCGCGCCATTTCCTTGAGATTCTTGTCGATGACCAGGATGGTCTCGCCCTCGGCCTTCAGGGTGGCCAGGCAGTTCCAGATGGTCTCGCGAATGATGGGCGCCAGGCCCTCGGTGGCCTCATCAAGGATCAGCAACTGAGGATTGGTCATCAGCGCACGACCGACTACCAACATCTGCTGCTCGCCGCCGGAGAGGGTCTTCGACAGCTGCTCCTGGCGTTCTTGCAAACGCGGGAACAGCGTGTAGATGCGCGCCAGGTTCCATTTGCCGCCCCGACTGGCGGTGGCCAGGAGATTTTCCTTCACGCTCAGGGTGCCGAAGGTGCGGCGACCTTCCGGCACCAGGCCAAGGCCGGCCTGAGCAATGCGGTAGGGCATGGCGCCGCTCAACTCCTTGCCGTGGATACGGATGCTCCCGGCGCTGGGGTTGAGCATACCCATAATGGATTTCACGGTGGTGGTCTTGCCCATGCCATTGCGGCCGATCAGCGAGACCACCTCGCCCTGATCGATCTTCAGGTGCATGTCGAACAGCACCTGGCTCAGGCCGTAGCCGGCCTGCAATCCACTGACTTCAAGCATGTTCTTCCCCCAGGTAGGCTGCGCGTACCAGTTCGTTACCACGGACTTCCTCCACCGTGCCGGTGAGGATGGTTTCGCCATAGACCAGCACAGTGATGCGGTCGGCCAGTGCAAACACCGCGTCCATATCATGTTCCACCAACAGGATGGCGTAGCGGCCCTTCAGCGACATCAGCAACGCTGTCATGCGCGCCGATTCCTCGGCGCCCATGCCGGCCATAGGTTCATCCAGCAGCAGCACCGAGGCCTCCTGGGCCAGCGCCAGGGCCAGCTCCAATTGGCGACGTTCACCGTGTGAGAGTTCGCTGACGCAGGCCGCGGCACGTGCGCCAAGGTCCACCTGCTGCAGGTAGCCGAGGGCCAAGGCCATAAGATCGCGGTCACCAGACAGCGGTTTCCACCGCCCGAAACTCTTGCCCTGGCGGGCAGTGATCGCCACGGCGACATTCTCCAGCAGGCTGAACTCGGGGTAGAGCTGGCTGACCTGGAAGGAGCGCGCCAGACCCAGGCTCGGCCGTTCATGGGCAGGGACTGCGGTGATGTCGCGGCCGTTGAGGAGGATCTGGCCCTTGTCAGGGCGAATTTCCCCGGCAATCTGCGAAATCAGCGTGGACTTACCGGCACCGTTGGGGCCGATGATGGCATGCAGTTCACCAGCGACCAGCTCCAGGTTGGCGTTGTTGGTGGCCTTCACTGCACCGAAAGTCTTCTCCAGACCCCGGATCGACAGCTGCGCGCTCATGGCTGAACCTCCTGGGTCTTGACCGCGGTGACGGGCGGCAGGGAGAACGCCTGGCAGGGCTTTCTTGCACCGCTCATGAGCAGGCCGTAGATGCCCTTGCGGCCGAACAGAACCACCAGCAGCAACAGCGGGCCGAAGGCCAGCATCCAGTGCTCGGTCCACTGGCTCAGCAGTTGCTCCAGGCCAAGGTAGACAGCTGCGCCCAACACCGGGCCGAGCAGGGTGCCGACACCGCCGAGGATGACCATGGCCATCAATTCGCCGGATTTCTGCCAGGCGCCCATGTCGGGGCTGACGAACATCGCGTAGTTGGCCCAGAGTACGCCGGCCAGGCCGGCGCCGAGGCCGGCAATGACGAAGGCAGTGAGACGGTAGCGCAAGGGCTTGAGCCCCAGGCTCACGGCGCGCCGCTCGCTCTGCTTGAGGCCGCGAAGGACGAAGCCGAAGCGTGAATTCACCAGGCGTCGGCAGAACAACAGCCAGCTCGCCAGTAGGGCGACGCAGAGGAAGTAGAACTGGTTGGCGTCGTTCAGGTCGAGGCCGGGCAGGGTGTTGCGCTCGTTCATCAGGATGCCGTCGTCACCGCCGTAAAGGGACAGCGAACCGAGGATGAAATAGAGCATCTGGCTGAAGGCCAGGGTGATCATGATGAACTGTACGCCGCTGGTGCGTAGCGACAGGTAACCCATCACCAACCCCAGCAGGGCGCAGCAAAGCAGGGCCAGCGGCCAGACGACCAGCGCGCTGTTGCTGCCCTCCCAGCCCCATAACGTCATCATCTGCGAGGTATGGAAGGCGACGATGCCCACCACGTAGCCACCCAGGCTGAAGAAGGCTGCGTGGCCGAAGCTGACCAGTGCGCCGTAGCCGATCAGCAGGTCCAGGCTGGCGGCGGCCATGCCGTAAATCGCCAGGCGGGTGAAAAGGCTGACGAGGAAGGGTTCGTTGAACAACGTATGCCACCCGCGATGGCCTGGTCGGCGAGGTGGTGTTTCGTGAGGATGGGGCACGAGGTGTGCCGGGGCGGTATGCCGAGCTGAAATTCAGCTTCCAGCTGCAAGCCGCCTCTGATGCTGTTGCTGAACAGCGCAGCTCCCGGCCAAGAGCGCTGCAGGAGGATTGATCGCCAAGAAAAAACCGTGGTCCTGAGGGCCACGGTTTTTATCCATGTTGAAGGGTGCAGCCCCCGCTGCTACAGGCGAATCAAGCCCAACGCCACCATCAACCACGCCGCCGCGGCAAGGGCAGTGACCGTGCGCACATGGTTCCAGCGATTCCAGCTCGGGACATAACGGTGCCAAACCGCCGCAGCCTCGCTGCTGGCCGGATCGAGGCGGGCCAGGGCCTGGTTTTTCGGCACATTGAACAACATCGTCACCACGATGTTGCCCATCAGGTACAAGCCGCTTCCCACGGCCATGCACAAGCTGCCGGGCAGTGGCCAACGCTGATACGCCCAGACCAACAAGGCGACACTGGTCAGCGCAGTGCCCAGAAACAGGGTCAGGAACAAACGGTTGAGCACCACCTGGTTAATCGACTGCATGGCCGCCACGGCACTCTGTTCCGGGATGCGTTCAAGGGCCTTCATGACGAAGTTGGAGAAGGCGAAGAACAGCCCGCCCATCAACCCACTCCCCAGGGCAGTGGCGAAGATCAGCAACAACAGCAAGGCATCGACAATGCTCATGGTCCGGCCCTTCAGCAGTGGGAGCAGCAGGCGTGGCTGACAGCCATCAGCTATCCTCAGATTCAGATGTCAGCCTGTTCTGGACACGCCCAAGGCCTTCTATGGAAACCGGAAGTTACCTTTGACCTGCCCACGGATTTTGTCCTGTAGTTTAGGCTCGCACCTCGGATCTTTCGTCGCGATCTGTAGTCTTTGATGCATGGAATTTGAAGGAGATGCGCATGCTCGTACGGTCACTGACCTTTGCCACCTTGCTGGCCATTGTTGTCGGCCCGGTTTTCGCTGACAACAGTGACCCCAAGCCGCTGGACCAGGATATGTACAAGGCTCGCCCCTTGATTGTCATTGCGCCCAGTACCGCCGACCCGACCCTGCGCGGTCTTAATCAGGCGCTGGAAGACCCGGCCACCAAGGCTGCGTTCCAGGAGCGCAACCTGGTGCTGTACAGCATTGCCGGCATGATGGGTAAACGCGATGGCAAGGACCTCGACCAGCAGACCACCATGGCCCTGATCCGTCAGTTCAGGTTCAGCGCCGCCGATACTGTCGTTACCCCGGTGGTGCTGGTGGGCAAGGATGGTGTTCAACATCGGATAGCACACACGGGCACCCTTGAACCCAAGGCAATCTTCGACGCAGTAGACGCCTTGCCGGCCGAAGAAAAAGCGGTCGTTGCGCCGACCGTGGCAGAGCAGAAACAGGCCGCCACCACACCGGCTAAAGACGGCAAACCGGCTAAACCCGCCAAACAGGCCAAGCCGCTGCCACCGCCCAAGCCACTGGAAGATTGAGGCTGATCAACTGCCGGTCTTGACCTGACTCCACACCCGGGTGCGCACCCGCTCAAGTTTGAGTGGCAAGGGTTCGAGCGGGAACAGGGTGTCGAGCACCGCTTGCGGAGGGTACACCGTGGGATTGTCGCGGATGTTCGTATCGACCAGATCGGTCGCGTCCTTGTTGGCATTCGGGTAGCCCAGGTAGTTGGTCGAGGCGGCGATGACCTCAGGCCTGAGCATGTAGTTGATGAACGCCAGGCCCTGTTGCGGATTCGGCGCTTGTTTGAGCAGCACCATGTTCTCCAGCCACATCGGCGCACCTTCGCGGGGGATGCTGTAGCGCAGCTGGCGGCCGTTGCCGGCATTCTCCGCGCTGAGCCTGGCTTCGAACACGCCGCCCGACCAGCCCAGCACCACGCAGACGTTGCCATTGGCCAGGTCAGAGATGAACCGCGATGAGTCGAAGTAACGAATATGCGGGCGCAACTTGAGTAACAGCGCTTCGGCCTTGCGGTAGTCGTCCGGGTTCTTGCTGTTGTAAGGCAGGCCCAGGTAGTGCAGGGCGATGGGGATGATTTCGTTGGGGGCATCGAGCATGGCCACCCCGCATTCACTCAGCTTGGCCAGGTTGGCTTCATCGAAAATCAATGCCCAGGAGTCCACGGGGGCCTGTTCGCCGAGCAAGGCTTTGACCTTGTCCTGGTCATAACCGATACCGGTGGTGCCCCACATATACGGGGCAGCATAGCGGTTGCCGGGGTCGTTGCTCTGCAGCTTGGCGAGCATCTTCGGGTCGAGATGGGTGAAGTTGGGCAGTTGGCTACGATCCAGCTCGGCCAGCACGCCAGCCTTGATCAGGTTGGGCAGCAGGTCGCCGCTGGCGAACACCACGTCATAGCCGCTGCGCCCGGCCATCAACTTGCCCTGCATCACGTCACTGTTGTCGAACACGTCATAAACCGGGGTGATGCCCGAGGCCTGCTGGAACGCCTTGGTGGTGTTCGGCGCGATGTAGTCGTACCAGTTGTAGATGTGCACGCTGGGCGTGGCGTTTTCTCCCGCCTGAGTGCCTGCAGCGCACAACAACGCGGCCAGGGCCAGAGGTAAACAGCGGATCGGCTTCATGGGGACACTCCAGGGTTCTTGTTGTTGTCAGGCAGTGTTAGGGAATCAACAGCTCGCGGCGCCCGTCGGGGTGTTCGATGCGCGTACCTGGCAGTAGCAGGCGGCGGTCTTTGAGGTAGTCGTAGTCGCGGCGGGCGAGTTGCAGTTGCTCAAGGTCCAGCTCGATCTGTTGGCGGCACGCTTGGCGACCGGCTTCGAATAGCACGCGCCCGAAGGGATCGATTGCGGCGCTGCCACCGGCGAACAACAGTCCACCGTCACCCGGGCCGACCCGATTGACCATCACGGCGAAGGCCTGGTTTTCCTGGGCGCGGGCCATGATCGCAGTACGGTGTACCGGGCCGTAGGGGTCCATGTTGCCGTTGCTGACGATGATCAGGTCGACGCCCAATTGGCCCAGGGCGCGACTGCTCTCTGGCAGTTCGATGTCGTAGCAGATCAGCAAGCCGATGCGCAGACCTTTCCAGCACGCGCTGGTGTAGCGATCGCCCGGCTGGAACAGGCCGCGCTCGGACGGCCACAGGTGCGTCTTGCGGTAAGACAGGGCGATGCCTTCGGGGGTCAGCAGCACCGAGGTGTTGTAGTACACGCTGTCGGCCTGTTCGGCAACACCGATCACCACCGCCACATCGCGTTCGCGCACCGCGTGCTGGACCGCTTGCAGGGCAGGGCCATGCAGGGGCTCGGCAACCAGCGGCAGTTGCTCGGCGCTGGCAAAGCCCATCAGTTGGGTTTCCGGGAACACCAGCAGGTCAGTGTCGGCCTTGCAGCTGGCAATGGCCTCCAGCGTGCGTTGCAGGTTGTAGGCAGTATCGCCGTCGCGGCCATCAATCTGTATCAGTTCGATCTTCATCGCGGTTCCTTGTGCAGAGCTGGAACCGAGTATGCGCGGCCGGTTGCTGGCCGCACATTACTGCGATGGAGTAACCCTCAGTGGTTATTGGCCTGGTGCAGGCCGCAGCTCACGGGCGAAATGCTCGATGGCCAGTACATAACCGTGGGTGCCGAACCCGGCCAGCACAGCCTTGGCCACCAGTGAGACATAGGAGTGATGGCGGAAAGCTTCACGCCGGTGCACGTTGGAGATGTGTACTTCGATCACTGGGACTTCGGCGGCGATCAATGCGTCATGGATGGCCACCGAGGTGTGGGTCCAGGCGCCGGGGTTGATGACGATGCCATCGACCCGCCCACGGGCCTGGTGAATCCAGTCGATCATCTGGCCTTCGTGGTTGCTTTGCTGGAATTCCAGGGTCAGGTCCAGGCTACTGGCCGCCTGTTGGCACAGGGCGTGGACATCGGCGAGGGTTTCGCGGCCATAGACTTCGGGCTGGCGCAGGCCGAGCATGTTCAGGTTGGGGCCGTTGAGCACGAGCAGGGTGGTCATGGCTGAAAATCTCCAGTGAGGGTGTCGGTGGTTACGATCTGGCCGCTGCGCGCGCCCTGTTGCTCGGCAATCGCCAGCAGGCGCTGGCCTTGTTCTGCTTGGATGCGGTTTTGTGAGAGGCTAATAAAAAGTGCTGGGGAGATAATCGGGCTGAATGAAGAATCAGAATGTGCTATCAGCGAATAATGAGCCGTTGCTTCGTGACCTTCAGCTGTTCTGTGAAGTGGCGCGGCGCTCAAGCTTCATTGGCGCAGCGACCGAGACCGGCCTGTCGCCGGCGCATGTCAGCAAGCGCATCGCCACCCTGGAGACGCTATTGGGGGTGAAACTGTTCAACCGTACCACCCGGCGGGTGAGTATCACCAGCGATGGCGAGGCGGCGTTTGTCTGGGCGCAGAAGATCCTCGAGAGCGTCGAGTCGATGTTCGAGTCATTGTCCGCAGCGCACAGCGAGCCACGGGGCACCTTGCGGATCAGCACCAGCCTGCGCCTGGGACGTGAGCATGTCGCGCCGATTCTGTCGTTGCTGCGCCAGCGCCATCCCAACCTGGAAATCTGGCTGGAGCTGATGGACCGCCGGGTAGACCTGATTGGCGAGAACTTCGACATTGATATTCGCGTCGGCGAAGTCCAGGAAAAGCACCTGATCGCTCATCGCATTGCAGAGAACAAGCGGGTACTGGCTGCCGCGCCCGATTACCTGGCGCGACGTGTGCCGGTGCGCGTGGCGGCGGAGTTGGCACAGCACGATTGCCTGCTGTTTCGCAGCCGTGATGAGCGTTTCGGGGTCTGGCGTCTGTTCGGTCCGAACGGCGCCGAGACGGTCAAGGTCACCGGGCCAATGGCAGCCAACCACAGCGATATCGTCCGCCAGTGGGCCCTGGCCGGACACGGCATCATCATGGCCTCGTACTGGGATGTGGTAGGCAACCTGGAAGATGGCTCGCTGCAGCGGGTGCTGCCAGCCTACTACCAGCCTGCGGATGTCTGGGCGGTGACGGCTGCACGCTCAAGCAGCTCGGCCAAGGTGCACAGTTGCGTGGCGTTTTTACGGGAGCAGTTGAACGAGGGGCCTTATGCGTTGGCTGTGGGTGGATGATCAGGGCGATAGCAGCCGGTGGATACTCAACTGATCCGTATAAATCCAATAAGCCTGAATCTGTAACTCAGTACACCTGAACGCCATAGTACGGGTCTCCGTGATGAGGTCCGAACCATGTATCAGTATGACGAGTATGACCGTGCGCTGGTGTTCGAGCGCGTGGCGCAGTTTCGCGATCAGGTGCAGCGTTTCATGGCTGGTGAACTGAGTGAAGAAGAGTTCCTGCCACTGCGCCTGCAAAACGGCCTGTACCTGCAAAAGCACGCCTACATGCTGCGTGTAGCGATCCCTTACGGCACCCTCGGTGCTCGCCAGATGCGCACCCTGGCGCGAATCGCCCGTGACTATGATCGCGGCTACGGGCATTTCACCACCCGTCAGAACATCCAGTTCAACTGGATAGAACTGGACCGGGTGCCCGACATCCTCCAGCACCTGGCTGAGGTCGAGATGCATGCCATCCAGACCTCCGGCAACTGTGTGCGCAACATCACCACAGAAGCCTTCGCCGGCGTTGCTGCCGATGAGCTGCTCGACCCACGGCCACTCGCCGAAATCCTGCGGCAGTGGTCGACCATCAACCCGGAATTCCTGTTTTTGCCACGCAAATTCAAGATTGCCATTTGCTCGGCCCTTGAAGATCGTGCGGCGATCATGATGCATGACATCGGTCTGTACCTGTACCGCGACGGCCAGGGCCAGATGTGCTTGCGGGTCATGGTCGGAGGTGGTCTGGGGCGCACCCCGATACTTGGCCTGCAGATCCGCGAAGGCCTGCCGTGGCAGCATCTGTTGTCTTACGTTGAAGCGATCCTGCGGGTCTACAACCGCCACGGTCGTCGCGACAACAAGTACAAGGCGCGGATCAAGATCCTGGTCAAGGCGTTGGGAATCGAAGCCTTCTCCCGGGAAGTGGAGCAGGAGTGGCAACACATCAAGGACGGTCCGGCGCAGCTCACCATGGATGAGTTCCAGCGCGTGGCCGCAGCCTTCGAACCGCCGGCCTATGCCGTGGCCGACAGTGAGCTTGAGTATGAAACCCATCTGGTTCAGGATCACGCGTTTGCCCGCTGGGTGTCCTGCTGTGTGAAACCGCACAAGGTTCCTGGCTATGCCAGTGTGGTGCTGTCGACCAAGCCGGGGGCGTCTTCGCCACCGGGCGACCTGAGCGCGGCACAGATGGACGCAGTGGCAGACTGGTCCGAGCAGTTCGGCTTCGGTGAAATCCGTATCGCCCACGAACAGAACCTGATCCTCCCGGATGTGCGCAAGCAGGACTTGCACGCACTCTGGCGTCTGGCCTGTGGGCGCGACCTGGGGACGGCCAATATCGGCATGCTCACTGATATCATTGCCTGTCCCGGTGGCGACTTCTGTGCCTTGGCCAATGCCAAGTCGATTCCCATTGCCCAGTCGATCCAGCGCTGCTTCGAGGACCTGGACTATCTACACGACCTGGGCGAGCTGAGCCTGAACATTTCCGGGTGCATCAATGCTTGCGGTCACCACCACATTGGCAACATCGGCATCCTTGGCGTCGACAAGAACGGCAGCGAGTGGTACCAGGTGACGCTCGGCGGCGCCCAGGGCAAGGACAGCACCTTGGGCAAGGTGATTGGTCCATCGTTCAGTGCCGACGAAATCCCACGGGTCATCGAGCAGATCATTGCCACCTACTGCGCCTATCGCGAGCTGGACGAGCCCTTTGTCGACACCGTGCGCCGGGTTGGTCTGGAGCCCTTCAAAGAGCGGGTCTATGCCAAGCGTGCAGAGGAACTGATATGCGTAATGTGATTGCCTTGCGCAACGGCGAGCCGCAGCAGCTCGCCGAGGATGGCTGGCAACTGGTGCGTGACAGTGGGGCGGCGTTGCCTGAAGGCTTGCTGATTTTGCCGCTCGATCTCTGGCTGACGCGCCAGGCTTCGCAGCCCGGTTGTTGTGATGGCCTGTGGTTGGGGCCGGATGACGAGGTAGAGCCGCTGCAGCCCTGGTTGGCGCAGTTGCCATTGATCGCCATTGACTTTCCCAGCTTTCGCGATGGTCGTGGCTACAGCCAGGCTTACCTGTTGCGCACTCGCCTGGGCTGGCGCGGCGAATTGCGCGCGATCGGCGATGTGCTGCGCGATCAACTGAGCCATATGCGTCAGTGCGGTTTTGACAGCTTTGCCGTGCGCGAGGACAAGTGCGCCAAGGACGCACTCAAGGGTCTGGCGGGAATGAGTGTATTGTACGGACGCTCGGTGATCGAGCCGCGGCCGTTGTTTCGTCGGCGCTAGGCAGTGATTTGGTGTTGGCGCGCAATGAGCTGTAGAAAATTCCTACTTAATACAAGGAGATTTCCGATTTGTAAGTCTGGCCTGTAGGAATACTCTTGCACCGTCTCAACTAAACGGCTGTCGCCGATGTTCAGTTCTCCCCACCTTTTCTTGTGTATCGCGCGCTAGTAGCGCCGATCATCACTCCCGGTTCGCAAACCTTTTGACCTACCTATTGCCCTGCGCTGCAGGGCAACGGAGGCGTCTGCGTGCCTGAAAGGTGCGAAAACTGGTTAAACGCTGTGATGGAGTCTCTCTATGGCTGTAAAACGCACCTCAAATCACCTGGCCGTTTCCGGCCTGATGGTGGCGCTATTCGTCTCGCTCGGCGGCTGTGCCAGCGTGGCGGTTCCTACCGAGCAGGTCGAGTTGACCCGCAATGCGGTCAGTCGCGCCGTAACCGCGGATGCGACGCAGTTTGCCCCGGTGGAAATCAAGTCTGCCCAGGACAAGCTCTATTCGGTGGAGCGTGCTTTAGGTGAACAGAACTTTACCCAGGCGCGGTTGCTTGCCGAGCAAGCCGAAGCTGATGCCAATCTGGCCGAACGCAAGGCGCGGGCCCTTCGGACCAAACAACAGCTCAAAGAAGCCCAACAGGGGATCGAGGTGCTCAAGCAGGAAATGCTGCAGGCCCCCGACGCCATTGTTGCGCCTAGCCGATAAGGATCGCTTCTATGCAATTCAAATACATGTTTATCGCCCTCTCTGCAGCAGGTCTGATCCTCAGTGGCTGTGGCACCACACCTGAAAATGCCGGCTTGCTGGAAGCGCGCGAGCACTTCAGTGCATTGCAGAGCAAACCTGAAGCCAGCCGCCTGGCCGGGCTGGAAACCAAAGCGGCATTTGCCGCTTTGGGCCAAGCGGACCTTGCCTCGCTCAAGGATCGCAAGGCGCCGCAAGTCGAGCAGTTGGCTTATCTGGCCAAACAGAAAATTGCCATTGCTGAACAGACAATTGACCTGCGCAAGGCCGAAGCCGGCCTGCTAGGCATCGAGGCGCAGCGTACCCAGGCGCGTCTGGATGTGCGCACCGCCCAGCTCAAGGCGTTGCAGCAGCTCAAGGCAAAACAGACTGATCGCGGTGCGGTGGTCACGTTCGGTGATGTACTGTTCGACAGTGGTCGTGCAGAACTCAAAGCCAGTAGCCTGCGTAACCTGGATCAGCTGACCGAGTACTTGCGCGCCAACCCTGAACGCAAGGTGCGGGTTGAAGGTTTCACCGACTCCACCGGTGGCGATGTGTTCAACCAGCAGTTGTCAGAGCGTCGTGCTGCTGCAGTCGCCAGCGCGCTGCGTCGTGCCGGAGTCGCGCCGGAGCGGGTCAGGGTGGCCGGTTACGGCAAAGAGTATCCGGTGGCGTCCAATGCCGATGCACAGTCCCGTCAACTCAATCGCCGCGTGGAAGTGATCATTTCTTACGGTAGCAGTGCGGTCAGCGACCGCAGTTGAAGACACAGCGGGCCCATCCAGGAAGGCTGGGCCCGTTGCCGTTAGAAGACGTGCCGCAACAACCAGTACAACCCGCCTGCCAGCACAATCGCCGCTGGCAGCGTCAGCACCCAGGCCATCAGCAGGTTGAAGATGGTGCGCATCTGCAGGCCGGAACCATTGGCAACCATGGTCCCGGCCACCCCGGATGAAAGCACATGGGTCGTCGATACCGGCAAGCCGTACATGTCCGCCACGCCAATGGTGCACATTGCCACCAGCTCCGCAGAGGCCCCTTGAGCGTACGTCAGGTGGGTTTTGCCGATCTTCTCACCGACGGTGACCACGATCCGCCGCCAGCCGACCATAGTGCCCAGGCCCAGGGCGATGGCCACGGAAATCTTCACCCACAGCGGTATGTAGCGGGTGGCGTCGTCAAGCTGGCGCTTGAACCGTTGCAGGTTGCGCTGGGTGTCGCTATCGAAGCTGAGCAACTGGTGTTTGTCGATCAGGCGAATGGTCTCGCTGGTCAGGTACATGTCGTTCCGCACGTTGGCCATGGCCTCGGCGGGCACCCGGTTCAGCGAACCATAGCCTTCGACTTCGCTACCGATGGCGCCGGCCAGGGCGGCGAGGGCCGGAACCAGTTCAGGGCTGGCGGCCGGTTGGCGGATGAATTCGGTCAGGGTCTTCCTGGGATCGGCACTCAACAGTTGCGGGGATTCGCGCTGCAGTGATTGCTGGGTGGCTTCGGCTACAGCGGCAAACTGCAGTGACTGTTCGGCGGGCATGGTGCGATTCAAGGCGTAAGCCATCGGCACGGTACCGACCAGGATCAGCATGATCAGGCCCATGCCTTTCTGGCCGTCGTTGGAGCCGTGGGCAAAAGACACCCCGGTGCAGGTCAGAATCAGCAAACCGCGAATCCACCAGGGCGGTGGCGTGTTGCCGACGGGGGCCTGATACAAGTCGCGGCGTTTGACCAGATGGCGCAGAACCAGCAGCAGCAACGCGGCGCAGGCGAACCCCAGCAGCGGTGACAACAGCAGCGAGTAACCCACCTTGCTGGCCTGGGCCCAGTCCACACCGCTGGTGCCATCGCGGCCATGCATCAGCGCATTGGCCACGCCGACACCAATGATCGAACCGATCAACGTGTGCGAGGAGGAGGCCGGAAGGCCCAGCCACCAAGTGCCCAGGTTCCAGATGATTGCCGATAGCAACAAGGCGAAGACCATGGCAAAGCCGGCCGAAGAGCCAACCTTGAGAATCAGTTCTACCGGCAACAGGGCGATGATGCCAAAGGCCACAGCGCCGCTGGACAGTAGCACGCCAAGGAAGTTGAAAAAGCCAGACCAGACCACCGCTACCGAAGCCGGCAGGGAATGGGTATAGATCACCGTGGCCACAGCGTTGGCGGTGTCGTGAAAGCCATTGACGAACTCGAAGCCCAGGGCAATCACCAGCGCTACCCCGAGTAACAGGAAGGGGGTCCAGGTGGTGACCACCGTGCCGCTGGAATTGATGTCGTGCGCCAGGCTCCAGGCCGCGTAAAGCAGGCCGGCCAGCAACAGGCCGAAGAACAGTATCAGGGTGCCGCGACTGGGCTTGTGGTTCAGCTGTGGCCGTGGGGCGGATGTGGCGAGCGATGGACTGCTGGCCAGCGTCGGGGTAGTCATGATGACTCCGGGATGGTTACCTCAGGCGGCAAGCTTAAAAAAATCTGAGCGAAATTGAGCTGATCCCGATCAATCAAAGGTCTAGGCTGATACAAAATCATGCAGAGGTGTCGATGATTCGCTGCAAGCGCGTTTATGATCCCGTAGCGGCCGATGATGGCCAGCGTTTGCTGGTCGACCGCTTGTGGCCGCGCAACAAGCGCAAGGAGCAGCTGCAGGCGCTCTGGTTGCCTGAAGTGGCGCCGTCGACGGCATTGCGTCAGGCCTTCCATAAAGGTGAAGTGGACTTTGCCGGTTTTGCCGAGCGGTATTGTCAGGAACTGACGGCGCGGCCCGAGCATTGGTGGCCACTGCTGGGCATGGCCGGGAAGGGCGATCTGACACTGCTCTATGCGGGCAAGGACACCGGGCACAACAACGCTCTGGTGCTGGCCCAGTGGCTGGAAGATGAACTGGACCGGCAAGGGCCGATGAGTTCGCCGGTGTGTTATGCCGGGGAAATCAAAACCTGAAGGACGCAGCCTTGCCCATCCTGAAACCGGATCTATAACCTTGCAACTTATCCCCGCCACCGACCAGCACTGCGCCTTCGCCCGCGACCTGACCCGCCGCGCCATGCTGCGTTATTACCACGAGTTCGACCTGCTGTGGATCGAAGAGGCCTTTGACCAGGCCTGGGGCTGGCGCGAGCAATGGTTGATCGTCGAGGACGAAAAAGTGCTGGGCTTTTGCAGCCTCAGTCAGGCCCTGTATATCCGCGAGTTGCATCTGGTCGAGAATGCCCGTGGACGGGGCATTGGTACTCAGGTATTGGAGCAACTGGCTGGCTGGGCCGCCGAGCGGCGTTTACCGCTGATGCGTCTGACAGTGTTCAAAAGCAACCCGGCGCAGGCGCTATACCAACGCCGGGGGTTTCAAGCAGTGGGCGAGGATGAATGCTTCGTGCGCATGCAGCGGGCTATCGGCTAGCGCTCTGCACGCACCGCAATGCACTGGGGGCGACAGTTTGCGCAACCTGATTGACGCGCACCACGCGGTCCGGGCGCTGGGTGGCGTCGAGCACCACTTGCTGTAACCCTTCAACCCGTACCACCGCCTTGCCGGCCTTGCCCAGGGTGTTGCCACTGAGGGTCAGCGGGCCTGGCAGCGGCGCGGCATTGCGCAGGCTGATGGCATATTCGGGAGTGTTGCCAATACGGCTATTGACCAGGATTGCGCCGCTCACTTCGCTGGCGTCCACTGCGCTGCCCTGGCTGTTGCCGATCAGGTTGTCCTCGATCCGTGCCACAGTCTGTCCGCGCAGGCGGATGCCGCTGTTGTTGTCGATGCCGCGCAGTTGGTTGTTGACCAGGCTGACCAGGCTGTCGCGTACGTCAATGGCGTACTGCTGGGAGTGCTCGAAGCGGCTGTCGTTGATCTGTGCTTGCGTGTGTTGCAACTCGACGGCGCCGAACAGCTCGTTGAACTGGCTGTACGTACGATCTGCGTAGCCTGGGCCGTGCTCGGCGCTTGCTGGCCGCTCAGAGCGGTGCTCAGGCCACGGGACAGGTTGGCGTTGTAACCCAGACGCTCAAGGGTCGAGCCGACTACCTGGGTATGGCCGCCATCAAGCAATCACTCGGTAGTCTTGCCAGTGCACTGTCAAGGGCCTGTGCGAAGGTTTTCGGGCGCGACTCGAGTGTTTTTGGCCATGAGGCGGGCAAGCGCGAAATAGCAGCGATGCGATGACGTGTTCCGTTAGCTCTAGCGCCTGGTTTTTTGCTAAGGTGGCGGGATCCAATTGCCGCCGCAGTGTGAGGTGTCTGCTTGATTAGGGTCCTGGTGGTCGATGATCACGATCTGGTACGTACGGGCATCACCCGCATGCTGGCCGATATCGACGGCTTGCAGGTGGTGGGCGAGGCCGACTCTGGCGAGGCATCGTTGAAGGTCGCGCGTGAGCTCAAGCCCGACGTGGTCCTGATGGACGTGAAAATGCCCGGGATCGGTGGCCTTGAGGCCACGCGCAAGCTGCTGCGCAGTCATCCTGATGTGAAAGTGGTGGCGGTGACTGCCTGTGAAGAAGACCCGTTTCCCACGCGCTTGTTGCAGGCGGGGGCCGCCGGGTACCTGACCAAAGGTGCGGGCCTGGATGAAATGGTCCAGGCCATTCGTCTGGTGTTTACCGGTCAGCGATACATCAGCCCGCAGATCGCCCAGCAACTGGCACTCAAGTCGTTCCAGCCGCAAGGCTCGCCGTTCGATGCGCTGTCGGAACGGGAAATTCAGATCGCCTTGATGATCGTCGGTTGCCAGAAAGTACAGATCATCTCCGACAAATTGTGCCTGTCACCGAAAACGGTCAATACTTACCGTTACCGGATCTTCGAAAAACTCTCGGTCACCAGCGACGTCGAACTGACGCTGCTGGCGGTCCGCCATGGCATGGTTGACGCCAGTCTCTGAATTCATGACCTCTGTGTTCGATCCAAGTGCTTTCCTGGCGACCTGCAGCGGTCGCCCGGGCGTTTACCGGATGTTCGACGGTGAAGCCCGGCTGCTATATGTCGGCAAGGCGAAGAACCTCAAGAAGCGCCTGGCCAGCTATTTTCGCAAGACTGGCCTGGCGCCGAAGACGGCTGCCCTGGTCGCGCGTATCGCCCAGGTCGAAACTACCATCACCGCCAACGAGACCGAAGCGCTGCTGCTTGAGCAGACGCTGATCAAGGAATGGCGGCCACCCTATAACATCCTGCTGCGCGACGATAAGTCCTACCCTTATGTGTTCCTCTCCGACGGGCCATTCCCGCGGCTGGGGATTCATCGTGGGGCGAAGAAGCAGAAGGGCAAGTACTTCGGGCCTTATCCCAGCGCGGGGGCCATTCGTGAAAGCCTGAGCCTGCTGCAAAAAACCTTTTTCGTCCGGCAATGCGAAGACAGCTATTACAGCAACCGTACCCGGCCGTGCCTGCAGTATCAGATCAAGCGCTGCAAGGCGCCTTGTGTCGGCCTGGTCGAACCTGAGGAATATGCCGGTGACGTACGGCACTCGGTGATGTTTCTCGAAGGCCGCAGTCATCAACTGACTAACGAGCTGAATGCCGAGATGGAGCGGGCAGCCATGGCCCTGGAGTTCGAGAAGGCCGCCCAATTGCGCGACCAGATCGCCTTGCTGCGCCGGGTTCAGGACCAGCAGAGCATGGAAGGCGGCAGTGGCGATGTGGATGTGGTTGCCGCGTTCACCAACCCGGGTGGCGCCTGTGTGCACCTGATCAGCGTGCGCGGCGGGCGGGTGCTGGGCAGCAAGAATTTCTTCCCGCAGGTGGGGATTGAAGAGGACGTGGCCGAAGTGATGGCTGCGTTCCTCTCCCAGTACTACATCGGCAACGCCGAGCGCGATTTGCCGGGTGAGCTGATCGTTAACGTGGTGCACGAGGACTTCGCCGCGATCAGCGCCGCCATCGAGGCCCTGCGCGGGCGCGAACTGAGCATCAGCCACCGCGTGCGCGGCACCCGGGCGCGCTGGCAGCAGTTGGCGGTGACCAACGCCGAGCAGGCACTGAGTGCACGCCTGGCTAACCGCCAACACATGGCTTCACGTTTCGATGCCCTGGCCCAGGTCCTGGCCCTGGATGAAACCCCGCAACGTCTGGAATGCTACGACATCAGCCACTCCAGCGGTGAGGCGACGGTCGCTTCCTGCGTGGTGTTCGGCCCGGAAGGCCCGTTGAAGTCCGACTACCGGCGCTTCAACATTGAGGGCGTTACCCCCGGCGATGACTATGCAGCCATGCACCAGGCCCTGACCCGGCGCTTCGGACGCATCAAGGATGGCGAGGGCAAGCTACCGGACGTGCTGCTGGTGGACGGCGGCAAGGGCCAGTTGAACATGGCCCGCGAGGTGCTTCAGGAACTGGCCGTTCCCGACCTGATCCTGCTTGGCGTGGCCAAGGGCGTGACGCGCAAGGCCGGTTTCGAAACCCTCTACCTCAATGACGCTGCCCATGAGTTCACCCTCAAGGGCGACTCGCCGGCGCTGCACCTGATCCAGCAGATCCGTGACGAAGCTCACCGTTTTGCCATCACCGGTCACCGTGCCCGGCGTGGCAAGGCCCGGCGTACTTCCAGTCTGGAAGACGTAGCCGGGGTAGGGCCAAAGCGCCGTCGTGACCTGCTCAAGCACTTCGGTGGTTTGCAGGAGCTGACCCGCGCCAGCATCGAAGAAATCGCCAAAGCGCCGGGAATCAGTAAAAAGCTTGCCGAGTCGATTTATGCCAACCTGCATAGCGAGTAGAATGCACACTCACTTTGCAGCCAGTTGTGCCGATGAATATCCCAAATCTACTTACAGTTCTTCGCGTCCTGCTCATTCCGATCTTCATTCTGCTGTTTTATGTTCCGTATCACTGGAGCTATATCGCAGCGAGCAGCGTCTTCGCCATTGCTGCGGCCACTGACTGGCTTGACGGCTATCTGGCCCGTCGCCTGCAGCAGAGCACGCCATTTGGCGCCTTCCTCGACCCGGTGGCCGACAAGCTGATGGTTGCTGTGGCCTTGGTGTTGCTGGTGCAGGTGCATGCGAACTTCTGGCTGACACTGCCAGCGGCGGTCATCATCGGTCGCGAGATCGTGGTATCGGCGCTACGTGAGTGGATGGCCGAATTGGGGGCGAGGGCGCAGGTGGCCGTATCGAACCTGGGCAAGTGGAAAACCGCCGCGCAGATGCTGGCGCTGGTGATCCTGTTGGCCAACCCGCCGGTGCTGACCTTCTGGGTGATTCTGGGCTACGCCTTGCTGATGGTCTCTGCCGGCCTGACCCTGTGGTCGATGGTGCACTACCTGCGCGCCGCCTGGCCGCATCTGCGCGAAGGTTCGGAACAAAAATAAAGCTTTTTTGAATCAAGGGCTTGACGGCATTTAATGATCCTATACAATAGCCGTCACCAAATGCGGGAATAGCTCAGTTGGTAGAGCACGACCTTGCCAAGGTCGGGGTCGCGAGTTCGAGTCTCGTTTCCCGCTCCAGATTTCATCTGTAGATTTCCATTGCGGATCTTCAGATCCTGAAAAAAGAGGCTTAGGCCTCTTTTTTTCGTCCCGTGTAAATACTACCAGAGCTTATCGGCATCCGGGCTAGAGCCAACCCCAGAACTGCAACCACCAGCCATAGCCCACCGTGGCGATGGCTGTCAGCAGGCAAGCGCTGGCGGTGCAGCGGCGGGACAGGGCAGTGTCCTGGCGTGCCAGCAGCTTGCAGCCCAACCAAGCACTCCAGGCCATGGCTGCGATCAACAGTACGGCCCTGGCCGGTTGTACCCAATCCAGCAGTAGACCTTCATAACGCAGCAGCTTCACCGTGGTTGCCGACAAGCCGAGAAACAGTCCGGCGCCCCCCAGAGGCGTGAGGGCCAAGCTCAGAGCTCCGTACAGCTCGGGCCTGCCCGCCAGTCTTGCTGCCAGACGCAGCAAAACCAGCAAGCCGCCGCCCACCAGCAGGGCACACGTGCTCAGGTACAAGACGATACTCAAGCCGTCCAGCCAGCTGAAACTGTCGTTGAGCTGTGGGTAATGGGTCAGCAGCCACCAAGGGGCGTTGTCTTGCAAAGGCCAGAGCGCATCGCGCGCTACCAGCCACTGTGCCAGGTATTGCTTGAGGGCGATGAACCAGGGGCTGACGGTCCACTGGAATGCGCCCATGGCCAGGCCGATGACGCCGAACAGCAGCAAGCGGCTATCCCAGGGTGGTGGTGTTCGCGTGGCCGAATGCAGGATTTCCTCGTTGCTGGAGCGGGCAATCAGTTGTACCGCACCGCGTTGCCCGCTGCAGCGGCCACAGGCATGACAGTCGCTGGCGCCCTGCAGACGGCGAATGTCCAGAAGCGGCGCGCAGTTGGGCGATGGCAGGCGCGGTGCGGCGTTTTCTTTCCAGCGCTGTTCATCGACCTGAAAGTGCACGGGTGCAAGGCGCGCGAGCAGGGCAAAGACGCCACTGACCGGGCACAAGTAGCGACACCAGACGCGCTTGCCGCGGGCGAACAGTAAACCGATGCCAATTGCCGCCAGCGTCGAACCGCCCAGAATCAGCAATGCCGCCTGGGCGTAGTCGTACACGCTGATCAGCTGGCCATAGAGGGTGGTCAGGCAGAACGCCAGGGTCGGCCAGCCGCCCCAGCGCAGCCAGCGTGGCACGCCCATGCCCCGGCCATACTGGCTGGCCCATTCGCTCAGGGCGCCTTCCGGGCACAGCACACCGCACCAGAGCCGGCCAAACAGCACGATCGACAGCAGCACGAATGGCCACCAGAGGCCCCAGAACAGGAACTGGGCGAACAGGGTCAGGTTGTCCAGCATCCGCGCCTGGCTACCGGGCAGCGGCAGTAGTGCGGGTAATATCAGCAGCACGGCGTAGAACAGCACCACCGTCCACTGCAGGGTGCGGATTACGCCGGCATGGCGGCGCATGCTGTCACCCAAGCGCTGCAACCAGCGATTGTGCACACTCAGGCTGGACATGCGGCACTGCCTGTTTTGCGCTGGAGCAGCCAGCACCCGACGCTTAGCCAGTAACCGCTCAACACCAGCAGGGTCAGGGCGCTGGGCGTGGCGCGGTAGCCGGCAAACCCGGCGAGAAAGGCGCCCAGGCCCTGGCTGTCGCTGAGCAGTCTGCTGCTGTCCCAGAGAGCGTCGCCAACGAGGGTATAGGCCATCTCCGGTAACGCCATGGCCAGCAGTTGACCGCCGACCCGCTCGGTCGCGCTGACCAGCAAGGCCGCAGCGAGCAGCAGCAACAGCGCTTCACTCAGGCCAAAGAAATGTCGCCATGCAATGAGCCGTCGACTGCTGTGCAACAGGGCAAGGGTCATCCCAGACAGCAGCAGCCCGGCTATGGCTGCGATGAAAAATTGCACCAGCGGTAGACCTTGTAGTCGAGCACCGGCGCCATACAGAAAGACCACGCTTTCACTCCCTTCGCGGCTGACTGCAAGCATGGCCAGCAACAACAAGCCAATACCGCCCTGGCGTGCAAGTTGCTGGTCAGCGTGATGCCTCAGATCATCTTTGAGTGTGCGTGCATGACGGTGCATCCAGGCGACCATCTGTACCATCAGCAGGCTGGCTACCAATGCCAGACCGGCCTGGAACCATTCGCTGGCAGCGCCGCTCATGGCGTCACCGGCAAACAGGATCATCAGTGCCAGCAAGCCCGAAAGCAGCAAGCCCAGGGCGACGCCCGTCCACAGGTACTTGAGCAGGCGTTGGCTGCGTTCCTGTTGGCTGGCCCAGGCCTGGAGGATACCGATCACCAGCAGCGCCTCGACGCTTTCGCGCCAGACAATAAACAGTACTTGATTCATCAAGACTCCCTGCACATCCCGGTTACTGCGCGAGGATGGCGCCCTCGGGCAGATGCGGATTGAATTCGTCGAAGAACGGGTAGCGGCCAGGCCTGAGCGGGTGAATGACGACAAAGGTCGTCACTCGCGGCGACAGCACTTTCTCTACCCGCAAGGGCGTACTTTCGAACTCTGCCGGGCCTTCGCCCTGATTCTTCAGGACGATCTTGAAGCGTTGCCCGGCGGGAACTTCCAGCACAGCGGGGGTGAAGTGACCATCACGCAAGATCAGCTCGTAGCTTGGCAGCGGTGCCGCAGTCAGCGGTGTGGGGGCGCCGGCCAGAATCAACCAGGCCAGGCGCTGGTGGAGGCGGGCGTTCATTCAGTAGCCGCCTTTCTTGCCAATCCCGGCGTAGACGAAGGTGTACTGCAGTTCGCAGCGCTCGAACCAGGGCTCGACGCCGGTTTCCTTGTCGGTGTGGCGTCCCAGCGAAGCATGACCGCCCGGAGGCAGTAGGGTGAAGGTCAGTTGGTATTTGCCCGGACCTTGGAGTTTGACGTTATCGCCATAATGCGGGCCATCGTTGGCGACCATGGCATGGAATTCACCACTGGCAGGTGTGTCGCTGCCTTGTTTTTTCAGGCTGAAAGCGACATTCAGGTAGGGCACGAAACTGCCTTCCTGGAAGCCTTGACGATTGTCTGCGGTGGCGCGGATATCGGCTTCCAGGTGGATATCGGAATCGGCGGTGGGGCGCATCATGCCGGCCGGGGCCATTTCGATCGGCTGCAGGTACACCGCACCGACCTCAAGGCCCGGACACAGTTGCGGCTCGCCGATGGGATACTCCTTGGCCAGGGCCAGCGGGGTGATCAGGAACAAGGCGAGTGACAGCGAGAAGGGGGTACGCATGACGACTTCCTGGGTGCTGACGAGTGGGAGCCCGAGTCTAGGAAGCTTCTGCGTGAATAATAATGATTATTATCAATTTTAACGACAATCCGTCAGCACCCTTGATCCGCATCAAGGGCAAAGCCATGCCGAGGCAATAAGGTGGAAGCTCGCCCATAGCTTGCCTGGGGAACTTCATGGCCAAGCCCTTTCCCGTCAGCCCGAAACATCCCGAACGTATCTGTTGGGGTTGCGACCGTTATTGCGCGGCGAATGCCCTGGCTTGTGGCAATGGTGCTGACCGGACCATGCACCCGGCAGAGGTGTTCGGTGACGACTGGAACGTGCAGGGGGATTATGGTTTGGGGCTGCCTGACAGCCAGGAGAGTTGCCCGGTGATTGACCCACCCGGTCAGAACAGGTGCTGACGTTTGTCCAATTGCTGATCGACCAGCCACTTGCCATGCGCAAGCGACGCATGCTGGGCATTTTCCAGGTCGGCCAGATAGGCCATCTTTAGTGGTAGCGGCAGACGCCGGCTGGTGTGGCCTTCGGGATCGGTGATCAGGCAACCGCCGGCATACGGTGTGGGGATGCCGTCATGGGTTTCGACGCTGGCGGTGATGGTGTGGTTGCGATGCACGCACTGAAGGGTTTTCATCGTCCTGACCTCGCTGCTGGGTACCGGTGGCTCGCCGTTTTCAAAAGCTCCTCGTGCAGGTGCTTTTTTGTGTATACCACAGCAGTGGCCCGGGGTGGCCCGGGCCGACGAACGTATGCAATCGCGATGGGCTGCTTAGAACTCGCTTGGCTGGATAATCTCAACCCAGTAATCGTCCGGGTCCTTGATGAAGGCCAGGTGCTTCATCCGGCCGTCGCTCAGGCGTTTCTGGAAGGTCACGCCCAGTTGCTCAAAGCGCTCGCAGGCAGCGCGAATATCCGGTACCGAGATGCAGATGTGGCCAAAACCGCGTGGCTCGGTATTGCCGTTGTGGTAGGCAAAATCCGCGTCGTTTTCAGTGCCATGGTTGTGGGTCAGTTCGAGGATGCCGGGGATCGACTTCATCCACTCAGTGCGTTTGACGGCATCGGCAGGAATCTGCGCTTTGTCGACCAGCGCAAGGAAATACAGGCTGAACTCGGCTTCAGGGAAGTCGCGCTTTTCGACCAGGCTGAAACCCAGGACGCGGGTGTAGAAGTCCAGGGATTTGGCAACGTCCTTGACCCGCAGCATGGTGTGGTTGAAGACAAAATTCAGGGTCGCGGCATCCGGTTGCGCGGTGACACCAGCAAGGGTGTCGAGATGGTTCAGGCTCATGGGCACTCCGCTTGAAGAGGCTGGCAACAGCAATACCAGCAAGACAGTCAGGGCCACATGATACGGAACTGAAACAATTGCGCAAACGAATTGCGCCCCGCCTGTGAAGGGCGGGGCGCAAGCATTAGAAGCCCGCCGAGGCGGGCGTATGGGGCGCTATTCCGTTAGCGGTCTTCATCCTGATTGAATGGATGTGAAAAAAGTGTGAAGAACGCTTTCACGAACGCAACCAGCTGTCGACGGTTTTCGCCCCGTACTGTTCTTTCCAGGCTTTGAGGCCACGGTGGTTGCCACCTTTGGTTTCGATCAGCTCACCGGTGTGAGGGTTCTCATACACTTTGACCACCCTTGCCCGGCGTGTTTTCGGTGCGTTCACCACACCTTTGGCCACGGCTTTGGGGTCGAGAATGGAAATGATATCGCGCAGGTTTTTGCCATAGCTGTTCATCAGCTCGACAAGTTTGCGTTCGAACTCGATTTCGCGCTTGAGGCCGGCGTCCTTTTTCAGCGCCTCCAGTTGCGCCATCTGTTCTTGAAGCGCTTTTTCGGCCGCGCGAAACTCTGCAAGTCTGGACACTGTCATCACTCCTTTATGTCTGCAGTGGCCCGGCACGCGTAAAAACGAGGAGTAACCTGAATAACGCAGCGAGCACTGGGTTGGGCACAACATCACACTAATAAGAGTGTAGTAGTCCCAGGGCGGCGGGTAAACATATGAAATTTAACTTTGCTGCAATGGAACTTTCTTACTTGCCCGCGCGTTAATACGAAACAACTAGTCGATTGCCCGTCAAACGCCTAAGACCAAGGTCCAGTGGCCCGGTCTAGAGCGGTTTTGAGATAATTTTCGGTCAGCCTTGAGCTTTATTGGCGCTGGATGCATTGCCGCTGCCTGGACGGCGGCCGGTTGTTTTTTGTCACTCTTTCGGATTGTGCTTCTGATGTTTGCCCCTTTCCCCCTTGCGCCCCGGCGCGGCCTTGCCGGTCTGCTCGCGATGTTCACTGCCGCTTCGACTCAGGCTGCCGGTTTTCTTGAAGACAGCAGTGCCAAAGTCGAAGCACGCAATGTCTATTTCAATCGCGATTTTCGTGATGGTCATGTCAGTTCCAGTCAGGGCGCTTCGAAACGCGAAGAATGGGCCCAGGGATTCATTCTCAATGTGCAGTCCGGTTATACCCAGGGCCCTCTAGGCTTTGGTGCCGATGCCCTGGGCATGCTCGGGATCAAGCTCGACTCCAGTCCGGCGGACAGCAACAGTGGCTTGCTGCCGTCCAACGGCCATGACCCGCGTAAGTCGGTGGATCAATACGCCAAACTGGGCCTGGCCGCGAAAATGCGCTATTCGAAGACCGTACTCAAATACGGCTCGATGCTGCCGGACATGCCGCTGCTCAAATACAACGACGGCCGCTTGCTGCCGACGATGTTCCAGGGAGCGATGCTCACTTCCGAGGAGATCAATAACCTCAAATTCAGCGTTGCCCGTCTGGACAAGTACACTGCGCGTGACTCCAGCGATCGCCAGGACATTCGCGTGCATTGCAAGAACAAACGCTATGCCTGCAATGTCACCGCCGATCACTTCGACATGGCTGGCGTCGATTACAAGTTCAATGAACGGCTGAGCGCCCAGTACCAGATGGCCAAGCTGGAAAACATCTACCGTCAACACTTCTTCGGTGTGGTGGCCAGCCAGCCGCTTAGCGTCGGCAGTCTGTCGGCCGACTTGCGCCTGATCAAGAGCGATGACATCGGCAATGCCCGTGCCGGTGATATTGACCACCGCGCTTTCAGCGGCATGCTCGGCTACAGCTTGGGCGGGCACAAGGTAAGCGCCGGCTGGCAACGCATGTATGGCGAAAATGCCATGCCGTACCTCGATGGCAGCAATCCGTACCTGGTCAACTACGCCCAGGTCAACGACTTCGCCGCCGCCCAGGAGCGCTCCTGGCAGTTGCGCTATGACTACGACTTCAAGGCCCTCGGTGTGCCGGGCTTGAGCTTCTTCACCCGCTATATCAACGGAGACCATATCAAGGTCCCGGGCAGCCTGGTCGAGGGCAAGGAGTGGGAGCGCGACAGCGAGCTCAAGTACCAGGTCCAGAGCGGCACCTTCAAGGACGTCAGCGTGCGCCTGCGTAACTCCACCTACCGCAGCAACTACGAGAAGTGGGCGCGGGATATGGACGAAACGCGGGTAATCGTCAGCTACAACTTCTCGATCTGGTAAGCAGCGCATTGCCACTGCCCCTCGGTCAGCCGACAATGGTGGCTGGCCGAGCCATGGAATGAACCGCAATGAAACAGCTGTTGTTGATCGGTATCGGGCCGGGCAATCCGCGCCAGATCACCTTTGAGGCCGTTGATGCGCTGAACCGTGCCCAGGTGTTCTTCGTCCTCGACAAAGGTGCGGTCAAGGATGAGCTGCTGCAGCTGCGCAAGGACATCCTCGAGCGCTATATCCAGCAACCGGGCTATCGCCTGGTGCAGGTCGAGGATCCGCAGCGTGATGGTGCTGCCAGCGACTACGTCGGTGCGGTGCATGACTGGCACCAGAAACGCGCCACGCTCTATGCCCGATTAATCGAAAGCGAACTGGCCGAAGGCGAGTGTGGCGCGTTCCTGCTTTGGGGCGAGCCGACCCTGTATGACAGCACCTTGCGCATCCTGGATCTGGTGCAGGCCGCAGGTGTCGGCATCGAGCTTGAAGTCATTCCCGGTATCAGCAGCGTACAGGCCCTGGCCGCCCGTCACCGGATTCCTTTGAACCGTATTGGCGAGCCAGTGACCCTACTGCCGGGGCGGCGCCTGGCTGGGCAGTCACGGATCGACAACCTGGTAGTGATGCTCGACGGTCAATGCGCGTTCGCCATGCTCGACGACCCTGAGCTGCTGATTTACTGGGGCGCCTACCTCGGTACCGCCGACGAGATCCTCATTGCCGGGCCCTTGCAGGCGGTGCGCCAACAGATTCTTCAGCAGCGCGAACAGGCGCGCGTGCGCAAGGGCTGGATCATGGACACTTATCTGCTGCGTCGGCCGCTGTAGCCAGGCGGTTCTTCGCCTCGATCCATTGCGCCATGTACTGGGTACTCTTGTGCTGGTGGTGACGCAGCATAGCCCCGGTGAAGTTGAACAGTCGATGCTGGTCCAGGTCGCTCAGCGCGTACTCGATGCGTTCGACCAGAGCGGTGCTGTGCTGGCGCCGGTCATAACGCGCCGCAAGTAGCTGCAATCCCTGTTGTTGCGCTTGCTGCCAGCGTGCCGGGTCGTTGTACAGCTGCACTGCAGCCTCGGCCAGCGCTTCGGCGGTACTGGCCACAGCGCCTGGCCAGGGCAGGGCGCCGTGCATGGCTTCGGCGCCGATTGGCGTGGTCACGCTTGGGGTGCCGCAGAGCATGGCGTCGGTCAGTTTGCCCTTGATCCCGGCGCCGAAACGCAGCGGTGCCAGGCAAATACGCGCATTGCTCATCACCTCCAGGGCGTCCTCGGCCCAATTCATGATATGAAAGCCTTCGCCAGGCTTGTGCAGCGCCGTGGCTTTCGGTGGCGTGTAGGCGCCGTAGATGTGCAACTGGGCCTGAGGCAGGCGGCGGCGGATGATGGGCCACAGGGTGTTCTTCATCCACAGCACGGCATCCCAGTTGGGGGCGTGGCGGAAGTTGCCGATGCTCAGGAAGTGGGCACGCTCGTCGTAAGGCTTGAACGCTGCGCTGGGCACATCGACCATCAGCGGGCACCAGTGCAGCAGGTGCTCGGGCACGCCGAAACCGTTGAGCAACAGGTCGATCTCGACGTCCGAGATCATCAGGCTCAGGTCGCTACGGTAGATGGCCGCCAGTTCGCGCAGGGTCAGGTCGGCCGTGGCCATTTGCCGATACAGCTCGGGGCCGGGGGTGGCGAACAGCGCCCGAAAGTCGTTGGGGTCCAGCCCTTCGATCAGGCGGCGGCGCAGCAGTTGCTGGCGGGCGTCACGCAGGCTTTGCAGGTCCGAGGTTTCCAGCACGCGCAAGGCGTCGGGGCAGTGTTTTTCCACACGCCAGCCGAATTGCTCTTCCATCATGAAGCGGTCGAACAGCACCACATCGGGGGCCAGTTCACTGACGAACTGGTCGAAACTGCTGTCATTGAGGGTGATGGCCTGTTCGGCGATACCCAGTTCGGCAAGGTCCGCCTTGTGCTCGCCGATGGTCGCCGGGCTGCTGAAGGTTACGCGCCAGCCTCGCTGCACGAAGCTTTCGAGGATCTGCATCATGTGCCCGCCGGCGGCCGAGGAGCGCGGTTCGGGCCAGACGTAACCGATGACCAGGACGTTGAGGGCGGGCTTGAGCATGAGGGGAAAAGGCCTTGGAAAAAGTGCCTATTCTACAATGGATTACGCAGATAGGATGCTTTGCACCTTGTCGCGTAACTGATCGATGCTGAACGGTTTGCCGATCAGGTGCGTGCCCTTTGGCACTTCGACGTGTTCTGCACAATAGCGATCTGCACAGCCGTAGGGAACGATTGGCCAAGGTTGGCCTCAAATGCTGGCTAAGTGCCCTGCCAGAAGCGCTAAAGCTGTTTAGACTCATGGCAAGAAGGTCTCAGGGATCGCCTTCGTAGCGGAAAATAGAACAATTACTCGAAAAGCCGCCCCGCTTCTTTTGATTGATTCACTTGCTCGGATGTTTGTGATGATTCAACCAGCCTCGATAGACCAGCAAAGCTTTCGCAAGCTGCTGAGCCGCAACATTGGCCTGCCTCTGGGGGTTGGCCTGCTCAGCGCTGTAGTGTTCGTAGCAATGATCAATTACCTGTTGTCGGCCATTCAGTGGGTGGAACATACCGACCGGGTGATCAACAACGCCAACGAGGCGGTCAAACTGTCGATCGATATGGAAACCGGCATGCGCGGCTTCCTGATCACCGGCGACGAGCGCTTTCTCGAACCTTACGAGGTGGCCAAGCCACAAGTGCTGTCCGGCCTGATGAGCCTGCAGACGATGGTGACTGACAATCCGCAGCAGGTCGACCGGCTGGAGCGCTTGATGGCGTTGCAGCAAGAGTGGAATGCCTTTGCCAGTCAGATAATCAGTCTGCGCCGTCAGGGCAGTGACTACCAGGAACCGATTCGGGCCGGTCGCGGCAAGCGCATCACCGACGAGATTCGCAAGGAATTCGATACATTCATCGGTATGGAGCAACAGCTGCGAGTCGCCCGCAACGAACAGGTCAGCACCCTGACGCTGGTGGCGATTTCCGTATATCTGATATTCATCATCCTGCTCAGCGCTTTGTTGGCGTTCCTCGGGCGGCGCGATCTGCTGGCGTTGTCCTCCAGCTACACCGGTAATCTGCAAGCCCAGCAACGCTCGACCCAGCGCCTGGAGCAGCAAGCCTGGTTACGCAGCGGGCAGACGCAACTGGCCGAACAGGTGCTCGGGCAACTGACGCTGCCGATGCTGGGCAACAATATCCTGCGCTTTTTCGCCACCTACCTGGGCAGTGTGGTGGCGGCGCTTTACGTACGAGATGAACAAGGTGGCCTGCGGCGGGTGGCAAGCTACGGCTTCTCTGCTGAACAAGAAGCCCGCGAACAGCTGATCGGTCATCAGCAAGGCCTGCTTGCCCAGGCGGTGAGCCAGGGGCGTCTGTTGCGCCTTGATGACGTGCCAGAGGACTACTTCAAGGTCAACACCGGCCTGGGTGAAGGGTTGCCGCGTAGTGTGCTGGTGGTGCCGGCCAGCAACGACGGGCAAATCAACGGCGTGGTCGAGCTGGGTTTCCTGCGTCCGTTGACTGACCGCGATATCGAGCTGCTTGAGTTGGTTGCTGAAAACCTCGGCACCTCCATTGAAAGTGCGCGCTATCGTCAACGCTTGCAGGACGTGCTGGCCGAAACCCAGCAGCTCAACGAAGAGTTGCAGGTGCAGCAGGAAGAGCTGAAATCCGCCAACGAGGAGCTCGAAGAACAGTCGCGGGTACTCCAGGAGTCCCAGGCCCATCTGGAAATCCAGCAAGCCGAACTTGAACAGACCAATGAGCAACTGGCCGAACGCACCCAGGCCCTGGCCGAGCAGCGCGATGCGTTGAACCGCAAGAACAGCGAACTGAACCAGGCCCAGGCCGAGCTACAGGCGCGTGCCGAGGCGTTGCAGCGCTCCAGCAACTACAAGTCCGAGTTTCTCGCCAACATGTCTCACGAGTTGCGTACACCGCTGAACAGTTCGTTGATCCTGGCCAAATTGCTGGCGGAGAACGCTCAGGAGAATCTCAGCGAAGAACAGGTCAAATTTGCCGAGTCGATTTACTCGGCGGGCAACGACCTGCTCAACCTGATCAACGACATTCTCGATATTGCCAAGGTCGAGGCCGGCAAGCTTGAAGTACGCCCGCAGACTACCCAGGCGGCGCGTCTGATCGAAGGCCTGAAATCGCTGTTCGAACCGCTGGCCAGCGACAAGCAGCTGCGCTTCAGCGTAGTTGTCGAACCCCAGGTGCCGAGTACGTTGTACACCGACCGCCAGCGCCTGGAGCAGATCCTCAAGAACCTGCTGTCCAATGCCGTGAAGTTCACCGAAAAAGGCCAGGTGAGCCTCACTGTCAGCCTGCAGCCGGGTACCGGCATAGTGTTCGCCGTGCGCGACAGCGGTATCGGCATCGCTGCCGATCAGCAACAGCGTATTTTCGAAGCCTTTCACCAGGCCGATGGCACCAGCAATCGACGTTATGGTGGCACCGGCCTGGGCTTGTCGATCTCCCGCGATCTGGCGCAATTGCTCGGGGGGCAGATCAGTGTCGACAGCAGCCTGGGTAAGGGCAGTGTGTTCAGCCTGATCCTGCCGGAACGCTATGAGCCGATCATCGACCAGGAGCCGGCGCTGATCATCAGTTCGTCCCTTTCTGCAACGGCTGAGCCAGAGCCCGAGGTACCGGCCGACATGCCTGTGGTTGCGCGCTGCACACCGGCATTTGCTGACGACCGGGCCCTGGCGCCGTTCAGCAACCGCTGTATTCTGGTGATCGAAGATGAGCCCAATTTCGCCCGCATTCTCTTTGACCTTGCCCACGAGCTGGGTTACAGCTGCCTGGTCGCCCAGACCGCCGACGAAGGCTTTGAGCTGGCTGCAGGGTTCATCCCCGACGCTATCCTGCTCGACATGCGCCTGCCGGATCACTCCGGCCTGACTGTGTTGCAACGGCTCAAGGAGCAGGCCAGCACTCGTCACGTTCCGGTGCACATTATTTCCGTCGAAGACCGGATGGAGGCGGCCATGCACCTGGGCGCCGTTGGCTATGCGGTGAAACCCACCAGCCGTGAAGAACTCAAAGCGGTGTTCGCGCGCCTGGAAGCCAAACTGACCCAGAAACTCAAGCACATCCTGCTGGTCGAAGACGATGACTTGCAACGCGAGAGTATCGCTCGGCTGATTGGCGACGATGACATCGAGATCACCGCTGTCGGCCTGGCTCAGGAAGCCCTGGACCTGCTGCGCGAGAACATCTACGACTGCATGATCATCGACCTGAAACTACCGGACATGCTCGGCAATGAGTTACTCAAGCGCATGTCGTCTGAAGATATCCGCGCCTTCCCGCCGGTGATCGTCTATACCGGGCGCAACCTGACCCGCGATGAAGAGGCCGACCTGCTCAAGTACTCGCGCTCAATCATTATCAAAGGCGCGCGCTCGCCGGAACGGCTGCTGGATGAAGTGACACTGTTTTTGCACAAAGTCGAGTCGACGCTGTCCGATGAGCGCCAGCGCATGCTCAAGGCCGCACGCAGTCGCGACAAGGTCTTCGAAGGGCGCAAACTGCTCTTGGTCGACGATGATGTACGTAACATTTTCGCCCTGACCAGCGCGCTTGAGCACAAAGGCGCCAGCGTCGAAATCGCCCGTAATGGCCGCGAGGCCATCGAGCGACTGGAGAACCATATCGATATCGACCTGGTGCTGATGGACGTGATGATGCCGGAGATGGATGGCTACGAAGCCATCCGCCTGATCCGCCAGCAACCGCGCTGGCGCAAACTGCCGATCATCGCGGTGACGGCCAAGGCCATGAAGGATGACCAGCAACGTTGCCTGCAAGCTGGCGCCAATGATTACCTGGCCAAACCTATAGGCCTTGACCGTCTGTTCTCGCTGATTCGTGTCTGGCTGCCGCAACTGGAGCGAATTTGACCATCGAGCGTAATACCGACATCGAAATACGGCTGTTGATCGAGGCGATCTACCTCAAGTACAGCTATGACTTTCGTGACTACTCCGACGCTTCGATCAAGCGCCGGATCCTGTATGCAGTGCGCCAGTTCGGGTGCAAGACGGTCTCGGCGCTGCAGGAGCGGGTATTGCACGATCCTGGCATGTTCATGCGGTTGCTGCAGTTCCTGACCATTCCGGTCAGCGAGATGTTTCGCGACCCGGAACACTTTCTGGCGCTGCGCCAGGAAGTGGTGCCGCTGCTGCGTACCTGGCCGTCGCTGAAGGTCTGGGTTGCCGGCTGCAGCACTGGCGAGGAGGTCTACTCGCTGGCCATCCTGCTGCACGAAGAAGGCTTGCTGGAACGCACCATCATCTATGCTACCGACATCAACCCCGGTTCCCTGGGCACGGCCAAACAGGGCATCTACTCGATGCAGAACATGCGCGGGTACGCCGAGAACTACCGCAAAGCCGGTGGCCAGCGCGACTTCAGTGAGTACTACACCTGCGCCTACGGCAACGCCATTGTGGACAGCAGCCTGCGCGACAACGTGACTTTCGCCGACCACAGTCTGGCCACTGACAGTGTGTTTTCCGAAACCCAGCTGATCTCCTGCCGCAATGTGCTGATCTACTTCAACAAGACCTTGCAGGATCGTGCGTTCGGGCTGTTTCACGAATCGCTTTGTCACCGCGGCTTTCTGCTCCTGGGCAGTAAGGAAACCCTGGATTTTTCCGCCTATGCCGGGCAGTTCCAGGCCTTGGTCAAACCAGAACGGATTTACCGTAAATCATGAACGGCATTCAGGCGATAACCCTTGGGACCTCGGCCGGTGGCGTCAACTAAGCAAGTGACAGAATTCGCTCACACCATCGTATTCAGGCTTTCGCCGCGCAAGGTCCGTTCGATCCCGCCCATCAACATGCTTTCCATCAAGGCCAGGCCCTGAGCCTGAGGCAGTTGCGATGCCTGCAGCCAGCTGGGCAGGCTGTTGAGCAGGTTGGCAATTACATGGGCGGTCGCGGCCAGGGCCTGGCCGCGCAAGGTTGACTTGGGCACGATCAGGCGCAGCAGCGCCGCTTCATACTGTTGGCGCAATTGACCAATACGGGCTTGCTGGTCAGGGCTCAAGCAACACTGGTCACGTTCGGCCAGGCGAAACTGCAACGGGCGCTCGGCATGCAGCGCCCAGTGCGCGGCAATTACTTCAGTCAGGGTTTGCTGGTGAACGCGACGCCCTCGGTTGAGGGTGGCAAGCAGTTCCTCGTACAACTCTTCGATCAGGTCATACAGCAGGTCCTGCTTGCTGGGGAAGTGGTGATACAACGACCCCGCAGTCAAGCCCAGATGGCTGGCCAGCTCGCGCATGCTGACCTGGCCAAAGCCCTTCTCGGCGAACAGCGCCAGGGCCCTGTCACGCCGCTCTTCAAAGTTCGCACAGCGCAAAGCGGCGTCCATCGGCTCGCTCCTCAGTAGGTGAAGAAACCGCGACCGCTCTTGCGACCCAGGTAGCCGGCGGCAACCATTTCCTTGAGCAGGGGGGCAGGGCGGTATTTGCTGTCGTTATAGCCTTCGTGGAAGGCCTCCATGATCGCCAGCAGGGTGTCCAGGCCGATCAGGTCGGCCAGGGCCAATGGGCCGATTGGCTGGTTGCAGCCAAGGCGCATGCCGGTATCAATGTCTTCGGCGTTGGCCAGACCTTCCTGGAGAACGAAGACCGCTTCGTTGATCATCGGCACCAGGATGCGATTGACCACAAAGCCTGGGCGGTTGCCGGCGCTGATCGGCGTTTTGCCAACCTGCTCGGTCAGGGCCAGGGCCTTGGCGTAGGTCGCGTCGCTGGTTTGCAGGCCGCGAATGATCTCGACCAGGGCCATCATCGGCACCGGGTTGAAGAAGTGCACGCCGATAAAGCGCTCAGGCTGGCTGACCGCCGCGCCGAGCTGGGTGATCGACAGCGACGAGGTGTTGGTGGCAATCACGCAGTCGCTGCTGACGCTGGCGGCGATCTGCTGGAGGATGCGCAGTTTGAGCTCGAGGTTTTCGGTGGCGGCCTCGATCACCAGATGCGCCTGTTGCAACTGAGCGTAGTCGGTGCTGGTGCGGATGCGCGCCACCGCTGCTTCGGCATCTTCGGCGGCCAGGGTCTGTTTGCTGACCTGGCGCTCCAGGTTCTTGCGCAAAGTGGCCAGGCCGCGCTCCAGCGCGGCGTCGGACACATCGACCAGGGTGACCTGGTAACCGGCCACTGCACACACCTGGGCAATGCCATTGCCCATGGTGCCTGCGCCGATTACTGCAATATTTTGAATACTCACCTTGAAAACTCCTGGGTTCAGACGCGCTCGAAGACCACGGCGATGCCTTGACCGCCGCCGATGCACATGGTCGCCAGTGCGTAGCGGCCTTCAATACGCTGCAGCTCGTGGATGGCCTTGGTGGCGATGATTGCGCCGGTAGCGCCGACCGGATGGCCGAGGGAAATGCCCGAACCGTTGGGGTTGACCTTCTCCGGGTCAAAGCCCAGTTCAGCGGCTACAGCGCAGGCCTGGGCGGCAAAGGCTTCATTGGACTCGATGACGTCCAGGTCGGCGACAGTCAGACCGGCCTTTTCCAAGGCCTTGCGGGTGGCCGGGACCGGGCCCAGGCCCATCAACTCCGGCTCGACGCCGGCATGGGCGTAAGTGACCAGGCGAGCCAATGGCTTGAGGCCATGGCGTTTGACGAAGTCACCGGTCGCCAGTACCAGAGCGCCAGCGCCATCGTTCAGGCCGCTGGCATTGCCGGCGGTGACGGTGCCGTCTTTCTTGAAGGCGGGTTTCATGCCTGCCAGCTGCTCGGTGGTGACTGCGCCGCGCACGTGCTCGTCGATTTCAAAGCGCACGGTGCCTTTGCGGCCAGGAATATCGATTGGCACGATCTGGCTGTTGAAACGGCCTTCGGCAATCGCGCGGGCAGCGCGCTGCTGGCTGACCAGGGCCAGTTCATCCTGCATCTGACGGGTGATGCCATTGCGCTCAGCAACGTTTTCGGCGGTGATGCCCATGTGGAAACCGGCGAAGGGGTCGTGAAGGGCGCCGAGCATGTAGTCCACGCCTTGCAGGTCACCCATGCGCGCGCCCCAGCGCGCCTGCGGCAGCAGGTAAGGCCCGCGGCTCATGGATTCGGCACCGGCGGCAACGACCGCTTCGGCGTCGCCCAGCAGCAGGCTCTGGGCTGCGCAAATGATGGCTTGCAGGCCCGAGCCGCAGAGGCGGTTGACGTTGAAGGCAGGGGTTTCCTTGGGGATGCCGGCATTCATGGCGGCCACACGCGACAAGTAGGCATCGCGGGCTTCGGTGGGAATCACGTTACCCATGACCACATGGCCGATCTGCTCAGGCGCCACACCGGCGCGCTCGATGGCCGCGCGGGTCACTGCAGTGGCCAGGTCAGCCAGAGGCAGGTCTTTGAGGGCGCCGCCAAAGGTGCCGATGGCCGAACGGACGGCGCTGATAACGTAGATTTCCGGGGTGTTCATGATCGACTCCAGTATGCGAAAGCATGGCGGGGCGGGGGCAGGCTCTGAGAGAATGCGCGCCAAGCCAGTTCAGGTTGTCATCGAGTCTAGGCAAAGCCTTTCGCCGGGCCTATGCCATAACTGTTCACTGAAGCTGGTATTTTTTGCCATACCTTGCGGAATCCGCCATGCGGGAAAACGATACAGTCGCGGTTTACTTCGTCCACAGCATGTTGCACGCCCTGCGCGACCAGCCGCAGCGGGCGCAGGCTTTGTTGCGCGAGGCCGGTATCGATCCGGCAGTGCTGGAGACCGTGGGGGCCCGGGTGCCGGCTACTGCCTTTACCCGGCTCTGGTTGATCCTGATCCAGGACCTGGACGACGAATTCTTCAATCTCGACAGTCATGGCATGCCGACCGGCAGTTTTGCCCTGATCTGCCGTGGCCTGATCCAGGAACCGACCCTGGAAAAAGCCCTGCGCCAGTGCCTGAGCTATTTCGGTCTGTTCTTGCGTGACATTCATGCCAGCTTGTCGATCAAGGGCGCGCGGGCGGTGATCAGCGTGCAGTCACGTATCGAAGATCCAGTGACCCGGGTGTATGCCGACGAGACTTTTCTGGCCTTGGTGATCAGCCTGTTGTGCTGGCTGGGCGGGCAACGCCTGGTCATCGATCGCACCGCGCTGACGGATATGCGCCCGGCGCAGGACGATGATCCGCTGCTCTGGGGCCCCAATCTGCAATTGGGGGCGGGCGTGAGCGAGATTGAATTTGCCGCTGATTATCTGCGTTTGCCGGTGATCCAGGACCTGGCCGGGCTCAAGACGTTTCTGCGCAGTGCCCCGCAATGGCTGGTGATTCGCTACCGCAACCACAGCGGCCAGGTGGCCCAGGTATACCGCTACCTGCGTGAGCGTGATCAGGGCCAATGGCCAACGCTGGTGGCCATGGCCAAGCGCCAGGGCCTGAGTGCCAGCAGTTTCCGCCGGCAGCTGGAACGTGAAGGCCGCTCGTTCCAGCAGATCAAGGATGAAGTACGCCGCGCCACGGCCTTTGAATGCCTGCGCGAGACCGACATGAGTATTGCCGAGATCGCTGAACGCACCGGGTTCCAGGAACCCAGCGCGTTCCACCGCGCGTTCAAGAAGTGGACCGGCGAAAGTCCGGGTGGTTATCGGTTACGCATGGCTACCCGGCGTTAGCAGGTCGTCCAGCAATGCGCGCAGATGATCCTGTCCGGCCTGGTTCAGGGCGAAGACCGGCCGCCGCGGCTCACCTACCGGCAAGCCGCTCATGGCCAGGCCGGCCTTGACCGTAGCAGGCAAGCCCGCCTTGAGGATGAAGTCGAGCAGCGGCAACTGACGGTAGAACACCGACTTGGCGGTTTTCAGGTCGTTGCAGACGATGGCCTTGTACAGGGCCTGGTTGAGTTCGGGAATCAGGTTCGCCGCCGCGGTGCACCAGCCGCTGGCACCGGCGATGAACGCTTCCAGAGCCAGCGGGTTGCAACCGTTATAGAACGGCACTTTGCCTTCACCGAGCAGTTGCAGTTTGTGCATACGTTGAATGTCGCCGGTGCTCTCCTTGACCATGGTGACATTTTCAACCTCGCGCACGATGCGCAGGATCAGCTCCACCGACATGTCGGTGCCGCTGGTGGCGGGGTTGTTGTAGAGCATGATCGGCACGTCGATGCTGGCGCCGATAGCACGGTAGTGCTCGAAGATTTCTGCTTCGCTGAGTTTCCAGTACGCCGTTGGCAAGACCATCACCGCATCGGCACCATGGGCCTGGGCAACGCGTGCACGGCGGATGGCGCCGGCAGTGGTCAGGTCCGAGACACTGACGATGGTCGGCACTCGGCCGGCGATGTGGGCGAGGCTGAACTCGGTGGCCTGGTCCCATTCTCGATCACTCAGGTAGGCGCCTTCGCCCGTGCTGCCCAGCGGGGCGATGGCATGCACGCCACCGGCGATCAGGCGGTCGATGGACTGGCCCAGGGCAGCCAGGTCAAGGTGCTGGCCGTCGCTGCTGAACGGGGTGATGGTGTAGCCGATGATGCCGTGGAATTTCGTGGTCATGAAACGTACTCCGCAAGTAAGGCAAAAGGGCGAACAATCAGTTCAGGCAGTCGGCATGCACCCGCAGGCACTGCCGCGCATAGTAGTTGAAGGCGGCGCTGTGGCGTTTTGGCCGGGAGATCCAGTCGTGGGCTTCGCGGCCCAGCGCCGGCTCGATCGGTTTCACTTCGCCTGCGGCCATCGCCAGCAGCTGCAGCTTGGCCGCACGCTCGATCAACTGGGCGATGACGCAGGCTTCCTCGATGCTGGCGCCGGTGGACAGCTGGCCATGGTGCGAGAGCAGGATGGCGCGTTTGTCGCCAAGCGCTGCGCTGATGATTTCGCCTTCTTCGTTGCCGACCGGCACCCCGGGCCAGGCTTCAAGAAAGGCGCAGTCTTCATACAGCGGGCACAGGTCCATGTGCGAAACCTGCAGCGGCACTTCCAGCATCGACAGCGCGGCGACATGGGTAGGGTGGGTGTGGATGATGCAGTTCACATCCGGGCGTGCCCGGTACACCCAGCTGTGGAAGCGGTTGGCCGGGTTGGGCATGCCCTGGCCTTCGAGTACTTCAAGGTCTTCATTGACCAGCAACAGGTTGCTGGCGGTGATTTCGTCGAAGCCCAGCCCCAGTTGTTGGGTGTAGAAGGTGCCAGGTTGTGGCCCGCGGGTACTGATTTGCCCGGCCAGGCCCGAGTCGTGGCCGTTGTCGAAGAGAATTCGACAGGTCAGGGCCAGCTTTTCCCGTGCAGTCCACGTATTATCGGCAAGCGAGCCTTGCATCTGTGTAAGGGCCTGCTTGATCAGTTGGTCCTTGGGCAATGCCAGAGTCTTGGCCATGGGGATATCCTCGATGGTGTAGAGAAATGTCAGGCTGGCCCGCCCCGGTTACTTGGACGGTGAAGGGGCGGTTAAGCAAATGACACAAAAAAGGATAAATGACACAATGTGTCATTAGCAAGAAAAAGCTTGCCCGTGGCACTGGGAAAATTGCACCACATGTCTATCCGATTGAAATTGCTGAGAAAAAAACTGGGGATTACCTTGGAGGTGCTGGCCGAGAAGTCCGGCATGACCAAGAGCTATCTTTCCAAGGTCGAGCGTGGCCTGAACACGCCGTCGATTGCCGCTGCGCTGAAGCTGGCGCGGGCGCTGAGTGTCAATGTCGAAGAGCTGTTCGCCGAAGATGCGCCCGGCCAGGCCCGCTTTAGCCTGGTACGCAGCGCTGAGCGCCAGGCGCTTTCCGGGAGCGCTCAGGGCCCGGGTTATGCGGTGTTGGCCAACCATATCGGCAGCCGCAGCTTGCTGCCGTTCATCATCAGCCCGCCCGCTGATTTCAGCGACTCGACCTTCAAGGAGCACCTGGGCGAGGAGTTTCTGTTTGTTCACGAAGGCCAGGTGGAAGTGGACTTCATGAGCGAGCGGGTCATCCTCGAACGTGGTGATGCACTGTACTTCAACGCCCAGACGCCGCATCGTCTGCGCTCGCTGGGCGAGGTGCAGGCGCAGTTGCTGGTGGTGGTGCATGACGCCGAAGGCTGAAGTCGATGGACAGCCACTCTCGATTCTGGCGTGACCTTGCGCTGCCGTTCATCGAGGCGCGCAGCGTCGAGGATGGGCGCAAAGTCTGCTATTCGGCGCATTCCCACGAGAGCTTCAGCATCGGGGCGATCACCGCGGGTCGCAGCACCTACGTGAGTGGGGAGAGCCAGCAACAGGTCAGCGCCGGCACCGTTGTGCTGATGAACCCCGGCGCTGTGCATGCCTGCAACCCGATCGAGGGTGAACCCTGGTCATACCTCATGCTGTACGTGGACCTGCCCTGGTTGCAGGCGCTGGGGTTCCAGCCGCTCGAGGCGCTCAGCAGCGCTTCGCCGTCCCTCTACCAGGACCTGTGCCAACTGCATGCCCTGCTGGTGGATGATCAGTTCAGCATCGCCAGCAAGCACGCGGCGTTATGCATTTTTTTCAGTGAACTGATCCGGCAATTGCCCTCCGGCGTGCCGGCAGCGGGGCGGGTCAATCCGCGTTTGCTGGCCGCTGCCGCCTTCATCCGCGAGCACTGCACCCAGCCGTTGCGCCTGCAAGACATGGGTGAGGCGGCGGGGCTGTCTACCTCATACCTGATCCGCGCCTTCAAGCAGCAGTTCGGTCTGACGCCCCATGGCTACTTGCTGGATCAACGCGTGCAGTTTGCCCGCGCCCGCCTGCGCCGTGGCGCGCTAATCGCCGAGGTGGCGCTGGAAGCCGGGTTTGCCGACCAGGCCCACCTGCAGCGGGCGTTCAAGCGTCACCTGGCGGCGACTCCCGGCCACTATCGATCAGGCCAGTAACAGGTACAGGGCACTGGCCACCAGCAGCGCCGCCAGCACGCGGTTGAACACACGCACGCGGTGCCGGTTGCCCAGGTACTGGCTGATGACACTTCCCGCCCAGGCCCAGCTGGCGATGGACAGGTAGCAGATGACAAAGTAGATCGCGGTGAACTGCCAGAGCAGGGCGGTTTCGCCTTCGCCGACGTAGGCGCCGACACCGGCCACGCAGGCCAGCCAGGCCTTGGGATTGAGCCACTGCAGGGTTGCACCCGCGAGCATCGAAGGTGCTGCTGCGGAGCTGTTGCTGGTCAATTCACCGCGGTCGCTGGCCAGTTTCCACGCCATGTACATCAAAAACGCCACACCGCCGGCGTGCAGCACCTGGGTCATTGCGGGCCAGTAGCGCAGTAGTTCGTGCAATCCCAAACCAATCAGCAACAGCAGCAGACTGAAGCCCAGGGTGGCGCCGGTGACATGCCGGAGGCTGGCACGCAAACCATAGCGGGCACCGCTGCCCAACGCGACGATGTTGACCGGGCCGGGAGAGATGGAAGCGGCCAGCGCAAAGGCGGCCATGGACAGGGTCAGACTCATTGGTGTTCATCCTGTAGGAAAGGTGAACTCAGTCTGCTGGCTTGGCTGGAGCAAGTATTGAAGGAAATTGCCCTGTGGGAGTGGCTACAGAATTTGAAATAGTTTTGCGCTGTAAGAAATCCCTGCTGCAATTGTAGGATCTCATCCCCAATTGATATTAGGTTGATATGACTTCGTTCTCGGAGCCCCCCAGTACCTGGCCGTCCTGGCCATTTTCCCGTCCCTGTGACGTTTCCCCGCTGTTCGCGCAGGTGAGTACCCGCCCATGGAATGGCTAGCCGACCCTACGGCCTGGCTGGGCCTTGCCACGCTGATTGTCCTGGAACTGGTACTGGGTATCGACAACCTGGTGTTCATCGCCATCCTCGCCGACAAGCTGCCAGCGCATCAGCGCGACCGCGCGCGAGTGATCGGTCTGTCCCTGGCGTTGATCATGCGCCTGGGCCTGCTGGCCAGTATTTCCTGGATGGTGACCCTGACCGCACCGTTGATCGAGGTGCTCGGCAAGAGCTTCTCCGGCCGTGACCTGATCATGCTCTTCGGCGGTGTATTCCTGTTGTTCAAGGCCACCATGGAGTTGCACGAACGCCTGGAGGGCCATGTTGCCCAGTCCAATGGCAGCACTCGTCACGCCGCGTTCTGGCCAATCGTGGCGCAGATCGTGGTGCTCGATGCGGTGTTCTCGCTGGACGCGGTGATCACTGCCGTGGGCATGGTCGAGCAGTTGTCGGTGATGATGATCGCGGTGATTTTCTCGATTGGTATCATGATCGTCGCCAGCAAGCCATTGACACGTTTCGTCAATAGCCACCCGACAGTGATCATGCTGTGCCTGGGCTTCTTGATGATGATCGGCTTCAGCCTGACCGCTGAAGGCCTGGGCTTCCATATTCCCAAGGGCTATCTGTACGCGGCGATCGGTTTCTCGATTGTGGTCGAACTGTTCAACCAGGTGGCCCGCGCCCGGCGCAGGCGCAGCCTGCAGCAACACCGGCCGTTGCGTGAACGCACGGCCCATGCGGTGCTGCGCCTGCTGGGCGGGCGTCGAATCGAAGCGGACGAGGTCGGTGAGGAAATTGCCGACCTGGTCGAGGGTGGCGAGGAACACGTGCTGTTCGACCGTCGTGAACGGGTGATGATCAGCGGCGTGCTGAATCTGGCCGAGCGTCCGATCAAGACGCTGATGACGGTGCGGGCCCAGGTCGATGCCATCGACCTGGCGCAAACCCCGCAAGCCATTCGTACGGCGTTGATGCATTCGTCGTACTCGCGCTTGCCACTGATCCGCAACGGTCGTATCGAAGAGCCACTGGGCTTCGTGCACAAGAAGGAACTGCTCAAGGAGCTGCTGGCCGGTAACGAGCCGGACCTGGAAAGCCTGGTCCGTGCGTCGCTGAACCTGCTGGAGGGCTTCAGCATCCTCAACGCCCTGGAGCAGATGCGCAACCAGTCGACCCACATCGCCTTTGTGGTCAACGAGTTCGGTGATTTCACCGGCATCCTGACCATGACCGACATCCTTGAGTCCATCGCCGGTGAATTGCCCGACGCCAGTGAGGTCGAGGGGCCGGGAGTCGTCGAGGACGAACAGGGCTTTGTCGTCAGCGGTGCCTTGAACCTGAGTCAGATCCTGGCGCGCACCGGCTTTGCCGCCAAACCGACCGAGGATTACCAGACCCTCGCCGGTCTGGTAATGAGCCTGCTTGACCGTTTGCCCGTGGTCGGCGACTGCCTGCAATGGAATGGCTGGCAGATGACAGTGGTCGCGGTGGAGGAGCGCCGGGTCCGCGAGGTACGCCTCAGGCCGAACGCCGCTGATGGCGCAGCAGGTGCTTGATGCCTTCAAGGATCAGCACCAGCACTGCCAGCCAGATCGGCAGATAGGTCAGCCACTGGTCGGGACCAATGGTCTCGCCCAGTAGCAGGGCCACGGCCACCAGCAGCACCGGCTCGACATAACTGAGCAGGCCGAACAGGCTGAAGGCCAGCAGGCGGCTTGCCAGTACGTAGCAGATCAGCGCCAACGCGCTGATCACCCCCAGCAACGGAATCAGGCCATACAGGGCCGGGTGTTCGACCAGGTCCTGGGCGCTCAACGGGCCCTGGATGACAAAGTACAGTGCCGTTGGCAGCAGCAGAAACATATCGGCCCACAGGCCACCGAGGTGGTCGGTGCGGCATTTGCGCCGCAGGATGAAGTACAGCGGGTAGCCGATGGCGACCACCAGGGTTTCCCAGGCAAAACTGCCATGCTGGTACAGTTCGTGCGCGACGCCGGTCACCGCACAGGCCACTGCCAGCTTTTGCAGACGTGACAGGCGTTCACCGTAGACCACGCGTCCGGTCAGGACCATGGTCAGCGGTAACAGAAAGTACCCCAGCGACACCTCCAGACTGCGCCCGTGCAACGGCGCCCAGAGGAACAACCAGAGCTGCACGCCCATCAGCGATGAGGTGCCGATCAAACCCAGCAGCAGTATCGGCCGTTGCTGAATTCGTTTGAGCAGGCCGGTAATCAGTGGCCAGTCCTTGCTCAGCAGCATGAACAATGTCAGGCAGGGCAGGGTCAGCAGGGTACGCCAGCCAAAGATTTCTTCACCGTCCAGCGGTGTTAACAGCGAAGTGTAGAAGTACATCACGGCAAACAAGCACGACGCCATGACCGATGAAACGATGCCTTTGGACACGAGGGCCTCTGTAGCAGGAAAAATAAGGGTGCTCAGCCACCTTGAGTCAGTACCTGGTGGTCAGTGGCTGACACCAGGCCTTGCGCCTCCAGGGCCTGAATGAACGCTTCGGCCGACATTGGCCGGGCAAACAGGTAGCCTTGCTGGAAATCGACGTTGTGCCGGGCCAGGTAGTCACGTTGGGCCTCGGTTTCCACCCCTTCGGCAACGATCCCCAGCCCCAGCTTGCTCGACAGTTCGATGATACTGTCGAGGATATGCAAGGACAGCGCATCGCCACCGATCATCGCCACAAAACTCTGGTCGATCTTCAGGTAATCAACCTGAAACTGGCGCAGGTAGGCCAGGCTCGACTGGCCGGTACCAAAGTCGTCCAGTGCAATCATCACCCCCAGATCACGCAGGCCGGCGAACAACGCATGGGTGACCTCGTTCGGGGAAATGAGTTTACGCTCGGTCAACTCCAGGGTCAGGCGCACCCGTCCCTTGGGAAAGGCGGCGAGGAAGGTCCGGCAATCATCGAGCAAAGCCAGGTCCTGGCAGTGATCGGCGGTGATGTTGATGCCTATGTGGAAGCCGTCATCCATGCTGTCGGCATGCGCAGCCAGCACCTGGGCGGTTCGGGCGAAGAGTTGGCGGGTCATGGGTACGATCTGACCGCTGTGTTCGGCATAGGGTATGAACAGGTCCGGGCGTACCAAGCCTTCACGCGGGTGCTGCCAGCGCATCAGTACCTCGACACCGGCCCAGCGGTAGTCGCCACGGCGCACCACCGGCTGGAAGTAGGGCACGAACTCATTGGCTTCTATGGCTCGCTGCAGTTCGGCACGCGGTGAACTGGCCCGGCGCAGTTGCCAGTAACAGGTCGTTGCGGCGATGACGCCGAGTAGCACCAGCAGGCCTAACATGGCCGGGTACTCGCTGCGCATTTGCTGGCCAACTGTTCCCTGGGTGTGACCGCTGTGAATGGAGAAAGGGTAGCGCGTAGACGCAAACTCGGTGGCGGCGACCTCTGACTTTGGCGCAGCCCCTGTATGGACTTGCCCGCCACGGTCTATCCAGTGCGGGCCGACTTGCAATATGAGCTGGTTGTCATTACCGAGCAGGTACAGGGCACCGATCAGGTGATCGCCATCGACGGTGACGATGGCAGCGCGTTGCCCTTCGGCCACCCGGTACACCAACAATGGATGCCCAGGGGTGACGGAGTTTCCATCCATCAGCCACAGCGTACCCTGAACATAGTCACTGATGTTGACCGGCTCGCTGTAGGGGCCGAACAGCGAATTGCAATACAGTTCGCCGCGGTACTCCAGGTTGGTGGAGCGCACAAAGGCGTGCCGGGTGACTTGATTACGCAGGGCCAGTTTTTCTTCGATGCAGGGCTGACCCGCCAGCGGCAGCAGTTCCCTGGCGGCGCTGGCGGCATTGTCGAGGATGCGTTCGATCTGGTTGCCCACTCTGCGCGCAGTGGCTTCGCTACGGCTGTGCAGCTCCCGCTCGGCTTGCCATTGCATGATCAGCAGCCCGCAGACGATGGGCAGGGCGCCGACCAGCACGGGCAGGATTGTTCGCCAGAGGCGTAGTGGGCGGTGTTTTACCGATAAGGGCATGGCGACTAACCTGAAAAGACAGAACTGTGCAGAGGATAGCCGTACGTCGGAATCGTGTCTGAACTTAAAGTGCGACAAATTTGATTACGCACTGTAGAATCATCTTACGCATACAATAATAAGGTTCCTCGCCACTCGAGGAATCAACCCGCCGAGAATGGGTCCATATGAAGTGTCATGGGTTCAAGCTGATCTATGGTGACTACCTCGCACGCAGTGTGAGGGGCATCTCCTGCGCACCGCCATCTTCGCTCGACATCGATAGCAAGTAATCACCGTTTTTAGCGCTTTGATGATGAGGTAATGAGCATGGCCGACATTTTTGAAAACCCGATGGGCCTGATGGGCTTCGAATTCATCGAGTTCGCCTCGCCGACGCCCGGCGTCCTGGAGCCGATCTTCCAGATCATGGGCTTCACCAAGGTGGCCACCCACCGATCCAAGGATGTGCACCTGTACCGCCAGGGTGACATCAACCTGATCCTCAATAACGAACCGAAAAGCATCGCCTCGTACTTCGCGGCCGAGCACGGTCCGTCGGTATGCGGCATGGCTTTTCGCGTACGTAACGCCCACGAGGCCTACGCCCGAGCCCTGGAACTGGGGGCTCAGCCGGTGGAAATCGAAACCGGTCCGATGGAGCTGCGTCTGCCGGCGATCAAAGGCATCGGCGGTGCGCCGCTGTACCTGATCGACCGTTTCGAGGAAGGCAGCTCGATCTACGACATCGACTTCAACTTCATTGAAGGTGTCGACCGTCATCCGGTTGGTGCTGGTCTGAAGATCATCGACCACCTGACCCACAACGTTTACCGTGGACGCATGGCCTATTGGGCGGCGTTTTACGAGAAGCTGTTCAACTTCCGTGAAATCCGCTACTTCGATATCAAAGGCGAGTACACCGGCCTGACCTCCAAGGCCATGACCGCGCCCGACGGCATGATCCGTATCCCGTTGAACGAAGAGTCGTCCAAGGGCGCCGGGCAGATCGAAGAATTCCTGATGCAGTTCAACGGCGAAGGCATTCAGCATGTGGCCTTCCTCACCGATGACTTGCTCAAGAGCTGGGATGCGCTGAAGAAGCTCGGCATGCGTTTCATGACCGCACCGCCGCAGACCTACTACGAGATGCTTGAAGGCCGTCTGCCAGGTCACGGCGAACCAGTCGGTGAGCTGCAGGCGCGGGGCATTTTGCTCGATGGCTCTTCGCAGCCAGACGACAAGCGCCTGCTGTTGCAGATATTCTCGGAGACCCTGATGGGGCCGGTGTTCTTCGAGTTCATCCAGCGTAAGGGCGATGACGGCTTTGGTGAAGGCAACTTCAAGGCACTGTTCGAGTCTATCGAGCGTGACCAGGTACGCCGTGGCGTGCTGAACGCCGAGTAATCGAGCGCAACCACAGTAAAAGGCCATTGAGGGTATCTTCAATGGCTTTTTTATTTGTGTCAGGGTTGCGCAGGTGTTGAACGGTTTTTTGTTCTTCTGAACATCCCCCAGTATCCAGCTGTCGAGGTCATGATGCCGACCAGCAGCAGTGATGGTAAGGCTGAGCGCATCGCCTGGCGAATCACCTGCCAGGATTCGCCTTCTGGATAACCGGCATGCACGGTGTATCCATACTGGTCTGAGGTGAGCCTCAGGGGGTTTTCTGCATGGTTGGGTACCTTGTAGTACTCACCGCTGCCTGTTGCCCAGACGTACTGGCCACCGAATTGCAGACTCAATACCACGGAATTCTGGAAGCCGAGCAACTCTGCCTGCAGGACTCTTAGATTGGCGGCAGTAATGACCGCCGATGGACCCTCCTGCAGCCGATACAGCAGGATATCCGAGCCTGGAGTTGCAATGACGCTCGAGTACACACGCAGGCGGCCTTCAACATAGCTACCCGAATCAAGGGTAATGTCAGTCGAGCCATACAGCGTGCTGCAATAAATTCGATTGTCCTTACTCAGTGACATTGAGCGTACGTTCGGTTGCTTGACCATTTCCATGCGCAAATCAGACAAAATCGCATCACAGGGCTTATCCAGCAGTTTTATGGCGTGCTGACTGGTGTCGTGCAGGGATTTGATGACCCTGTCGATGGCGTAAACGGCTTCGCGAGCGGTCACCTCGATCGTTTCTTCTTGCTTGCGGTCAACCTGCAATACAAGTACCAGCAGGCCACAGGTGATGGGTGCCAGCCCGATCAGAAGGGTGACAAGAAACTCGATCAGGCTACGCCCGGCGTGGGAGTGTGGAACCATGGTTGGGTGCCTCTATGCTGAACGGAGGGTCAGCATAGAGGAGTGCACCCGAGTCGCCTGTAGGCGCCATTGTTAGCTGCTGTAGTACCCTTCAGCTTGACGGCAGGCTCAAGTGACCTTGGCTCTAGCCAGGGCCTTCACAACCAAGGCAGCTACCGCAGCGCCGGATGCCGGATTCTGTCCGGTGATCAAGCGACCTTCTTTCTGGTCGGCGATGGCAAACGCCTGCCAGGGTTCTTCTGCCATGAGGTAGAGCCCGCCTCGAGCCTTCAACTCTGTCTCGGTCAGGTAGGGCACTACTTTGTCCAGTTCAACCAGTTTCTCTTCCACGTTGGAGAAACCGGTTACTTCACGGTCTTTGACTAGCAGCGTGTTGTCGCTGAGCTTGATATTGAGCAGCCCGACCGCCCCATGGCAGACCGATGCGACAACCCCTCCAGCCTCAAAAATACGCCGTGCCAGTTCCTGCAGACCGGCATTGTCCGGGAAGTCCCAGATAACCCCGTGTCCACCGGCATAGTAGATCGCTACGTAGTCCTGAGCCTTGACCTGGCCAGGATTGAAGGTGGTGCCCAGGCGATTCATGAAAGCCTTGTCGTTGTACCACTCCCAATCAATGTCCTGAGCCATGCTCAGGCTATGGGGATCGATCGGCACATAGCCGCCCGTCGGGCTGAGGTAATCGACCTTGTAGCCTGCTTTCTCGACCTTCTCGACAAAATGCACTGCCTCACCCAGCCAGAGCCCGGTGGCACGTTTGAGCGTCGGGTATTTGGCCGTATTGGTCAGGACCACCAGAATCTTCTTGCTCATCACCAGGCTCCCTTCACTGGATCGGATCCGGTTCGTCCGGATCACCAAGGTAAACCCCTACAGCATAGTAGTGCCTGGCCAGGTTGCCATTGCTTGCTGGCTGTGTGCTAGCCTTGCTGGTGCCTTGAACCTGACACTGGAGTCAACAGCCTTATGAGCAACACGACAGCGCAAACAGATGAATTCATGCAGGCCGCCATCGACGAGGCGCGCAAGGGGCTGGAGGAGGGCGGGATTCCGATCGGTTCGGTGCTGGTGCACAAGGGCCGGATTATCGGTCGCGGGCACAATCGGCGGGTGCAGTCCGGCAGCGCAATTTTGCATGGTGAAATGGATGCCCTGGAAAATGCCGGTCGTCAGCCTGCCAAGGTTTACGCGGAGTCGACGCTGTACACCACCTTGTCACCCTGTGCGATGTGCAGTGGTGCGATCCTGCTGTACGGGATCAAACGGGTGATCGTCGGCGAAAACCAGACTTTTCTGGGTGAAGAGGCGTTGCTCACCTCCCGCGGTGTGGCGCTGGAGGTTCAACACAATGACACGTGTATCCGCATGATGAAAGATTTCATCAGCGCCCGGCCAGAGCTGTGGAACGAAGATATCGGCCGCTAGGCTCTGTACGAAATGTATCCGCACTCGCCCATACTGCGTTGAAACGTGGCTCGGAATGCTCATGTACTCCAGTACACTCCGCTTCCTCGCCACGTTTCGCCTTGTCTGGCCTTCGCGCAAATACATTTCATACCGACCCTAGGAGCGACTGGCAGCAGTGCTGGCCCGCTGACTGGCCAGGTGCTCCAGTAGCAGATCGACCATGGTCTGCGCCTAGAGACCTTGCTGTACCAGCGGGTCGTCAGGATTCAACTGTTCAAGCTGCGCCAGCAGCACCTGCACATTCTGCATCTGCCCCGTCTCTTTCCAGTACTCGATCAACAACACCCTGGCCTTGCGGTTGGACGGGGCACGCGTTAGCAACGCTTCGAGCTGCTTTTGCGCCGGCTCCACCTGTTCAAGCTGGTGCAGTGTAGTGGCCAGGGTAAAGCGGTACTCATTGTTGTCCGGTTCAAGCTCCAGAGCGCGGGCAAAGGCCAGCAGGGCATACTCATCCTGGCCATGGCGCAGCAGCCACAGTCCTAGTTCGTGTTGCAGGAAGGCTGAGTCGGGGCGTTGCTGCAAGGCATCGGCCAGTACCTGACGTGAGGCATCGGTCTGCTCCTGACGCTCCAGCAGTTGTACCTGCACGGCCAGGGCCTGAAGGTTGTCCGGGTCCAGTTGCAGGGTCCTGTCGAGGGCTGCGGCAGCTTCCTTGAAACTGTTTTCGTGCAGGTAAAGCTGGGCCAGGTGCAACTGTGCGACGGGGTTGTCGGTCTGCTGCGCGAGTACCTGCTGATACTGCTCCAGGGTGTGCTGCAAGGGTCCGAAGTACAGGCCGATATCATCCGGACCAAGGCCCAGCAGGGCATCGACCACGGCAAAACGCACACTTTGATTTTCATCGTCGAGCAGCGGCCCGAGCACCAGGCTGCGCTGGGCACCGGGCAACATGGCTTGAATGCTGGCGATGGCGGCACGGCGAACCAATGGATCGTCGTGCTGCAAGTCGCGGTTGGCCAGTTTCAGCGCCAGCGGCGAGGGATAGTTGGGCAGTTCGGCGTACAGGCCAGCGCGGCGAGTGGCGGAAAGATCCGTACGCCCCAGTTGCTGATACAGCACCCTGGCCGCACCAGGCTGGCCGTTGTGCGCCATGGCCAGGGCTTTGGCGTAGGTGTGCTTGAGGGCGGGCGCCGGTGCCGGACTGTCGTCACGCCAGAAATATCCGCCAAGGCCCAGAACGATAAGCAGGATCAGGCTGATCAGGGTGTTTTGGCGTTGTTTCGACATGGGTGGATCCGGGAATCACGGCAGGCAAGGGTATCAGCTTGAGACAGTAGGGTGGTGGCGTCAAATACAGAGGATAGGTGGGAGACTCCTCCGGTGGGAGCGGGCTTGCCCCGCGATTTCGACCTGTCAGTCACATCGCATCGCGGGGCAAGCCCGCTCCCACAGGCACCCAGAAAAAAGCCCCGCGAGCGTAAGCCGGCAGGGCAAAAGGCCGGTCAGAAACCAACCAAAGGAGCTGTTGAATCAGTTCACCCCGGCGACGTTCTCGGCCTGCCAACCACCCCCCAGGGTTTTGTAGATGGCGACGATGCCACGGTACAGGTCCACCTCGCCCTGAGCCTGGGCGTCTTCGGCGCTCAGGCGCTCGCGTTCGGCGTCGAGCAGTACCAGATAGTCGACAGTGCCTTCGCGATAGCGGATTGAGGCGAGGTCGGCAGCTTTGCGGCTGGCTTCACTCTGGCGTAGCAGGGCAAGCAAACGTTGTTGGCGCTTGCTGTAATCACTGAAGGCATTTTCCGACTCCTCCAGCGCCAGCAACACCTGCTGTTCGTAGTTGGCCAAAGCCCCTTCGGCATCGGCATTGGCGCCACGCAGGCGCGCACGCACGCTGCCCAGGTCGAACGCGGCCCAGGTGATGCTCGGGCCCAGAGCCCAGGCTTGCGCGGCCGATGAGCCCAGTTGCGAGCCGCGCGCGGCGGTAAAGCCAAGGAAGCCGCTGAGGCTGACCCGCGGGAACAGGTCGGCGGTCGCCACGCCGATGTTGGCGGTCGCCGCTGCCAGTTGCTGCTCGGCACTGCGGATGTCGGGACGGCGTTTGAGCAGCTCGCCGGGGTCACCCACCGGCAGTGCCTTGGCAATGGCTGGCAGTTGCGCCGGCGAAAGGTCGACGCTCAAGGCGTCCGGGCGCTGGCCCAGCAAGGTCGCGATACGATTACGTGCCCGTACCTGTTCGGCTTGCAGCTGTGGCACGGTGGCCTCGACTTCTGCCAGCCGTGCATCGGCACGCACCACATCGAGGTCGTTGCCAACCCCGGCATCGCGCAGGGTTTCGGTGATGCCGCGCGAATCCTGCTGGGTCTTGAGGTTGGCCAGGGCGATTCTCTCGCGCAACTGCGCACCGCGCAGTTGGCCATAGGCATCGACCAGTTCGGCGATCAGGCTGACCTGCAGCTGTTGCAGGTCGGCCTCGGCCGCATCCTGCTGGGCTTCGCTGGCTTCCAGCTGGCGCTGGATGCGGCCGAACAGGTCCAGCTCCCAGGCCATGTCCAGGCCCAGGTCATAGCGTTCACTGTTGACCCGGTCCTCGGTCTGCCCCGGAATCTGGCCCTTGCCCAGCTCGCTGCTGGCACGGCTGGTCACGGTCGGCAGGGCATCGTTGCTGACGTCGTCGCGAATTGCCCGGGCCGCCTTGAGCCGGGCGAAGGCGATGCGCAGCTCGCGGTTGCCTTGTAGCGACTGGCTGACCAGCTGGTTGAGCACCGGGTCGTCGAACTGCTGCCACCAGATGCTTTCGAAACGGCTACGGTCAAATTCAGCCTTGGTCGCCGGGTCATTGGCGGCGCTCAGTTGCGCCGCCGCAGTGTCCGGGGTCTTGTAATCCGGGCCCACCGCACAGGCGGCCAGGGCCAGGACCAGCAGGCTCGGCATAAAAAGTTTCAGACTGCGGTTCATGCTTGAGTCTCCAGCTTCAGCGCACGGGCCGCCTTGCGAGCCTGGCTGCGTTCGACATAACGGCGGATCAGGACAAAGAACACTGGCGTCAGCAGCAGGCCGAAGAAGGTTACCCCGATCATCCCGGAGAACACCGCCACACCCATGGCATGACGCATTTCCGCACCGGCACCGGAGGAGAACACCAGCGGCACCACCCCCATGATGAAGGCGATCGAGGTCATCAGGATCGGCCGCAAACGCAGGCGGCAGGCTTCCAGTACCGCGGCCAGCGGGTCGAGCCCTTCAGCCTGTTTGTCTTTGGCGAACTCGACGATCAGGATCGCGTTCTTGCACGCCAGGCCCACCAGTACGATCAGGCCGATCTGGGTGAAGATGTTGTTGTCGCCACCCGACAGGATCACCCCAGTGATCGCCGAGAGCAGGGTCATTGGCACGATCAGAATCACGGCCAGTGGCAGGCTCCAGCTTTCGTACTGGGCAGCCAGCACCAGGAAGGCCAGCAGTACGCAGAGCGGGAAGACGAACAGCGCAGTATTACCGGCAAGAATCTGCTGGTAGGTCAGCTCGGTCCATTCGAAGGTCATGCCGTTGGGCAGTTCTTCCTTGAGCAGCTTCTCGATGGCTTGTTCCGCCTGACCGGAGCTGTAGCCAGGGGCTGCGGCTCCGTTGATCTCGGCCGTGATGAAGCCGTTGTAGTGCATGACCCGGTCAGGCCCTGAGGTATCGCTGACCTTGATGAAGGTCGCCAGCGGGATCATCTCGCCCTGGTTGTTGCGCACCTTGAGCTGGCCGATCTGCTCGGCTTCAAGACGGAACTGCTGTTCAGCCTGGACGTTGACCTGATAGGTACGGCCAAAACGGTTGAAGTCGTTGGCATACAGCGAGCCCAGGTAGATCTGCAGCGTATCGAAGATGTCGCTGATGGCCACGCCATGGGTCTTGGCCTTTTCCCGGTCGATAGCGGCATCGACCTGCGGCACGTTGACCTGATAGCTGGTGAACAGCCCGGCCAGCTCCGGCACGTTGTGACTCTTGGCAATTATGTTCTGGGTTTCCTTGTACAGCGCCTCGTAACCCAGGTTGCCACGGTCCTCGATCTGCAGGCGGAAACCGCCGATGGTACCCAGCCCCTGTACCGGTGGCGGCGGGAAGATCGCGATGTAGGCGTCTTCGATATCGGCGAACTGCGCATTGAGTGCGGCGGCAATGGCGGCAGCCGACTGGCTCGGGTCTTTGCGCTCATCGAAGGGCTTGAGCGGAGTGAACACGATGCCGCTGTTCGGGCTGTTGGTGAAACCGTTGATCGACAGCCCCGGGAACGCTACGGAGTCGGCTACGCCCGGTTGCTTGAGGGCGATTTCACTCATTTTCTTGATCACCACCTCGGTGCGGTCCAGGCTGGCCGCGTCCGGCAGTTGCGCAAAGGCTACCAGGTACTGTTTGTCCTGCGCTGGCACAAAACCGGTCGGGGTCGAGGAGAAGCCCAGCCAGGTCATGACAATCAGGCCGCCATAGACGAACAGGGCAATGCCGCTGCTGCGGATGACCCGGCCGACGGTGCCGACATAACTGTGGCTGGCACGGTCGAAGAAGCGGTTGAACGGGCCGAACAACCAGCCACCGAACAGGCGCTCCAGCACTTGCGAGAAACGGTCCTTCGGCGCGTGGTGCTCCTTGAGCAGTACAGCGGCCAGCGCTGGCGACAGGGTCAGCGAGTTAAACGCCGAGATCACCGTCGAGATCGCAATGGTCAGGGCGAACTGTTTGTAGAACTGCCCGGTAAGGCCGGAGATGAACGCGGCGGGCACGAACACGGCGCACAGCACCAGCGCGGTGGCAATGATCGGGCCGGTCACTTCGCTCATGGCTTTTTGCGTCGCTTCCAGAGGGTTCAAGCCCAGGCCGATGTTACGCTCGACGTTTTCCACCACGACGATGGCGTCATCCACCACGATCCCGATGGCCAGCACCAGGCCGAACAGCGACAGCGCATTGAGCGAGAAACCGAACAGGTGCATCACCGCAAAGGTACCGATCAGAGACACCGGTACGGCCACCAACGGAATGATCGAGGCGCGCCAGGTCTGCAGGAACAGGATAACGACCAGGACCACCAGCACCAGGGCTTCGAACAGGGTATGCACTACCGCTTCAATGGAGCCACGCACGAACACGGTGGGGTCGTAGACGATGCTGTAGTCCATGCCTTCGGGGAAGTCTTTCTTCAGCTCGGCCATTTTCGAGCGCACTTCATCGGAGATCTCGATGGCGTTGGAACCTGGGCGCTGGAAAATCGGGATGGCCACCGCTGGCTGATTGTTCAGCAGCGAACGCAGGGCGTACTGGCTGGAGCCCAGCTCGACCCGGGCGATGTCCTTGAGGCGGGTGATTTCACCATCGGCGCCGGAGCGAATGATGATGTTCTCGAATTCTTCCTCGCTGACCAGGCGGCCCTGGGTGTTGACCGACAGCTGGAAGCTGGTGCTGCCCGGTGCGGGCGGTGCACCGAGCTGGCCAGCGGCGACCTGACGGTTCTGCTCGCGAATGGCGGCAACTACGTCACTGGCGGTAAGGTTGCGCGAGGCGGTCTTGTTCGGATCTAGCCACACTCGCAGGGAATAGTCGCCCATACCGAACAGCTGCACATCGCCAACACCGCCCAGGCGCGCCAGCTCGTCCTTGATGTTGAGGATGGCGTAGTTGGACAGGTAGAGCATGTCGTAACGATTGTCCGGCGAGGTCAGGTGCACGACCATGGTCAGGTCGGGCGACGCCTTGTCGACGGTGATACCGATCCGGGTCACTTCCTCGGGCAGCTTGGGCTGGGTCCGGGTCACGCGGTTCTGCACCTGCACCTGCGCATTGTCCAGGTCGGTGCCCAGGGCGAAGGTGATGGTCAGGGTCAGCTTGCCGTCGGCGGTGGACTGCGAGGACATATAGAGCATGTTCTCGACGCCGGTGATGGCCTGCTCCAGCGGTGCGGCCACGGTTTCGCCGATCACTTTAGGGTTGGCCCCGGGGAAGTTGGCCCGCACCACCACAGTGGGCGGTACGACTTCAGGGTATTCACTGATCGGCAGCTGGAACAGCGAGATGCTGCCGGCAATCAGGATCAGCAGCGATAGCACGGCAGCGAAAATCGGCCGGGTGATAAAGAACTTGGAAAAATTCATCGGACCGGTTCCTTAACCGCGCGGTGCCGAGGCACTGGCGAGTTTGACGGTGGCAGTGGCGGCAGGTTTGCCCTGGGTGCTGGCTTCCAGCGCTTGGCGTTGCTGGGCGAGGGCGGCAATGGTCGCGTCGCTGGCCATCGGCGTATCCTGCGGGTCGACCGGCGAGCCGGGACGCACCCGCTGCAGGCCCTTGACCACAATGCGCTCATCCCTGTTCAGGCCACTGCGCACGATGCGCAGGCCTTCGAGCTTCGGTCCAAGTTCCACGGCGCGGTAAGCGGCCTTGTTGTCCTTATCCATGACCAGCACGAACTTCTTGCCAAGGTCGGTGCCTACGGCTTCGTCATTGATCAGCACCGCTGAATAGGTGGCGCTGCCGACCAGCTTCAGGCGTGCATACAGGCCCGGGGTGAACTGCCCGTCAGTGTTGTCGAACACCGCCCGGCCTCGGATGGTGCCGGTCTTGGGGTTGACCTGGTTGTCGACGAAGTTCATCTGGCCCAGGTGCGGGTTGCCGCTTTCGTTGGACAAGCCCAGGTATACCGGGGTGCTTTGCCCGCGCTGGCCGTCGCGGGTCAGTTGGGTGTATTTGAGGTACACACGTTCGTCGGCGTCGAAGTAGGCATACACCTTGTCGGTTGAGACCACGCTGGTCAGCGGGGTGACATCGGCGCTGACGATGTTGCCGGCAGTGAACTGGGCACGGCTGACCCGGCCACTGATCGGTGCGCTGACCCGGGTAAAGCTCAGGTTCAGGCGGGCCAGGTCCAGTTGCGCCTGAATGGCGGCGACACCGGCGCGGGCCTCGGCGGCCGCACTGCTGCGCGACTCGGCCAATTCTGCGGAGATCGCGTTGCTGCTGCGCAGGCGTTCGCCACGGCGGGCTTCGTTTTCGCTGCGAATGGCGGTGGCGCGGGCTTGCTGCAACTGGGCTTCGAGACGGCGGACTTCGGCCTGGAACGGCCGCGGATCGATCTGGAACAGCAGGTCGCCTTTCTTGACCTGAGCACCTTCGGTGAAGACCACCTGATCGATCTGACCGGAAACGCGTGGCCGGACTTCTACCGTTTCGGGCGCTTCAAGACGACCGGTGAACTCGTCCCATTCATTGATCGGTTGCTCCAGTACCTTGGCGACGCTGACCTTGGTCACCGTGGGTGCCTGTACGGCCTCCGGGGTGCGACCGCAGGCACTCATCACCAGTACTGCCAATAGAGCCAGGGGGTAACGCAAAGGTTTGAGTGACTGTTCCATGGAGTATCCGCCAATGTATTGAGAATGGGCGGATTCTGCGATTTGTAACTATTAACAACGAATCGAATGGGGCGAAGGTAACTATCATTCGGAATGATATGAGGTGGTAGGAGCGGGCTTGCCCCGCGATGCGATGTGACTGGCAGCTCGCAATCGGGGCAGGCCCACTACCGGGGGGTTAGCAAAGCATTAGTCCTGCACAGGTGTCGGCCGCAATGCCAGGTCCTCCCCGGCAGGGCGCTTGAGCACACGCATGGCTGCCAGTGCTGCCACCACCAGACCCGGCGAAGCCGCCAGTAACACCCCGGCCGTACCCGCGCCCGCCGCCAGGATCTGCCCGGCAGCCAGTGGCCCGCTTACCGAACCCAGACGGCCGATCGCAACTGCGGCACCTACACCCGTGGCCCGTACCGCAGCTGGGTAGAGCGGTGGGGCAAGGGCGTACAGCACCAGTTGTGCCGCCATTACGAACAATCCGGCGGCAAAGCCTGCAGCAGCCATCGCCGTCAGCCCCACAGACAGGCCGAGCCCGGCCAGTGCGGCCAGGAGTCCGGCATAGATGCACAGCACCACCTTGAGGGGATTGCAGCGGTCGAGCAGCACGCCGCCGAGCAGCGAGCCCAGAGCCCCGCCGATGTTGAAGAGCATCTGCACCATGCCGGCGTCCGGCTTGCTGAAGCCCTGACCGATCAGCAGCGAAGGCAACCAGTTGAGCAGCATGTACATCACCGTGAGGGTGAAGAAATAGCTCAGCCACAGCGCCAAGGTTGAGCCCGCTCGCCGCTCACCAAACAGCGCGCTGGCTGTCGACGCGCGGCCGGTAGCGCTGGCATTGCGTTGAAAGGCCATCGACTCCGGCAGCAGCGTCAGCATCAGCGGCACTGCCAATAGCGGTGCAAGCCCGCCAATGATGAAGGTCAACTGCCAGTGGTCGTGGGCGAACATCGCCACCACTGCTGCCAGCGCGCCGCCCAGCGGTACACCGGCATACATGATGCTGATCGCCGTGCTGCGGCGTTGCTCGGTGACGGCCTCGGCACACAGGGCAATCAGGTTCGGCAGCGCCGCGCCCAGCCCCAGGCCGGTCATCAGCCGAGCCAGCAACAGTTGCGGGTAGGTATCGACGTAGGCGGTCCACAGCGAAAACAGCCCAAACAGGATGACTGCGGCCACCAGTACTTTTTTACGCCCGATGCGGTCGGCCAGCCAGCCACCGAAAAAGGCGCCCGGCAACAGGCCAACGATGCTGGCACTGAACACCCAGCCAAGCATTCTCGGGTCAAGGGCAAAGCTCTGACGCAAACCGGCAGCGGCAGTGCCGGCTGATTGCAGGTCGAAACCTTCGATCAGGGCGACGATAAAACACAGGGCGATGGTCAGCGTCGATCGACGCGATGAAGTGTTCATGCACGAGCCTCGTTCTTGTTGTTCTGATGCGCCGGCTAGCTCCGGCGTGAAAATAAGATTAACAAATATAACTAAATTTACAGCTGATTTTTGCAGTCTGCGGGAGATGCTGCAAACGCCATGGCAATCAAGTGTTTAGCGTTGTCAGTCGGCTTTTATGGATGAATAGTTAATAAAATTAATGTTCGATTATCGGACGTTTTTGCTTGACGAGGGCGGGGCGGCTTTCCATTCTCCGCAGCGCATGCCGTTACCTGGCGTTGCGCTGATGGCGAAAACAACAACAAAAAAATGGATACCGCTATGCATGACTGCGTTGGAGACACCCGCGTTGCGTCGATTGCCCGTTTGCTCAAAGGTCCGGAGCTGGTAGGGCTGGCCGCTGTCTTGATCGCTAACCAGGCTGCTGCCCAAGGTGTGCTGCAGGACAGCCATGCGACGCTGACGTTGCGTAACTACTACCTAGACCGCGATTACAAGGATGACGGTGCCAAGCAAGCTGCCCGTGAATGGGCGCAGGGATTGATGCTCAACCTGGAGTCCGGCTATAGCGAAGGGCCGGTGGGGCTGGGGCTGGATGCCCGGGGGATGCTCGGCGTCAAACTCGATTCAGCCCCGTCACGCAGTGGTACCGAGCTGCTACCGGTATCGAAGTCCGATGGTGAAGCGGCAGACGATTACTCGCGCCTGGCCCTCACCGCGAAAATGCGTTGGCGCCAGACCGTGGTAAAAAGTGGCGATGTGTCGATCTTCCTGCCTTTTGCCTTTGCCAGCCCGTCGCGCTTGTTACCGCAGACGTTTCGCGGCACCACGCTGTCATCGCGGGATTTCGAGGGGCTGACCCTCAACACCGGCTACATCGACCGCATCAACAAGCGTGATTCGACCAGCTACGAGCGCATGGGCATCGCTTCGCCCAATCGGCGCTTCAAGGCCACGGCGACATCCTCGCACCTGGTTTATGCAGGGACCGATTACCAACTGACCCAGGCTCTCGGGATACGCCTCTACCATGCCGAACTCGATGACCTTTACCAGCAGGACACCCTCGCGGCGCTGTATGAACACACACTGGGGCCGGGCACTTTTACCGCGGACCTGCGCAGCTTCTTCAGCCGCGAGGAGGGGCAGGCGCTGGCCGGGGAGGTCGACAACCGCAACCTTTCAGCGTTGTTCAGCTACCGCCTGGGTGGCCATCGCCTCGGACTGGGCTATATGCATGCCAGTGGCGAAACGGCGACGCCCTACATTGGCGGAACGGAATTGATGGGCATGAGTGAGCTGACCATGAGCTCAGATTTTCTCAATGCCCGTGAGCGCACCTGGCAGGCTATCTACGACTACGATTTCACCGCTGTCGGCCTGGTCGGTTTGAAAGGGCGTTTGCGCTATGTGCGCGGTGACCATATCGAACTGGCGGCCTTCGACGCCGAGGGGCGCAAAGAGCGCGAGATGCAGATGGAGCTGGGTTACGTGATCCAGAGCGGCCCGCTGAAGAACCTCGGGTTGCTGGCGCGCAAATCGATCTACCGCAACGACTTTCCCGCCGGTGCGGCGTTTCGTAGCGAAAACCAGACCCGCTTTCAGCTGATCTACAGCCTGCCGATCTGGTGAGTGCGTCAGTACTGATAAACCTTCTTGAGTAATTTGAGTAGCTCGGCCCGTTCGCTCTCGTTCAGTGCCGCAGTGGCTTCCAGGTCACTGTCGGCGGCGATCTGCTTGAGTTCCTTGAGCAAGGTCTCGCCGCTTTTGCTGAGAAAAATGCCATAGGAGCGTTTGTCCGGCTTGCAACGGATGCGTACCGCCAGGGCGCGCTCTTCCAGTTTGTTCAGCAACGGCACCACCTGTGGCGGCTCAATGGCCAGGGCGCGGGCCAGGTCTGCCTGCATCAATCCGGGACTCTGTTCGATGATCGCCAGTGCGGAAAACTGCGCCGGGCGCAAGTCGTGGGCCGAGAGCTTGCCGATCAGATTCTGGAACAACTTCAGCTGAGCCCGGCGCAGGGCATAACCGATCAGGTTCTCAAGGGACGCGTCCAGCGCCGCAGCCGGTACATCGGACTCGGGCGGGACGGCAGTGCTGTGGGCGGATCTTGCCATCAGGCGGGTTTCCTTTGCGTTGATAAGAACATTACCTAGTTTGCCTAGATCGGTCTGTCATGGCTAGCGTGACGGCAAATGAGGATGTTCCAGTGTGTAGAAAATCAGTTAATTTTAATAATAGTTAATTGACATAACTAATTTGCTCGATTAGCTTCACTGCACCGTCCATCGAACAACAAGAGCAGACACCATGAGCAAGTACCAAGGCCGCTGGAATACCGTCAAGGTCGAACTGGAGTCAGGCATCGCCTGGGTCATTCTCAATCGTCCGGACAAGCGCAACGCCATGAGCCCGACCCTCAACCGCGAGATGGTCGAGGTCCTGGAAACCCTGGAGCAAGACGCCGAGGCCGGGGTGCTGGTATTGACCGGCGCGGGTGAGTCCTGGACTGCCGGCATGGACCTCAAGGAATACTTCCGCGAAGTCGACGCCGGCCCGGAAATCCTTCAGGAGAAAATCCGTCGTGAGGCATCACAATGGCAATGGAAGCTGCTGCGCATGTATGCCAAGCCGACCATTGCGATGGTCAACGGCTGGTGTTTTGGCGGCGGCTTCAGCCCGCTCGTGGCCTGCGACCTGGCGATCTGTGCCGATGAGGCGACCTTCGGCCTTTCCGAAATCAACTGGGGGATTCCGCCTGGCAACCTGGTCAGCAAGGCCATGGCCGACACGGTCGGGCATCGTCAATCGCTGTACTACATCATGACTGGCAAGACCTTCGGCGGGCAGAAAGCCGCCGAGATGGGCCTGGTCAATGAAAGCGTACCGCTGGCGCAACTGCGCGAAACCACTGTGGCGCTGGCGCAGAACCTGCTGGAGAAAAATCCGGTGGTATTGCGTGCTGCCAAGCATGGCTTCAAGCGCTGCCGCGAGCTCACCTGGGAGCAGAACGAAGATTACCTGTACGCCAAGCTTGATCAGTCGCGCCTGCTCGACACCGAGGGTGGTCGCGAGCAAGGCATGAAGCAGTTCCTCGATGACAAGAGCATCAAGCCGGGCTTGCAGGCTTATAAGCGCTGAGCAAAAGGGGCGCGCCGAGTTCTCGTGCGCTGCCCGCTTGTATCAGCCTGTGCCGAAAATTCCCGACAACGACAATAAAGAGGAATGACGATGTTGCAGGTGCCTTTGCTGATTGGCGGGCGGTCGTGCCCGGCCAGTGATGGGAATACCTTTGAACGGCGTAACCCGCTGAGCGGCGCGGTGGTGTCGCAGGTAGCGGCGGCCACATTGGCCGATGCGGACGCCGCTGTGGCGGCGGCCAAGGCGGCGTTTCCCGCCTGGTCGGCGCTGGCCCCGAATGAGCGGCGTAGCCGTCTGCTGGCGGCGGCCGAATTGATGCAGGCGCGCAGTGGTGAGTTCATCAACGCCGCAGGCGAGACCGGCGCGATGGCCAACTGGTATGCCTTTAACGTGCGCCTGGCCGCCGGCATGCTGCGCGAGGCTGCGGCGATGACCACGCAGATCTGCGGAGAAGTCATCCCCTCGGATGTGCCCGGCAGTTTTGCCATGGCCGTGCGTGCGTCTTGCGGCGTGGTGCTGGGAATCGCCCCGTGGAATGCGCCGATCATCCTCGCTACCCGTGCCATTGCCATGCCCCTGGCCTGTGGCAATACCGTGGTGCTCAAAGCATCGGAGTTGAGCCCGGCCGTGCATCGGCTGATTGGCCAGGTCCTGCAGGATGCCGGTCTGGGCGATGGTGTGGTCAATGTCATCAGCAACGCCCCGCAGGATGCGCCAGCGATTGTCGAACGCTTGATCGCCAACCCGGCGGTGCGTCGCGTCAACTTTACCGGCTCTACCCACGTTGGGCGGATTGTTGCTGAACTGGCGGCACGCCACCTCAAGCCTGCGCTGCTGGAACTGGGCGGCAAGGCCCCGCTGATGGTGCTCGACGACGCCGATCTGGATGCCGCTGTCGAAGCTGCGGCGTTCGGGGCGTACTTCAACCAGGGGCAGATCTGCATGTCCACCGAGCGCCTGGTGGTCGACAGCCGGATCGCCGAAGATTTTGTCGATAAACTCGCCAGCAAGGTAGCCCGTCTACGCGCAGGTGATCCTGAAGACCCCGCATCAGTGCTGGGCTCGCTGATCGATGCCGGTGCCGGGGCGCGTATCAAAGTCCTGATTGATGACGCGCTGGACAAGGGCGCGCGCCTGGTGTGTGGTGGGCAACTGGACGGCAGCATCCTGCAACCCACCTTGCTCGACGGCGTCGATGCCAGCATGCGCCTGTACCACGAAGAGTCCTTCGGCCCGGTGGCGGTGGTGCTGCGTGCACAAGGTGACGAGGCGCTGTTGGCCCTGGCCAACGATTCGGAGTTTGGTCTGTCGGCGGCGATCTTCAGCCGTGACACAGCGCGTGCGCTGGCACTGGCCCAGCGTGTGGAATCGGGAATCTGCCACATCAATGGGCCGACCGTTCACGATGAGGCGCACATGCCCTTTGGCGGAGTTAAGGCCAGTGGCTATGGCAGCTTCGGCGGGCGTGCGGCGATCGAACACTTCACCCAGCTGCGCTGGATTACCCTGCAGCACGGGTCGCGCCATTACCCCATTTGAGGGCACGCGAGCAGTCTGAAAGGAAGGGATCGCGGGCGACCTTGTATGCCTGCGGTCAACCGAACGTACAACAATAACAAGGAGCAACCTGCGTGAAATCCGCAACCAGCCCACGCCCGTCCGACACAGTCGGGACGCCGCGTTACCGCCAGGTATCCATCGGCCATCCCGACGTCGAGGTCAGCGAAGTGGATGGCATCCTGCGCATGCGCGCCAGGGAACCCCTCGCGCCGCTGCCTGACCGATTGCTTGAGCGTTTGCAACATTGGGCGCAGGTGCGGCCACAGCAGACGTTCATCGCCGCCCGCGAGGCGTCCGGGGCGTGGCGCGAGGTCAGCTATGCGCAGATGCTCGAACAGGTTCGGGCCATTGCTGGCAATCTGCTCGGCTTCGGGCTTTCGGCGCAGCGTCCGCTGGCGATCCTCTCGGGCAACGACATCGAGCACCTGCAGATTGCCCTGGGGGCCATGTACGCAGGCATCCCGTATTGCCCGGTATCGCCGGCCTACGCGTTGCTGTCCCAGGACTTCGCCAAGCTGCGCCATGTCTGCGATGTGCTGCAGCCAGGCCTGGTGTTTGTCAGTGACACGGCGCCGTTTCAGCGGGCGTTCGATGCGCTGCTGGCACCTGAAGTGCCGGTGGTCAGCGTACGTGGGGTGTTGTCCGGGTGGCGCCAGGTGGCGTTCAGCAGCTTGCTGGCCAACCCCGACTATGCGGCGGCCGATGCCGCCTTTGCCGCGACCGGACCGGATACGATTGCCAAGTTCCTGTTTACCTCCGGCTCGACCAAGTTGCCCAAGGCAGTGATTACCACCCAGCGGATGCTCTGCGCCAACCAGCAAATGCTCCTGCAGACCTTCCCGGTGTTTGCCCAAGAGCCGCCGGTGCTGGTGGACTGGTTGCCGTGGAATCACACCTTTGGCGGTAGTCACAACCTCGGGATCGTGCTGTACAACGGTGGCAGCTTCTATCTGGATACCGGCAAACCGACGGCCCAGGGGTTCGCTGAAACCTTGCGTAACCTCAAAGACATTTCACCGACGGCCTACCTGACCGTTCCAAAAGGCTGGGAGGAACTGGCCAAGGCACTGGAGCAGGACGCGGCCCTGCGCGAGCGCTTCTTCGCCCGTATCAAACTGTTTTTCTTCGCCGCCGCCGGCCTCTCGCAAAGCATCTGGGATCGTCTCGACCGTGTCGCCGAACAGCATTGCGGCGAACGTATCCGCATGATGGCCGGACTCGGCATGACTGAAGCGGCACCGTCGTGCACCTTCACCACCGGGCCGTTGTCGATAGCCGGCTATGTCGGGCTGCCGGCACCTGGCTGTGAAGTGAAGCTGGTGCCGGTTGGCGACAAACTGGAAGGGCGCTTTCGCGGCCCGCACATCATGCCCGGGTACTGGCGTGCGGAGCAGCAGACTGCCGAGGTGTTCGATGCTGAAGGCTATTACTGTTCAGGCGACGCCTTGAAGCTTGCCGATCCTGGCCACAGTCAGCTCGGGCTGATGTTCGATGGACGTATCGCCGAAGACTTCAAACTGTCTTCCGGGGTGTTTGTCAGTGTCGGTCCGCTGCGCAACCGTGCCGTACTCGAAGGTTCGCCCTATGTGCAAGACATCGTGGTCGCCGCGCCCGACCGCGAGTGCCTGGGGATACTGGTATTTGCCCGGCTACCCGAGTGTCGGCAGCTGGCCGGGCTCGGGCCTGACGCCAGTGACGCGCAGGTATTGGGCAGCGCCGCAGTGCGTGAATGGTTCGCGGGCTGGTTGCAGCGGTTGAACCGCGATGCCCAGGGCAATGCCAGCCGGATCGAGTGGTTGGCCCTGCTGGAAGAGCCGCCTTCGATCGATCACGGCGAAATCACCGACAAGGGCTCGATCAACCAGCGTGCTGTGCTGCAACGGCGGGCGGCGCAGGTCGAGGCCCTGTATCGCGGCGAAGTTCCGGGCATGCTGTGTGCCGGTCGTGCAGCATGAGCGCTGGCGGGTTGTGTAGCGTATTTGCCGATGCGGCCATCGTCGAGATGGTGCGCACCCCCTGGACCGATCTTGGGACGACCCTCGCCTCAGTGTCGCCCATCGATCTGGGCATCAAAGTCGCCTGTGAGGTGATGGCACGCGCAGGTATCGACCCGCAGTCGGTGGACAGCGTGCTGGCCGGCAGCATGGCCCAGGCCAGTTTCGATGCCTATATGCTGCCGCGCCATATCGGCCTGTACAGCGGAGTACCGCAGTCGGTACCGGCACTGGCGGTGCAGCGAATTTGCGGCACTGGCCTGGAAGTGTTGCGTCAGGCTGGTGAACAACTGGACAGTGGCGTCGAACTGGCTTTGTGTGTCGGCAGCGAGTCGATGTCACGCAACCCGATCGCGGCCTACAGCCACCGTGGCGGCTTTCGCCTCGGTGCAGCGGTGGAGTTCAAGGACTTTCTGTGGGAGGCCCTGTACGACCCGGCAGCCGGACTGGACATGATCGCTACTGCAGAGAACCTGGCGCAGCAATACGGTCTGAGCCGCGAGTGCGTCGATGCGTACGCCTTGCGCAGTCACCAGCGGGCACTCCAGGTCCAGGCGCAGGGCTGGTTTGCTGAGGAGATCGTGGCCATCCACAACGAAACCTTCGCGCCCGAGTTCTACCGGCCGCGCAGCATCCGCTTGCCACGCGGTGTAGAGCGGGTCGAGGGTGACAGCCATCCGCGCGCCACCGACAGCGCCGCCCTGGCGAGACTGACGCCAGTGCATGCCGGCGGTGTGCAGACCGCCGGCAACAGCTGCGCGGTAGTGGATGGTGCGGCGGCGGCGTTGGTCTGTCGCTTCTCGGCCTGTAGTCGTCCACCGCTGGCACGGCTATTGATGGCCACGGCGGTGGGCGTGGCGCCGCAGACCATGGGCATCGGACCGGTGCCGGCCATCGAGCTGTTGCTGCAGCGTAGCGGTTTGCGTCTGGACGAAATTGATCGTTTCGAAATCAACGAGGCCCAGGCGGCGCAGGTACTGGCAGTCGCCAGCGCCCTGGAACTTAAGCCCGAGCGGTTGAACCGGCAGGGCGGGGCCATCGCCCTGGGGCACCCGTTGGCCGCGACCGGCTTGCGCCTGGTGCATACCCTGGCGCGACAACTGCGCGCTGACAACCTGCGTTACGGCATTGCCGCTGCTTGTATCGGCGGCGGCCAGGGGATGGCAGTGCTCATCGAGAACCCGCATTACCACCGTTGATAACCACACCCGTTGAGGTCAGGCATGCAGCAGTACACGGCCCCGTTGGACGATATCCAGTTTGTGCTCGAACACTGGTTGCAGGTACCTGCGGCCTGGCGACAGATGCCGGCCTACCAGGACCTGGACCCTGACTTGGCCCGACAGGTGCTGGAACAGGCCGCACGTTTTTGCAACGAAGTGCTGGCCCCCCTGAACGCGCCAGGTGACCGCCAGGGGTGCCGGTATGCAGACGGAGAAGTCCGTACCCCCGAGGGCTTTGCTGCTGCGTACCAGGCGTATGTCGAGGGTGGCTGGCCGGGCCTGGCTTGCGCCCCGGAATGGGGTGGGCAAGGCTTGCCACAGGTGCTCGACGCCGCGCTGCAGGAGATGCTCTACGCCAGCAACCATGCCTGGGCTATGTACACCGGCATCGCCCACGGCGCCTATCTGTGCTTGAAAGCCCACGCGCCACAGTGGCTGCAGGCGCGCTATCTGCCGGCGCTGGTCAGCGGTGAGGTGCTGCCGACCATGTGCCTCACCGAGCCCCAGGCCGGCAGCGACATTGGCCTGTTGCGTTGTCGTGCGCAGCCGCTGGCGGATGGCAGCTACAGCATCAGCGGAAACAAGTTGTTCATCTCCGGCGGCGAACACGATCTGACCCACGACATCCTGCATCTGGTGCTGGTGCGCGTGCCAGAAGCGCCTGCCGGCAGTCGTGGTCTGTCACTGATGCTGGTGCCCAAATGGCTGGAGCAGGGCGAACGCAACGCTGTGCATTGCGACGGCATAGAACACAAGCTGGGCATCAAGGGCAGCGCCACCTGTGCCCTGCATTTCGACCAGGCCCGTGGCTGGCTGGTAGGCGAGGCCCACGGTGGCCTGGCAGCGATGTTTGTGATGATGAATTGCGCGCGCTTGCACGTCGGCCTGCAAGGCTTGGGGCATGCCGAGGCTGCATGGCAAAACGCCCGTGACTATGCCCTGGAGCGGCGACAAATGCGCGCACCAAGGCGCCCGGATCAGCCGCCGGCAACGGCGCCAGACCCGATCCATCTGCACCCGGCCATGCGCCGGGTACTGCTGGAGCTGCGCGTGCGTAGCCAAGGCATGCGCGCGATTGGGTATTGGGTGGCGCACTGGCTGGATCTGGCTGACGCAGCGGTACAATCAAAGCAACGCGAACGGGCCCGGCAACTGGCGCAACTGCTGACGCCGATCATCAAAGCCAGCTTCACCGAACAGGGTTTCAACCTTGCCAGCAAGGCCCTGCAGGTGTTCGGCGGCTATGGCTACACCGAAGAATTCAGCATCGGGCAGACCTTGCGCGACAGCCGCATTGCGATGATCTACGAGGGCAGCAACGAAATTCAGGCCAACGATCTGCTTCTGCGCAAAGTGCTGGGTGACGGCGCTGAGGCGTTTGCCTTGCTGTTGACGGAGCTGCGTGGGGAAGTGGCCGCCGGCCTCGCCGAGGAGGGCAGCGCGAGGTATGCGGCCAGACTGGCAGGCGTGTGCGACAGCCTGCAAACCGTGGTGAGCGAAGTGATCCGCGGCAGTACCCAGGACCCTGAATATCCCTACCGTGCCGCCGGGGACTTTCTTCAGCTGTGCGCCAGTGGCTTGCTAGCGTTCGCCTGGGCGCGGACAGTCCGCTGTGTGCAGGGCCTGGCCGCAGAAGATCCGCTGCGCCAGGAAAAGCTGGAAAGCGCCGGGTTCTTCTTCGACTATCTGTTGCCGGTCTTTGATAGCCAGATTGCAGCTGTTCGTGCTGCACAGGCGCCGCTGCCCTTTATATGCAGTTAAGGTGCAGGCTGGTCGAAACCAGCACACGCTTATTTGCACTCGGCCATCACTACTTTGCAGGTATCGGGCGTGCCACCGGAGCGGCCGGCATAGCGGATGCAATTGTTCAAGGATTTTTGCCGTGCCATTTGCAGGGTCGCGCCCCAGGCCAGACCACCTTCGCCGGACGTCGGCAGGGCTTTGGCGTAACAGCTGGAGCCTGCTTTTGAACTTGAGTAGAGCGGCTTCGTCGATTTACTTGAACATCCCGCCGACACGGCCAGGCTGAGGACGAGAAGAGAGAGGGCCAGCGGTGATGAGTAACTAGGCGTTGTTTTGCTGGTCATCCCATGTACCCTCGACAATGCCCCTATTGCGATTAAGGTGGCCAATACACCAATCGTAGCTGCCTATTATGCCTGCTCAGGACTGCTGGTCGGAAACGTCTGCGGTCCATACACGTTGGCAAAAGCGGGCGCCAGAGGCATCACCTCCGGCACCCGTGCATCAGCTGCGCACGAAGGCCAGCAGGTCGGCGTTGATGGTGTCGGCGTGGGTAGTGGGCATGCCGTGAGGGTAGCCCTTGTAGGTTTTCAGCGTGCTATTGCTGAGTAGCCTGGCCGACAGCAGCCCCGAGTTTTCGTAGGGCACGATCTGGTCGTCATCGCCATGCATCACCAGCACCGGCAGGGTGAGGCGCTTCAAGTCCTCGGTGAAGTCGGTCTGCGAGAAGGCGACGATGCCGTCATAGTGGGCCTTGGCGCAGCCCATCATGCCCTGGCGCCACCAGTTCCAGATCACCCCCTGCGACGGTGCCGCTCCCGGGCGATTGTAGCCGTAGAACGGCCCGGCGGGAATGTCGTGGTAGAACTGCGCACGGTTGGCCGCAAGTTGTGCCTGCAGGTCGTCGAACACCGACTTGGGCAGGCCACCGGGGTTGCTGGCGGTCTGCACCATCAAGGGTGGCACCGCGCCGAGAATCGCGGCTTTACTGGCACGCTCCTGACCGTGGCGGGCGAGGTAGTGCACCACTTCGCCGCCGCCGGTCGAGTGCCCGACATGCACTGCGCCGCGCACCCCTAGATGATCGACCAGCGCCGCCACATCGTCGGCGTAATGGTCCATGTCATGGCCATCCCAGACCTGGCTTGAGCGTCCGTGACCGCGACGGTCGTGGGCGATGACACGATAGCCATGGGCCAGGAAAAACAGCATCTGCGCGTCCCAGTCGTCGGCGCTCAGTGGCCAGCCGTGGTGGAAGAAGATCACCTGCGCGTCACGCGGGCCCCAGTCTTTGTAGAAAATTTCAACGCCATCTTTGGTTGTGACGAATGCCATGTTCGCTGCTCCTCTGTGATGGGGTTGTTGCACTCCAGAGTGGAAGTAAGGTTCAAGGTCAATGCCGTGCTAAAGGCAAGCTATGAGAATAGAAGAACTGGCGAAACGCAGCGGCCTGATCACATCGCTGGCGCGCAAGGTCAACGGCTAGCGAAATACCCGCTCCCACCGAGCCATGACCCTGGTCGCATAAACTTGAAATCTCCAGCGCTGCCCGACAGAATCGCGCCCCGATCCGGCCAGAGTTGCTGGACGTTGGTGGTGAAAAGGGGCAGCGGTTGAACGAACAGACATTGTCCATGCGCCTGGAGCGCGTGGCTGCGCAGGTGCCGGTCGGTGCGCGCCTGGCCGATATCGGCTCGGATCACGGCTACTTGCCGGTAGCCCTGATGCGCCGTGGCGCCATCACCGCGGCGCTGGCCGGCGAGGTGGCATTGACGCCGTTTCAGGCGGCCGAACGCACCGTGCGCGAGAACGGTCTGCAGCAGCGGATCACTGTGCGTCTGGCTGACGGCCTGGCGGCGATCGAGCCGGGTGACGGGATCACCGCGATCAGCATCTGCGGCATGGGCGGTGAAACGATCCGCGACATCCTCGACAGCGGCAAAAGCCATCTGCGCGGCCAGGAGCGTCTGATCCTGCAGCCCAACGGCGGCGAGCAGCCACTGCGCCACTGGTTGATGGAAAATGGTTACCGCATCCACCATGAGGAAGTGCTGCGGGAGAACCGCTTCGACTACGAAATCATTGTCGCTGAGTGCGCTGGAGCGGTGATGTACACCGCCCAAGAGCTGTACTTCGGCCCGTTGCAGATGCAGGCACGCAGCCCGGCGTTCCTGGGCAAGTGGCAGCGCAAACTGCGCCTCAAGCAAAAGACCTTGAGCAACTTCGCCCGGGCGCGGCACGCCGTGCCCGAGGAGAAGGTGCAGGAGATTGCCCGGCAGGCCAGGTGGATCACCGAGCTGCTGGCTTGAGCCCGGCGCAAGAGGCGAGGGTGACGTAGCTGTTTCAGGTGTTGGTTCGATTCTTGTGCACTAGCGACGATAGTAGCGGTGATCGTTCTCGTAGCGGTGGCGCATCGCCCGATCATGATGGCGCTCCCAATCACGACGGCGTTCGGCTTCCCGGCGGGCTTGCTCTCTGCGCCAGTTATCTCTACGCCAGTCGTCCCGGCGCCAATCGTCTCTACGGTCGTGCCAGCGGTGGTCGTGCCAGTAACGGTCGTCGTGGGCAAGCAACGCTCCAGGCTGCTTGTCGGCCATACTGGCCAGGCTCGGCCAAGGGTTGCCGACAGCCTCGGCCGGCGCTTGAACCGCTGGAGCTTCAGTTGCGAAAGCAGGGGTTGCGGTCTTCATTTGCGTTGCTGATGCCGAGCCCATTGCCGCAAACGCGAACAGGCCGAAGAGCACCATCCGTGGGACAGGGAGTTTCATGAGCGAAGACAACCTCTGATTGACAATTGGACGTGTGGCCATCTGGCTGCGGGAAGACTTCGTGTCGTGCTTACCGGGCTGATGGGCTTATGCAGATAGACCGATAAACAGGAAAAAGTTCGGGTGAGCCAACGCAAAAATAGCCAACGACTTCTTTTGACATTCACTTCTGGCCGAGAACGGCAGTAGTGGATTGGGCCGCCACGCCCGAGTCGCTGAATGAGCGTCCTCGAGAGACACTAAACTACGAAACTCCGGCGGACAGGTTCAGCCAATGTGTTGTATCCACCGGTTGAATCCACAACCCATAACAGACACTCATGTACCGATGTATATCGGTGCTCGGGGTATCAAGCTCAATCATCACTAAGGCGTTCGCGTAGGAACTCGATGAACCGCTGAGTCTTCGCTGGAAGCAGACGAGTCTCAGTGAGCGCATACACTGCGACCGGAGCCGCTTGCCACGCTGGCAAGACCTTGCGCAGCGTGCCATTGGCCACGTCCTGGGCGGCGATGCCAGTCGGCAGCAGCGCAATGCCCAGGTCCAGCGATGCCAGCCGTCGCAGCATTCCGACACTGTTGAGCTCGAATCGCCCACCCACTTGCACCTGCTCATTCCCGGCGTCGCTAGATAGCGTCCAGCGATCAGCTCCTGTCCCACGCATGCGCAGGCATTCGTGGTGAATGAGTTCGCAGGGATGCTCCGGCTCACCAGAACGCTCGACGTATCCGGGTGAGGCGTATAGACAGCGCTGCAAGCTGGCGAGCTTACGGGCAATCAGGTTTGAGTTCGCCGGCTCGCCCATCCGGATCACCACATCCACGGGTTCGCTCACCAGATCGACCTGACGGGGTGTAAGGTCAAAATCGAAGCTGATTCCCGGATACAACCGGGCAAATTCGGCTATCAGCGGCGCCAGATAGATATTTGCGAAATCCACTGGTAGTGACGCCCGCAAGAGGCCGCTCGGTCGCGCGAGCATCTCGCCCAGTTGCTCATGGGCCAGCCTCGCTTCCTCGACGATGCGCTTGCAGCGTTCAAAATAGAGTTGGCCCGCTTCGGTCAGCTCGATCCTGCGTGTCGTGCGGTGCAACAGGCGCAGGCCGATCTGCTTTTCCAGGCCGCTGATGCGCCGCGACAACGTCGAGTTCGGCATGCCCAGCGACTCCGCTGCCCCACGAAAACCACGCATCTTTACCACTTCGACGAACAGCGCCATGTCGTTGAGGTATTCCAAAGTATTGCTCCACCAATGGATCAGTAAATTCAATTTTACCGGATTTATCCCGAGTGCGGATTGATCCATGATCATCCCATCACCACTGAGGAACCACAAATGAACACCCTGTTTTCCGAAGTCCAGGTAGGCCGCTACACACTTTCCAACCGCATGGTCATGGCCCCTATGACCCACTCACGCGCTGACGATGCGGGTGTGCCGAGTGACATGGTCGCTACCTACTACGCACAGCGTGCCGGCGCCGGACTGATCATTTCTGAAGGAGTATTCCCGGTTGCGATCGGCAAGGGCTATGTCCGTACGCCGGGCGCCGAAACCGAGGAGCAGGTTGCCGCCTGGAAGAAGGTGACAGAAGCCGTGCATGCACGCGGTGGCCGGATCTTCATGCAACTGATGCACTGTGGTCGCGTCTCCCATCCGTCACTGCTCGCTGAAGGCGCTCTGCCGCAGGCACCCTCCGCCATCAAGGCTGCGGGCCAGGCTTACACCGCCACCGGGTTGCAGGATTTCATCACCCCGCATGCGCTGACCATCGTCGAGATCGCTGCCGTGGTCGAAGCCTATCGACAGGCTGCGCGCCGGGCGATCGAGGCGGGTTTCGATGGCGTCGAACTGCATGCCGCCTCGGGCTACCTGCCCGAACAATTCCTCTCCACCGGCAGCAATATGCGCGACGATGAGTATGGTGGCACGGTTGATAAACGCGTTCGTTTCGTACTGGAAGTGCTCACCACCATGGTGGAGGAGGTGGGGGCAGACCGGGTAGGCATCAAGATCTCGCCGGAGATGAACTTCAACGACATCGTCGATGCCAACCCACAAGAGACCTATACCCATCTGGTCAAGCAACTGCGCGGTCTTGACCTGGCGTATCTGCATGTGGCGCTGTTCGGCGCTTCGTTCGACTACCACGCCGCATTGCGCCCGTTGTTCGATGGCAGCTATCTGATCGGCGGCGGCCTGAGCAAGGACAGCGCCGAGTCACTGATTACCAATGGCCATGCGGATGCTGCGGTGTTTGGCGGCGCATTTCTCGCCAATCCGGACCTGCCCGAGCGATTTCGTGCAGGCGCTGAGCTGAACATCCTGAACAAGGACACCTTCTACGCCCCCGGCGCTGAAGGCTACATCGACTATCCAGCCATGTCCCAAGGGGCTTGAGGAGCACGCCATGCCAGCCGTCGCACGTCTGCAGCGGATGAGCCACGGTAGCCAGTTCAGAGCCTTCAACCTCCGAGGGGACCGGTACGCGAAACCCATCGACCCATTCCTGGGCGTAGACCATGCGTGGATCAACGGGCCGACATTCCCACCTCACCCGCATGCCGGCTTTTCGGTGGTGTCCTACCTGTTCCTGGACTCACAAACCGGTATCGACAACCGCGACTCCCTGGGGAACCGCAACCTGATTCAACCCGGTGGCCTGCACTGGACGGCGGCGGGTGAAGGTGTGGTGCATGAAGAGATTCCGGCCGAACCGGGCAAAACCGTTCATATGCTGCAGATCTTCATCAACCTGCCAGAGGACCACCAGGCGAATGCGCCTTTCACCCTCACCCTGGAACCGCAGGACGTGCCGGTCGTTCGCTGGCCCGGTGCAAAAATCCGGGTGCCCCTCGGTGGTTTTGCGGACGTGGTGTCGCCTTTATCGCCACCCACGGACGTGCGCATGCTGGATATCACGCTTGAGCAGGGAAGTGAGGTGCAGATTCCTGTTCCGCAAGGGCATGTCGCGTTCGTGATGCTGATTGATGGCGAGGTTCACGTTGACGGCCACGCCTTTGATCTGGCTGACCCGCAGGTGCCGGTGAACCTACCCCAAGGCCCTGATCGGTTGGTCACATTGCACGCGAAAAAAGCAACGGCCAAAGCCGTGGTGTTTTCCGGCACACCATTGAATCAGCCCGTGTACTGGCAAGGACCGCTGGCCCTTGCTTCACAAGGTGCGCTGGCCAAGGCAGTAAATGGTATCCAGCGCGGCGCATTTGGAACGCTGCAAGCTCGTTGACTCACCACCGGGGTGTTTACTCCACGCAATCGCCAGGAGAATCACCATGACCTACGAAAAATTCAGTGCTGAGAATGCTGCCCTCCTTTTGATCGACCACCAGGTCGGGACCATGGGGTGGGCTAAGTCGATGCCTTTCGAAGAGCTCAAGCGCAACGTTCTGATGCTCGCGAAGGCAGCGCGCATCTTGAAGTTGCCCGTCGTGCTGACATCGAGCATGGAAGAACATGCCCAAGGCCCGCTGCTGAGCGAACTGGAACAGATCCTCCCTGCAGAGTTTGCGGGCCGCGTAAAACGCTTGGGCATCGTTAACGCAATGGACGACGAAAACTTCGCCGCTGCGGTAAAAGCGAGCGGTCGCAAGAAATTTATCGTCGCTGGGGTGACTAATGACGTCTGCACCGTGTACCCAGTGCTAACGTTGTTGAGCCAGGGCCATGAGGTGCAAGTGGTTGCGGATGCCGGTGCCTCACCGACGGCCAGGGCAGATGACATTGCACTTCGCCGTATGGACAAGGCCGGTGCCACGCTTACCAGCACCAACCAGGTAATTGCCGAGCTGGCAGGCAGCTGGGCCACGCCTGAGGGCGGCCAACTGGTTCAAGTGGTTATGGAAGCCTTCGGCTGAGTGCGCTTGCGCTGGCTTGGCGCCGATGGCCAAAGGACGATTCAGAGCCCGACGGCCACTTCGCGCAACTCATCGCCCTCGCGCAGCACGAAGATGGCGCCCAGGCCCTGGCGTTCGGCCAGCGCCCGGCCGCGTTCCAGCCCCAGCACCATCAGCGCCGTGGCCCAGGCATCGGCGTACATGCAGCTGGTGCACAGCACCGAGACCGAGGCCAGGTTGCTCTGCAGGGGCTCGCCGGCTGCCGGGTCCATAGTGTGCGAGTAGGTCTTTGCGTCCCGCTCGCGCCAGTGCCGGTAATCGCCGGAGGTGGCGATGGCGATGTCGGACAGGTCGAGCGCGCCCAGCACCTCGCGCCGCCCCCTGACTGGCCGCTCCAGCGCCACCTTCCAGTCACTGCCGTCGGCCTTCACGCCACGGGCGCGCATCTCGCCGTCGATACCCACCAGGTACGCGTCGATGCCGTGGGCCTCCAGGCAGCGCGCCATTTCGTCCACCGCAAAGCCCTTGGCGATGCCGTTCAGGTCCAGGGTCAGCGGGGCATGCTTGCGCACCCGCTTGAGCGCAGGGTCGATTTCCAGCGCCTCGCTGGCGCGCACGGGTCGGCCTGGAGTGCGGCCACTGGACGGCTGCGGGCCGAAGCCGTAGGCCTTGACCAGTTCGCCGACCGCGATCTCGAAGGCGCCCCCGGAAGCGACGCTCACCTGCAGTGCGCTGACGAGAACCCAGAGCAGCTCGTCGGGCACTGCCAGCAACTGCCCGCAGGGCGCAGCGTTCAGGCGCATCAGGTCGGAGTCCGGATTCCAGGTCGACATCTGTCGGTCGACGCTATCGACCGCCGCCTGCAGCGCGGCACCGATGGCGGCGGTATCGAGCCCGGCCGGAGCCTGCAGCACGGCGCTGAAGCGCGTGCCCATGGTGGCTCCACTCAGGTTGTAGCGCAGCTGTTCAGTAGACATCCTCACGATACCTCCCTTGCAGGCGGAACTGTTCGACACTGCTGCCCAGCCCCTGCAGCAACGGCTCGATTACCTCGCGAACGCCGGCCGCCATCTCCCGCGAACCGCAGACCAGCACCTGTGCGCCCTGCTGAAACAGCGTGGCCAGACGCTGTGCGTCCTCGCGCAGGCGATCCTGCACATAGCGCGGCTGCGGCCCCTGGGAAAAGGCCAGGCCGAGCTCGGTCAGGCGGCCATCGGCCAGGTATGCTTCCAGCTCACGTTCGTAGAGGAAGTCCGACTGCGGATGGCGGCCGCCCCAGTACAGGTGAATCAAGCGCTGGTTGGCGTTCTTGCGCACGAAGCCGATCAGCGGGGCAAGCCCGGTGCCGGCGCCGACCAGGATCACCGGGTGCCGACCCGCCGCGGGGCGAAAGTCCGGGTGCGGCTGGATGAAACCCTCAAGCCAGTCGCCCGGCCGCAGCTTGTGCAGGCGGCTGGAACAGAGCCCGCCCGGTTGCCTGCGCACGCAGATTTCCACGGCCTCGTCCTCGTCGCTGCTGGCGATCGAGTAGAAACGCGGCGCCTGGCCTTCACCCGGGCTGATCGCCAGCAGGTCGCCCGGCATGAAGCGGGCACGACGCTGCCAGAGGCGCGCCAGGCCACGCGGGCGCGGCTCGGACTGCAGCGCAAAGCGCAGGATGGCCGCCGGCGCCTCGTTCTGCTCGCCATAGAGTTCCCGGCTGAGCAACTGCAGGCGCTGCAGGGCCACGCGCGGCTGCGCCGGAACGAGCTGCAGCGCGCAGCCCAGCCACTCGCCCAGGTTCTGCGCCAGTTTCTGGAGCGCCGCCGGCTCAGCACGATCGATGCACTGCAGCGCCAGCGAAGACGCAAAACCCTGCCGTTCGAGCTGCTGCGCCACCTGCTGGGCAAAGCCGCAGAAATGTTGGAAATGCGAGTCGCCAAAGCCCACCACGGCGGTTTCCAGATCCTTCGACGGCCGGCTGCGCTTGAGCCGCTCGAGAAACTCGCTGGCCGACTCGGGCGCCTGGCCGTCGCCATAGGTCGAGGCCAGCAGCAGCAGGTGACTGGCCTGCGGGTAGTGCGCCTGCAACTGGTTCATGCTGGCGACGTGCACCGGTAGGCCGACAGCCTGCAGCTGCGCATGCAACTGGCGGGCGTAGTGCCAGGTGCTCCCGCCCTGACTGCCGACCAGCAGGATGACCTGCGCCTGATCGGCAGGGGTAATGCCGTGCAGATCGCCGATCAGCCGCTTGCGCCGCCACCAGGCCAGCAGGCCCGAGCCGGTGAGAAACAGCAGCGCCACACTGCTGGCCGCGAGCATCAGCGACCAGAGCGGCGAACTGGCGCCGGTGTGCAGCGTGTAGGCGGTTTCATACAGGCGCTGGGTCAGGCCGTAACGCTGATAGCTGATCCACTGGCCGCTGGCGGCATTGACGAAGCCCTCACCGGTCGCCGTGCGCAGGCTGTAGTAGCTGGCCTCCTGGCTGTCGCTGGGAAACTCCAGCTCGCGCAGGTCTTCCAACGCCAGATGGCGCAGCGCCGCCAGGCTGCCCAGGGCGGCAGCCGGTGCCGAATAGGCGGCCTCGGGGTAGTCCGGGCCGGTCTCTTCATCGCCGCCGATCAGCTCCAGGCTGCTGGCCGACAGGTACAGCCCGCTCAGCGCCAGAAGCGCCAGGACCGGTAGCGCCCAACGCGCCACCACCGTGTGCCAGTGGGCCAGGCCCTTGCCCGGTGCGATCGGCAGCAGCAGACGGCGCCAGCCTCCCAGGCGGCGGGCCAGCAGCCAGGCCCCGCTCAGGCTGAGCAGCAGCAGGCCGAGCACGAGCAGGGCGCTCACCCAGCGTCCGGCCGCGCCAAGCAGCAGCTCGCGGTGCAGATCGCGGATCCAGCCCATCAGGGCGGAAGGCTCATAGGGCCCGATCACCGCGCCGCTGGCCGGATCGACCCGCAGCACGCCGCTGTCCTCGGCCGTGCTGTAGGCCACGTGCAGCTCGCCACTGGGCGCGCGTTCGATGCGCTCGATACCCGGCACGCTTGCAGCGATGCGCTCGGCAACCTGCGCCACGCTGTCAGCGGACGTCGATGCCTGCAGTTGTTCGAGCAGCTGGCTGCTGGCAAGACCAAGGCCGGTCACGGCCGAGATCAGAAGGAGAAGCCCCAGTGCGAGGCTGGCGAGCAGATGGATGCGCTGCGACATGACCAGCCTCCTCAGAACCGATAGCCGAAGCGGTCGACATAGCCCTGCGCACTGCCTTCCACCGAGCTGGCCTGACTGGTCAGCGGCAGCCTGATCTCGGCGCGGTTGTCGCGCTTGTCCTCGACGGCGCTGTCGATGCGGATCTCGTATCCGGCGTCGATCAGGGCATCTTCGAGCTCGACGACTACTTCCAGAGTTTCGCCGCTGCCGACGCTGGCGCCGGTGAGACCGTCGTATTCAGAGCGCTGGTTGCCTGAACGCACCCAGTCAGGCAGATGCTTGTAGTACTTGGCCTTCTTGCCGGCCACCCAGAGGGTGCGCTGATAATGGCCCTGGGCATCAGTGACGTAGATGGCCAGATAGGCTTCGTTGCCCCGGTACTCCTTGAGAGCGGTCTGCAGGGTGATTTCACGAGCCTGGGCGGCGACCGGCAGCGCGGTGGCGCCGGCCAGTGCTAGGGTGATGGCGGTCTTGTGCATGGCGAACCTCTCCAGAAGGGATGGTTCGACCTTAACCGGCCAGCCTGAAACCAAACTGAACGGCCCGCCTCACGTGGTTAAGATGATCTTAAGGCGCGTCAGATAGGCGAAAGTGCAACTGAGAGAAATCCGCTACACCTCGGGGCGTACTAGCGACGCCTGCTACCGCGATTTCGCTTTTGATCGAAGATGTATTGCCGCCGACAATCTAAAGCACGATCTACCTCAGAATATATAGCCCGAAATGTCTGCTTCTGGCCCTACGCTGCCCCTTCTGCAAGTGGCGATCTTTTCGATTTACTCATCGAACTTATGTGAATCTGGTATTAGTGCTATGTGATTGGCGCGGTTTATCGATTAATCGTTGAAAGGTAATTTTCTTCTCGGTGAAATCAAATCGAGAGCAAGCCATGATTCACAGCTTCATCCGCCAGAACATGCCCGCCGCTGCAAAGGTCGGCAGCCTTTGTTTCGCGCTAGGTGCCAGTGCGTTTGTCGGCGCTGACGATCACGCCCCGCTGATCATCAAGGATCAGGGCAGCCTCATTGCCGGCGGTGGATTGATCTCCCAGCCGGGAACCTTCGACCCCTACAAACCGTTGATGCCTGACGGCCAGACCTATCACGGCGACCATGCGTATGCGTTCTATCAGGTTCCCGTCGACGCTCGTGCGCTGCCGATTCTCATGCTGCATGGTGCGGGGCAGTCTGCGAAGTCCTGGGAGACAACGGCCGACGGCCGTGAAGGGTTCCAGAACATTTTCCTGCGGCGAGGATTCTCTACGTATCTGATCGACCAGCCGCGCCGTGGCGATGCGGGACGCAGCCTGGTTGAAACGACGATCAAACCAGTGCCGGACGAGCAGCTGTGGTTCAACCAATTCCGCATCGGCCTGTGGCCGGAAAGCTTCAAGGGCAGCCAGTTTCCTCGTGGGCAGGCAGCACTGGAGCAGTTCTTCCGGTCAATGACGCCCAATACCGGGCCTTACGACATTGACGTCGTATCCAATGGCGTTTTCGCGCTGTTGGAAGAAACCGGGCCGGCTATCTTGTTCACACATTCTCAGGGTGGCGGCCCCGGTTGGCTGACGGCGATCAAAAGCGCAAATGTGCGGGCCATCGTGGCATTCGAACCGGGCAGCAGCTTCGTGTTTCCAGAGGGGGAGGTGCCCGCGCCGATTGCCAGTGCGTTCGACACACTTTCGGGGCAGGCCGTATCGGCGGAACAGTTCAAAGCACTGACCCAAATCCCCATCGTTATTTTCTACGGCGACAACATCCCTGACCAACCGGTTCCGTTACCGGCCCAGGACAGTTGGCGCGCGCGGCTCGAGATGGCGCGCCTATGGCGCGATACGGTGAATCGCCATGGCGGTGACGTCAGGCTCGTTCACCTGCCGGAGATCGGTATCAAGGGCAATAGCCACTTTCCTTTTTCGGACATGAACAACGTCGAGATCGCTGATCTGGTTTCGCAGTTTCTCGCTGAAAAAAATCTTGATTGATCAAGAGCGTGACGATATCGGCCACCCCTCTCACACACTTGAAATGCCAGGAATATTTCTATGATACGAACCACGTTAAAGGCCACGTTGATGGCTACCATGATCGGGATGTCGGGCGTCGAAGCCGAGGCTGCGGACTACAAGCAGAATCCATTCACGTTGACTTACGGTGGAGCCCTGACCAGGAACGAACCGGGTAAGGTCAACATCCATCCGGTAACCTACAAGCTGAATGGCCTGGACATTGCCGCCAACGTTTACACCCCGGCGAACTATGATGCGGCGAAAAAATACCCGGTCGTCGTCGTGGCGCACCCCAATGGTGGGGTGAAGGAGCAGGTCGCGGGCCTGTATGCCCAGCGGCTCGCGGATCAGGGCTACATCACAATCACGGCGGATGCGGCGTATCAAGGGGCCAGTGGTGGTGAGCCGCGCCATGTGGACAAACCGGTGCATCGCATTGAAGACATCCATGGCATGGCGGATTTCATTACCAGCTATCCCGGCGTCGACAGCAAGCGTCTGGGCTTGCTCGGTATCTGCGGAGGTGGCGGTTATTCATTGGCGGCGGCGCAAACCGACAAGCGCTTCCAGTCGGTTGCGACCTTGAGTATGTTCAACTCTGGGCTGGTTCGCCGTAATGGCTATCAGGATTCGCAGCTGTCGACGATTCAGGAACGCTTGCAGCAGGCGTCGGCGGCCCGTGCCCAGGAAGCGGCGGGTGGGGAAGTGCTCTACGTCGGTGATGCCAAGTTGACTGATGAGCAGATCGCCAAGCTGCCGTTTGAACTGTATCGACAGGGCTTCGAGTACTACGGCAAGACCCACGCGCATCCCAACTCGACTTTCCGTTACACCCAGAGCAGCCTGATGGACCTGATGAGCTTCGATGCCACGGATCAGATTGAGCTGATCGACAAGCCGTTGCTGATGATCGCGGGCAGCAAGGCCGACAGCCTGTACATGTCGCAACAAGCCTTTGCCAAGGCCACCGGTACCCAGGACAAAAAATTGTTCACCATCGATGGCGCGACCCATATCGACACCTACTGGGTGCCTGCATATGTGGACGTCGCAATGGGCCAGTTGACCGCGTTTTACGCCAGAACGCTCTGACTTGAAGGGATACGTCCTTATGAAGAACACCTTGATAGGCATCGCGGTGTGCGCGGCGGCCCCTTTTGCCGACGCCGGTGCAGACAATGCCAGTGAGTCCCGGATCGCGCAGCAGATCAGCCGGGCGGGCAATCAGGCTTCGGTTGCGGGACCTACGGATCATTTCAGCGGGCGGGTACGCGTCAACCCCTTGTTTCCCGCCACGGACGAGATCAATGCTTCCGGCGCTTATGTAAGCTTCGAACCGGGCGCACGCTCAGCCTGGCATACCCACCCCGCAGGACAGCGATTGGTGGTAACTTCCGGCGTGGGACTGGTCCAGGAATGGGGCAAGCCGATGCAGGAAATCCGTCCGGGCGACGTGATCGTCTGTCCTCCAGGCGTCAAGCACTGGCATGGCGCCACTGCGACGAGCGCCATGACGCATCTGGCCGTGACTGGCTTGGTGGATGGCAAGAGTGTGCAATGGCTGGAGAAAGTGAGCGACGAGCAATACAACGACAACGCCCAAGGTTCGCAAGTACCGAAAGCCGAGCCTGCGACGCAACTGGTGTCCGAGACGCTGTCTGCCAAGCAACAGGCCATCCCGTTGATGGCCGCCGCCATGGCCACGAGCAACATGTCCGGGCTCAATGCCGCGTTGAATCAAGGGCTGGATGCAGGCCTGACGATCAGCGAGGCAAAGGAAATTCTGGTGCAACTCTATGCCTACAGCGGTTTTCCACGCAGTCTCAATGCACTCGGCGAGTTGATGAATGTGGTCGAGGCACGCAAGCAACGCGGCCTTCAGGACGATCCGGGGCGCGAGCCCGGTCGGGTCATTCCCGTTGGTGATGAACTCCTGGCTGCGGGCAAAGCCAATCAGACGCGAATCGCCGGTGCGCCTGTCCAGGGCCCGTTGTTCGACTTCGTTCCGGTCATCAACCAGTACTTGCAGGCGCATCTGTTCGGCGACATCTTCGAGCGCGACAACCTGGACTGGCAAAGTCGTGAGTTGGCCACTGTCGCTGCTTTAGCTGTCACTCCTGGTGTCGAGCCGCAACTGCGCTCGCACATGGCTGCCAGTCTGCGGGTCGGTTTGACCGCTTCACAGTTGCGTCAACTGACCCAACTGCTGGCCGACCAAGGCGATGCTACTGCGGCCAAGCGCGCCGACGAAGCATTGGCCACCGTCCAGGCCAATCATCCCAAGTAGCGCAAGGCTTCGCGCAGCAACGTGAAAGCCGGTGAACTCTGGCGCCGGCTCGGATAGTAGAGGTGGTAGCCAGAGAACGGTTCGCACCAATCTTCGAGTACCCGAATCAATCGACCTTGCGCCACATGCGCCTGCACCAGGTCCTCCGGCATATAGGCCAGTCCCAGTCCCTGGAGAGCCGCCTCCAGGCGCATGGCGATGTTGTTGAACACCAACTGGCCTTCGACCCGCACTTTCAGTTCTTGCCCGTCCTTTTCAAACTCCCAGAGGAACAGGCCTCCGTAAGTCGGCATGCGCAGGGTGATGCAGTTGTGCACCATGAGATCACTGGGGATGACCGGCCTGGGGTATCGGGCGAAATATGCCGGGGAGCCAACTACCGCCATGCGCATGTCAGGGCCGATGCGCATCGCGATCATGTCCTTGGCTACTTGCTGACCCAGCCGTACGCCCGCGTCAAACCCCTCCGCCACAATGTCGGTCAGCCCATAGTCGACGATGATTTCGATATTGAGATCGGGATTGTCGGGCAGCAGTTTCGCTAGCACCGGATGCAACAGCGTGATCGCCGAGTGCTCACCTGCCGTGATGCGCAATTTGCCGGCTGGTTTGTCGCGGAATTCGCTGAGCAAGGCCAGTTCACTGTCGATTTCTTCAAACCGTGGGGGCGATCACCCGCAGCAAATGCTCGCCGGCTTCGGTGGGGGAGACGCTGCGTGTGGTACGAGCAAGCAATCTGACCCCCAGTCGCTCCTCCAACTGACGAATCGCCCGGCTCAAGGCCGGTTGAGACATGCCGAGCCGGGCGGCGGCGCGGGTGAAACTGCGCTCTTGAGCCACAGCTGAGAAGATCGCTAGCTGGTCATAGCTTTCGACGGTCATTTATACGGCCCTGTTATAAACAGCTTGCGATTATGCCATCTGTACGATTGATCGCCCGATCCCCAAGGGAGCGAAAAATAAAAAATACCAGGATGATCGCCCGCTTTTGGCCGTGAGCTGCCCTCCACGAACGGCAGCTTTGGGTTGTGGATTCAACCGGTCGAGGGCTTTTTGTGCCTGTAGGACACCAGAACCCCGAAGAGTGACCTATCCTTTTCCCTGTGCGGGGTTTGGCCATTCGCCTGCACAACGCCACTGTCTCAGATTAAGCCAACAGAGATAAAGCAGGGGTGTTCCATTGCAAAAGTCTAGGCGATATTATTTTTTCGATGGAATGCGAGGGATAGCCGCACTGGCCGTTGCGACCTATCACCTTTCCTGGATGCTGGGCTGGAAAATCCCCAGAGCTTACCTCGCCGTCGACCTATTTTTCTTGCTCAGCGGCTTTGTGATTGCACGCGCCTATGGGGAGAAGCTGGCCACCGGCGGGCTAAGTGTCTTGGGGTTCGTGAAAGTCCGAATGCTGCGACTCTATCCAGTGTATGCGCTGGGCATCTGTACAGCGGCGCTCTTACTGGCGGCTAATGTGTTAAGCGGCAGGTATGTGCTGACTTGGCCTCTATTAGAGGCGCTCGGACTGAACCTTGTGTTCCTTCCGGCCCATATTCCGGATAATCCTGACCTCTACCCAACCAATTTCCCTGCTTGGTCCTTGATGTTCGAGATCTTGGCAAACCTGGTATTCGCGTTACTCGTATTCCGCCTCCCTGACCCATCAAGGAGGATTGGCCAGTTGGCGCTACTGTCCGGCGTCGCGCTGATCGGCCTATCCTTGGCGCAATCCGGACTGAACCACGGCCCCAACTGGGGAAGCCTGGAATTTCTGTCCGGCCTGGCCCGCGCCAGCTACGGGGTACTGCTGGGCGCCGTACTGTACCGGCATCAGGATCGACTCATCCAGCGGCTCCCAGCCCAACTATCACCCTGGCTGGCCATGATAGTTGCTATGGCCGCGATGTTTGTTCCAAGTTGGACGTCGAGGTTCGACGTCCTGTTCGACCTATCCTGTGCGCTGCTCCTGTTCCCGATCATGGTGATGGCCTGTGCGTCGCGCGAGCCAGTACGTGGCGCCCGAATACTCAACTATCTCGGATCAGCGAGCTATCCACTTTATATCTTGCACATCCCCTTGGCTGGCATGTTTGCAATGATTTCTGGAAAGTTCTTCGGGGGTATCCATTCAGGATGGGGCGGTATAGTTTTCTTCATAATGATGATCCCGCTATGTGTCGTTATTGAAAATCGACTCGATATTCCACTGCGGCGACTGCTTTCTCACCCAGCGCGAGCTTTGGCACTAGAAAAGTAATCGCAGATATAAACCGAGCACATCTGTACGATCAGGCCTTGATGTCAGCAAGAGTCTTGTTCGTCTGCCTTCACTGACCGCGTCATGATCGTCCCAATTGCGTTCGTGACGATCAAAAGTGAGACAGCCATGAGCACTTTGGCCGATATCTGTCTTTCGCTACTGACTGTCCCCAGGCCAGACCGCAACTGTCGCCTTATTCCTGAGTTATGCGACACCCTCTCGGACCCTTGCCGTAAGGTATTTAGTATGTCGTCGCGTGAATCTGTCGCAGGTGCTGACTCCGTTGCGCGTTAGTGTCATTCGACACAAGGTTGGATACACCCCCAATCGTCAGCGCGGGTTAGCGGGTAACCAGGCAGGATGCACCAACCGCTGTCGCCCGGCGCAGCTGCGACATGACGTTCCCCGCCGTAATTACCGCTGTAGGCGACATTGGGCAGCTGCTCGCGGCCAGCGCCTCTGCGACCCAGGTATTGCAGGTATAAAACAGCGAATAGCGACCCTCGGCCTGGTAGAACCGGCTCTCTCTATACAGGCCAGGCCCGAGCACCGCCAAGGTGCCCGTCGCTGAGTGGGTGAAGGTCCCGGCCACGAACGCGAGCAGTCGCCGGTAGCCGTCCTCCGTCACCCGCACCTCGATGACCTCGCTTGTGGCAAAACGCCGCCTGGGGTCCCCGTCAATCTTGACCGCATGCAGCACGGTTGCCGTCGACCCGAACAAGGCTCGCAGGGCGAGGCTCAAGGTGGCCTGGGGGGCTCGGTAAAAGTCCTCGTCACCCCAGCCGAACTCAACGAAGTCGCCGTCGCCGAACTCTTCGGCCAGTGCGGGAAGCACCTGAAGTAGATCCGGGCGCGCAATTGCCAACCCGGTATGCAGGCCATGATTGACTACATAGAAGGACCGCCAATCGCCACCTTCGTCCCTTGGCGGGGCCGACGCGGTAGCGCAGCCGAGCAGCGTCAGCATCAGGGCCAGCACTACAATGCGCATGTACAAGGGGTTGGCATCTCGCTAACGAACGTGGAGGACCCCGGCAAGGGTGGGGCTATATACAAGCATAGAAGCTGACTCGCACCATCAAGCGGGCACCCATGGGCAATCGCGGCAGGCATAAATCGGCCCAGACTGTGTGAAAACACCCGCGATTGTCTAATTTTCTGATCGTCGAGATCGTAGCGGGGTCGATCATGAAGCGATTTATTGAAGGAGAGGCCGAACGCAAGTCACCTTGCTGCCCAGGACGCCGGTGCTGGTCTACAACGACGCGTGAATCCTGCCGCAAACCAATCAAGGCACACAGCTGACCAGCACCGATATCGAGGGGTGACCCTGACCGCCGGCCATCTGGACCGTTTCAAGCAGCGTGACTCGTCCGACAGCACTGGCTTGTACCTGGATGGCTATGGTGGCGCCGAGTCCGGCAACTTCACGTTCGCCGGCGCCGACTACGCAGTCAGCAAGCAGCTGCGCCTGAGCTACTTTCACGGCCAGCTCGAGTTCGATCCGTGCTTGATCGGATCAGGCCACGGACTCGCTATCGAGCAGAGTCTGTTGAAAGGTGATTTCGATTTGGAGTAGACGCGTTGGCGTATATGAAACTCCGCGCATTAGTGTTCACTTCTAGACGTAATCATCAGCGCTGGTGCCAGGCCAGTGAAGTGTCATGAGGGGCCGCGTTGGCTCGGAAATAGCTCGAGTGGCAATGAGATGCATTAGCAGATAGTATCTGCGCGCTTTCAAACCCTCTGGTCTTTTCGTTGGGCTTAAATTAATGCGCCGCATGATCGCTTCGCTGTGTCTGCTCCAAGCTGTCCCCCTGTTCGCCATGCCCGCCGAAGTGCTGGCCGCTTCCGGCAATGTCGAACTGGAAGCTGTCAACATCAATGCCGAGGCGGGCGATTACGAACGCGCCGACGGCCCGGTCGAGGGCTACCGCGCCAGCCGCTCGGCTTCGGCCACGCGCACCGACACTGCCCTGCACGAAACGCCGCAATCGATCAGCGTGGTGCCCAAGGATGTCCTGGACGACATCGGCGCCACTCGCCTGCAGGATGCGCTGGACTACGCCGGCGGCGTGGGCCGTGCCAACAATTTCGGCGGCCAGGGCCTGACCACCTTCACCGTGCGTGGCTTCACCACTGGCGAGTTCTACCGCAACGGTTTCCCCGTCAACCGCGGCTATCCCAACGCGCCGGACGCCAATACCGTCGAGCGCCTGGAGGTGATTCGCGGCCCGGCCACCGCGCTGTATGGCCGTGGCGACCCCGGTGGCACCTTCAACGTGGTCAGCAAGCAGCCGCTCCCAGAGCAGAAAGTGACCCTGGGCAGCCAGTTCGACGACCAGGGCATGCACCGGGCGACGCTGGATGCTGGCGGTCCGCTCAACCACGACGGCTCGCTCGCTTACCGCCTGAATGTGCTCGGCGAAGGCGGCGACAGCTTCCGCGATGACGTGCGTGGCGAGCGCTACGATGTGGCGCCGGTGCTCAGTTGGCAGGTCAACGACAGCACCAAGGTCATCTTCGAAGGCGACTTCATGCGCAACAACCGCCCGCTGGACCGCGGCCTGCCGCGCTATCAGACCCAGACCGGCAGCCTGTCGCGCGACACCTACCTGTGGGAGAAGGGCAGCGACAACTTGTTGCACAACGACAACAACATGGCCCAGTTGCGTTTCGAGCACCTGCTCAACGACAGCTGGACGCTGGGCGGCGGCTTCCAGTTCCTGGACGGCTCGCTCAAGGGCAATGCGGTGGAGGCCAATGGCGCGCCCGCCGATGGTCGGACTCTGCAGCGTAACTTCAACTATCGCAAGCTGGAGTGGACCGACCGCGACTGGCAGCTCAACCTGACCGGGAACTTCGATACCGGTGGCCTCAGCCACACCCTGCTGACGGGTGTGGAGTACGAGAACTACGACTACAACTCGATCATCCAGCGCTCTTCGTACACGTCAGGCACCTATCCGATCGATATCTACCGACCTGTGCTCGGTCAACCGCGTCCGCCACTGATCAAGCCGACCACCTGGAACAAGGAGAACCTGCAGACCTGGGCAGCCTTCATCCAGGACCAGGTAAGCCTGACCGAGCGCCTTAAGGCCCTGGCCGCGCTGCGCTTCGAACGCTTCGAGCATGACTACGACAACAAGCTTAACGACACTGGCGACTTTACCAAGGCGCAAAACAGCGTCACCCCGCGCCTGGGCCTGATTTACGACCTGACCGACACCGTCGCGATCTACGCCAACACCGCGCGCTCGTTCAAGCCCAACAGCGATACCCCGGCCAGTGGCGGCGGCTTCGATCCGGAGAAGGGCAAGTCTTATGAGGTGGGGGTGAAATGGGAGGCGTTGGAGCGACAGTTGAGCGTCGACGCGGCCCTCTACCACATCGTCAAGGAAAACGTGCTCACCCTGGACCCAGCCAACCCGAGCTACAGCCTGGCGGCCGGCGAGGTGCGCAGCCGTGGCCTGGACCTGAACATCGCCGGCAACATCACTCCGCAATGGAAGGTGATCGGTGGTTATGCCTATGTCGATGCCGAGGTGACCAAGGACAACCGCCTGCCCAGCGGCACGCGCCTGGCGAACATTCCGCGCAACAGCTTCAGCCTGGTCAACACCTATGAGTTCCAGGACGGCTTCGCTAAAGGCCTGGGTTTGGGGGTCGGTCTGAAGTATGTCGACGACCGCAAGGGTCAGACCGAAACCGTCACCTACACCATGGACCGCTACACGGTGGTCGACCTGCTCAGCTACTACAAAGTCAACGAGCATGTGCGCCTGAACCTGGATGTGAAGAACCTGTTCAACAAAGGGTTCGACGAAGCGGGCTGGAACAACTATGTCTACCCGGGTGCGCCGCGCACGGTCCAGGCAGGTGTGGCTTATACCTTCTGATGGTAGTCGTCAGGAGGAACTGTATCGATGTCTGTTTCTGGTCCAGATTGTGTAGAAACGTCAGATTGGGTTTTCTATATCGACGCCAGGGAACCGAGGTTACGTTTCGCAAACCGATCAAGGTCACGACGTTTCCAGGAACAGTTAAAACGGCACAGCAGCCTCTTGAAGGCCTTTGGGTGGGGTAAAAAAAGACTGGTTTTGCGCCTTAACGCTTTCATCAAGGCAATCTCGTTCCAGGCGTCGGCTCGCCTGAATGCGGTTCAGGTAGCCGTAGATGTAGGCCTTCAGGAGGACCGCGGGATGGTAAGCCGGCCGGCCAGTATCTGCCGGTATGGCACCTTCAAAGCCCAGCTTTACCAGGTCAAGTTTGTCGACAAAGACGTCGATCACGCGCACCGGATGGCTGAGCAGTAATTGGGTTGGCTGACCGGTTTACCGCGCCCGCTGTTCTTGCAGCCAGGCGATCAGTGGCAGCAAGGCTTTGGGTGCGCGAGGCGGCAGGCGATGGCCGGGACTAAGCGTGTTGAGCGCCTCGAGCACTTCAGCCCGTGATGAAGCATGCAGATTGGCCAACCCTTGCAGGGCCTGGCGCAGCGAGTCAGGTGCTTGCAGTTCGGCGCGTACAATCTGGCAGTCGAGCCCGCCCAGGGCTGTGCTTCGCTCGGGATCACGCACCCCTGCGCGCACGTGCTGCCCCTGGGCGAGGAGTGCCCGGACCAATGTGTTGCCCAGATGCTCATTGGCACCAGTGACCATCGATTGCATTTTCATGGGTTGCCTTATCCGCTGACGACGGAACCTGAAACAGATAAGACAGAATGCGGGTTGCCCTAAGGGGTAGAGTCAAGCGCTACTGATAGCTTGTGAACTCGGGCGCTCACTAATGCTTTCCCCTCCCATGCATTGTATTCTTTGACCCAGGCTAGGAATGGCCTTTGCTATGGCCGTCAGATAATGATCGCCAACACAGGAATCTGGACTTTCCATTAGGTACTGACGTGAAGCGTGCCACCCACCTCGTTTTCCTCCTGTTACTCGTCATCGGCTGTTCGCTCGCATCACTTACACTTTGGAAGGTGATCACTTCGCGAGAACGTGTGCTGGAAGATATCAACACCCATAGCCTCAATTTGACTCAAGCACTGTCTACCTATTCCGAAGGTATTGTCCGGCAAAGCGCTTTGATTCTGCTCGACCTGGTAGAGCGCTTGGAAACTGAGGGAAGTGGCCCCGCTCAAATTGAACGGCTGAAAAAACTGATTGGCCGTCAACAACCATTGATGCCTCAGCTCAGCGGAATCACTATCTACGACGGAGACGGGCGCTGGTTGATGTCATCCAACCGTCCGATTCCAGCGAGCGCCAACAGCAGCGATAGAGCCTATTTCATTCACCATCGTGCCGACCCTTCCCGAGAACCCTTTATCGGCCCTCCGATCCGCAGCCGCTCGAATCAAGAATGGGTAATCACTATTAGCCGTCGATTCAATGACGCAACTGGCAATTTCGCCGGCGTCGTGGCAGTGACACTGGGAGTTGAAAACTTTCTTAGGCTATTTGGCAAATTTGATGTCGGACAGGAAGGTGCGATCGGCCTGTCTTACACCGATGGTTCAATGTTGGTGCGTTACCCGTTCCGAGAGCAGGACATGGGGCGCAACTTCTCCAAATCGCCTATCTACGCCAAGTACTTGGTCGATAGATCGGTAGGCACCGCCTCTTTTACGTCGAGCCTGGACGGTGTGGAACGACTGTACGCCTTTCGCAAGAGCGACACGCTGCCGCTGGTCACCACTGTCGCACTGGGCAAACGCGAGGCTTTAGCTGCATGGAAGTTCGAAGCGTTGCTGTCCTTCATGGTGGTGACCGTCATGCTGGTAGTCACGGGGGGAATTGGTTGGATGCTGATCCGCGACATCCGTCGGCGGATCGCCGCTGAAGGCGAGCTGCGAGTAGCGCAGCAGCAGTTGCTCGATAGCAATCAGCAGCTAGAGCGTTTGGCGATGAATGATGCATTGACAGGGCTTGCCAATCGACGCTGCTTTGACGAAACACTCGCAGTGGAAGTGCATAGAGCGCAGCGGAACAATACCCCGCTAGCACTGCTAATGATCGATATTGATCACTTTAAATTGTTCAACGACACCTACGGGCATCCTGGTGGTGATACGTGCCTCCTGGAAGTTGCCAAGCTCTTGTCTGCGAGTCTTCGGCGCACCACCGATTTATTAGCACGCTATGGCGGTGAAGAATTGGCTGCAATCCTACCGAATACTGACGTAGAAGGAGCAAAAGTAGTCGCTCAATCGATGCTCGACCGTCTGAATAGACAGAATATTCTTCATGAAAGCAGCCCCTTTGGGCATATTACCGTGAGTATAGGCATTACCGTTGGTTCGGCGACAACGCTGGATCGCTTGCAATCGCTGCTGGATAGCGCAGATAAGGCGCTGTATAGCGCAAAGCAAAGTGGCCGCAACTGCTTGGCTGTTCGCTCAAGCTGACTCGCGCACACAAATGCCATTTTGAGAGAATGCAATTGGAACATCGCTTGACGGGTTGAGTTATTTCTCGCTGATGTGCGCGACGGACTGTGACCTTATCTGGCCATCTACCTGCTGGCGGTGCACCAGTGGAAACCTGCGAGCATTGGCCTGGTAATGAGTCTTGCTAGTGTCACTGCGTTGCTGACACCCCCCCAGCCGCAGGCCTCATCGACAGGACCTTCGCAAACGCGCAGTGGTAGCGGCTGCAGCATTACTCGTGACCGGTAGCTGCTTGGTACTGCCCTGGGTAACCCCATTCGAACTCGTGGCGCTGACCCAGACCAGAAGCGCGATCGCCGGGTCGGTGTACGCCCCGGCTACCCAGCCGCAGAGCGTTGTCTTTTTATCCGATACATCTCGCCATCCGCATGGCTGAGCAGCGTATCGGCATCTTCCCCGTCCGCAGGATAAAAGGCCACGCCGATACTGCAGGACGGCATGTTGATCGCGCCAAACTCCGCACTCAGCGGCTCAGCCATGGCCGCGAGAATCTGCGCCACCTTCTCGGCAACGGCTTCCTGCGACTGGACCTCCGTCAACAGAACGGTGAATTCATCACCCCCCATCCGCGCCACGGTATCCGTCTCACGTACGCAGGCTTGCAGCCGTCGGGCAACCATGCAGAGCACTCGGTCACCCATTGCATGCCCATACACATCATTAATGCCCTTGAAGTCATTTATATCCAGAAACAGCAAGGCCAACGTGCTGTTGTGGCGGTGTGCGGCGCGCAGGGCCGAGTCCAGGCGATCGCTGAACAGTGAGCGGTTGGTCAGGGCGGTCAGCGGATCATGATGGGCCATGAAGCGTAATTCTTCCTCGGCCTGCCTGAGGGCCGTCACGTTCCGCGCGACACCGATCCGCGCCCCTACCTCATCGGACCAGAAGGCCGCCCAGAGGATGTGCACGACACCGCCATCCTTGCGGATATAACGGTTGCGGAAATCGACGTGAGAATGACCATTCATGATCCGGATGATGGAGGCCCGTGTCACCGACAGGTCGTCAGGATGGATGTAGTCGGTGATCGGGGTGCCGGTCAGCTCGTCGGCACGGTAACCGAGCAGGGTTTCACAGGCATCACTGACAAATACAATCTGGTTGTCCCGATCGACCACGAACACCGTGTCCAGCATCAGATGGATCAGTTTGGGGTAGAGCGCTTGCAGGTCAACGGGCATAGGCCAGGATGTCCGGTTCAAATAGCTTGATCATAGCGTGACCGCGCAGGGCGGCGGCAAGCAATCCTGCAGGCTTGCGCTGCGCCTGTAAATGGACTTGCGCGCCATTGCGGCCTAGTCTCGCGCCATCTGACAAACGGATCATGCAACCGGGATTGGACTGAGCACAAGGGCGGTGACATTTGCTTCGCAAGGCTATGTGCTAATCCCTTGCGCCGAGGCCACGGTTAGCGACGCGCTCGATCACCGCAATACGCAATGACGTTCGCCCTGGCTGAAGAGAAAGCGTTGGGCGGCAAACTGATCCGGGTGTTGCTGCTGGCGCCTTTCCTGCTCGGTCTGGCGGTGTGTTGAACCTGCTGTAAGTTGCGCATCCGCAGCCTTCGCTCCCTGAAGGCCTGGACGAGGATCAGGTCAGAAGGCGTACTTCAGGCCCAGCGTCGCGTTGCGTGGGGTGCCGTAGTAGCTGCTGCCGGCGGTGTTGGTGTAGTACTCCTTGTCTAACAGGTTGTTGAGGTTGAGTGTCGCGCTCAGCTGGCGGGTGATCGGGTAGCGCGCCATCAGGTCGACCACGGCGTAGTCGCCCTGGGTGAAGCGCACCTTGTTCGGGCCCTGGTTGTCGCTGTAGATTTCGCTCTGCCAGTTCACCCCGCCGCCCACCGTCAGGCCGTTACCGACCTGGCGCAGGGTATAGGTGCTGAACAGCTTGAAGGTGTTTTGCGGCACGTTGGTGTTGAGCTTGTTGCCATCGGCGTTCTGCACAATGTTACGACTGAAGCTGGCGCCAGCCTGCCAATCGGGGGCCAGTTCGCCGGCGATCTCCAGCTCGAATCCGCGGGTCTTGGTGCCGGATTCGGCACGGTAGGCGAAACCACCGCCGGGCACCGGGACGTTGGGCTGGATAAGCACGGCCAGGTTGTCCTGCTTGATCTCGTACAGCGCCAGGCCGAGGTTCAGGCGGTCGTCGAAGAAGGCCGCCTTGCTGCCCACCTCGTAGCCTTCGCCTTCGAGCGGGTCGATGTACTTGCCGCTAATGTCCTTGTTGCTCTGCGGTTTGAAGATGCTGGTGTAGCTGGCGTACAGCGACCAGTGCTGGTCGAGGTCGTAGACCACACCGGCGAACGGCGTGACCACGCCGGTTTCCTGGCGGCGCTCGTCGGTGTCCGGTGTCGCGTCGTAGTAGTCAGTCTTGACGGTGTTCTTCCAGTCGTTGACACGGGCGCCGAGAATCAGCGACAGGTCGTTGGTGACGCGCAGACGGGTGCTGCCATACACCGCGGTCTGGTCTTCCTGGTAGTCGATGCGGCTGGTTGCTGGCAGCGGCGGTTTGCCAGGGATGTCGCCGTTCCAGGTATAGATGTTCGGGATGGCGTTGCTCCAGCCGTCGAACCACCACAGCGGATAGCCGTTGGTGCGGAACTCGGTATGCTGGCGGGTGTAACCGAGCACTGCATCATGTTCCAGGCCCCACAGGTCGAAGTTGCCGGCGATGTTCAGGTCGACGCTGGTTTGCACCGGCTTGGCGGCCCAGCGTCCGGCCCACAGGTTGACCCCGGCACCGGTTGCCGGGTCGGGGTTGCCGCCGGCGGCATAGCCGAGCACCTCGTCGTATTCGTAGCGGTCGCGGTTCAGCGTCAGCTTGGCTTTCCAGCGCTCGCTCAGGTTGTGTTCGAGGGTGGCGAATCCGGTGGTGAAATGCCGGTTGGAGTAGGCCCAGCTGGCAGCCGCCGAATCCGACCTGGACCACTTGGCCCGCGAGCCGTCTTTGTTGAACAGTGGCAGACCGCTGCGGGCGTGGTCGTCGGCATCGTGGGACTGCGAGTCCATGCCGAAGCTCAGCAGCGTGTCGGGTGTCAGGTCGGCCTCGACGATGCCGTAGAACACCTTCTTGCGCTCGTTGAAGCGGTCGATGTACGACTCGTTATCCTGGTAGGCCCCGACCACACGGGCGCGCAAGGTACCGCTGTCGTTCAGCGGGCCGCCGACGTCGACTTCGGTGCGCTGGTAGTTCCACGAGCCGGTGGCGACCGAGACGCTGCTCTGCAGGTCAGCAGTCGGACGCTTGCGGATCAGGTTCACGGTGGCCCCCGGGGTGCCCACGCCATTGGTCAGACCGGTGGCGCCGCGGATGATCTCGACGCGGTCGTAGAGGACCATGTCGTTGCTCTGGGCTACGGACTTGTAGTTGCTGTCCAGGCGTTGCAGGCCATCGACCTGATAGTTCTCCACCTGAAAACCGCGCGAGTAGATCAGGCTGGAGTCGGAACCGGCGTTGCCGCCCTGGTTGACGCTCAGGCCTGGGGCTTGCTTGACCACGTCGAGCAACTGGGTGAGGTTCTGGTCTTCCATGCGCTGGCGGGTCATCACGCTGACTGCCTGCGGTGTTTCACGGATCGAGAGCGGCAGCTTGGTGGCCGTGGCGGTCGAGCCACTGGTGTAGGAACCGGTGCCTTCGGTGGTGGCGCCGAGGGCGAAGCCATTGATGCTGGTGGCGCCCAGCTCAAGGGCGTCTGTGCTTGGCTGGCTGACGATCAGCGTGTTGCCGCTCTGCTGGTAGCTCAGGCCGCTGCCGGCAAGCAGCAGGGTGAGGGCGTCGCGTGCGTCCAGCTGGCCGCTGACCGCCGGGGCTTGGCGGCCCTGGACCAGGCTACTGTCGACGGCGATGGTCAGGCCGGCGGCTTCGCCGAGCTGACGCAATGAGGTGGCCAGCGGCTGGGCCGGCAGGTCGAGATCCATTGGCGCGGCCAAGGCCTGGCTGGCCAGAGTCAGGGCCACCGCGGCCGACAGGGCGCGCAGGGTCGGTTGGATCGGCATGCAGAGTATCCTTCTTGTGTGTTTGCTCCAGCACTAACGCGCGAGGGTGGCTTTACCCTGATGTCGTGATTGCGAATTATTTGCGATGCCGACGAGCGGTATTCCTACCGCTGGCCGCTCAGACCTAGCGGGGCTGCAGGACGGTGGTACCAGCCTCCTCGCGCAGACGCACCGGGACGATCCGCGGCAGCGACTGAAGGAAGCCTTCGACGTCGGCAAGCTGCACCACCGCGCTGATTCGCGGGCTCGTGCCTGCGCCAGCGCGTAGCGGCGATGGGTGATAGCGCGACAGGCTGGCGGCGATCTCCGCCAGGTCGGCTTGGTCGAATACCAGGCTGCCGGACTGAAAGGCAAAGGCATCGCTGGCGGGGCGCGTCAGGCGTTGCAGGCGCCCATCGGCGCTCACCTCGGCGACCTGTCCGGCCTCCAGCTGCACGCTTTCGCCGGGGTGCACGAGGCTGTCCACCTGCACCTGGCCATGGTCGACGCTGACCCTCAGCCGGTCCGGTAGACGGTTGACCACGAAGCGAGTGCCCAGTACGCGAACCCGGGCCAGGCCGCTGTCGATGACGAAGGGTCGCTGCGGCTGGCGCGCCACCGAGAAGATCGCCTCGCCGCGCAGCAGTTCGACCTGGCGCTGTGAGGTGTCGTAGCGCAGGTGCAGGTGTGTGTCGGCATCCAGTATGAGTTCGCTACCGTCACGCAGGTGCTGTATCTGCCGTTCACCGATGCCGGTTTGCAGATTGAGCTCCAGCGGGCCGTAGCGGTGGGCCTGCCAGCCGAGCGCGCTGCCTACCGTCAGCAACACGCTCAGCACGCCGCCCTGCAGCAGCCGGCGACGCCGACGCTGACGGTTCTGCTCCATGACCTGGGCCAACGCTTCGGTGCGCTGGGTGGAGGCGAAGTCGCCCCACAGCTCGACGAAAGCCCGGTATTCGGCCGAGTGACGCGGGTCGGCGGCTAGCCAGGCGTCGAACTGCGCACGTTGCGGGTGGTCGGCAGCAGCGTTGTACATGCGCGCATACCACAGCGCAGCCTGTTCGCGGGGGGCACTCACGGATGTAGCAGCTCGCGGGCGTTGCGCAGGTTGACCATGGCACGGGCCATATGGCGTTCGACCATGTTCAGGCTGATGCCCAGTTGCTGAGCGATCTCGCTCTGCGCGCAGCCCTCGATGCGCGCCAGCCAGAACACCTCGCGGCAGCGCGCCGGCAGGCAGTCGAGGATGCGTTGCAGGGCAGTCAGCCGCTGCTGGATGTCCAGCAGGTGTTCGGCAGACGGGGCGAAATGCCCGTCGCCGGTTTCCTCGTGGTGCTCGGGCAGCGGCTGCAGCCGGGCGTTACGGCGGAAATGGTCGATCAACACCGACTGCGCGACCCGCCGAAGGTAGGCGTTGGGCTGAGTCAGTGGCTGAGGATGCTGGGCCAGAGCGAAGCGCAGCAGGGCGTCATGCAGTACGTCGTAGGCGCGCTGTACGCAACGCGTCTGGCGGCTGAGGCTGAGCAGCAGATCACTGTAGGCCCAGCGCAGGTCGATGCCTTGCCAGTTCAACGACGGGCTCCGGGGATTGGCAGGGAGGAGGGGGTAATCGGCATGATCGGGCTGCTCTGTGATACGACGGGGCTGGTCGCGCTGGCAAGCTTAAATAGTTGTCCATTGCATGTAAATAAGAGGCGTTGCTATTTGCATTTGCTCGCAATGATTTTTCAGGTCGAAATCAGGCCGGCATGATCGCTCTGGCTGATTACACTGTTGAAACCGCCACACATCGAGTATCTGGAATGGGCTGCGTGTTGATTGATCATGATGATCTGGTGGCTGGCCGCCTGTTGGCGTGCCAGGTCTTTGCGGCTCGCGCCATCGAGCTTTCGCGGGGCAGGGATAGTCAGCCATGAACAACCAGGGACGTGGCATCTCGCTGCAGTGGCTGGTGGCGCTGGCCATCATGCTGGGCATGCTGTTGCTCGGCGCCGGCCTGGCCTGGCAGGGCTATCGCGCAATACAGCAAACGCTTGTGGCCGCCGCTGGCGATGCCGCCCAGCAGTTCGGTAAAACAATCGACGAACGCGCCCGGCGCCTGGTCGATCCGGTGCAGAGCAGCATCCGCCTGCTCGCCTTCAACCCGGCCGCTGGCAACCTGACGCAGCGTCTGGAGCAGCTTGCGCAACTGGTCGAGAACCTGAATGCCAACCGGATGCTCAGTGCCGCTTACGTCGGCTATTCCAACGGCGAGTTCCTCCTCGTTCGCCGGCTACGTGACCCGCAACTGCTCCAGCACTTCGCCGCGCCGCCAGGCACTACGTTCCTGGTGCAGAGCATCAGCGCAGGCAACCAGGGTGCGATGCTGGGCGAGTGGCGTTTCTACGACCAGGCGTTGACCCTGCTCAAGACCCAGGTCAAGCCGGACTATCACTTCGATCCACGCCAGCGCCCCTGGTTCGTCGAAGCCGCCGGGCGGCCCACCACCGTACTGACCCGCCCTTACGTGTTTTTCACCACCCGCGAGATCGGCCTGACCATGGCGCAGCGCAGCGTCGACGGTGCGGCGGTGATCGGCATGGATGTCTCGGTCAACGACCTGGCCAGTGAGAGCCGGGACCTGCGCATGACCGCAGGCACCGAGATCGCCGTGGTTGACGATCAAGGCCGTGTGGTGGCTTATCCGGACCTGCAGCGGGTCATCGTGCATGAGGGGGAGGCTGTGCGCCTGTCGCGCATCACCGAGCTGGGCATTCCCAGCCTGGAACGTCTTTACGCCGATCTGCCCCAGGACACCCGGCCACAGCCTTATCAAGTGGAGGGGCAAACCTGGTATGGCATGCGTGTGCAGCTGACGACTCTGGCCGGACAGGATCTGCAGGTATTGATTGCCGTACCTGCCCACGAGCTGCTGGCCGGTGCGCGCAAGGTGCTGTTCGAGCAGTTGCTGTGGACGGTGGCGCTGATGGGCGTGTTACTGCTGCTCGGCGGCCTGCTCGGCCAGCGTATTGGCCGCCCGCTGCGCCTGCTGGCCGACCAGGTGCGAGCCTTGGCCGGCTTCGATTTCAGCCGCGAGATGGGGGTAACGTCGCGGGTGTCCGAGGTGCGTGAACTGAGCCGGGTGCTGAGCCGCATGTCCGGAGCCATCCGCCACTTCCAGGCGATCACCCTCACACTCAGCCGTGAGAGCCAATTGGAGCGCATGCTCGACGGGGTGCTCACACATTTGGTGGCCGCTGCCGGGGTCAGCGCTGGCGCGGTGTACCTCTTTGATGTCGAGCGCGCTCATCTGCGCCTGGCCGCGTCCTGCCGTGGCGAGGGCTACCCTGAGGAGCTAGGGATCGGCGAATGCAATCATGAGGAATTGGTGACTGCTGTGACCCAAGCCCTGGCGCTACAGGGACACAGCCTCGCAGTGGTGCTCAATGACCGTAGCCAGGCGCTGCTCGGCATCCTGGTCTTGCAGTTGGACAATGAGCATGCACGCGACGAGGTGCGCCAACCGTTCCGGCGCTTTGTCGAGGAGTTGTCCGGCGCTGCCGCCGTAGCCATCGAGACGCGCCAGTTGGTCGAGGCCCAGCAACGCCTGTTGGATGCCATGATCAAGCTGCTGGCCGATGCCATCGACGCCAAGAGTCCCTACACCGGTGGCCATTGCGAACGGGTACCGCAACTGGCGCAGATGCTGCTGGACAAGGCCGTGCAGGCCGAGAGCGGCCCCTATTCCGACTTCAGCATGAGCGAGGCTGAGCGCTACGAGTTCCGTGTGGCGGCCTGGCTTCACGATTGCGGCAAGGTCACCAGCCCCGAATATGTGGTGGACAAGGCGACCAAGCTGGAGACTCTGTACAACCGCATCCATGAGGTACGCATGCGTTTTGAGGTGCTCTGGCGCGATGCCGAACTGGCTTACTGGCAAGGCCTGGCCAGCGGCGCCGATCAGCAGACGCTGCAACGGACACTGGAGCACTGCCGGGCCGAACTGCAGGAGGAGTTCGCCTTCGTCGCCAAGGCCAATATCGGTGGTGAGTTCATGCAGGAGGACGACGTCGAGCGTTTGCGCCGGATCGGCCAGCGCCGCTGGCGGCGGCACTTCGACAACCGGCTGGGCATCTCGCGCGACGAACAAGAGCGCTTTGCCGGTGTACCGCAGGTGCCGTTACCGGTGGATGAGCCGCTACTGGCCGACCGCTGCGAGCACCGGGTGCCCTGGGGGGCACGCAAGCCGCCGGTGGCCAGGGACGACCCGCGCAACGTCTGGGGCTTCGACATGCGCCTGCCGGCCAACGCCAGCGATTACGGCGAGCTGTACAACCTGTCGATCCGACGCGGTACCCTGAACGACGAGGAACGATTCAAGATCAACGAACACATCGTGCAGACCATCATCATGCTCGAGTCCCTGCCGTTTCCGCGCCAGCTCAGGCGCGTCCCGGCCATCGCCGGCAACCATCACGAGAAGATGGATGGCAGCGGTTATCCGCGTCGCCTGGCCCAGGATGAGCTGAGCATCGCCGAGCGAGTGATGGCGATTGCCGACATCTTCGAAGCGCTGACGGCCGCTGACCGGCCGTACAAAGCGCCGAAAACCTTGTCCGAGTCGGTGAAGATCCTTGTCTTCATGGCCCGCGACAACCACATCGATGGGCAACTGCTGCAGCTGTTCCTGAGCAGCGGCGTGTATCGTCAGTATGGTGAGCGGTTCCTGCGTGCCGAGCAGATCGATGAAGTGGATGTGGACTATTGGTTGGCGCAGATAAAGGGCACGATTTTTTCGTGACCTGAAGTGTAAAGTGCAAAAGGTGTCCTAGACTTCAGGTTTAAAGGGTTTGACCGCATAAAAATTTCACCGCTGCGATGACTCAAAGAGTGAGTGCGAATATGAATGATAGTTCCGCAGCGGGCTCTCGATTAAGCGTACTTGATGGATGGCGTGGCATCAGCATCTTGCTGGTCTTGGCATGCCACCTGCTGCCACTTGGCCCAAAGCTCTGGCAATTGAATTCCGCCGCAGGCGTTATGGGGATGGCGATATTCTTTACCCTGTCGGGTTTCCTGATAACAAGTTTTCTGCTCAGTAACAGCAGCGTCGTTGATTTTTTAATCCGCAGAATTTTTAGGATTGTGCCGCTCGCCTGGTTGTATATGGCGATTGCTTTGTTTGTCATGAACAGTCCTTCGGAATTCTACATCACGAACTTTCTGTTCGTTGCCAACTGGCCGCCTATGTGGCTTGGCAGTGCAAACGGGCACCTGTGGAGTTTGTGCATGGAGGTCCAGTTTTATCTGGCCATCGCGTTGTTGGTCGTGCTGATGAGAAACAAGTGGATGTTGCTGGTCCCTTTTTTCTGCATCGCCGTGACGATGTACCGAGTCATGAATGAAGTCCATGTCGCAATCAATACATATTACCGCATTGATGAGATATTGGCTGGGTGCATACTTGCACTGATATACAACGGTAGGCTGGGCGACACCCTTGCGCAATATTCGAAACAGATGTGGGTCGCGCAAATAATTCTATTTATCCTGTTTGTCGTGTCCAGTCATCCCGATTCGGGCTTCATGAACTACTTGCGCCCGTATTTTGCCGCTGCAATGGTGGGGAGCACGTTATTCAATGGGCGGACGCTGGTTGCCCAGCTTCTGAATACTCGCATTCTGTTTTATATCGCCACTATCTCGTATGCGCTCTACGTTGTTCACCCGCTGCTGGAGCAGACCTGGCTGGGTAGCGGAGATACCATCATCAAATATTTGAAGCGGCCTCTGTTGTTTGCTGCAGTTCTCATCACTGCGCATATCTCGACTTTCTACTATGAAAAATGGTGGATTGCTTTTGGCAAGACATTTTCCAGGAAAGTGGTTAGCCAGTCTGTTACCAGCTAAATCGGTACACAGACCGCCGGTGCTTAGAGGCTCGGTGGGAGCGGGCTAGCCCCGCGATTCTGGCTATGGAGATTGTCTGTCATACTGCCATGACCCCATCGCGGGGCAAGCCCGCCCCACCGGTTGAAGACTGCTTCTGCCCGGCAGCTTTCGACGTTCTCGTCACTTTATCGAGTGGTCTTGCGTGTACACCGAAATGGTCACTCCGAGCGGGTGGTGAATAAACCCAAACACACCCAAATGAGGGGGGGCTGGGGCACGAATTGAGCGCGACTGGGTCTGCGCTCAGGAATCGTGGGGCTATCAGGCTTGGCATGAAGCGTGCTTATTCCATAAGGTAAATAGCAATTCCTCTCTCAAAAGACGGATTGGACTATCAAATGCAAATAATAATAGCTTCCTTTAAAAGCTGTGTGCCATGGACTCTCAACTTGCGGCCTATCAAAAGTATTGCCTTGCGTTTGGCGGAACTCAAAGCAGCCCGAAGATACTCGTTGCTAACCGGGCTAAGTATTGTTTTGGTCGCGAGTTTCCTAGGGCTTGTTGCTACCATCTTTATTGTTAGTGGAAGTGCCCAGCGAAATACAGCACTCACCGCCAGATTTATCCAGGCCTTGGGATCCGTGGGTGCGAGCAGCATGGGGTTGGCTGGGTATCAAACAAGCGACGTACTTGACGCGCGCGAGGATAGTGGTTTGCCTGCAGAAATCCAGGTTAATCGCCAGAAGTCACGGCACATATTTTTTGAGAGCCTGAATAGTATTGCTAGTCAGCCAGAGACGTTATTGATTAATGTTTATGCACCTGACAATGTCATTATTTGGTCGAGCAATCCGAAATTAATCGGTCAGAGCTTCCCTGGCGACGAGGAACTTGATGGGGCTGAATCTACTAAGGATGGAGTCGTTACCAGCTACCACGAAGTAAAGGAAAGCCGTGAGGAGCAGCAGTTCGCTCGAAAGCCAAGCAATATTTTTGTTGAGCATTACATTCCGCTGGTAAATTCAGCGGGGAAGGTACCTTCAGTCGTTGAGTTCTATACAGAACCAACCAGCTGGCTCATCAAGACTCGATCGGGTTATCTGGTGGTATGGCTAGCCTGCTCCATTGGCGGAGCTTTGATTTATCTAGGCCTTCTCTCCTTTGTTGACAAACGTGGCGGCGTATTCCCTTCAAGGATCCAACAAAACATTGACATCGAAATGGCGGCCCTGCTTAACGAAGTGTCTACAGTAGTGGCTCATAACTTACGCAATCCCCTCGCCGTTGTTCGTTCTAGTGCCGAACTGGCCTTGGAGGTCGGGAGCCAAGCCGCCTGTAAAAACATCGGGGATATCATCAGTCAAGTCGATCGCATGTCAAAATGGATCAAAGAGTTGCATATTGCATCCACATCGCTCAAGGGTGAAATCGGAAAGGTCGATCCGGTAGAGGCCGTACTTGAGACCTTGCGGAATTTTGAACTGCCATTATGCAATGCCAATGTGCATGTGGAGTTTTCAGCAACCTGCACTCCGCCAGTAACAGGTCATCACCAGCTGCTTGTTCAAATGTTAGACAGTCTGGTATCCAATGCTATTGATGCGATGCCAGACGGGGGGAGTCTGTACATAGCAATAAATCAGAGCTCATTCAGGCGCTTGAGCATAATACTTCGTGACACCGGCACAGGCATGACCACAGCCCAACAGAAAGCGTTGTTTCGGCCTCGTTGTTCCATCAAGCATGGAGGGCTTGGAGTCGGGTTAATGTTGGTGAAATTGATAATGAAACGCTTTGGCGGTCACGCTAGCCTGACCAGTAGCAAAAATAAAGGGACAACCGTCAACTTGTGCTTTCGGATGGCAAGCAGTGGCTAGTGTTCACGTTTCGTCGGAAAAGTGTCTCTGAGCCAAATTCGGAGGGACAATCGAGAGCGATCTTCACATCTCGATCATGTATGCCCTCAGGGCGTGGTCAGGAGGAGGCCATGAGCAAACGCGACAAGCGTGGCAATCCTGTTTCCTATGGCTCGCAGGAGGCAATCGATGCGCTGGATTGCGCTTGCGACTTGCTGCATGCCTACCAGGCCGATCCCCTGGCTGCAGCTGACAAAATTATCGTGGAGCACCCGGATTTTGCGCTTGCCTACGCCTTCCGCGCTGGCGCAATAGCGACTGCGACCGACAAAGCGTTTGACCCGGAGCTGTTCAAGAGCCTGGACGCAGCTGAGCGATTGGCAGCGAAAGCGAACGATCGTGAGCGCCAGCATATCCATGCAGTACGTGCCTGGTTCGACGGTGACTGGGAGCGGGCAATCGACATCTGGGGGGGTGTTTCGATCGAGTACCCCCGCGATCTGCTGGCACTGCAGTTCGCCCATCTGGGAGACTTCTATCTGGGTTACTCGCACATGCTCCGTGACCGCATAGCGCGGGTGATGCCGCGCTGGGATAAGGACGTTCCTGGCGTTGGCTTTGTGAAAGGGATGTATGCCTTTGGCCTGGAAGAGTCAGGGGATTACCGGCAGGCCGAAGAGCAGGGGCGCGAGGCGGTTGCCTTGAACGCGCAGGATGGCTGGGCAGTGCATGCCGTCACTCATGTCATGGAAATGCAGGGTCGTAGCGAGGAGGGGGTGAAGTACCTTACATCCAGCGCCGATGCCTGGGCACCCAATAGTATGTTTGCCTTCCATTTGTGGTGGCACAACGCACTATTCCTAGTTGAGGCCAATGACGTGGCTGGCGCGCTTCGTCGTTTTGATGAGGACATTTCAGCGGGTGGATTTGCTCAAGCGCTTGAACTGCTTGATGGGTCCGCGCTGCTCTGGAGACTCTCTCTGCTTGGTCATGACGTCGGAGATCGGTGGAAAGCGCTGGACAAAAAATGGCTGTCCCGTTGTGAAGACGGCTTCTACGCCTTTAACGACGTGAACGCGATGATGTCATTCGTGGGTTCTGGAAACAGTCGCGCACAAGCTAAGCAGTTGGATGCCCTGAAACGGGCCGCTGCTGGCAGTGGTACCAACGCCATGATGAGTAGAGAGGTTGGTGTACCAGCGTGCGAAGGGTTGATGGCGTTTGGTCGTGGGGATTACGCCCAAGCAATAGCGTCATTGATGCCGCTCCGCGCCAAAGCTAACCGCTTCGGCGGTAGTCACGCGCAGCGGGATGTCTTCTCATGGACGCTGACCGAAGCCGCTATTCGCCTTGGCAACCGCGCACTTGCCGAGGCTCTGGTTGCCGAGCGCCTTGCCTTGAAGCCTGAGAGTCCGATCAACCGTGCCTGGAAAATGCGCACAGGTCAATTACAGTAGCCCGCACCAGCGTGATTATTTGATCTGCACAATGACCGGGCCTTCCGTCACGATCGGCGGTTGCGCGTGGATATGCGAGGCATTTTTCTGAACCCAGTCACGTGCGACTTTCAAGCTCGCATCGCTGCCGGCCTTGTCCGTGCAAACAGTCACCGACGTACCACCATCACCGGTATTTAGCAGTGTGTAGCTTACGAGCCCAGGCACTGTCTGCAAGGTAGCTTCGACGTCGGTTTTGCGCTCTTCTAAAAGCTCGAAAAGCTGATTTGCTCCAGCACCCAGGTAGGTTCTTATAACCGCGTACATTTTCGCCTTCCTTTGGGAGCAGTGTCTTGATGCCAATCCAGGTCCACGGATAGCCGCTATCAGCCAAGTTTCAATTCCTCTCGATTTATTAATCGACGACAAGCGAAATGCAACGACCATCGGCGGCCCAGGACAATTGCTGGCGATCACTTCAGCGACTGCTCCGTAGCCCAGAGCAAACCGCGCACCTCGGCATTGACCATGTCACAGGCGGGGCGTTGGTCTGGTAGGCGCTTTTGAGCAGGATGGAAGTGTGGATCAGGGCGCTTCGGATGAGACACTGGCACGGACGGCGAACAGTGGATCGTGGCTGCCATTGCAAGAGCCGAAGGTGGTGCTGGTTTGGGTGGTGAGGGGTGGGTCGGGAACGGGTTTGGTTGTGTTCAGCATATAAAATTGGAAAGCACTGCTTGCATTCACTTCACGGTCTACTGCACTGACATCTCCATCTCCATCTCCATCTCCATCTCCATCTCTGGGCTGAGGGTGCCGAGCCAGGCAACCAAGGCCATAATGATCACCGCGACCGAGAGCTCTAGAGTCATGCTGCGTCGTAAGGCGTTGATAGCGATTTTGTGTGTGCCTGTCTTGATGGATCGTTCGAGTAGCGGGCTCAGATGAAAGCGGTTCAATGCTGCGAACACCAGCATCACCACAAACAAGAAGACTTTCAAAGACAGCAAGGCCCCGTAAGTGTTGGTTGTCAATGTCTCGAATGCTGGCCCAACGACCAGTAAATAGTTGGCGACTCCGGTGATGGTCAGGGTGGCAACAATGAGCATCCCCGCTGATTCGAAACCCGTCAACGTTCGAGCCAGCAAATTAATCTGCAGATCACCTGTGAGGTTGTTTGTACGCAATAAAAGCGCGAACGCGGCGATAGCGCCCAGCCAGCTGCCGGCACCCAGAAGATGAACGATATCGCTGGTGAAGTGCAGGTACCGCCGACTGCCTTCACTCATGGCTCCATGTCCCGTCCAGGCCAGCGTCGCCAGGGCGATAGCCCCGCACAGTGTGACCAGCCAGAGGCTCATTGAGGGGGCCTGCCGATTGAGGAGCGCGGCGATGACCGCCACCGTCAATGAGGCTATTCGAACCATCCAGGTCAACCCGACGTCCGTGTCCATCAGCAGCATTTGCAGGATGTGGTGATGCAGCTCCATGACGCTGGACACACCGCTCATCGTCTTGGCCATATTCAGCATCGCTGCCATCGACAACAGAACACCAGTGATTGCAGTGCCGACCAGAAGCGACTCAAAATTTAAAACGGCCCCGCCAATCCGTTCTTTTCCTTTGAGGCTATAGATACCAAAAAGGGCCAAGCCAAAGAGCAGCATCAGGTCGATGTATAGCGCGAAGCGAAGGGTTATGTTGATTGTGTCACCCATGATCAGTTGACTTTAAAAGTCACGGTACCTGTGATTGGGTGGGTGTCGGAAGAAACGGCCCTCCACTCAACCTTGTAGGTACCCGGTGTCAGCGGTGCTGTCGGGGTGATAACCATCATTTTTGGATCGGCAGCGCCCGTGACACTCGCTTTGACACCCATGGGGGAGTGCGCAGACATCCCCGGCATCTCTGTCATGATCAGTTTCGCGCCGGAAAACTGGGTGGTGAGCTTTTCCGAGAAGTTAAGTTCGATTTTTGCCGGTGCGGTCACCGTAGCGCCTTCGGCCGGGGTAGAGGACAGCAGTTTTGGATGTGCTTGGGCGCCAGCACTCAACAACAGACTGGTGCTGAGAGCTGCAACAGTGATGAAGGTTTTCAGAGGTGACATGCAAAGCTCCTGACGGCCTGAGCCGTGGATGGGGGTTTATTGTTTTAATTGCGTTGAGATACACGTATCCCTCAGGTTTAGAACCACATCCGCACACCGACGACAAACCGCGTATCGCTGCGGTCTTCACCTTCTTCAAGGATGTAATCTGCTGTCTTGCCGTATGAACGGTTCCAGGTTACGCCGATATAAGGGGCGAACTCGGGGCGTATTTCATAACGCAGTCTTAGGCCAACCTCGGTGTCTGACAGTCCGGAGCCTGTGGCACGTTGTGGGTCGTTTTTGCCATAGACATTCATTTCAGCTGTAGGCTGCAGAATCAAACGGTTGGTCAGCAAAATGTCATATTCGCCCTTGAGCCGCAGCGCGGTCTGGCCAGCCTCGCCCAAATAGGCGGTGGCTTGCGTTTCGAAGTCGTAGAGGGCCATGCCTTGCAACCCAAGTGCGGCCCAGGTCTGGGGTGAGCCAGGTTTGAAGTCTTGTCGCACACCACTGACCACATCCCACCAAGGGCTGATGGCGTGTCCCCAGAGTGCCTGAAGCTCGGCGCTTTCGGTCACACCGTTGGTTCGTTCGCCTTCGCTGCGTAGCCAGAGACGATCGGTGTCGCCGCCGATCCAGCCGTTGGCTTCCCAACGCAGTGCACTGCCTTCATTGGCGTCTTGCCATTCGAGTTGATCGATCAGAAAAAACGAGTTGATCGAGCGGTCGTGCATCTGATGGCCGGCATGACTTTCAAACACCGCTGCGCGATCGGCATCGGTGAGCGCTGGGATCGGCGTACGGCTTTGCTGGGGCCCCGCGGGTTTCATACCCTGCATCTGGGAGTGATCCATACCCTGCATCTGTTTGCCGTCCATACCTTGCATCGGCTCGGTTTGCCCATACGCAAGCGGCATGACAGCCACTCCAAGGATGGCCAGACCGGTGAGTATCGGTTTAGCGGTTCGTTCGAAGTTCATGTCTGGCTCCTACTCTTGCACACGGACTTCGCGGAACATGCCCATTTCCATGTGGTACATCAGGTGGCAGTGATACGCCCATCGCCCCAGGGCATCGGCGGTCACGCGGTAGCTGCGTTTGCTGCCTGGAGGCATGTCGATGGTGTGCTTGCGGACCATGAAGTCACCGTTTTCATCCTCCAGATCACTCCACATGCCATGCAGATGAATGGGGTGCATCATCATGGTGTCGTTCACTAGAACCACTCGGATGCGTTCTCCATATTTGAGATGAAGAGGCTCGGCATCCGCGAATTTGACGCCGTCAAAAGACCACGAGAATTTTTCCATGTGCCCGGTCAGGTGCAGGGTGATGGTGCGGCTAGGCTCCCGGCCATCGGGATCCTGGAAGGTGCTCTTGAGGTCTGCATAGGTCAGTACCCGGCGACCGTTGTTTCTCAGTCCCATGCCAGGATCATTGAGTTTCGGCGTGGGGCTCATCGCCTGCATGTCGATCAGTGGGTTATTCGCTTCCGAGGCCGGGTGCGGCTCCATCGAGCCCATGCCGCTCATGCCGTGCATCGAGTGGCCAGACATGCTTGCCGAGTCTGGCATCTGGCTGTGATCCATACCCTGCATACCTTGCATCGAGTCCTGGGTCATGCCGGTCATATCGCTGTGATCCATGCCGGCCATATCACCCATGCCCATGTCGCTCATTGTGATCAACGGACGTGGATCCAGGGGGGGAACAGGGGCCGAGAGCCCCTCATGTACAGCCAGCGTGCCTCTCGCGAATCCTGTGCGGTCCACCGACTGGGCGAACAAGGTGTAGGCATTTTCGGTGGGTTCGACGATGACATCGAAGGTTTCGGCCACGGCAATGCGGAACTCTTCGACGCTCACCGGCTTGACGTACTGTCCGTCTGCTGCGACGACAGTCATCTTCAGGCCAGGAATGCGCACGTCGAAGTAGCTCATCGCCGAACCATTGATGAACCTCAGACGCAGCCGTTCTCCGGGTCTGAAAATACCTGTCCAGTTACTGTCGGGAGCCTGCCCGTTGAGCAAGTAGGTGTAGGTGGCGCCGCTGACATCGGCAAGATCCGTGGGGTTCATCTTCATTTCAGCCCACATTTTCCGATCCGCGATGGTGGCAGACCAACCGTTCTTGCTGACGTCATCGATGAAGTCGCCGACGGTGCGTTTGTGCTGGTTGTAGTAACTGGATTGTTTCTTGAGCTTTTTCATGACTCGCTCAGGGTCTTCATCCGTCCAGTCGGACAACATCACCACATAGTCGCGGTCATAGCGGAAGGGTTCGGGATCTTTTGCATCGATGACCAGGGGGCCGTAGACCCCGAGCTGCTCCTGGAACCCGGAGTGACTGTGATACCAGTAGGTACCGTTCTGTTTGACCTTGAACGAGTAAACGTACAGGCCGCCCGGTTCGATGCCGTGAAAACTCAGACCCGGTACACCGTCCATATTCACTGGCAGAATGATTCCATGCCAATGGATCGACGTGTCTTCCTTGAGCCGGTTCCTGACACGCAACGTCACCGTATCACCTTCGCGCCAGCGCAATATCGGGCCAGGAAGGCTGCCGTTGATGGTCATGGCGGTACGCGGTGTGCCCGTGAAGTTCACCCCCATCTCACCGATGGAAAGATCGAAGTCGGTGCCAGCGAGCACATTCGGCTGGCCTTGGCTGGTGATTGCCCACACCGGGCTGCGCCACAGTCCAAAGCCCGCAAGCACTCCGCCTGCCGCCAGGGCTTTCACGAAAGTGCGTCTTGATGTTCTGGAATGCATGGAGGGGTATCCAATAAGTCAGAATCCAGGCAGATACGGATCCGCTGCCACAGTGAGGCTAGGGCTCGTTTCAGAAATTCAGTGCCCGCGCCATTTTCCAAGCAAGATGTCACATCATCAGGCGGCGCGTGATTACATTTCCGTCAGGTTGGCAACGGCAATTTGGTTGCGCTGCGATTGAGCAGCACCGATAGAGTTGTCTTGTTGTGATAGGCCGTGTCCGGTTAGCCCTGACGTAATCGTCAATCTCCGTTTAAAAATAGCGCTTACCGACAGCAGCAACCGCCGCCGCTCTCGCCACAACCTGAGGGTTTCTTACTCGTTACGTTTTCGATTGTCGCCAGCTGTGCTGGATAGCCAGCGTCCTGCAGGGCTGCAAGCAGTGCATCGCTGTGCGAATCGCCGCTGACCTTCACCCGTCCGGCTTGTAAATCCACGGCTATGTCACTGACGCCTTCAAGTGGGCGCAGCGCTTCGGTGACATGTTTGACACATGAGCCACAGCTCATGCCTTGGACTTGCAGTTCAACGGTTTTCATCGGTGACTCCTCATAACAAAATGCATCATGCAAAGACTGGGGCATTCGGCTTTTCTGCGACGTTGTCTTATCTTCAACCTTGCTGTCATGGCAAGGTCAAGCGGTCGTTTTCACTCAATCAATGGAAGCCTGGCGCAGGCGTAACGCGTTGAATACCACCGACGCCGAGCTCACGCTCATGGCCAGTGCGGCAATTAGCGGTGACAGAAGGTGACCGGTAAGCGGGTAGAGCAAGCCGGCGGCCAGCGGGATGCCCATGACGTTGTAAAGGAAGGCGAAGGTCAGGTTCTGGTGCATATTTCTCACCGTTGTTACTGACAGGCTGCGTGCACGCAGGATGCCGAGCAGATCGCCTTTGACCAGAGTGACCTGAGCGCTGTTCATCGCTACGTCAGTGCCAGTGCCCATGGCGATACCGACATCAGCGCGAGCCAGCGCGGGGGCATCGTTAATGCCGTCGCCGGCCATCGCCACGCGGTGTCCGGCTTGTTGAACAGACGCGACCAGACGTTCTTTGTCTTGCGGTTTGACCTCTCCATGTACCTCCTCGATACCCAGCCGCAGAGCGACCGAGCGCGCAGTGGTAAGACCATCACCCGTAGCCATGATGACCTTGACGCCATCCGCCTGCAGACGCTCGACTGCCAGCTTCGAGGTGGGCTTGATGGGGTCGGCAACAGCCAGCAAACCCGCCAGAGCGCCATTGACGGCCAAGTACATGATGCTCGTACCGTCACTGCGTAACGTCTCGGCTTGCGCTTGCAAGCGCTCGGTGACGACGCCGGCCTCCTGCATCAGCGCGGTATTGCCCAATTTCAGGTGGCGCCCCTCAACCTGACCGCTTACACCAATGCCGGAGGCCGATTCGAAGGTTTCAGGTGGGCTTAGTGTCAGGCCGGCGGCGCGAGCCTGTTCGGTAATAGCGCGGGCCAACGGGTGCTCGCTGCCCTGATCGAGGCTCGCGGCCAGGCGCAGCACTTCATCCTGAGTAAATCCGGGGACAGCCTCGACGCTATGGAACGCTGGCCGCCCTTCAGTGAGGGTGCCGGTCTTGTCGACGATCAAGGTGTCTATCTTGCACAGGTTTTCGATGGCGGCGGCATCGCGAAACAAGATGCCGCTGCCAGCAGCCTTGCCGGTGGCGACCATCACCGACATCGGTGTTGCCAGGCCAAGGGCGCAAGGGCAGGCGATGATCATTACCGCGACAGCGTTGATCAGTCCGAACACCCAGCTTGGCTCGGGTCCCCACAACCCCCAGCCGAGTAGCGTCAGCACGGCGATGGTAATCACCACAATCACGAAGTAACCGGCAATCACATCTGCCAGGCGTTGCATCGGCGCTTTTGAGCGTTGTGCCTGTACAACCATCTGTACAATTTGCGCGAGCAAGGTGGCTGAGCCTATCTTCTGCGCCTGCATCACCAGGCTGCCATGGGTGTTGAGGGTCGCGCCGATCAATGCATCACCAGGCCTCTTCATTATCGGTATGGGCTCACCGGTGAGCATCGACTCGTCCACTGCACTTTCGCCTTGGAGTACCTGGCCATCGACAGGCACTTTTTCACCGGGTCGCACACGTAACGTGTCGCCGCTGTGTACGTGTGTCAGTGGGATGTCTTCTTCCGTGCCGTCGGCATTGATTCGTCGGGCAGTTTTGGGTGCCAGGCCGAGTAGCGACTTGATTGCCGCAGAGGTTTGCGAGCGAGCCTTGAGTTCGAGCATTTGGCCGAGCAGGGTCAGTGAGATGATCACCGCCGCAGCCTCAAAGTACACGCCGATGCGGCCGTCCATCATGAAATTGCTGGGGAATGCGCTGGGGGCCAGGGTGGCCACAACGCTGTAAAAAAAAGCCGCCGCTGTACCGAGGCCGATCAATGTCCACATGTTCGGGCTGCGCTGAATCACCGAACGCACGCCACGTACATAAAACGGCCAGCCAGCCCAAAGCACCACGGGTGTTGCCAGTCCTAGCTCAACCCAGTTTTGCGTAGTACCGTGGAACAGCATCAGGGCATGGCCGCCCATGGCCAGCAAGGTGACGATCACGGTCAGTGGTAATGTCCACCAGAAGCGCCGGGTGAAGTCCTTGAGTTCGGGGTTCTCTTCTTCCTCTAGCTCGGGATACACCTGCTCCAGGGTCATACCGCACTTGGGGCAGGTACCGGGGCCGATCTGGCGGATTTCCGGATGCATGGGGCAGGTGTATTCAGTGGCAGTCGTTAACGGTTCTGTTGGTGCCTGATGGACTTGTTCAATTTCAGTCGGAGATATTTGATAGTGCTCGGGCTCTGCACGGAAGGCCGTTTGGCATTTCTGGCTGCAGAACCGGTAGGTTCGCCCCTCAAACTGCGTGCTGAACGGGCTATCGTTGCTGACGGCCATGCCACAGACCGGGTCATGGGTGCCGACAGCCTGGGGCTCAAGTCGCCGTATTGGGTTGTGCTCCTGGTGAATGTCAGGGCTGTGCATGCGCTACCTCCTGTCCGCATCCTTTACGGAGTCTGAGGTCTTTGCGTGATGACTGTGACCACCGTGGTGGTGCCCGAAAATATGCATCAGCGGGCATAACAGCAAAATCAAATACGGCAGTAGGCCCAACATATGGCCGTAATGTTCTCTGGCCAGATAGAACAGCGCAATCACCAGTAACATGCCCAGCACTATGCCGGTTTTGCTCCACCACACTGGGGGAGAGGTGTTAGCTGGATGTGATGAATTCACCATGGCTCTGTACTCCTTTGGGAGTGCTGTCTAGTAATACGTCATCCAGGTTCAATGTTCGGCGGTGTCATCCTGGAAATGCTGGCTAAGATGAAACCGCCGTTGCATTTGCAACGCTATTGCCTGAATCACTTGCTCATCACCAGTGCCGCGAGCACTAGTGAGTAGCAACCGTCACTTCTTGATTGGCATATCCATCATCGATGACTGCTGATCCATCATTTTCATCATCATCTCCATCATTTCTTTTCCCATGCCGTCCTTGGCGCCAGACATCCCCATCTGGGAGCCCATGCCCATGCCCATGCAACCCGAAGCATCATGCTGCTTACTCATCATGGCCATGCTTTCCCTCATCGTCTTCATGCCCTCCTGCATAGCTGCTTGCCGCTCGCCTGGGGTTTTCGCCGCAGCGGCTTTGGCATGGGCAGCTTGCATTTTCTGCATTTGTTCGCTCATCGCTTTGTTCATTGCCGACTCGGACGGTGTGCTGGCAGCCGTTGCGTTGGCAGGTGCATCGGCAGGGTGACGCTCGTCTTCGGCATTCGCCATGAAAACGCTGCTGGCCAAAATTGCGGCGATAACGAATTTCATTTTTGTCTGCATGTTGAACTCCAGGTACTCAGAAATAAGTAGGAATTACTAAACCGCGCCAAATCGACGCATTGGAGCAGAACGGCCACGGCGTGGCCGCCCTGAGAGGCGGATTAATCGTTGAAGCGGACGAATAACAGGCGGGCTGGTGGCCCCGATGGTGCGGGGCGCCCCAGTGCAAGTGCAGCGAAGGCGATGGGTCTGAGGGTAAGCAGCAGAATCGCCGGTAACAGCAAGGCAAGCGCCAGACTGGCGAGGTCTACTGTCGGGATCTTCGATGCGGGACTGATCGCCTTCACTGCATCTTCACAGTGCTTAAGGCAGCCACTGGCGTGCCGGGCATGGTCATCTAATTGTTGCAGTGTGGAGAGCGTCGCGTGCGTTGCAGTCAGATTGTGCTCCGGCTGCACCAGGCAGCCGTGAAATGCCGTCACGATCACAGCCAACACCCACACCCCGAGGGTGAGTTGCAATAGATTGCGATAGTGATGACGGAACCAGTACATGACGTGCTCCACAGACTTGTTAGTCCCTAGCACTTCCAGTCTAGCCTGCCAGGCAGCCGATGATTTGACTTCGATCAAATAAGTGGGCTCATCATGGCGAGCTAAAAGGGCTTTGCCATCCCAATCCCCACCTACTACTCCTTCGGTTCTCCGCTTCAACGCAGGACGGGACGTCAGGGGCGAAACTGATCGTCTCCAGCTCCAGCTCCAGGTCTAGAAACCTCAACACCGAAAACCGTCGCAGCATCTAGAGAAACGGGCTTGATTCAATGAGTGTTTCCTGAAGTCCGTGACGGTTCTTTGGCTGATTCCATTGCACGACCAGGTTCAGATGTTGAAGCCGTTGGGTCGCTTGCGATGCTGCTTCATTTGTTCGAAGCCTTTCTGTAGGACAGTACCGAACAGGTGGCAACTGGCGTAATCGAACGAGGTCGGAGCGCCACACGCTAGCGTGCCAGCGCTATTCGTCCACGCTGACGCCCGATCCCCCTAACTCGCTGGGGACATCCTTCAGCTTGGGCAAACCGTCTTTGATGCGCAGCCTGGTCTCCTGATAGTGGACGTGAACACCTGGCGAATACGCAAGGTCCGGGATGACAGCGGCATACACGTCGATGAGCCCCATCCCGGGGTGTTCGGTGAAGAGGTGCCCACCGCAACGCTTGCACCATTTGCGATAACTCAACGGAGTCTTGTTGTAGGTGCCAATGTTGTCAGCCCCTCGAGTCACTTGCACCGCCTCGGGTTTCCACAATGTGAAGGCATTGACCGGCGCTGCTGACCAATGTCGACACGACTCGCAATGGCAATAGCCCATTGCGGTCGGCTCACCGCTGACGGTGAACTCGACTGCGCCGCAAAAACAACTGCCTTTGTAAGACCTTTGAATGCTCATGGAGTAACTCCTTCATCAGTTTTTACACTTATCGCCGAAGCTGGGATGGATCGCCTGTGCGTTGCTTAGCTTCACCCGTTGATGAAGTGCACCGCTGTCGCCGGCGTGCGTCGCACCTGCAGTTCGAAAATGTCAGGGCGCGCATAGTGCCCGGTGACGTCGAGCGTCCGCCGCGCTGGCGCCACGAGTGAGACGTCGATGTCCGCATACAGAATGCCTGCTTCCCGGTGTAATGGACCGGCTGTGATCTGGCCTTGAGGGTTTACCACCACCGAGTCGCCGTCGTTGATCCATTCGTCCGGTTCGGGAAACAGTTGCATGCGACCCAGAAAGTCATCGGGAATGTCGCTCCCGCGCAGCGCGGTGCCACTGCCGAGCACCCAGCAGCGACCTTCGAGTGCAATGTGACGCATCGTGCTGATCCAGCCCTCGCCGGCGTCGTACGTGGGGGCGACGTAGATTTCCACCCCTTGGGCATACAGCGAATAGCGCGCCAGGGGCATGTAGTTTTCCCAGCAAATGAGCGTACCAATGCGGCCGACGGGTGTATCGACCGTACGTAACCCTGACGCATCACCGAAACCATGGACCATGCGCTCGGGGTTCGTTGGCATCAGCTTGCGATGTCGGTTGAGCACTTCGCCGTTCGTACCGATAACGACTACGCTGTTGTAGAGCGTGCCGCCTCCATTACGCCGCTCGCATTCATTGATGCCGCATACGATTGTCACGGCGTTGGCGCTGGCGGCCTCACACAATTCGTTCAGGTCACCGTTCGCGATATCGACGGCGTTGGCCAGCAGGCGCGTATGCAACTGGCCCATTACAGCCCCGTCTTTTCCCGCTGCCAGCCGCCAGATCCACGACGGGTAACCTGGAATGAACGATTCGGGTAAAACAATCAACGAGGCTCCCGCCGCTGCCGCCTCAGCGACCGATTGCACGGCTCGGGCGATCGTCTTGCTGCGGTCGAGCAGCACGGGCGGCCGCTGAATGATGGCTATCTTGGTCATGGCGTGCTCCTGAGACGGTGGTTTTCGCAGGTTTCAGCGTGCACGTGGCGAAGTCGCGAGGCTAGTTCAGAATCTGAAGCGTTGTAGTTGCGGAGTACAGGCGATGGATGAAAGCTATGGTCAGTTCTGCACGGTCGCGCGCGGTGCTGAAGCACTGTGCGAGCGCTGGACGCCTTTGGTCGTGCGCGAGCTGCTATGCGGCAGCAAGCGCTTCAATGAACTGCACCGTGGCGTACCACGGATGTCCACCAGCTTGCTGGCACAGCGGCTGCGCCACTTGGAAGATATCGGTGTCGTACATCGCACGGCCGTAGGCAAGGTCTGGGAGTACAGCCTGACCGAAGCCGGCGAGGATTTGCGCCCCATCATAATGGCGCTAGGCCATTGGGGCGCGCGTTGGATAGGTAGTCGCCTTCGCGATAACGAACTCGACGCGGGCCTGCTCATGTGGGACGTGCGCCGGTTCGTGCGCCTCGAGAAGTTCCCGTCCCGATCGGTGGTCATTCACTTCAAGTTCCGCGACGCGCGGTCCGGCGAGCAACAGTGGTGGCTTGTTGTCGAACAGGGTGTGGCAGATTTATGTCGCGACGACCCCGGACGCGAACTCACGCTCGTTGTGCACTCTAGCGTGCGCGCGTTGACCGAGGTGTGGACCGGCGACCGCACACCAAGGGAGGTTCTTCAGTCGCGAGAGCTGCGTGTAGACGGCGCTGTGCAGGATGCGGAAAACTTGTGGCGCTGGCTGGGCACGAGTGCGTTCGCCGGTACCCGGAGCGCAGCAATCCAGCCTTTGCAATAGCCGTCGAGAATAGTAAGCGTTCGACCGTCCGTATATGGACTCTTCCTCATTGCAAGCCCCTTCGCTTTGGCCCCCGTGCCGACTGCACACGTATATTCGGCCTCTGACTTTGGCATCGATTCGATGCAGGGCCATGATGGGCTATTCGCGCGTCGGCTCCCAATCGCTTCTACGTGCTTTACGCACCTGGACATTTGAGGGTTTTGCCGACGCCGGTTCGACCGGTTTGCCATCGTTCGGGTTGCTTAGCAATCTGGGTAGACGGTTTGTTTACTCGTTGGACGTGACGGTTTGGTGGATCAGGCCGCAGCCCGATCCGGTTGGTAATCGGTCCCGTTGCGCAGCATCGCCCAAGCCATGCGTGCGGTTTTGTTGGCCAGCGCTATAGCGGCCACATTGGGATGTGATCGCTCGGCCAAACGAACAGCCCACTGGCTGAGCCGATCGTCTTTGGATTTGGCTGTACGCAGGGCCGAGCGCGCACCGTGGATCATCAGTGTTCGCAGATAAGCATCGCCACGTTTGCTGATGCCAAGTAGCCGATCTTTACCACCAGAGCTGTGTTGCTTCGGCGTCAGCCCCAACGAGGCGGCTAACTGTCGGCCATTGGCAAACTGTCGGGCATCACCGATGGCAGCAATAAGTGCGGTGGCGATCATCGGGCCAACCCCGCGCAGCTGCTGCAAACGGACGGCACTCGGCTCGCTTGCCGCGATTGCAGATATCTCGCTGTCGAGTTCGCCAACACGTTCATCCAGTGCGCGAAGGTCGCCCCACAAGCCATTCAGTAGCCGACGCAAGCGAACCGTCAAACCGTTATCCGCATCTTCTAGCCAGCACGGTATCGCACGACGCAGCATCAGTAACTCCTTCGGGGCGACTAGACCGTACTCGGCGACCAGTCCACGAATCTGATTGGCTTTGGCCGTTCGCTGTTCGATTAAGCCGGCCCGGATGCGATGCGTCGCCTGGATATCCTGTTGCTCGATGGTCTTGATGGCGACGAAGCGCATGCTGGGACGGCTCATCGCTTCACAGATTGCTTCGGCATCGTTGGCGTCGTTCTTGTTGCTCTTGACGTACGGTTTGACGAACTGCGGCGCGATCAGCCTCACCTGAAAACCGCGTGCCTGTAGCTGCCGCGCCCAATGGTGCGCACCGCCACAACTTTCCATGCCGATCTCACAGCCGGGTTCGATCTTCTCCAGCACCGTTTGCAGCCAGCGATCACGAGGTAAACGTTGCCGCCAGACTGGCCGCTCATGACAATCCACGCCGTGGATCTGAAACACGTTCTTGGCCAGGTCGACCCCAATGCGCATAAGCTTCATGTGTGGACTCCTTCTCACTGTTGACTGTGGTTCGCACTTTCAGTCTGGCACTCAAGATGCCGAGGTGAGGAGGAGTCCATCCCATTGCTTCTGGCCGATTTTTGCCTGTCGCTACTTGCAGCTATGGGCCCAGAGCGCAAACCCAATCTTATGTTTGCGCACGATCACATCGCTGCGAAGCAAACATACAAGACCTGCGACAGCGATAGGGCTGTCAGATCAATCGGAAGGGAAGGGCGGGCTAATTGATCTGCACAATGACCGGACCCTCCGTCACGATCGGCGGTTCCGCGTGGATATGTGCTGCATTTTTCTGAATCCAGTCACGTGCGACTTTCAAGCTCGCATCGCTGCCGGCCTTGTCCGTGCAAACAGTCACCGACGTACCACCATCACCGGTATTGAGCAGTGTGTAGCTTACCAGGCCAGGCACTGTCCGCAGGGTGGCTTCGACGTCGGCTCTGCGCTCTTCTAAAAGCTCGAAAAGCTGATTTGCTCCAGCACCCAGGTAGGTTCTTATAACCGCGTACATGTTCGTCTCCTTTGGGCGCAGCGTCTTGATGCCAATCCAGGTCCACTGATAGCCGCTATCACCCAACTTTCAATTTGTCCCGATTTATTAAGCTTAGTCACACGTCGACGACAAGCGAATTGCAACGACCATCGGCTGCTTCTGGCCGAATTCGGCACGCCACGAAGAACTGAAAACCCGAACGACGGTAGTTGATAGAGCCGCATCGGCGGCCCAGGCCAATCGCTGGCGATCACTCCGCCGCTCATCTCCAGTGATTGCTCCGTAGCCCAGAGCAAACCGCGCACCTCGGCATTGACCATGTCACAGGCGTGGGCGTTGGTCTGGTAGGCGCTTTTGAGCCGGATGGAGGTGTGGATCAGGGCGTCTTCTGATGAGACACCGGCGCGGGCGGCGAACAGTGGATCGTGGCTGCCATTGCAGAAGCCGAAGGTGGTGCTGGTTTGAGTGGTGCTCCTTCGTAGAAAGGATCCGCCACCGACTGCCGCCAAGCAGGGAAGGGGGACGGACTACGCAAGGTTGGCGGACCGGTACGAAGGAGCCCGGCACGTCCGAAGAAGTCAGGTGCTACGGGCAAACCTAGCTGGTGCAAGGCAGATCTATCATTCCTTGGTCCAGAAAACGAGGCAAGCCACCGGCAATTGCCAATGGCTTGCCTTGATGCAATCAAGCATCAGTAGGAGCGTCAGGGGGTGACGATGTTGAACCAGAAGTCGAAGTTATCCATGTAGCTCATCAACTCCTCCAGTTTGCCCTCGTCGCCCTCAACCTTGAGCTCGCCCGAGCTTGTCGCGTCTTTCAACGTGGTTTGCTTGAGCATCAGGTTGTTTAGGGTGTCGCGGGTCAGGCTGATGGTCGCGTCGGCGTCCTTCGCCTGCATGCCCTCGGTGTGGTTCAGCACGCCGTTGACCATTTCCAGCACGTACTTCTGTTTCAGGTCAGTGAAGTCCAGGTTGAGGGTGATGTGCTTGCCTTCCACCTCAGGCCCTTTCAGGCGCATGGCCAGGTAGTCGAAGAACAGGTCCAGGTCCATCGCCTTGACGGTGTCGGGGCTGGCCGTGTCGGGCGTTGGCAGTTTCTGTACGCCGTTGCGAAGCTCCTGAGCACCGGTGAGGTAGAAGTTGCGCCATGGCCCGCTTTCGGCCTGGTAGCCCAGTTGCTCGAGGGCGTCAGCCTGCATGTTCTTCGCCGCCTGGTTGTTGGGGTCGGCGAAGACGACGTGGTTGACCACCTCGGCGACCCAGCGGAAGTCACCCTTGTCGTAGTATTCCTTGGCCTTTTTCAATACGGCGTCGGCACCGCCCATCATGTCGACATAGCGCTTGGCCTCTTCCTCCGGTGGCAGCTCCCACAGCGTGGCGGGGTTGCCGATGAACCAGCCCAGGTGCAGCACGTAAGTGGCCTTGATGTTGTGGTTCAGTGAGCCGTAATAGCCTCGGTTGGAGAAACGGTTGGCAATCGACTTGGGCAGTTTCACCTGCTCGGCGATCTCGGTCATGGTGTACCCTTTGTTGGCCAGACGCAGGGTTTCATCGTTGATGTAGCGATACATGTCGCGCTGCGACGACAGCTGGTCTTTCACTTCCTTGTTGCCCCAGACCGGCCAGTGGTGCATGGCGTACATCACCTGGACGTCGTCGCCCCACATCTTCAGCGCTTCGTTGAGGTACTTGGACCATGGCAGCGGCTCGCGGATTTTCGCGCCCCGCAGCGAGTAGGTGTTGTGCAGAGTGTGGGTGGAGTCTTCGGCCGTGTTCAGGGCCTTTTTCTCCTTGATGTAGTAGAGCATCTCGGCCGGCGCCTCACTGCCCGGCGCGTAAAGGAACTCATAGGTGAGACCGTCGATTACATGCTTTTCGCCGGTCTTCTCGATGATGTCAGTCGGCGGGATGAGGGTCACGGTACCGGCAGAGGTGGTGGTGCCCAATCCGGCGCCCAACTGACCGGTTTCGTTCGGCGGTAGCAGGTTACCGTACATGTAGCTGGCACGCCGGCTCATGGCGGTACCGGCCATGACGTTCTCGGCTACCGCATGCTCCAGGAAGCCCTTGGGTGCATAGATCTTCACCTTGCCGGCCTTGACGTCCTTCTCGTCGACCACGCCGCGCACACCACCGTAATGGTCGACGTGGCTGTGGGTGTAGATCACCGCGACGACAGGCTTTTTCGGACGGTGTTTGTAGTAGAGGTCAAGCGCCGCCTTGGCGGTCTCGCTGGAAATCAGCGGGTCGAAGATGGTGATGCCTTCCTTGCCTTCGACGATGGTCATGTTCGACAGGTCGTAGTTACGCACCTGGTAGATGCCATCGGTAACTTCGAACAGCCCGGAGATGTTGATCAACTGCGATTGCCGCCACAGACTGGGGTTGGTGCTGGCCGGTGCGGTCTCGCCTTCCTTGATAAAACCGTACTTGTTCGGGTCCCAGATCATGTTGCCATTCGGCCCCTTGATCGGCTCGGAGGGCAACGGCGCGATGAAGCCTTTGTGCGCCAGTTCGAACGAGGCCTTGTCGTTGAACGGCAATTCTTTGAGCAGTGCATCGTTGGCCGCTTTGGTGGCCTCTGTGGCTGGTTTGGGTGATTCGGCGGCCCATGCATGGCTATTCATAGCGATGGCCGCTGCAAGCAGGACCGAGGTGCTGAGTTTCCAAATTCCCGTTGATGCATTATCAGCCTTGAGGGATGAGGCTCGAACAATCGCTTTCATGTAAAGCTCCTTCTTACTTGATGCGCTGTACCCTTCGAGGCAACTACCAGCCTGTTTCTGGTTATATCCCCTCCGTTGGTGGGGGCCTGGTCCTATAGCTTGACGGCCGTGCCTCTGAGCAGTGACAGGAGGCTTCTCGGCACAGTTGAGTTATCTCGTTTTCAGAGAGTCGTACGACTTCACCATGTCCCGCGCCCAACCATCGAGCACGGCCTTTGCATCGTTGGCGGTCATGACCTGCGATGAGTTGTCGAGTTCGGCGCCTGCGCCCTTGCGCACCACTTGTGCCACTACTTTGTTGTTGCTGCCGTCAATGAAGGCCGCCTCGGTGGCGATGCTGGTGTCCTGGTCACGGATGCCGGTGGCCGCACTGACGCCGGCGGCTACAAGGGCAATCGGGATCACCTCATATGGTTGCAGGCCTTTGGTCTTGGCACTCACTGCGGTGATCGCCGGACGTACTATCAGCACCTTCGGACCGGGGCCGCTGGCCAGAGGTAGCGCTTTGGAGAACTGGGTCTGAAGCACCTGATCGTAATAAGTGGTGATGCCTTGCAGTGTATTCTGCGGCACCTTCTCGGTCGGTTGCGGCTTTGGATAGAGCTGGCTTGGTTCAACATAGACGCTGGTAAACTGGTTAGCGTCCACGCCCGGCTCGATCCAGCGCATCACTGCTGCGCCAGAGGGCGACTTTTCTTCCTTAAGGGCCTGGTAGTTCTTGAGGAACCCTGAGTAATCCTCGGGTGCTACGTACTTACTGGTACACCCTGTGATCCCCAGTGTGGCTACACACAGTACAATTGCGAGCGGTTTCAATTGCATGGTGGAACTCCTTGTGGTCAATTCAGCGAATGGTGCAGGGGGGGGCGGTCACCAGGCTCAGAAACGCCAGGTCGCACCGCCGCCGACAATGTGCAGTGCGGCATTCTTGTAGGTCCCGGAGAGCGTGGTGCCTGAGCGCGATTTGGTCTGGTCGTCGTCCATGTCACCTAGCCACACCAAGGTGTACGCCAGGTGCAGATCGAGGCCTTCTTCAAGCAGGTAGTTGATCCCGGTTGCCAAGCGCCAGGCTTCGCCCATGGGGTTGTCGACGGTGCGGTCTTTGTCGTCGACCGCCGAGCTGTCGTAACCCAGGCCCATACTCCAGCGAAGTTGCCTTGTGGCCTGGAACTGCGCACCGAGGGAGGCGTGCCAGGTGTCTTTGTACTGGCGGTCGATAGTGCGGTCGACGCCAGCCGCATTGGCATCCACCTCCACGCCGATCTCGCCGAAATCGCTCCAGTCTTGCCAGCCCAGGCTGCCGAGCAGCTTCCATTGCGGGTCGAGCTGATGCGCGACGCTTAACAGCACGGTCTGCGGGACATTCATGTCCAGTTCCAGCGAGTCCGCGTCCAGCCGACGCAGGCCGGCATTGATGATCGGGTTACTGACGTTGCGTACGTCAGGGCTGTCCTCGAACTCCAGCTTCACCTTGCTGGTGTAGGCCAGACCGATTTGAGTACGCTCGTCGAGCTTGTAGAGCAAACCCAGATTGACCCCGGTGCCGACATCGGTGTCCTTGTATTCCAGTTGCCCGTCCGGACTGTCGCGCAGGCCGAGCAGGTTATTGTTGATGGCGACTTCGGTTCGGTAGTAGCCGTACAGGATGCGCGGACCAATACCGACAGAGAGCTGGTCGGTGAACTGATGAGCGATGGTCGGCTGGAAGGACACCCCGATAACCGCTGTCTCCTGGCTGAAGTAGCGGCCGGCCCAGTCATCGTCGTAATCCAGTGCTAAACCGAAGTTACCGTACATGCCAAAGCCGACCGCGGAGCGGTCGTCGAGTTGATGGCTGACGAACAGACTGGCGCCCGGTAACCATTGCAACGCGTTGCCGCCTTCGTTGCCATCGAACTCGTTATTGTTATCGCGGGAGAATCGAATGTGGCCGAGAATCACCTGGGCGTTGGCACTGACCTGGGTGCCCTTGAGTCCGGTGATCCCGGCCGGGTTGCTCATCAGCACACTGGGATCGGTCGCCAGTGCGGCGGAACCCGAGTTGGCCAGCCCGGCGCCTTCCTGGCCTGCTTCATAAATGAAGAGGCCACCGGCATTTGCATGGGTGCCCGACAGTACCAACCCAGAAGTCAGAACTGCCGCGCAGACCCTACGCGCGGTACGTATACCGGTATCCTTCATTGAGCATCCTCTGCTAAATGTAAAGATCACAGCACTTCCAGTACATGGGCGCCCAATGAGTTTTAGGTATCGTCTCGAATTGGTCGAGAACTGCCGTGTAAAGGTACGCCCAGCCCGGCTATGACTAGAAGGAGCCTAGTAGTGGAAGTGGAGCATGCAACTTTTTGGATACAGAATATGCGTTTTATCTCTCATTTCATGACATTGAAATGCGTGCTGAGGGAGGCGCAGGCCGAGCGCCTTGAGCGAATGTGGCCATCGGATGAACGTCCGCTCCTGGCCGAATTCCGCATGTCACGAAGAACTGAAAACCCGAACGACGATAGTTGATTGGCCTGCTTGCATCGAGCGACGCAACAACGCTGCCGTCGTTGCTCACCTGCGCAACAGGTATCGGCTAGCGCTGATAGGCCTTGCCGAAGTGTCGCTCCAAGCGTGCCTGAACCAGCTCCAGCAGGATCGACAGCACCCAGTAAATCACTGCCGCCGTGGTCAGCATCTCCAGGTAGCGATAACTGGAGCGTCCGTAGGATTGCGCGAGGAACATAACCTCCCATACCCCCATCACCGAGATCAGCGAAGAGTCCTTGAGCATCGAGATGAACTGGTTGGCCGTCGGTGGAATGATCACCCGCATGGCCTGGGGCAGGATGATATGGCAGAAGGTCTGCCGGGTACGCATGCCCAAGGCCAGCGCCGCCTCACGTTGGCCGCGAACGACGCCGAGGATGCCGGCGCGGAAGATCTCGCTCAGGTACGCACCGTAGTTGAGCGACAACGCGATGATGCCGGCGCTGATGGCGCCCGGTACCAGGCCCAGCTGCGGCAAACCCAGGTAGATGAGGAGAATCTGGATCAGCAGCGGCGTCCCGCGGAAGAACGAGGTGTAGAAGCTGGCGATTCCGACCAGCACCGCACTGCTCGACAGTCGCGCCAAGGCGGCGGCAAAGCCGAACAGCACCGACACCACCATCGAGCACAGACACAGGAACAGGGTCAGCGCCGCGCCCTGTAAAAAGCCGTTCGGTCCCAGTTTGAAGCCAGCGAGGTTTGGAAGCTTCTCCAGGATGATCGAGAACTTCAGGTCGAAGCTCAGGAAGAAGGCGATGAACAGGGCGAACAGGGTCAGCCAGGTCAGGTACAACCGGGTGCGAAAGCCGAACAGGCGTGCGCCCGTGGTCTTGGCCACGGGCTTGGAGGATGGTTGGCAGGCACTCATTTGCTGATGTCGGCGCCGATCCACTTCTGCGAGAGCTTGGCCAGTGTGCCGTCGGCCTTCAGCTCAGCGAACACCTGGCGCACCTTGGCGTCCCACTCGGGATCGCCTTTCTCGATCGCCACCGAGTTCGGTTCTTCATACAGCGGGGCACCGGCCAGTTTGAAGCGCTTGTCCTGGTCCAGGCGTGGCTTTGCGGTTACCAGGTTGGTCAGGATCGCATCCAGGCGCACACCGGCGCCCAGGCCCAGGTCTTGGAAGGCCACGTTGTCTGTGTCATAAGGGGCGATCTGGACGAAATCGAATGGGTAGTCGATCTTCTTGTCTTCGTTGCCTTCGATCACCAGGTTCTTGTTCAGGTAGCTTTCGTAGCTGGAGGCGCTGGTCAGGCCGACCTTGCGGCCGTCCAGGTCCTTGGCTGTATGGATTCGGTCATCCTTAGCGTTGACCACGATCACAGCTGGCGAAGCGTAGTACTCCACCGGGAAGTCGAACACCTCGGCGCGAGCCTTGCTCGGGGTCATCGAGCAGATGCAGATATCGTAGCGCCCGTTCCAGCGGCCGGCGGCGATCACATCCCACGACGGCGTTTCCAGGCGCAGCTTGACGCCCAGTTTTTCCGCCACTGCCTTGGCCACATCGACGTCGAAACCATCCAGCTGGTTCTGGTCGTTGAGGAAGGAGAACGGCGGATAGCTTTCCATCAGCACGTTGACCATTTCCTTGCGCGACTCAAGCCGCTCCAGAGTGGAGCCGGCCAAGGCGTGGGAAGCAGTTGCGAGAAGCACGAGGCCCGCGCCGAGCAAAGCAGGAAAACGCATGTAAATACCTGAAAAAGTTGGCCAAAATGGAGTTCAGCTATTTAATAGCTATAAAAGCACTGTTCATAGTGAATTTTATTTATAAGAACCTTTAGAGAAGTTATATGAAACAGCGATCGATGGTGGTTCTAGACGGTGGCATGGGGCGTGAGTTGCAGCGCAGTGGTGCGCCGTTCCGTCAGCCCGAGTGGTCGGCGCTGGCCCTGAGTGAAGCGCCCGAAGCGGTGGTGGGGGTGCATGCCGCGTTTATCGCCGCCGGTGCCCAGGTCATCGCCACCAACAGCTATGCGGTGGTGCCGTTCCATATTGGCGAGGAGCGCTTTGCCCGAGAGGGGCAGCAGCTCGCCGACACCGCAGGTCGATTGGCACGTCGCGCTGTAGATGCCAGTGCGCAACCGGTGCAGGTGGCGGGCTCCCTGCCGCCGCTGTTCGGCTCCTACCGGCCTGACCTGTTCCAGCACGAGCGGGTGGCTGAGGTGCTAACCCCGCTGCTGCAAGGCCTCGCCCCGCACGTCGACCTATGGCTGGCGGAAACCCAGAGCTCGATCGCTGAGGTGCGGGCGATCCATGCTCACCTGCCGGCAGACGGCAAGCCTTTCTGGGTGTCCTTCACATTACAAGACGAAGAAGTCGACGAAACACCTCGTCTGCGTTCCGGCGAGCCGGTAGCCAAGGCCATCGAAGCCGTGGCAGGTCTGGGTGTAGCCGCCGTGCTGTTCAACTGCAGTCAGCCTGAAGTCATTGGCGCCGCGGTGGACGTGACGCGCTCAGTGTTCGAGAGTCTGAACGCCGACATCGCCATCGGCGCCTACGCCAACGCCTTCCCGCCGCAACCGAAAGAGGCTACGGCCAACGACGGTCTGGATGAGCTGCGCGAAGACCTCGACCCGCCAGGATACCTGGTATGGGCTCAGGACTGGCGTCAGCGCGGTGCCAGCCTGATTGGTGGCTGCTGCGGCATTGGCCCGGAGCACATTGTCGAGCTGAAGCGCAATTTGGGGTAATCCCAATCGGGTAGGCGGCGGCTTCACAGCCGCCGTCCTCTCACATACATGGACGTACGGACCCGTATAGGGCTTGGCGTTAATTCTTTAATTTTGGGGGCTAATTGGCACAGAATGGGCTGAGTCCACACTATGTTGGATTTAAGCTTCAGCAAACCGAGTGAGGTCGTCAAGCGCCTCTGCGATCGCTTGCGCACAGAGCGCTTGGCGCAGGACATGACACAAGCCGACTTGGCCGGGCGTGCCGGCATCGGCATCAACACCGTGTCCAACCTTGAAGCCGGGCGCAATGTCGGGTTCGAGAACGTAGTCCGGGTGGCGATGGCCCTTGGCCGAACCAAGGAACTCGAAGGCCTGTTCCTGCCAAAGCTGGAAAGCATCGAGGATATTCGGCGCTACGAAAACAGCGCCAATCGTCTCCGTACAAAGAGGAAGTCCGGCAATGCTTGAGCAGGTGAACGTCTTCTACGAGGGCTGGGGTGAGCGATGGCAATGGGGCACGCTGGTCTCCACGACCGCCCTGACCGGTCGCCCGCTGATCGTGTTCGAGTACAGCAATGAAACCAGGCAAAGGGGCTTGGAACTGTCCTCCTACACGCTGCCGTTGGAGGGGGCTCGGTTGCGCCGAGATTTTCCAGACCACCAACTGTACTTGCCAGGGCCTGTTTACGACTCGTTGCCGGATGGGTGGGGCATGTTGCTGATGGACCGTATGTCCAGGCGCCGCGGGCTCACCACGGCGCGCATCGGCTCACTGGAACGGCTGGCCTACAGCGGTAGCAATGCGATGGGTGCCATGAGGTTTGAGCCCGTGGCACCCGAAGGGCAGGAATCTGAAGTCCACATCCCGCTGGAACAGCTGGCCGCCGAAGTGCAGGAAGTGCTCCATGGAGACGGTGGCGAGTTCCTGCAGAGGTTGCTGCTGGTGGGCGGCTCGCCTCAAGGTGCAAGGCCTAAGGCTCTCGTCTATCGCGATCCCGAAACTGGCGGGTTTACCACTGCCGTCACGCCGGGCTTTGAAGCATGGTTGATTAAGTTCCCGGCCAAAGACGAACATGCCGAGGTGTGCGCTATCGAAATGGTCTACGCCGAGTGCCTGCGCATGTGCGGTATCGAGACCCCTGACACGCAGTACTTCAGTCTGCCTGATGGGTTGGCAGCGTTTGCCAGTAAGCGATTTGACCGCCGGGATGGTCTGCGCGTACCCATGCAAAGCCTCGCGGCGTTTACGGGGGCAGATTACCGGTCTCCGGGGGTGTTGGACTACGTAAACTTCTTGCGGGCAACACAGATGTGTACCAACGACGTGCGAGAGATGGCGGTGGCCTTCGAACGTGCCGTCTTCAATGTTGCGTTCAACAACAGAGACGATCATCCCAAGAACTTTGCCTACATCATGTCGCAAGACGGTCGGTGGAGACTGTCGCCGGCTTACGACGTGACCTTCTGCGAAGGGCCAAGTGGATACCATCAGATGGATGTGATGGGGGAGGCCCTGTCGATTTCCCGCACGCAATTGCTTCGGCTTGCCGAGGAAGCCGAGGTGCCCCCTGACGCTGCAGGCAGAGTGATTGACCTCATTTGTGATGTAGCGAGCCGGTTTGCAACCATCGTCGAGAGCCTATACCCACAGGTTATTACTCGAGACACCTTGCGCACGGTCCAAGGCCGCATCGATCAGAACGTCGCTCTGCTACACCACGGTCACTCGGGCAGCGGTCGCCGTTGAAGGCGGGGGTGTTGGTTGAGAATCTGTTTTACAAGGTTGAGGTCAGGCGATAGGGGCGTGTTGGCGAAGTAAGGGGGCGCGTCCGCGTAAGTTCGAGACGGGGGCTGCTGGACCTTAGGCTGTGGGCATCCTTTTCAAACCATCCAAAGCATGCCCTCAAATATGCCCCCGAATGTAGCAATCCACTGGAAGTGAAAGGATCTCCACGGTCTAAGGCAGAAATGATCAGATGAATAGCCTGACAGAAAACGCCTAGAGACTCTCAGGATCGCCAAAGAACATCTGAATCCGCGACCGCAACCAGCGCTCACCCGGATCATTGTCCTGCGACCCACGCCACGCCATGTGCAGCTCGAAACTCTGCACTTCAAGCGGTGGATCCTCGGCACGCAAGCCGCCAGCCGCTGTCAGCGCTTCGGCGGTATAGTCGGGCACGGTGGCGAGGATGTCGGTGCCGGTCAGCAAACTACCCAGGCCGTTGAACTGCGGCACCGCCAGGACCACATGACGCTTGCGCCCGAGTTTTTCCAGTATGTCGTCCATAAAGCCGCCCAGGTCGCCAGCAAAGGACACCAAAGCATGGGGGCGGGCGCAGAAGTCGTCGAGGCTCAGGCTGCCCGGCATGCTGTCGGCGCGCAGCACTTTGGGTTTGCTGCGGCGCAGCACTTTGCGCTTGGCGTTGGCGGGCAGGTCGTTGGTCCAGCTGACGCCTACCGAAATCTCACCGCTGGCCAGCAAGGCCGGCATCAGCAGGTAGTTAACCCGGCGTACCACCAGGACAACACCCGGCGCTTCAGCCCGTATGCGTTTGAGCAGCTGCGGCAGCAGAGCGAACTCGGCGTCGTCCGACAGGCCGATGCGAAACACCGTGGTGCTGGTGGCCGGATCGAAGTCGGCGGCACGACTGACCGCGGTGGATATCGAGTCAAGGGCCGGGGACAGCAGGGCGAAGATTTCCACAGCGCGCGCCGAGGGCTCCATACTACGACCCGTACGCACGAACAGCGGGTCGTCAAACAGGTTGCGCAGGCGCGACAACGCAGCGCTGATCGCCGGCTGGCCGAGAAACAGTTTTTCGGCTGCGCGGGTCACGCTGCGTTCGTGCATCAACGTCTCGAAGACGATCAGCAGGTTCAGGTCGACGCGACGCAAGTCATTACGGTTCATCGGCTCGGCTTCACTGGACGTTTGGGGCAAGGGTGAATCTTACGGGTAAAGGCTGCTACCCTGCACCGCATTATTTGCCGCCAGCGGCATTACCATCAATCAATGACAGGCATGTCGACTATTAATGGCCACGGATGGTCTAACCGCAAAAGCCCGGATAGAGTTCAGGGTATTAGAGGTTCACTAGGCGAGGTTTGCGATGTCCCGCATGATCCGTTTCCACAAGTTTGGCCCGGCCGAGGTGCTCAAGATCGAAGAGCAGGCCGCGCCGCAGCCGGCTGCCGGCGAGGTGCAGATCCGCGTTGAAGCGATCGGTATCAGCTGGTACGACGTGCTCTGGCGCCAGAACCTGGCGCCGTCCCAGGCACGTTTGCCAGCCGGCATGGGTCATGAAATGGCGGGCGTGGTCAGCGCGGTAGGCGAGGGCGTCGATGACCTGGAAGTAGGTGACAAGGTGGCCAGCTTTCCCGCCGCCAGCGCCAACGACTATCCGGTGTACGGTGAGGTCATCGTGTTGCCGCGCAATGCCGTGACCCGCTATCCGCAGATCCTCAGCCCGATCGAAGCCAGCGTGCATTACACACCGTTGCTGATGGCTTATTTCGCCTACGTCGACCTGGCCCGGGCCAAGGCCGGGCAGACGGCCCTGGTCACCGATGCCAGCCACTGTGCGGGGCCGGCCTTCGTGCAGATGGGCAAGGCGCTGGGCCTGAGGGTTTTCGCTGCGACCAAGGACGCCGATGAGCGTGACTACCTGCTTTCGCTTGGGGCCGAGAAGGTCATCGCCACCGAGGAGCAGGACTTGCTCATGCAGGTCAACAAGTACACCGGCAACCGTGGCGTCGACATGGTCCTCGATGGCCTGGGCGGTCCACAGATGTCGTTACTTGGCGATGTGCTGGCACCGCGTGGCAGCCTGGTGTTGTATGGCCTGCAGGGTGGCAATCAGACACCGTTCCCGGCGTGCGCCGCGTTTCAGAAGAACATCCAGTTCTTTGTACATTGCATTGGTAACTTCACCGGCAAACCGGAGCTGGGTATCAGCCAGGACCAGGTGGCGTTGCAACGGGCACTGCGCGATATCAACCAGTTCACCGCCGACAAGCTGCTGACACCACAGATCATCAAGTCTTATCCTTTCGAACGTGTTGTTGAAGCTCATCGCTATATGGACGAATGTCCATGCGGTGGACGTCTGGTGCTGGAAGTAGCCAGCGTCTGAGGTTGCAAGCAGAAAACCCGCCCGAGCTGTGCTCGGGCTTTTTTGTGCCTCTTTCCTAAGTAAATTTAGGACATTTCAATCAAGCACATTGCCTGCGCAATGCCGGTAAATTCGTTATGTTCAAGTGTGTCGGAAAATATACTTTTGCTGACTGAATACAAACGGGAAGCTGTTTGAATCTGAACGGATTTTTTACCGGGTTCTGTATCTTTTATTCATCAGCCAACACCCGATAATAACCTGTCGCTTGTGAACTCAAGGAGTGAGGCGTGATGAAACAAGGTCGGGTTGTTCAGGCTGTCGGTGGCAAGGTTCCGTGTGGATGCACCCGGCTGGATTGGCATATCAGCAAGTTTCTGTAGGAACTTGTGGGAAGTTTCCTAGGACATTAGGTGGGTCTTTATTTCTGCTGGTTGAATGATTTCGCAGGAGCGATTTTTTTCAGGCGGCCGTAACTGAAATTCAGGTGGGCGTTATGGGCAGTATTCACGAGCAGGCCATGCAGTATGTATATAAGCAAGTATTGCAACGATTGCTTGAACATTTGTCGCAGGCGCAAAAGGCCTCGCTGCAGCTATTGATTCAGCGGCTGATTGTGGCCGCCGGCGGAGTCGAGCGTATGAAGGGATTACGCTTGATGTTCGTGCTCGATGCCAGCCTGTCCAGCGCCCAGGCCCTTGCCTGCTTGCGCGCGGCGCAACTGAGTATTGCCGCACGGTCCCCAGCGACTTTTCACCTGTGCATTGCAACTGCCTGGCAAGCCGGGATGAGTGCAACTGCCCTGGCAAACATTGAAAGCACGTTCTCCAAGTTGTTTATGCATGATGACCCGCGCATCGATTTGCTGGTGCTCGACGCTGGCGAGCTGTTGCCTTACGACAACCGTCGAGCACCGTCCAGTGAGCAGCAGCAGGCTGAGCGACAGGAGTGGTTGCTGTGCGGGCATCTGTCGAGTGATGGGCCTTTGTTGGTGAATTTTGCCAGCCATGGTTACCTGCACCTGGCTGACCTTGCCCTGCAGGCACTGCGTTGCAAGGGCGGTGTAGATGCCATTATCAGTGCCGAGTCACTCGCTGATCGTAAACGCTACCTGGCCTGGAGCCGGCGCTCATTGCGCAATGCCGGAATGCTTGGGGTTCGCCCGATCCACAGCTGTGCCGTCTCGTTACTGGAAAGGATGAGCGCGCTGCGCGCCCGCTATTGGAGCCTGTTGCAGGGGCGAGAGCTCGCGGCCCCGGGGCTGCCTGACGCTGATGCGGACTGTCGGCCGGCATTGCGTTTTATCGCCATTGATGACTTGGTGTCTGATCGTGATTCACCCCAAGGTGGACGCCTGAGTCGCTTTCTGGGCTTTCGTTTCGACGAACAGGTCTTTCCCTGTGAGCGCGTGGGGAATGCCAATCCCGTGCTGTTGGCCCACCTGCAAGGGTTGCAGGCGGAATTCGTCAACGACACGCACTATCGCGATGGTGTCGAGTGCTATCTGCAGCAAACCCGCCAGTTGATGCAGCGCCAAGCAGTGCCGCAATCGTTGCAGACTCGGCTGTTCAATCACTGGCAACCGGGGGGGTTGGAACAGCGACGTAGCGAGGCGAATGATTTCGCCCTGCAAGCTTATGGCCTGAGCGAGGCGCAACTGGTTTGCCAATTGTTCAGCCCTTTTGTCGAACAGGGTCTGAGGCTGGAAGCTTTTCTGCGTCGCTGCCACCCCGGGATGCTGGTTGCCCTCCCTTATTTGCGCAAGGCGTTGGGCGGGCAACCGGCGCCGGAACCCGTGGTGCAGTGGTTGGTGGATATCAGTGGCTTGCCGCTGGTTATGCTGCAGCAGCTCTATGGCCGCGAGCCATTGGCCGACTGGCTGTTATCCCGATTGCGAGTACGGGGTGCCGATCTGCGTCATCTGCAGATTGACACTGCGAACGGCATACGGTTCAGGGGTGATCAGGTTGGCAGTCCTTGATGAAACGACCGACAAAAACCAGCGTGTTTGCCTATCAAGCGGTGTATCGCTACCTGGTTGAACTGATTGCCCAGATGGCGCCGGGCAGTTACAACAAGCTGCCCTCGCTACGCGATCTGTCGCAGCGATTGAATGTTTCAATCTCGACCATCCAGTACGCCTATTCATTGCTTGAGCACGAGGGGCGCGTACAGTCAGTGCCCAAGTCCGGCTATTTTGCCAGGGGTGGGGCGCTGGTAGTGCAGGCACTGGCGGATGAGCACTTGTTGCAAAACCTGCAGCAGCATGCCGGCAGCCCGCAATTACTCGAGTTCAGTGGCGCGCAATCCCTGCCTTCACTGGAGTCGAACTTACTGGCTATCGAGCGCCAGCTGTTGCGCCAGAGTCCACGGCCTGCCGGGCATGTGCATCCGTGTGGCGAGCTCGAACTGCGCACGGCGCTGGCCGCACGCTATACCCGTTCCGTGCAGCTGTATTGGAACGCCGAGGATGTTTATCTGGCGCTGGACCTGCGTTCGCTGTTCGAGACGTTGCTGGCTGCGTTGGAGCTGCAAAGCTGCACGATTGTGGTGACCTCGCCGTGTTCCTGGCGTTTGCTGAGGATTTTGCAGACCATCGGATTACGGGTCATCGAGCTGCCTTTGGGCAGTGATGGGGCGCTGGATCTTGAGCGTTTTGCCAGCGTTTTGCAGCGTGAGCCTGTGCGCATGGTCATGCTCGCCTCGCGCTTGAACAGCCCTCACGGCAGCCTTGTGTCGCAGGCACAGCATCAGGCGATTGCCCAGCTGTTGGCTGAACATGGGGTATGGCTGCTGGAAAACGACCTGGAAACCGAGTACTGCTTTGCCGCACCGCCACAGCGGTGCCTGCGCGAAATGGTCGACCCGCAGCGACTGCTGGTGTTCTCGTCACTGGAGCGTACGGTGGGGGCCGAAGCACCGTATGCCTACCTGTTGTCTCGCCATTGCCCGGGGCAACTGCAGCATCAATTTTTGGCCCGGGGCTTTCGCTTGCCGCCCTTGCGTCAACAAGCGGTGGCCCGGCTGTATGCCAAGGGGCGGATCGACCTCCATCTGGAGCAGGCGCGGTTGCGCCTGCATGAGCGCGTCACCCACCTGTATCGGCAGATGCAGGTGCAACTGGGCGCTCATTTGCGCTTTCAGATGCCGGCGGGCGGGGCAACGATCTGGGCGCAAGCGCGGTCACCGCTGGACATCCCCGCCCTGTTTCATCGCATGCTGGATCAGGGGCTGGTGATCGCGCCAGGTGAACTGTTCAGTCTGCAGGGTGATTATTGTCAGCATATGCGTCTGGGCTGGCCGCCGACGCCGTACGATGATCTCCAGGGTGGGTTGGGTGTGTTGCGTGAGGCGCTGCAGCGGCCCTAAATGGCCTGTTGCCCGCATGGTCCCCGGTCGATGGTGTGGTGGTGATGCTTGCGTCACAGTGGGGATTGTTGCCTTCGGCGGGTGCTGATCGACTACCTAGACGAAGCATTCCAGTACGCCCGGGAGCAACGCTAGGCGATCAGTGGTCAGCGGGCTGGTTGCCAAGGGGGCTGGTCTGTATGTATAACCAGTGCCACTAATTCCTGCCAGTAACTTTACCGTGATCGCCCATTCTGTCGACGAGCCGTTCTATTACCTGCACAACTTCGAGCAAGTGTTGCAATGGATCGCGCTGCGCTATGCCGACCTGCTGGACGACAGCGAACGCGCCTTCATTGCGCAGCTCCCTGAGCAACCGCATGCTTCCCGGGCGCTGCTGGTACGCATGGTGATGCGCAAAGGCGAGCTGTTTCGCCCCAGCAAGCTGGTCTATGAAGAAATCGGGCCGCCGCTGCCAGCCTTGCAGCCTTTGCTGGAGCGGGGCTGGGTCACCGACGATAGCCCCTTGAGTCTCGAGCAGCTGTTTCAGGTGTTGCGCAAGGAAGAAATCGCCAATGGTTTTGCGCCGCAACTGACTCGTCCGAGGGCGGCCAAGGGCGAGCTTTTTGCCCAGTTGCAAGCACTCGCACTGCCGCCTAGGCCCTTGCAAGACTGGTTGCCAGGCTTCGCCGAACCGATCATTACCCTGCAGCTGCAAGCGCTCTGCGATCGCTTTCGCCTGCTGTTTTTCGGCAACCTGTACCAGGACTGGTCAGAGTTCGTCCTGGCGGACCTTGGCCTGCTGCGTTACGAGCAGGTGGCGTTCAGTGAAGAATCGCGGGCGCTGCGTCAACATAGCGATGTTGACCTGGCCCTGGCGCTGCACAATTGCACCGAGTTGCTCGAGCAGGGCGCGCCAGTGTCGCAGGTGCTGGACCAGGTCGAGTCACTGGAAAGCGATAACCCGTGGCTGCTACGTCGTCGCTCGCGCCTGCTGTATCAGCTTGGCCAGCACAGCGAGCGCCTGGGCGACTGGGACCTGGCGCTGCGGATTTACCCGCGTAGCCAGCACCCGCAAGCACGGATTCGGCGGATTCGGGTGCTCGAACGCAGCGAGCAGTGGGACCAGGCCCATGCGCTGGCCACGGAAGTTGCCTTGCAACCCGCCAGCCCCATTGAAGTCCAGGCGTTGACGCGGATCCTGCCACGCCTGCAGCGCAAACTGGGTGGGCCGCCACAACCGCGGCGGGTAAAAACACAAATCGATCTGATCGAACTGCAGTTGCCGCTGGAGCAGGCAGCGCTGGGGGTGGAGCAGGCAGCGCAACTGCACTTGGAAGAGCAGGGCGGTCAGGTGCATTACGTGGAGAACACCCTGTTCAATAGTCTGTTCGGCCTGTTGTGTTGGGAAGCCATTTTCGCGCCGCTGCCGGGCGCGTTCTTTCACCCGTTCCAGAGCGCCCCGCAGGACCTGCACGATCCCGAGTTTCAGGCGCGGCGCAGTGCCCTGTTCGCCGACTGCCTGGAGCAACTGGAGGATGGTCGCTACCGACAGACCATCCGCCGGCACTTTGTCAGCAAACAGGGCTTGCAGTCGCCCTTTGTCTATTGGCAGGTGCTCGACGAAACCTTACTCGAACAGGCCCTGGCCTGTCTGCCAGCGCTGCACCTCAAACGCTGTTTCGAGCGTTTGCTCGAAGATATCCAGAGCAACCGCGCGGGTATGCCCGACCTGATCCAGTTCTGGCCCGAACAGCAGCGTTACCGGATGATCGAGGTCAAGGGGCCGGGGGATCGCCTGCAGGATAACCAGCTGCGCTGGATCGACTTCTGTACCGAACATGGTCTGCCGGTCGTGGTGTGCCATGTGCGCTGGATAACGCCGACGCCATGAGCTATCGCGTGGCAGTGCGGGCACTGTGTGAGTTCAGCGCCAAGGTTGGTGACCTGGACTTGCGCTTTACCCCTTCGCCCACCGCTCAGGAGGGCATCAGTGGCCATCAGCGGGTGGCGGCCCGGCGTGGCCCGGGGTTTGAGGCCGAGATCAGCCTTGAAGGGCAGTTTGGGGTCTTGCAGGTGCGCGGCAGGGCCGATGGCTATGACCCACAGCTCAATCGCCTGGAGGAGATCAAAACCTACCGCGGCGATCTGGCGCGCCAGCCGGACAATCATCGGCAGTTGCACTGGGCCCAGGCCAAGGTTTACGGCTGGTTGCTCTGCCAGCAGCGCCAGCTGGCAGAAATCAACCTGGCATTGGTGTACCTGGATGTCGACAGCGATACCCAGACCCTGATCGAACAACATTGCAGTGCGATAGCGCTCGAGCACTTCTTCAATACCCAGTGCGGGATCTACCTGCGCTGGGCCGAACAGCAAGTGCAACGGGAGGCCCTGCGCGACGCCGGGCTGCAGGCACTGGCCTTCCCCTATGGGCAGATGCGCCGTGGCCAGCGCGAACTGGCCGAGACCGTGTACAAGGCAGTGAGTACCGGTCGCTGCCTGATGGCGCAAGCCACCACCGGCATCGGCAAGACCCTTGGCACGCTGTTTCCGCTGCTCAAGGCCATGGTCCCACAGCAGCTGGACAAGATTTTCTTCCTCACCGCCAAGACACCGGGCCGTGCCCTGGCCCTGGAAGCCCTGCACCAGGTTCACGCCAGTGCGCCAGAGCTTGCCCTGCGCAGCCTGGAGCTGGTGGCCCGCGACAAGGCCTGTGAGTACCCGGGCACGGCCTGCCATGGTGAAGCCTGTCCCATGGCCAAAGGTTTCTACGACCGCCTGCCGGCTGCTCGTCAGGCCGCCCAGGCGCTGACCATCCTCGACAAGGCCGCATTGCGCGAGATTGCCCTGGCTCATCAGGTCTGCCCTTATTACCTGGGGCAGGAGATGGCGCGTTGGGTCGATGTGCTGGTAGCCGACTACAACTACTACTTCGACCAGAGTGCTTTGCTCTATGGCCTTACCCAGGTCAACCAGTGGCGTGTGGCGGTGCTGGTGGATGAGGCACACAACCTGGTGGAGCGGGCACGGCAGATGTACAGCGCCAGCCTCGATCAATGGCAGTTGCAAGCCTTGCGCCGCAGCAAACCGGCGGGCATGGGCAGTGCGCTGGAGCGCCTTAACCGCCAGTGGAATGCCCTGCACAAGGCGCAGGCGGTGCCTTATCAAGTGGTCGAGGCGTTACCGGAGGCGTTCCTCAAGGCGTTGCAGCAATGTGTCGGCCTGATTCAGGAGCAACTCAACCAGCAACCCACCGGGCTCGATCCGGCGCTGTTGCAGTTCTTCTTCGATGCATTGCAGTTCATTCGCGTCAGTGAACTGTTCGACGCCCATTTTCTCTTCGATATCAGCAAGCGCGAGGGGCCGGGCAAACGTAGCCTGTCGACCCTGTGCCTGCGCAATGTGGTACCGGCGGCACGGATCGGCCCGCGCATGGCAAGCGCCCGTAGCGTCACATTGTTTTCCGCGACCCTGAGCCCGCGGCACTACTACGCCGACTTGCTCGGGATGCCGACCGACAGCGCCTGGCTTGATGTGGCTTCACCTTTTGCCGCCGAGCAATTGCGCGTGCAGGTAATCAGTCATGTCTCGACCCGTTATCAGCGGCGCGCCGCCTCGGTGGCGCCGATCACCGAGCTGATTGCCGCACAGTTTGCCGCCGAGCCTGGCAATTACCTGGCGTTCTTCAGCAGCTTCGAGTACCTGCAACAGGTGGCGGCGTTGCTCGCCACAAGCCATCCGCACATTGTTCAGTGGTGCCAGTCGCGGGCTATGGATGAGACACAACGTCAGGCTTTCCTGCAGCGCTTCGAGGCCCAGGGGCGCGGTGTTGGATTCGCTGTACTCGGCGGTGCCTTTGCCGAGGGTGTCGATCTGCCTGGAACACGCTTGATCGGGGCCTTTGTCGCCACGTTGGGGCTGCCTCAGGTCAACCCGGTGAACGAGCAGATCAAGCAACGTATGGACCATTTGTTCGGCGCCGGATTCGACTACACCTACCTGTATCCTGGGGTGCAGAAGGTCATCCAGGCGGCGGGGCGGGTGATTCGCGGTACTGACGACAGGGGCATGGTCATGCTGATCGACGACCGCTTTGCCGAGTCGCGGGTGCAGGGCATGCTTCCGACCTGGTGGGCATCGCAGCAGAAATAATCACGGCGCCGGGGAGCATTGGCATCGCGTGCTTGTCAAAGTGCCAGTAAACTGCGTGTTTTCATTACCCTGAACATCCTTTCTTGAGGTTTTGCATGAAGCTCAGTCCTTTGGCGGGCAAACCGGCTCCAGCCTCCGTGCTGGTGGATATCCCGCGCCTGTTGACCGCCTACTATACCGGCCAGCCCGATGCCAGCATTGCCAGCCAACGCGTCGCGTTCGGCACTTCCGGGCACCGGGGCAGCTCGGTGGACCTGAGCTTCAACGAAAATCATGTCTTGGCCATCAGCCAGGCGATCTGCCTGTACCGCCAGGCCAAGGGCATCAATGGTCCGCTGTTCATTGGCGCTGATACCCATGCGCTATCGACACCTGCTGCAGCCAGTGCCTTGCAGGTCCTGGCGGCCAATGGCGTTGAAGTCATGCTGTCCAAGGATGACGAGTACACGCCGACGCCGGCGGTGTCCCACGCCATCATCTGCTACAACCGTGGCCGCAGCAGTGGCCTGGCCGATGGCATCGTCATTACGCCTTCGCACAACCCGCCGCAAAGCGGTGGCTTCAAGTACAACCCGCCCAATGGCGGGCCGGCCGACAGCGATGTGACCAAGTGGATTGAAGCCAAAGCCAACGAGCTGCTGGCTGATGGTCTCAAAGGCATCAAGTGCATGGATCATGAGCAGGCCCTGCAAGCCAGTACTACTCACCGCCATGACTACGTGGCCAGCTATGTCGCCGACCTGGAAAACGTCATTGATTTCGACGTCATCCGCAGCGCCAAGCTGCGTCTGGGCGTTGATCCACTGGGCGGGGCGGGCGTGCGTTACTGGTCGGCGATTGCCGAGCATTACAAGCTGAATCTGGAAGTGGTCAACACCGAGGTCGACCCGACGTTCCGTTTCATGTCGGTAGACTGGGATGGTCAAATCCGTATGGACCCGTCCTCACCCTATGCCATGCAGGGCCTGATCGGCCTGCGTGAGCGTTTCGACGTGGCCTTTGCTTGCGACCCGGACCATGACCGCCATGGCATCGTTACCAAGAGCGGCCTGCTGGCACCGAACAATTACCTGGCCGTGGCCATCGACTACCTGTTCCAGCACCGTCCGCTGTGGCGTCAGGATGCTGCAGTCGGCAAGACCGTGGTCAGCAGTGGCCTGATCGACCGCGTCACTGCACGCCTGGGCCGCCGCTTGTATGAAGTGCCGGTAGGGTTCAAGTTCTTCGCCGATGGTCTGTTCGATGGCAGCCTGGGTTTTGGCGGTGAGGAAAGCGCCGGTGCTTCGTTCCTGCGCAAGGATGGCAGCGTCTGGACCACTGACAAGGATGGCCTGATCCCGGCGCTGCTGGCCGCAGAGATCACCGCCCGTACCGGTCGTGATCCAAGTCAGGCATATGCCGAACTGACCGCTGAGCTGGGCGAACCCTTTGCCACGCGGGTCGAGGCCAAGGCCAATGCGCAGCAGAAGGCGCTGCTGAGCAAGTTGGCCCCAGAGCAGGTCAAATCGACCGAGCTTGCCGGTGAGCCGATCGAGCAGATCCTCAGCCATGCCCCGGGTAACAACCAGGCCATTGGCGGCCTGAAGGTGATGACTGCCAACGGCTGGTTCGCCGCACGGCCGTCGGGTACCGAGGACATTTACAAGATCTACGCGGAAAGCTTCGTTGATGAAGCGCATCTGCAACGCCTGGTGGCTGAGGCCCAGGCGCTGGTGGATGCTGCTATCGCCTGATGGCGTGAAATGCATCGCGGGGCAAGCCCGCACCCACAGGGTGTTGAGTCACCCTGTGGGTGCGGGCTTGCCCCGCGATCAGACTTAAAGCTATGCCACATCCACAAGGACGATCTCACTGTCCTGCAACGCGGTCACCCTGAGTACCTGCTCATCCTCAATGGCAACACCATCGCGCGCTTCGGCCCGTACACCGTTGACCTCGATCAGCCCTTTGGCCGGCACCAGATAGCCGCGCCGTCCGGCTTCAAAGCGATACTCAGCGCTTTCTCCAGCCTGCAGGGTGGCTGCCACCAGACGCGCATCGGCGCGAATGCGCAAGCTGTCTTCGTCCCCTTCACGGCCGCTGGCCAGGGTCACGAAACCCTCGCCGCGCTCGCCTTTCGGGAAGGGCCGAGTGCCCCACGAAGGCGCCTGTCCGACGTGCTCCGGCACGATCCAGATCTGGAAGATCCGCGTATCGACTTTTTCCAGGTTGTACTCACTGTGGGTGATGCCGGTACCGGCACTCATCACCTGCACATCACCGGCTTCGGTACGGCCCTTGTTGCCCAGGTTGTCCTGGTGGCTGATGGCGCCTTCACGCACATAAGTGATGATTTCCATGTCGCGGTGCGGATGCGGTGGGAAACCGCTGCCTGCCGCAATCAGGTCGTCGTTCCAGACCCGCAGGTTGCCCCAGTGCATCCGTTGCGGGTCATAGTATTCGGCAAAGGAAAAATGATGGTGGGCGTCGAGCCAGCCATGGTTGGCATGGCCAAGGCTCTTGAACGGGCGCAGTTGCAGCATGATGGGCTCTCCTGGTGAGTCGTTTGATGGAGTGATCATCGCTGAATCTATGATCGAAAATAAGCGTAAATTTCGGCTGATTCCCATCGATTTTATGGATGTATACAGCTGCGGTGCTTTATACGCTTCATCGTCTAATTCACTGATCTGCAAGCATTCAGCTGGTGATTTATGTCCGATGGAGCGAACATGAGCGCAGGTTTTTTCTTGTTGGAGTCAGTGTGTCTGAAGAGCGTCCCAAGCTATCCCTGGAGTTGACTCCACCTGCGCAACTGCCCTGGATCCGGCGCCTGGCGGCGCGCCTGCTGGGTCGAGGCTTGAGCCGTTTGCAGGCCCAGCACCGCGATTCCTGGTTCCAGGGCCATGCCACTGGCCAGCGCACCGGGCACGCCGACGGTTTACGCAAAGGCTACGAAGAAGGGCGGGTAGACGGCTATGAAGCCGGGCGCCAGGTGCTGGTGATCCGTGATACGCGTCCTGACGGCCATGGTGTGCCGGGGCAGGATGACCACCTGTTCGACGACTGGCGCTTGCCATTGACGGCCGAGTTGAAGAAGCGTTTCAAAGCTGACGTCGCCCAGCGTTTGCCAGCCTATGCTCAGCCAAGCACGGCGCAGTGGAAGATGATCTTCAGCGACACGCCTTCCACTTGCGTGATCGCCGGTGCCGGGGCTGGCAAGTCGACTTCGCTGGTACTGCGCATTCTGTTGTTGCGTCATTACCTGGGCTACGAGCTGGACGCCATGACCGTGGTGACCTTCACCCGTGAGTCGCGCAAGGATTTCATTGCCCGCCTGGTGCAGGTTTTCGGCCTCTGGCAGCTCGACCTCAGTCCCGCCCAGGCCCGCGAACTGGTGCGTACCTTTCACTCGCGCATCCTGCCGCTGGTGCGTAGCCTGCCGGGCTTCAGCCAGGTGCGGGCGTTCGAGACCCTGGGCAGCGAGATGCCGGGGGGCAGCGAAGCCAATGCCGAGAGCAATCCGTTCGACCTGCGCATCAACGACGCCCAGCGTCAGCAACTCAACCTGTGCTACCGCGACCTGCTCAACAGCAGCCTGCGGTTTGCCGAGCTGATTGCCGGGCTGCGTCGCGAAGCCCTGCAGCTCAAGGCCCTGGACCGCGATCACCCGGATGTGCAAAAGCGTGTGGCAGTCACCCAGCTTTCCGCCAGCCGTGACGAAGAGCTCTGTGACACTCTCGAAGATCTCTGGTTTGCCGCCGGCGCCTGGCCGATCAAGGGCATCGAACCGAGCCGCGAGACGGTCGAGATCAACGGCAGTCGCTTTCACTTCCATGGCCATATCGCCGAGCTGGATGCCTGGGTGGTGTTGGGCTTCGATCCGGGTGAAAACCAGCAGTACAAGCGTCCAGGGGCCAAGCTTCCGGTCTGGGCGGAGTGGGTGATAAAGCGCACTCTGTTTCAAGCTTTCTGCGATAAGCCAGTGATTTGGTTAGAAAATTATGCCGCGGCCAAGCGTCTGACATCCTCCCTGGCGGGTGATGCTGTGGCCGGGCCGGGCTTTGATTACAAGGTCAAGGGTGAGCTGTCAGCGGTGCCGCTGCTCGATGCCTTCGTCGCTGCTGCAGGCTTTATCGAGAACCTCGGGCTCGAGGTAAACCAGGCGGTGGGCGCCATGAGCTTTCCCGCAGGCGACAGCGATGCGCAGTTCTTCGAAGCCCTGAGCCTGTACTGGAGGGCGCTTGAGGCGCACCTGCTCGCTCAGTCGCCACCGATCATGAGCTACAACCGCATGTTTGCCCTGTTCGGCGAGAACAACCCGGAGAACCTGCGTTTGCTGCCTGACCCTCTGTTGCGGCCACTGGCACACCTGATGATTGATGAGTTCCAGGACGTCTCGCCGCAGATCGTCTCCTGGCTGCGGGCCTGCCTGCGCGAGATCCGCAGGCGCGGCCCAAGCCTCAACGTCGGGCGGGTAGCCCAGCATTCCTCGCTGCTGTGCGTGGGGGATGACTGGCAGTCGATCTACGGCTGGCGTGGCAGCTCGCCGAAATTTTTCATGGAGTTCAGCAAGGAGTTCGTGTCCCCAAGCAACACCCGGGTGATGCTCGCTGACAACTACCGCAGCCATCAGCACATCATCGATGCGGCCGAGCATATCGTGAAGTCGGCACCGGCGATCACTGGCAAGAAGGCCAGAGCCTGCGGACCGGCGGCAGAGGATCCGCTACCGATCAAAGTGCTTGAGCGTGACGAAGCGGCACTGGCGCAGACGTTGATGGAACATTACCGACGTGGCGAATCAGTGATGATTTTGTTTCGAAAAGGTAGCGATAAGTTACTGATATCAGAGCATATTAAACCTTTGGTTAGTCACGAGGCCGGGCTGCCGGCGAGTCAGCGCCGATTCCGCCAGCTGACCTACCACAGCGCCAAAGGGCTGCAGGCAGATGCTGTGTTCATGCTTGGTGATTGCCAGCACCTGAGCAGTTCACCGTACAAGAACCAGGTGTACCGTCAGGCGGGGTTGGGGCGTGCGGGGGATCCACTGGCGTTCGATAACGCGCAGAAGGATGAAGTACTGCGCTTGGCTTATGTGGCCATTACCCGTGCGGCAAAGCATTGCTATTGGTATGTGGAGAAGCCCACGGGCGAGGCGGCCAACCTGCCTCGGGCATCGAGCCAGGTGGATGGGCGCAAGGTGTTTTTTGAAGATGGTCGGGAGTGAAAATCGCGGGGCAAGCCCGCTCCTACAGGGAATTTAACTCCTCCTGTGGGCGGGCTTGCCCCGCGATCAGGCTTTCAGCGCCGCATCCGGCTTAACCGCCGGCACCGGTTTGCCGATTGCCTCCTCGACTCGCTGCGCCGCTGCCGGGTCATCGGCAAACGGCATCAGGCTGACCCGGTCGTCCACCTCGCGGCTGTGGCCGCGCAGGCAGGCGCTGGTGACCAGGTAGAAGAACGCTACGCCAGTCAGGCAATACAGCGCATACAGCCACTGATCCATGGTTGTGTCCTCAGGCCATCTGCGCGTTGGACAACGCCAGCTTTTCATCTGCCACGCGTACCGTGCGCCAGGTGTTGTAAGCCATCAGCAGCATGCCAGTGAGAAACAGTACTCCACCGATGAAGCGCACCAGGAAGCCCGGATGGCTGGCCACCAGCGCTTCGACAAAGGAATAGGTGAGGGTGCCGTCTTCGTTGGTGGCGCGCCACATCAGGCCCTGGGCGATGCCATTGACCCACATCGAGGCGATGTACAGCACGGTGCCGATGGTGGCCAGCCAGAAGTGCGCGTTGATCAGGCCGATGCTGTGCATCTGTTCGCGGCCGAAGACCCTCGGGATCATGTGATAGAGCGATCCGAAAGTGATCATCGCCACCCATCCCAAGGCGCCGGCATGTACGTGGCCGATGGTCCAGTCGGTATAGTGCGACAAGGCGTTGACGGTCTTGATCGCCATCATCGGCCCTTCGAAGGTCGACATGCCGTAGAACGCCAGCGACAGCACCAGAAAGCGCAGGATCGGGTCGCTGCGCAGCTTATGCCAGGCACCCGAGAGAGTCATCATGCCGTTGATCATGCCGCCCCAGCTTGGCGCCAGGAGGATCAGCGACATGGCCATGCCCAGCGATTGCGCCCAGTCGGGCAGGGCGGTGTAGTGCAGGTGGTGGGGGCCTGCCCAGATGTACAGGGTAATCAGCGCCCAGAAGTGCACGATCGACAGGCGGTAGGAGTACACCGGCCGGCCAACCTGCTTGGGCACGAAGTAATACATCATGCCGAGAAAGCCTGTGGTCAGGAAAAAGCCCACGGCGTTATGGCCGTACCACCACTGGACCATCGCGTCGGTTGCACCGGAGTAGACCGGGTAGGACTTGAACCAGCTGACCGGAATCGACAGGTGGTTGACCACGTGCAGCATGGCGATCACCACGATGAAGGCGCCGAAGAACCAGTTGCCGACATAGATGTGCCTGGCTTTGCGGCGCATCAGAGTGGCGAAGAACACGATGCCATAAGCGACCCAGACGATTGCCATCCACACCGCACCGGTGAACTCGATCTCGGCGTATTCCTTGGTGGTGGTCAGGCCCAGGGGCAGGCTGATCAGCATGATGAGGATGGTCGCCTGCCAACCCCAGAAGGTGAAGGCTGCCAGTTTGTCGCTGTACAGGCGCACCTGACAGGTGCGTTGGACCGCGTAGTAACTGGCGGCAAACTGCGCGCTGCCGGCAAAGCCGAAAATCACCAGGCTGGTATGCACGGGGCGCAAGCGACCGAAGCTGGTCCAGGGCAGTTCAAGATTGAGTTCCGGCCAGACCAGCTGCGAGGCGATCCAGACGCCCATCGCCATGCCGACGATGCCCCAGAACACCGTCATGATGACGAATTGCCGGACCACCTTGTAGTTATAGGCCAGGGCCTGTTGATGTGTGCTCATGGCTAGTTTCCACAATTCCTTTAAGGCTCGTCCTACCAAAAGGGGCAGGACACCGGCGCAGACTGTAGGAACCTGCCGATATTCAAAACAGACTCAGAAACTGGGCATAACACCGGATCAGATAGAAGCCCAGTATTTGCTGGGGGTAATTCCATCTGATATGGACCAGGTGCGACGATTTATCTCTGTTCTGTCCGAAAATTCCTAAAACGCCGTGGCTTTCTGCCACATCTCTGTGCCAGTGGAATTACCTTGACATCACCTTCAGGGCGCCCGCAAAATTTCTATAAACTTTGCGCGCAAAGTTTTACGCTTGACCCGCAAGATCGTGTCAGTGATGCGCAATGAATAATGAAGCCAATCCGCCATCGAGCGTGTGCGACGGTGCTTACACGCCGAGACAAGCACTGCCGCCAGAGCGGGACACTATAAGAACGATGGGAGCAACAGATGAAGCTTTCCAAGGAACTCGTCATCCAGGCAAAAGCGACGTTCGGGACACCGACCTACCTCTACGATGAAGCGGTGCTGCGCAGCAGTTTCAACGAGTTACGTGAGGCATTGCCGGACTGCGTGGATATCTTCTATGCGTTGAAGGTCAATCCCAATCTGTCTCTGGTGAAGTTGATCCGTTCATACGGTGGCAACACTGAAGTGTGCTCATTGGGCGAGCTGGAGATTGCCCTCAAGGCAGGGGTGGCGCCGCAGGACATTATTTTCTTAGGCCCCTACAAGAAGCCTGAAGAGCACCGCCGCGCCCTGGAAGTCGGGGTGTTCGCCATCGTTGTCGAATCTGAAAGCGAGTTGCGCAAGTTGTCGGCCCTGGCTGGGGAGCTGGGCTGCGACGCACCGGTTGCGATTCGCATCAACCCGAATTTCTCGGCTGCCGGCTCTCCCTGGAAGATGGGCGGGCGGCCTACTCACTTCGGTATTCAGGAAGACACCGCAGTGGCCAACTTCGCCGAGTACCTGGCCCAGCCCAACATCAGGATCAAGGGTATTCACGTCTATAACGGCACCAAGATCCTCGATGCGCAATCGGTCTACGATAACGCCGCGTACATTCTCGGCTTGTTCCGCACCTTGTCTGAACGCCACAAACTGGACATGCGCATGGTCGATGTTGGTGGCGGCCTGGGTATCAAGTACTACGAAAACGAATCAGAGCTCGATACCGCCCAGCTCAAACAGTTGCTTGCGCCGCTGTTCAATGATTTCCACCAGCAATTCCCGCGTACGCGCATCATCCTTGAGTCGGGGCGCTTCATTGCCGGCAAGTGCGGTGCCTTGCTGGTCACGGTCGACAATATCAAGGAGAACCACGGCAAGACCTTTGCCGTCACCGATGGCGGCACCAACTGCCACGGTGCGGCGGCGGGCAGCGGTCAGGTGCTCAAGCGCAACTTCCGTATCATCAAGGCCACCGGCAACAACGGTGCGCCGCTGCGCGAGTACCATATTTCCGGACCGCTCTGCAGTCCCGATGACCTGCTCGGGCGCGATGTGCGCCTGGAAACCCTGCACGAAGGCGATGTTCTGGCCGTGACCGCTTCGGGCGCCTACGGTCCTTCGGCCTCGCCGACCCTGTTCCACAGTCATGGTCACCCGGCCGAAGTTGTGGTCAGCAACAATCAGCTGTTTCTTGCCAGGGCGCGGCAAACGGCCGTGGATATTCGCGACAGTCATGCCGATGTGCCGCTTGAAGCGATGCTCAATACAGCCGCCGCAATCGAACCTGCTGCTGAAATCCAGCTTGCTACCCAGCGTCAGCTCAGTGACATCCTGCGGGTGGTACTGAAGTTGCCGGAAGGTACGGTCATCACCGCCGACTCTCACTTGCGTGATGACCTGGGGCTGGATTCGTTGACCTCCATGGAGCTGCTGATCAGCCTGGAGGACGATATCGAAGGCTTTTTCGTCAACCCGGATACCATTGTCCCGGGGCATTTCAACACCGTGGCGACCCTGGCCGGTTACATCGATGCTCATCGGCAGAGCCGTTCGGTGGGGCGCCCGCTGGGTGTTGTCGAGGTGCAGCATGAGCGTGCGTGAAGTCCTTCTGCAGGATGTGCTGGAAACCCGCAACGATTTGCATCCGGACAAAGCCGCAATCATCTATGCCGATGAAACCTACACCTATGCGCAGCTGGACGAAGCCAGCGCGCGCCTGGCGGCGGGTTTGCAGGTCAATGGCCTGCAGCGCCAGGAACGGGTAGTGGTGTGCCTGGGCAACCGGGTCGAAACGGTGTGTGCCTTCTGGGGTATCCTCAAGGCCGGTGGCGTAGTGGTCAATGTCGGCCTGGATACCCCGGCCGACTGCCTCGACTATATCGTTCGCGATGCCGAGGCCTCGGTATTGATCACCACCACCGAGAAAATCGCCAGCCTGCCGGCCAGCACCGCCGACCTCGCGCACCTCAAACTGATCGTACTGCTCGATGGCGACGCCGGCTCGACCGTGGCGCAGACCTTTGAAAGCCTGCTCGGGCAGGGCGGCGGGGAGCCGCTGCCGTGCGGTAATCTCGACCTCGACCTGGCGGCGATCATCTACACCTCAGGCTCCACCGGCGCCCCCAAAGGCGTGATGCTGACGCACCGCAACATGCTTGCAGCCCTGACCTCACTGCACACTTATCTGGGCTACAACGACACCGACAAGGTGCTCTGCTCGCTGCCGCTGTCATTCGACTACGGCTTGTACCAGATGATCATGGCCATCAGTGCCGGGGCTACCCTGGTACTGGAGAAGGAATTCACCTGGCCGATTTTCCTGATCAGGAAGATCCGCCAGTACCAGGTGACGGTGATCCCGTTCGTGCCGACCATGCTGACGCTGTTGCATGAGTATGCGCGCAAACATGAGGCGATCTTTGCTGATGTGCGCATGGTCACCAACACTGGCGCCGCGCTCAAGGCGCCGCATATCGCCCAGATGAAGGCGCTGTTTCCCCAGGCGCAGATCTTCTCGATGTACGGCCTGACCGAATGCAAGCGCTGCACCTATTTGCCCTCTGAAGACATCGACAGCAAGCCGGGCAGCGTCGGTATCGCCATTCCCAACACCGAGTTGTGGCTGGTGGACGATCAGGATCAGCGTATCGATGAGCCTCATCAGGTGGGGCAGTTGGTGATTCGCGGCGCGACGGTCATGGCCGGCTATTGGCGCAACCCCGCGGCCACTGCGCTCAAGCTCAAGCCAGGGCGCTATCCAGGTGAGAGCGTGCTGTACACCGGTGATTACTGCAGTCTCGACGAGGACGGTTATTTGTATTTTCGCGGCCGTATGGACCATATGATCAAGTCGCGGGGCATGAAGGTCAGCCCCAATGAAGTAGAGGGCTTTCTCTACGCCATCGACGGGGTGGAAGCCGCCGCCGTGGTCGGTGTCGAACACGCCTCGGTCGGCGAGGGGCTGTGCGCGTTCATCACCTTGGGGCAAGGTGTGAATCTTAGCGCCGAGCAACTGCTGGAACGCTGCCGCCATGGCCTGGAGGCGCACAAGGTGCCGCTGTCCATCAGCATCGAAAGCAGTCTGCCACGCACCGCCAACGGCAAGATCGACCTGTTGCAGTTGCAGCACTCGGCACGCAATGCACAGCCGCTGGTGGCCGGATGACAGCCCGTACCCGGCGGCTCCACAGGGAGCGCTATCCATGAGTCCGGGCCACAGCGGTCGCGACCAATCGCTGGACGTCAATGGCAACCACATTGCCTTGCGAACCTGGGGTAATGAACGCGGGCATCCGGTGCTTGCCCTGCATGGCTGGCTGGACAATGCAGCGTCCTTCGAGCGCATCGCGCCGTTGTTGCGCGATTGCTTTGTGGTCGCCCCGGATCTGGCCGGTCACGGGCGCTCTCAACATCGCCGGGCCGACAGCGGTTACTACTTGTGGGAACACGCCGATGATATGAACGCCCTGGTCGAGTGCCTGGGCTGGAAGCGCTTTTCAGTACTCGGCCATTCCATGGGCACCGGCGTGGCGTCGATTCTCGCGGCAATGAACCGGAGCATCGACAGTATGGTGTTTATCGATGGCATGGGCGCACCGTTTACCGTGGACGATGGCAACACCGTCGAACACATGCGCAAGGCCCAACGCTTGTTGCGGTTGGCGTTACGCACCCGCCTGCACGGCTTCAGCGGGCCGGAAGAGGCCCAGTTCAGCAGCCTGGAGACAGCGATCAGCGAGCGGCGTAACAGTATTGACGGCAGCCTCAGTGCAGAAGGGGCTCGCTTGTTGGCCCTGCGTGACCTGCTCAATCTGGGCCATGGTTATCGTTGGCGCCATGATCCACGCCTGGTGCTCCCCGAACCGTTGCAACTGACCGAACGTCAGGCTTGTGAGTTCCTGCAGCAGATCAGTTGCTCTTTACATGTGCTGCTCGGGCGCCAGGGGTTGTTCACGGGTAATGCCTTCGACAAACGAAAAAACGCCTTGCCCCCGGATACCCGGGTGCACTGGCACGACGGCGGTCATCATTTTCATCTGGATACCCCCACGCCTGCGCTGATCGAACAGCTCAATGCAGCGCTGGGGCGGGGTGAATCGGGGCCGCAGCAACGCTTAGTCAATGAGTAATGGAGTACGTACGTGAAAGAGTTCTGGATTGCACCGTCGATACTGGCGGCTGATTTCGCCCGGCTGGGAGAGGAGGCTGAACAGGTGCTGGCCGCCGGGGCCGACGTCATTCATATCGATGTCATGGATAACCACTATGTGCCCAACCTGACCATGGGTCCGCAGTTCTGCAAGGCCTTGCGCAGTCACGGTATTAGCGCGCCGATTGATGTGCACCTGATGGTGACGCCGGTGGACAGCATGATCCAGGCCTTCGCCGAAGCGGGCGCCGACTACATTTCGATTCATCCCGAGGCAACCCTGCACCTGGACCGTTCTGTGCAGTTGATCAAGGATCTGGGCTGCAAGGCCGGCTTGGTATTCAACCCGGCCAGCACCCTGGACGCGGCTCAATACGTGCTTGATCGGCTCGACCTGATCCTGCTGATGTCGGTCAACCCAGGCTTTGGTGGCCAGCGTTTCATCCCCCAGGTGTTGCCCAAGATTGCCGCAGCGCGCAAGCTGATTGATGACAGTGGCCGCAGCATTCGCCTGGAAGTGGACGGCGGGGTCAACCTGGAAACCATAGGTCAGGTTGCTGCGGCAGGCGCAGACATGTTCGTCGCCGGTACGGCAATCTTCGCCCAAGACAACTACCGCGACACGATCTCGGCATTGCGCCGCAAGATTGCTGACGGTGTGACCGACCGCAACTGATAATAAGCGGACTTACCCACGATTCTCGCGAATCCACCATGAGTTACCTGTCCTTGCATAACACTATCGAAATCACCTTGCAGGCGTTCAGTCGAGTCGAGGGGGGTGGGCATGCTTGACCCGACCTTCGACTTTGACAAGATGCTGTGCTTTTCGTTGTATTCGACTGCCAATGCTATGGTTCGCGATTACGCCGAGCCGTTGAAGCAGCGTGGCATTACCTATCCGCAATTGCTGGTGATGGCAGGTCTGTGGGGTAAGGACGATGTCTCGATCAGCGCCTTGAGTGAATTGACCCTGTTCGATCTGGGCACCTTGACGCCGATTGTCAAACGCCTGGCCGATAACGGTTTTATCACCGTCTACCTTGACCCGAACGATCGTCGGCGGCGCAATCTGCTGCTGACCGACAAGGGCCGCGAACTCAAGGCTGAAGCGGCCAAGGTGTTCAATAACATGGCCTGCAAGATCGATCTTGGCGAGAGTGAGGTGCAGCAGGTGCTGAATGTGTGCCAGCGGATTCGTTCACGGTTGCCCCGCGATAAGGCCTGATCAGCGCTGAAGAAACTCCGGCGTATTGAAGTTGCTCAAGCGCCGGTCATCCTCGGGGTATTCCAGCGCCCGCAGCGGATGCTTGAGCAACGCCCGCTGAATCCCTCGGTCGCCCTGTTGCCAGGCCTGTTCAAGGTCATCGCGCAACGCGCAGGGAATCAGACTGAACATCGGCTGCCAGTAACCTCCCTGGCGAATCATTGCCGGTTGCCCTTGGTCATTGGCCTGACTGAGCAGATCAACTATCAGCGCACTGTCGATCAACGGTGCATCACAGGCCAGTACCAGCAGCCAGCGATGGCGTGCAACTGCAAGCCCTGCCAGCACGCCGGCCAGCGGCCCGGGGAAGTCGGCCAGGGGGTCACTGACCAGTTGATCGGCATAAGGCCTGTACTGGTCCTGGTTGCGGTTGCAGGAAATGATCAGGTCATCGGTCAGTGGCCGCACGACCGCCTGGATATGGGCAATCAGTGGCTTGCCCTGCCAGGGCAGCAAACCCTTGTTCTGGCCGCCCATGCGCTGGCCGCGACCGCCAGCCAGCAGAAGAATGGAGCAGGGTGGGATGACGGCGGGCATGGGTATGGTTCCTGGCAGTGTCAGCCGATTACCTTCCCATGCGCGCCGCCAACTGTCCAGATCAGTGCCCTTCAACCACCGCTGGTGCTGACTGCATCCGCGCCTGGTGCTTGCCGGTCAGGCGCATGACCGCGACGAAGAACACCGGTACGAACACCACCGCCAGGGTGGCGCTGAGCATGCCGCCGATCACCCCGGTGCCGATCGCCTGTTGGCTGGCCGAGCTGGCGCCGCTGGCAATTGCCAGTGGCACCACGCCGAGGATGAACGCCAGCGAGGTCATGACAATCGGCCGCAAGCGCAGGCGCGCCGCCTGTACCGTCGCGTCCACCAGGTCATGGCCGTCATCGACCAGGCGCTTGGCGAACTCGATGATCAGGATCGCGTTCTTTGCCGACAGACCGATCAGGGTGATCAAGCCGACTTTGAAGAACACGTCGTTAGGCATGCCGCGCAGGCTCACGGCAAGCACTGCGCCAAGCACGCCCAACGGCACTACCAGCAGCACTGCGGTCGGAATCGACCAGCTTTCATACAACGCCGCCAGGCACAGGAACACCACCAGCAGCGACAACGCCATGAGCATCGGTGCCTGGGTGCCTGACAGACGTTCCTGCAACGACAGGCCAGTCCATTCCAGGCCCATTCCCAGCGGCAGCTGATCGACCAGGCGCTGGATCTCATCCATTGCCTGGCCCGAACTGTAGCCTGGCGCCGGCTCGCCGGATACCGCGACCGCCGGGTAACCGTTGTAGCGGGTCAGTTGTACCGGGCCTGTGACCCACTTGGCCTGGACAAAGGCGGACAGCGGGACCATCTTGCCGCTGTTGTTGCGCACATGAATCTTCAGCAGGTCTTCGACCTGGGCGCGCTGGTCGCCTTCAGCCTGGACCACCACGCGCTGCATGCGTCCTTGGTTCGGGAAGTCATTGACGTAGTTGGAGCCCACTGCGGTATTGAGCACATCACCAATATCCGCAAAGGATACGCCCAAGGCGTTGGCCTGTTTGCGGTCAACTTCGAGCTGCACTTGCGGGCTTTCGGCCAGGGCGCTTTCACGCACGTTGACCAGCACCGGGCTCTTTTCGGCGTTGGCCAATAGTTGGTCGCGCGCGGCCATCAGCGCCGCATGGCCCAGGCCGCCACGGTCCTGCAGGCGGAATTCGAAACCGCTGGAGGTACCCAGGCCGTCCACCGGTGGTGGCAGTATGGAGTAGGCAATGGCGTCCTTGAGCTGGCTGAAGGCCGCATTGGCGCGGTCGGCAATCGACTGGGCACTGTCGTCGGCACCGCGCTCGGACCAGTCCTTGAGCGTGGTAAAGGCCAGTGCCGCGTTCTGGCCGTTACCGGAGAAGCTGAAACCAAGAATCAGCGTACTGTTGCCAACTCCCGGTTCAGTGGCATTGTGCGCCTCGATCTGTGCCGCCACCGCTTCAGTACGCGCCCGGCTGGCCCCTGGCGGCAGCTGGATGTCGGTGATGGTGTAACCCTGGTCTTCGGTGGGCAGGAACGAGGAGGGCAACTGGCTGAAACCGTAGACCAGGCCTGCCACCAGCACCAGGTACACCATCAGGTAGCGTCCGCTGCGCTTGAGGGCCTGGACCACCCAATGCTGATAGCCATCGCTCAGGCTTTCGAAGCGGCGGTTGAACCAGCCAAAGAACCCGCGTTTTTCGTGGTGCTCGCCCTTGGCGATGGGTTTGAGCAATGTGGCGCACAGGGCCGGGGTCAGGCTCAGGGCGAGGAACGCCGAGAACAGGATCGACACCGCCATGGACACCGAGAACTGCTGGTAGATAACCCCGACCGAACCGCTCATGAAGGCCATGGGCAGGAATACCGCTACCAGCACCAGGGTGATGCCGACAATCGCGCTACTGATCTGGTCCATGGCTTTTTTCGTCGCGTCCCGTGGCGGCAAGCCTTCTTCGCTCATGATCCGCTCAACGTTCTCCACTACCACGATGGCGTCATCCACCAGGATACCGATGGCCAGGACCATGCCGAACAGGGTCAGGACGTTGACCGAGAAACCCAGCGCCATCATCACTGCGAAAGTGCCCATCAGGGCCACCGGCACTACCAGGGTCGGGATCAGGGTATAGCGGATGTTCTGCAGGAACAGGAACATTACCGCAAACACCAGGGCCATGGCTTCGAGCAGGGTGGTGATCACTTGCTGGATCGAAACCTTGACGAACGGCGAGGTGTCGTAAGGGATATCGAACTTGGCGCCCGCAGGCAGGTAACGCGACAGGTCGGCAAGTTTGGCCTGCACCAGGGTCGCAGTTTCCATGGCGTTGGCACCGGGCGACAGCTGCACGCTGAAGGCACTGGTGGGCTTGCCGTTCAGACGGGTGCCGTACTGATACTCCTGACTGCCGATCTCGACCCGGGCGACATCAGCGACGGTCAACCGCGAACCATCCGGATTGGCGCGCAAGACAATGTCTTCGAACTCCTGCACCGTGCTCAGCTGACCCTTGATCACCACGTTGGCAGTGATTTCCTGGCTGCCGGTGGTGGGCAGATCGCCGATGCTGCCGGGAGCGACCTGGGCGTTCTGGGCGGCAATTGCCTCGTTGACATCATCCGGGGTGAGGTTGAAGCCGATCAGCTTCTGCGGGTCGAGCCAGATCCGCATGGCCCGCTCGGATCCATACAGCTGGGCCTTGCCGACGCCCTTGAGGCGGCGGATTTCGTTCATCACGTTACGCGCCAGGAAGTCGCTCAGCGTCACTTCATCCAGGTTGCCGTCCTCGGCGGTGAGGGTCACCAACAGCAGGAAACCGGTGGATACTTTTTCCACCTGCAGGCCTTGCTGGGTGACTGGCCGCGGCAGGCGCGACTCGACCACTTTCAGGCGGTTCTGTACATCGACCTGGGCCAGGTCCGGGTTGGTGCCGGGTTCGAAGGTGGCGGTGATGGTGGCGCTGCCCAGGCTGCTTTGCGAGCTGAAATAGAGCAGGTTGTCGGCGCCATTGAGCTCCTCTTCGATCAGGCTGACCACGCTTTCATCGATGGTCTGCGCCGAGGCGCCCGGATAGACGGCATAGATTTCTACCTGCGGTGGCGCCACGTCGGGGTATTGGGCGACCGGCAACTGCGGAATCGCCAGGGCGCCGGCCAGCAGGATGAACAGGGCGACCACCCAGGCGAATACCGGGCGATCAATGAAAAACTGCGGCATGAATCAGGCCCTCACTGGCCAGTGGTCTGAACGATGGAAGGGGCGTCCTTGCCCGCGTTGTCGACCTGTACCTGGTCGCCTGGATTGACGTGCTGCAGTCCTTCGATCACCACCCGGTCCCCGGGCGCCAGACCTTCGCTGACGATCCAGCGGTTGTGTTGCACGCCGCCGAGCACCACCGGGCGCTCGCTGATGCGCTGCTGGGCATCGACCAGCAATACCCGTGGGTTGCCGGCGCTGTCACGCAAGATGGCGCGCTGCGGCACGCTGATACCTTGCTGCTTGATAGCCTGCTCCAGGCGTACGCGAATGAAGCTGCCGGGCAGCAGGTCGAGGTCCGGGTTGGGGAACTCGCTGCGCAAGGTGATCTGCCCGGTGCTCGGGTCGACACTGATGTCGGAGAACAGCAGCTTGCCCGGCAGCGGGTAGGGTGTACCGTCATCCTGGATCAGGGTAGCGCCGGCCTGGTCCTGGCCCACCTGTTGCAGCTCGCCGGCGCGCAGGGCGCGGCGCAGGGCGGTGAGCTCGCGGGTCGACTGGGTCACATCGGCGTGGATCGGGTCCAGTTGCTGGATGGTCGCCAGCGGCGTGCTCTCGTTCTCTCCCACCAAGGCACCTTCGGTTACCAAGGCGCGGCCGATGCGTCCGGAGATCGGCGCGGTGACGGTGGCGTAGCCCAGGTTCAGCCGCGCGCGCTCCAGCGTTGCCTTGGCTTCGGCGACGGCAGCGTCGGCCTGCATCAGCGCGGCGCGGGCGTTGTCGTGGTCCTGGCGGCTGACGGCGTTGATGGTGATCAGTTCACGGTAGCGCTGATCCTGCAGGCGTGCCTGGTAGCGGCTGGCTTCGGCTTTGGCCAGGCTTGCGCGGGCGCTGTCATAGTCTGCCTGGAACGGTGCCGGGTCGATGCGGAACAGCACGTCGCCCTGCTTGACGTCGCTACCCTCACGGTACACACGCTTGAGTACCACGCCGGCCACACGGGCACGGACCTCGGCAGAGCGCGGAGCGAGAATGCGGCCATTGAGCTCGGTGCTGATGGACAGGGGCTGGATCTTCACCGTCTCGATACTGACGGTGCTGGGCGGCGCCTGCTCTTCTTCGAGGGCGCTGTCATTGCACGCGCTCAGGGACAGCACGATGGCAAACAGCGGCAGCCGGGCGCGCAGACGGAGGGGGCTTGAACTGAACATGCGGATCTTCCATAAATGACCCGGCAATGCTAAGGCAGGAGGCCAACGTCCAACTGTTAAGCTGTGTAGGCCGAGTGTGAAAAAGTGTGAAGGGTTGCGCTGGCTGCGCGCAAGGTCCTATATCCTTGCCTGACTTTCCCAGCCTGTCAAACTAGCCATGCCGAATATCCTTCTGGTCGAAGACGACTGCGCCTTGTCCGAATTGATCGCCAGCTACCTGCAGCGCAATGATTTCTGCGTTACGGTGATTGCCCGTGGTGATCACGTGCTGGCCGAGGCCCGCCGCAGCAAACCGGACCTGGTGATCCTCGACCTGATGCTGCCCGGCCTTGATGGCCTGCAGGTCTGCCGCCTGTTGCGCGCCGAGTCGCAGTCCTTGCCGATCCTCATGCTAACCGCCCGAGATGACAGTCATGATCAGGTGCTCGGGCTGGAGATGGGTGCCGACGACTATGTCACCAAACCCTGCGAACCACGGGTGCTGCTGGCCCGGGTGCGGACCTTGCTGCGCCGCAGCAGCATCAATGAGCCGCGCCTGGAAAGTGACCTGATCGTGGTCGGTGGCCTGCGCATCGACCTGGCCGAACGCAATGTGTTCTGGCGCGAGCAATGGGTGGAACTGTCCAGCGGTGAGTACAACCTGCTGGTGGTACTGGCGCGCAATGCCGGTGTGGTGCTTAGCCGCGACCGCATCCTGCAACAACTGCGCGGCATCGAGTTCAATGGCACCGACCGTTCGGTGGATGTGGCGATCTCCAAACTGCGGCGCAAGTTCGACGACAGCGCCGGCGAAGCGCGCAAGATCAAGACCGTGTGGGGCAAGGGCTACCTGTTCAGCCGCCTCGAGTGGGAGTTCTGACAGCGGTATGTTGAAGATCCTGATTCGCCTGTACCTGGTGATCATCGCCGCATATGCCGGTGCCCTGTTGCTGATTCCCGACGCCATTGTCGGGGCGTTTCATGAGCGCTTCATCGCCTACAACCTGAACCAGGCCAAGGGCGTGCAAAAGCTCATTGTCGAACGCTTTCAGCAGGTACCAGTGGAGCAGTGGCCGGCAGTTGAGCGCGAGCTGGCAGCGGATTTTGCCCCTCTGCAGATCGAGCTTCGGCGCCAGGACCAGATCGGCCTGGCGCATGCCGACCGGGCGCGCCTGGCGGCCGGCGAGAATGTCGTACGCCTGGGAGATTGGGGTTATTACAACTCGGCCCTGGCCCCCCTGGACGCAACCTGGGCGGTGGAGCTGCGTAATCCCCCGGATCCACTGGATATCAACTTGATCTCGTGGGGCGTCACGGTGCTGATCGTTGCCGCCTTGCTCGGCTGTCTGCTGCTCTGGGTCTGGCCGCACTGGCGTGACCTCGAGCGTCTCAAGGAAACCGCCCGGAGCCTGGGCCAGGGGCGCTTGTCGGAGCGTACGCAGATCCCGGCGCGCTCGAACATCGGTGAACTGGCCGAGGTGTTCGACACCATGGCCCAGGATGTCGAGGGTTTGCTGACCCAGCAACGTGAACTGCTCAACGCCGTTTCCCATGAGCTGCGTACCCCCTTGACCCGGCTTGATTTTGGCTTGGTGCTGCTGTTTGACGAAGTACCGCCGCACTGCCGCAAGCGCTTGCTGGAGCTGGTCGGGCATGTGCGTGAGCTGGACGAACTGGTGCTTGAGTTGTTGTCCTACAGCCGTTTGCAGAACGCCGACCAGGCGCGTGAACGCGTCGAGGTGTCGTTGCTGGAGCTGGTCGATAGCATCCTTGGCAGCTTTGCCGAAGAGCTCGATGGCCGCGGCATCGAATGGCAGGTGCTTGCCGAACACAACCTGCCGCGCTTCATCCTTGACCCTAGGCTCACCGCTCGGGCTTTGCAAAATCTGGTGCGCAATGCCATGCGTTATTGCGACCGGCAACTGTTGCTGCGCCTGAGCCTGGATGCCGAAGGACATTGCCTGTTGACCGTCGAGGATGACGGTATCGGTATTCCGGCTGATCAGCGTGAATTGATCTTTCAGCCGTTCTACCGCCTGGACCGTAGCCGCGATCGCGCCACCGGCGGCTTTGGCCTGGGGCTGGCGATCAGTCGGCGGGCGATCGAAGGGCAGGGTGGGACGTTGACCGTGAGCCAGTCGGCGTTGGGGGGCGCACAGTTCAGAATTCGTCTGCCGCGGGGCTGAACGGCACATAGCGGTGCTTGCCCTCATGCTTGGCTTGGTACAGGGCTTCATCGGCATTGATCAGGGCATTGCCACCCAGCCGTGCGTACTCGCATTCGGTCATCGGCGCCTCATGGGGCGTCGCGCTCCAGGGTTTTTTCCTCAAGCCAGCGGCTCAGGCGCTCAGCGATACGCTCGCTGGCATGGCCATCGCCATAGGGGAGGAAGACATGACTCATCTGCTTGTAGGCTGCAGGGTCGTCAAGCAGGAGGCTGGTTTCCTTGACGATCCGTTCGGTCTGGGTGCCCACCAGCTTCACAGTGCCGCCTTCGAGCACCGAGTGCCGTTCAGTGACTTTACGCAGCACCAGCAGTGGCTTGCCCAGGGCCGGTGCTTCCTCCTGGATGCCACCGGAGTCGCTGAGGATCAGGTAGGCGCGGTCCATCAACCAGACGAAATGCTGGTAATCCTGAGGCGCCACCAAGAGGATATTCGATCGGTGCGAGAGCAACGCGTACACCGCTTTTTGCACTTGCGGATTGAGATGCACCGGGTACACGAACTGTACGTCCGGGTAGCGCAGGGCCAGTTCCGCCAGGGCCAGGCAGATGCGCTCGAAGCCCTGGCCGAAGTTTTCCCGACGGTGGCCGGTGATCAGCACCAGGCGCTGGTCATCGCGCAACTGCGCCAGCGGGGAGCCTGCGCCCGGCTTCCAGCGGCTCTTGATCAAGTGCTCGCGCATCCACAGCAAGGCATCGATGACGGTGTTGCCAGTGACTTCGATCTGCTCTGGCGCCACGCCTTCGCGCAACAGGTTGTCGCGCGCACGGTTGGTGGGCGGGAAGTGCAAGTTGGCAATCACTGAGGTCAGGCGCCGGTTGCCTTCTTCAGGCCAGGGCGACTTGAGGTCGCCGGAGCGCAACCCGGCTTCGACGTGACCGATGGGGATCTGGCGGTTGAAGGCGGCGAGGGCGGCGATGAAACTGGTGGTGGTGCTGCCATGGACCAGGACGATATCTGGCTGGATCCGGGCGTATGTGGCGTCCAGCTGTGCCAGCAATTGCTGCGAGAGGCTGTTGAGGGTCTGGTTCTGCGCCATTACCCGCAGGTCTTCATCCACACTCAGACCAAAATCCCGGAGCACCTGCTGAAGCATTTCCCGGTGCTGGCCGGTGGCGCAGATGTTCAGCTCGATGCCTGGCCACAGCCGCAATATTTGCGCCAAGGGGGCCATCTTGATGGCTTCGGGACGGGTGCCAAACACCAGCATGACTGTGTAGGCCATCGTTGTGTGCTTCTGCGGTTTTGTAGAGTGTAGATACAAGCAGCCGAAGGCAGGGATGTCCAGTCGGGCCTGATCGCGAGGCAAGCCCGCTTGACTTTGACTGCAGCCCTGCGCTAGTTTCCTCGTCATGAACACATTCCTGCAGTCGCCTCAGCACAGCATTATTACCGCCATTATCGTTTTGGCGGGCTAGCTGGCACTTGCACCGAACCCGCCCTGGAGGCGGGTTCTTTCTCTCTCTCCTGGGCACTTTAAAAAACCAGGAGTCACTGATGACCAGCCTTGCCGTTAGCCCTCGTACACCCTCCGCGTCGCTGAACCTGCTGTCCGATTACGTGCGGCGCATTCTTGCTGCACCGGTGTACGACCTGGCAATCGAGACACCCCTGCAGCTGGCGCCAGCTTTGTCTGCGGCCCTGGGCAATCAGGTGTTGCTCAAACGTGAAGACCTGCAACCGACATTCTCGTTCAAGATCCGCGGCGCCTATAATCGTCTCAGCCGCCTGAACCCGGCCCAGCGAGCCCGTGGGGTGATCACAGCATCGGCCGGCAACCATGCCCAGGGTGTGGCCCTGGCCGCCCGTGAACTGGGCATGCGCGCCACCATCGTCATGCCGACCACCACCCCGGAATTGAAAGTCAACGGGGTACGCTCGCGCGGTGGTGAAGTGGTGCTGCATGGCGACAGTTTTCCTCATGCCCTGGCCCATGCGCTGAAACTCGCCGACAGCCAGGGCGCCACCTTTGTCCCGCCCTTTGACGATCCGGACGTGATCGCCGGCCAAGGCACGGTGGCCATGGAGATCCTGCGCCAGCAGCCGGGCGCACTGGATGCGATCTTCGTTCCCGTGGGGGGCGGCGGCTTGATCGCCGGGATCGCTGCCTACGTCAAATACCTGCGCCCTGAAGTGAAGGTCATCGGCGTCGAACCCCAGGACTCCAACTGCCTGCAGGCCGCCATGCTGGCCGGTGAGCGGGTGGTGTTGGCGCAGGTCGGCAGTTTTGCCGAAGGCGTGGCAGTGGCGCAGATCGGTGCGCATTGCTTCGAGCTGTGCCGACACTATGTGGACGAGGTGATCACCGTCAGCAACGATGAATTGTGCGCAGCGATCAAGGATATCTACGACGACACCCGCTCGATCACCGAGCCGTCCGGCGCTCTGGCTGTGGCCGGGATCAAGAAGTACGTCGCTCGCGAGCAGGCGCAGGGCAAGACCCTGGTGGCGATCGACTCGGGGGCCAACGTCAACTTCGACCGCCTGCGCCATGTCGCCGAGCGCGCTGAGCTGGGGGAGCAGCGCGAAGCGATCATCGCCGTGACCATCCCGGAGCAGCCCGGCAGTTTCCGTGCCTTCTGCCAGGCCCTGGGCAAACGCCAGATCACTGAGTTCAACTACCGCTACTACCCGGGCAAGGAAGCGCGTCTGTTCGTCGGCGTGCAGACTCACCCACAGCACGACCCGCGTGATCAGTTGCTGGCCAGCCTGCGCTCGCAAGACTACAACGTGCTTGACCTGACCGACAATGAACTGGCCAAGCTGCATGTACGCCACACGGTAGGCGGGCATGCAGGCCCGGGGGCGAACGAGCGGGTGATGCGCTTTGAGTTCCCGGAGCGTCCAGGTGCTTTGCTGGGCTTTCTGGAACGTTTGGGCAAGCGCTGGAACATCAGCCTGTTCCACTATCGCAACCACGGTGCGGCTGAGGCACGGGTGTTCGCAGCGCTGGAGGTGCCTGAAGAGGAACAGGCCGGCTTGCCCGCGGCCCTCGATGCCATGGGTTATCGCTACTGGGATGAAACCGACAACCCGGCCTATCGATTGTTCCTCGGCTGAGCAAGGCTTGCCCCAGATCAACACGGGGCCGGGCATAGAGGCGGATCCTGAAAGCAATGGAATATTGCACGAGGGTTTCGCCATGAGTAGCACCTTCTTTATCCCCGCCGTCAACATCATGGGCATCGACTGCCTCGACGAAGCGATGACCGCCATCGCCGGTTACGGATTGCGCAAGGCGCTGATCGTCACTGACACCGGTCTGGCCAAGGCCGGGGTCGCCGAGCGTATTGCCGAACTGCTGGCAATGCGTGACATCGACTCGTCGATTTTCGACGGCGCCAAACCCAACCCCAGCATCGCCAATGTCGAGCAAGGCCTGGCACAGTTGCAGCGCGAGCGCTGCGATTGTGTCATTTCCCTGGGCGGCGGCTCTCCCCATGACTGTGCCAAGGGCATTGCCCTGTGCGCTACCAACGGTGGCAAGATCAGCGACTATGAGGGCGTCGATCGCTCGGCCAAGCCACAGCTACCGTTGATTGCCATCAACACTACGGCTGGCACAGCCAGTGAAATGACACGTTTCTGTATCATTACCGACGAGGCGCGCCATGTGAAAATGGCCATCGTCGACCGCAACGTCACGCCTTTGCTGTCGGTCAATGACCCGGCGCTGATGGCGGCCATGCCCAAGGGCTTGACCGCAGCGACCGGTATGGATGCCCTGACCCACGCCATCGAGGCCTATGTCTCCACGGCCGCCACACCGATCACTGATGCCTGTGCCATCAAGGCCATCGAGCTGATTAGCCAGAACCTGCGTCAGGCCGTGGCCGTTGGCAGCGATTTGCAGGCGCGGGAAAACATGGCCTATGCGCAGTTCCTTGCCGGCATGGCCTTCAACAACGCCTCGTTGGGATATGTGCATGCCATGGCGCACCAGCTGGGCGGTTTCTATGACTTGCCGCATGGTGTGTGCAATGCGGTGCTGCTGCCGCATGTGCAGCGCTTCAATGCCAAGGTCAGCGCCGCGCGCTTGCGTGATGTAGCCAAGGCGATGGGGGTGGAGGTGTCCGGCATGAGTGCAGAGCAGGGCAGTGATGCGGCGATTGCGGCGATTGAGCGCCTGTCGCGGGACATTGATATTCCGGTGGGGTTGGCGGTGTTGGGCGCAAAAGAAACGGATGTGCCGACGTTGGCCAGCAATGCGCTCAAGGATGCCTGTGGCCTGACTAACCCAAGGGTGGCTGGTCAGGAGGAGATTGAAGGTATTTTCAAGGCTGCCTTTTAGCAGCATCGCGGGGCAAGCCCGCTCCCACCGGAGACTGGTGGGGCTTGCCCCGCGATAAGACCCTCAGACCACCAACGACAACAGCATGATAAAGATGATGCCAACCACCGAAAGGATGGTCTCCATCATGCTCCAGGTTTTGAAGGTCTCGGCCACGGTCATGTTGAAGTACTGTTTCACCAGCCAGAACCCGGCGTCGTTGACGTGCGACAGAATCAACGAACCGGCACCGGTAGCCAGCACCAGCAACTCACGGTTGACCCCTGGTATCATGCCGATCACCGGTGCCACGATTCCGGCACCGGTGATGGTCGCCACCGTCGCCGACCCCGTGGCAATACGAATCACTGCCGCTACCAGCCAGGCCAGCATGATCGGTGAAATCTGCGCGTGCACGGCCATCTGGCCGATAACGTTGCCGACGCCGGTATCCACCAGCATCTGCTTGAAACCGCCGCCAGCGCCAACGATCAACACGATCGCGGCAGTCGGCGCCAGGCTCTGGTCGAGCAGTTTCATAATCTGCTGGCGCGAGAAGCCCCGGGCTGCGCCAAAGGTATAAAACGCCAGCAGCAGTGCGGCGAGCAGTGCGGTGATCGGGTGGCCGATCAGGTCCATCCATTGGCGCACGATGTGTTCAGCCGGTAACACCACATCGGCGAAGGTTTTCAGCAGCATCAGGAACACTGGCAGCAGCACGGTGATCAGGGTGACGCTGAAGCTGGGCAGGTTCTTTTGCTCGGATTCGCGGGCGATCTGGTCCATCAGTTCCTGGGACGGCGATCCCGGAATGTAACGGGAGATGAAGTTGCCGTACAACGGACCGGCGATGATCGCGGTGGGCAGGGCGACGATCAGGCCATAGAAAATGGTCTTGCCGATATCGGCATTGAAAATGCCGATGGCCAACAGCGGCCCCGGATGCGGTGGCACCAGGCCATGGACCACAGACAACCCGGCGAGCAGCGGAATACCGATCTTGATCAGCGACACCCCGGAACGCCGGGCGACGATGAACACCAGCGGAATCAGCAGCACAAAGCCGATTTCGAAGAACAGCGGAATGCCCACCAGGAACGCAGCGAACATCATTGCCCAGTGCACTTTCTGTTTGCCGAAGGCACGGATCAGCGTCTGCGCGATCTGGTCGGCGCCGCCTGAGTCGGCCATCAACTTGCCGAGCATGGTACCCAGGGCGAGGACGATACCGACAAAGCCAAGCACGCCACCAAAACCGTCCTGGAAGGATTTCATGACTTTGGCCACCGGCATGCCCGAGGTCAGGCCGAGAAAACCGGCGGCCAGGGTCAGGGCGACAAAGGGGTGGACCTTGAAGTGGGTGATCAGCAGCACCAAGCCGACGATGGTGACCACTGCATCGAGCAGCAGGTAGGTATCAGTTGCCAAACCGAACATGGTTCAGTGCCTCATTTTGTCATTGTTGTGGGCGGAGCATTTGCAGCGTTTAGGTGTTGAGATAGCGCTATCTTTGGTGAGCCGGAAAACCGCCCGATCAGGCCGTTCGCGCCAGCACCGGCTCACCGCAAGGCTTTAGCCACAGGTCGACCTGCACCGCCAGTTGCGCCACCGGCAGTGTGGCATCCAGGGGCAGGGTCAGGGCTTCGCCATTGGGGCGTTCGAGGGCCGCGAACTGGCTGTCGATCAGGCTGGCCGGCATGAAGTGCCCTGGGCGGGCAAGCACCCGGCGGCTGGCTTGTTCAGGGGTGAGATCGAGAAACACGAAACCCAGGTCCGGCACGGCATGGCGCAAGGCGTCGCGATAACGCTTCTTCAGCGCCGAACAGGTCAGTATCGGACGTTCGCCGGCCTTGAGGGTTGCTTGCATCTCTTCACCCAGGCGGATCAGCCAACCGGCACGGTCGTCGTCGTCCAGGGGAATGCCGGCACTCATCTTTTTGATGTTGGCGGCAGGGTGGAAGTCGTCGCCTTCGATCAGGCGACCGCCGCTCAAACCGGCAATGGCGGCACCGACGTAGCTTTTGCCGCAGCCAGCTACGCCCATGACCACGATGGCGGATAGGGGTGGGTTCATCGGTACCTCCTGCAGGGCAAGATAGCGCTATCTTTGGCCGCGACTGAATTAGCCTCGGGCGCTTCTTTCCCAGATGTTATTGATCTTGTATTCAGCAGTCTGGACGCTCATTTCAGGCCACCTGCAGTTATGCATTGCCTGTGTGCTGAGACAGCGCTACCTTAGTGCCCATTCCCCATTCTTTGCAAGTCGAAAATAAAATCGCCCATGACCCGCATCGGCTCCCGTACTACCGGTCGTCCCACGCTGGCTGAAGTGGCCAGGCTTTCCGGGGTCTCCCCGATTACCGCTTCGCGCGCCTTGCGCGGGATCAGCACGGTTGCCCCGGAGCTGGTCGAGAAGGTCAAGCTGGCTGCAACCACCCTCGGTTATGTCGCCAACCCGGCTGCCCGGGCGCTGGCCTCGGCGCAGAGCGAGTCGATTGTGGTGTTGATTCCGTCGCTGTCCAACCAGCTGTTCATCGAGACTCTGGAGGCCGTCCACGAGGTCATGCGCCCGCGCGGCCTTGAAGTGCTGATCGGTAACTATCACTACGATATCGCCGAAGAAGAGAACCTGATTCGCAATTACCTCGCCTATCAGCCACGTGGCATGCTGCTCACCGGTTTCGATCGCAGTGAGGCGTCCAAGCAAATGCTCAGCGCCAGTGGCGTGCCCTGTGTGCACATGATGGAGCTGGGGCTGCAGGAGCAGGGCATGTCGGTGGGCTTTTCCCAGCAGCAAGCCGGGGCGGCGGCGGCACGTCACCTGCTTGAGCGCGGCTGCCAGCGCCTGGGTTTCATCGCCGCGCAGCTCGACCCACGGGTGATGCAGCGTGCCGCAGGTTTCCGGCAGGCTCTGGTCGAAGCGGGGCGCTTTGCCAGTGAACTACAGGTGCTGTCGCCGCAGCCGTCGTCCATTGGTCTGGGCGGTGAGCTGTTCAGGCAGTTGTTGACTGAGCATGGCGATGTCGACGGCATTTTCTTCTGTAACGACGACTTGGCCCAGGGCGCGCTTCTTGAGGCACTGCGCCTGGGCGTAAAGGTGCCGCAACAAGTGGCCATGGTCGGCTTCAACGATCTGCCGGCTTCGGCGCACATGGTCCCGCGTCTGACCTCGATCCGCACCCCGCGCGCCGCCATTGGCCGTTGTGCCGCCCAGGCCTTGTTGGGCTTGCTCGATGGCAAGCGTGGCACCGTGCACAACCAGGATCTGGGCTTTGAACTGGTGGTCCGTGAGAGCAGCTGAACGATGGGAGCGGGCTTGCCCCGCGATGCGATGTGATTGAAAGATCGCAATCGCGGGGCAAGCCCGCTCCCACCGTAGAGGCTGCTTTCAAAGCACCAGATTTTGGGTGAGTTGCTTTTCCAGGGTCAGTAAACTGTGCTCCAGGGTATCGAGCAGTACTTTGAGCTGCTCATCCGTGGCATCACCGAGACTGGCCTGCTCCAGCGCTTCGCAATTGCGCACCACAGCGCGCGCTTTGAGCATCTTGGCGCCGCCTTTGATCCGGTGAGCCAGGGCGCGCAGGCTGCTGCGCGAAGGCTGCGGGCCCAGGGCGCGCAGGGCATTGAGGTCTTCATGGTTGCTGCGTGTCAGTTCGCCTACCAGGCGACGGACCAGCGTTGGGTCGCCCAAGGTCAGGTACTGGAGGTTGTCGATGTCGAAGCCGCTGGCGTGTCCGTCATCGTCGGTGGTTTGCGGCAGTGGCGCCTGGCAAGTACCCGCCTGCAGATGACGACGCAGCTCAGCCAGGCCAATCGGTTTGAACAGGCAATCGTTCATGCCACTGGACAGGCAGCGCTCGCGCTCCTGGGCCTGGGCATTGGCGGTCAGGCCGAGAATCAGGCAGGCGGGTAGCTGCAGCCGATGCTCTTGTGCGCGGATCTGGCGGGCCAATTGATGCCCGTCCATGTCTGGCATGTGGCAATCAGTGATCACTGTATCGAAGTCGCCTTCTTGCCACAGTACCAGGGCCTGCTGAGCGTTGCTGGCCTGAATCACTCGGTGGCCAAGTACCGTGAGCTGACGTTCGAGCAGCATCAGGTTGGCGGGGTAATCATCCACCACCAGAATAGACTGCGTCGGCATACTGTCGTCGCTGGCTTGCGGCTCGCTGTCAGTATCAGCGGCGGATTCGGCCAGGGCCAGGTTCAGTGTGATCTGGACACATGTGCCTTGGTGCGGGGCACTGTGCAGGTTCAATTTTCCACCCATGAGCTCACACAGGGTACGGCTGATGATCAGGCCCAGCCCCGTGCCCTGGCGCGCTGTTTGCGCACCGACCTGGGCAAAATGCCGGAACAGGCGTTGCTGATCTTCAATGCTGATGCCGATGCCGCTGTCTTTGACTTCGAGCGTCACCTGCAGCTGTCCATCCCCGTGGACCAGATGCCGAAGGCTGACCTTGACGCTGCCCTGATCGGTGAATTTGATCGCATTACTTACCAGGTTCGAGAGGATCTGTTTAAGACGCAGCGAATCGACCAGGACCAGATGCTGCGTGGGTTGCATATCGCTTTCCAGTTTCAGTCCCTTGAGCCTGGCGTTGCCTTCGAATACCCGCACGGTGGAGTTGACCAGGGCATTGAGGTCAGTCGGCTGCGGTGCCAGGGTCATGTGCCCGGATTCGATACGTACGATGTCGAGAATGTCGCCGATCAGCTCCAGCATGCCATTGGCTGATTCAAACGCTACCTGTAGAGAAGCGCGGTCGGCACGGCCCTGTTCAGCATCTTTGACGGCCAATTCGAGCAGGCCGATGACCGCGTTCATCGGCGTACGGATTTCATGACTCATGGTCGCCAGGAAGGTGCTTTTTGCGCGGCTGGCGTCTTCGGCCTGCTCTTTGGCCACGCGCAACTCTTCGAGTAGATGCTTGCTGAAGCCCAGTTCCGTTTGAAGGGCCTGCTCGGCCTCGCTGCGTTGCTGGATCAGTTTGCGCAGGTAGCGGTTCCAGAGGATCACCGCCGCGATCACTACCCCGGCGCCCAGCAGGATCTGCAGGATAAGCCTGCGGTAGTTGTACCAGAGGCTGTCACTGATCAGTGCATTGGTTCGCCAGCGCCCGGTCAGTTCGGTCATTTCGTCGGGGGGGATGCTGAGCAGGACTTTGTCGAGGATCGAATGCAAGTGTGTGGCGTCACGGCCCACGGCAAACGAGTAAATGCCGGGTTGGTCACCGTAAATCGCGGCGATCTGCAGACGATCCTTGAACATGCGGCTGACAAAATAGGCGGCGTTGATCTGCGAGCTCAAGGCCACATCGGCCTTGCCCTGCGCAACAGACTCCATCAGCGACAGCGGGTCATCGACGGCTACCAATGTGGTTTGCGGGTAGCGCAGACGCAGTTCGGCTTCGACCGGGGAGACGTTACGTATCAACGCCAGGCGCTTGCCGTTGAGTTGTTCGGCGTTGTTCAGACTGTGGCTATCAGTACGTGTGACCAGTACTCGCGGGGTAATCAAGTAAGGGCGAGTGAAGCGCAAAGTGCCTTCGCGAGCCGGGGTGGGCGGTAGCACACCAGCGATATCGACATTACCTTGTTCGACCTGTTTGATCATTTGCGCTATCGAATCGACCACTTGAATGTCGAACTTCAGGCCGGTGCGCAGGCTGACCTGGTCAAGGATATCGGCAGTGATTCCACGAAACTGATAATGGTCATCGTAAAAGCTCATGGGCGCAAAATACTTGTTGATCGCCACCCGCACGCGTGGATGCTGCTCGATCCAGCGGCGCTCAGCGGCGCTCAGGCTCAGGCTGCTGCGGTTGAGCAGCACTCGGGTGCTGCCGCTGGTCCAGCGTCGCAGAATATTCAAACGATCGTTGTCACCGATGCGGTCCAGCGCCTGATTGACCAGGCGCAGTACGTTGGGGTTGTCGCGGGACACGGCAAAGGCGAAGGTGCCGCGTAGATCCCTGATAAAATGATCGATCTGTACGCTGTCCAGGTAAATGCGGGTAATCAGGTAATCACTGCTGACCGCGTCGCCGAGAAACTCGTCAGCCTGTCCCAGTGATACGGCCGAGAGGCCTGCCAGATTGGAGTTGTAAAGTTGCAGCTTGGCCTGCGGGTAAAGCGCGGTGACTACGGACATTGGCAGGTAATGATCGACCATGGCCAGGCGCAACCCTGCAAGCTTGTCGTTGAGCCCCAGGGATTTCCCGGCGCCGATGGCAATCACCGATTGGTCGTCGGTGTAAGGGCGGCTAAGTACCAGTTGCGCGTCAGCGGCTTCGAAGGCATTGGAACTGCCCAGTAGATCAATCTTGCCGGCATGCAGCGCGGCAATCGCCTGGGCGCGATCGGCAAAGCGCCGGACCTCAATCTGTATACCGAGTAGTTCACTGATCAGCCCGGCGTAGTCGGCGGTCAGACCTTCATAATCACTGCGGCTGACGTTGATGTCGAACGGCGGGTAATCCGGAATGGTGGTGCCGAGCAGCAGGTGATGCTTGTGCTTGAGCCAGTTTCGGTCTTCGGCGGTCAGTGCCAACGTTGTGCTGCTGATCGAACGGGGCAGAAGGTGGCGCGGCTCACCTACGTCCATGGCAAGGGCCTGGAGAGCCGTTAGGCCTGACAGACAACTCACCAGCAGGGTCTTGAGCAGGTTCATGATTGGCGCAGATAACGGCGCCACAAATCGAGCGTTTCCACGAATGAACCCGACTCCAGTTTTTCCATGATCCGGGTCTTGTAGGTGCTGACGGTTTTGGCACTCAGGTGCATGCTATCGGCGATGTCGTTATTCGAAAGTCCGTCTGCCAGCAGCCGAAGCACTGCTACTTCCTGGTCGGAAAGTTTATCCAGACGCTCCTGTTCGCTAAGCAGTGAGCCGAGCTGCGTCGGTAGATCAGGAAAGATTGAGTAGCCTTTGATCATGGCTTTGAAAGCGGACAGCAAGGCTTCCAGCTCTTCGTCCTTTCGGATGAATGCCGAGGCGCCGGCGTCAAGGCAACGACGAGCATACAGATTGGGAGGTTGGCCGGTCAGCACCATCACACGCGGTTTATGGTCGAGCAGTTGTAAGCGCTTCAGCACATTCAGGCCGTCAATGCGTGGCAGACCTATGTCGAGTACCACAACATCTGGGCGCAGCTCCTTGGCCATCTGTGCTGCGGTTTCACCGTCGTGGGCTTCACCGACGATAGTGTAGTGTTCGCGTTCGAGCAACACGCGAACGGTAAAGCGGACGGTGGAGTGGTCGTCAACGATCAACACAGAGGTCAAAGTTCAGCTCCTTGTCGAGTATGTAAGCAAATTCCCGAATCATTCAGGAGGGCGTCTCTGGCCTGGGCCGGAAGGGCGCCAACGATACGTCGAATCAAGGAACGATAGTACGTGAAGTGCAGTTGCGTTGAATTAATCGGGTAGCTTTGACGAATAATCCTACAGATGACGAGTTTTCGCCTGGCGGGAGCTAGCCAGGGGCGACACGGAGTTGTGCGGCCCCTATAGGCTTTTAGAACGAAGTGGTGATGGATGCGTAGTAAGCCCGTCCGGCTTCGTTGTAGGTCAATGCTCCGGCTTCGTCAGAGTTGCCTTCGCGGTACAGACGCTTGTCGAACAGGTTGTTGACCCCGACACGCACACTCAGATGCTTGTTGAATTCGTAGCCACTGCTGACACCGACCAGCCCATAAGGGTCGACATCTTTTTGCACCTTGGGGTCCAGCGTTTCATTGGCCCGGGCGTTGTAGCTGGGTGCTTCCTGCTTGCCATAGTAGGTGCCGTTGAGCTGGAACGAGAGTTTGTCGGTGGCATTCCAGTCCAGGGTGGAGTTGACCGTGTATTCGGGGATGATGCTCAGTGGTTCGCCGGTTTTCTTGTCTTCTGATTCGATCATGTAGGTGAAGTTGGTGTTCCAGTCCAGGCTTGGCGTGAGCGCGATGAACAGGTTGCCTTCCACCCCTTGTACCACCGCCTTGCCGGTATTCTCCCAGCGCAGGATGCGGCGCCCGTTGGGCAGGCGGAACAAGGTCTGGTTACCCGCCTCGATCTTGTTCTTGTAGTCGTTACGGAAGTAGGTGGCGCTGGTGCGCCAGCTGCCCTTGTCATAAGCCAGGCCCAGCTCTTTGTTGATGCTGGTTTCCGGGTCGAGGTTGGCGTTGCCCAGCAAGTAGCAGCCGCCTTCGTTGACTTCGCTGGAGTTGCAGCCACCGCCACGACTGTAGAGCAGGTAGTTGGGGTTGGCCTGGTACAGGTTCGGGGTCTTGTAGGCGCGGGCGATACCGCCCTTGACGCTCAAGGCCTCGGTGATCTGCTGCGAGGCGTTGAGGCTCGGGCTCCAGTTGCTGCCGAAGTCCTCGTGATGGTCGTAGCGCAGGCCGGGGGTGACGATGGTGTTGGCGCCGACTTCGATGTTGTCTTCGGCGTACAGGGCAAAGCTGCGTGCAGTGGATTTGGTCTGGGTACGGTCGAAGCCTGGCAGTTCGGCGCCTGGGTCATAGCTTTGCGGGCGCAACGAGCCTGGGTCGTTGAGCGACTCATAAAGGTATTCGCCGCCCAGGGTCAGCACTTGCTCAAGGCCGACGCTCAGCGGCAGGTTGACCTCGCCCGTGGCGCGGGTGTTGCGCAGGCGTGATTCAAAGCGCCCGGCGCTGTCTGAGGGTGCACCTTCACCCCAGCCGGCCAGGCCTTCATTGAGGCGGTCGTTACGGGTCAGGTCGTAGGACAGTGATGCGGTCGAGGTGCCCCAGTCATAGTCGCCGCGATGGGTCGCGGCGAAACTGGAGCGCTGCATGACGTTGGTTTCCTTGCCGACTTGGCTTTCGACGAATTCGCCACCGGCGTTGAGCATGGTGTCACCGGCGAAAATGTTGCCCTGGCGACTGTAACTTGATTCCAGGTCGAGCGTGTTGGCCGGATCTATCCTCCAGCTCAGCATGCCGTTGATGTCCTTGTTGCGCACACCTTCACGGCCGGCCATCAATGATTCTTCATAGGCCTGGTGCGCCGAGTTGATTTTCATGTCATCGGCATCAGTCTTGTTCAGGTTGCCATAGACGCGAAAGATCAGGCTGTCGGTCAGCGGCCCGCTGAGGCTGAAGTTGATACGCTTGCCGGTGCCCTCGGCATCGTCCTCGGGGAGCATGGTGTACAGGGTCATGGAACCGCGCAGGTCCTCGGTCGGGCGTTTGGTGATGATGTTCACCACACCGCCCATGGCCCCGGAACCATACCGGGCGGCAGCCGGGCCGCGAAGGATCTCGATGCGTTCGACTTCCTCGGCGGGTACCCAGTTGGTTTCGCCGCGGGTGTCGCGGTCGCCGCTCCAGCCATAACGCACGGCATTGCGCGAGGTGGAAGGCTTGCCGTCGATCAGGATCAAGGTGTTTTCCGGGCCCATGCCGCGCAAATCGATCTGACGGTTGTTGCCGCGCGCACCGCTGCTGCTGTTACCAGTGAGGTTGACTCCGGGTTCGCGGCGGATGATGTCGGAGAGGTCGTTGACTGGCGGGCGCTTCTTGATGTCTTCAGCTGTGATGATCGACACGCCGGGGGCTTGTTTGAGCTCCTCTTCGGCGGTCCCCAGCACTTTGGTGTTCTCCAGTTCGATGGCCTGGCGAGTGCCCGCGACCGGCAAGTCGGTGGGCTGGATCTGCACTTCATCGGGTTGCAGTTGCAGGGGAGCGGCGGTGAGAGTCGAGGAGCCCAGTGTTGCCAGCAGGGCAATACTCAAGGGGCTGAGGTTGAAGCGCGACGCCATGTCAAATGTCTCCTTGAACAAAGGGTGAGCGGGGCCTGGGACTGACAGGTCTCGCTCAAGGCGTCGATAATGATAAGGATTAGCATTAGCATGTAAAGCGTTCAGGCGGAAAATAAAATATTAACGAGTCGCAGTCAAAGGCTCTGAATCAAGGGTTCTGGCGGTGAGGGGTGGGTTGACAGGGGCTAGGGGAGAGGAAAAAGGACCGCAGTCACCCCCATCGGTAACTGCGGCCAAGCGGGAAAATCCAGTGAGGGCTATCGCCGGGCAAGGCGAGTCGTCGCACCCGCCGTTTCCACAAGCCTGCGCTGAAGCTATTGCTGCAACACCGTGGCCTGGTTGCCGTAACCGTACTGCTGGACGGTCGCGTTCATGCTTGCGCCGCTCTGGTCGACCGTTGCCTGGTTGTAGGAACCACCCTGGGTCACGTAGGCGACGTTGACGCCATCAGCCTGTTTGATGACGGCACTGTTGTTGTCACCGTACAGTTGCCAGGTGGAGCTCTGGTTGCCACTGCCGGATTGCTCCAGCTTGATGCTGTTGCTCTCGCCTGCACTGGAACCTGTGGCGTAGTTGGTGGTGCCGCGCTGATCGGCGATCAGCAGGTTGTCAGTGCCGTTCTGTTCAAAGTACAGCTCGTTGTTGCTGTCGACCTGGGTCACTTCGGCGGTGTTGTCGGTGCCGTACTGGTTCAACTGGGCCCGTTGCGCGACGTCCTTCTGGGTCAGGTTGGCACTGTTGCCGCTGCCGCTTTGGGTGATCAGCGCAGTCTGGCTGGTGCCGAACTGGCCACCGGCTTTATCGCCTTTCCAGTTGCTGGCCAGGACCTTGTTGCCATCGCCGCTGGAACTGACCTCCAGCACATGGCTGTCGCCGGTCTGGTAGGTGAAGCTGATGTTGCCGTTACCTGACTGTGCCAGGGTCGCCAGCGAACCTGTCGATTCGTACTGGTCGGCATAGAGGGCGTTGAGGCTGCCACCCTGGAAGACGCTGACAGTGTTGTTGCCGCCGAAGCTTTGGTCGATAACACCTTCGTTGGTCAGGCCGTGCTGGGTCAGGGTGGCGTGGCTGCCGGCCTGGGTGTCCTGCCAGACTTCGGTGGAGTTGCCGGTGCCGTTCTGGGTAATGGTGACGGTACCGCCTTGACCTTCGCGCTGGTCGCCATAGGCCCAGTTGCTGGTACCGGTTTGATAGATGCCAATCTGGCCGTCGCTGTGGTTGATGTGTTCGGCGGCGCTGTAGTTGTCGACACCGCTCTGGATACTCAAGGCGTTGTTGGCGCCGCCGCTGTTCAGTTGCTCGACGAATGCACGGTTATCGTCACCGTACTGCACCGTAGTGCCGGTGCTGCCGGTCTGGCTGTCCTGGTAGACGAACGAGAAGTTGCCGTTGCCTTCCTGGGTTTGTTCGGCCTGGTTTTCGGTACCCAGGGACTGGCTGGCATGGGTGTTGTTCAGGGAACCGGCCGATTGCTGCTTGATCTGGCTGCCATACTCGAACAGCTGTTCGGCGTAGCCTGCGTTGTAGTCACCAACAGTGCTCTGCTGGATTTTGCTGTTGCCACCTTCCTGCTTGGCGGCGTGGTTATTACCCAGGCCGACCTGATCCTGGGTGGTAACACTTAACGCGGCGGCGGTCTGTTTGACCTCAGCGATGTTCTCGGTACCGGACTGGTTCTGGGTCGACTGGCTTTCGTTAGCCATCGCCTGGCCAGCAAGGCACAGAACAATGGCGGCGCTTAAGGGAGCGAGCTTGAACATGGTGGTGCCTCCAGGTTTTAACGGTATTGGTTGACGTGCACGCGCTGACCGTTGCCGGCCTGGACCACCGAGCTTTGCAGCCCGGTGCCGGCCTGGACGATGCTGGCGCTATTGCTGTTGCCGTATTGCTCGATGTTCGCGCGGTTGTTGCTGCCGCTCTGAGCAATTGAGGCGCTGTTGCCATAGCCTTGTTGATTGATGGTCGCCATCAGGTCGTTGCCTTGTTGCAGGATGTACGCCTCCTGCGCGCCGCCTGACTGCACGATGCGGCCCAGCAGGGCCTGACCGTCCTGGCCGATGGCGGCGCGGTTGGCTTGACCGTGCTGCTCGATCTGCGCCTGCTGTCCGGCGCTGACGGGCAGCGGTTGCATCGACAGCGGTTCACCCAGGTCGCCGCCGGGGCCGAGGTCGGCGTTGTCCATCAAGTCGTCGGCCAGGGCGGCCTGACCGAGCAGGGTCAGGCACAGCAGTAACGTGGTCAGGCGCGCCATGGTCATTTCTCCTGCGTTCTACCGCACGGTAACCGGCACGGTACGGACAGTGCCCTGGCTGGTGCGGATGGTCGCCGACGGTGCTGCGGTCGGGATCAATGTGGTGCTGTTGCTCACCGTCAACCGCCAGCGTCCGGTCAGCGGTACTGTGGTACTGCCCAGGGTGACCAGCCCGCTGGGGGTGGTGACCTGCACGGTGACGGTGTTACCGGTGGTCACCGACGAAGTGCCGGAGAGGTCCCAGTTGAAGCGGTTGTTGGAGCGCGCGGTGACGGTCGCGGTGGTGACAGTGAACGTCTCTGCCGCCGGCCGTGGCGAGACCTGCACCGTCACGGTGGCAGGCGCCGACAGGGCCCCGAGGTTATCGCGGGCGATGTAGGTGAAGCTGGTGGTGAACGTCGCTGTGACCGTCGCCGGTGGGGTGTAGGTGACCAGGTTGCCATCGGTGCTCACCGTGCCGCGCCCGTCGACAGGTTGCGACACGCTGGCGATCGACAGGGGGGTGTTGCCTTCCGGATCGCTGTCGTTGAGCAGGACGTTGATCGGCAGGGCGACACCCAAGGTTGCAGCGCTATCGTTGACGACCGTTGGCGCCTGGTTCGGAGCGACGTTGATGGTCACCGTGGTCACCTCTGACTTCAGCCCTTTGTTGTCCTGGGCCCGGTAGGTGAAGGTTGCCACCATCGGTGCATTGACCACCGGCGGTGGGGTGTAGAGCACGGCAGCGCTGCCGCTGAGAGCGACGCTGCCTTGATCCGCAGCGGGTTGGGTAAGGTCGGCGATGCTCAGCGGCACGTTGTTGTCCGGGTCGCTGTCATTGCTCACCAGGTTCAAGGTCAGCGGCACGCCGAAGCTGGTGCTGCCCTGGTCCGCTTGCGCCACCGGTGCCTGGTTCTCGGCCTCGACCGGCGCATTGCCGACAATCACCACCGCTTCGGTATCACTGCCCCCGGCGGCGGATTTGATCGTGACACTGGCTGGAGGTTGTGGCAGATCGTTGACCGTCAGGGTTTGCACAGTGCCGGACTTGGACAGGCGGCCATAGCCCTGGGCGACCAGATCGGGCACCTGCACTTCGTCACTGGAGCTGGCTTCGATACGCAAGCGCTTGTTAGCCCAGTCGTAGCGCGCAGTGGTGACTTTGACCACATCGCTGAGCTTGCGCGACAGCGCGGTGGGACGAGTCGCTCCGCTAGGGTCGGTGGCAGTGACCACGATCACCGGCGGTGGCGCAGCGCTGCTCAGGTGGTTGGCAAAGAACAGACCATTATTGTCGGCCAGCAGGTTGAACTGGCAAGGCGAAGGCGGGGTGCCGGGAACCAGGGCCAGGGTTTCGCGGAAACACAGGGTGGCATTGTTCGGTGCCTTGGCAAATACCTCTACCCGGGTACCGTCTGCAGTACGCCGATAGCTGGCACGCTCCAGCTCTGCGGGGGTCTGTTCACGGGCATCGAGGACTTTGCCGGACACAGTGAAGAGGTCGGTGCGGATGGTGCCGGCCGGCCCGTTGATCTCCACATAGTTGGTGTCGAACGGACTGCCGATAACCGCTTCGGTGATGTTCGGGTCGCCGATGAACGTTTCGCTGGCGCCGGTATCCGGGTTGATCTCGGTGTAAGGCCCCCCCACACCGCGCAGGAACGGCCCCAGGGCGCCGTTGAGCGCACCGCTGAAATCGCCTGGGGCACCGATACCGATGTCACGGGTGATGTTGATCGCTCGCCGTCCGGGTGTAGTGACGTTGACGGTCTCGACACCATAGGGGTGGGTGATCACGTAAGTGCCAGCCTGGGGCACCGAGACGCGGATGCGGATACGCGCAAAGCTTTGCTGATCGCCGTCGACGGGGTTCTCGCTGGCAAATGCCGCTTCGATACCGGCGACATAGACGTCCAGTTCATAGCCGTTGTTGCCCACGGCTGGAATCGATGTTTCAGCCAGGTACCAGAACATCTCTGGCGGCCAGTTGTCCGGGAACACCAGGGGCAGTGCATCGTCATAGATGCCAGGTTCAGGCAGCAGCGTACACATATAGGCCGGTGGCACCGACACGGGCACCCGTGAACTTGCCGCCCTTGACTGGCAAAGTTCCATGGACAGGTCATTGTGGTCCTGGTACCACATTGGGTAGCGCCCGGTGGCCAGGGTGTAGGGGCCCGGATCGACCGCTTTGAGGCCGGCCCAGGCAGTGCCGGCCAGCGAGAGGGAAAGCCCGGCTGCGCAGAGCGCCAGGCGTGGCCAGTTATTCATGCTGCCTCCTGCTACGGGACGTGGCGTGATGATGTTCATGGCACGAGCACCACTTCTTCGCTGTCGCTACCGCCATAGGCGCTGGTCACCGTGACCGTGGCCGGTGGGATTGGCGTTTGCCCGGTGCTGAGCGTCTTGACTGCGCCAGTGCCACTCAAGGTGCCGATGGCAGCGCCATTGCCGGTGGTGGCGCTGAGCACCGGTGGGCTGGTTTCGTCGCTAGTCGAGGCGACCAGGGTCAGCTCTCCTGAGGCCAGGCTGTACTCGGCACGCTGGATCACTACCAGGTCGGTCAACGGCAGGCTCAGCGTGGTCGGGGTGCTGCTGGGGATCGCCAACTGGTTGTCGGCGGTTACCTGCAGGTTCAATGGCAGTGCCGGATTGAGTGTCGACTGGCCGTACCAGGCACCGGTGGTATTGGCTTCGGTGAGGTTCAGCGTCGGGGTCTGGCTGATCAGGGTGGCGGTGCCGGGTGGCGGTGGCGCTTGCACGAAGACATCCTGCTGGGCGCGCAGGTCGCCGTTTTCGCTCTGGCGCGAGAACGTGCTGCGCTGGGCAATCACCGGCGTTGGCCGCACGACCTCTGAGAGCTTGCCGGAGACCGAGAACAGCGTGGTGCGCAGGTCCAGGCCATTGGGGCCCTCGATGCGTACGAAGTTGGTGTTGAACGGACTGCCGGTCACCGCTTCATTGAGGTTCGGGTCGCCGATGTAACGCTCGCTGGCACCGGTTTGCGGATTGGTCTCAGTGTAAGGACCGCCGACACCGCGCAGGAACGGGCCAACATCACCTTTGAGTGCACCGGTGTAGGTTTGTGGCGAGCCGATGCCGATGTCGCGGGTCATGTTGATTGCCCGCACTCCTCCGGCAGGCACATCGAAGACTTCCACACCGTAAGGGTGGGTGACGATGTAGGTGCCGGCAGTTGGCACATCGACGCGGATCCGTACCCGGGCGAAGCTGACCTGGTCGCCATCAACGACATCTTCGGCGGCGAAGGCCGCTTCGATCGCGGTGCCGTAGCTCAAGTCGATGCCGCGGTTGGCGTCGACAATTGTCGCGTCAGCGGTGAACCAGAACGTTTCGTCGGGGTAGTTGGTGGGGAAGCTGATTGGCTGGGTGTCGTCGAACACCCCAGGCGCCGGGTTCAGTACACACATGTATGACGGCGCGCCGGGAGCGCCGGCCACCCGCGAACTGACAGCCTTGGACAGGCATAGGTCGAGCACCCGGCCGTGGGTGTCCTGATACCAAGCGGCGAATCCACCAGTTGCCGGCAGGTAAGGGCCGGGGTCTACTTCAAACAGCGCGGCCTGAGCCGGCGCTTGAATCAGGCTAGCCAGGATCAGCAAAGCCAATGGGTGGGGCGTTGGACGGTGCATGAGTCTTCCCTCTTGCAATCGGGCCCATGGGGTTGGGTCGTCTGCACAGTGCTGGGCAACTTCCATACCAATGTTTTAAAAGCCTTATGGGACGCGCCCTGCAAGGAAATGTCGCGCTGCCCGAGGCTAGCAATGGCGGGGGCGATGCCCCAGGGTTGGGGGCAATTGGGGCAAGCTTGCGGGGCAAGTGAAGGTAACTGGGCTATAACCTAAGAAGTCATTTGCCAGGAGTTCGCGATGGACTTGCAAGTACGCCTGGATTCACTCTCCGTGCAACAAACCGCGCATGACCAAGTGCCAGCCAAGCGGCCGTTCAATATGTTGCGTTGGTATGCCTTCGTCAGTCTGGCGATCATCCTCTCGGTGGCTGTAGGGCTGGGCCTGATTTCCAGCCGTTTCGTGATCAACGAAAGCGTCGAGCGCGATGCGTTGCTTACCGCGCAATTCATCCAGTCCATCGCATCGGCCGAAGTGCGCCACGTGTCCATTCCCAATGTGCGGACCATGGGTGAACTGCTCGATCCACGGCTGGACCAGAGCTTTCCCGAGGTCAACCCCGAGGCGCGGCGCAATGCTCGCGGTGAGTTTCTTGACCATATTGCCCACTTGCCGGACATGCTCCTGGCCAACATCTATGCCCCGGACCGTACGGTGATCTGGTCAAGTAATCCGGCTTTGGTGGGGCGGATGATCGAGTCGGACGACGACCTTGATCACGCCTTCGAGAACAAAGTGCGGGTCTCGGCCAGTTACCACAACGTCGATCAGGCGCGCAGCGAACAGAAATTCATCACCCCCCCTGAGAGCTTGTTCATCGAAAACTACATTCCACTGTTCGATGCCGATGGTGAGAACGTCACCGCCATGGTCGAAATCTATAAGGAACCCCATGACCTGATCGCGCGCATCGAGCACGGCCTGTTGATGATCTGGATGGCTGTCGCAGTGGGGGCTGCGCTGGTTTATGGCGGCCTGTACTGGCTGATGTACCGTGCCAACCGGCACTTGCAGCAGCAACAAAAGCGTCTGATCAACAATGGGACCTTGGTCGCCTTGGGGGAGATGTCTTCAGCGGTGGCTCACAGTCTGCGTAACCCGCTTGCCAGCATTCGCTCCAGTGCCGAACTGGCTCAGGAGATCGAGGAAGGGCCGGCGCAGAAGAATATTGGCGACATCATCAGCCAGGTCGATCGCATGTCGCACTGGGTGCGCCAATTGCTGCAGTCGTTGCGTCCGCTCAATGACGAAGAGCAAGCGGTGGAGCTGGAGCGGGTGCTGCAGGACAGCCTGCAGGCTTTCAGCCTGCAACTCAGGCGCCAAGGCGTCGAGGTCAGGGTTGACCCGCTGTCCAATGTCCAGGTGATCAGCCAAGCGGTCTTGCTCGGGCAGATCTTCAATAGCCTGATTGCCAATGCCCTGGAAGCCATGAGCGACGGTGGGACCTTGCGCATTGAACAGGTTCGTCAGAGCCGTAAGACTTTGACCTTGCGCCTGAGTGACAGTGGCAAGGGCATGACCGACGAGCAATTGCGCATGGCCTTCAGACCGTTCTACACCACCAAACGGGGTGGCCTGGGGGTAGGGCTGGTGCTGGTCAAACGGATTATGGAACGCTTTGGCGGCACGGTGCGCCTGAGTAGTAGGGAGGGCGAGGGCACTAAAGTGCAGCTGAGCTTTCGGTTGAGCCAGGGGCGAGTGGCGGGCTGAAGATACAGCGGGTGCTGAAGCCCGAGCCGAAGGCAAAGTCATGATGTTTTGGCCGTGACGCTCTATCAGCAGTTCAACCGGGTGGCCATGCACGCAGTAAAGGCAAAATACTATTAGTGGGCGACTGGCCATTAGTATTGATTCCAAACGTCGTCACCTGGCTGGGCTATAAGTTGTAAGAAAAAACAGCCCGCAAGGAACTATCGATGCAGGTGCTGAATAAAAAATTGGCCGATGAGGGTCACCCAAACCAAGCTTCACCTGAGCGGACCTTGCGCGAGTTCAACCTGTTGCGCTGGTTCTCTGTGGTCAGCCTACTGATCATTGCCTCGGTGGCGGTGGGGTTGGGCTATGTCTCGACGCGGTTTGTGGTCGATGACAGCGTCGAGCGTGATGCCATGCTCACCGCGCAGTTCATCCAGGCCATGGCCAAGGCCGAGGTGCGCCATTCGCGGATTCCGCCGGGCATCACCATGGCGCAATTGCTTGATCCGCGCCTGGACAAACAGCATCCAGGGATCAGCGCCGACCTCGCGGCGTCCACGCGCATTGAATTTCTCGACCACGTCAAGCACCTGCCCGATACCCTGCTGACCAATGTCTATGCCCAGGACCGGACCATTGTCTGGTCCACCAACCCTTTGCTGATTGGCCAGAAGATCGTCGGCGATGACGACCTCGACGAGTCGTTCACATCACAAGTACCGGTATCGGCCAGTTATCACAAGGCCGATGAAGACCGCGAAGAACAGAAGTTCCTGCGTGAACCGCAGTACCTGTTCATCGAAAACTACATTCCGATGTTCGACGAGAGTGGCACTCAGGTGCTGTCGATGGTGGAAGTGTACAAGGAGCCGCGGGACCTGGTGCGGCGCATTCAGCGTGGCTATGTGCTGATCTGGACGTCGACCCTGCTCGGTGGCGCGCTGATCTACTTCGGCCTGTTCTGGATCGTGCGCCGTGCGGCGAGCCTGCTGCAAGCGCAGCAGACCAAACTGGTGGCCAGCGAAACCTTTGTCGCCCTCGGCGAGATGTCCTCTGCGGTGGCCCACAGCTTGCGCAATCCGTTGGCCACGATCCGCTCCAGTGCTGAACTGGCTCAGGACATTGCCAGTGAGCGCTCGCAGAAAAATATCGGCGACATCATCGATCAGGTCGACCGTATGTCGCGCTGGGTGCGTGAGCTACTGGTGTCGTTGCGGCCGTTGAAGGACGATGCCGAAGCCGTTGACCTGATCGCGGTGGTTGAAGACACCTGCAGCGCCTTTGCCCAGCAGACCGAGCGCAACAAGGTGCAGCTGGAAGTCAGCGTGCCGCCGACGGCGTTGGTGGTGAGCCAGCCGGTGTTGCTCACGCAGATCCTCAACAGCCTGTTCTCCAATGCCCTTGAGGCGATGCCAGGCGGTGGCCGGTTGACCCTGAAGGTGCTTGAACTGACCGGCGAAGGCAAGGTCCGGCTAACCTTGAGTGATACTGGCAAGGGTATGAGCCAGCAACAGGAGAGGATGGTCTTCAGACCTTTTTTCACCACCAAACAGGGCGGCCTGGGCGTCGGTTTGGTGTTGGTCAAACGAATAATGGAGCGTTTCGGCGGCGCGGTCAGCCTGACCAGTCGCGAAGAGGAAGGAACCCGCGTATGCCTGACTTTCAATGTTGCAGCGGGAGGGGATCATGGGGCACAGCATCCTGGTGGTGGAGGATGATGAAATCCTTGCTGAAAATATCCAGACCTATCTGGAGCGCAAAGGCTTCGAGGTCAGCGTTTGTCATAGCGCCGAGCAGGCGCTGGAGCAACTGCCCAAGTGTCAACCCGATGCGGTGCTGACCGACAATTCGTTGCCCGGCATGAACGGTCATGAGCTGATCAAAGCCTTGGCCGAGCGTGCGCCGGAGCTCAAGGTGATCATGATGACCGGCTACGGCAACGTCGAAGATGCCGTGCTGGCGATGAAGGAGGGGGCCTTCCACTACCTGACCAAGCCGGTAGTGCTGGCCGAGCTAAAACTGATGCTCGACAAAGCCCTGGCGACCGAGCGTATGGAACGTACGTTGTCGTTCTACCAGGAGCGCGAAGCACAGAAATCCGGTGGCCAGTCGCTAATCGGCGAGTCGCCGGCGATGCTCGGGCTCAAGCACACGCTCACGCAGTTACTCGATGCCGAGCAGCGCATGGCCAGCGGTGATTTGCCGCCGGTGCTGGTGGAGGGGGAGACTGGCACGGGCAAGGAGCTGGTGGCCCGTGCCCTGCATTTTGACGGCGCGCGTAGCAAGGGGCCGTTTATCGAATTCAACTGCGCCTCGATTCCGGCCAACCTGCTGGAGGCGGAGCTATTTGGCCATGAGAAGGGCGCGTTCACCGATGCCAAAGACCGTCGGGTCGGTCTGGTGGAGGCGGCGGATGGTGGCACGCTGTTTCTCGACGAGATCGGGGAAATGGACCTGCTGCTGCAGGCCAAACTGCTGAAGTTGCTGGAAGACCGGACGATACGTCGCATTGGCGCGGTGAAGGAGCGCAAGGTCGATCTGCGCATCATCAGTGCCACCAACTGCAACCTTGAGCAGATGGTGCAACAGGGCAAGTTTCGCCGTGACCTGTTCTTTCGCCTGCGTATCATCTCGATCAAAGTCCCGAGGCTGTATGCCCGGGGCGAAGACATCCTCCTGCTGGCCCGGCACTTCCTCGCCCTGCATGGCAAGCGCTATGGCAAGTCGCACCTGTATTTCAGCCCGGAGGCCGAAGAGCTGCTGCTCAATTACAGCTGGCCGGGCAACGTTCGGGAACTGCGCAATATGCTCGAACAGACGGTATTGCTTGCGCCTGACGAGGAGATTGCGCCGCATCAGCTCAATGTCTGCATGAGCCTGGTTGATGAGCCGTTTGAAATGCCGGCGCCGGCGTTTCATGACAACCATCATGGCAGTGCTGAAGTTCCTGTTTCCACCAGCTTGCCTGAGGTGGAGCGCGATATGGTGCGCAAGATGCTTGATCGTACCGACTGGAATGTCACCAAATCGGCGCGGCTTTTGGGGCTGAGCCGGGACATGTTGCGTTACCGGATCGAGAAGCTTGGCCTGACCAGGCCGGATAAGCGGCAGTGGTAAAGATCATCGCGGGGCAAGCCCGCTTGTGTCTTGAGGTGGGAATAGAATCTGGGGTGAGAGCGGGCTTGCCCCGCGATTACTCACGCCCACGCATGAAGAAGCCTGCTACGTACTTGCGAAAGGTGTCCAGGCCCTTGAAGTCGGCGTAGCGCTTGAAGGTTTCGCCTTCAGGCTCCGGTCCCAGCGGTTGTTCGGTCAGCGAGACGGAAAGTACCCGGTCCTGATCGGAGCTCAGTACCAGTGCATCCATGCCCTGGCCACCAATGACCGGGCGCCGCATGATCACCCGCACACCCTTGCAGGCCATCCAGTCGATCAAGGATATGAGCATCTTCAACGGCTCGCGCTCTTCATCGCGATACACCGGAAACAGCTGCCCACGCGACAGCACCGGGACGCTTGCAACATGAATCAATTCATAGAAATGACTACCAGCACTGGCCGGTGAATAGATAGCCAGGGCCAGTAGTGGCCCTGGGGTCTTGCTGCCTCCCCACAACAGGTGATGCCCCTGGAAGTCAAAGCCGTCTTCATTACGTTCGTTGTACACCTTGCGTGCCTTGATCTGGCTGACGCAGTCGAGCATCAGGCCGTAGCGACGATGATTGCCAAAGGCGCTGGAGTCACGCAGCCGTGCCTTGAGCATCATCATGTGCTTCATGTCCAGGCGGGTTTCCAGGTAGTTGCTGGCCGGCACCCGCTCGATCAAGGGGTAACGGCTGGCGACGCTGCGCAGCTCGGCGAATTGTCCGCTCAGGTCTTTTCTCAGGTGGCTGGCGTAGACGTTCAGGCCACCGGCTTCGATCAGCGTCAGCAGCAAGGACAGCAATCGATGCTGCTCACGTTTGTCGTTGCCATTGCTGCTTTCACCCGTGCCTCCCGGGGCGGGGCGGCGAAAATCGCCGATCAGGCGCAAGGGGGTGTCGGGGGGTAACCAGGCGGCCGGGAGAACCTCGGCATCCTCGGGGCGAGCCATCTCGCGGTCATCTTTGATGAACACGCAGTCGGGGGCATGCTCGGCGGTGCCAGGGTTGTTTTTGAGAAACAGGGTGCCGGTGTTGCCGTTGAGATTGACGTTGAGAATCGGCATTGCTCGCGGTTGGCAATCACACGCCAGCCAGTGCCCGGCAGCACGGATCTTGAGCAACAGCTGATTGACCTGCAACAGCTGCGGACCGGCCAGGGTACCCTGGACAAAACCACGCAGCAGCTCATCTTCGGCAGGCGTAAGGGTACGTACCAGTGTGGTGTTTTTTTCAATGATTCTCATGAGCGATCCTGGCCAGCCTTCCTATGCCTGCCACCTTAATGCAAAGCCCGGCTGACGACCATGGCTCGCCAGCCGGGAAGCACCGGGATTACTGTCCGCCGAACAGCTTGGCGGCGCGGGCGCGGATTTCTTCCACCGAGACGTCCTCAACGTGGGACGAGACGAACCAGAGATTGCCGAACGGGTCTTTCAAGGTGCCACTACGGTCGCCGTAGAACTGGCCTTCCACGGCCCTGACCTGGCTGGCACCAGCCTTGAGGGCCTGGGCAAAGCGCGCATCGACATCATCGACATACAGGTGCAGGCCAATCGCTGCGCCAGCGAGCGACTGGCTGCTGACCAGGCCGCCTTCCATGTCGCACGGGTCGGCGAGCATCAGCGACGAATCGCCGATCTTCAGCTGCGCATGCCCGACCCGACCATCCGGGCTGTCCAGGCGGAACATTTCGACCGCACTGAACGCGGCTTTGTAGAAGTCGATGGCCTTGCCGGCATCTTTGATGCACAGATAAGGGGTGATGTTGTGCTGTCCTTCGGGGATTGGTTTGACGGCCATTTTATAGATCCTCCTTAGCGCGCCGCAGGGTGGATGGCGCGAAACTGTATGTTTGTACAGTTTCGGCTATTGGGCAAATCAAAATCTGCGGCGCTGGACGGACGGCGGTCAGAAAATGTAATCGGTGGTCAGGAAGCTGGAATCACGATTACGGATGATGTCGCTGATCAGCTGCTTGTTGCTTTCCTGGAACTTGGTCGCCACCAGTGTGCGGATTGAGAACACGCGCAGCGCATCGTGTACCGACAAGGTGCCTTCGGCAGAGTTTTTACGGCCGTTGAACGGGTAGGTGTCCGGGCCACGCTGGCACTGGGCGTTGAGGTTGATACGCCCGACCTGGTTGGCGAAGGTGTCGACCAGGCGCCCGACTTCGGCCGGGTTGCTGCCAAAGATGCTCAACTGCTGACCGAAGTCGGAGTCGAGCACATAGTCGATCACGGTCTGCAGGTCGCGATAGGGCACTACCGGCACCAGCGGGCCGAACTGTTCTTCCTGGTACACGCGCATCCGGGCATTCACCGGGTACAGCAGTGCCGGATAGAAGAACGAACCACGGCTGCTGCCGCCCCCCTCATTGATGACCTGTGCGCCTTTTTCGACGGCATCGGCCACCAGGCCGTTGAGGTAGTCGATTTTGCCCGCCTCGGGCAGCGGCGTCAGTGCTACGCCAGGCTCCCAGGGCATGCCCGGCTTGAGCGCAGCCAGCTTGCGCTGGAACTTGTCGAGGAAGCTGTCGACCACCTGCTCATGGACGAAGAGGATCTTCAGCGCTGTGCAGCGCTGGCCGTTGAACGACAGGGCCCCGGTTACCGCCTCGTTGACGGCATTATCAATATCGACCTCGGGCAGCACGATCCCCGGGTTCTTTGCATCCAGGCCCAGGGCGGCGCGCAGACGATGCGGCCGTGGGTGGAGCTTTTTCAGGTCACTGGCCGCTTTGTTGGTGCCGATAAAGGCAAACACATCGATCTTGCCACTGGCCATCAGTGCGCTGACGGTCTCGCGGCCGCGGCCATAGATGACGTTGATCACCCCGGCCGGGAAGCTGTCGCGGAAGGCTTCGAGCAGGGGACGAATCAGCAGTACGCCGAACTTGGCCGGTTTGAACACCACTGTGTTACCCATGATCAGCGCCGGGATCAGGGTGGTGAAAGTTTCGTTCAGCGGATAGTTGTAAGGGCCCATGCACAGTGCCACGCCCAGCGGCGCGCGCCGGATCTGGCCGAGGGTGTCCTGTTCCAGTTCGAAGCGGCTGGAGCGGCGATCAAGGTCCTTGAGGGCATTGATGGTGTCGACGATGTAGTCGCAGGTGCGGTCGAACTCTTTCTCCGAGTCCTTGAGGTTTTTGCCGATCTCCCACATCAGCAGCTTGACCACCGCCTCACGTTGCGCGCGCATTTTGCCCAGGAAGGTCTCGACATGCTGGATGCGTTCAGCCACACGCAGGGTCGGCCAGGCACCGCGGCCTTTGTCGTAGGCGTGCACGGCGGCGTCCAGGGCGGTGAGGGCGGTGTCGGCATCGAGCAGTGGCGTGTTGCCGAGGATCACCTGGCGCTCTTGATCACCTTCCTTGAGCCATACCGGGCTGCGCACTGTGGCCAGCGGCCCGTCCCAGCGCTGCAACTGGCCGTTGACCAGGTACTCGCGTTGCACCAGCGGTTGACCCAGGCGGTAGGCCTCGGGGATCTCGTTGGCGGTGGGAAACAGCGAATCGAGCAGACGGTCCATAGGCGCAGCACCTCTTTTTCTATGATGGGTGAAACGTTTCAGTTCGAGCATAATGCCAGCGCGCTAAAAAAAGCCAGCCTCACTCAACATTGCGCCCAACACGCCGATAAAGCGGTAAGCCGACGCGAACAACGGACCTATGAGCACAAGAATCCTCGCCCTTGATGACAAACTGGTCCTGCCCGCGATCTTGGGCACCACCCTCAATCGCTTGCTGCCGATTGGCTTTGCGCTGGTCGGCATTGGCTTGTCGGTGGCGCTTGGTCGCCTGGACATTCAGCGCCAGGAAAGCGAATTGGTGGCCAACGCCGCAGCACGCTTGTCCGGGGTGCGCGCCGCCCTGGAGGCGCAGTTGCGTTCGGCCTTTGGCGAGACCGAAGGCATTGCCCAATTGATCAGCGCCGATGGCCAGATCAGCCCCGAGCACTTTCACGACATGGCGCGCCAGGCCATCGCTTCGGTTGCGCATATCCGCCATATCGCCGTGGCGCCTGACGATGTGATTGCCGATGTCTATCCGATCAAGGGCAACCAGAGCATCATCGGTGTCGACTACCGTCACCTGCCGGGCCAGTACGCCATGCTGCAACGCGCGCGCGAGCATTTCGGCCCGGTGCTGGCCGGCCCCGTGCAGCTGTACCAGGGCGGTCGTGGCCTGGTCTATCGGCGGCCGGTGTTTCTCAAGGGCCACAAGGGCGTGAAGCTGTATTGGGGCAGTGTCTCGATCGTTGCTGACATCGACCGCTTGCTCAGCGCTGCCGGTCTGGACCAGGATCCGGGCTTTGAGCTGGCCCTGCGCGGCGCCGACGGCAAAGGCTCGGCGGGTGCAATGATCTGGGGCAATCCGAAACTGTTCGAGGAGCATGCGGTAACAGTCAATGTCGATGTGCCGGGCGGGCTTTGGCAACTGGCGGCGACCCCGTTGGGGGGCTGGCCGTCGATGAGTCTGTTCGCCTCCCCCTTGTTCCTGTTTGCGCTGACCTGTACCGGGTTGTTCAGTGTGTTCGTTGCCCAGCTCAATCGCAGCAACCATCTGATCAATCTGCGCAACCGTGAACTCAAGCAATCCCAGGCGCAGCTGGAACGCTTGGCCCATTACGATGCGATCACCGGCCTGCCAAACCGGCTGTTGTTCAATCAACGCCTGCAAGCGGCCATCGATGCTGAACAACAGCTGGCCGTGCTGGTGCTGGACATCGACGGTTTCAAGCAGGTCAACGACAGCCTTGGGCATGCCATGGGCGATCTGTTGTTGCAACAGGCCACCGCGCGTTTCGTCCAGCTCCTCGACGAAACGGACAGCCTCTGCCGTCTGGGAGGGGACGAATTTGCCTTTTTGCTTACAGGCACTGAACAAGCCTGTATTGAGCGGGTACAGGGATTGCTGCAGACCCTGCAGCTACCGTTCGATCTCAAAGGTAACGCGGCGCTGGTCACGGGCAGTATCGGCCTGGCCTGGTACCCCGAACATGGCCAGACCTGCGACCGCCTGTTGCGCCATGCCGACACCGCCATGTATGCGGCCAAGGAGAGCGGGCGCAATGCCTGGCGGCTGTATCACCCGGACATGACCGAGCGCCTGCAGGAGCGTCTGTGCCTGGAGCGTAATCTGCGCCGGGCGTTGAAGAACAATGAGTTCGAACTCTGGTACCAACCCAAGATCGACCTGTTCAGTGGGCGTGTCGAAGGCGCCGAAGCACTGCTGCGCTGGCGCGATCCTGAGCATGGCCTGGTGTCGCCGGCGCAGTTCATTCCGCTGGCCGAGCGCACCGGTCTGATCATTCCACTGGGTGAAAAGGTTCTTGAGCTCGCCTGCGAGCAAATTGCCGCTTGGCGCGCCGCCGACTGCCTGCCGGGCCCACTGGCGATCAACGTTGCAGCCTTGCAGATTGAACGCAGTGACTACGTCGCCAGCCTGTCGCGCAGTCTGAAACGTTATGACCTGCCACCCACCCTGCTGGAGGTGGAGATCACCGAAAGCCTGCTGATGGAAAGCCAGCAGCAGGCCTGTGCGGCATTGGCCCAGCTACAGGCCATGGGCGTGGCGACTGCGGTGGATGACTTCGGCACGGGGTACTCGTCGCTGGCTTACCTCAAGTCCTTACCTATCGATCACCTGAAGATCGACCGCGCCTTCATCAAAGACTTGCCGATGGATGATGACGCGGTGGCGATCACCCGGGCGATCATTGACCTGGGCCACGCCCTGGGCTTTCACATCACCGCTGAAGGTATCGAGACCCAGGCCCAGTACGATTTCCTGCGCAATGCCGGCTGCAACCAGGGCCAGGGATTCCTGATGGCGCGACCGATGCCAGCGCAGGCTTTACAGGCCTGGCTGGCTGAGCGTCAGTTGCTACGCCAACCGGTGCTTGATTGAATCAGCGGTGTTCAAGAGGTCGAGTACGAGCACCTGCTCTTGGCTGATGCCGCTGACCTGCAGAGCCCTGGTGAGCTCGTCATCGGTCAGCGCCTGGTAGTTTGGGCTCAGGCGCCGAGCCAGCTGCGCGCCGGACCAAGCATGGGGTTGCTCGTATTCTGCGCGCCAGGCACCTCCGATGCTCCTGTTTCAGTGGCACTCACGAGGCGGGAGGCGAGGGTGGCCAAGGTAGTCAATTGTTGTTAATGACAACTATTAGCCTGTGGGAGCAGGCTTGCCCCGCGATCGAGGGCGAATGATTTATCCAGCACCTTTTCAGATTATCCCTCTTCCTTGTAGTCCATTTCCCAAAGATACTTGCGGCGCCTTTGAGCCGTTGCGCTGCTCTGGAGTGCAGCCTAGTCTCTGCCGGTCGTTGGCACTCAACGACCGGCTTTGACAGGCTGACAAACTTCTCCCGACACGTGCACGCTTCATGGCGGTTGTACGTGGGGCACCTCGTGTGCGCCGAGTTCGGGAGTCCTCGGTCTGTCAACCCGCGTACAGCTGCCACCCTCCTGTTTGACAGCAGGTCTGTAGCAGTTTCACTGACTTCCGAGGTGTATATGCTCAAGATCGTCCCCGATCCACCCCTCCATCCCCATGATCATTCCCTCGAAGACCTCTTTGTTCAGGTCTCGGAGTATCTCGTCTGCGCGCTGACCGTGGCCCAGCAGACAGTATTGCTGCATCCGCAACCGCCCGGGCAGATGATGAGGACGTGGTGATGACTGACAGTAAGCATTCGAAAGACAAATACGGGCCGCTCAAAACCTGCGGTGCCGGTAGTTTCGGCGAAGGCATCGGTGGGCGGGTCGAAGACCGTTTGTTCCGCACGATTGCAGGGCATGATCTGGACTATGTACTGGAACAGTCCGCTGTGATGATGAGTTGCGTCCACAAGCTCACCTTGCAAGCCGCGGTCGAACAGGACGACACGCTAGTGTGGGCGGCACATTACCTGAGCGGAATGGCCAAGGCGCTGGTTGAGGATGTGGCCCACGTTATGACGACGGAGGCGGCGTTTTCCGAGGGAAAATTGGCGCCATAAAATACATGCGCAGCTCCTCGGTATTCCCCTTGCAAAGTCACTACCTAGCATCTTTAATTGTTACTGAATGTGAATATATCGCATCGTTAATTATGGGCTTCATGCCGTTTAAGAATATCTATTTGGGCGCTACTTGATGCTTTACTGATCTGCCACCAGGCAACAACATCACAGGACGAAGAAATGAAAGCGAAATGGGTGGCAGTTGTCCGAAAGCATGTATCACCGGCAAGGCGTTATGAGATTAGAACTGCGTTAAACAAGTTGCACGATATCCTCGGGCGGGCGTGTTTCTGGCGCTGGGAGATCACCAGGTTCAGGCTGCAGCAGGAAAGCCCATTCGAAATTCTGTATGTCGGCAGGAAGCAGTACCGGGATGTGGCCAAGGTGCTCATCGGCGGGAAGTCGCTGAGGGATTCACCTGTGGCGCAAGATCAGGCGATACCGGCCGAATCGAGTCATGTGGTGGTGGTCAGTGAAATGCCGACCTCCGGGGCGTTGAGTGTCCCTCACTATCTGAGTGCTGTGGTACCGCTGCTGGGGCGTTCCCTGGAAGAGATCACCGCCCGCTATGACAGCGAGCTGCGTCGAAGCATTCGCAAGCACCGGCCGTTGTACTGGATGAAACAGGCACAGTCGGATGAAGAAATTGCGATGGCCGACAAGCACCTGCTGCGAGCCTATGCCACGGCCAGGCAAGGTGAGCATGCTGCACAGTTTTCCACCGAGACGGTGTTTCGCCTGGCCAAGACCGTCGGCCGGCTCGACCTGATCATGCAGGGAGATGAGGTGATTGGCTGTCACCTTGGCTGCGAAATCACGCGGGGCACAAAACGCTACTGGAGTACGCTGCGTTTCGGCTATTGCGAAGCGGTATTTTCCGATGCGAAAAAACTCAAAGAAGCCAACTCGATCAACACTTACATGGCCCTTGAGTGGGCCGTGGAAAATGGTTTTGATTATTACGATATAGGCCTTTGTCTGGCACGGCCAGATGACGGGCTGTTGAAGTGGAAACGGCGGCGCGGCGGCGATATCGATTCGTTGGGTAATCACGCTTACATGTTTGTGCGGTTACCAAAGACAGGCACGGCCAGGTTCTTGTGGGACACGCCGCTATTTGCTGTTGAAGGTGACAAGTTGACGCTCCATCTGGGTTTGCCGGACGGTGCGAGCGATGACGAAGTTGCCGATCGTTATCATGAGATGGTGTTTGGCGGGTTGCACAAAATTTACCTCTACGGTGGCAAAAGTTCGGGTGAACTGTTTGTGGAAACGTTGCGTAGTCGTTACGCCAACTTACAGTCACCGCCAATGATGGAACGGATTCCTTCCAACTAAGCAATATTCAGGGTGAGGTCATCGCGGGCGCTGTGCGCCTGTCGATTGACCGTGCCCTGAGGGGAGTAATCTTCATGGAAAGTAATCTTTCGAATTTCAGTGCGTCGAGCGCTGGAAAACAAAAAAGAATCTCACTTTCCGCCTATAAATTCATGGCGAGAAAACTGTTTGCAGGCAGAGCAGAAATCAACCTGAAAAATGTAGCGGCGAAAAGCTGGGATATTGCCCCAGGTGAAACGACGGTTTCGCCACCGGCTTTTTTTCTACCCGATCAGTTGGAGCGTGTCAGCGCATGGGAGGCGCGTTTTTTTCCTTTCGAGCATCCTGCCCGTACCATGCACGGGCGCCTGAGGATGGACCATGGCCCGACACGTGGCCACTTGATAAAGGATGTCTGGCTGATTGATGGGGCTCTGTACAAGGGCAACGCAAGTCTGTGGTTGTCGCTGAACCCCACTAAGTTCCCACGAATAGTCGTGGACACCGAGATCCAGCGTGGGGCCGCTTACTGCACGCAAAATGGCAATACCTGGTTTGGTACATGGTTGATGGAAGACTGCGTGACCTATGCCCTCGCCTGCAACGAAGGGGTGCCGGTGACCACCGCGCCCTCCGCCAGGTTCCCACTCTTTTCCCAGGCTCCTGCCTATGAGCACTGGCTTGGCATGAAGCCGGTTCGCTTACACAGTGCGTTTTTTCGTGAGCTGGTGCTGTTCGATGATTTGAGCAATAACCGCAGCCGGCATTTGCGCTACCGTGCGATGGGGGAGAAATTGCTCTCGCACGTGAGCTATGCCGCTCACCCTGGCGTCTTCATTCTTCGCGGCGGGGACGGAGACTTGCGTTTGTTGCGCAATGAAATCGCGCTCGCTGAGCACTTGCACAAAACCCGGGGGTTTCGCATTCTCGACCCGTTGAGAACGGATGTTCCGACCATCGTCGCAACCTGTGCCGGGGCGAAAGTAGTGATGGGGGTTGAGGGAAGCCAATTGGTACATGGGGTCAATGTACTGCAGCCGGGTGGATCGTTGTTGGTACTGCAGCCACCGAACCGTTTTGTTAGCTACTACAAGTTCCTCACTGATCGCGACAATCAGCATTTCGGCTTTGTGGTCGGAACGCCGGAAGGCGATGGCTTCAAAATCGATATTGGAGAGGTTGAGCGCACGCTGGATCTGTTTCCGACATAGCGGTGCATGCTTGAGTCCCGATGCAATTCGTATAGTTGCGAAGCAGAGATATTCGTATTTAATTTTTCAGCGTTGAAACACGTATCTCTTTTTCGGTGCCAGGTTCGTGCTGGTGCCGGTTGCCTGTCGCCTTCATCAAACGAATTTTTGGGGATGCGACGGTTGATTTTTTCGACCTTCAACAGACCGGATATGCTCCGCATTCCCGGAAGAATTGCGGTCTAGAGCGCTTGGTCGAATAAGATCGGTACTAAATAAATCCGCTGACGACATTTTGACGCGATGCGACGCTTCCCATTGAGATTTATTATGGTGTCGGATCGTTGACGTAGTGTCATTGTGCTCATAAGCTCAATTCAACAACGCAAGAATCTTTCACCCGCCGCACGTTGTTGGTTTCTTTTTTATACCAGGCCTTTCTGGAGGGGATTATGCGCTCGACACTGTTGATCAAGTCGATTTTTCTGTTGGCGCTTATGAGCGGTGCGGCGGGGGCTGCTGATTCTTATGTGAATAAAACTAGTGTCGTGCCCATTGGCACGGCGGGCTGGCTTTTTGCGTTTGCAGTGATTGGCTTTATTGCGGTCGCCAACAGACGAAAAGTGTAAGCGAAGTTATTGAGTGCCACGATTAATACTATTGTATTAATACAGTGTCGCCTGATTCGCTAACGGCTTGTTTATTCTCAAACCATTGCTATATTCCATTGGACTGTCGCCTTCGGGCGCGCTGAACGAAGGACGCGGTACGGGCTTCGGGGATGATCGAAGCCAGCGCAGCGGGTTGTAGGGCTGCGAGAGAGCGAGAGTTTGTGTGCTGTTCTCAATTAGTGCTCATTTGGCCGCTTGGCCGGAGGGATCCTCATGCTACGTTTGATGACTTCTGTGCTCTGCGTGCTGGTGGTCTGGTCTGGTGCTGGCAATGCTATCGATAAAAACTCTCCTTACCTGCTCAATCCCGGCGACGTAGTGTCTATTTCCGTCTGGGGAGATGAAAAGCTGCAAGGGGAGGTCAACGTACTTCCCGATGGCAGTATCACCTTCCCCTTGGCAGGGCGCGTTGATGTGGCGGGGCTCGATGCCACCGCTGTCGAACAGAAAGTCGCTGCCAAACTTGAAAAATTCATCCCCGATCCGACTGTCAGTGTTGTCGTCAAAAACGCTGCCGGCAATCTTCTCTATGTTCAGGGCAAAGTGGCCAAGCCCGGTCCGGTGCAGATGGCAGGCCCCACGGCGGTGCTACAGGCACTGAGCATGTCAGGCGGTCTGGATAAATTCGCCGACGAAAGCGCCATCAAGGTGGTCCGTGGCCAACAAATATTGCCCGTGAACTATAAAGATTTGATTTCTGGGCGCGATATGTCTACCAATATCCAGCTCCAGGCCGGCGATACGCTGGTCGTACCTTAACTTGCCCGACCTAATAAGAATTACTGTGCCTCTATTGCGAATAACCGGCGTTGCCACAGCGTTCCTGATCCTGCCGTTTCCGGGCATGGTCCAAGCCTCCACCTGGCAGTCCTCGGCAGCATTGCCGACAACTGTCGAATACGACAGCAACCCGTTGCTCTTGACGTCTGGGGAGGAGGGTGTGACGCGTACGATCATCGCCCCCGACTACAGCCTCGTCGGCACCTTCGATCGCGACCAGTTGCGCTTGGGTCTCGGGGTGCGGGTGTTGCGCTCGTCTGACACGGATGTCGTCGATAACCGTGAGGACCCCAACGTGAATCTGGGTTGGCAGCGAGAGACCGAAACGGGCGGCTATGGTCTGTCGGCGCAATACAATGAAAGTTCGACACTGTCTTCTGCTGTTCAGGATACCGGTGTGGTCACCACCACCGATGGCACGCAGAAGCTGTACGTGCTGACAGGGAACTGGAATCGCGCGCTGACTGAGCGCAGCACGTTGTCCAACGAAACCAAGTATTCCAGCGCCAGCTACGACATCGATACGCTCACCGATTATGAAGAGCTTGCGACTGTTCTGACCTGGACCTACGCCTGGAGTGAGCGTACCGATCTGTACACCGGCATTGGTGCCAAGCGCTATGAGCCGGAGGATGAAACCCTGGCGAGCGCCTCGAATAGCTACAGCCCGATAGTCGGGTTGAAGTACCAGTTCTCCGAGCGTCTGCAGGGCGATGTGCACCTGGGCGTCAATGAAGTCTCCGGTGATGATGGTGGTCGCCGCGGGGAAGGCGGGTTTTCGCTTTACTACACGGGGGAGCGAACCGGTCTGAGTCTCGATGCCGAACGCAGCACTGTCGCCAGCGCCGAGGGTGGTTTCACCGAGATCGACTCGGTGCGCGGTGGCTGGAGCTACGCGGTTAACGAGACCAGCCGCGTGGGCCTTGATGCGTCCTGGCAGGACAGTAAAGGGCAAACGCCGAACACGTTGCAGACTTATGGCGCCTGGGCGAGTCGAGAACTTTCGCCTTTTTGCGATCTGCGCCTATTGTTGATGTACAAGGAACGCCAGCAAGACGGTTTGCCAGATGCTGTAGGCACGATCATTGGTATGACCCTGACCTATAGATTTCCTGACCTCTGAACTTCGGCAGAGTGGCCCCTATGAAATCTGAATACGAGCTGTCCCTCAACGATTACATAGCCATTATCAAGGACCGGGCCCTGCTGTTGGGGGTGAGTATCGTGGTCATTCTTGCGGTGACCGCTGTGGTTGCGGTTACTGTCCCGCCGATCTATCAGTCGACCGGTACCATTCTGGTGGAATCGCAGCAGATTTCCCCGGAGCTGGTTTCGGCGAACAACAACAGTTATGCCGATGAGCGTATCGAAGTCATCCGCCAGCGGGTAATGACCCGCGAGAACCTGCTGCGGATCATCGACAAGTACAACCTGTTTGCCGACAAGGGCGGGCGCTTCAGCGAGTTCGACAAGATCGACCTGATGCGCAACTCAATTGTGGTGGCCACGCTCAGTACGTTCATCAAAGGACGTGGAGAGGCGACGGTTGCGTTCAACGTGTCGTTTGAGCACAAGCGCCCGGAGGTTGCCAAAGAGGTTGCCAACGAACTGGTCACGCTGTTTCTCAATGAAAACATCAAGCAGCGCACCGAGCGTGCCAGTGAAACAACCGTGTTCCTGACTCAGGAAGCGAACAAGCTGGGCGCCGAGCTGGCCAGCCTGGAGAACCAGTTGGCCGACTTCAAGCAAAGCCATGCCAACGCCTTGCCCGAGCATCAGGCGTTGCGCATGGGGATGTTGTCACGTTCGGAGCTCGAGTTCAGGGAAGTCGATCGCGACTACAAAGCTGCGCAGGAAGAGCTGCGCTATCTTGAGCTGGAGTTGTCTGCCGCCAATGCCGGATTGACCACCAAGGCAGAAGGTGCAAAATCCGCAGCTGATCAACCTCAGGACTTGCCCAGCCTCAAGGCGGAGTACACCAGGCTGCTGAGCAAATACACCGACGCGCACCCGGATGTGGTTGCCGTCAAACGCAAGATTCGGGCGCTTGAAGCCTCCGGCGTGCGTGGCGCTCCGGCTTCTACGGTGAGCCTGGATGTTGCCCGGGTCAGGACCCGGATTGGTGCTGCCCAGGAACGCATTGCTTCATTGGCCGAGCAAAAGCGCGAACTGGTGAAGAAGATGGAGGGCTATGAGGCGGAAATTCTTGAAGCACCGCAAGTCGAGCGTGGCCTGGTCACCTTGATGCGTGATCACGACAACGCTCGCAAGAAGTACGAGGAAATCCGTGCCAAGGAAATGGGGGCGAAGATTACCGAAAGCCTGGAACAGGAGAACAAAGCCGAACGCTTTGTGCTGCTGGAACCGCCATTGATGCCGGAGAAACCGGTAAAACCGAACCGCAAGAAAATTGCTGCGTTGGGGCTGGTGCTGGCGCCGGCCGGTGGTGCTGCGTTGGTGATGCTGCTGGAAATGTTGAATCAGCGCGTGCGCGGTGTAGGAGCGCTGGAGAGTGTGGTGGGTCGGCGCGTGTTGGTGGCCATTCCTTATATTTCCACGCAGGCCGACCTGGCGCAGCGCAAGAAGTGGCGAAAGCTGCTGCTCCTCGCTGGGCTAGTGCTGGTTGCTATTCTGATGGTGCTGGTGCACGTGTTCTACATGCCTTTGGATCTTCTGCTATTTAAAGCTATGGCTAGATTTGAATAGGGAAAGCAGTGATGGACAGGATCACCTCGGTTTTTGGAAAGAATATTCATCCGGTCACCGCGGATGCCTCGCAGGCAGCGGACGTTTTGCCGCCGGCCGGGCAAGCGGAAGTGCCAGGCCAGTTCGATTATGTGCAAACCAGGGTCGTGCCGTTGCGCGCAGAGCACCTGGAACGCAATCGGATTGTGGCTTACAACAAGAACTCGAACCTGAGTTCGTCGTTCGACCTGCTGCGCACGCAGGTGCTGCAGAGCATGGAAGAAAATGGCTGGCGCACGCTCGCTATTACCTCACCGACACCTGAAGCGGGCAAGACGGTACTGGCAATCAATCTGGCAATGAGTATTGCCCATCACACCACCAAGACGGCGTTGCTGGTGGATTTTGACTTGCGCCGCCCCAGGGTCGGGGCAAGTCTGGGACTGTCGATGGAAAAGTCGCTCAATGAGCTGCTCTCCAATAAGGCCGGGCTGGAAGAAGTCATGGTCAACCCGACATTGCCGCGTTTTGTGGTGCTGCCGACACGCGAGCCCATTCCGCTCTCCACCGAGATGCTGTCGTCTCCGAAGGTGAGCAATCTGATTGGCGAGCTGCGCGAGCGCTACGATTCGCGTATCTGCATTTTCGACTTGCCACCTTTGTTGAGTTCCGACGACGCAATCAACGTATTGCCCAAGTTCGACTGTGTGCTGTTGGTGGTGGCTAACGGTTCGAACAACAAGAAAGAGATCGAAGACTGTATGTACCATCTGGCGACGGCCAATCTGATCGGTACGGTATTGAACAAGGCGGGGCCGCAACCGCGTACTTACTATTAGGTAGGGTGGGTAAAAGCTAAGCCCGCTCCCACCGGGGGGTATAAGGCAGGTATCAGTACCAGGGGTATTGCAGTTCCCAGTGCCAGGCATGACTGACGATCTGTTCGAGCGATGCAAATTGCGGCTGCCAGCCCAGTACGGCGCTGGCTTTGCTGGCATCCGCCACCAGCCGGGGCGGATCCCCGGCGCGGCGCGAGGCTTCGTTGGTGATGATCTGGCGACCGGTCACGGTGCAGGCTGTATCTATCACTTGCTGCACTGAAAAACCCAGGCCATTGCCAAGGTTGAACGCGCTGCTTTCGCCACCCTTCAATAGATAGTCTACGGCCAGCGAGTGGGCTGAAACCAGATCGCTGACGTGGACATAGTCACGAATACAGGTGCCGTCGGGGGTGTCGTAATCACGACCAAAGACAGTGATATCTTTGCGTCGTCCGGCAGCGGCCTGGAGGATCAAAGGCAGCAGGTGGGTTTCCGGTAAATGGCATTCGCCCAACGCTCCCTCAGGGTCTGCTCCGGCGGCATTGAAGTAGCGTAAGCAGACTGATTTCAGCCCATAGGCGCGGTCGAAGTCCTCGAGTATCTGTTCCACCATCCACTTGCTGCGTCCATAGGGATTGATCGCCGCCTTGGGATGATCTTCGTCGATCGGGACATACTGCGGGTTGCCATAGACGGCGGCGCTTGAGGAAAAAATCAGGAGGTTGATACCTGCGCGTACCATCGCCTGCAGCAGTGTCAGCGTTGCCGCCACATTATTCTGGTAGTACTTGGCAGGGTCAGTGACAGACTCGCTCACCTCTATAAAGGAGGCGAAGTGCAGTACTGCATCAAACTTATATTCGGCGAACAGGGTATCCAGGGCTCGGCCGTCAGCGATGTCCAGTTCGACCCATCTGACATTGCGTCGAGTGGGGGCGTTATCGGCGACCAGCACTTCATGACCGGCGCCTGAAAGGTGCTTGACCATGTGCGAGCCGATATAGCCTGCGCCGCCGACAACCAAAAACTTCATCCAAACCTCCTGGCATCTGTTGGTGCGCGAGCGGTGCAGTCACTTGTGACTGTAGAAGGCGAACTGGCCTATTTCAAGAACAGCCAGTTGGACATTTGCTGAGCGTCGAAGGTGATCAGGTAACGCCCATCCTGATAGGTCGCGACAAGCTCCTTCATTGGCCCACGTGCCTGGTAGCCGAACAGTTTCAAGCCCGCAGGTGCTTTGATGCTCAAGCTGCCTTCGAGAGGTTCGACATGAAAAGGCGTCATGTCATCGGCTTTCGGGATCGCCCGGGTGCCCAACGAAATCAGCAGCTCCCGCGATTGGCTGAGCGGCTTTGCATCAAGGCTTTGGACCACGACACTGGCGTAGGCATTTTTCACCTGTACCTGAACCTCTGCGAGGCTGATCGACTTGCCACCAAGCCAGCCGGTGGTGGCTTGTGTCAGCGGTGTGTCGATGGTGTAGAGGCCTTGTTGCCAGTTGCGCTTGAGTTCACCGGTGTCGCTGGATGACTCCCTGGCGCCGACGTCCAGTAGCGACTGGCCAGGGTCATGCAACACCTGCGCTTGCGGGGCGATGGTGCCTGGCTGTAGCCATGGCAGCTCCGCTGTTTCGGGCATGGCGATTTGCAGCTTGCCTTTCTCGATGGCGGTACGCAGCAGCACCGAGTTGTTCGCGGTGATGGGCTGGTTGAACAGGGTGTCAGGTGTTGGTGCGAAGACATAGCGGGTTGTTGCTTCGTGTACGTCTGCGCGACGGTACAGCAAGGCCGCAGCGGGGAGGGTGGCGATCATCGCCGGGTCGTTGTAGGCGTTCCAGTTGCCCGACCTTATCCACCCGGCGTCGAATGCTTGCTGGCTGTAGGCATATTGCATCAGCGCATCCCAACCCTGGTGGCTGGCGGTAGCGGCAATATATAGCGGCAGAGAATGGCGGTCGGGGGTGGGGAAGGGTTCTGTGTTCCATTCGGTGACCGTCAGCGGCTTACCCACAACCTGGCCCGCGGCAAGCCAGTTGATCATGCTGTCGCTGGTCAGCGGGTTCTTCTCCAGCTGTCCGGCGCCGCCGTAGCTGTGCGCGTCGATCACGTCGCCTGCAGTGAGGGCTGGCAAGGCGCTCAGACCATTGCCACCCCAGGTGCTGGTGGTGGCGATGGGTACCTTCACCCCGATACTGCGCAGGTGTTCGATCATATCGACGTTAAAGCGCCGCTCCAGATCGTTGAGAAACAGTTTCGACGGGCCATACTCCCAGGCGCGCCAGGTTTGGCCGGCCGACAAGTTGTGGCGGTTGGCAAAGGCCCTGGCCTCGCCCATGTAGAGTCCACTGTGCTTGGGGACATCTTTGTCCGGCATCAGGACATTGCCAAAGTGCTGGGTGATGTCGTTTTCGTTGGTGATCAATACTGCGGCTATCGCCGGATCGTCTTTATAGGCAAGGCCGGTGAAAGCGTTTACATGGGACAGGTAATCCTCGGTAAAGCGCTTCATCGCTTGCTGGAGCGTGATGTTCACATAGACATAGCCTTTGAGGCCGGCTCTTCCTCTCTCGTCTTTTGGCAGTTCCTGGAAGCCATAGATGTTGTCGTTGGCAGTGAGGGCGCGCTCCACGTGCATGTCGAGCCATACATAAATGCCTTCGTCTTTGAGGCACTTGATCCACAAGTCGATTTTCTTCAGCGATGCTGCGCTCAGCTGTTGGCTATCCTGGATGGCGTCAGCCTTGCCAAACATGTTCGGGCTGACCCATGGCGAGTCATGGTGGTGCAGGCGTACGAGATTGAAGCCCAGTGCCGACAGGCGTTTGGCCTGCTGTTTGATCTCCTCGTCGGATGTATTGAAGATCGCATACGCCGACACGTTGGTGCCCCAGAAACGCGCCGGGGTGTTATCGGCAAACAGCAACTGCTCGCCGGAAGCTTTGACGAAGCCGCGCTTGCCGGCCGGTTTCTCTGGTGCATTGAGAAATGACAGATCGACCGGCGAGGTTCTCCAGTCGAGCTGGCCGTCTGGCCATGTGGCGGGGGCTGCCAGGCCGAAACGTTCACTCGGGGTCTGTCCCAGGGCAATGTCACCGGTCAGGTTCAACACCGCTTTGAACTGCTGGCGACCGGCGGGGATGGAACCCTTGTAGAAGAACGCACGCACTTGTGCACGGTTGCCCTGCTCGAAATACACCTTCGCCAACGCCGGCTCGAAGCGCATCTCGAGGCGCCGGCCCTGGCTTTTGCCCCAGGACCAGCCGCGATTGTCGGGTAGCAGAACAGGATCACCCATTTCCCCGGCAATCAGCTCCGGGTCGAACTGGAAAACGATGCCGCCTCCCTCAACGTTCGACTGCTGGCTGTGTGCATTGAGGTCGAAGGTCCAGGTCAATGTCTGTGATGACTGCTTCTGGATATCGGCCTGCAGATCGAAGTCCAGGCTTTTGTTGCGGCCCGACAGCGTATAGCGGTAGGGCGCATTGACCTTGAACGCGGTGGGAAAACCCGTCCAGCCCCAGTCGGCAGCCCAGAAGTCGAATCTGGAAACCATCGCCGGTCCACCGCCGCGCGTCAGGACGGGAAGTCCATTTTGCTCTTCTACACTGACGGTCCAGTCGCTTGCCCCGCTGGCCAGCGGCAAGATGGCCAGGCAAACGAATGCCGAAGCCCGCATGAAGGGGCGCAGAACAAGTGAAGTCATTGACATTACCTGGGTTGAAGGCCAGCACGGGAAACGATTGCGCTCTGGGTGTAGCTGAGCCTGCGTACCATATGGATATACGCCGCGCCCACGCCGGCTACCGACCAGTACACCACGGGGATCACAGTGATACTGCTGACGGTAAAAATGATCACCAGTATCCCGGCCAGCGTTGCCAACAGTGACCGCCCAAGTTGTCGCTGTTCATCGCCCTTGTCGGGGAACGCGCGCATTGCCTTGCGGATCCCCAGCAAAACGCTGAGAAAGAACGCCACGAAAAGCGCCAGCCCGACCAGGCCGGTGCGCAGCGCCAGGCTCACGTAGGTATTGACGATATCGATGATGCCTTGGCCTTGAATCATCGATAGCATCTCAGGGGTGTTGCGATAATCGAACGAGCCGAACAAGGGGTTGCGCTGGATAACGATCCACGAGTTCTCGAGCAGACGCTGGCGGTAGGTGATGTTCTCTTTTTCCAGGTTGCCCACGAAGGGCAGCAGGTCGAGGACCTTTTCCCCGCCGGGTGCCAAGGTCAGCAAGGGAATTGCCAGCACACCTGCGAGGGCGAGCAGGGTCAGGCGTCTGACCGCCCCCCTGCCGGTAGCGATGAACGCCGCAATGATGATCACGGCACCGATCCACGGGCCACGCGACAGCGGTGCTATCAGTCCGGCAAACAGTAGCAGGGCGCCGAGATAACGCTGCCAGCGACTGCGTACATAGCCCTGCACGAACAGGAAAAAGCCGATCGCCACGCTGATGACATAACCCAGGGCAATGGCCTGTCCGGTTGTGGCGCTGGCGCGCAATGAGTTGCCACGGCTCAGGTAGTTGGACATGCCCCACTGCACACCCATGGCATCAGTCAGCGCGTTGTACAGCAACCAGTGGCGGGTGAACTCGGCAACGCCGATAAGCGCCAAGACGAAAGCAGCGAGCACGAAGGCCAGCAGGGCGTCCTTGAAATCACTCAATTCCCTCAGTGCCCGGCTGGCGACGTAATACGGCAGGAACACGTCGACGTAGAGATAGAACGCCTGGCGCAAGGTGTCGGTGAGGGTGGTTTCGCGCAGGTACAGCAGGTTTATCAGCACCAGGCCGGCAGCCAATAGCTTGTCGGGCCAGGTGCGGCCGAAGGCCAGGGTATCGCTCTGTTTGCTCAAGTACAGGGCAGCTGGCAGCAACACAGACAGTGTCAGCAGGCGAACGTGGTTGAGTTCGAACAGATAGTTGATGACCCCGAAACCGGGGATCTGTACCGACGCCGGCGGGATCGCAAAAAGCAGCAGGAAGAACAGCGCCATGGGGTTGCGTTCGCGTCGTCCTGCGAGCGTCAGAATGATTGCCGCAGCGCCGGCATACAACCAGAAACTGTGGGAGAGAAAAGCCAGCAGGGTCACGACGAACCACAGGTTGCGTCGCCGCTTGAAGTCGCGGTACGGAATCAGGTCTGTGGCTGGCCGGCGCGCAAGGATGAAAACGATGCCAGCCAGAAACAGAATGACGATAAGCGCACGAAAATGTTCAGGCATTGGCGATGGGCACCTGTCCCTTGGTGGATGACGGCTAGCATCATGGCTAATTGAAACTATAGTGACTTCTAGCCATTCAGTCAGAGATTGAGTTCATGCCGTCGATTGATGTGTCAGCACCGGTGAGCCTCAAAAGACGCGCAATCTGGGCCGGGGCCTGGAACGTGTTGTCGCTGCTGCTATCACAAGTCCTTCGTTTGGGCGGCAATCTGATCATTGCCCGGCTGCTGGTACCGGAAATGTTCGGTGTGATGGTCATTGCCACCACTGTTTCAGTGCTCCTTCATCTGCTATCGGATGTCGGTTTACGGCAGAACATTATCCAGAGCCGACGTGGCGACGATCCGCTGTTCCTCAATACCGCCTGGACGGTGCAGATTATCCGCGGCTTTGTCCTGTTTGCCCTGACCCTGCTGCTGGCCCTCGGCGCCTGGCTTACCCAGCTCGGCAACCTGTGGCCGGCCGGCTCCACCTATGCCGCACCGGAACTGCCGTTGGTGCTGGCGGTAACCGGCCTGTCGGCAATCATCTTCGGCTTCCAATCGACAAAGATAGATGTCGCGGTGCGAATTTTCCAACAAAAGCGCGTGGTGCTGATCGATCTGGCGTCGCAGGTCGTCGGTTTGGTGGTGATGTTGGTGATCGGCTATTTCACCCGCTCGATCTGGTCGCTGGTGATCGCGAGCGTGGTGGCGTCCCTGGCCAGCACTGTCCTTGGCCACGTGGCGCTGCAGGGGCCGCGTAATCGCCTGCAGTGGGATCGCTCGGCATTGACCGAGCTGGTCAATTTTGGACGCTGGATACTGCTGTCGTCGGTAGTGGGCGTGTTGGCCATGTATGGCGACCGCATCTGGTTCGGTGCCAGCATGACCGCGGCGGAGTTGGGCGTGTACTCGATTGCCGTGCTGATTCTCGGGTCGATCCAGACCGGCCTGATGAAGTTGTTCGGCGCCGTGGCCCTGCCAGCCTTCAGTGAAGCAGCCAGAGAGGGTGACAGCGAACGCCTGAAGGCGCTGTACATGCGCTTCAAATTGCTGGTTGACCTGGTCACGCTGTTTGCCTGCGGTGTGCTGCTGAGCGCAAGCCCGATGCTCATTGGCTGGATGTACGATGAGCGGTATGCCGGTGCAGGCACTATCCTTGCGATATTGTCGCTGTCGTTTCTGGTCTTGCGTTACACCTTGGCGCATCAGGTCTGGCTTGCCATGGGACTGACGAAATACCAGGCGATAGACAACATTATCCGGCTAGTCTCGCTATGGGGGCTGCTACCGTTGTTGCTGGCCATAGGTGGGGTGAATTACGCGATCTGGGGGGTGGCCTTGCATACCTTCCCGACCCTGGTGCTGATTGTCTACGTCAACCGCAAGCTAGGCATTTTCGACCTCAAGCGCGAGCTCGCGGTGCTCCCGATTGTGGCCGTCGGGGTGTTATGCGGCGCGCTGGCAACGCGCTTTTTCAACTGGCTTTGAGGCGTGCCCGGTTAATTCTCTCAAAACGACAAATGGCATAGGTCTTGGGATCATGGGGAAGCTTCAGTTTTGTACTCCACTATTAGGTCGCAGGGGCTTTCTGGGCAGTTGTGTGGTGTTGGGCGTTGGCGGGGCAGTGTTCGGCTTCTCTGCAGGCGTTGCACGCAAACCTGCCGAAAAGACCGGGTTTGTCGTCATCAACGGTTGGGTGTTGCCCTCTGAGTATTTTCGGAAAGAGCCAACATGATCAAGGACTACCAGTCGCAAAAAGAACTGCGCGATGCCTACGATTTTTGCATCGTCGGTGCGGGGCCTGCCGGTATCACCCTGGCCCTGCAACTGGCCCAGGCCGGGTGGAGTGTAGTCCTTGTCGAGGGCGGAGGGCACGAGTACTCACCGCGCTCACAAGCGTCCTACGCCTGCACATCGACGGGACTTGAGATGTACGCTGAGGAAACGCGCTTGCGCTATCTGGGCGGCACTTCCAATCACTGGGCTGGGCGCTGCCGTCCGTTTGAGTCCTCAGACTTTGCGATCTCGCCACCTGGCAACCTGCCTGGTTGGCCCATCGCGTACGCGGAAATCGAGCGCTATCTGCCGGCGGCGATGGATATCGTCGATCTTGCGCAAGGGGCAAGTTTTCAGGCGCGCAACACCGGTTTGAAGGGGGGCGAGTTCGATGCTGACCGCTTCCTGCTCAGTCCGCCGACGCGTTTTGCACAAAAGTATGCATCGGCGCTCAACGAGACGCCGGGGCTCGATGTCTTTATCAATTGCAACTGTGTCGATCTTGAGTTCGATCAGGCTTCAGGGCGCCTGGCGGCTGTGCGGGTGTCGGACTACGACCTGCACCGAGAGCGACTGGTGGCAGGCAATTTTATCCTGGCAACGGGTGCCATCGAGAATGCCCGGCAATTACTCAATAGCGAGTCGCTGCGGGCAGCGGGGATCGCAAACAGCAACGGTCTGGTGGGCGGGTGTCTCATGGAGCACCTGAATATCGATATGGGCACCTTCATATTAGAAGAGGGACAAGATACCGAGCCGCGCGAGTATTACACCACGGATGCCTTTGTCGCGGCGTTCCGTTCGGGTAAAGGTAATGTAGCCACTTCGGTGCTGTCGGATGTGCGCACTTACGGTCGAACGGCCGAGGTCAAACACTTTCTCGAAAACCTCGCTTGTGATATGGGCATCGCCAGTAAAATTGAATTCATTGCCAAATTCAGTTGCCCAGGCGATGGCGTCATCAGCACGATGATCGAACAGTTTCCCAACGTGCAAAGTCGTATCTCGCTGCTGGACGAAAAAGACCAACTGGGTGTGGCCAAGGTCAATGTCAATTGGGCCGTAAGCCCTGACGACAGGCACACCATCAAGTGCATCGGCAGCGAAATGGCCAAGCAATTTGCCGAGATGGGGTTGGGTTTCGTCAAGCTCAACGATTACGTCTATGACACCGCCGTGCCACTGAAAATAATTCCGCATGCCCACCATATGGGTACCACGCGGATGGCGGCTTCACCTGAGGCCGGTGTTGTCGATGCAAACTGTAAGGTATTTGGCACTGAAAATCTTTATGTTGCAGGCAGTAGCATTTTTGCCAAGGGCGGTGCCTCCAACCCGACGATGCCTCTTCTGCAGTTTGCGTTAAGGCTGGCGGATCATCTCAAAGACAAGATGAAGTCGGCGAGCCCTGAAGTTGTTTGAATCAAGCAGTAAAGCATTACAGGTTTGAAAAACGAGCAACAGCGCGGTTGATAGTGGGGAGTGCAATTCGGTCAGCACCAACAAGAACGAGACCGGATTCGACTCAGGGACAGTCCGAGATAGCTTCACTTGCGAGGGTCGCAGCATGTTTGGATGGATACGCAGCGCAATGGCCTACTACGTCAACTCAACCGGGCGTGGCAGCCCAATCTACAGGAAGTTGTGCAACCCCAATGCCTGCGAGTGGGGCGTCTACTTAAAACGATGGGGAAAGTTTCATTCCGTCGGCAAGCATGTGCATATCAGCAGCGGTTGCAATATCACTGACCCTACGATGGTGCGCATCGGCAGTTATGTGGGGCTGTCCGATTGCACGCTGATCGGCCATGACGCGGTGGTGGCCTTGATTGAGGTGCGCTACGGAAAGCACCTCGACTCGGTTGGTTACATCGATATCCATGACAATTGCTTTATCGGCCATGGCGCGATTGTCATGCCGCGCGTGACCATCGGGCCTGACTCGATTGTCGCCGCGGGTGCTGTCGTTACCAAGGATGTTCCGCCCGGCACGGTGGTCGGGGGCAATCCGGCAAAGGTCATTTGCACCACCGAAGAACTGGTAAACAGGATTGAGGAGCGCTGCGTTGCTTATCCGTGGATGGACTTGGTCAGACAGCGCAATGGGGCTTTCGACCCAGCGCTGGAGCCAACCCTTGTGGCGGCAAGGCGACAGTACTTTTTCGGGGATGGAAACAATGGCTAGCAAGCCTGTCGACGTGCTGGTGGTCAACTTCAATACCGCCGCCTTGTTGCAGCCGATGTTTGACGCGCTGCGCCAGGCCGATAGCGAGCAGCTTGCCAGCTATCTGGTGGTGGACAACGCCTCGGTCGACAACTCGCTGGAGTGCCTGGCCGAGGTGTGCCCTGAGGCGGTGTTACTGAGCAATGAAAAAAACGTCGGTTTTGGTCGTGCCAACAATCAATTGCTTGAGCACCTGCAAGGCAAGTATGCGCTGCTGCTCAACACCGATTCCTTTGTGGCCGCCGACACCCTGGGCAAAACCATCGAATACATGGACGCCCACCCTGATTGTGGTGTCCTGGGCGTTCGTCTGGTAGGGCGCGAGGGTGATCTGCAACCCAGCTGCCGCTACTTTCCAACGCCGTTGAATGTGTTTGTTGCCCGCACCGGGCTGAGGCGCTTTTTCCCGTGGTTGAAGATGGTCGACGAGATGAGCTGGGATCATGGTTCGATCCGTGAGTGCGACTGGCTGCCAGGGTGCTTCTATCTGGTGCGTCGGGAAGTGCTCGATCAGGTTGGCCTGTTTGACCCGCGCTATTTCCTTTACTACGAGGAAGTGGACCACTGTAAGCGAGTCAAAGCGGCGGGCTGGAAGGTGGTTTTCTATCCGCATACCACCGTCGTGCACATTGGCGGAGAAAGCTCCAGGTCGGTCGCCGAACTGGAGGCGGCCAGCCGCCAGATTTCAGCCTATCAAATCGAAAGCGAGCTCTTGTATTTCCGCAAACATCACGGCGTACCCGGGCTGGCCTTGCATATGTCACTGGTGAGTCTGGGTGATCTGCTGCTGGCACTCAAGGCGCTCTTGAAAGGCCGAGGCTGGGCGGCCATCAGCGCCTGCTGGCGGCATACCCGTGCCACCTGGTCGCTGTTGCTCGATACCCGCTTCGCGAGCCAACCCACACGGTAGGTGAGTTCATGTTTGAAAATATACGTGCAGACTTGCGTGCACACGGTGGTGACTGGGGGGCCCAGGGCTTCTGGGTAATGTTGGTGTATCGCTTTGGACGCTGGCGCTACGGCGTACGTCCGGCATTGCTGCGCAAATTGTTCTCCTTCGTCTACAAGGTGCTGTTCAAACTGGTGCAGATCATCACAGGCATCGAGTTGCCGTGCGAGGTGGTGATCGGCCGCAACTTTGTCATCGATCATTTTGGCGGCATTGTCATCAGCGGTTATGCACAGTTCGGCGATGACTGCCGGATTCGCAACGGCGTGGTGGTCGGCCTGAAGAATGTCAATGAACCCACGGCGCCGGTGTTCGGCAATAACGTTGATATCGGCGCGGGCGCCAAGGTGCTGGGCAACATTCGCATTGGCAACAACGTCGTGATTGGCTCCAACGCAGTGGTATTGATTGATGTGCCGGACAATTCACTGGCCGTTGGCGTGCCAGCGACTATAAAGATGAGAAAGCCCACTGAAGTAATGGAGTACACCTGAGTCAGCCAATTGTTTGTCGCGGCGAATGATGGTTGCGTCGAAGGCTGTCGAGTGAGGTTTATGGTCAAAGGCATTGGCGTTGTGGTGATCGGTCGTAACGAAGGCAAGCGGCTTGAGCGCTGCCTGGCTTCGCTGGACGGTGGCGCGGACAAAGTCGTTTACGTCGACTCGGGTTCGGTGGACGGTTCGGTGCAGATGGCGCAGCAGCGCGCAGTTGAGGTGGTGGCGCTGGATATGACGCAGCCCTTCACCGCCGCACGCGCGCGCAACGAAGGATTTGCCTGCCTGCAACGCCTGTTGCCCGGGCTGCGCCTTGTGCAGTTCGTCGATGGTGATTGTGAGGTTGCCGCCGGCTGGCTGAGCAAGGCGCAAGCGTTCCTTGATGCGCATCCTGAGGTTGCGGTGGTGTGTGGTCGGCGCCGCGAGCGTTTTCCGCAACGTTCGGTGTACAACTTGCTGTGTGATCTGGAGTGGGACACGCCAATCGGTGAGACCAGGGCCTGTGGCGGTGATGCGCTGATGCGCGCTGATGCCTTTGCCGCGGTGTGTGGATTTCGCCCCAGCCTTATTGCCGGAGAAGAGCCTGAGTTGTGTGTGCGTCTGCGCGCCGCTGGCTGGAAGATCTGGCGCCTGGCCGAAGAAATGACCCTGCATGATGCCGCCATGACCCGATTTAGCCAGTGGTGGCAGCGCAGCCTGCGTGGCGGCTATGCCTTTGCTGAAGGTGCTTTTTTGCATGGGGCGGCACCGGAACGACATTGGCAGCGAGAATCACGGCGCATCTGGATCTGGGGGTTGGCGATCCCGCTGGCGATCATTGCGGCGAGTGCATGGCTGGGAGGCTGGGGGCTGTTGCTGTTGTTGATCTACCCGCTGCAGGCCGTGCGCCTGGCACGCCGGGGTGTCAGGTCGGCGCGCGAAAACTGGCTGCAGGCAGTGTTCCTGGTGCTTGGCAAGTTCCCCGAGATGCTGGGGCAGGTTAAGTTTCTATTGAACAGATTCGGTGCCGGCAAAGCGGTATTGATCGAATACAAGTGAGAAACCTATGATTTATCGATCGATATTGAAAAGTGTGCTCACGTTGCAGCCCGGATATTCTTTACGGGCGCTGAACAACAAGTTCAAGTTGATGCTGTTGATGACCCGGGAATGGTCAGACTTGCGCTCGTTTCTGCGGCGCATGTCGAATGCGCTGGGCGACGACGGCTTTGAGAAACTGGAGGGTGATTGCATTGGCGTGGTGCAGTGGCCTTATATCAGCAAGTGCTGGAATGCCCCTGCACGCCTTGCTGCGGTGGCTTCGCACTATGAAGCGATCAGCAAACAATTTCCGGCGCTGTTGCTGCTGGGGCGTGACGAACGTCTGACCCTGTGTGACCTGTCGGGCTACTCCAGCGCCTGTACCCTGGTTTTGGATCGGCCGATCTGGTTCAAGCGCGAAGGGGAGCTGGTGCTGAACGTGTTTCAAGGCGATTTGCGCGTGGCATCAATCGCCTTCACCTTGTCTCGCACCACGGATGGACTGTGTCTGTTCATCGGCGCGGTCCAGGGCATTCACAAAGGCGTAGACAGTGAAAGATCCTTGAGTATCTACCGGGACCTGACCAAGGACTTTGAGGGGCTGCGGCCCAGAAGTTTTCTGATCGAAGCCATCAAGTGCGTTGCCAGAACGGTGGGCGCTACCAGGATTTACGCGGTCGGCGACGCGTACAGGCACCATCGTCATCCTTATTTTGGTGCTGAAAAAGCCCAGGATCTGGCGGCTAACTACGATGTCATCTGGCTGGAAAATGGCGCAACGCCCTCGGCTCGCGAGGACTTCTTCAATATCCCCCTGGCCCGGTCAATGCGTGCGGCGGATGACATCGCCGCGAAAAAACGCGCGATGTACCGCAGACGCCAGGCGTTACTGGATGATGTTTTTGCCCATATCGAAACTGCACTGGCAGGCACTGATGGGCAAAGGCAGCTGCAACTGCACCGGCAGCGTTTGGGCGCCGCACTGGCAGTACAGGAAGTCCACAGCGCATCGACCATCTCGCCCTTGATGGCAAGGGCTGCAGCGTTGCTCCGACACCTTGTAACCGAACCACGGGTAGACCAGCGCTTTCGGGCGTACGTGCAGAAAGCCGGGTTGTATCCAACCCTGAGAAAAGTCTGGCAGGAGTTGTTGAAGCAGGGGCCGGGTCTGCTGTGGAAAGCACCGGATGCACAGAAAAGCCTGCCTCTGGGTAACCCTGGCGTACCGGCCAGCGATCTGTTCACCAATGAAGTGCTGTTGATCGGCGAGGCTGACCTGTCGCAACGCCCCAAACCGCGGGTGGCGCAGATCCAGCAAGCGCTTGAAGGCCTCGGTTACCGATGCCGAGTTGTGGATTGGCGTGACCACGGCGCTTGTCTGAATGCACTGCAGATGTGTTCAGCGGTGATCTTCTTTCGGGTGCCTGCTTTCGCCGATGTACTGCAGCTGATCGAGGAGGCCAGGCGGCTCAAGGTCACGTCCTACTGGGACGCCGATGAGTTGATTTTCGATCCGCAGGCGTATCGCCAGGGCAATGATCTGAACGCATTGAGCGCCGCCACCATCGCAAACCTGCTGACGGCCGTGGCGCTGTATCAACAGGCGCTGCTGTCGTGTGACCGGGCCATCGCTGCGACGGCCACCTTGGCCCTGGCAATGACTGAGGCTGGCGCCAGGCATGTGACGCTGGTCGAGCAGACCCCGGACGCTGAATCCGACAGCAAGAGTTGGCAGCCGCTGAGCCGGATCTTTCCTGCGCAGGCGAAGACTCGCGCCAGGCGAGTGCTGTCGGCAAACATATTCTTCGCCCCGAGAAGTTATGGCGGTGCCACGATTATTGCGGAGCAGATGACGCGGTTGATGGCGCAGGCATCGCAACTGCAGCCATTCGTTTTCACCTCGTTGCCAGTCGCCAACGCAGCGCCCTACGGCTTGTTCAGGTATGAGGTCAACAAGGTTGCGGTAATCGGCATGGGGTTACCCGAAGAGCGCTCCGAATACTTTGAGAACCCCGCGACAACCCCGACCTTCGAGGCCATGCTCAGCAGCGTTGCGCCAGACCTTGTGCACTTGCATTCGGTGCAAGGACTCGGGGCGCAGCTGGCGGAAAGTTGCCGCAAGGCGGGCATTCCTTTTGTGGTGACGTTGCATGACACCTGGTGGATCTGTGGTCGTCAGTTCATGATCAATAACCATGGGCAATACTGCGGGCAAACCAGGATTTCCACTGAAGTCTGCGCGAAGTGCGTAGACGATCCGGTCCTGAACGATTACCGCCAGCAGTGGCTGGCAAACATGCTGAAAAACGCCGACCTATTACTGGCGCCGAGCAAGTTTGCCAGGGACCTGTATATCGCCAACGGCTTCGATGCCTCGAAGATCCGGGTCAACAACAATGGCATCCTGGCGCCTGCGGCCAACTACCGTAAGCAACCGGGCAAGACCCTCAGGTTTGGCTATGTCGGCGGCAATGTCTCGATCAAGGGTGTGACCTTGCTGGCCCGTGCCTTTGCCTCGCTCAACCGCTCAGACTATGAGCTCAAGGTGGTGGACAGCCAACTGCACCTTGGCTTGCGTTCATTCAAACCAGACAGCATCAAGATTCCCGGAACCGTCACCTTCATTCCTGGCTATGCCCAGGCCAACATGGACGCGTTCTATTCCGGGATCGATGTTCTGCTGTTCCCGACGCAGTTGAAAGAAACCTTCGGTTTGTCGGTGCGCGAAGCGCTTGCCCGTGACGTCTGGGTGATCAGCACTCAGGGGGGCGGAACGGTTGAAGATATCGTCGATGGCGTCAATGGCACCATCATCCCGCTGAGCACAGATGAAAAGTACTTGCGCCAGGCACTGTCCGATGTGCTCGAGAACCAGCAGCGCTACCTTGAACATCGTAACCCCTTCAAAGCCAGTATCAAGTTGTGCAGCGACCAGGCCCTGGAGCTTCAGGGGATCTATGAAGACGTGCTCAAACAGGCCTCGCTGTCGGAGGCATCGGCAGCAGGCCAGCCGTCGGTGATCGCCAGCCTGAGGTAGATGGCTGGCGGGGCAGGTCTGATCATTCATAACGCGGGTAAACAGTCGGGCTCCTATGCGCATTGCTTATTTCATCAATCAGTATCCCAAGGTCAGCCATAGCTTCATTCGCCGCGAAATTCTGGCGTTGGAACGCCAGGGCATTGAGATTCAACGCATTGCCTTGCGTGGCTGGGACGCTGAGTTGCAAGATGCCGAGGACCTGTCTGAACGGGATAAAACCCGCTACGTGCTGCAAGACGGCATCAAGGGCCTGCTCGTGCCGTTGCTGCACGTGTTGCGTACGCGCCCGCGACATTTTTTTTCGGCCCTGTGGCTGGCCCTGCGCATGGGCCTGCGTGCCGATCGCCCGTGGCCCTATCATCTGGCCTATCTGGCCGAAGCGTGCCGTGTTGTGCAGTGGCTGCAGGCGTATGGCGCTGAGCACGTGCATGCGCATTTCGGCACCAATTCAACCGAGGTGGTGATGCTGGCCAACGCACTCGGTGGGCCCGCTTACAGTTTTACCGTGCATGGCCCGGAGGAGTTCGACAAACCGCAGTTTCTTTATCTGGGTGAGAAAGTCCGGCGCGCGGCATTTGTCGCGGCGGTCAGCTCCTACGGGCGCAGCCAGCTGTTTCGCTGGGTGGCGCATGAGCACTGGGCCAAGGTCAAGGTGGTGCATTGCGGCCTGGAGCGCATGTTTCATGAAGTGCCGGCAGTCATAGCCCCCAATGTGCCGCGCCTGGTTTGCGTCGGGCGTTTGTGTGAACAAAAGGGCCAGCTGTTGCTCCTTGAAGCTGCGCGCCTGTTGGCCGCCCAGTCGGTGGTATTCGAGATCGTTCTGGCCGGTGACGGGGAAATGCGCGCCGATATCGAAGCGCTGATCATCCGGCATGAATTGCAGGCACAGGTGCGCATCACCGGCTGGATCAGCAGTGCCCAGGTACGCGATGAGATCCTTGCCGCCCGCGCCCTGGTTCTGCCGAGTTTCGCCGAAGGCCTGCCGGTGGTCATCATGGAGGCCATGGCCTTGCGCCGACCGGTGCTGACGACCTATGTGGCGGGCATTCCCGAGTTGGTTCGCCAGGGTGAGAACGGTTGGTTGTTTCCTGCCGGGGCGGTGGAGGAGTTGGCCGCAGCCATGGCCGACTGCCTTGCGCAACCGGTCGACACCTTGCAGCGCATGGGGGAAGCGGCGTATCAGCGCGTGCTGCAACGCCACGATATCGACAGTGAAGCGGCCAGGCTGGCCGGCTACTTTAAGGCATCTGCATGATTACTTTACTGGCTTGGCTGCTGGGGGCAGTAGCGCTAATCACGCTGTTGCCGGTGTTGGTGCTGTTCGCGCAGGTACTGCTGGCCTGCCTGCCTGCGCGATCTATGCTACAGGTGAATGGAACGCGGCCGCGAGTGGCGGTGTTGGTACCCGCGCACAACGAATCCTCGGGCATCGTGCCGACGCTCAACAGCATTCTCCCACAACTGCTGGAAGGTGATCGGCTGTTGGTGGTTGCCGACAACTGCAATGACGACACTGCCGCGCTGGCCCGCTCGGCTGGCGCAGAGGTGGTGGAGCGGTGGGATGAGCAACGGCGTGGCAAGGGCTATGCGCTGGACTTTGGTGTGCGTCATCTGGCCGGGGTTGCGCCAGAGGTGGTGATTGTCATCGACGCCGATTGCCAGCTGAGCGAGGGGGGCATTGACCATCTGGCGCGCAGTTGTGCCAGTAGTGGGCGGCCTGTGCAGGCACTTGATCTGATGCGTGCACCTGCCGGTGCAGGGCTGAAAGTGCAGGTTGCCGAGTTCGCCTGGCGGGTCAAGAACCTGGTGCGGCCACGCGGTTGGGCGCGGGTGGGTTTGCCCTGTCAATTGATGGGGACGGGAATGGCGATCGGCTGGCGAGATCTGGCGTTGGTCGATCTGGCCAGCGGTCACCTGGTCGAAGACTTGAAAATGGGCCTGGATTTCTGCCGCAACGGCAAGCCGCCATTGTTTTGTCCGGATGCACAGGTCACCAGCTTTTTTCCACGCAGCGCTGAAGGGCTCACTACTCAGCGCGCGCGCTGGGAACGTGGTCATCTGGGAGTGCTGCTGGGGGATGCGCCGAAGTTGCTGGGCGCGTCGATCACCCGGCGCAACTGGCACCTGCTGGCGATGACGGTGGATCTGATGGTTCCGCCGCTGGCCTTGCTGGCCTTGGCCTTGGTGGTTGTGTTCAGCGCCTCATGGTTGGCATTTCTGCTGTTCGGTGTGTGGCTGCCGGTGTTGATCGCCACGGGGGCGATGGCTCTGCTGGTTGCCGCTGTGCTGTTGGCATGGAATCGGTTCTGCCGTGAACTGATCGGGTTTTCTGTGTTGCTGTATGCACCGTTCTATGCGGCGAAAAAGATACCCCTGTATCTGGGGTTTTTGATCAAGCGCCAGGTCGAATGGGTGCGCTCGAAACGGGATGACAGCTAATGGAAGGTGGCGCCGCGCAGAAAACCTGGAAAACGATTATCGGCAAATTGCGGGTGGTCAGTAGCGCAAGTGACAAGCAGGGATTGCTGCAAGCGTTGTCTGCACCCCAAGCACCGACAGTACTTGGTTTCGTCAATGCGCATGCCATGAATCTGGTGGCGGGCGATGCCGAGTACTTCAAGGCCTTGTCGACGGCTGATGTGCTGTTACGTGATGGTGTCGGCATGGCGATTCTGTACCGTCGCCTGGGCCTGGATCCCGGGTTGAACATGAATGGCACGGACTTCATTCCCCAACTGCTGGCCGCTTTCAAGGGCCGCCGGGTGGCGTTCTGGGGGACTGAAGAGCCGTTCCTGAGTCAGGCGGCGCAGCGTAGCGAAGCCCTGTCCGGTGTGCAGGTGGTATCGGTTCATCATGGTTTTGCCCAGGTGCAGACCTACATCAACCTTGCCCGGCAAACGCAGCCTGAGCTGATCGTGCTGGGGATGGGCATGCCCAGGCAGGAAGCCGTTGCCGCTCGGCTCAAAGCCGTCGGCGTGCCCTGTCTGATCATCTGCGGCGGGGCGATCCTGGATTTTCTCGGCGCCAAGGTAACGCGGGCCCCACGATGGCTACGCAGGCTAGGGTGCGAGTGGGTCTACAGGTTGATGAGAGAACCAAAGCGGCTATTTTTGCGCTATGTGGTGGGCAATCCACTGTTCCTGTTGCGGATGCTTTTCTGCACCAGGGCTGCGGAGGGGGGGTCACAGAACACGCCCCGGCCTTCCTAGGGAAAACCTCTGCCCGGCGGATCGTCTGATTCAGCCAAAATGAACGGCAGGGATGACTCAGTCAGCGATGATAGCCTGGTACTGCTACAGTGATATCACAAGCTTCTTCAGGGCTGGGAAATATTGGGAAAGCGTGTGGTATCTCAATTGATGAGGTCTAGCAATGGTTTTCGAACCCAGAAGTAGCCGCTCCCTACTCCAGCGAAGAAGCAGTGTCAGCAACGCCATCCAGGCGGGTCTCGACGGAATTGCGGTGACCGGCGTTGCCTGGTACCTGATCAATGACCAGATCGGTTACATCACCTCTGACTACGTCATCATGATGTTGCTGTTGATTGGTGCATTGGCCGTCATTTACGACCACTACGCTATTTACCGCAGCAACGTCGGTCTTTCCATCAAGGCATTCAGACTATTTAAAGCGTGGTCGGCCACGTTTTGTTTTCTCGTGGTCATGGCATTTCTTACCAAGCAGAGCGAGAGTTATTCACGCCTGCTGGTGGGTGAACTATTTGTCATCGGCTATTTTGTTCAGTTGTTTCTGCACTTCGCCGTGCGCGAGGTGCAAAAGCGCTTTTTTGCGCACGCCTATCGCCTGGAAAATGCCCTGATTATCGGGGCCGGCGACCTGGCTCATTTTCTGCATCAGAAAATAAGTAACAACCCGTGGTTTGGTGAGCGGATTGTTGGCTGTGTCTTGACCGGTGAGGGGGATGACGGCGATTACGCAGAAGGAAAGAATCGTTTGTCAGTATTGGGACATGTTTCCGATCTTGATGAAATCGTCGTGCAGCATGCGATCAGAACTGTCTATCTGGTCACGCCGCTAAGCGGGTCTGCAGTCATCAATGATGTGTACTTGAAGTTGCTCGACAAGTGCATTGCGGTTAATTGGGTGCCCGACATCTTTTCACTGCGTTTGATCAATCACAGTGTGCGTGAAATTTCCGGCATTCCCGTGCTGACCTTGTCTGAAACACCGTTGACGGGAACGAGCCTGTTCCTGAAGAACCTGGAAGATAAAGTCCTGGCAGCACTTATCTTGCTGTTTGCATCACCCGTGCTGCTGGCTATTGCCGTTGCCATCAAGCTCGACAGCCCGGGCCCGGTGTTTTTCAGGCAGGAGCGCATGGGCTGGACCGGGGAGTCTTTTCGCATCTGGAAATTCAGAAGCATGTTTGTCCATGAAGCGGAAGGTGGCGTTGTCAAACAAGCACAGAAAAATGATGTGAGGCTGACCCGGGTGGGCGCCTTTATCCGTCGAACCAGCCTGGACGAGTTGCCGCAGCTATTCAATGTGTTGATGGGCGAGATGTCCCTGGTGGGGCCACGGCCACACGCGCTTCAACACGATACTCTGTACTCTCAGGACATCGTCGACTACTTTGCCCGGCACAATATCAAACCCGGCATGACAGGCCTGGCGCAGGTCCGTGGATTCAGAGGTGAAACCAAAGACATCGAGCAAATGATCCAGCGTGTGGACTCTGACATCGAGTACATCAACAACTGGTCGCTCTGGCTCGATTTTGTGATTCTTGTGCGTACGCTGAATGCCTTCACAGGCAAGCATGCCTACTAGTGGCTTACAGCGGCGTGTAAGGCCCGGAAGCTTTCAGCTTCCTCAACCAGCCAGTCATGCACTGCCCGGGCGCTCGGATGCGTCAGACCAGCGGGTGGGTAGAGCAGCACGTAGCGCTTGTGATTGGCGATCGGCAGGCCGAACGGCACGATCAGGGCGCCGCGTTCCAGTTCGTCATTGAGCAGGGTACGCCGTGCGATGGCAACACCAATACCGGCAATCGCCGCTTCAATGGTCAAGTGGTTGCGGTTGAAGGTGTGCCCGCGGCGCACGTCCAGGCCGCCCGCACCAATCCCTTCCAGATAGAACTCCCACTCGGCATATTCCGAACTGCCCCGCCAGGCGGTGATGTCGTGCAGCAATGGATAGTGCGCAAGATCGGCTGGGCCGTGCAGGGGCGGGCGGCCTCGCAGCAGGGTCGGTGAACACACCGGGAAAATCTGCTCATCGAGCAGCGGCGTTGAGTGCATGCCTGGATAGCTGCCGTCGTTGAGGTCGATGGCCAGGTCGAAGTCGCCTTCATGCAAAGCCTGAGTGCTGTCCTCGGCCACCAGACGCAACTGGATATCCGGGTAGCGTTGCTGCAAGCGGGGCAGGCGTGGAGTCAACCATTTGGCCAGAAACGAGGGAATCGAACGCAGGCGCAGGGTGCCACGGATTTCGCCAGCGTCCAGGCGCAGCAATTCGGCGTCGATGCTGCCGTAGGCTTCACTGACCGTCTGTGCCAGGCGCTGTCCCTCGGCGCTCAGTTCCACGCCACGGGCGCGGCGCAGGAACAGACGAAAGCCCAGGCGCTCTTCCAACTGACGAATCTGCTGGCTCACCGCGCCGGGGGTGATGTGCAGTTCTTCGGCGCAGCGGGTGAACGACAGGTGCCGTGCCGCGCAGCAAAACACGTGCAACCAGACATACATCTGGCCATTCATTTGCCGTCTCATCGTTTAGTTCTGCTAAAGGCTTGCTTAGAAATTTTCGTTGGTCAATGCCACGGTGACCGGGCAGTATCGCGCAACTTCGTGAAACCCTTAAATTTTTTTCATAGCGCCGCAGGGTGACATTTGTCGCTTGAGCGTGCAGGCATTAGCATGGCTATCAGTGTTTTCGACCTTTTCAAGATTGGCATCGGGCCCTCCAGTTCCCATACCGTGGGGCCGATGCGGGCGGCTGCGACCTTTGCCCGGGCCCTGCGTGAGCAGGGCCTGCTGGAGCACGTCAGTCGGGTAGAGGTTCGTCTGTATGGCTCGTTGTCGGCCACCGGAGTGGGGCATGCTACAGATCGTGCCACCTTGCTCGGGTTGATGGGCGAGTGGCCCGACCAGATTGATCCGCAGCGTATCGAGCCGCTCATCACGCAGTTGCAGGACAGCCAGGTGCTGCTGCTCGATGGTCGTCATGCCGTTGCCTTCGATTGCAGTCGCGACTTGCTGCTGCTCGACGAAAGCCTGCCGTATCACCCCAATGCCATGACCCTGGAAGCCTGCAGCGCAAGCGGTTCATTGCTGCAGCAGACTTACTATTCGGTCGGCGGTGGTTTTATTGTCGAGGCCGCGCAGATTGGCGCTGCCGGCGACAGCGCCGAGCAGGTCATGTTGCCCTACGACTTCGACAGCGCCGCTGAACTCCTGGCGTTATGCAAGCAGCACCAGTTGCGCGTCAGTGAGTTGATGATGGCCAACGAATTGGCCTGGCGCTCCGAGGCCGAGGTGCGCAGTGGCTTGCTCAAGCTTTGGGCGGCGATGCGTGAGTGCGTCGACAACGGCCTGCGTAACGAAGGCATCCTGCCCGGTGGGCTGAAGGTCAAACGTCGCGCTGCCAAGCTGCACCGTAGCCTGCAGGAGCTGGGCAAGCCCAATGTGATCGGCTCGACATTGAGCGCCATGGAGTGGGTCAACCTGTTCGCCCTGGCGGTCAACGAAGAAAACGCTGCGGGCGGACGTATGGTCACCGCGCCCACCAACGGTGCTGCCGGGATTATTCCGGCGGTGCTGCATTACTACATGAAGTTCAACCCTGATGCCTGCGACAACGATGTTGTCGACTTTCTGCTCAGCGCTGCTGCTGTGGGCATTCTGTGCAAGAAGAACGCCTCGATTTCCGGTGCTGAAGTGGGCTGTCAGGGCGAGGTGGGCTCGGCGTGTTCCATGGCGGCGGCAGGTCTTGCCGAAGTGCTTGGGGCGACCCCGATGCAGCTGGAAAATGCTGCTGAAATCGCCCTTGAACATAACCTCGGCCTGACCTGCGACCCGGTTGGCGGTCTGGTTCAGGTGCCGTGTATCGAGCGCAACGCCATCGCGGCGGTCAAGGCCATCAACGCTGTGCAAATGGCTTTGCGCGGTGATGGCGAGCATTTCATTTCCCTGGACCGGGTGATCCGCACCATGCGCGATACCGGTGCCGACATGCATGCCAACTACAAGGAGACTTCGCGCGGCGGCCTGGCGGTCGCTTTTGTCGAGTGTTGAGTTAGACCCTCGCGGGGCAAGTTATTCATAAGCAACAAAAACAACTACAAGGCAATATCGATGACTGATGTAAACACCACCACCCACCTGGGTGCGCGCACGGCTGCGCCCGCGCAAAGCAAAACCTGGAATCGCCACGACACCACCTGGGTCCTGGGCCTGTACGGCACCGCCATTGGCGCCGGTACCCTGTTCCTGCCGATCAACGCCGGGGTAGGGGGCTTCTGGCCGCTGCTGGTGCTGGCGCTGTTGGCGTTCCCGATGACCTATTACGCGCACCGTGGCCTGACCCGTTTTGTGCTGTCCGGCAAGCGCGGCGCCAGTGAAGATATCACTGAAGTAGTGGAAGAGCACTTCGGTGTCGGCGCCGGCAAGCTGATCACCTTGCTGTACTTCCTGGCCATTTTCCCCATCCTGCTGGTCTACAGCGTGGCGCTGACCAATACCCTGGGCAGCTTCATGGAGCACCAGTTGCACATGACCCCGCCACCGCGAGCCTTGCTGGCGTTGCTGTTGATCTGTGGCCTGATGATCGTGGTGCGCAGCGGCCAGGGCATTATCGTCAAGGTCATGAGCCTGTTGGTCTATCCCTTTGTTGCCGCACTGCTGTTGCTGGCCCTGAGTCTGATCCCCAGCTGGAACGGCGCGTTCTTCGCCCAGGCGTCCGCAGGCATGCCGCTGGACCTGTTCTTCAAGACCCTGTGGCTGGCGATCCCGGTGATGGTCTTCTCGTTCAACCATTCACCGATCATCTCGGCCTTTGCCGTTGAGCAAAAGCACCGCTACGGCGAACAGGCCGACCAGAAGAGCAGTCGTATCTTGGCCCGTGCGCATGTGATGATGGTGTTGACGGTGATGTTCTTCTGCTTCAGCTGCGTGCTGGCCCTGAGCCCGGCCGATCTTGCGGCGGCCAAGCAACAGAACATCTCGATCCTCTCGTACCTGGCCAACCACTTCCAGACACCGGTCATTGCCTTTGTCGCGCCGTTGATTGCATTGGTGGCGATCACCAAATCGTTCCTCGGTCACTACATCGGTGCCAGCGAAGGTTTCCAGGGCATGATCGTGAAAAGTCTGCGCAGCCGCGGCAAGCAACTGCCAGCCAAGCGTCTGGAACAACTCACCGCGCTGTTCATGGTGCTGACCTGCTGGGCCGTGGCCACCCTCAATCCGAGCATCCTGGGGATGATCGAGAACCTTGGCGGGCCAATTATCGCCTGCCTGTTGTTCCTGATGCCGATGTACGCCATCCACAAGGTGCCGTCGTTGCGCAAATATTCGGGCAAGGTGTCGAATGTCTTCGTCGTGCTGATCGGCCTGATTACCCTGTCGGCGATTCTTTACTCGTTCTTCGCCTGACCTGAAGGTTGCTGCGCCGCTGTTCTAAGCGCAGGACACTGCAGGCCGCGATTGCATCTTCCCCTGCGAAGGGCCTGACGCTAGTGTGAGCACACTTGCGTCAGGCCCTTTTGGCTTGACCATCGCAAAGGAAGCCACCGCAGATGACCGATTCGACCGTTCACGCCGAGCTGGGTGAGATCCCCTATACCGTCAACTTGTCCGCGGGTGTGAACCAGTGGCTGGCGGATGAAAACCAGGCGCTCGGTGGCCGCGACGCCGGCCCCAATCCCCACCAGTTGCTGCTCTCGGCGCTGGGGGCGTGCACCGCGATCACTGTGTCAATGTACGCCCGGCGCAAGCAATGGCCGCTGCAGCATGTGCATGTGCAGCTCGATATCGTCAAGGAAGAGAAAACCGTACCGATGAGCACCGAGATCAAGCGTGTCATTGAACTGCACGGTGATCTCGATGCGGCCCAGCGTGAGCGTTTGCTGGGTGTGGCCAACGCCTGTCCGCTGCACAAGCTGCTCAGCGGCAGCATTGCTATCGACAGTCAGTTGAGTGACTAACGCGACTCGCTTCTGAACTTGACGAAGCTGCGGCGCATGTCCGAGGCCCAGCCGTCGAGTACCGGCTGGACGTCTTTCACGGTCAGCTTGGTGGTGTCGTTTTCAAGCTCCTTGCCGGCGCCTTTACGCACCACCTGGGCCAGCACCGTGTTGTTGCCGCCGTCGAGAATTGCCGCTTCGGTGGCGATGTCGACATCCTGGTCTCGACCACCGGCGGCGGTGTTGACGGCTGCCGCCAGCAGGGCGATCGGGATCACTTCGTAAGGCCTGAGCCCTTCGTTGCTGGTTGCCACTGCGGTAATCGCCGGGCGCACCACCAGCACATTCGGGCCCGGACCTGTGGCCAGCGCTACGACCGCTCCCAACTCACGCTTGAGCGCCGCGTCGTAGTAGTGGGTGATTTGCTGCAGCGTTTGTGGGGAGATCACGTCCGTGGGCTGCGGCTTGGGGTAGAACTGACTGGGCTCGATGTATACCTGTTTGTAGTTGGAGGCCTTGAAGTTGGGGGAGATCCAACGCATTACCGGTGCGCCGGAGATACTCTCGGCCTCCTTCAGGTGGCTGTAGTCTTTGAGAAATCCGGAATATTCGCTGGGGTCGACCCTGGAGCTGGCGCAACCGGCCAGTACGATAAGTGCAGAGCAGAGTAAGGTTGCACGTAGTGCGGATTTCATTGGCTTTCGTTCCTTGGCAATGATTGCGATGACACCTGTGAGGTATCCTCAACAAAGCTAGCAGCTCCCGGCCTGTGCGCCAGAGCCTCCCATGGATTTTCACCGTACGATCGGTGCGTGCAGGTCAATCCTTCACCAACGCCCGCAACGCCGCCTTCGCCTCAGGCGTATGCAGACGCTCGATAAACAGCAGGCCCTCGCGACGCACGCAGGCTTCCAGTTCTGTCCGGTGCGTATCCTTGAGCAAGCGCTTGCTGACCCGCAACGCTTCCTGCGGCAGGCTTTGCAGGCGTTGCGCCAATTGCCGGGCGGCGCTCAGGCATTGCTCGCCATCCTCATGCAGCTCATTGGCCAGGCCCCATTGCACGGCCTGCTCACCGCTCAGCAGCTCATTGCACAACAGCAGCCGGGCAGCCCGGGCGTGCCCCAGCAAGCGCGGCAACAAAAGGCTGGAGCCAAACTCCGGGCACAAGCCCAGCGGCACAAAGGGCATGCGCAGCTTGGCCGTGCGGCTTACCAGCACCTGATCGCAATGCAGCAGCAGGGTGGTGCCAATCCCGATGGCGGCGCCGGAAACGGCGGCAATCAGTGGCTTGTCCAGGGCCATGACAATGCGCATCAGGCGAAACACCGGGCTGTCCATGTCGACGGGCGGGTTGTCGAGAAAATCCTTGAGGTCGTTGCCGGCGCTGAAACACTGGGCGCCACCGGTGATGACGATGACCTCGACCTGCGGGTCATCGCTGGCCGCCAGCAGCAGCTCGCCAAGCGCGCTGTACATGGCGCTGTTCAAGGCGTTGAGCTTGTCTGGGCGGTTGAAGGTCAAGGTCAACAAGCCGTTGTTAAGGTCACGAATAATCAGGTCGGTCATGGCAAGCCTTTATTGTTCTTGTCTTGGGTTTAGAAGGTCGGTGGCGTGATTACCCAGATGACCACGGCATCGACCTCACCAGGGTTACCGTAGCGGTGCGGTTCCTGGCTGGAAAAACTGAAGCTGTCGCCTTCGTTGAGACGGAAGTGGCGCTCGCCCACCCACAGCTCGAAACTGCCTGATAGCAGATATCCGGCTTCTTCGCCTTCATGGCTGTAACTTTGCTGGCTGTAGGTGCCCGGCGGAAAGCGCGAGTGGAGCATTTCCAGTTCGCGGTTAGGCTGCGGGCTCAGCAACTGGTCAACGATACCATCTTCGTAGTGAACACTCAGGCGGCTGTTTTTGCGTACCACGTAGCCGTTGTCTTCAGGGTCGGTGCTGGCTTCGCTGGCGAAGAACCACTGGATGGTCACGCCCAGGCTGCGGGCAATGTTGAATAGCGCCGGAATCGACGGAAAAGACAGGTTACGTTCCAGCTGGCTGATGTAGCCAGCGGTCAGCTCGCTCTGCTGGGCCAGCTCGGCCAGGGTCATGCCCCGGCGTTTGCGCAGGCCGCGAATACGCGTGCCAAGAAACTGCGGGGCAGCAGCACCTTCCTGGCTGGGAACGGCGCCGGCGGGCGGCATCTTGCTGCTGTTGCTCATGGGGTGCTCCGAACCGCACGCTACAAAGCCCCGGAGTATAAACAGGCTCAGAGCATCCAGGCGACCTTCAATCCTTCGTAAATGGCCTCTTCGGCGGTGCGTGGGGCCAGGCAATCGCCAATTCGTTTTACTTCCACCAAACCGTTGAGTTCGTCCACCAGGGTGTCGACCGGCTGATGACCCTGGCACAACACCAGGGTGTCGATGCCCTCGAAGATCATCGGTTCGCCGCTGGCGGTGTGTTGCAGGTACACGGTGTTGTCATCGCAGCCGTAGAGGCGGGCATAGGCGGTGATGGCAATCCCGAGTTTGTGCAGTTCACCGGCCATCTGGTCGCGCACGTACAACGGCAGGCTTTCGCCGCAGTGGGTACCATTGACCGCCAACTGCACTTGATGCCCGGCGCGCACCAGGCGTTCAGCGATGCCTGGGCCGATCCAGTCGCAGCGCCAGTCCACTACCAGCACCGAACGCCCGAGTGTGACCTCGTCGCGCAACACTTGCCAGGCATCGACGACCTGCAGCTCACCGGCGCGTTCGAAGGCCGGCCAGTAAGGTTCGGCCCCCGTGGCGACGATCACCAGGTCAGGCTGTTCTCGTTCCACCAGGGCGCGATCGACGCGGGTGTTGCGCACCACCTCGACCCCAGCCAACTGCATCTCACGTTGCAGGTTGGTGCTGGCGCCGCCGAATTCGGCACGGCGCGGCAGCAATTGCGCCAGCAGCACCTGGCCACCCAGTTGCGCGCTGGCCTCGTACAAGGTCACCTCATGCCCGCGTGCAGCGGCCACTGCAGCCGCTTTCATACCGGCCGGGCCACCACCGGCGACCATGATGCGCTTGCGTAGCGGTGCTTTTTGCAACTGGCCGAACTGCTGTTCACGCCCCGTCTCCGGGTGCTGGATGCAGGAGATCGGCAGGCCGCGATGAAAGTGGCCGATACAGGCCTGATTGCAGGCGATGCACGCGCGCACATCTTCGGCGTGGCCGCTGTCGGTCTTGTTGGGCATCTCGGGGTCGCAGATCAGCGCGCGGGTCATGCCGCAGACGTCGGCCTGGCCACGGGCAAGGATCAGTTCGGCTTCCTGCGGCTGATTGATCCGTCCGGTGACGAACAGTGGAACCGACAGGCAGGCTTTGAAGGTGCCGGCTTCGCGGGCCAGGTAAGCCGCTTCGATGGCCATGGGCGGGACGATATGCACCGCGCCACCGAGCGAGGCCGAGGTGCCAGCGACGATATGTACGTAGTCGAGTACCGATTGCAGGGCCTGTACCGCCGCCAGCGATTCGTCCTCGGTGAGGCCTTCGGCATCGCGCTCGTCGGCGCTGATGCGCAGGCCGATGATGAACGCCGGCGAGGTGGCGGCGCGTACCGCCGCAATCACTTCACGCAAAAAGCGCAAGCGCTGTTCAAGCTCGCCGTTGTAACCATCGGTGCGGCGGTTGACTCGTGGGTTGATGAATTGCGCTGGCAGATAGCCGTGGCTGGCAACCACCTCGACACCATCGAGTCCGGCCTGATGCAGGCGTCGGGCGGCATCGGCATAGCCTTGCACGATCTCGTCGATCATCGCCTGGTCGAGGGCCCGTGGCATTACCCGGAAGCGTTCATTGGGCACTGCCGAAGCAGAGTAAGCCACCGCCAGCAGACCGTCGCTGGACTCCATGATTTCCCGGCCGGGGTGAAAGATCTGCGACAGCACCACGGTGCCATGGGCGTGGCAGGTCTCGGCCAGCTGGCGGTAACCCTCGATGCAGGCGTCGTCGGTGGCCATCAGCACATGCGAGGTGTAGCGCGCACTGTCGTGCACGCCGGCCACCTGCAGCACGATCAGGCCGACGCCACCTTCGGCGCGGGCCTTGTGGTAGGCGATCAGCCGGTCGTTGACCAGGTTGTCGGTGGGGATCGAGGTGTCGTGGCCGCTGGACATGATGCGGTTCTTCAGGCGTTTGCCCCGGATTTGCAGCGGCTCGAACAGGTGCGTGAAGGTCGACATGCGGTGCAGGCTCCAGCGGGTTGTTGTTTTTATTTTTCTATAGAAGTGTACCGATAGTAAAAAATCAACTTGTTTTTTTACTTGCCGTTGACTAGTTTTCGATTCACCCCGAGTCCTGGGGCACACCTCACAACAACAAGAAAACGGACCGCGCCTGGCGTGGTACCAGCATGAGGAACCACGAATGAAAGCGAAGAACCTGCTCAAACTCTCGCCCTGGCTGCTTGCCCTTGGCCTTGGCAGCGCTCAGGCAGCACCGGACATGGTGGTCGTCGCCTACGGCGGCGCCGGTCAGAAAGCCCAGGATGCGGCGATCTTCCAGCCTTTCAGTGCCCAGGACGGCAGCAAACTGATCCAGAGTGAATACAACGGCGAAATGGCCCGGATCAAGGTAATGGTCGATACCGGCAACGTCGACTGGGACCTGGTGATGATCGAGGCCCCGGATTTGATGCGCGGCTGCGAGGAGGGCATGTATGAACGCCTCGACTGGACCCGGCTCGGCCGCGCCGAGCAGTTGATTCCCGACGCCGCTCAGGAATGTGGATCTGCGGTGCTGGTATGGAGCGTGGCGATTGCCTACGACCGCAACAAACTGGCCCAGGCACCGGCGTCATGGGCCGATTTCTGGAACGTGCAGAAGATTCCCGGCAAGCGTGGCCTGCGCAAGCGTGCGGTGTACAACCTGGAATTTGCATTGATGGCGGACGGCGTCAAAGCCGAAGACGTCTACAAGGTGCTGGCGACCCCGCAAGGTGTCGACCGGGCCTTTGCCAAACTCACCGAACTAAAGCCTTACATCCAGTGGTGGGAGGCCGGTGCACAACCGGCGCAATGGCTCAGCGCCGGCGACGTGGTGATGACCTCGACCTACAGCGGTCGGATCGCTGTCGCTGCACAAGAGGGCAGCCCACTGGCGGTGGTATGGCCAGGCAGCCTGTACGGCATGGATTACTGGGCGATCATCAAAGGTTCCAAGCATGTCGACCAGGCCAAGCGCTTGATTGCCTTTGCCAACCAGCCTGACACCCAGGTGCGTTACGTCAATCAGATCCCCTACGGCCCGACCAACACCGAGGCGGCTGCGCAGCTCAATCCCAAGCTGGCCAGTTGGGTGCCGACTTCGAAACAGAACCTCGAAGGCGCCTTGGCGATGAACGTCGAGTTCTGGGTCGATCACGGCGATGAACTTGAAGAGCGCTTCAACGCCTGGGCCAGCAAGTAATTCCCGGTGGCTGGACACCGCCGGGTGTCCAGCCCTATTGTCTGGCCGGCCATTTGCCTGAGAACAATAAAAATGAATCCGACTGATACCGAATTGCGCTTGCGCCAGGAGCTGGCTGCCTGCTACCGGCTGATCGCGCACTTTCGCATGACCGATCTGATCTTCACCCATATCTCGGTGCGTATTCCCGGCCCCGAGCATCACTTTCTGATCAATCCCTACGGGTTGATGTTCGATGAAATCACCGCCTCCAACCTGGTGAAGATTGACCTGCAAGGCAATGCTGTGGAGCCTTCGCCATTGCGGGTCAATCCTGCAGGCTTCGTGATCCACAGCGCCATTCACGGCGCTCGTGAAGATGCCCAGTGCGTGCTGCACACCCATACCAAGGCCGGTTGCGCCGTGGCTGCGCTCAAGTGCGGGTTGCTGCCGGTCAACCAGATCTCCATGGAGTTCTACGGCAAGGTCGCTTACCACGACTATGAAGGGGTGGCGCTGGACATGGACGAGCAGCAGCGCCTGGTCGCTGACCTTGGCGACAAACCGGTGTTGATGCTGCGTAACCATGGCTTGCTGACCGTGGGTGAGACCGTTAGCCAGGCGTTCCTGCGCATGTATTACCTGGAGAAAGCCTGCGAAATCCAGCTGGTGGCGCAAGCGGCCGGTGAGATCGTATTGCCGCCGGATGCGGTCTGCGCGCATACCGAGCGCCAGTTCAACGAGCCGGCTCGAGCGTTGAAGGAAGGCGAGCTGAGTGACCCGGACGGGATGCAGTTGGCGTGGGCGGCATTGTTGCGCCTGGTGCAGAGAGTGGCGCCGGATTATCGCGACTGAGCCAGACTTGTTGTACAGTTGTTCAACAAGACCCCGCACGCCATGAGAACCGCCCATGACCCAAGAAGCCCGTTATAGCCGTATGGTCCCGGAGTTGCGCAAGGCCAACCTGGTCGAAGCAACGCTGGTGTGTCTGAAACGGCACGGCTTCCAGGGCGCTTCGATTCGCAAGATATCGGCCGAGGCAGGGGTATCGGTGGGGCTGATCAGTCACCACTATTCGGGCAAGGATGAACTGGTAGCCGAAGCTTACATGGCGGTCACCGGGCGGGTCATGGGCCTGATCCGCGAAGCCATGGCCCAGGCCGCACCCAATGCCCGCGAGCGGCTATCGGCGTTCTTTCGCGCCTCGTTCTGCGCCGAACTGCTCGACCCGCAACTACTCGATGCCTGGCTGGCGTTCTGGGGCGCGGTGAAGACCGCCGAAGCCATCAACCAGGTACACGAACACTCCTATGGTGAGTACCGCAATGAACTGGGCCGGCTGCTGAGTGAGCTGGCGCGGGAGGAGGGCTGGCCGGCCTTCGATGCCGACCTCGCTGCCATCAGCCTCAGCGCCTTGCTCGACGGCTTGTGGCTGGAATCCGGGCTCAATCCCGGGACCTTTACGCCGGAGCAGGGTGTGCAGATCTGTGAGGCCTGGGTCGATGGTCTGCAAGCGGGTGGACGCCGACGCTTTACCCTGACCGAGGGCTGTTGATCGGTTGTTCAGTAATCGGTAGGCTGCTGTCGCGAGTGACATAACAACGACTATAAGAGACAACACGCAATGACGCCTCGGGTACTGATCGTCGACGACGATCCGCTGATTCGCGACTTGCTGCACGCCTACCTGTCCCAGGAAGGCTACGACGTCCACTGCGCTGAAACCGCCGAGCAGGCCGACAGTTTTCTGGCCAGCCACAGCGTCGATCTGGTGATGCTCGACATCCGCCTGCCGGGCAAGGACGGCCTGACCCTGACCCGCGAGCTGCGGGTGCGCTCGGAAGTCGGCATCATCCTCATTACCGGGCGCAACGACGACATCGACCGTATCGTTGGCCTGGAGTGTGGCGCTGACGATTATGTGATCAAACCGCTTAATCCGCGCGAACTGGTGTCCCGGGCGAAAAACCTGATACGCCGTGTGCGCCATGCCCAGGCCTCGAAGCCGGCAGCGACCAGTACCCAGGCGCTCAAACAGTTCGCCGACTGGGCGCTGGACACCGACCGCCGCCGCCTGATCGACCCGCAGGGCGGCGAAACCCTGCTGACCCATGGTGAGTTCCAGTTGCTCAGTGTGTTCCTGCGCAACAGTGGCCACACCTTGAGCCGCGACCAGTTGATGGATCAGATCCGCAACCGTGAATGGGTGCCCAATGACCGTTCCATCGACGTGCTGGTCGGTCGCTTGCGACGCAAGCTGCACGACGACCCGGCCGAACCGCAGCTGATCATCACCATCCACGGTGCCGGTTACCTGTTTACCGCCAGCGTGGCGGCCTGATCGCCATGCTGCGCTGGCTGGGGTTGCTATTGTTGATACTGACCCCGCTGCTGCAGGCTGGCGAGCGCATCCGCTATTGCGACTACCCGGTGTATCCGCCGGTGTCCTGGAGTGACGGCAAACAAGTGCGTGGCCTGGCGCCCACCGTTGTGCGCGAGTTGTTCGGGCGCCTGGGCTACGAGGTCGAGATGGTCGTGCTGGGCAATTGGAAGCGCTGTCTGCTGGACGCCGCTGAAGGCCGGGTGGACGTGGTGCTGGCCTACAACAGTGACCAGCGCGACCAGGGCATGCGTTTCTCCAGCGTGCCGGTGTTGCGCGAAGAAGTGGCGGTGTTCGTCAATCGCCAACGGCCAGTGAAATTTGAGCGCCTGCAAGACCTGGCCGGCTATCGTGGTGGCCTGATGTTTGGTGAAAGCTACGGTCCGCAGTTCGACCAGTTTGTGGCGAAACACCAGAACATCGAATGGGTGTCGTCCAGCCAGCAGAACTTCGGCAAGCTGATTCGCGGGCGCATCGACTTCGTTATTCAGGAGCGCCGCACCGGCCAATTGTTCATCGAACACCTGGCCGGTGCCGAGGATATCCAGGCGTTGCCGGCGGCGCTTAGCGTGGACTACCTGCGTGTCGCCGTCTCGCGTCACTCAAAATTGAGTCAGCACATGGCGCAAATCGATGAGCAGTTGCAGCGCATGACCGACGCCGGCGAGATCGAGCGCTGGCTGCACCAGAGCGAAGTGACCTACCGCGACATGACCAACCTGCCGGCAGACGCGCGATGATCCGCCTGCATGCTGACGGCCTGTTGCGCCGGTTGTTGCTGTTCATCCTGTTGTTCAGCCTGTGCTTCACGGTGCTGGCCAGTACCGTGCAGCTGTACTTTGAATACCGCCGGGAAATGCGCGATATCGATGCGCGCATGGCGCTGATCCGGGTTGGCTACCTGGCCAGCCTTGAACGCAGTCTCTGGGACCTTAACCAGGAGCAGATCAGCGTGCAATTGCGCGGCCTGGTGGACTTTTCCGATGTCGCTCGGGTGCGGCTGAGCAGTGCCGACTTCAACGTGCTGCAGGGGGACGCCAACCCGGCGGGGCCGTTGCGCATTGAGCGCTTTGCCCTTGACTACCAGCCACCGTCCGGGCCGTTGCGCCATCTCGGTGAGCTTGAGGTCAGCATCGACCTGGGCGCGGTGCATCGGCGACTTTTCGCCACCGGGCTGACCAGCCTGTTGTGGATGAGCGTGTTCCTCTGCGGCCTGGCGGTGGCGTTGTCGGGCCTGTTCTATCGTCTGGTGACTCGCCATCTGCAGGTCATGGCCGAATTCGCCCGGCGCATTGGCGCCGGTGACTGGCAGGAGCCACTGCGCCTGCAAAAGCGCCGCTCAGCCCGTTTGGATGAGATCGACACCGTGGCTCATGCCCTGGACGACATGCGCCGGGCAATCCTCAGCGATATCGAACGCCGAGAAGTGGATCGCCTGGCCTTGCAGGACAAACGCGACGAACTGCAAAAAATGGTCGAGCGGCGCACCGCCAGCCTGATGCGTGCCAAGGATGAGGCGGAAGCGGCGAACCTGGCTAAATCGCGCTTCCTGGCGACCATGAGTCATGAGCTACGCACACCGCTGAACGGCATTCTCGGCATGGCCGAACTGCTGCGCGGTGCTGGGTTGCAGGCGCAGGACGGTAAACGGCTGGAGGCCTTGTACAAAGCCGGTGAAGGCCTGCTGAGCATCCTCAACGAAGTGTTGTACTTCGCCCGGCTGGAAGAAGGCGAAAGTCGCCCCGAAGCCGTGGATTTTTCCCTGCGCCAACTGTGCGATGAGGTCATCACCCTGCTTGAGCCCAAGGCCTTGGCCAACGGCAGCACCCTGGAGTGTCGCATTGATCCGCAGTTAGCCGAACGCCAGCAGGGCGCCGAGCAGTTCCTGCGTCAGGTGCTGAGTAACTTGCTGGCCAATGCGATCAAATTTACCGAAGGCGGGCAGGTCAGTGTGCAGGTCCAGGTGCAGGCTGAGCACGACGGCCAACAGCAGGTGCGGGTTAGTGTGACCGATAACGGCATTGGCATTGCCGAGGCGCTGCAGGCGAAAATTTTCGACCGTTTCACCCAGGCCAGCGAAGCTGTGGCGCGGCGCTATGGCGGAACCGGCCTGGGGCTGGCGATCAGTAAGCATCTGGTGGAGCAGCTGGGCGGCCGTATCGGTGTGCAAAGCGTCGAGGGGCAGGGCAGTTGCTTCTGGTTCGACCTGCGCCTGGCGCCGGGGCAGCAGGCAACCCAGGCCGTGCCAGCAACGCAGGCGGTCGCTGCTCTGGAGATCCTCGTGGTCGAGGATGTGGCGTTGAATCGTGAAGTGGTCCAGGGCTTGCTCAAGCGTGATGGCCACCGGGTGTGGCTGGCCGAGGAGGCCGGGCAGGGCATGGCGCTGTGCAGCGAGCGGCGTTTCGACCTGATCCTGCTCGATGTGCATTTGCCCGGTATCAGCGGCGTTGAGCTGTGTCGGCAGATTCGCAACACCCCTGGGTTGAACCGACACACGCGGATTCTGGCGCTGACCGCCAGTGTCCAGCCGGCATTGGTACAGGGCTTTCTCGAAGCAGGTATGGATGGCGTGCTGGCCAAGCCCTTGAAGCTGGAAAGTCTGCGCCAGGCGTTGGCTGCGCAGCGGCCGTTGGCGGAGGACTTGGCGGATGACTCGGACCTTGACCACTCACTGCTGCAAACCCATCGCCAATTGCTGGGCGAACAGAAAGTGCAGGGGTTGCTGGAGGTCTTGCAGACGCTGATTGTCCAGCACCGCAGCGCCTTGGCCGAGGCCATAGCGGCGCGCGACTGTACCGAAATTGTCCACCTGGCTCATCGCTTGGCCGGCAGCAGCGACTCCCTCGGTTTCTCTGGCCTGGCCCGTGTGCTGCGCAGCCTTGAAGAAGCGGCGATGGCCCGCGATATCAAGGCCGTCGAGCGCTTGCAGGGGCCGCTGCAGGTGAAAACCCAGCATGCGCAACAGACCCTGGAACGCTGGCTGCAGCATTGATGTACAAATAACTTACGACTTTTTACATCTTCGATCTTTACGTACAACTGCACCTTACATCGCTTTCCAATAATCGACGCTAACCGCACTGCACGCGGTCTTCGAAGCTTATTGGAGATAATAATAATGAACTGCCGTAAAGCTGATCTGTCCCCGCGCTATCGCCTGTCCCTTTCGCCCCTGCGCCACTGTTGAGGTGCCGACATGAGCGAATCTACCGAACGTAAAGGCATTCACCTGACCCGGGCCCTGAAGAGCCGGCACATTTTCATGCTGTCGCTGGGCGGCGTGATTGGCACAGGCCTGTTCATGGGCTCGGGGGTGACCATCAACCAGGGCGGGCCGGTGGGCGCGATCCTGGCTTATCTGGTGGCGGGCTTTCTGATGTACCTGGTGATGGTCTGCCTGGGTGAGCTGTCGGTGCAGATGCCGGTGTCCGGCTCGTTCCAGGCACACGCAACCAAATACATTGGTCCGGCCACTGGCTTCATGATCGGCTGGGTGTACTGGATGAGCTGGGCCACCACGGTGGGCCTGGAGTTCACCGCAGCGGGCATGCTGATGGTGCGTTGGTTCCCCGAAGTGCCGATCTGGTACTGGTCAGCGCTGTTCGTGGTGGTGCTGTTCGGCCTCAACGCCCTGGCCACCCGCGCCTTTGGTGAGGCCGAGTACTGGTTCTCGGGGATCAAGGTGGCGGCGATCCTCGGTTTCATTATTGTCGGGGTGCTGGTGATCTTCGGTGCCATCCCGCTGACCAGCGGTGCGCCGGCGCCGATGATGAGCAACCTGATTGGCGATTCGCTGTTCCCCAACGGCTTGTCGGCGGTGTTCGCGGTGATGATGACTGTGGTCTATGCCTTCCAGGGTTGCGAAATCATGGGGGTGGCGGCGGGTGAAACCGACCAGCCGGAAAAGAGCATCCCACGCGCTGTACGCAACGTGGTGTTCCGCGTATTGATCTTCTATGTGTTGGCGATTGTGGTGCTCTCGGCCATTGTTCCGTGGCAGCAGGCCGGTTTGATGGAAAGCCCGTTTGTGCAGGTGTTCGACATGGTCGGCATTCCGTATGCGGCGGACCTGATGAACTTCGTGATCCTCACCGCGATTCTGTCGGTGGGTAACTCGGGGCTGTATGCCTCGACGCGGATTCTCTGGGCGATGTCCAAGACCGGCATGGCGCCCAAGAGCCTGTCGCCGTTGAGCAAACGTGGCGTGCCGCTGCGGGCGCTGAGCATCACCCTGTGCTTTGCCCTGGTGTCATTGATGACCAGCTTCATTGCTGCCGACACGCTGTTCATGGTGCTGATGGCGGTGAGCGGGATGTCCGGGACGGTGACCTGGATCGTGATCGCCCTGGCGCAGTATCGGTTCCGCAAGGCGTTCCTGCGCGAGGGCGGCAAGCTCAGCGAGCTCAAGTACCGCGCGCCGTTGTATCCGCTGGTGCCGCTGTTGTGCATCACCCTGTGCAGCTCGTTGTTTGTGTTCCTGGCGCTGGATGAGACGCAGCGGCCTTCGTTGTACTGGGGCTTTGGGTTTATCGCAGTGTGTTATGCGGCGTACTTCTTCATCAATCGCAAGCGGCAGGTGGCGTTGGCGCCGTCGGTTTAACGCATCCCGCTCCCACCGGGTTCGCTCGGTGGGAGCGGGCTTGCCCCGCGATGACGTCAGTTGACTCACCGTCCCAATGGGACAGATTTACGCTTGTGGCGTTGATTGCACTTCAAACTGCTTGGCTTCCAACTGTCGTTCTTCTATCCCATCGAGCAATGCATCAAGCAGCGCCATGGCCATCTCCACCGAATGCTGGGTGGACTAGACAAAGCCTCGTCCCTCCTTGCTGGTGTGGTGGATGGCTTCGATAACGGTGGTACGGGCGCATCTGAGGTACAGCAACGCATGCACCAGTGCATCTTCAGCACTGACGCCAGCACGTACGCTGAACAAAGGCGGATGTTCCGGGCAACAGGGGACGTCGGTCTCGAGCGTTTCAATGAGGTGCAGGCTGGGAGGATCGGGGACGGGCTTTTTCATGGTCAACTCCAGGTCTTTGAAGGAGCCACCACTGCACCGTCGCCAAACGATTGGGTGGCAGCCATGTGCGGGTTGGCGAACCGGAAGACACTGGAAAAACCGGCAGGGCCGAAACCCTCCCACACATAGCCGCCATTAAAAATGGAAGCTTTCTGTCAGTATCTTTTCCCGGGTCGCCAAACCCGATCACCGAATATTCAGTGACCGAGCGAGCCTAGTGTGAAGACCTTCCCCGGGCAAGCTACTGAGGCCGACAGATTGCGTAGGATAGGTCCTAGGACCAGGCGCTGGCTAGTCTGTGGGTGCTGATCTACCCGGTGGGAGCGGGCTTGCCCCGCGATGAGGCCCTCAGATTTGTGGACATATCCATTTGCCAACGTGGCGCTGAATCACCTTTCCGTTCAACGGTGGGTCACTTTTTTCAGTCGAAAAAAGTAACCAAAAATTCTCGCCCCACCAGGGGCCCTACGCTGCGCTTCGGGTCTCTTCGCTCCGGTGCCGCTACGGGGCATTGCGAGCGACGAGTTGCAAGTAACTCTACGACACCTCCACTCAGCCCTACTGGTTAACGGGGCGGGTGGATCAAGATCAAAAGCAGATCAGTATCAAAAGCACAATTCGCTTCGCTCTTGCTTTCGGCGGCAGAGTTATCAGTTGTGCGAAGTTGTAACAGCGGTTAGATCACTTGATGCGATAGCTAATTTATTACTAATAAAAACAGTTATTTATGTGTGTAATTTCATCTGTTACATCACTATTCTCTCCCGATTGTCTCCTTGTTGAACACTCGTTTAGTATGGCCTCAAGTCCTACCCCTCACGCCAACCACAATAATTCGAGGCCTCCCATGACTGGTTCCCCATCTCTGCTGAGTAAAGTCGAAGCCGGCGTTGCCTGGATCACCCTCAACCGCCCTGACCAGCGCAATGCCCTGGACATCCCTAGCCTGAAAAAGCTCCATGCCTTGCTCGATGATTGCAACGCCGACCCTGCGGTGCGCGTGGTGGTGCTGACCGGCAGCGGGCGCAGTTTCTGTGCCGGGGCGGACCTGGCCGAATGGGCTGAAGCCGAGGCGCGTGGCGCGCTGGAAAGCTATGGCTGGACCGAGACCGCCCACGCTTTGATGCAACGCCTGCACAGCCTCGACAAACCGACGATTGCCGCCATCAACGGTACCGCTGTCGGTGCCGGGATGGATTTGACCCTGTGTTGCGACTTGCGGGTGGCCGCCGCGTCGGCCCGGTTCAAGGCGGGCTACACCAGCATGGCCTACAGCCCCGATGCCGGTGCCAGCTGGCATTTGCCGCGGCTGATCGGTAGTGAACAGGCCAAACGTCTGTTGTTCCTTGATGAACTCTGGGGCGCCGAACGTGCGCTGGGCGCCGGGCTGGTGGGCGAGGTGTGCGCCGATGACCAGCTGTTGGCTGTTACCGCAGAACTGGCCGCACGCCTGGCCAACGGCCCGACCTTCGCCTTCGCCCAGACCAAGCGCCTGATCCGTGACGGCGCCCAGCGCACGCTCAGCGAGCAACTGCAGGCCGAGCTTGCCGCCGGGTTGTTGTGCGGACGCAGCGAGGATGGCGCTGAAGCCTTGCGTGCATCTGTCGAGAAGCGCGCAGCAACATTTGTTGGCAAATAAATACTTACACGACCTTCTTCAGGAACACGCCATGAATTTCCAACTGACCCAAGAACAAGAAATGTTGGTGGAAGCGGTACGCAGTTTTGTCGCCAAAGAGTTGCTGCCCCATGAGGAGGCGGTGGATCGCGCCGACGAGGTGTCGCCGGAGCTGGCCGCGCAGATTCGTGGCAAGGCCATTGCCGCGGGCTTCTATGCCTTCAACATGCCCGAGGAGGTCGGCGGCGGTGGGCTCGATTACCTGTCGCAGGCGCTGATCGAGCGTGAACTGTCCAAGGTGTCATGGGCGGTGCATGTGTTTGTCGCGCGTCCTTCGAAGATTCTTATGGCGTGCAAGGGTGAGCAGATCAATGACTACCTGCTGCCGTGCATCCAGGGTGAGAAGGTTGACTGTTTTGCCTTGACCGAGCCGGGTGCCGGCTCTGACGCCAATGCGATCAAGACCCGTGCTGTACGCGAAGGTGACGATTTCGTCCTCAATGGCAGCAAGCACTTCATCAGCCATGCCGGGCACGCCGATTTCGCCATTGTCTTCGCCGTGACCGACACCTATGAGCACAACGGCCGCAAACGCAACGCGGTAACCGCCTTCCTGGTCGACCGTGGCACGTCCGGCATGACCATTCGCCGCGGTCCCAAGTGCGTGAGTAACCGCGGCTATCACACCTACGAGCTGTTCTTCGACGACTGCCGTGTACCGGCCAGCAAAGTGCTGGGCGAAGTGGGCAAGGGCTGGGAAGTGGCCAACGCTTGGCTGACCGCCGGGCGGGTGTTGGTTGCCGCCAACTGTGTCGGTCAGGCCCAGCGGGCGCTGGACGTTTCGTTGCAATGGGCGGCGGACCGCAAGCAGTTCGGCCAGCCGATCGGCAGCTTTCAGGGCGTGTCGTTCAAGCTCGCCGATATGGCCACGCAGATCCGCGCCGCCGAGCTGTTGACCCTGCATACCGCCTGGAAGATGGATCAGGGCAGCATGACCGATGGCGAGGCGGGTATGGCCAAGCTGTTTGCCAGTGAGGTGCTGGGCAAGGTCGCCGACGAGGCCGTGCAGATTTTCGGCGGCATGGGCCTGATGGATGAAGGTCCGGTCGAGCGGATCTGGCGCAATGCGCGGATCGAGCGGATCTGGGAGGGCACCTCGGAGATTCAGCGGCACATTATTTCCCGCGAACTGTTGCGCCCTCTGTTGCGTTGATCGGGTCGGAGAATTCCTATGTCGCAGTCGATTCGTGACAATCTCAAGCGCCTGCTGGCGCCGCGTCACCTGGCATTCGTCGGTGGGCGCAGCATGGCGCGGGCGTTCAAACGCTGTGCCGAAGGCGGTTATCAGGGCCAGATGTGGCTGGTTAACCCTGAGCATGACAGCATTGATGGCATCCCTTGTGTGCGCAGTGTCGCCGAGCTGCCGTGCGGCCCTGACGCGGTGTTCATCGCTACCAACCGGGAGTTGACGCTTACCTGCGTCGCCGAGCTGGCCGCCATCGACGCCGGCGGGGCGATCTGTTATGCCTCGGGCTTTGCCGAAGCTGGCGCCGAAGGCCAGGCGCTGCAACAACAACTGCTCAAAGCCGCAGGGCACATGGCGTTGCTTGGCCCCAACTGCTATGGCCTGCTCGACTATCTGCATAGCAGCGCGTTGTGGCCGGTGGCTCACGGCGGCAAGACAGTAGACAAGGGCGTGGCGATCCTGACCCAGAGCGGCAACTTCGCCTACAACCTGTCGATGAGCGACCGTTCCTTGCCGGTGGCGTACATGGCCTCGGTCGGCAACCAGGCGCAGTTGGGCATTGCCGAACTGATGGATGTGCTGCTGGACGAACCCCGGGTGACCGCCATCGGCCTGCACCTTGAAGGGCTGAAAAACGTTCCAGGCTTTGCCCGTGCGGCGCACAAGGCATTGGAGAAGGGCATTCCGATCATTGCCCTGAAAACCGGAGTATCGCAGATCGGCGCCGAACTGGCGCTGAGTCATACCAGCTCGTTGTCCGGTTCCGATACGCTCTATGACAGCCTGTTCCAGCGCCTGGGGGTGATCCGCGTCAGCGGCCCGGTGAGTTTTGCCGAAACTCTCAAGGCTGCCGCCTGTGGCAACCTGCCCAAAGGTCGCCGCCTGATTGCCCTGGCCTGTTCCGGCGGCGACGCCGGGCTGATCGCCGATTACGCCGAACGCAATGACCTGGGCCTGCCGAAACTCGCGGCCAGTCAGGTCGATGAGTTGGCCCAGGTGCTGCCGGCTTACGCCAACCTGGTCAACCCGCTGGACTTCACCACGGCGATCTGGGGCGACGGCGCGGCCCTTGAACGCATGCTCGACAGTGCCCTGCGTAGCGACGCCGACGCGGCAATGCTGGTGCTCGACTATCCGGCCGAGTTCACCGGCGAGCGCAAGGAATGCGACCTTCTGCTTGAGTTGTACAGCGCAGCGCTCAAGCGCCACGGCAAGATCGGCTTTGTCACTTCGGCCTTCCCCGAACTGCTGCCAGCCAGTGCCCGCGAGCGCCTGCACGGCCATGGCATCGCGGCGCTGCAAGGGGTTGAGGACGGACTGGCGGCTTGGGGACGGATCGCCGCCTACCAAAGCCGGCGTCAGGCCTTGCTCGATCTTGGCGAGTCGGCGCTGGTGCCGGTGTGTCCGCAAGTGCTCGAAGGTGACAGCGAACTGCTCAACGAATGGGACTCCAAACAGGCATTAAAGGCCTTCGGCTTGCCTGTTCCGGCAGGCGTATTGAGCGCCGCCGATCAGGCAGCCAAGGCTGCAGAGGCCGTGGGATTTCCATTGGTGCTCAAGGCCGTGAGTGCGCAGTTGCCGCACAAGACCGAAGCCGGTGCCGTGGCGCTCAACCTGGGTGACGCGCAAGCGCTGGACCACGCACTGCATCAGATGCGCGCACGAATTGGCGCTTATGCGCCGCATGTGCCGTTTGACCAGGTGTTGCTTGAACCTATGGCCAGCGCGCCGCTGGCCGAGCTGATCGTCGGCATCAAGCGTGAGAACGACTTCGGCCTGGCTTTGGTGATCGGTGCGGGTGGCATCCTCGTCGAGCTGCTCAAAGACAGTAAGACCCTGCTGTTGCCAACCACCGACGGCGCCATTCGCGCTGCCGTACTCGCTTTGCGCAGCGCCAGTCTGCTCCAGGGTTTCCGTGGTCGCGAGCACGCCGACCTGGACGCTCTGGTCGCAGCAATCCGCGCCGTAGCCGACTACGCCTGCGAAAACGCCGGGCAATTGCTGGAGCTGGATGTGAACCCATTAATGGTCGGTGCCCAGGGCACCACCGCGGTCGATGCGTTGATTCGCCTCGGCCAGGCGTAAGGAGCACAATATGCACAACACTCCATTGACCGGCGGCCAGGCCCTGGTCCGCCTGTTGGCCAACTACGGTGTCGACACGGTGTTCGGCATTCCCGGGGTGCATACCCTGGAGTTGTACCGTGGCTTGCCCGGCAGCGGCATTCGTCACGTCCTGACCCGCCATGAGCAGGGCGCAGGCTTCATGGCCGACGGCTATGCGCGGGTCAGCGGCAAGCCCGGCGTGTGTTTCGTGATCACCGGCCCGGGCGTCACCAACGCCGCCACGGCTATCGGCCAGGCTTACGCCGACTCGATTCCGATGCTGGTGATCTCCAGCGTTAACCACACCGCCAGCCTGGGCAAGGGCTGGGGCTGTCTGCACGAAACCCAGGACCAGCGCGGCATGACTGCGCCGATCACGGCGTTTTCCGCCGTGGCCTTGAGCACCGAGGATTTGCCGCAGCTGATTGCCCGCGCCTATGCGGTGTTTGACAGTGAACGGCCACGCCCGGTGCATATTTCGGTGCCGCTGGATGTGCTGGCGGCGCCGGTCAAGCGTGACTGGAGCGGTGAGGTAGTTCGCCGTCCCGGCCGCGGCCTGCCAGCCAGCAGTGTGCTGGAGCAGGCCGCGGCCAAGCTGGCGGCGGCCAAACGGCCGATGATCATCGCCGGGGGCGGTGCGTTGCAGGCGGCCGCCGCGCTGCAACAGCTGAGTACCCGCTTGGCGGCGCCGCTGTTCACCAGCGTCGCCGGCAAAGGTCTGCTGGTCCCGGAGGCGCCGCTGAATGCTGGTGCAAGTCTGTGTGTCGAACCTGGCTGGAACCTGATCGCTGAAGCTGACGTAGTGCTGGCCGTGGGCACCGAGATGGCCGACACCGACTTCTGGCGTGAACGCCTGCCGCTCAATGGCGAGCTGTTGCGGGTGGATATCGACTCGCGCAAGTTCAACGATTTCTATCCCTGCGCACTGGCCTTGCAGGGCGATGCGCGGCTCACCGTGGGCGCGTTGCTGGAGCACTTGCCGGACATCAAGCGTGACCCCGAGGTGGCCATTGCCTCGGTAGCTGCCTTGCGTCAGGCGGTCAAGACCGGACATGGCCCGCTGCAGACAATCCATCAGGCGATTCTCGACCGGGTTGCGGCCGAGCTTCCCGACAACGCCTTCATCAGCACCGACATGACCCAGCTGGCCTACACCGGCAACTATGTCTTCGCCAGCCGGGCGCCGCGCAGCTGGTTGCACCCGACCGGTTACGGCACCCTGGGCTATGGCTTGCCTGCGGGGATTGGCGGCATGTTCGCCACTGAGGACCGTCCAGGCCTGGTGCTGGTCGGCGACGGTGGCTTTCTTTACACCGCTCAGGAACTGGCCACCGCTGTAGAAGAACTGGACCGTCCTCTGGTCGTGCTGTTGTGGAACAACGACGCGCTGGGGCAAATCCGCGACGACATGCTCAACCTGGATATCGAGCCGATCGGCGTGCTGCCGCGTAATCCCGACTTTGCCGGGTTGGGCAGGGCCTTCGGCTGCACCGTGGCCCAGCCTCACAACCTCGATGAACTGCAACAGGAGCTGCGTGCAGGCTTTGCCCGCAACAGCGTGACCCTGATCGAGCTCAAGCACGCCTGCGCTCGCTGACGTCCAACCTCATTCAGGAAGATTGCCATGCGCTTTTCCGATCTGACCCAACGCATTGCCGGTGACGGCGCCGCCGCCTGGGATATTCACTACCGCGCCCTCGAACTGCAGGCGCAAGGGCAAGACATTCTCTTGCTGTCGGTCGGCGACCCGGACTTCGACACCCCGGCGCCTATCGTCCAGGCCGCCATCGACAGCCTGCACAACGGCCACACCCACTATTCGGACGTGCGCGGCAAACTGGCTCTGCGCCAGGCCATCGCCCGTCGTCACCAGCAGCGTAGCGGCCAAGTGGTCAGCGCCGATCAGGTGACGGTGCTGGCGGGTGCCCAGTGCGCGCTGTTCTGTGTCGCTCAATGCGTGCTCAACCCTGGCGATGAGGTGATTGTCGCCGAACCGATGTATGTCACCTACGAAGCCGTGTTCGGTGCCTGTGGCGCGACCGTGGTACCGGTGCCGGTGCGCTCGGAGAACGGCTTTCGCGTATGCCCCGAGGATGTCGCTGCGCGCATCACCCCACGCACCCGTGCGTTGGCCTTGAACAGCCCACACAATCCCTCCGGCGCAAGCCTGCCGCGTTCGACTTGGGAGGCGCTGGCCGAACTGTGCATTGGCCACGACCTGTGGCTGATTTCCGATGAGGTCTACAGCGAGCTGTTGTACGAAGGCGAACACATCAGCCCCGGTAGCCTGCCGGGCATGGCGCAACGCACGGCGACGTTGAACAGCTTGTCCAAGTCCCATGCCATGACCGGTTGGCGGGTAGGCTGGGTGGTGGGCTCGACAGCCTTGGCCGCGCATCTGGAAAACCTGGCACTGTGTATGCTCTATGGCTCGCCGGATTTCATCCAGGACGCCGCCGTAGTGGCCCTGGAGCGACAGTTGCCAGAGTTGCTGGCAATGCGCGAAGCCTACCGTCAGCGCCGTGACCTGGTTTGCCAGTGTCTGGCCGATTGTCCGGGCCTGAAGGCACTCAAGCCTGATGGCGGCATGTTCGTGATGGTCGATATCCGCGAAACCGGCCTTAGCGCTCAGGATTTCTCCAACCGCTTGCTGGACCGTCATGGCGTGTCGGTGCTGGCCGGTGAAGCATTTGGCCCGAGTGCGGCGGGGCATATCCGTCTGGGCTTGGTGCTGGCTGACGAGCCGCTGCGCGATGCCTGCCAGCGCATTGCCCGCTGCGCGGCTGAACTGATGGAGGCCAAGGCCCATGCGTGAGTATTCACGGTTGTTTATCGATGGCCGCTGGCAGGTGCCGTGCGGGCAGGGCATGGCGGAGGTGATCGACCCGGCCAGCGAGATGGTCACAGGTCGGGTGCCACTGGGCAATGAAGAGGACGTCAACCGCGCCGTAGCGGCCGCGCGCCAGGCATTTGCCGACTGGTCGCGCACGCCGTCGAGCGTACGAGCCGGTTACATCCAGGCCTTGGCCGCACAACTGACAGCGCGTGCCGAGGAGATGGCCAGCGTCATCACCGCTGAGCTGGGCATGCCGGTGCAGTGGTGTCGTAGCGTGCAGGTGGACGGGCCGATCGTCGGGCTTGAGCAGTACGTTGAACTGGCCGGCCTGATGGACGAAGTGCGTGAGGTCGGTAATTCTCTGGTGTACCGCGAAGCCGTTGGTGTCTGCGCGTTCATCAACCCGTGGAATTATCCGCTGCACCAGTTGATCGGCAAACTGGCTCCTGCCTTGGCGGCGGGTTGTACGGTGGTGGTCAAGCCGAGCCAGGAAACCCCGCTGCATGCCTTCTTGCTGGCCGAGATGATCGAAGCCATCGGCTTGCCGGCCGGGGTGTTCAACCTGGTCAGCGGGCCCGGCTCGAAAGTCGGTGAGGCGCTGGCCCGGCATCCGCAGATCGACATGGTGTCCTTCACCGGTTCCACCGGCGCTGGTGTGCGCGTGGCCCAGGCCGCCGCGCCGACGGTGAAACGGGTGTGCCTGGAACTGGGCGGCAAATCACCGCTGTTGATTACTGCCGATGCTGACCTCGAAGCCGCCGTGCGTTATGGCGTACAGGACGTGATGATCAACTCCGGGCAGACCTGCACCGCCTTGACCCGCATGCTGCTGCCTGCCAGCCGCTATGACGAGGCCGTGGAAATTGCTCTGGCCGAGACCTGCACGCTGGTCATGGGCGATCCGCAAGACCCACAGAGTTTCCTAGGACCGATGTGTTCAGCGGCGCAGCGGCGTACGGTGCAGGATTACATTCGCATCGGCCAGGAAGAGGGCGCGCGCTTGCTCTGTGGTGGAGACAGTGCGCTGGGCTTCGAACGGGGTTTCTATGTGCAGCCAACCCTGTTCGCCGATGTTGATAACCGCATGCGCATTGCCCAGGAGGAAATTTTCGGTCCGGTGCTGTGCCTGATCCGCTACGACGATGAAGCGCAGGCCATTGCCTTGGCCAACGATTCGCCGTTTGGCTTGTCCAGCGCTGTCTGGGCGGCTGACCGCGAGCGCGCCTTGCAGCTGGGCCGGCAACTGCGTGCCGGGCAGTGCTTCGTCAATGGCGCGGCATTCAACTACCAGGCGCCGTTCGGCGGCTACAAACAGTCGGGCAACGGCCGCGAGTGGGGCGAGGAGGGGCTGGCCGAGTTCGTCGAGGTCAAGGCTGTGCAGGTTTGATGTGCTGAGCATGACCTGTGTGAATAGTGAAATTCTGCTTCGGGCCAGCCGCGCTGCCCCTCCTACGCTGCAACCTGTTTAAGGAAACCCCTGATGAATGTATTGATCGTTCACGCTCATCCCGAGCCGCAATCCTTCACCGCTGCCTTGCGCGACAAAGCCGTGGAAACCTTCCAGGCCCAGGGCCATCAAGTGCAGGTCAGTGACCTGTATGCGATGAACTGGAATCCGGTGGCCAGTGCCGAGGACTTCGGCTCCCGGGAAAACCCTGAGTACCTGGTCTATGCTCTGGAGCAGCGTCTGGGGGTCAAGAGCGGCTCGATTGCCGATGATATCCAGCAGGAACTGGACAAGCTGTTGTGGGCTGACCTGGTGGTGCTGAACTTCCCGATCTTCTGGTTCTCGGCCCCGGCCATCCTCAAGGGCTGGATCGACCGGGTGCTGGTGTCCGGTGTCTGCTATGGCGGCAAGCGCTTCTACGACCAGGGCGGCCTGGTCGGCAAAAAAGCCCTGGTGACCGTGACCCTCGGCGGGCGCGAGCACATGTTCGGCGAAGGGGCGATCCATGGGCCGCTGGAGGATATGCTGCGGCCGATCCTGCGTGGCACCCTTGCGTATGTCGGTTTTGATGTGCTGGAGCCATTTGTGGCCTGGCATGTGCCGTATATCAGTGAGGAGGCGCGCAAAGACTTCTTGCAAAGTTATCAGCAGCGTCTGCAGCACTTGTCGGATGACCAGCCGCTGGCGTTTGTGCGCTTGTCGCAGTTTGATGAGGCGCTGTATCCGTTGGCTTGAGGCTTTTTGCCCACCCACCCATTCGGGTTATGGTCGCCACCCGCGAATCACCTGATAGTAAGTCCATCGGCTCACCCTGAGCAGTCACACGACGGAGTTGCTATGCGCAAGGCACTGAAGGTGATGTGCAGTGTGTTGCTGGCGTCCACCGCCACGGCCACCCTGGCCGCTGAAGTGGATACCGGCAATACACTCAGGTTGTATAACTGGACGGACTACATCGGCGAAACCACCCTGGCCGATTTCGAGAAAGCCACGGGTATCAAGGTGATCTACGACACCTTCGATGGCTACGAAACCGTACAGACCAAATTGCTCACCGGCCGCTCCGGCTACGACCTGGTCATGCTCAACGCCTCCCTGGTGCCGCCACTGATCAAGGCCGGGGTGTTCCAGCCGCTGGACAAGCAACAGTTGCCGAGCTGGCACAACCTCGACGCCCAAGTGGTGCAGGCGCTACAAGGTTATGACCCGGGCCTGAAATACTCCGCGCCCTATACCTGGGGCAGTAACGGGGTGACCTACAACGTCGAAAAGATCAAAGCGCGCATGCCCGATGCGCCGATCGGTTCGCTGGCCATGCTGTTCGACCCGAAGATCGTCTCGCGCTTTGCCGACTGCGGCGTGACCCTGATGGACGCGCCCACCGAGGTGATCCCGCTGGCGCTCAAGTACCTGGGCAAAGACCCACGCAGCGCGGCGCCGTCTGACCTCAAGGCCGTCGAAAAGCTGCTGCTGGACATCCGCCCCTTTATCAAGAAATTCGACTCGGTGAACTACCTCACCAGCCTGCCCAATGGTGATGTGTGCATGGCCCTGACCTGGTCGGGTGACTACGCCATCGCCCAGGCCCGGGCCGAGGAGGCGAAAAAAGACATCAAATTGTCGTTCTTCATCCCCAAGGAAGGCTCGCTGATCTGGTTCGACAACCTTTACCTGCCCAAAGATGCGCCGCACAGCGCCAACGCCCATCGTTTCGTCGAGTTTCTGTTGCAGCCGCAGACCATGGCGCAGGTGACCAACTACATCCGCTACGCCAACAGCAACGCAGCGGCCACGACCTTGGTGCAGGCGGACATCCGCAACGATCCGGCGATCTATCCCGATGACGCCACCCGCGAGCGCCTGTTTGCCCAGAAAACCCAGGACGCCCGGGATATGCGCGCGATCACCCGGGTCTGGAGCACGGTCAAGACCGGTTTTTGAATGCCCCCCAATTCCCATCGCCAAGGAACAGACCATGGCTACGTCAAACAACGCTGTCGCAACCCCTTTTGCCCGTGATCCGCTGGTGGAGGCCGACAAGGCCCACTACATGCACGGCTATCACATGTTCGACGAGCACCGCGAGCAGGGTGCGCTGAACATTGTTGCCGGGGAGGGCGCCTATATCCGTGACACCGAGGGCAAGCGCTTCCTCGATGCGGTAGGCGGCATGTGGTGCACCAACATTGGCCTGGGCCGTGAGGAAATGGCCCTGGCCATCGCCGACCAGGTGCGCAAGCTGGCCTATTCCAATCCGTTTTCAGACATGGCCAACACCGTCGCCATCGAGCTGTGCGAGAAACTCGCCCAGCTGGCCCCGGGTGATCTTGACCATGTGTTCCTCACCACCGGCGGCTCGACCGCGGTCGATACTGCCTATCGCCTGGTCCAGTACTACCAGAACTGCCGGGGCAAGCCGCACAAGAAGCACATCATCGCGCGTTACAACGCCTATCACGGCTCCACCACCCTGACCATGTCGATCGGCAACAAGGCGGCCGACCGCGTGCCAGAGTTCGACTACGCCCACGACTTGATTCACCACGTCTCCAACCCCAACCCATACCGGGCGCCGGATGACATGGATGAGGCCGAGTTTCTCGATTTCCTGGTGGCCGAGTTCGAAGACAAGATCCTCTCGCTGGGCGCCGACAATGTCGCGGCGTTCTTTGCCGAGCCGATCATGGGCTCGGGCGGGGTGATCATCCCGCCCAAGGACTATTTCCTGCGTATGTGGCAGGTCTGCCAGACCTACGACATCCTCTTTGTCGCCGATGAGGTGGTGACCTCCTTCGGACGCCTCGGCACCTTCTTTGCCAGTGAAGAGCTGTTCGGGGTGCAGCCGGATATCATCACCACGGCCAAAGGCCTGACCTCGGCCTACCTGCCGCTGGGCGCTTGCATTTTCTCCGATCGAATCTGGAAGGTTATTGCCGAGCCAGGCAAGGGCCGTTGCTTCACCCACGGCTTTACTTACAGTGGCCACCCGGTGTGTTGCACGGCGGCGCTGAAGAATATCGAGATCATCGAGCGGGAAAACCTGCTGGCCCACGTCAATGATGTCGGTGGTTACTTGGAACAACGTCTGCAAAGCCTGCGTGAGCTGCCGCTGGTGGGCGACGTGCGTTGCATGAAGCTGATGGCCTGCGTCGAGTTCGTCGCCGACAAACGCAGCAAGGCGTTGTTCGCCGATGAGGTGAACATCGGTGAGCGTATCCACCGCCGCGCCCAGGACAAAGGCTTGCTGGTGCGGCCGATCATGCACCTGAACGTGATGTCCCCGCCCTTGATCATCACCCATATGCAAGTGGACGAGATTGTCGAGGTGCTGCGCCAGTGCATTATCGAGACCGCCAACGAGTTGCGGCGCGAAGGGCTGTACAGCGGTACATGAATGGGCCACAGGTGCAGGCTCGTGCCCCAGCCGTTAGACTGCGGAGCATGAGCCACACATCCCCTGAAACCCCGATCTGCCTGTCGTTTGGCGCCCTGCAGCAATGGCATGCAGCGCTGCAGAACGCTTTTGCCCACAGCGAAACGGCGGATGCCCTCGGGCACCTGGCCGCCGCCATCAGCCAGCTGGTGGCGGTCGAGTCGATGATGATCAGCCTCGAGTGCCAGGGCCAGGCACCTCAGTTGCTGTACCAGCAGGGCATCCCCGAGCAGCACCGCGACGCTATTCTCAATCGCTACTTCGCCGCTGGCTACCTGCTCGATCCCTTCTGTCTGGCGGTGGAAAGTGGCTTGGCTGAAGGCTTCTACCACCTCGAAGATATCGCCCCGGACCACTTTTTCGACAGTGACTATTACAAGACCTATTACCTGGGCACCGGCTGTAGTGAAGACAGCTATTTCATTGCCGATATCGGTGATGCGCGGAAGATTTCCCTGAGCCTGTTCCAGGGCTGCAGCGGTTCGCGCCTGAGCGGCGAGCAGGTCAATCTGTTGCGCGCCGTCGAGCCGATGGTCCGCGAGCTGCTGGCGCGCTTTGCCCGTCATGGCCTGGCGCAAACCGGCAATGCCGGCGGGCACAACAGTCTCCAGGCCGCATTCGACAGTTTTGGCTGCCAGGTACTGACCGATCGCGAGCGCGAAGTGGCGCACATGATCCTGCGCGGTCACTCGGCCAAGTCCACGGCCGGCGAACTGGGCATTTCCCCGGAAACCGTGCGTATGCACCGCAAAAATCTCTACCAGAAACTGCAGATCAACTCCCAGTCGGAGCTGTTTGCGCGGTTTATCGACTGGTTGCGTCAGGGCTGAGCCGCGTGTCAGGCGCAGGCCTGCACCTGCGCATTGCACGGGATAATAGGGGCGCCAGACTCTGTTTGGAGGACCGACCATGAACAGCAATCAGAGCAGCCTTCCGAGTGGCCTCGCCCTGGCGTTGGCCATATTCTGCGTGGCACCTGCAGCGCTTGCACAACCGAGCGCTGAAGAGCCCATCGATATGTCCGCGGTGCACTTGCAGCCCAGGGAACAAAATGGCATCAGCTACCTGGAGGGCGGCATTGGTATCGATGAGTCCCGCGCCCTGCAACAGACGCGTGGCTACAACCTGCAAATCACCTTGTCGAGCGGGCCGGAAAACAAATACCAGAGCGGTGCCGAGCTGCGTATCGAATCGGCCAACGGCCAGCCGGTGCTGACCCTGCAGGACATCGGGCCGATGCTCTACGCTAAGGTCCCGGCCGGTCATTACCAGGTGGTTGCCAGCGTGAATGGCCAACAGTTGCGCCAGCAGGTGCTGATCGACGGCACCGCCCCGGTCAAGGTCAACCTGCACTGGCCTGAGTAAGGGCTGGCATGGACGATCAATCCTTTCTTAACCTGGGCCTGAGTGCCCTGCAGCGGGACGGTTTCCTGCTGTTGCCCGGGGTGTTGTCGCCCTCGCAGGTCGCCCAGTTGCAAGCGGCGATCAGTACCCTCGTGGCCCGGCACTGGGACTATAACGGCTTGCTGGAACACTATAAATGCGTGTTCAATCGCGATCCGTTGTGGCTGACCTATCTTGACCTGCCAGGCGTCATCGAACTGGCCGAGGCGGCGCTGGGCGAGGATTGTCACATCATCGGCCAGACCGCCTGGCGCAGTCATCCCGGCTATCAGGGGATGCCGTTGCACCTGGATTATCTGGTGATGGAGTTACCCCCGGCACTGTTGGCTGATCCTGGTTTCGAGTTGCCTATGCAGATCTGTACCGTGCAGTTTTATCTGGACGATATCGATGCCGAGCTGTGCCCGACCCGGGTGCTGCCGGGCAGCCACAGGGCAGGGCGCAAGCCTGCGCCGGGCGAGCAGCAGTGGCAGGGACAGTCAGCACAAAGCATCCTCTGCCGGGCGGGCGATGCGCTGATGTTTCGTAGCGAACTCTGGCACGGCGGCAGCGACAACCGCAGTGCTGATCGCACCCGCTCGATGCTGCAGGTGCACTATGGCCGGCGCATGGTCGCGCAAAAGTTTTCACCGTATCTGTACTGGCAGTTCAACCCGGCAATCCTCGCCGCTGCAACCGCGCGTCAGCGACGCCTGCTCGGCGAGCATGCCGAAGCCGAATATGACTGACGTTCATGCCACGGCCTTGACCGCCAGGACATTGCACAGGTTGTGATCGATGACATGCTCGGTGGTACTGCCGGTCAGGCGTTCAAGCAGTTTGCGCGGATGATTGCCCATCACCAGCACGTCGGTACGGTTGTGGGCGACGAAGTCGGCGATGCTGCGGGTAATCGGTGCCGACAGGAAGTGCTGACGTTCCTCCGGCACGCCGTGACGCACGGCCAGGTGTTCGAAGGCCTTGTGAATCGACTTGCGCACATCGCTGCCGAAACCGGGCATGGTCACCGCACCGGCGCCGAAGTCGGCGAGGTGAGTCTGGGCGTTGTCACACACATGCAACAGGTGCAGTTCGGCGTTGCACTGACGGGCGAGGTTGGCAGCGGCCTCGATCACGGTTTCGTTGAGGTCGTTGTGCGGGTGTTCAGGGTGGGTCGGGTCGACGGCGGCGACCACAACGCGCGGCAGCGGGCAGTGCACTGCAGAAACAAGGTGCACCGGACACGGGCATTCGCGCAGTAGTTGCCAATCCAGCGGGGTGAATAGCAGGCGCTTGTAGGCGGGCTCGTGCTGCACATCCTTGATCAGCAGGTCCGGTTCGATTTCCGCCACCTGGTTCAGCGTCGCGCCCAGAAGATCTCGGGTCAGGATCACCTCGGTGCTGACCCGGATACCGTTTTCATGCAGCAACGTGGCTTCGTCGGCGAGCCACTGGCGGCTGTCTTCGACGCGGGTCTGGTTGCGGTGCTCGTCGCCGCTGAGCAGACCGAGGGTGTCGACCTCCTCGACCATCGCGCAGATATGCAGGGTGGCACCGGTGGCGTGGGCCAGGGCGGCGGCGCGCTCCAGTGCCGGGGTGTGGCGCATGTCGTCGCCGACCATCAGGAACAGGCGTTGGTACTGGCTCATGGTGCACCTCCGGTCGCGTTGCATTGCCAGGCCCCGAGCTAGAGTTTAGCCCATTGCCTGCAATGCCCCCGCAGCCAGCAGCAACGCGCCCCGACCGCTGGTCACTCAGCCGCGGCGGTCCAGCCAGACGGTCTGAGCGTTGCAGAACTCACGCACGCCGAAGTGCGAGAGTTCACGGCCGAAACCACTCTTCTTGACCCCACCGAAGGTGACACGCGGGTCGCTGGCGCAGTAGCCGTTGATGAACACGCCGCCGGTGTCCAATTCCTCGGTGAGTTGCGCGGCCAGTTCAAGGTCCTGGGTATAGATCGTCGAGGCCAGGCCGAACTCGCTGTCGTTGGCCAGCTCCAGGGCGTGGCGGGCGTCGCGGGCGGTGATGATCGAGGCCACCGGGCCGAACAGCTCCTGGCGGAACGAAGTCATCTGGTCGGTCACATCGGCCAGGACGGTCGGTGCGTAGAAATTGCCCACGCCATCGACTTTGTGCCCACCCAGCAGCAGGGTCGCACCCTCAGCCAGGGTGGCCTGAACCTGTTCGTCGAGCTCGTCGCGCAGGTCAAAGCGCGCCATCGGGCCCAGGTAAGTCTGCTCCGACAGTGGGTCGCCCATGACCAACTGACGGGTGGCTTCGACGAACTTCTGGGTAAAGGCTTCAACCACGCCTTGTTCGATGATCAGACGCTTGGCGGCGGCGCAGACCTGGCCAGTATTGGCGTAGCGGCCGATGACCGCGGCTTTGACCGCCTCGTCGAGGTTGGCATCGTTGAGAACGATGAACGGATCGGAACCGCCCAGCTCCAGCACGCATTTTTTCAGCGCGGCACCGGCCTGGGCACCAATGGCCATGCCGGCGCGCACGCTACCGGTCAGGGTCACGGCGGCGATGCGCGGGTCCTTGATGGCCTGGGAAACCCCGTCCGGTGTGACGTTGATGAGTTCGAACACACCCTCAGGCAGACCGGCCTGCTTGATCACCTCGAGCAGCAGGTAGGCGCTGCCCATCACATTCGGTGCGTGCTTGAGCACATAGGTGTTGCCGGCGATCAATGCCGGTACGGCGCCGCGCAGCACCTGCCAGACCGGGAAGTTCCACGGCATTACCGCCAGGATCGGGCCCAGTGGCCGGTATTCGATGCGTGCCTTGCCGTTCTCCACCAGGGTCGATTCGGCGCTGAGCATGCCCGGGCCCTGGGCGGCGTACCACTCGCACAGTTGCGCGCATTTCTCCACTTCTCCACGGGCCTGGGCCAGCGGTTTGCCCATTTCCAGGGTGATCATCCGCGCCATGGCTGCAGCGTTGTCGCGGATGGCGCTGGCCAGGCTGAGGATCAGCCGCGCGCGCTCAAGCACTGGCGTACGCCGCCAGTCGGCGAAACCGGCTGCAGCGCGGCTCAGCGCGGCATCAAGGTCGGCCTCGGACAGGTAAGGGTAGTGGCCAATGGCTTCGCCGTTGGCGGGGTTGATCGACACGGCATGGGTATGGCTGGAGAAGGCGGTCATGGCACTGGCCTGCAAAAAATTAGGGAACGACACCAGCGTAGAGGGCTATTCGTGTTTTTAAAACTGAATAATAATGAGCCTTTCGTTCACGATTGGAGAATGATGTGGACCTGGTTCAGCTGGAAATATTCAGGGCGGTGGCTGAGCACGGCAGCATCAGCGTTGCCGCTCAGCATATGCACCGCGTGCCTTCGAACCTGACGACGCGGATCAAACAACTGGAAACTGATCTTGGGGTCGAGTTGTTCATCCGCGAAAAGAGCCGCCTGCGCCTGTCACCGGCGGGCTGGACCTTCCTTGATTACACCTGGCGCATCCTTGGCCTGGTCGAAGAAGCACGCTTGACTGTGGCCGGTGAGGAGCCGCGCGGGCCGTTTTCACTGGGGTCGCTGGAAAGCACCGCCGCCGTGCGTATCCCGGCCTTGCTCGCCGCCTACAACCAGCAATACAGCAAGGTTGAGCTGGACCTTTCCACTGGGCCTTCCGGGGCGATGATCGATGGCGTGCTGTCCGGGCGGCTGGTCGCGGCGTTTGTCGACGGCCCGGTACTGCATCCGGCGCTGGACGGGGTACCGGTGTTCGAGGAAGAAATGGTGCTGATTGCGCCGCTGAACCATGGGCCGATCCATCGTGCCCAGGATGTCAACGGCGAGAATATCTATGCCTTCAGGTCGAACTGCTCTTACCGTCATCACTTTGAGCGTTGGTTCAACACCGATGGCGCGGTGCCGGGCAAGATCTTCGAGATCGAGTCCTATCACGGCATGCTCGCCTGCGTCAGTGCCGGCGCCGGCCTGGCGTTGATGCCGCGCAGTATGCTGCAGAGCATGCCCGGCTGCGCCACGGTCAGTGTCTGGCCGTTGTCCGAAGACTTTCGGTACCTCAACACCTGGCTGGTCTGGCGGCGCGGCACCGTGTCCCAGAGCCTGTCGAGTTTCGTCACGCTGCTGGAGGCCCGCCGCAGTTCCCCAGGTGCTGGCGCTGATGAAATTAGCAGTGAAACAGCAATGTTTGATTAGACTTCAACTACCATCTATCGCAATCTCGTTTATCGGAGCAGCCATGCTTGATTACTTTGCACTAGGGGTGTTGATCTTTGCCGGACTGGTGCTGTTCTACGGCATTATCGTCCTTCACGACATCCCCTATGAGATCGCGGTTCATCGCAATCACCCGCATCAGGATGCGATCCATGCCACCGGTTGGGTCAGTTTGTTCACCTTGCACGCACTGTGGCCGTTCCTGTGGATCTGGGCGATGCTCTACCGTGAGGATCGTGGCTGGGGTATTGGCGGAGCGGGCAACCAAAGCCCGATTGGCGATCTTGAGCGCCAGGTGTTCGAGTTGCAGCAACGGGTGGCGCATCTGGAGGCAAACCAGGCCAAACCGGGCGATGCGCGACTTGATTCCGGCGCAGGGATTTAAGCCATGGACCTGTTACTGATCCTTACCTATGCCGCCATCTGTATTGCCATCTTCAAGCTGTTTCGCATCCCTCTGAACAAGTGGACTGTGCCCACCGCGGTACTGGGTGGGGTGGTATTGATTGGTTCGCTGATCTTCACCATGAACTACAACCATCCTTATTCAGAGGTGGCGCGTACCTATTTCGTCTCGGTGCCGGTGATCCCGGTGGTCACCGGTAAGGTGATTGATGTGCCGGTGCATGGCAACGAGTCGTTGAAGGCAGGCGCTGTGCTGTTTCGCATAGACCCGGCACCCTTTGAGTACAAGCTCAAATCGCTCAAGGCCCAGCATCTGGCGGCCAAGGGTGACCTGTATCGGATCAGTGAACTGATCAAGCGCAATTTCGGCACCCGTCGTGAGCTTGAAGCGGCGATCGCCCGCGTCGACGATCTGCAGGCGCAGATCGGCAACGCCCAGTTCGAGCTGGACAACACGGTCGTGCGTGCCCCTAGCGACGGCTTCGTCACCCATGTTTCGTTGCGCGCCGGCATGATGGCGAGCAAGCTGCCGCTGCGGCCGTCGATGGTGTTCATTCCCGACGAAGGTTATTACTTCGCCGCCTGGATGCGTCAGAACAGTTTACTGCGCCTGGTGGTCGGTGATGACGCCGAGGTCGCCTTTGACGGTATTCCCGGCAAGGTGTTCAAGGGGCAGGTGAAGAACGTGATTACGGTGATTGCCGAAGGTCAGGTACAGCCTTCCGGTACCTTGATCGGCTACACCGGATCACCGCCGGCCGGGCGGGTACCGGTGATCATCGAAATCACTGACCCTGAGTATGCCAAGTACAGTGCGCAGATGCCGGGTGGGGCCTACGGTCAGGCGGCCATCTATAGCAAGCACTACGAGCATATCGGCACGATGCGCAAGATTCTCCTGCGCATGGCGGCCTGGATGAACTACATCTTCCCGTTCCATTGATGTGTGTAGGAGCCAGCCGTGCTGGCGATGCCCGGCGCAGTCGGGCCAAGGGCGCCAGGCGCCCCATCGCCGGCAAGTGAAGCGTCGCACTAGCCGACACCGACAGAGAAGCCCCCACACTCAGCGTTCATCCTGCCCAGTAGTTCTCTGCCGTTTCCAAACGGTATTGATCGATGATCGGCCATGACAGATTCCTTGTGCGTAGATGAATTAACGCACGGATGGACAACGACTGGCGCCGCTGCTGGCAGTCCGGCTAACCAGCTCGGTGAAGCGCTTGAGGTTCTGCTGATGGGCCAGTACCAGATCATCGATGGTCTGCCCGGCCGGGGTCTGGATCACGCTGCGGCAGTTGAGCGCGGCCCCCGTGGTGCCATTGCCACTGACCGCGCGCAGACGCCAACGGGCATCGAACAAGGCGTATTGCCCGGGTACCGAGTCAAAGCGTTGCACGTCAACCCGTAAGCTCAGGTGCGTCTGGGCACTGCTGGTGGCGAACTGATTGACCAGGGCATTGTGTAACTCGTCGGCCAGGCTTGCGCCCCACCATTCGGTTTCCAGGATCGCCAGGCCGCTATTGCTCTGGCGAATCACTACCTGCGAGCGGTCGACCTGGGGCGGTACGCTGACCAGCTCCAGTTGCACATCAACCGTGCTGGCGGGCGTCGGTTGTTGCGGCGTCAGGGTGTGATAGTGAATCGGGTCGCTGCGACAAGCTGCCAGCAGCAGGCCCAGGCTCAGCAGTGCGAATCTTGCGGCGTGCGCCATGGTCGATGCTCCTGCGGTCAATTGCGCGACGAGGGTTTGAGGTTGTCCGCCGGCTCGTCCTCGGGCCTGCCACGCAGCAAGGATTCGGGGTTGCGGCCCAGGTAATCGGCCAACTCACGCAGCGAGCGCGACATGCGCCCCAGTTCGTCCAGGGTCTGGGTCAACTGTTCACGTTGCGGCGAGTCGTCGGCCAGGGTCGAGTTGGCCGATTGCAGGGTCTTGCTGACCTCCTGCAAGGTGCCCTGGACACCCGGCAAGGTGCGGCTGTTGAACTGCGCCAGGCCCTTGCGCATTTCCACCAGGTTGGCATTCAGGTTGTTGGCGATGCGCTCGATCGGCAGGCGATTTATGCGCTCGACAATAGCCTGGAACTGTTCCTGCAACTGTTCCAGGCTGCTCGGGACGGTGGGGATGGTGATGGGCCGCGCGTTCGGATCGAAGACCACCTTCGGTGCTTTCGGGTCGAAATCCAGCGCGATGTACAGCTGCCCGGTCAGCAGGTTGCCGCTGCGGGCTTGGGCGCGCAGGCCATTGTCGATGAAAGTTCCCAGCACCTGGGCTGCAGCTTTTTCATCGTCGGGGTCGTGCTTGAGCGCCTTGAGCAGCTTGGTGTGCGCCTTGCCCAGGCGCTGCGGATAAATAACGATACCGACGTTGACCGGGAACGAGCGCTGTTCGACATCGAAATCCAGGTTGACCGCGACCACCCGACCTATTTCCACCCCGAGGAACTCCACTGGCGCGCCGACTTTCAGGCCGCGCAGGGCCTGGTCAAAGCGCAGGGCCAGGTACTGGGGTTTGCCGTTGGGCGGGGCGAGTGCGGTCTTCTCATCTTCGAACAGCTCGAACACCTTGTCTTCGCTCGCCACCTGATCATCGGGGTTGAATGGCGGCGCACGGAAGGCAATGCCTCCCACCAGCAGTGACGACAGCGACTCGGTACGTACCGAAAAGCCATCGGGGCCGGCTTCGACATCGATGCCGCTGGCGTTCCAGAAACGAGTATTGTCTGTGACAAATCCGTCATTGGGCGAGTACACGAAGACTTCGATGTCCACGCCCTTGCCATCCTTGGACAGCTCATAGGCCACCACCTGACCCACTGGAATCTTGCGGTAATACACCGGTGAGCCGACGCCTAGCGAGCCGAGGTCGTCGGTGTGCAGGGTAAAACGCTTGCCGGGTTCGTCGTAAGTGATGGGCGGCGGCATCTCCAGCCCTTTGAAGACCTTGACGCGGCTATTCGATTGCCCGGCATCGGCGCCGATGAAGTCACCGGAAAGCAGGGTGTCGATGCCGGATACACCGCCAGCACCAATGCGCGGACGCACCACCCAGAAAGTCGAGTCTTCGCGGGTGAAGTTACTGGCCTGTTTGACCAGGTTCACCGTGGCCGTCACGCTTTTCTGATCGTGGCTCAATTCCACCGTCGTCACATGGCCGATCACCACATTGCGGTGCTTGACCTCGGTTTTATTGGCGGTCAGGCCTTCGCCGGTCTTGAAGGTGATCTGGATGGTTGGCCCCTGTTGCAACCAGTTATGCACCACCAGTGAAATGCCCACCAGCACGGCGACAATCGGCACGATCCACACCAGCGAGACATTGAAACGTCGGGTCGTGACCGTCGATGGAGCTGGTATTGGCGGCTCTTCAGTGGCTGCTGACTTCATCCGTGCGCTCCTCGGGTTGACGGCTTTCCCAGATCATTCGGGGGTCGAAACTCATGGCGGCGAGCATGGTGAATACCACCACCATGCCGAAAAACAGGATGCCCGGGCGCGGCTCGATATCACCCAGGGCCTGGAACTTGACCAGCGCGGCGACCAAGGCCACGACGATCACATCGAGCATCGACCAGTAGCCGATCAACTCGACGAAACGATAGAGCTTGGAGCGCTCCTTCTGCGCCCAGCTGCTGCCGCGTTGCACGGTCACCAGTAGCAGGCCGAGGGCGACAAATTTCGTGGCTGGCACGGCGATACTGGCAATAAAGATGATCAGGGCGATATCCCAGGCGCCGTGCGACCAGAATTCGATCACCCCGCTCATGATCGTGCTGTCGTCGCCACTGCCAAGCATTTTCGTATTCATCACCGGTAGCAGGTTGGCGGGCACATAGAACACCAGCGAGGCGATCAGGTAGGCCCAGGTACGGGCCAGCGAATTGGGCTTGCGCGCATGCAGGGGGGCGCCGCAGCGGTCGCAGTGATGTACCGCCTGAGTGGCGTCGCAGGCCTTGCCGCAGGCGTGGCACAGCGTCAGGTTGAGTTCCGAGGCCAACGGCGGGCGGCTCATGGCAGGGCATCCCATAACTCGCGGATATCACGGCCGGCGATGCGGATCATCAACAGGCTCAGCACCGCCAGGGCCACCAGGCCGATTCCGGGCAGCACATCGAGCAGACCGGCCAGCTTGAACACCGCGACCATGGCACCCAGCAGGCAGACTTCAAGCATGCTCCAGGGGCGCAGGGTTTCCAGCCAGCGCATGCACAGATTGAAGGCCGGCGAACGCTGCCCGGCCAGGGCAAAGCACAGCACCCAGATCAGCAGCAGTAACTGGAACACCGGAGCGATGATCATCGAGATCGCCGCCACCAGGGCAATAAAGGTGATAGGCCCGGTCGCCAGGGCGCGGACCGAGTCCCAGAGCGTCGCGCTGTTGGAAAAGCCCTGCAGGCTGATGCTCATCACCGGATAGAAGTTGGCCAGCAACCACAGCACCCCGGCGGTGATGCTCAAGGCCAGGCGCTGTTGCAGGGTGAGGCCGTTGTAACGCTGGAGCACGGCGCCGCAGCGCAGGCACAAGGCCTTCTGGTGTTTGCCGAGGGAGACCTTGTGGTACACGCAGTCGCAATGTTCGCAAATGATCAGCTGATCGGTATCCAGCATGGGGCGCGCTCAGGCTGCGGGCGGTGACTAGGTCAATATAGTCGGCGTGTGAGGATGTTCGCGGATTTTTCCGCAATCCGCGCTATGACGATGACTATCACCCGATAGCGACAGCGGCGGCGGTCACCGCCACCGTGGTGGCTACCGCGGCAGTGGTCAGTCCGCCTTGAATAGGGTGGAGTACAAATGTGCTCCAGCGTAGATTTACATAGACGGTAACGATTACCGGGGCAGTTGCAGTCGCTCAGGGCTAAGCTTTTCCTCTGGTCCAGTGGTTCGTCCAGGAGCGAAGCCATGCTCACTCGTCGCGATTTTCTTAGCGCCAGTGCCACCCTCGCCGCCGGGCTGGGTTGCCTTGGCCTGGTGGGCACCGGGTTTGCCCAGAGTGGCGCAATGCTGTCGCGCAAAATCCCGTCCAGCGGTGAGGCGCTGGCGGTGATTGGTGCGGGAACCTCAGGCAGTTTCGAGACCGAGGTCGGTTCGCCCGAGTTCCAACAGCTGAAGCAGGTTCTGAAGGTGTTCTTCGAAGGCGGCGGTCAGGTCATCGACACCTCGCCCAATTACGGCGGTGCCGATGCCGTGCTGGGTCAGTTGCTGGAGGAGGGGGGGTGGCGCAGCAAGACCTTCCTGGCCACCAAGATCGCCGCTGACAGCCGCGCCGCCGCCGAGGCGCAATGGGCCGTTACGCTGCGTAGCCTGCGCACCGACAAGGTCGATCTGCTGCAGGTCCACAACCTGCGCGACTGGCAGCGCCAGTTACCTTACGCCCGCGAACTCAAGACTCAGGGCCTGACCCGTTATGTCGGCGTCACCCACTATGTGGACGGCGGCCTGGACGAACTTGAACGCATCTTGCGGCAGGAGCAGTTGGACTTTATCCAGATACATTATTCGGTCAATTCGCCTACAGCGGCGCGCACAGTCTTGCCCTTGGCCCAGGACAAGGGCGTGGCGGTTCTGATCAACCGCGCCTTTGATGACGGCCGGCTGTTTGCCAGGGTCAAGGACCAGGCGTTGCCCGCGTGGGCAGCCGAGTCAGGCATTGGCAGTTGGGCGCAGCTGTTCCTCAAGTTCGCTATCAGCCACCCAGCGGTCACTGCAGTGATCCCGGCAACCCGACGCCCGGAGCGGCAACTCGACCAACTCAAGGCAGGCAGCGGTCCTTTGCTCAGCGATGACCAGCGTAAACAACTGATCGAGCAATTCGCCTGAGCGCCCATGACCACTCCAGGAACACGTCTGTTCAACGTCCGTGAAGGTGAAGCGCCGATCATCGTGGCGGGGCTGGCGTTGTTCTTCCTGCTGTTTACCGGCTACTTCATGCTGCGTCCGGTGCGCGAGACCATGGGCGTGGCTGGCGGTATCGAGAACCTGCAGTGGCTGTTTACCGGTACGTTTGTGGTGACCCTGGTCGCGTTGCCGTTGTTTGGCTGGTTGGCCTCTAAAGTGCAACGTCGGCGTATCCTGCCCTGGACCTACGGTTTTCTCGCCAGCAACCTGCTGGTGTTCGCTGCGCTGTTTGCCGTGCAGCCAGACAATCGGTGGAGCGCCCGGGCCTTCTACATCTGGTTGTCGATGTTCAATCTGTTGAGTATTTCCCTGGCCTGGAGTGTGCTGGCTGATCTGTTGTCGAGTGAGCAGGCCAAGCGCTTGTTCGGGTTATTGGCGGGTGGCGCGAGCCTGGGTGGGCTGGTCGGGCCGTTGCTCGGTACCTTGTTGGTCGGGGTGATCGGCCATGCCGGGTTAGTGCTGCTGGCCACCGCCTGTCTGTTGGGCAGCGTGGTTGCAGCTGCCTTTGTGCAGCGTTTCAGGGATCGCCACCCGTTACCGGCAGACACTGAACTGCCGCGCTCGCGGCCGTTGGGTGGCAATCCCTTCGCCGGTGCCAGTGAGGTATTTCGCTCGCCCTATCTGTTGGCGATTGCGGTGTTTGTAGTGCTGTTGGCCAGTGTCAGTACGTTCCTGTATTTCGAGCAGGCGCGTCTGGTTGCTGAGCATTTTACCAGTCGTACCGAGCAGACTCAGGTGTTCGGGTTGATCGATACGGTGGTGCAGTTCTTGTCGATCCTTACTCAGGTTTTCATTACCGGGCATCTGGCACGCAAGCTGGGTGTCGGTGTGTTGCTGGTGGTGGTGCCGCTGGCGATGGTGGTCGGTTTTGTCTGGTTGGCGATGGCGCCGTTGTTTGCGGTGTTCGTGGTGGTGATGGTAGTGCGCAGGGTCGGTGAGTATGCGTTGGTGCGGCCGGGGCGGGAGATGCTCTATACTGTGGTGCTGCCGGAGCATAAGTACAAGGCCAAGAATTTTACCGATACGGTGGTGTATCGCGGCGGGGATGCGTTGAGCGGCTGGGTCAAGCGGGGGCTGGATCTGATGAGCGATCATCCGGGGCTGGCGATGGTGATCGGGGCGGGGATTGCCGTGGTCTGGGCGTTGACTGGAGGGTGGCTGGGGCGGGAGCAACGGAGGCGGGAGGCGGGAGATGTTTGCCGGCTCATTCGAGAACGAAAACACTGAGCAAAAAAATGAACCGTCAAAAGAAAATCAAACAGCTATTAAAGGCTCACGCCAAAAAGGCCAGCGACAAACTGGCCCCGAAGAACAAGCCTAAATACATCAGCAAAGCTGAGCGGTTGAAACTGGCCGCTGAATCGAGTGACGACTCAAACACGCCTTCTGAGTGAATCGCCTCGCATCCCTCAAAATTTTTGCACCCATCCCTCAGTTTTTTGAATTACCACCCCCGCATTCATCCCCGTCAAAATCCCCCAACGCACTACCCGCAAGCCCAAAAAATTCCATCTCCACGGACGGAGCCCATTCGGTATTGCCCCTCGCGATACTCAGCCCAGCCCTTTTGGCCGGGCTTTTTTTACTGCCAGGTAACTGATTTCCCCATGTCTTCCCGCCGTCTGAACAACTGGTTTACCCGGCTGATGCCGGCCCCGCTGAACATCCCTCCGAAAGAATGGCTACGCGCAGGCGTGGGTGCATTGCTCGGTCTGTTTCTGGCTGGCGCCGCCTGCAGTTATGCCTTTGGCAGCACGGTAGCCCTGCACCTGGTCGGGCCGTTGGCGGCTTCGGCGGTGCTGTTGTTTGCCGTGCATTCCGGGGCGCTGGCGCAGCCTTGGCCGTTTGTTGGCAGCTATGCCTGTGCCACGGTGGTCGGGCTGGTGCTGCATCACTGGTTTGGTTCGGCGCTGTGGGTGGCGGCGCTGGCGCTGGGCCTGGCGTTGGTGGTGATGTGTGTGCTGCGCTGCCTGCACCCACCGGGTGGCGGGGTGGCAGTAAGCGTGGTGTTGGCGGATTCGTCGCTGACGGCGTTGGGCGACAAGCTGTTTGAACCGATCATGCTCAACGCCTTGGTGCTGGTGGCTGTGGCGGTGATCTATAACCGCCTGACCGGGGTCCGCTATCCGAAGACCGCGGCTCCCCGCAAGGATCTGCACCACACCGCCGATGTGATATCCAGTGAGCGGGTCGGGGTCAGTGGCGCTGACCTGGATCAGGCGCTGGAGGAGTTGGGTGAGTTTGTCGACATCACCCGCGATGAGCTGGAACGGATCATTCTGGCGACCGAGCAGCATGCGTTGCAGCGTAGCCTTGGCGGCATCAGCGCAGCTTCGGTGATGTCGCGGGATGTACAGCAGGCAATGCCGGGCACTACTTTGCAGCAGGCCTGGCAGCAGTTGTCGAGTCATCATTTGAAGGCGTTGCCGGTGCTCGATGAGACGCGGCAACTGGTCGGTATCGTGACGCTCAGCGACCTGGTCGGGGCCGCCATGGCTCAAGGGCGGTTCAGTTGGCGCGGGCTGTTTCGGCGTCGGCAGGTACGAGTGGAACAGATCATGAGCCGGCCGGTGATTACCGTGCGCAGTGATGAGCCTGCGGTGGCGTTGATACCGTTGCTCAGCGAGCAGGGGCTGCATTGTCTGCCGGTGCTGGAGGGGCAGCAACTGGTCGGGGTGATCACCCAGACCGACCTGATCGCCGGGCTCAAGCGGCACCTGCTCAGTGCCGCGTCGCGCTCAGATAGTCGGGTCCCAGCGCTGTGACCAGTCGCTGTCACCGTCGGCCACTAGCTGGCGCAGTATGCTGAAGGCCTGTTGCAGGGCTTCGGTGTCGCGTTCGCGGGCGTGTACCAGGTAGGTCGGGTAAGTGAACTCTGGCGCTTGCGGCACACGCTCGAAAATACCGCTGTCCAGGTAGCTCTGGACCACGCGGGTGCGAAAGTAGCCGCTGCCGCCATTTTCGAGGATGAACTGCAATGCCAGCGGGCCGAGATTGAAGCTCAGGGCCGGACGCGCGCATTCGGGCAAGGCGGCGTCGTGCTGACGGCGAAAGGCCTGACCCCAGTCGATATAGATGTAAGGCTCGGGTTTGTCTTTGCGGCGGATGCGGATGAGCTTTTCTTCCATCAGCTGTTCGACCTGCAGGCCCGGCCCATAGGTGGGCTGGTAAACCAGCACGGCATCGAGCACACCCATTTCCAGTTTGCGCAGCAACGACTCGCCATCGCTGACTTCGTTGCGGATGGCATGGCTGGGCATGCTGCGGTGCAGGGCGCTGACCCAGTCGAGGACCATCGGGTTGCCCAAGCTCACTTCACCGCCGATGTGCAGCACCTGGTGACAACCCTCAGGCAGCGGCAGGTCGCGGCGGGCGGCTTCCCAGGTTTGCACCAGCTGGTTGGCATACACCACGAAGGCTTCGCCGTCGGCCGTCAGGCTGGCGCCACTGCGGCTGCGGATGAACAGCTGGCAAGACAGTTGCTGCTCCAGCTTCTGCACCCGCGCGGTGATTGCCGTCTGGGTCACGTGCAGTCGTTCGGCGGCGGAGACCAGGCTGCCACTGCGGACGATTTCAAGGAAAGTGCGGGCCAGCTCGATATCCATGGAGGTTGCCGGATGGGGAAGGTTACCCATTCTAGTGGGTTTGCACAGAGTTGGGGCGAGCCGCTGTCTATAGTGAAAGGACATTTTCAGCGAGAGCCTGCCCATGGAGCTGATCAGTCGCGAACCCTGGTGGCGTACGCCGCCACAGCCCGGTCAACGGGAAGAGGACCTGGAGTGGGGATACCTGGAAATCTACAAGGACGGCCATGCAGTGTTCGTCGAACAACGTCCCAGCGACAAAGAGCTGGCCGAACGCAAGAGTTGTCGCAACTTCCCCGAAGCTGAGGACTAGCCGGTAGGTGCAACAGTCTTCGCTGTAAGCAGGCTGTGCCGAGTTCGTCATCGCAACGGGCTAAAGCGATCAAGCCGGCATGGCAGGGCTCGGGCAGGCTGGACAGTCTGCTCAAGGAGATGACCATGATCCGACTGACCCTGTCCGAAGCACGAACGCTTGCCCATTCGATCCTCTTGCACAATGGCTTCACGGCTGACCACGCCGAGGCGGTGACCGACACCATCGTTGCCGGTGAGCGCGACGGTTGCGCGTCCCATGGCCTGTACCGGGTGCTGGGTTGCGTCAGCTCGCTCAAGGCCGGCAAGGTGGTAGCCGACGCACGCCCCGAAGTGATCGATCAGGCACCCTCGATCGTGCGTGTGGACGCCGCCGGTGGGTTCTCACAGCTGGCGTTCCAGGCCGGCTTGCCGCTGCTGCAGGCCAAGGCGCGGAGCAATGGCATCGCGGCCCTGGCGATCAATCGCTGTGTGCACTTTTCTGCCTTGTGGGTCGAGATCGAGCAACTGGCCGAGGTTGGCCTGGTCGCCTTGGCGTTTACCCCGAGCCATGCCTGGGTTGCGCCGGCCGGCGGTCACCAGCCGGTGTTCGGCACCAACCCTATCGCGTTCGGCTGGCCGCGGGCGGGCAAGCCTCCTTATGTGTTCGACTTTGCCACCAGCGCCATCGCCCGTGGTGACATCGAACTGCACCGGCGCGCGGGCAAGGCGATCCCCGCAGGCTGGGGCGTGGACGAGCACGGCCAGCCCAGCACCGACCCCAATGTGGTACTGGACCGTGGTGCGATGCTGACCTTCGGTGGGCACAAGGGTTCGGCACTGGCGGCGATGGTCGAGTTGATTGCCGGTCCGTTGATCGGCGACCTGACCAGCGCTGAGTCGCTGGCCCATGCCAACGGCAGCAAATCCTCGCCCTATCATGGCGAATTGCTGGTGGCCCTGGACCCGAAGCGATTCCTCGGAGACGCCGCAGACAAACACCTGGCTCGCGCCGAAAGCGTGTTTGAAAGTATTGAGGGGCAGGGCGCGCGGTTGCCGTCGCAGCGTCGTTATGCCGCGCGGGCGCGCAGCCTGGAGGAGGGGGTAGAGATACCAGAAGCCTTGTACAACGATCTCAAGGCGTTGCTGGCCTAAAGCGGTGGGAGCGGGCTTGCCCCGCGATGCGATGTGGCTGACAGATCGCAATCGCGGGGCAAGCCCGCTCCCACAGTTATCCCGCTCCCATCGGATCCTACAGTGCAGCGCGGCTGCTCTGACCGTCGACCAGACGGGCAATGCCCAATGGGTTGGCATTCTGCAACGCTTCAGGCAACAGCGCGTCCGGGCAGTTCTGGTAGCACACCGGGCGCAGGAAACGATCGATGGCCAGGCTGCCAACCGAGGTGCCACGCGCATCCGATGTCGCCGGATACGGCCCGCCATGCACCATCGCATCACAGACTTCGACGCCGGTCGGGTAGCCGTTGAACAGTACGCGGCCGACTTTCTGTTCCAGCAGCGGCAGCAACTCGGCATGGACTTGCAGGTCTGTCGCTTCGCCGATCAGCGTCGCGGTGAGCTGGCCGTGCAGACCGTTCAGGGCCTGATGCAGTTCGCCGACATCGGCCACTTCGACCAGCACGGTGGCAGGGCCGAAGACTTCTTCCTGCAACAGCGGGTCGCCGTCGATCAACAGGTCGGCGTGTGCCTTGAACAACTGGGGATGAGCCTGGTTGCCCTGTTGCGCACGGCCCGCCAGGTGGATGATGCGCGGATGTGCAAGCAGTGCCTGTACGCCCTTGGTGTAGCTGGCAAGGGTGCCGGCATTGAGCATGGTCTGCGCCGCTTGTTCGGCCAGTTGTCCCGCCAGTTGCTCGCTGAAGGCGCTGAACGCGGGGGAGCGCAGGCCGATGACCAGCCCCGGATTGGTACAGAACTGCCCGCAGCCGAGCACTACCGAGGTGGCCAGTTCGCGGGCGATCTGCTCGCCACGCTTGGCCAGCGCCTGTGGCAGTACCAGCACCGGGTTGATGCTGCTCATCTCGGCAAATACCGGAATCGGTTGTGGCCGTGCTGCGGCCATGTCGCACAGCGCGCGTCCGCCCTTGAGCGAACCGGTGAAACCGACCGCCTGGATCGCCGGGTGCTTGACCAGCGCTTCGCCAACCCCGGCGCCGTAGATCATGTTGAACACGCCCTTGGGCATGCCGGTCTGTTCGGCGGCGCGGATGATCGCGTCGGCGACTACTTCGGCGCTGGCCATGTGGCCGCTGTGCGCCTTGAACACCACCGGGCAGCCAGCGGCCAGCGCGGCGGCGGTGTCACCGCCAGCGGTGGAGAAGGCCAGCGGGAAGTTGCTCGCCCCGAACACCGCGACCGGGCCGACGCCGAGACGGTACTGACGCAGGTCGGCACGTGGCAGCGGTTGCCGATCTGCCTGGGCGCGGTCGATCCGCGCGCCAAGGTAGTCGCCCCGGCGCAGCACTTGGGCGAACAGACGCATCTGTCCGCTGGTGCGCCCACGCTCACCAAGGATGCGCGCATTGGGCAGCGCCGTCTCGCGGGTCACCAGCTGGATGAAATCATCGCCGAGGGCGTCCAGTTGTGCGGCGATGGCTTCGAGGAATTCTGCCCGCCGTGCTGGTGCGAGGCTGCGCAATGCCGGGTAGGCCTGTTGCGCGGCGCGCGCGGCAGCATCGACTTCTTCGGGTGTAGCTTGATGGAAACGATAGGGCAGGGCCTCACCACAGCTCGCCTCGTGGCTTTGCAGGGTGACAGTGCCAGCGGCGCTGCGCGCGCCGCCGATGTAGTTGTGGCCGATGATGTCCGGCATGGAACACTCCATATCAAAGGTGGGTCAGGCCAGCGAACTGCCCTGGCGAACAGGCGTGGTTTGCCCGGCGGCAATGCGTGCGGCAGCCTCGGCGTCGACCGCGTGCAGCGACTTGCCACGGGTCTCGCGGGTCAAGCCGACGGCGACGATCGAGATCAGCGCGGCGCCGACCAGATACCAGGCGATCGGTGTCGAGCTGTGGTACTTGTTGAGCAGGGTGATGGCGATCAGCGGCGCCAGCGAGCCGGCGAAAATCGGCGCGACCTGGTAGCACAGCGACAGGGCGGTGTAGCGCACGTGGGTCGGGAACATCTCGGCCATCAGCGCCGAGTAGGGCGCGTAGGTCATCGACTCGATGGCCAGGCCCAGAGTAATCGCCGCCATGATCAGCCAGCTGTTGCCGGTGTCCATCATCGGGAAGCCAACAAAGCCCCAGAACGCTGTGAGTACCGCGCCGGTCAGGTATACCGGCTTGCGTCCGACCAGGTCGGACAGGTAGCCCATCAGCGGAATCAGGAAGAAGTGCAGCAGGTGGGCGCCGAACATCAGCAAGAGGATCTGCGAGGTGTCCTTGTGCACAACCAGCTTGAGGTAGGTGATCGAGAAGGTCACCACGGTGTAGTAGAGGATGTTCTCGGCAAAACGCGCGCCGATCCCCACCAGCACTGCACGCCAGTGATGGCGCAGGACCTCGACCACACCCAGTTGCTGCTCGGCCTTTTGCGCCTGGCGGGCCTGGGCTTCTTTGAAGATCGGCGCGTCGTCGACGCTGGTGCGGATCCAGTAGCCGATCAGCACTACCACGGCCGAGAACCAGAACGCCACACGCCAGCCCCAGGCGAGGAACTGCTCTTCGGCAAGGGTGCTTGACAGCAGGAGCAAGGCCAGGGTCGCGATCAGGTTGCCCGCCGGCACCCCGGCTTGCGGCCAGCTGGCCCAGAAGCCGCGACGGTTGTCCGGGCAGTGCTCGGACACCAGCAGGATGGCACCGCCCCATTCGCCGCCGAAGGCAAAGCCCTGGATCAGCCGTAACAGCACCAGCAACACCGGCGCAGCATAGCCGATGCTGTCGAATCCGGGCAGACAGCCCATCAGGAAGGTGGTGATGCCGACCACCACCAGGCTCAGTTGCAGCAGGCGCTTGCGGCCGAATTTGTCACCGTAGTGACCGAACACCAGCCCGCCCAGAGGACGGGCGAGAAAGCCGACGGCATACAGGGCGAAGGCGGCGATGATGCCGTCGATGGGGCTGTCGGTCTGGCGGAAGAACAACTGGCCGAAGACCAGTGCCGAGGCGGTGCCGTAAAGGAAGAATTCATACCATTCGGCGACGGTCCCGGCCATGGCCGCGGCGACGACACGTTTCAATCCTGCAGGGGTGGTTGCGCTGGAAGGGTGACTGGACATGCTGGCGGTTCCTGTATGGGCGCAAAACAGGCGGGCCGGTCTCCACGTCGGAGCCGGCCCGGTCATCACATCAGAGGCCGACGTCGGGCAGCTGCGGACGGTTGGCCAGGGCCTTGGCCATGATCTGTTCGACGAACACCCGATCTGCTTCCGGCAGGGCCAGGCGTGGCGGACGGGTCAGCGCGCTGCCGCGACCGGCGATGGCTTCGCACAGCTTGATACACTGCACCAGGTCAGCGCGGGCATCCAGGTGCAGGATCGGCATCAGCCATTCGTAGATCGGCAGGGCCTCGGCAAAGCGGCCGGCCTTGGCCAGGCGGAAGATCGTCTCGCCTTCTTTCGGGAACACGTTGGACATGCCCGAGACCCAGCCTTGGGCGCCGACGGCGATGCTTTCCAGGACCACGTCGTCGAGGCCTGCGAACAGTACGAAGCGATCGCCGACTTCATTGCGCACGTCGATAAAGCGCCGGGTATCGCCGGAGGAGTCCTTGAAGCACACCACGTTGTCGCAGTCGGCCAGGGAAATCAGGATGTCCGGGGTGACGTCGTTTTTGTAGATCGGCGGGTTGTTGTAGACCATCAGCGGCACGTCGGCGTGCTTGGCCACATAACGGTAGTGCTCGGCAGTCTCGAACGGCTTGGAGCCGTAGACCAGCGCCGGCATCAGCATCACCCCGTCGACGCCGGCCTTGTGCACCGCGTTGGCCACCTTGGCCGCCTGTACGCTGGTGAACTCGGCCACGCCGCAGATCACCGGGACCCGGCCGCGCGAGGCGTCGACGGCGACTTCGGTGACGGCGATCTTTTCTTCGGCGGTCAGCGAGGTGTTTTCACCTACCGAACCACACACCACCAGGCCCGAGACGCCATCGCGGATCACGTTGGAAATCACCTCGTGGGTTTTCTCCAGGTTGATCGAGAAGTCGTCGTTGAATTGAGTGGTGACCGCAGGGAAGACGCCGCTCCAGTTTACGTGCTTGCTCATGGTGTTCTCCGGTTGTTTATTGTATTTCGTATACGATATTAAAAGTGTGTGTAGTCGACCAGTGTTTTTTTCGTGTGTGGCTGATCGGATTTTAAGGGTGTTTGTAAATCAACGGCTTAGTGATCAGGCGCCGGGCCAGGTGTCCGACAGCCGGTAGCCTTGCGGCCATGGATCGCTCGGATCGAGCAGTAATTGCTGGGTGCCGGTGATCCAGGCACGGCCGGAAATGCACGGGTAGATGGCCGCGCGTCCGGCAATTTCGGTCTGCGAATCGATGCGGCAGTGGAACTCCGAGCCGATGATCGAACGGCCGATAAAGCGCTCGCCGACCTTGAGCAAGCCTTTGGCCTGCATCACCGCCATGCGTGCCGAACAACCGGTGCCGCAGGGCGAGCGGTCGATCTTGCCGGGACGGATGACCACCGCGTTGGCGCCGGTGGCAACACCGTTCTGGTACTCGACGGGCGCGGCGATCTGGCAGAAGGAGATGTGCGACCAGTCCGGGTTCAGCGGGTGACGAAAGCCCAGCTGCTCGTTGGCGGCCTGGGTGATCTTCAGGCCGATTTCGACGATATCCCTGGCTTCGTCCGGGCGAATGGCGAAACCCAACTGGCGGGCATCGGCGATGACGAAGCTGTCGCCGCCATAGGCTGTATCGACCTGCAGCGAGCCGTAGCCTTCGACTTCAATCCAGGCGTCGAGGCGGTCGGCGAACGACGGCACGTTCTTCACTTCCACCCGCTGCACCTTGCCGTCACGGCACTCGGCGACCGCTTCGATCAGGCCGCCAGGGGCTTCGAGCACCAGGCGGGTTTCCGGTTCGGTCATCGGCAGGATGCCGCTGTCGAGCAGCACGGTAGACACGCACAGCGAGTTGGAGCCGGACATCGGAGGGGTGTCGGCGGGCTCCATGATGATCCAGGCCATCTGCGCGCGTGGGTCCTTCGGCGGCACCAGCAGATTGACGTGGCGGAACACGCCGCCGCGCGGCTCGTTGAGGACGAAGTTGCGCAGGGTCTCGTCGCGGGCGATCCAGCGCGATTGCTCCCAGACGGTGGCGCCGGGCGGCGGGGCGACGCCACCGACGATGACGTCGCCGACTTCACCTTCGGCATGGCAATTGACGATGTGGATGATTTTCGATGAGCGCATTCGGGGGACTCCTTGTGGTTGATTGGAGGGCCTTATCGCGGGGCAAGCCCCCACAGAGTGGCCTCGGTGGGGGCTTGCCCCGCGATGCTGTTATTTCACCGACTTCAAAAATGCCGCCGTCTCCGGCTGCAACGGGTTGCCGATCACCTGCTCCGGCGCGCCGATTTCGTGTACCAGGCCGTTACGGAAGAACGCCACGCGGTCCGACACATCGCGGGCAAAACGGATCTCGTGGGTCACCAGCACCATGGTCATGCCGTCTTCGGCGAGCATGCGCATGGTGTCCAGCACTTCACCCACCAGTTGCGGATCAAGCGCCGAAGTGGCTTCGTCGAACAGCATGTAGTCCGGTGACATCGCCAGCGCCCGGGCAATCGCCATGCGCTGCTGCTGCCCGCCCGACAACTTGCCGGGGAAGGTCTTGAGCTTGTCGCCGAGGCCGACGTGGGTCAGTTGCTTGACCGCCAGCTCCTCGGCTTGCTCCTTGCTCTTGCCCAGCACTTTGCGCGGCGCCAGCATCACGTTTTCCAGCACCGTCAGGTGCGGGAAGGCGTTCCACTGCTGGAACACAATGCCGATTTTCTGCCGCAAACGGTTCAGGTCAGTGGCCCGGTCGTGTACCTCGACGCCGTCGACGCGAATGCTGCCTTTCTGGATCGGCTCCAGGCCGTTGATACACATCAGCAAGGTCGACTTGCCGGAACCCGAGCCGCCGATGATCGACACCACTTCGCCTTTGTTCACGGTCAGGCTCACGCCTTTGACCACTTCGAGGTTGCCGAAGGATTTGTGTACGTTCTGGATCTCAATCATTTTCTTGCCACCTTCTTTCCAGACGGGCGCCCAGGCGGGCAACCACCAGGCTCATGACGTAGTAAATGAGGCCTGCGATGCACAGCACCAGCAGGGGTTCCTGAATCCGTGTAACGATGGTTTGCGAGGCGCGCAGCAATTCGACAATGCCGATCCACATCACCAGTGCGGTGTCTTTCATCACCCCCAGCACCAGGTTCAGCCAGCCGGGAAACGCCACCCGGCTAGCCATCGGCAGGACGATCCAGCGCAGATCCTGCAGGTAGCTCATGCCCAGAGAACGACTGGCCCGGCGCACGCTCAGCGACACCGCCAGCACACCGCCACGGACGATCTCGGTGAAGTAAGCGGCGGTGTACACGCCCAAGACGATGCAGCCGACGCTGAAGGCGCTGATGTTCAACCCGACAATGCTCTTGAACGAGTTGAACAGCACGAACTGGATCAGCAGCGGCACGCTGCGAAACACATCGAGCACCCACGCCAGCGGCAGGCTGAGCCGTGGCCAAAGGGCGCGGGCGAGGCCGAACAGCAGCCCGGCGAAGGTGCCCAAGAGGATGGCCCAGAAGGTCAGTTGCACGGTGATCCGTGCCCCATCGAGCAGGAACATGAAGTCGTTCCAGGTAAAGCTGGTGGAGAACATGCCGGGCTCCTCAGTAGCGGAACAAGCGCCAGGCCATCAGCCGCGCTACCGCCACAATCGCCTTGGCGATCACGTAGTAGAGCGCCGCCGCCAGGGCGAAGTATTCGAAGGTGCGGAAGGTCTTGACGTTGTAGTCCTGAGTCACGCCGGTGAGGTCGTTGTTCAGGCCGACGATCACTCCCAGCGAAGTCATCAACACCGCCCAGACCATCTGGTTGGTCAACGGGTAGAACACCACCCGCAGCAACTGCGGAATGACGATCATCCGGTAGGTCTGGAAGGCGCTCATGCCTAGCGAGCGGGCCGCACGCATCTGCGTGGTCGGCACCGCCTTGAGGCCGCCGCGAAAGTTTTCCGCCAGGTAGCCGGCGTTGTTGAAGGTGATCCCCGCGAGCAGGGCGATCCACGAACTGACATGCAGGCCCATCGAGCCGAGACCGAAGTACAGGATGTAGATCTGGAACAGCGAAGGGGTGTTGCGCGCGATCGACACCCAGCCATTGGCAAAACCGCGCAGCAGTGGTTGTTTGCCTTCGCGCATCACGGTCAGGGCCAGGGCAATCAGCACCCCGAAGATCATTGACAGCGCGGCGGTCTCGAAGGTGACCCAGGCACCGGACAGCATGTCTGGCAGGGCGCGCAGGGCCGAGCGCCATTGGAAGGTGTAGTCAAACATGCGCGGGGCTCTCCTTGCAGACGGCAGGTTGCAGCCAGGCTGGCAGGCGACCGCTGGCCTGGCCGCTGCAGGCCGATTCGACACACTCGGCGAGGCTGGCAAAATGCACCGGGCGACCGGCCAGACCCGGCCCGTAGTGGGCGTATTTACCCGAGTTGGTCATCAGCGTGCGCGCCGCTGGCGGGATCACCGGCTCACCGAGCATGCACCAGCAGGTGTCCGTCACCAGGGTCACGCCGAAGCGTTCGAGCTCGACGATATGCCCGGCGGCGCGGGCCTGTTCGAGCACCGCGCGGCCACAGGTAATCGCCACCACCACCTCCGGGTGTTTGTGCCGGCCCCGGCACAGGCTGGCAAGCGCTGCGAACTCGCTGAGCGAGAAATGCGGGTTGCCCAGCGAAACCACGTCGACTCTAGGCTCGCGGGCGCTGTTGAGCTCGCGCCAGCTGTGCAGCAGCTCCGCCAGTTGCAGGCGCTCGGAGGGCAGGGGGGCGCCGGGTTCAAGCACTTGCGCCGGCTCCAGCGCTTCCGGCGTGACCCCGGCGATATGAAACAGCGGCGCGGCAGAGGTGGTGGCAAAGGCGGCGCCGAACGCCTTGAGATCGTCCAGGCTGGGTTGCGCCTGTTCCAGCCCGCGCACCAGAGGAATCCGCGAACCGGACAGGGCGCCGATGTGGTAGCCGAGCAGGGGGTAGAAGCTGTCGTCGAGGTCGGCCAGCTGCGGCACTTCGACAATCAGCTGGGCCTTGCGCTGGCTGTCGAGGTGGCAGCCGATGCTCGGCGCCCGGCCGGTCAGGGCGATGCAGATGTCGAGGTAGTCCGGGTATTTGAGCGTGCGCGCACCCAACACACTGTTGGCGTAGACCACCGCGTTTGATTCGGCCCAGACCACCTGTTCGCCCAGGGTCGGCGCGCTGTCGAGCAGGTAAGGTGCGCAGGTAAAACTCAGTTGCGCACCCATGGCCATGTAGGCATCACCCAGGGCACTGGCCGGCTCGCCGAGCGCCGGGTCGATGCCCAGTTCGCGCCAGCGGCGCTGGTCGACCGAAATGGAATTGAGCGTGGTCGGCACCCGCACCTTCGCCCCCCACTGCACCAGCTGTTCGGCAAAGCGCAGGCTGGCGGGGCCGGTGTAGATACAGCCGTCGATATGCGCCTGGGTCACGTCCAGTAACTGCTCGGCGCCTTGCAGCTCGGCCATGCGCAGGACGATCTGCATCGCCATCTGCGCCGCTTTGCCATGGCTGCCATCAAGTAGCGCCTGGTCCTGCGGGCTCAGGTTCAGGGCGCTGCTCAATGGCCGGTCAGCCGGGGTAAACGACGGGGCCTGCCAGGGGGCGGCGGGCGCCTGGGCAAACAGGCTCAGGCGCTCTCCTTCAACCCGCGCAAAGCCTGCGCCGCGTAAACCGGCGAAAGCCTCCTTGCCGATGCACAGCACCGGCAAGGAGCGCCCGAACAGGGTCTGCGCGACCAGCACGCCGAGGGTCAGGATCTCGTCGGCCTCGGCCAGCACCAATGCTGCCGGTGCGTGGCCGTTGCTGATCAGTTCCATCATCACGCTGCTGCCGGTGCACGAGCCGCGTCCGCTGGGGATCGCCAGCACACGCCCGGCGATGCTCTGGCCGCTGAGTGGGTGATGGCGGTCGATCACTTCGCCGCTGAACGGGTCGACCCCGCCCCAGAAGCTCAGCCCGGTGTCGGCGAACAGCAGTTCGCCCTGGGCCGCGCCCTCGACCAGGCTACGCCCGGCCAGGGGTTTGGGAGTGCTGGTCATGCTACCCACCTCAGTAGTAAACCTGTGGCACGGTCAGGTCGGTCGGGGCGATTTCGGTCCCCACCCACTTGGTGAACAGCTCCTTGTAGCGCCCGGTGCGCACCTGCTGGTTGACGAACAGGTCGAGGTAGCGCAGCAGACCGTACTCGTTGCGCTTGGCGCCCAGCGATACGTAGTCGATCACGTAGGGCGCGTTACCGGCGACCTTGAGGTTCTTGTACTTGCCGGACTTAAGGGTGGCGGCGGCGACGGTGTTGGTGACCACGGTGGCGTCTATGTGGCCCTGAGCGACGGCGAGCAGGGTGTCGTTCTGCGACTGGTAGGCGCGGAAGCTGCCGCTGCCCCAGCGCTTCACGTCCTTCTCCAGGGCGATGGCTTCATAGGTGCCGCTGGTGTTGCCCAGCGCCTTGCCCTTGAGGTCATCGAAGCTGTTGATGCCGGTATTGTCGCGAGTCAGCACGACCATCTGAAAGGCGAAGTAGGGTACGGTCAGGCCGACCGTCTTGGCTCGCTCCAGGGTGTCGGAGGTGGATGCTACGATCACGTCGGCGCGACCGGAAACCAGGGCCGGAATGCGGTCAGGGAAGGGCGTTTCGACCACTTCGGGCTCGACCCCGAGGATTTTCGCCAGGTCGTTGCAGTAGTCGACGTCGAACCCGGCGGGTTTGTTGGCTTCGTCGCGAAAACCCATCGGTGGGAAGTCCAGGGTTACGGCGCAGCGCAGCTTGCCGGAGCCGATGATGTCATCGAGCTTGTCGGCTTGGGCGTTGGCAATGCAGGCGGTACTGAGAACAGCGCTGAGGGCTACGGCAAATGTGCGGTTTTTCATAGGTGCCTCGTGGTGGGTGAGTGCTGTTAAATATCGTAGCTGAGATTTCGTATACGATATTTTAAAGTGCAATGGCCGTGCCTATTTTTGTGTTGTCGCAGGAATTGTCCTTCAGCCCTTGCACTAGGGCGTCTGACAGAAGGAGCGGCTGCTGTGGGAGGTTTCAGCGTGCCTGGCCGGGTGTATGACGGGTGTTACATATGGGAGCACTGCGTGCGCGCAGCGCCCCGGAAAGGAACACTCAGCGTTGGCTGTCGCGGTACTGGCTGGGCGAAAGCCCGGTGAGGGCGCGGAACTGGCGGCTGAAGGCGCTGTGGTCGGTGTAACCGCAGCGCAGGGCGATGTCGGTGATCGGCAGGTCGAGGTCTTGCAGCAAGCGTGAGGCTTCTTCCAGGCGCGCTTTGTGGATCATCTGCCGCGGCGTGAGCTGGAAGATCCGTTTGCAATGGCGCTCCAGCTGCGCGATCGACAGCCCGGCGATGGCGGTCAGTTCGGCGAGGCTGATGGGGCGGCTGAAGTGGCTGCGGATATGCGCGTCGACGGCGGCGAGTTTCTGGAACGCCGGGTGGTTCGACTGCGGCAATTGCAGGTCACGGGAGATCCCGGCGAGGCCGACGATGCTGCCGTCGGCATCCTTGAGCGGGCGTTTGTGGGTCAGGCACCAGATCGGCTGGTTGCCGAAGTAAAGGTGCAGCTCAAGCTGGTCGGCCAGTTCCCGGCCACTGCTCAGCACGCGGCGGTCCTGCTCGGTGTAGAGCGGGCCGAAGCGGGCGGGGAACACGTGTTCGGCGGTGAGCCCGAGCAGCTCGTCGCAGTGCTTGCGGCCGCAGCGCCGGGCCAGGGTCTGGTTGACGAAGGCGTAACGCGCTTCGCGGTCCTTGATGAAGAACACCACGTCGTTGAGGGTGTCGAGCAGCGGCGCGATCGGCTGCAGGCTGCTCAGCAGGGTCGGCAGATCGCAGGGGGCGAAGTGGTTGAGCGTGGCGTGCATGGCGCTGACGGTCCGGGGGCGACCGTCGGGATCATAGAGTGTCCCCAGCGCTTATCTCAAGCGCCGGGCGTTTCCTCCAGGCACAGCAGGGTGTCGATGCGCGCCGGGCTGAACGGCGGGCGCGGCGCCGAGGGTTGCCAGCCGAACAGGTGGCGGGTGGCCGCGCCGCAGACCCGGCCCTGACAGGCGCCCATGCCGCAGCGGCTGGCGAGCTTGGCGTCGCGCCAGTTACTGTGGACGGCGAGGGCGGAATAGGCGACATCTTCGCAGCGGCACACCAGGGTGTCGGCAGCCGCCAGCGACTTGAGCGCCGGGTCGAGGGCGAAGGCCTTGTTCAGGGCATCGGCGAACCCATGCCAGCGGGCGCGTTGGCGCAACAGCCGCTGCGCCGCCTGGCGATTGCCAACTGCGGCATGGCCAGCAATAGCACCTTCCACCAGGGCCCGTTCGCTGCCGCCGAAGCCGGTGCACTCACCTGCGGCGTAAACGCCGGGCAGCGTCGTCTCCTGCCAGTTGTCCACGGCAACGGCGTCATGCGCGACGGCGCAGCCCAGGGCCTGGGCCAGCTGGATATTGGGGATCAGGCCAAAGCCACAAGCCAGTCGATCACAGGCGATTTCCACGATCTTGCCGTTTTGCATCAAGCGCACACCTTCCAGGCGATCGCTACCCAGCGCGGCAAGTACATGGCTGGCGCTGCGGTACTGGCGGTCGAACAGGCTGAAGGACTGCAGGAGTTTTTGCGGCCAGCGCGGCAATTGCGCGGCAAAGCCGGCGACGGCGGCGGGCGAGGCCTGTTCGGCGATGCGCAGCACCCGGGCACCGTGGTCTTTGGCAGTGGCGGCGCTGGCTAGCAGCAACGGCCCGCTGCCAGCGATCACGATACGTTGCTCGCGCACCGGCAGTCCGGCCTTGATCAGTGCCTGCAAACCGCCGGCACCGGTCACTCCAGGCAGGGTCCAGCCGGGGAAGGGCAGCAGCAGTTCACGGGCGCCGGTGCAGAGGATCAGCCGGTCGTAGCGGATCTGCCAGCCACGCTCGGCGTCTTCCACCAGCAGGGTGTCCGGGCCGGGCTGGGCGATCACGCGCGTGCCGCTGTAGTAGTGCACATTGCTGCAGGCGAGTACCTGCTCGCGCAGCTGACGGGCTTGGGCGGGCACTTTGGCCTGGGGCCCGTCGCGCCAGATCTGCCCGCCCGGCAGCGGGTTGTCGTCGAGCAGTACGATGCGCGCGGCACGGGGCGCGGCGGCCAGTACTGCGGCAAGGCCGGCGGGACCGGCGCCGATGATCAACAGGTTGGCATGTTCGCTCATGCTCGGGTCTCCACTTGCATGCCGTCGCGGCACAGGGTCTGGCAGGCCAGACGCCGGCGGCCGTCGATGTGTACCCGGCATTCCTGGCAAATGCCCATGCCGCACAGCGGTGCGCGGCGCTGACCGCCGACCGAAGTGCGTGAGCAACCATCGCCGCCCAACGCCAGTGCGGCAGCCACGCTGGTGCCATCGGCCACCTGCAGTGGGCGTCCATCGAGGGTCAGGTCAGGCATGGGTGAGTGCTCCCAGGAAGCGTTCAGGCAGATAGGGTTGGATCGCCAGCGCTGGCGTTTCGTCGAACAGTTGTGCGGTCAGCAGGTCGGCCGTCGCCGGGGCGGTGGTGACACCGAGGCCCTCGTGACCGACCGCGAGCCACAGGCCATCCTGATGAGGGTGTCGGCCCACCAGCGGCAAGCCGTCGGGACTGGCGGCGCGAAAGCCGGTCCAGGCGCGGATGCCGTTCAAATGCGCCAGCTCCGGCATGTATTCAGTCGCGCGCTTGAGCATGCGCGCCAGCATCCAGCCTTCAACGGCCGGGTCGCTGGTGCCGAACTGGCGCGAAGCACCGATGAACAGCTGGCCGGTCGGGCGCGGCTGGATGTTACAGGCGGTGGACGGGCCGCTGGCGTTATGCGCGCTGGTCACATAGCCCAGCTCCACCAGCGTATGGGTGACGGTGCCGGGGTAGCGGTCGGTGATCAGCAGGTGGCCTTTCTTCGGCTCGATCGGCAGTTCCGGGCACAGGTCGGTGGCCTGGATGCCGTTGGCCAGCACCACCGCATCGGCGCTCAGCCACTGGCTGTCGTCCAGGCGCACCCGCTTGCCCTGCACTGCAGTGACCCGTGCCCGGCGCTGTTCGATCCGCGGCGATTGCAGCATCCAGCGGGCGGTGGCCGGGGCATAAAGGATGCCGTCGCCGTTGATCAGCAGACCACCTTCCAGCCCCTGACGTAGAGCCGGTTCGCGCTGGCGCAGGGCGTGTCCGGCAACCAGCTCGCAGGCTACGCCCTGGGCTTGCAGCACGCTGAATTTGTGTTCGGCCACAGCCATCTCTTCGGCGTTGGCCGCCAGCCACAGGGTGCCATTGCTGCGGTAAGCGCAGTCCTCGGGTAGCTGGGGAGCCATTGAGCGCCAGCGTTGCAGCGAATGCTGGCTGAGCGCCAACTCTGGCGCATTGTCGTCGAGCACCAGCAGGTGGCCCATGCCGGCTGCCGTGGCGCCGTGCAGACCGGCATCGAGCACCAGCACCTGCAGCCCCCGCGCGGCCAGCGACTGCGCGCAGGCGGCGCCGATGATCCCGGCGCCGATCACGATCACATCGGCCGCGGCACCACGGCTCACGGGCGGATGCCCCAGGCGAACGGATCGTCTTCCTGCAGGATGAGTGTGGCTTCGGCGCTGATGTGCGCGCGGCCGCGAATGGTTGGGACGATGCGCTCACCGTCGGTTTCAAACGAGCCTTCGAACTGGCTGCCGATCACACTGGCCTGACGCCAGACCTGGCCTGGTTGCAGCTTGCCGTCGGCGGCCAGGCACGCGAGTTTTGCACTGGTCCCGGTGCCGCAGGGCGAACGGTCGTAGGCCTTGCCGGGGCAGAGCACGAAGTTGCGGCTGTCGGCGTGCGGGTCGTCGGCGAACAGCTCGATATGATCGATCAGGCCGCCGTCTTCGCCGCGAATGCCCTGATTCTCCAGCGCCTGTTGTACTGCGCAGGTATAGGCTGTCAGCGCTTCGATGTTGTCCCCGGCGACGTTCAGACCGTGCTCGGCGATCAGGAAGAACCAGTTGCCGCCCCAGGCCACATCGCCAACCACCTGGCCGATGCCCGGCACCTCCAGTGTCAGGTCCTTGCGGTAACGGTAGGCAGGCACGTTGCGCACGCTGACCGAGTTGTCTTCGTGCAGGGTCGCCTGCACGGTGCCGACCGGGGTTTCGATACGGTGCACCCCTGGGCCGATGCGGCCCAAGTGCGCCAGCGACACCACCAGACCGATGGTGCCGTGGCCGCACATACCCAAGTAGCCGGTGTTATTGAAAAAGATCACCCCGGCGCAGGCGCTCGGGTCCAGCGGCTCGCACAACAGCGCGCCAACCAGCACATCACTGCCACGCGGCTCCAGCATGCAGGCGCTGCGCCATTGGTCGTACTGCTGGGCCAGGCGCTGGCGGCGTTCGGCCATGCTGGCGTGGCCAAGTGCAGGGAAGCCGTCGATGACCAGGCGGGTGGGTTCGCCGCCGGTGTGGGAGTCGATCACACTGATGCGTTTCATGGGGAGGCCGCGTCCGTTCCGGGAAGTGAACGACAGAGTGGCGTGTCCCCTGGCTTGCAGGCTTGATGACTTTAAGCCATGTCGACGACGAAATCAGCACAGCGACCCGCCATTGTCACTTGGTCTGCGGCAGGTGCTCGAAGAGGGTCTTGCAGACGCCGGCGATGTGCTCGTCAAGCAGGGTGACGGCACGTTCGACATCCTTGGCCCGGCAGGCATCGAGGATCTCGCGGTGTTCATGATCGGCGCGATCCTTGCCCGCCGACAGGCTCATCTGCATGCGCAGGTAGCGCTCCAGCTTGTCGTTCACCGAGCGGATCATGTTCACCAGAAAGGGCCGCTGCGCAGGCTCGTACAGGCAGGCGTGCAGCTCCCAGTTCAGCTCGGCCCAGCGCCCGACGTCGTTCTCGCCGACGAACTCCTGGCAGATCCGTTCGGCGCGCGCGAAGGTTTCTTCGGTCATGTTCGGGATCGCCAGGCGCAGCGCCTTGTCTTCGAGCAGCATGCGCACTTCGAACATCTGCGCCAGCTCAGGTTCGGACATGCGCGTAACCATCGCCCCGCGATTGCGCTGGAACATCACCAGCCCCTCCGCCTCCAGGCGCTTGAGCGCCTCGCGTACGGGGATCTTGCTGACGTTGAACTGGCGAGCGATGTCGTCCTGACGGATCGGTTCGTCTTCGGCGAAGTGCCCGGCAATGATCGCATCGCGCAGGTGATGGGTGATGATTTCCGAGGTCGAAGGCGTGTTGCCCAGATCCGGGGCGTTAAGGCGAGGTACGGTCACGGTGGCGTCGTCCGAAGTTCTTTGTGGATATGGTATACGAATTTAGTACGCCCTAGGGTTTCGCGGGGCAAGCCCGCTCCCACCGTATGAGCAGATCAACCGGTGGGAGCGGGCTTGCCCCGCGAAAAGAGGCTACTTGCGAGCTTCCAGAATCAAATTGAAGGGCGTTTCCGTGGCCCGGCGAAAATGTTTGAAACCAGCCTCCTCGAACACCGCACGCAAGCGCGCTTCCCCAGCCTGGGCACCGAGCCCCAGACCCACTTCCTGGGACAGCGAGTTGGGCGTGCAGATAAAGGTCGAGGCGGCATAGAACAGGCGACCCACTGGTGTGCTGTTTTCCTCCAGGCTGTCCTTGGCAAAAGGCTCGACCAACAGCACCGTGCCGTCGTCCTTGAGCGCTTTGTAGGCATGGCGGGCAGCGCCTACCGGGTCGCCCATGTCGTGCAGGCAGTCGAAGTAGCAGATCAGGTCGTAATCCTTGCCGGGGAAATCCTTGGCGCTGGCCTGGATGAACTGTGTGCGCTCCGCTACCCCACCTTCGGTAGCGCGCTGGCTGGACACTGTGATCGACGGCGCGTGGTAGTCGAAGCCGTAGAACTGTGAAGCAGGAAAGGCCTGGGCCAGGATCACCGTTGAGGCGCCATGGCCGCAGCCAACGTCGGCGACCTTGGCCCCGGCCTGCAGTTTATCGACCACTCCCTTCAGGGTCGGCAGCCATTCGCTCACCAAGTGGGCGCGGTAACCGGGACGGAAGAAGCGTTCAGTGCCGCTGAACATGCAGGGATGATGGTCACCCCAGGGCAGGCCACCGTCGCCGCGCATGGCGGCCACCAGTTTGTCTTTGTCGTGAAACAGCGCGGCAATTACCGAAGCACCGCCAGCGGCGTAAACCGGTGAGTCCTCAATGGCCAGCGCCATGGCCTGCTCCTCGGGCAGGCGAAAGCGGCCGTCCTGGTGTTCCATATAGCCCGATGCAGCCTGGGCGCTGAGCCATTCGCGCAGCAGCCGGGCATTGCAGCCGGTCTTTTGCGCCAGTTGTTCGGGGCTGATGAATTGACTGTCGGCCATGGCCCGGTACAGGCCCAGCTCATCGCCGAGGATCAGGTTGGCCAACAGCGCGGCGGCGCCCATGTCGTTGACCAGTTTTCCCATGAAGTCATTCAGTTTGGCTTCGTCCATTGCGTGTTCTCCTGCAAGAAGTCCAACGTCAACGGGGTCGTCACGCCAGGCGACGACCTCGGGCCATTTCTCGTGGGGCAACTATTAAGTCTAGTTCAGCGCGCCTGACCGGATGAGCGTTCGCGCAGCGCTTTGCTGACTTTCGACTGCATCTGGTAAGCCGGTGCTTCGACCGCATCGAAGTCACGCGAGTAGCGCCGGGCGAATTCTTCCACGCCCCATTGCTGGTACTGCTGCACATGGTGCAGTTCGTGGGCCCAGAGCGCAGCGTTGTCCTGGGCATCGGCCTCGTTGCGAAAGACGATGATGTCGATCAGGGTCACGGCGTTGACGTCGGGGTTCTGCAGCAAGGCGTTGGCGCTGTCCAGGGCCTGTTGGTCGCCGACTTTGTAGCGCGCCGCATCCAGCACCTGGAAGTCGTAATACGGCTCAAGCTGGGCGCGGATGTGCAGGGGAATCGGCAGCACCGTACCGGCCGCCGCTGTGTCGCGCGCCTGTTGCAGGGCCAGTGCCAGGGAGTTGCTGGCTATGCGCCCGAGGTCGTTGAGCACGCTACGGGCCTCGCCCGGATCAATCGGCGAGCAGATGCAACTGCCCAGGCAGATTTCGTACTGGCCAGCGGGGCAGGCGGCGAGGGCGTTGAGCGGGGCGAGCAGGGCCAGACCAAGCAACAGCGGTTCAAGGACTCTCATGCAAGGCCCCGGCGAGAAACTCACGGGAGGCCTTGAGCACTTCCTGCTGGCTGGATGGGTTGGCCAGCATGCGCGCGATCACCAGCGCGCCCACGCACTGGCTGAGCAGGGCCCAGGCCAGGTCGGGGTCTTCGAGGGTGTCGGCCCAGGCGTGTTGCAGGGTGCGCAGCCAGTGTTCGGCCTCTTCACGCACTGGTAGCGGCGCCTGGGCGATTTCGGCACCCAGGGCCGGGATGGCGCAACCGCCTTCGGGGTTGTGCACGTGGGCCAGGCTCAGGTAATGGTCCAGGCAGCGTTCAAGGCGCTGGCGGTTCATCGGTTGCTGGGCCATGGGGCTCAGCGACAGTTCGCGGCGCACCACTTCGGTGAACAGGTCGTCCTTGGACGGGAAGTGGTTGTAGAACGCCCCCCCGGTCAGGCCGATGGCCTTCATCAGGCCGGCGACGCCAGTGGCATTGAAGCCGCCGCGCTTGGCTAGGGCGCCGCTGCTCTCCAGCAGTTTCTGCCGGGTTTGTTCCTTGTGGGTGGTGGAGTAGCGCACGCCGACTTTCTCCGTAGCACTGACTTGACGAAGCCTGGATCATAGCATAGCGTTCGTTTACTAAATGATCGTTTACCAATGGAGGCGATGGATGACCCAGGGCAAGAAAGTGGTGTTGGTAGTAGGGGCCGGTGATGCCACCGGCGCAGCGATTGCCAAGCGTTTTGCCCGCGAGGGCTATATCGCCTGCGTGACCCGGCGCAGCGCCGACAAGCTGCAGCAGCTGGTGGACGAGATTCGTGCCGCGGGTGGCGAGGCGCATGGCTTTGCCTCCGATGCACGCAAGGAAGAGGAGGTGGCGGCGCTGGTTGAACAGATCGAAACTACCCTCGGCCCGATCGAGGCGTTCGTGTTCAATATTGGCGCCAACGTGCCGTGCAGCATTCTCGACGAGACCGCACGAAAGTACTTCAAGATCTGGGAAATGGCCTGCTTCGCCGGCTTCCTGACCAGTCAGGCCGTGGCCCGGCGCATGGTGACCCGTGAGCACGGAACCATTCTGTTCACTGGCGCTACCGCCGGCCTGCGCGGCGCTGCCGGCTTTGCTGCGTTCGCCGGGCTAAACATGGCATTCGCGCCCTGGCGCAGAGCATGGCCCGTGAGCTTGGGCCGCGTAATATCCATGTCGCCCATGTGGTGGTGGACGGTGCCATCGACACTGCATTCATCCGCGACAGCTTCCCCGAGCGCTATGCGCTCAAGGAGCAGGACGGCATCCTTGACCCCGCGCACATTGCCGACAGCTACTGGTTCCTGCACGCGCAGCCGCGTGATGCCTGGACCTTCGAACTCGATCTGCGGCCGTGGATGGAACGTTGGTAAGCCTCTGACAACAACAAGGACTCTGAACAATGAGCAAAACCGTCGAATTCTTCTTTGACCTGGGCAGCCCGGCCAGTTACCTGGCCTGGACCCAACTGCCGGCGCTGTGTGCCCGGCATGATGCGCAACTGCTGTACCGGCCGATGCTGCTGGGCGGGGTGTTCCAGGCCACCGGCAATGCTTCGCCAGCAATGGTGCCGGCCAAGGCGCGCTATGTGTTTGCCGATTTTCAGCGCTATGCCGAGCGCTATGGCGTGACCCTGGCGTTCCCGCCGGGCTTTCCGCTCAACACCCTTGGGCTGATGCGCGGCACCCTGGCTGTGCAATTGTTTCAACCTGAGCGCTTCGAGGCTTACCTCGATGCGCTGTTCCCGGCGATGTGGGTGCAGCAACGCAACCTGGGCGATCCGCAGGTGTTGGCAACGGTGTTGCGCGAAGCAGGCTTCGATCCCGAGCAGTATCAAGCCTGGAGCGCAGATCCACAGGTCAAGGCGGCACTCAAGGAAGCCACTGAAGAAGCCGTGCGCCGTGGCACGTTCGGAGCGCCGACGTTCTTTGTCGGTGAGCAGATGTTCTTTGGTCAGGACCGCCTGGATTTCGTTGAAGCGGCATTGGTTTGAATGGGTACAGTCAAGTGATACGGTATTATTTTCAGTAACTGTATGGTCGGCCTGGGTCAGGACTCCGCTAGTGTCAGTGCAGCCCACAAGAAAGATCTGGATGCCTGCCATGCTCAGCTCAGTTGATCTGATAACCGCCTTCGTGCTGTTCGCCTTCGTGTCTTCGATCACCCCGGGGCCCAACAACACCATGTTGCTGGCCTCCGGGGTGAATTTTGGCGTACGCCGTTCGATTCCCCATGCTATTGGCATCAGTGTGGGCTTCATGGTCATGGTGCTGGCGGTGGGCTTTGGCCTGGGTGAAGTGTTCAAGGCCTACCCGCCGATCTATACCGTACTGCGCTATGTCGGCGCGGCCTACTTGCTGTACCTGGCGTGGAAAATCGCCACCTCCGGGCCCTTGTCGGTCAGCAACCCCGAGAGCCGTAAACCGCTCGGCTTCTGGGGCGCGGCAGCGTTTCAATGGGTCAACCCCAAGGCCTGGGTCATGGCGGTGGGGGCCATCACTACCTACACGCCAGCCCAGGGCTATGTCACCAACGTGATCGTCATCGCCACCGTGTTCGCCCTGGTCAACCTGCCCAGCGTGTGCGTCTGGGTGATGTTCGGCAGCGCCTTGCGTACGGTGCTGCAGAACCCGCGCTGGTTAATGCTGTTCAATGTCCTGATGGCGGCGTTGCTGGTGATATCCCTTTACCCGCTGCTCTTTGTAGAATCGAGTTTTTCCTGAATGAGTGCGCTGGCACATGCAGTTGATTCCCTGGTCCCATGACACAAGTGCTGGCTTTACCTTGCGCGGCTGGCGCTCACCCGCCAGCGGCAAACCCTTGCTGCATTTTCTCCACGGCAACGGCTTTTGCTGTCTGGTCTACCAGCCAATGCTGGCGCGCCTGGCAGAACACTTCGACCTCTGGCTGTGTGATGTCCAGGGCCATGGCGACAGTGACCATGGCGGCCTGTTCCAGGGCTGGAACCGTACCGCAGAGTTGGCTATCGAGGCCTTCGAGGCGGGCCGTGGCGAATACGCCGAGGTGCCGCGCTTTGCCGTCGGCCACAGTTTTGGCGGGGTGCTGACCGGGTTGATGCTGGCGTATCGGCCGCAGTTGTTCCAGCGCGCGGTACTGCTCGATCCGGTGCTGTTCAGCCGCTCGATGATGGGCATCATGGGCGCCGCTGCGCTGGTTGGCCTGCATCGTCGTCACACCTTGGCGCGCAAGGCCGCGACCCGCCGCAGTCATTGGCCGGACCGTAGCGCCGCACGCGCCTCGCTGGAGGGGCGGGGGATCTTCAAGGGCTGGAACGAGCATGCGTTGCAGTCGTATATCGAGCATGCCATCGGCGATTGTGGCGGAGGAGTGGTGCTCAAGTGCCGACCCAGCCGTGAAGTGGAGATTTTCAGTTCATTCCCGCGGCGTATGTGGGCATCGCTGACCCGAGTGAAAACCCCGAGCCAGGTATTCTACGGCGAAACCACCTATCCCTTCGTGCCGCAGTCGGTGCAGCGCTGGGCGCAGGACAATCGACAGGTCACCGCCGAGCAAGTGTCGGGCGGGCACTGCTTCATGCAGGAAGACCCTGCGGCTAGTAGCGAGCGGGTGCTGGCGTTCTTGCTGCAGCATTAGGGAATGCCTATCGCGGGGCAAGCCCGCTGCCACAGCGCGCCCCTGTGGGGCTTGCCCCGCGATATCAGGTGATATCACTGACCTCGAACGCTTTCGCCAGAAAGTCCAGCAAGCTGCGCACACCCGGCAGTAACCCTCGACGCGAGGCGAACACCGCGTGCACCACACCGCACTCCGGTGCCCAGTCAGGGGTGACCTTGACCAGCCGCCCGCTTTCGAGCGCTTCGCGTACGACGACCAACGGCACATGAACCACGCCAACGCCAGCCATCGCTGCTTGGCGTAGCACCAGCAGATCGTCGGTGACCAGCCGTGGTTGATAGCGCAGGCTGGCGCGAGCGCCATCAGGACCCAACAGCTCCCAGTGGTAGTCACGTCGTGGTTTGCCCCAATGCAAAGTCGGCAGGGTTGCAAGGTCTGCCGGCACCGGGCGCTTTGGTAGACGTTCACGCAGTTCCGGCGACGCCACCAGGCACTGGCTACTGTGGGCCAGGGTTTTCATCACCAGGTCACTGCTTTCCAGCGGTGGTACGCGCACCCGCAGGGCGATGTCGATACCTTCCTGAATCAGGTCGACCTGGCGGTTGGTGCTTTCGATGTGCAGTTGCACCAATGGGCACTGGACCATAAAGCGGGTCAGCATGCTGCCGACCCAGAAGTCCAGCAGGGCGGTCGGGCAGCTCAGGCGCACAATGCCTTGGGGTTCGGCACGGTTGCGCTCGATCAGCTCGGCGGCGCCCTCGGCCTCCACCAGCATCGCCACGCAGTGGCGGTAATAGGCCTGACCGATTTCGGTCACCGAAAAATGCCGGGTCGAGCGCTGGATCAGGCGCACGCCGAGGCGTTCTTCCAGTCCGGCGATACGTCGGCTGAGTTTTGACTTGGGCATGTCCAGGGCGCGGCCTGCGGGGGCAAAGCCAGCGTGATCGACGACCTGGGCGAAGTAGTAAAGGTCGTTGAGGTCTTCCATCAGTGTTCTCCATATGGAACGCTGAGGGCAGTTTAACTGATCTACCGCCGATGTCGTTGCGCTCGTATGGTTATAGCCATCCACGAGAGGAGACATCTCATGAAAAAGATCCAAGGCGTCTATAGCAGCCCCACCCCGCACTGGGTCGGCGATGGCTTCCCGGTACGCAGCCTGTTCACCTACGACAACCTGGCCCAGCACATCAGCCCGTTCCTGTTGCTGGACTATGCCGGCCCCCATGACTTCACCCCGACCACGGACCGTCGTGGTGTCGGCCAGCACCCGCATCGCGGTTTTGAGACCGTGACGATTGTCTACCAAGGCGAACTGGAACACCGCGACTCCACCGGTGCCGGTGGCCTGATCGGGCCTGGCGATGTGCAGTGGATGACCGCGGCCAACGGCATCCTGCATGAAGAGTTCCACTCCCCGGCGTTCGCCGCCAAGGGTGGTCCCCTGGAGATGGTCCAGCTGTGGGTCAACCTGCCAGCCAAGGACAAGTCGGCAGCGGCCGGGTATCAAACCCTGCTCAGCACCGACATTCCCGTAGTGCCCCTCGGCGCCGGTAGCGGCAGCCTGCGGGTGATCGCCGGTGAATTCCGCGGCCACCAGGGCCCGGCCCAGACCTTTACGCCAATGGATGTCTGGGACTTGCAGCTCAAGCCCGGTGCACCGCTACGCCTGCCCAGCGCGGCAGGGCGCAGCACGGCACTGGTGGTGTTGCGCGGCAAGCTGCTGGTCAATGGCGAGCGCGCCGTCGGCCCGGCGCAGCTGGTGCTGTTCGACCGTGCCGGTGACGAACTGTTACTGGAAGCGCAGACCGAGGTGTCGGTGCTGCTGCTCAGCGGCGAGCCGCTGAACGAGCCGATCGTCGGCTACGGCCCGTTCGTGATGAATAGCGAGGCGGAGATTGCCGAGGCTTTCGACGACTTCCGTGCCGGTCGTTTCGGCCAGATGAATGGGGCGGGCGGTTCTCGTCACGACAACTAGTATCAATAACCCGACGGGTGGCCTTCGATCTCAAGGTGCAACAGGTAGCCCAAAAGAACGAACAACTGGATTCGTTACGCTGATCCCTCATGTCCGGTGCCACAGGGCACCGGCCTACCAACGCAAGGAGTTAGACCATGAGCAAGCCCTACGTCCGTCTGGACAAAAACAACGCCGCTGTTTTGCTGGTCGATCACCAGACCGGACTGCTGTCGCTGGTGCGCGACATCGACCCGGACAAGTTCAAGAACAACGTGCTGGCCGTTGGTGACCTGGCCAAGTATTTCAATCTGCCAACCATCCTCACCACCAGCTTTGAAACCGGTCCTAACGGCCCGCTGGTACCCGAGCTCAAGGCGCAGTTCCCGGAGGCGCCGTACATCGCCCGTCCAGGTCAGATCAACGCCTGGGACAATGAAGATTTCGTCAAGGCGGTCAAGGCCACCGGCAAGAAGCAATTGATCATCGCTGGCGTGGTGACAGAGGTGTGCGTGGCCTTCCCGGCATTGTCGGCCCTGGCCGAAGGTTTTGACGTATTCGTGGTCACTGACGCTTCGGGTACCTTCAATGAACTGACCCGCGACTCGGCCTGGGACCGCATGTCGCAAGCCGGTGCCCAGTTGATGACCTGGTTCGGCTTGGCTTGTGAGCTGCACCGCGACTGGCGCAACGACATCGAAGGTCTGGGCACGTTGTTCTCCAACCACATCCCTGACTACCGCAACCTGATCACCAGCTACAACACCCTCACCAACGGCAAGTAACGCCGTTTCCCCCATCAGCGGCCGGGTGCATGCGCTGCCCGGTCGTTGTCGTTTCTGTCTGCTGAAATCGATACTGGCAAAGCCTGCGCCAATCAGGCGATGATCCGGCAATGAATCATATCCCTGCCATGCACGGTTACCGGCGCGGTTTACGGCCCGACGGTTTGCTGACGTTCTGGCTGAATTACCAGCCTCCTTTGCACTGGCCTTCGCTGCTGGGTTTCTTGTCTGCGCGCTGTATTGCTGGCATCGAGACGGTGCAGGCCGGGGTGTATTCGCGCAGTGTCGTCCTGGGTGATCGCCACGCAGTGATTCAGGTCAGCAGGGCGCGTGGGCATCGATTGAAGCTGACGGTCAGCGGTGTGCCCGCAGCCACGCTACCCGGCTTGATCGCCCGGGTGCGGCGGGTCTTTGACTTGAATGCGCAACCCGCGCGGATCGAGGCGCAACTGGGCGCTGATCCGCTGATGGCGAGGCTGATCGCCGTTCGGCCAGGATTGCGTGTACCCCAAGGTTGGGACGGTTTCGAGCAGGCCATGCGTACCGTATTGGGTCAGCAGATCAGTGTGGCCGGGGCGATGACCCTGGCTGCGCGGATGGTGGCTCGCTATGGTCAGCCGTTGTCGTCGCAAGTCGCTGAAGCAGCAGGGCTGAGCCATGTGTTTCCGGTACCTGCAGCCGTGGTCGATGAAGATCTGAGTGGGCTCGGCATGCCCCGTTCGCGCGCCGCGACCTTGTCGACCCTGGCCCGGGCACTGCTCGATGAACCGCAGCTGTTGCGCCCGGGCGCCGACCTGGACAGCTGCGTGCAGCGCCTGTGCCAATTGCGCGGGATCGGCCCGTGGAGCGCTCAGTACCTGGCGTTGCGTCAACTGGGCGCCGGCGATGCCTTGCCGTTGGGCGACGTCGCCCTGGTCAAGGCTTTGCGCCTGCTGGAAGGCCCCGAGGTGCAACTGGCGGATCGCGCCCGGGCCTGGAGCCCATGGCGTGCTTACGCGGCCCAGCACCTGTGGGCGTCATTGAGCTGATTCAACTGGACTGGCGCCATTTAACTTCGGTAATGCCATGGCGTTCGGCCAGCGGCTGACTGACTTTTTTCACCTTCTCGCGCCCGTAGCGACCGATACGGCCAACCCCGGCGTCGCAACTTGCCCAATGCCAGGCCTCGGCGTTGTCCATCGTTTCGGCGCGGATGATGAATGACTTGTGGTCGCCGTGCAGTTGATAGTCGATGACGAAAAGCTTTGCGTTGTTCATAGGGCTTTAAAGATCCTTTCAGTGCAGTGACCGAGAACATCCCTTCAATGTCTTTAGTGAGTCCTGCAAGGCTGGAAAAATTCCATCGGATTGCAACCGCTGGGGCGTTCAACGTCGCCCCGGGTAAAGGCTCAAGGCAGTTAGCCCCTGGTTGATTGCTGCACTGCATGAAGGCGCTGGCGCGGGATCAGCATTTTCAATTGGCGGTGAAGGCCCGCTCGGTAGTAACTGAGCAGTCGGAACCACCGACACGAGGATCGAACTATGTCACTGATTGGCGTTTCCAACCTTGAATTGCGCCAGCTCATCGAGCAGGCGTTTCTGCCTGACCGTTGTGTGGTGTCCAGCACCGACGGTGAACACCTGACCATCCAGTTAGGGCAGGGAGACAGCCTGGATGATTGCCTGACAGTCACCGGCATTTGTGTGCATAGCCTGACCACCTGTCATGAACTGGCGGCCCTGGTCGCGCAGGTGCGTGAAGGACAACGCCTGGGGCGCAGTCACATTCCGTTCCAGTCCCAGACTACTGCCTGAACCGATGCTGTTGTCCGGCCAGGACTGGCTCAGCTGTATCCGTTCGCCGTCAAGGTTGATAGAGAAAGCAGTAAGCGAACTCAGGTTTGCAGCAACTGCAAGGTCCTGGGGTCGGGTTGCGCGCCATAGAACTGCTCCAGCGCGGCCTTGAACAAGGGATGATCGGGTTCGACGCTGGCAAACAAGGTGAGGCAGGAGCGCAGCTTCATATCGTCAGTGTGACCAAGGATTTGCACAGCGCTTTTGTCCGTGTGCTGCAAGATTGCGGCGACGCATTGTTCCAGGCGGGCGCGTAAAACCTCATGGCGCAGATACGCACGGGCTTCGTCAGCAGATTGCAGGGCATAGCGTTCGGCCATTGCGCTGTGACCCAGGCCCTCCAGTTGGGGAAAGATGAACCAGATCCAGTGGCTGGTTTTCCGCCCGGCCTGGAGTTCAGCCAAGACCCGGTCAAGGAAAGGGTCCTGGGCGTCGACGAAGCGCTGGAGGTTGAAGAGGGCTGGCATGAGGGGCTCCTGAAGGCGAGGTCGAGACGGATCTGTTCACGCTCTGTGCCTGGGCAGTGGCTACGATCTGCCTCGAAGCGCTTGCCCGCTATTGCAACTCAAGCTGCAACTGCAATCCGCCGTCTTCACATCGTCTGTGATAGTGAATGATCCCGCGATAAGTACGGCCTTCCCAGACAAACGCCACGCTATGCGAGCGCTCAAGTTTGGCCGGTACTGGCGCCCGGACTTGCATCCGTAGGCCAGGCAGGCCATTGAGGTTCAACGGCGCCACTTGCACCTGGCACTCGGCACTATGGGCGACAGGGCCGAACAATGTGTCCTGGACAAAATCGAGCCGCAGGCAGGTCGGGCACGCCGGGCTGACCTTTCTCATGTCAGACACCTCCTTCAGTGCTTGCGGTGCGTGTTCTGCAGTTGCTTGGCCACTTCGAGGTGATGCTTCAGGTTCGGCAGCTGATTGGTTTTAGTGTGATCCTTGATCATCTGCTCGGCAAACGCCTTTACCAAGGTGAGCGTTCAATCGGCTTGTCCGAGCTGCCTCATCCGCGGTTGAGCAAGCGCTGCAAGTGCTGTTTCACCGCTGGCCATTCCGAGTCGATGATGCTGAACTACCGATCAGGGCGAGGGGCATTGGTAATGGGGTCTGTCTGCAGGGTTGGGGGCGTTTGAGGCTAGCAGATCGGTGCAAACGCTGACTACCGATCCGCCATGAGCGGATCGGTAGTCAGCAGCGTGAGCCCCGGTCAGCCCGAAGTTTGTCTTTCACGTTCGCGCAGCGCCGTCACCGTCTCACCGCCGACCCCCCAGTTGTCGGTCGGCACTTCCTCGATCACCACAAAGGTCGAGGCCGGTGGCTTGTTCAGAACCTGAAACAACAGTTCGGTAGTTCCCTCGATCAGCGCGCGCTTTTGCTCGGCGCTGACGCCTTCCTGGGTGACCCGAATATGCACATAGGGCATGATTGATTTCCTCCGATTGATTACCAGACACCTGTAGCCGAACCACCATCCACCGCAATGACGGTCCCGGTGACAAAGTGCGAGTCGCTCAAGTACAGCACAGCATCGACAACGTCCTGAGGAGTACCGATCTGTCCGCTCGGGGCAAGGGCTTTTAGCGCGTTGCGGACCTGCGGGTCATCGCCATGCAGCGGGGTATCGATGATCCCCGGCGCCACGCCATTGACTTGTACTTGCGCAGACGCCAGTTCCAGCGCCAGGGCACGTACCGCCTGGTTCAAACCGCCCTTGATCAGTACCGGCAGCAGGGCCGGCACCTTGGTATTGGGTTGTAGGGCGATGGAGGCGGTGATGGCGATGATCTGCCCTGCGCCGTTTTGAGTCATGTGTCTTGCGGCCGCCTGGGCGGGATAAACGAAGCCTTTGAGGTTGGTGTCGACGATGGCCTCGATGTCAGCCGGGGTGTACTCGGCCACTGGCTTGGCGATGAAGATGCCGGCATTGTTGACCAGCACGTCGACCTTGCCGAAGGCTTCAATGGCCTGGGCGAACAGTCTTTCGGCCGTTTGCGGCTGGGAAATGTCGCCTTCCACCAAGAGGAAATTTGCCGGATTGCCCAATTTATCCGCGGCTTCCTGCAACCGCGCCAGGGTGCGGGCGTTGCCGACTACATTGTCGCCGCGCTCAAGGTAGGCTTTGGCGATGGCGAAACCCAGGCCGCTGGAAGCGCCGGTGACGATGACGGTTTTGCTGGCTTGCATGATCGATGTCTCCAAAAGGCCGGGCGGTAGACCCGGTAGGTGGAGCTCACTGTAATTGGCAAGTTACACTTGAAAAATGGTGCGCATGGAACTTGAATAGATACTCCATGTAACTAATCGAGCGACCATGACGCGCCTTTTTGATGATCTTCAACTGGGCAGTATCGAGTTGTTCTGTCTGGCGGCTGAAACCAGCAGTTTCACCGGTGCCGCAACCCAGGCCGGGATCACCCCGGCGGCGGTGAGCCGCTCGGTGGCACGTCTGGAAGAGCGGCTGGGCGTACGTCTGTTCGTACGTACCACCCGCCAGATGCGTCTGACCGAAGGTGGGCGCCGATACTACGAACAATGCCGTCAGGCCCTGACGCAACTGGTCGATGCCGAGCGCGAGGTCAGCGGTTCACAGGTGGTGCCGTCCGGTTTGTTGCGCATCAGCATGCCGACACCCTACGCCCATTACCGTCTGCTGCCGCGCCTGCCATTGTTTCGTCAGCGCTATCCGCAGGTGCGGATCGATGTGCACGTCAGCAACCGCAACATCGACTTTGCCGATGAAGGCTATGACCTGGCGATCCGCGGGCGCGAACCTGCCGATTCGAACCTGATCGCCCGCCGCCTGGAGGATGCCGAGCTGGTGGTGGTGGCGACACCCGACTATCTGCGGCGCGCGGGGACGCCAGGGACGCCGCAGGACTTGCTCGATCATGAATGCATCCAGTTCGAACTGCCCAGCAGCGGACGTCCCAGTACCTGGTCTTTTCGCGTTGACGGTAAACCAATGGAGCTGCAAACCTCAGGCAGCTACACCTGCCTGGAGGATTTCCTGGCAACTGTCACCTTGGTGAAAAGCGGCGCCGGGCTGATGCAGGCCTATCGATTCACTGTGCAACAGGCGTTGGACAGTGGGCAGCTTGTGGAGGTGCTCAGCGACTTCGGCGGTGCCTCGCGACCGTTCATGCTTATCTACCCTCATGCTCGGCATGTGCCGTCGCGGGTCAGGGCAATGATCGATTTCCTGCTGCACAATGACAACACACATTCATCGCGCCCCCCGCCATGATCCGGCAAGCCTGCTTTAATGAATCAGACTTTCGTGCCCCTGACTCACTTCACAGAGCATGCGCCCATGGAACGTCTCACTGCCAAAGACTTTGCCCCTGAACTGCTCGAACTCTATGACTACTATGCCCACGGCCAGATCAACCGCCGTGAGTTTCTCGACCGCGCAGCGGCGTTCACCCTGGCCGGGATGACCGCCAGTGCCTTGTTGGCCTCCTTGAGTCCCAACTATGCGCTGGCCCAACAAGTAGCGGCCAACGATCCGGATATCATCGCCGAATATGTCACTTACCCTTCGCCCAAGGGTCATGGTCAGGTCCGTGGTTATCTGGTGCGCCCGGCCAAGGTACAGGGCAAAGTGCCGGGGGTTGTGGTGGTGCATGAAAATCGCGGCCTGAACCCCTATATCGAAGATGTCGCACGGCGTCTGGCCAAAGCCGGTTTTGTTGCCCTGGCGCCCGACGGGCTGACCTCGGTAGGGGGCTACCCGGGCGATGACGACAAGGGCCGTGCACTGCAGGAAAAGGTCGACCCGCAAAAGCTGATGAATGACTTCTTCGCCGCCATCGAATGGTTGATGAAGAACGATCACACCACCGGCAAGGTCGGCATCACCGGCTTCTGCTACGGCGGTGGTGTGGCCAATGCGGCGGCGGTGGCCTATCCGGAGCTGGGGGCGGCGGTGTCTTTCTACGGACGTCAGCCGGACACCAAGGATGTCGCGAAAATCAAGGCACCAGTGTTGTTGCATTATGGCGAGCTGGACACCCGCATCAATGAGGGCTGGCCAGCCTACGAGCGGGCGCTGAAGGCGACGGGCAAGACCTTCGAAGCCTATTTTTATCCCGGCGCCAATCACGGCTTTCACAACGACACCACGCCGCGCTACGACGAAGCCGCGGCGAAGCTGGCCTGGGAGCGGACCCTGGATTGGTTCCGGCGTTACCTGGCATAGCGGCTGGCAGCTACACATCCGGATACAGTCGACGCTTTGCCAAACCCTCATCGTTCTGCTGGCATGACCGCCTCAAACAGCAAGCCACGTCAGGAGACAGGCGATGAGAACCATGGTGGTAGGTGCCAGCAAAGGGTTGGGCAAGGCTTTCATTGAGGGATTGGGGGCGGCCGGCGATACCCTGATCGGCGTGTCGCGCAGCAAGCCGCAAGGGCTCGCCGCTCAACCCGGAGTGCAGGTTCAATGGGTTGCGACCGACCTGACCCATCCCCGGCAAGCCGCGCAGCAGCTGGAGCAGGCGGTGGCCGAACAGGGACTGGACACCTTGATCTACAACCTGGGGATCTGGGAACAGCGTGCTTTTGGCCCCGACTACGACTTTCTCGAAGATGACGAGGAGCAGATCGAAGCCATTGTCAGTTGCAACATCACCGCGACCCTGCTGGTCATCAAGCGCCTGCTGCCGACCCTGCTGCAAAGCGCTCGCCCGCGCATCATTCTCACCGGTTCAACCTCAGGGCTTACCCGCAGCGGGCGTCTGGAAGTCACTTTCGGCGCGTCCAAATTCGCCCTGCGAGGCATCGCCGATGCCTTGCGCGAGGGCTATCGCCAGCAGCACCTGGGAGTTACCTGCCTGAACCTGGGTTATTTGAACACCGATGACTCTCTGGCTGTCCCGCGCGAGGAGGCTGAGCAGCAGGGGGAGGGGCAGTTGATCCCGGTACACGATGTGCTCCAGGTGGTGCGCATGGCCCTGAGCCTGTCGTCGGCCAGTTTTGTCAGGGAACTGACCTTGCCGGCGATACTGGACGAGCACTTCTGACCTGTGGGGCGGGCTAACCACTGATCCGTCGCTGCGCTCGCCAGTGCACGAAGCACTATCATGGATTGTTGCAACACTACCAACGAGCGGGCCCCTTACCACCTAATACAGTCTTCCCGTGGCGTCGGACACGCTCGCCGCCCACTTTGCGGGAGACTCTGCCATGAAAGTCGTTGTGATCGGCGGTACCGGCCTGATCGGTACCCAGTTGTGCAACAACCTGCGTGCGAAGGGGCATGCGGTGCTTGCCGCATCGCCGCAAACCGGCGTCAACGCCCTGACCGGTGAAGGCCTGGAGCTGGCGCTGGAAGGCGCTGATGTGGTGGTGGATGTGGCTAACTCGCCGTCGTTTGAAGACGCTGCAGTGCTACGGTTCTTCGAAACCTGCGGGCGCAATCTGTTTGCCGCCGAAAAGGCCTGTGGGGTGAAGCATCACATTGCTCTCTGCGTGGTGGGCACCGAGCGTATGCTGGAAAGCGGGTACTTTCGCGCCAAGATGGCTCAGGAGGACCTGATCAAACACTCCGGTGTGCCCTACACCATCCTGCGGGCCACGCAGTTTTTCGAGTTCATGGGCGCCATCGCCTACTCCGGTGCCGACGGCAACTGTGTGCGCGTAACCACCGCTGCTCTGCAACCGATCGCTTCATCCGACGTTGCTCAGGTCCTGGCCGAGCTTGTCGACAAGCCTGCGGCCAATCGCACCTTTGAGGTCGCAGGGCCTGACCGTCAGCCGCTGGACGAGTTCGTGCGCAGCTATCTGCAGCACCAACAGGACCCCCGCGAAGTGATCGCCGATCCCCAGGCCACTTATTTCGGCGCACCGATCGATGATCGCTCGCTGACACCTGATGCCGATGCGATCACCGGTGGTCTGCATTTCCAGACGTGGTTGAAAAACACACCTGTCCAACGCTGACACACAAGACCAGGAGAGCATTATGCGCATCCAGTCATTGCTTGTGCTTGCACCTTTGATGGGCGTTACCGCCGTTCATGGCCAATCCCCGACAACCAGCGCGCCGCCGCCCACCGTTACCCCGGTGATGACCCAGGCGCTGCTCGACTACCCGGGCAAGGAAGTGCTGATCCTGGAGGTGGCGTATCCGCCAGGGGGCGCCGACCCGGTGCACCGTCATGATGCTCACGGTTTTGTCTATGTGCTGGAGGGGTCGGTGGTCATGGGGGTGAAGGGTAGCAAGGAAGTCACCTTGATGCCTGGTCAGGCCTTCCATGAAGGCCCGGCCGATATCCACACGGTCGGGCGCAATGCCAGCCAGGACAAACCGGCGAAGTTTGTGGTGTTTCTGCTCAAGGATGCCGACAAACCGGCGGTGCTGCCGGTGCCGTAGCAATCGCTGGGCAAGCTCGCTGCCACCGCCTGTGGGAGCGGGCTTGCCCCGCGAACATTTCGACGCCGCCAGCGTTGCAGCAGATCTGCCCACATCGACAGCTGCCAGTTGAAGCTGGCCGACAGCTGGTTGAACGGAAAAGGAAAGGCCGACTGGTGCTGATCGAACCAGTTCTCGCCATTCCATTTTTGCCAGCCTGATTCGAAAAATTCCCAGGCCAGAAACACTCGCAAGGCGAGGTCGGCGCTCCAGGCTCCAAGGCGGTTCAGGGGCGCGAACGGGGTCGTGATAGCGGTCATGACAAGTTCCTCGATCCGGACGCAAAGGCCGCTGCTGTGCGGCGCACACGCAGAGCCAGCTTGGCGGTGAGTTTGAGGGCAATGGCGGCGAACATTGCCGAGAAAGCCAGTACATACCAGGCGCCCATGGGAATGCGTTTGTAGAACGACAGGCAGAACACCAGGGCAATGGCCCAGGTACCGACACTGTGCAGTTGCTTCCAGGCCCGCGACCCGAGCAGGCGCATCGATGCCTTGAACGAGGTCAGGGTCAGCAACAGGATGAACAGGTAACCGAAGGTGCCGGGCAGGCTTGAGGTGACGGTGCGCCCAGCCCAGAAAAGCGCTGGAAACTGTTGCGAATAGCGGTAGATCAACATCCCGTGCACGGTGTGCGAGAAGGCAAACGCCAAGCCCAGGTAGCGCCGCTCGCGCAGCAGCCGACGCGTCGTGTCACTCGGCAGCAAAATGGCCAGGGACGAGGCCAGAAAAGTCAGCAGGAACAAGGCGAATGAGCTGCGGGCGGTGGCGCGGATAGCACTGCGCAGGCCGTCCGCGCCCAGCGGCTGGGCGGCCAGGATCAGTGTGGTCATCGCCAGGGTCAACACGGCCAGCAGGCCGAACAGTTTCCAGCCGGAGGGCAAAGGGGGCAGTTTCATCAAGGGCTCCAGAGGCAGAGGGCACCGTCGGGGTGGCGGCGCCTTATCTGTCCGGGAGTTTTGCAAGGGCACTTATCTGCAGTGTGTCGGCCACCGCCAGCTATGTATCGCTATGTACTGAAGGCTTCAGACGCCACACGCGGGCAACTCGATCTGTGCGCACAGACCACCACCGTCGCGATTGCTCAGGCTCAGGCTGCCGCCGATGGCCTGGGTCAACTGCTGGGCGATGGCCAGGCCCAGGCCGGTGCCGCCGGTAGTGCGGTTGCGCGAGCCTTCGACGCGGTAGAACGGCTTGAGCACCTCCTCAAGTTCATCGACGGGAATGCCGGGGCCATTGTCCAGCACCCGGATCAAGGTACGCTGGCCTGCGCCTGACTCCACTTCCAGTTGCGCGGCGCCAGCGAACTTGAGGGCATTGTCGATCAGGTTGACCAGCACGCGGCGCAAGGCATGCGGGCGGGTGTCGATCACCGCGCCGGTGCTAGCCTCAAGCAACACCTGCTGGCCGCTGTCCTGGTAGTCGAGCACCAGGCTGTCGAGAAAGGCGTCGAGGTTGACCCGGCAACTGGCTTCGGTGCTGCCGTCGATGCTGCGCGCATAGGCTACGCCCTCGCGCACCAGGTGTTCCATGGCTTCCAGATCGCCCCAGAGTTTGTCTTTCTCGTGCGAGGGGTCCATCACTTCGACCCGCAGCTTCATGCGCGTGATGGGGGTTTGCAGATCATGGGATATCGCCGCCAGCAGCTGCATGCGCTCCTTGAGGTAGGCGGCGATGCGCGCTTGCAATGAGTTGAAGGCCACGGCGGCGTAGCGCACTTCGCGCGGACCGCTTTCATCCAGCAGCGGGCCCGGTGCATTGGGGTCGAGGCTGTCGACGGCGTGGGCCAGACGGGTCAGCGGGCTGATGGCGGTCTTCACCGCCAGCCACGTGCACAGTAGCAACAGCGCCAGTTGAATCAGCAACACCACCGGCAACCAGGTCGATAACGGTATCGGCGCCGGCGTGACATCCACCGTCAGCGGTTTGCCGTCGGCCAGGCGCAGGTGCACCTGAAAGTGCGGATTTGGGCCGGGAAGGTTGTTGAAAATCAACGGGTACTGATGGCCGATGGCTTTGTCGATGGACTGGGCGGCCATCGGCGCGTTGGCCAATGGCAGCGGCTGGCCCGGTTGGCCTTCATCAAGCCGGTAACGGTAGGTACGCCGCTCCAGGCGCGGCAGCCAGGCCTCGCGTTCCGCGGCGGGCAGGCGGTCGAGGATGGCTACCGAGGTGGACACGTCCTGCTCCAGGTTACCGAGCATCATCGAGCGTGAACTGATGTAGCGCTCGTAGAACTGAAAGCTGAACGACAATCCATAGGCCAGCACCAGCCCGGTGAAAAAGATCAGTGCCAGGCGCGAGGCCAGGGTGCGCGGCCAGCGCAGCGGTGCACTCATGACTGCGGCTCGACCATTTGTACGGGTAGCGAGAACACATAGCCCTCACTGCGCACGGTCTTGATATAGGCCGGCTCGCGGGCATCGTCCTGCAGGCGTTGGCGCAGGCGGCTGACCAGCAGATCGATGGAGCGGTCGAAGATATCCGCTTCGCGGCCTTGAGTGAGGTTGAGCAACTGCTCGCGGCTGAGTACTCGCTGTGGGTGGTCGAGGAACACCCGTAGCAAACGGTACTCGGCACCACTGAGGGCCACCAGGGTGCCGTCGCCGTCGAGCAGGTGACGGGCGGTGGTGTCCAGGCGCCATTGGCCAAAAGCGATCAAGCGGCTGCTTTCGCTGAGGGTCAGGTTCGGCGGCAGCATCCGCGTGCGGCGCAGCACAGCATTGATGCGTGCCAGCAGCTCGCGGGCCGAGAAGGGTTTGGTCAGGTAGTCGTCGGCGCCCATCTCCAGGCCGATGATGCGGTCGGTTTCATCGTTGCGCGCGGTCAACATCAGCACCGGGGTGGCCTTGTGTTTACCGGCACGCAGCTCGCGACACAGCAACAGGCCGTCGTCGCCGGGCATCATGATGTCGAGAACGATCAGGTCGACCACGTTGGATTCCAGAAAGGCGCGCATCTGCCGGCCGTCAGCGACGATGCTGGTGCGCAGCCCGTTCTTCTTCAAGTAGTTGCCTACCAGTTCTCTGATTTCGCGATCGTCGTCGACGATCAGCACATGATCGATATGATCCATGCCCGGCTCCTGTTCAAGCGCTTGGCTTGAAGTGTACAGAGCCCGGTGGCGCTTGCCTGCCGGGGTTTGTATGGCAGTGTATCTGTTGTGCCGGCAGATACCTGAAGAGGCAATCCGGCTTGATCCAGACACATCGGCGATACCTTGGGCGCCTCAAATAGGTCTCAACGGGGAGGGCTGTTCCTCTCCGGCAGAGGGTGAAGCCTTCACCCGGGAGACTCGACATGACCTTCAAGACTCTGGCCCGCATCGGCCTGTTCGCTACCCTCGGTTTTGCTGCTTTCGGCGCTTTTGCCGACAGCAGTGTACCGGTGGAGAACTATCATTACGGCCAGCATCTGGACGTGCAGAAAGTCCTGGCCATCCATGACAACAAAGCCGAGGCCTGTGGTGTGGTCACGGCGAAGATGGACTACCTGGACTCCAAAGGCCAGCCGCACAGCGTGCAATACCAGACCTACGCCACCGGTGCCTGCCACGAAGGCGGTTAAGCACCCTCACGGAGAGAGCCGACCATGTCATTGTTCACATCGCTGGGCGGCGCCTTGCGCCGCCTGAATCCAACACGGCGCAGGGTTGGCATCGCCGCTGCGCTGGCCCTTTCGCTGATTGCTTTAGGCCTGGGCGGCCGCTTGCTGGCCGGTCCTTCGCAGCTGGACACCCTCGGACCGATGCCTGAATTGAGCGGCGCAGTGCAGTGGCTCAACTCGCCTCCGCTGGATCGTGAAGCGCTCAAGGGCAAGGTGGTGCTGGTGGAATTCTGGACCTACGACTGTATCAATTGCCGGCGTAGCCTGCCGTACGTCAACAACTGGGCCAAGCGCTACGCCGACCAGGGCCTGGTGGTGATCGGCGTGCACACCCCGGAGTACGACTACGAAAACGACATCGACAACGTGCGTGGGCAAGTCGCCAAGCTGGGTATCGAGTACCCGGTGGCCATCGACAACCGTTATGCCATCTGGAATGCCTTCGGCAATCAGTTCTGGCCGGCGCACTACTTTGTCGATGCCCAAGGCCAGGTACGCTTTGTGCATTTTGGCGAGGGCGCCTATGACACCCAGGAGCAAGTGATCCAGCAGCTGCTGGCAGAGCAGCGCGGGCTTGCTCCTTGATGCCGCTGCGCAATCAGGAGAGGAAACCACCGTCCACGTTCAATGCCACACCGGTGGTGTAGCTTGAGGCGTCACTGGCCAGGTACAGCACCGCACCGGCCATTTCCTTCGGATCGGCCACGCGTTTGAGCGGGATGTGCTGCAGCGCGGTGTTGAGGATGGTTTCGTTCTTGACCAGCGCCGAGGCGAACCTGGTGTCGGTCAGGCCCGGCAGCAGGGCATTGCAGCGAATGCCGAACGGCGCGCACTCCTTGGCGAAGACCTTGGTCATGTTGATCACGGCCGCCTTGGTCACCGAGTAGATACCCTGGAAGATCCCCGGCGATACGCCGTTGATCGAGGCGACGTTGATGATGCTGCCGCCGCCGTTGTCACGCATCAGTTTGCCGGCTTCGACCGACATGAAGAAGTAGCCACGGATGTTCACATCGACGGTCTTCTGGAAGGCGCCAAGGTCGGTGTCCAGGACGTTGCAGAACTGTGGGTTGGTCGCCGCGTTGTTGACCAGGATATCCAGGCGACCGAACTGCTCGCGGATGGCGGCGAACACTGCGCTGATCTGCTCCATTTCGCCGATATGGCAGGCAATGGCAGTGGCTTTGCCGCCGGCGGCGACGATGGCGTCGGCGACTTGCTGGCAACCATCGAGCTTGCGGCTGGAAACGATCACATGGGCGCCTTGCTGGGCCAGCAGGTGGGCAATCGCCTCGCCGATGCCGCGACTGGCACCGGAAACAAAGGCGATCTTGCCGTCGAGGTCGAACAGTTGGGTCTTGGACATGGTCTTTTCCTTGTTGTAGTCGTCAGAGACTGGACTTGGCGATGACCTGCAGGCTCATGTGCTCCAGCAGTTTGTTCATATGAATGAACTGGGCGAAGCGCTTGTCCTGGGTCTGGCCGTGGAAGAAGCGGTAGTAGATCTGCTGGACGATCCCGGCCAGGCGGAACAGGCCGTAGGTGTAGTAGAAATCGTAGTTGTCGATGCTGATCCCGGCGCGCTCGGCGTAATAGTCGACAAATTGCTGGCGGGTGAGCATGCCCGGGGCATTGCTCGGCTGACGGCGCATCAGCTGCACCGGTGCCGGGTCATTGGCTTCGATCCAGTAGGCCAGGGTGTTGCCCAGGTCCATCAGCGGATCGCCAAGGGTGGTCATTTCCCAGTCGAGCACGCCGATGATACGCATCGGGTTGTCGGCATCGAGGATGACGTTGTCGAAGCGATAGTCGTTGTGCACGATGGCTGGCTTGGGATGATCGGTCGGCATCTTTTCGCGCAGCCAGGCGATGACCTTCTCCCAGCGCGGCGCATCCGGGGTCAGGGCCTTCTCATAGCGGCTGCTCCAGCCCTCGATCTGGCGTTGCACGTAGCCTTCAGGCTTGCCCAGGTCGCCCAGGCCGCAGGCGTTGTAGTCCACCTGGTGCAGCTCGACCATGCGTTCGATAAAGCTTTTGCACAGCGCCTCGGTGCGCGCGGCATCCAGACCCAGCTCCGGCGGCAGCTCCGAGCGCAGGATGATGCCTTTGACCCGGTCCATGACGTAGAACTCGCCGCCGATCAGCGCCTCGTCGGTGCAATGCACGTAAGCCTTGGGGCAGTAGGGGAAACCGCGGTTGAGCTGATTGAGGATGCGGAATTCCCGGCCCATGTCGTGGGCCGATTTGGCCTTTTGCCCGAACGGTGGGCGGCGCAGCACGAACTCCCGTTCGGGGTACTGCACCAGGTACGTCAGGTTCGACGCACCACCCGGGAACTGGCTGATCTGCGGTGTGCCGCTGAGGCCGGTAATGTGCGCCTTCAGATAAGGGTCGATGACAGCAGCATCGAGTTCTTCGCCGGGGCGGACCTGGGTGGACTGATCGGTGAGCGTCATGCTTTTCCCTTATGATTGGAGCCAGAGATTATTGGCTAATCTAATTCTCGCGACAGGCCCGGACAAGTCTGGCACAGCCTTATAGGCCAGCGTGTTGCAGCTCGATCACCGGCCCTGATGGCGGCGCTAAAACCCCAGGCGAAAAAAAACCGAAGCCGTTCAAGGCTTCGGTTTTTCTTGGCATCAGCGCAGGGCTCAGGCCGGGAACAGCTCGCTCAGCTTCATCGACAGCATCATGTCGCCTTCAACGCGCAGCTTGCCGCCCATGAAGGCCTGCATGCCGTCGGTGTCGCCGCTGACGATGCCTTTGAGGGTTTCGCTGTCCAGCACCAGGGTGCAGTTGGCGTCGGCGTTTTCGCCTTCCTGGACTTCGCAGGTGCCATCCTTGACGATCAGGGCGTAGTGCTTGTCTTCGTCGGTGATGTTGAAACCGAACACCAGGTCAAGACCGGCAGCAGCGGCTGGGTTGAACTTGGCTTTCATCGCTTCGACGGCTTTTGCTACATCGCTCATGGTGTGTTCCTTATTAAGTGATTACGGCAACCAGTACAGGTTGCCACGGGCCGGGACTCACCGGTAGGTGATGAGCTCCGGCGCCTTCAACAGTTGCACATGGGCTTGGCTGTTGAAGGAAGCCAGGGTCACCTCGCGGCCACGAAACTTCAGCTGGCTGAGCGAGGTGTTGATGATCTGCCAGTTCAGCTCGAAAGCCTGGCTGGCAGTGATACAGGTAACCAGGTGGAGCAGGGCGGTGATAGTGCCACCCGAAGTGAAAATCGCAATGTTGTCGCCATTTTCGGCCCGCTGCAGCACCCGCTGCAGGCCACCGTCCACGCGCTCGACAAACCCCTGCCAGGACTCCTGGCAGTCGCCAGGGTGTTCACCACCGTGCCAACGCTGGATGAGCAGGGCGAACAGGCGCTGGAACTCGCTGCGGTTCTGGGCCCCGTTGCGCAGGATATGCAGCGCTTCGGGTTCTTGCGGCAACAGCCCGGGCAATAGGCCACGGATCACGGCGTCGGCATCGAATTCGTTAAAGGCGGTATCGGTCTCCAGCTCAGGCACGCTGCAACCGGCCTGGCGCAGGGTGGCCAGGGCCAGACGCGCGGTGTCTTGCTGGCGGCGCAAGTCGCCGGCCAGGCAACGATCCAGGCGTACACCCAGTTGGGCCAGGTGTTCGCCGAGCGCTTCGCTCTGACGCATGCCCACAGGCGAGAGGACGTCGTAGTCGTCTGCACCAAATGAGGCCTGGCCATGTCGAATCAGGTAGATACTGCCCACGTCGTGCGCCTGCGCTAATAATGAGGCCGAGGTTAGGATGCCGCTGGCAGGCTGTCAACGAAAAAACATACAAGCGTTTGAAAAGAGCGTTTGAACTGCATTGCTGGACATTTCCTACGCTGGTAGGGGCAAGGCAGCGTCGGTATGCTTGACTATCGGTTCGCGCCGTTCGGGCGCCGGCATGTTAAGGAGTTACTGTGGAGTTTCTTGCAGAGTACGCAAGCTTTCTCGCCAAGACCGCGACCCTGGTGATCGCGATTCTGGTTGTTCTTTCGGCGATTGCCGGGTTGCGTGGCAAAGGCCGGCGCAAGGCCGGCGGGCAGTTGCAGGTCAACAAGCTCAACGAGTTTTACAAAGACTTGCGCGAGCGCCTGGAAAGCAGCTTGCTGGACAAAGCCCAGCTCAAGGCGCTGCGCAAGCAGCAAGCCAAGGCGCAAAAGCAGCAGAAGAAAACCCCCGAAGACAAACCTCGGGTGTTCGTGCTCGATTTTGACGGTGACATCAAGGCTTCGGCCACTGAAAGCCTGCGTCACGAGATCACCGCCGTGCTGAGCCTTGCGACGCCGCGTGATGAAGTGGTACTGCGCCTGGAGAGCGGTGGCGGCATGGTTCACAGCTACGGTCTGGCCTCTTCGCAATTGGCACGTATTCGTCAGGCGGGTATTCCGCTGACCGTCTGTATCGACAAGGTCGCGGCCAGTGGTGGCTACATGATGGCTTGTATTGGTGACAAAATTGTCAGTGCGCCCTTTGCCATTCTCGGTTCGATCGGTGTTGTGGCGCAGTTGCCTAACGTCAACCGCCTGCTGAAAAAGCATGATGTCGATTTCGAAGTGTTCACTGCCGGTGAATACAAACGCACCGTGACGGTGTTTGGCGAAAACACTGAAAAGGGCCGGGAGAAGTTCCAGGAAGACCTGGACGTTACCCACCAGTTGTTCAAGGATTTTGTCTCGCGCTATCGCCCGCAGCTGCATATCGACGATGTAGCCACCGGTGAAGTGTGGTTGGGCGTCGCCGCACTGAATAAGCAACTGGTTGACGAGCTCAAGACCAGTGACGAGTACCTGGGGGACCGCGCACGTGAGGCAAATCTGTACCACTTGCACTATGCCGAACGCAAAAGCCTGCAGGAGCGGGTAGGGCTGGCGGCCAGTGGTTCGATTGAAAATACCTTGCTTGGCCTTTGGAGCAAACTCGGCCAGTGGCGCTGAGCAATATATATGTAGTACCTGCGCATCGGTCGTTTGGTTTTTCCTGTGGGCTCAATTGCACACAGGAAAGCACTTATGCCGAATTCTCACGCTCCTTCCATTCCAGGCCTGCATGGCCGTTTCCTGGCGGATCGTCTGCCTGATTGGTTGAAACACGCCACCCCCGCTGATTTCAAGCGGTGGCGCCACAGCCAGCGTCCGGCACAGTTGACCTCAGTTGGTGCCGCCGTCTGGTTCCAGCGGGCCAGCAACGCAGAACGTGAAGCCCTGCTCCACGCACAACATCGCAGTAAAATTTCGACCCAAGCCCTGACCAGGGCGCTCAAGGACTTCAAGGGCTTGAGCGCCTTTGCTGAGCCGTTGCTCAAGGCCAGACTGAAAGAGGCGCTGGGGGAGGTCAAGGTTGACGTCAATACTACACAGCTGGTGGAAATTCATTATGAGCCAGAGCTGTTGGGCGCCATGCTCCGGCTCAAGCCGCGCCAGCAAAGCCTGATGCAGGCGGCGCTGCAGAACTTTGCTGCAAACAGCCAGTTTGCACCAGGGAGTGCCTTGACGCCTAAGGATCATTTTTCCCTTGAGTTGATCCCGACCCCGGAAGGGACTGTTCCGCGCTTCCAGTATAGTTACACCAGCAAGTTGCCTATCAAACCCGAACAGTTTGCCACTCTGTGTCATGAGCTGGATCTGGGGGGCAAATACCAGGCGCATATCAGTGAGATATACGAAAACCCCCGCACCCGTGACACCGTGCGCAAGTTGTCGATCGATGCCTACAAGGATCATTTGCGCCAAGCTGTTCAGATAGCGTTCATGAAGGGCGAAATCTCTGCCTCGGCGCGCGAAATGTTCAATGGCCTGCTGGATGGCCAACGTGCGCCACTGTTGCATGGCAAGCCGGTGAGCTATCAGGCGCTGAGCATGTTTGGATCACCGCTTCATCAGGTGCTGATATTCAGTGCCAACCGGATCAACAGCAACACGCTGGAGCCGGTAATCGCCTATCTGCCAGGCGCACCGCTGTACCCGCTCAAGGAATATCGTTCGGCCGCCGAGTTTAAGCGTGACTTGCGGACGAACCTGCTTAACCCCGCGTATCTAGAGCTGTTTCGGGGTTATGTAGCCAAACATGAGCACGCTCACTTCTTCAAACGCCTGGATGAGACGCTGTATGACAGAAGCATAGATGTTGATGGTCAGCTCGATCCTCATGCCAATCTGCACATCCGGGATGTAACCATCGAACCTGAACTGTTTGGCTATGTACAGGACCAGCAGTTGCAACGGCTCAAGGCCAATGCTCGCGACCTGGCGGTACCCAGCGCCGAGGTGGATGAGGCGGCGAAGCGCCAACGCCTGGCGTATTGGGAGAGTATTGGTTTCAATGTGCTCAATGCGGCGGCCTTTTTTGTGCCCGGTGTTGGTGAGGTGATGGCGGTGGTGGCCGGCGCGCAGTTGGTCAAAGAGGTTATCGACGGTGCACATGCCTGGGAAGCGGGTGAGCTCGATGAGGCGCTGGCGCACTTCGAATCGGTGGCAATGAATGTAGCCTTGGTTGCAGGTTTTGGCGCTGCGGGGCATGTAGGCGCTCCGGTGCAGGCCAGCGAGCGCGTGGATGGTCTGCTACGGGTCACCTTGCCTGGTGGTGAGCAGCGCTTGTGGAAGCCTGATCTGCTGCCCTATACCCAGACGATCGACCTGGCCGGCATCGCCCCTGATGCCCAAGGGCTGTACACGCTGAATGGCAGCACCTATATCCGCATTGAGGAGCAGGTCTGTGAAGTGTCCCAGGATGCAGACGGCGCCTGGTCGATCCGTCATCCGAACGACCCTGATGCATATCAGCCGGCACTCAGGCACAACCGCGAAGGAGCCTGGCAGGCCGTTGGTGAGCAGCCGTTGCAATGGAGTCATATTCAGCTGCTGAGAAGGATTGGTCACGCTACACGCGGTTTGTCGGATGACGTGCTTGAGCAGGCTGCGCAGATCAGCGGGATCAACGACGATGTGCTGCGAAGCATGCACATCGACCAGTTGTCAGTACCGCCGTTGTTGGGTGATACCTTGCGGCGGTTTCAGATCGACCGCCGGGTGACCCGGTTGATTGACAGTTTGCGCAGTGGCGAAGCTGAAGGGGAGGGGCTGGGGCTGGGGCTGGAGTTGAGCCTGGAGTTAGCGCGCTGGCCGGAGCGGGTCCTTGAGGTGTATGACCCAGCCAATCCTGACCGAGGGAGCATGCGCTATGGCGCAAACCGCTGGCCGAACGGGCGGGTCATTCGTATATCGGTCCAGGAGTTGTATGCCAATCAACTGGCCGACAAGGTGCTGGCAGACCTGAACCAGACAGAAGCCCTCGAGTTGTTTGGTTCCTCTGTCGAACCGGACAAGCGTCTAGCGGTATTACGGCAGCTCATTGCCGAGCGTGCCGTCAAGCGCCGCGACGAGATCTACCAGATTATGGATCAGCACGGCCATGCGCCTCGCAGCACTGAACAACAACGCTTGATCCGGGATTTCCCCTTGCTCACCGACGCGGCTGCGCAGGAGATCATCAGCGCCGCAGACGCTGAGGAGCACATGCAGTTGCAGGCTGTTGATGGTCGCGTTCCGATGCGCCTGGCGGAGGAGGCGCGCGTCTACCAACGCCAGTTTGCCCTGAGTCGGGCCATACAAGGATTGCATGAGCCTACACTGGCAAACCTGGACAGCGATCGCCTGGCGGTGGGGCTAATGGCCCAGTTGCCGGGGTGGACCGACACGGTCTGCATCCAGTTGCGTGAAGAGCGGTTGACAGGCCGATTATTGGCTAACGCAGGCCCACCTCAAGGCGAGCTCAAATCAATCGTACGCTCAGGGCGCCTGTACACCGCTTATGACGCCCAAGGCCTTGAACTGAGCAATGGCGAGTCGTTGTTCGCCACCTTGCTCAAAGCGCTGCCCGATAGTGAGCGCGAGGCCGTCAATCTCGATATCTACAGTGCTCAATCGTTGCGCTTGAAGCTCTGCGCGATTGCTGTGGAGGATCGAGCCATGGCAGCGACTTTGCTTGGACAACAACCCATCAGGCCGTGGTTTCGCTCGCCGTTGCGTTTGGCAGACGGCCGCGCCGGCTATCCTTTGGGCGGAGTGGTCAGCAGCGAATGGGCAATCAATTCTCGGCTAAACGCGCTGTTCCCTGAGTTGCGGGACGCAGAGCTTGAGGCGCTGAAAAGGCGCTTACTGGACGAGAACCAAACCATGGGGGATGCTATTTTTCGGCTCGAGGGCGAACTCAACACGCTTCAACGAACCCTTGATCTGTGGGTAGAGGGTGCTCGCGGCGATTTCCGTAGCTATCACTTTCGTCGAGGAGTCCGGGAGCAACTGCTCAGTGCCTGGCGTCGACAGGGTGGCCCACGGCAATCGGAGTTGCAATTGGGGATGCTGGGTAGCGGGTCACTACCCACGCTGACTGCGCGTTTCGAGCACATACAAAGTCTAACTATCCACCACATGAACCTTGAGCAGTTTCCTGACGGTTTTTTGCGCTGCTTTCCCCGTCTGCAACACCTGTCATTGGAAGGCACTGCGTTGCGCGTCCTTCCTGCGGAGATCAGCGCGTTGACGGAACTCAACTCCCTGGACTTGACCGGGGTCCGACTTACCGCCAGCGACACCATGTTCGATGCGCTGACGCCGCTGGTCAGGCTGAGGTCGCTGGAGCTGCAAAGCAACCAACTGCACAACATCCCTGATGCAGCGGTGGAAACGCTTAGCAGATTGCCCGCATTAACGCGCCTGAACCTGCGCTACAACCGGGGCTTGAGCAACAACGGCCTGGCAATGCTGACCCGATTGCCGTTGCAATATCTGGACTTGAGCAGTACCGGGCTAGTGCTTGATCAGGCTAGCGCCCAGGTTTTCTCGCGGTTTGTCCATTTGCAGCGTTTGCGGTTGGGTGGCAACCCCTTGGGCGAGGCACCCGAGCTTGGCAGTCTGGTGCGGCTGGAAATTCTGGAACTGGACCGTTGCGAGTTAAGAGAGTGGCCTGTGGGGCTTACCACCCTAATGAATCAGGAACTTCGCCAGTTGCGTACTGTGGACCTCAGCCGCAATCTGATCACGCAATTGCCGGACTTGGCCGCGACGCGCTTCGGTAGCGATTTACGCGCCCAGATTGGTAACACACTCAGGCTCAACCTGAGCTTCAATCCGCTCGAAGCCCAGAGCATTATGCGTTTGCGCCAGGTCCGGGGAGTATTCGCTGCTGAAAGGTCAGAGGGGTTGCATCCGCGTCCGGGTTCAGTTTGGCTTGTGGATGCAACCCAAGCTCAGAGTGAGCTGTGGGACACCATGTTCCAGTCGCGGCGCCATGCCGCACTCGAGGAAATGCTTGAGCGCCTTGCAGCGTCCAGGGAATTTCAGCGCAACGCACCTCAGTTGCGCGCCCGAGTATGGAAAATGCTCGAACTGGCCTCGCAACATAACCAGCTTCGAGAGGAACTGCAGGCAATCGCCGAAGGTTTTCCAGTAACCTGTGGTGATGCTGGCGCCGACGCTTTCAGTGATCTGGAAACCGCCGTCTTGGTGTTTGAAAGCAGTGCACAGGCAACGTTAAGTACCCGCCGTGCTGAATTGTTGGCGTTGTACAGGCAACTGTTTCGTCGCCATGAAGTTAAACGAATGGCCGATAAACTGTCATTGGCGCGCATGGCGCGGCGTCGAGCGCTACTGGAAAACGGCACGTTGCCCGATTTGGATCCGCTGGATGACATCAGCGATGGCGAGTTGCGGCGACATCCGGTTGAGGATATCGAGATCCGATTGGCTTTGCGCCAGGATCTGGCAAACGTGCTGAACTACCCGGAGCCTTCAAGTGGAATGCTCTATCGGGATCTGGCCAATGTAACGCCGAACATGGTAAGGCACTTTGAAAATGCAGTCCGGGCGGTTGATACGACCGCCAACCGCCACGCATGGATGGTAGAAGAAATCAGTTGGCAGCGTTACCTGAGGCAGCACTATGCGCAGCAGTTAGACGAAGTCGCAAATATCTGGTCTGAAGGTCTGGCGTATCTGGATTATTGCAATGGCGCTGAGGAGATGCCCGGTGCCCTGAGCAATGACGTGTTGCAGGTCTTGCGCACGGCGCTGAATGAAGAGCCTGTTGCACCAGACGGAGCGTTGCGAAGGCTTGAGATCGGCAGCCAGCAGTACGAGGATGCGGCCAACGCCGTGGCCAAAGGGCAAAAAAGAGCTGAAACAGAAATGATGGTGAGATTGACCCAGCTTGAAGAGGAAACGGTCTGAGTCGTCAATAAGGAAGGCCCCGCATGCGGGGCCTTTTACTTTAGCGGCGACGGAACAGCGGTTGCGGTTCGTCGGTTGCAGCCTGATAAGTCACCGAGAAGTCTTTAAGGCTTTCCAGTGCTTCAACCGGGTCTTTGTCAGCCCGTAGGGCGAAGGCGTCGAAACCGCAGCGCTTCATGTAGAACAGCTGGTCGCGCAGCACGTCGCCGATGGCGCGTAGCTCACCGGTAAACTTGTAGCGATCACGCAACAGACGCGCATTGGAGTAGTTGCGCCCGTCAGTGAAGGCCGGGAAGTTCAGGGCGATGACCTGGAATTCGTTGACGACCTCGCCGATTTCTTCGGCCTCTTCATCGGCGTCCAGCCATACGCCCAGACCGCCGTCACGGGCCTTGAGCATATGGCCGTGTTCGCGCCATAGCTGTAGCGGAACAATGTAGTCGTCGCAGTTGGTCACTTCGTCGATGTTGAAGTCCTTGGGCAGCAGGTGCCAGGTTTCGTCGACGATTTCGTTGTTCTTAATGATTCGCTGCATAGACGCGTTCCTTGAAAGGGTCGATGCCAATACGCTGGTAGGTGTCGATGAAGCGCTCGTCTTCGGTGCGTTGTTCAACGTAGACATTGATCAGCTTCTCGATCACATCCGGCATGTCGTCCTGGGCGAAGGACGGACCGAGGATCTTGCCCAGGCTGGCGTCACGGCTAGCGCTGCCACCGAGGGAGACCTGGTAGAACTCTTCGCCTTTCTTGTCCACCCCGAGAATGCCGATGTGACCGACGTGGTGGTGACCACAGGCGTTCATGCAGCCGGAGATGTTCAGGTCCAATTCGCCGATGTCGAACAGGTAATCCAGGTTGTCGAAACGGCGCTGGATGGATTCGGCAATCGGGATCGACTTGGCGTTGGCCAGGGAACAGAAATCGCCACCCGGGCAGCAGATGATGTCGGTCAGCAGGCCGATGTTCGGCGTGGCGAAACCGTTTTCACGCAACTCCAGCCACAGGGCGTGCAGTTGGCTCTGCTCGACATCGGCGAGGATGATGTTCTGCTCGTGGGAGGTGCGCAGCTGGCCGAAGCTGTAACGCTCGGCGAGGTCGGCGACGGCATCGAGCTGTTTGTCGGTCAGGTCGCCAGGGGCGACACCGGTAGGTTTGAGCGACAGGGTCACGGCAACGTAGCCGGGCTTCTTGTGCGCCAGGACATTGCGGGTGCGCCAGCGGGCAAAGCCTGGGTGCTGTTGCTCAAGCTCGCTGAAGTCGAGGTTATCCAGCTGCTTGTAGTCCGGGTCGACGAAGTGCTTGGCCACACGCTGCAGTTCGGCTTCGGTCAGTGTGGTGCTGCCGCCACGCAGGTGGACCATTTCGGCCTCGACCTTCTCGGCGAAGACTTCAGGCGTGAGCGCTTTGACCAGGATCTTGATCCGCGCCTTGTACTTGTTATCGCGACGGCCATAGCGGTTGTAAACCCGCAGGATCGCATCGAGGTAGCTGAGCAGGTCCTGCCATGGCAGGAACTCGTTGATAAAGGCACCGACCACCGGGGTACGGCCCAGACCACCGCCGACCAGCACGCGGAAACCCAGCTCGCCGGCGGCATTGTACACCGGCTCAAGGCCGATATCGTGTACTTCGATGGCCGCACGGTCGCTGCTTGAGCCATTGATCGCGATTTTGAATTTACGTGGCAGGTAAGCGAATTCGGGGTGGAAGGTAGTCCACTGGCGAACGATCTCACACCACGGGCGTGGGTCGATCACTTCATCGGCAGCGACACCGGCGAACTGGTCGGTGGTGACGTTGCGCAGGCAGTTGCCGCTGGTCTGGATCGCATGCATCTGCACGGTGGCCAGTTCAGCCAGGATCTCCGGGATGTCTTCCAGGGCTGGCCAGTTGTACTGCACGTTCTGCCGGGTGCTGATGTGGGCATAGCCCTTGTCGTAGTCGCGCGCGATCTTCGCCAGCATCCGCGTCTGACGCGAGGTCAGCTGGCCATAAGGCACGGCGACCCGCAACATCGGGGCAAAACGTTGGATATAAAGGCCATTTTGCAGGCGCAGGGGGCGGAACTCTTCTTCGCTCAGCTCACCGGCCAGGTAGCGGCGGGTCTGATCACGGAACTGCTTTACGCGGTCCTCGATGATCCGCTGATCGTACTCGTCGTATACGTACATAGGGGTCCTGTTCTCAAGCTGCTTGCAGCTAATCGCGCGCACGGCCGCGCACTCCCTAAACGGAGCGAAGGAAAGATAGCAGTTTGTGTTTATGCGCAAAAGTGATGTTTTTGCATATGAAAAGAACCATTTGGACTAAGTGAGACTGAATGCCATTTGCCTGTTTGGCCCTCTGCGGTGTTTATAATCAACAGTTTGAAGAGCAGGAGCTAATCTGCATGCTCAAGGCCTTGTGCCAAAGCTTGTGCCTGAGTCTGCCGCTGGTTGCCAGCGCGCACGCCGCGTCAGTGGTTTTTCTCAATCCGGGCTATTCCAGCGAAACCTTCTGGGTCAGCTATTCGCACTTCATGCAGGCCGCCGCCAAGGACCTGGGCATGCAGTTGCACATCGAGTACAGCGAGCGGCGTCCGGAGCTGGCACTGATCCAGGCGCGCGAGGTGCTTGAGGGCAAGCACCGGCCGGATTACCTGGTGCTGGTCAACGAGCAGTACGTGGCCCCGGAGATCATTCGCCTGTCGCGCGGCAGTGGGGTCAAGTTATTCCTGGTCAATAACGGTTTGACCCATGACCAGGCCGAGTTGATTCATGCTCACCCGGACAAGTACCCGCCATTGCTTGGCACGTTGGTGGGTAACGATGAACAGGCCGGCTATCAGATGCTCAAGGAGCTGATAGCCCTGCGCTTGCGGGAAGGCTCGCAGCGGCCGATCGAACTGCTGGCCTTTTCCGGCCTCAAGACCACGCCGGCGGCGCAGTTGCGTGAGCAGGGCATGCGCCGCGCCCTGGCCGAACACCCGCAGGTTCGCTTGCGTCAAGTGGTGTACGGCGGCTGGGGGCAGAAGCGGGCATATGAGCAGGCGCAGCAACTGTTGAAGCGCTACCCGAACATCGAACTGGTCTGGTCGGCCAATGACGAGATGGCCTTTGGTGCCATGCAGGCTTTTGTCGAAGCGGGCCGCACGCCAGGCAGGGATGTCCTGTTCAGTGCCGTCAACAGCTCCCCGCAAGCGCTACAGGCGCGAATCGACGGCCGTCTCAGCGTGCTGATGGGCGGGCACTTCTCTTTGGGTGGCTGGGCAATGGTGTTGTTGCACGATGATGCGCTGAATCTGCCAATCAACCGTGATGGACAGCGCGATCACCAGGTGCCGGTGCTGCAACTGATCGACCCGGTGCGCGCCCGGCGCTGGTTGAATCTTCAGGATCAGGCCGACTATGGCCTGGATTTCAACCACTTCAGCGCTCAAGGCCATTCTGCCGAGTACCGCTACCCATTCCTGAGCGCACCGGTCAAATATTAAAATATCCCTGCTTGAGCAAAGGGCATTGCTGAACTTAACTGCTACGGGTGACATGCATTCCCATAACCACTAATAAGAGGCGATGCAATGGGAAACTCGACCAAAGCGGGTAAGAGTGACAGCAGTGTCGATGCTTGGGCGATACTCTGTCTGATCGTCCTGGTTGTTGTGACTGCGGTGTATTGGGTCAGCCACCAGTGATATCACGCGATGGGTAATCATGAACCGCCCGCAGAAAGGAGATCTGCGGGCGGATTGCGTTTCAGCGTGCGGTAAGGTGCATGGCCAGTTGCACCAGCCCGACCAGTACCAGAATGAAAATCAAGGTGAAGACGGTGCCCAGCACGATGAAATGGCTGGCCTTGCCGTAGGTGAAGTCGCGGGCGCGGTTCTTGCCGCTTTGCACGCCGAACGCCGCTGCCAGAATGCTTTGCAGCATCTGCCAGAAGGTTGGGGGTTTGCCTTGGGCTTGGTCGTCCATGAGGGGCTCCTTGGGGAAGGCATCCCCCTCAGTGTAGACCGGATCGCGGGGCAAGTCGGGTCGCCGCGATTTCAGTTAGCTGTCATACCCAAGATTAGGCGCCAACCAGCGCTCACTCACGCTCAAGTCCTGGCCTTTACGCGCGGTGTAGCTCTGCACCTGATCCTTGTCGACCTTGCCCACGGCAAAGTACTGCGCCTGCGGATGCGCGAAGTACCAGCCGCTGACCGCCGCCGCCGGGAACATGGCGAAGTGCTCGGTGAGGAACACGCCGCTGGGGCCGGTTTCGCCGATGGCCGTGCCATCGAGCAGGCGGAACAGGGTTTCCTTCTCGGTGTGGTCCGGGCAGGCCGGGTAGCCTGGGGCCGGGCGGATGCCCGAGTACTGCTCCTTGATCAATGCTTCGTTGTCCAGGTGTTCGTCCTTGGCATAACCCCAGTAGTCTTTACGCACCTGCTCGTGCAGCCATTCGGCGCAGGCTTCGGCCAGGCGGTCGGCGAGGGCCTTGACCATGATCGAGTTGTAGTCGTCGCCCTTGTCCTGGTAAGCCTTGGCCACCTCTTCGGCACCGATGCCGGCGGTGGTGATGAAGCCGCCAACGTAATCGGTGATCCCGGTTTCCTTTGGCGCGACGAAGTCGGCGAGGGAGAAGTTCGGCTTGTTGTCCGGCTTGATCGTCTGCTGGCGCAGGTGGTGGAGCTGGGCCAGTGGCTGACCGTCGGCGCCATAGACTTCGATGTCGTCGTGGTTGACCTGGTTGGCCGGCCAGAAACCGAACACCGCACGGGCGCTGATCAGTTTCTCGTCGATCAGCTTGGCGAGCATTTCCTGAGCATCCTTGAACAACGCGGTGGCCGCTTCGCCGACCACTTCGTCGGTGAGGATGCGCGGGTACTTACCGGCCAGGTCCCAGGAGATAAAGAACGGCGTCCAGTCGATGTATTCGGCCAGCACCTTCAGGTCGATGTTCTCCAGTACCTTGGCCCCGGTAAAGGTCGGCACCGCCGGCTGATAACCGGCCCAGTCATATTTCGGTTTGGCCGCAATCGACTGCTCGTAGCTCAGGCGCTCGGTGCGGGCGCTGCGGTTGGCGGTGCGCTCGCGTACTTCGACATAATCCTGGCGGGTTTTCTCGACGAAGCCAGGCTTGAGCTCTTTGGACAATAGCTGGGTAGCCACGCCAACAGCACGCGAAGCGTCGGTAACGTAGACCACGGCGTCATTGCTGTACTTGGGCTCGATCTTCACCGCCGTGTGTGCCTTGGAGGTGGTCGCGCCACCGATCATCAGCGGCAAGTGGAAGTCCTGGCGCTGCATCTCGCGGGCGACGTGGACCATCTCGTCGAGAGAGGGGGTGATCAAGCCGGAGAGGCCAATGATGTCGCACTTCTGCTCGCGAGCGGTCTGCAGGATTTTCTCGGCCGGGACCATTACGCCAAGATCTACGATGTCGTAACCGTTGCAACCAAGTACCACGCCGACGATGTTCTTGCCAATGTCGTGCACGTCGCCCTTGACCGTGGCCATGAGGATCTTGCCCTTGGCTTCGGGTTTGTCGCCTTTTTCCGCTTCGATGAAGGGGATCAGGTGGGCCACCGCCTGCTTCATCACCCGCGCCGATTTCACCACCTGTGGCAGGAACATCTTGCCGGCACCGAACAGGTCACCGACCACGTTCATGCCGCTCATCAGCGGGCCTTCGATGACTTCGATCGGGCGCGCGCATTGCTGGCGGCATTCCTCGGTGTCTTCGACGATAAAGGCGGTGATGCCCTTGACCAGCGCATGTTCCAGGCGCTTGCCGACCGGCAGTGAACGCCACTCTTCGTTCTCGACTTCCTTGACCGCGCCGCCGCCCTTGTAGTCGTCGGCAATCGCCAGCAGGGCGTCGGTGCCTTCCGGGGTGCGGTTGAGCACCACGTCCTCGACCTTCTCGCGCAGGGCAGGTGGAATCTCGTCGTAGATCTCCAGCTGGCCGGCGTTGACGATACCCATGGTCAGACCATTCTGGATCGCGTGATAGAGGAACACCGAGTGAATCGCCTCACGCACCGGGTTGTTGCCGCGGAACGAGAACGACACGTTGGACACCCCGCCCGAGCTCAGCGCATAGGGCAGATGATCGCGAATGTAGGCGCAGGCTTCGATGAAATCGACGGCGTAATTGTTGTGCTCCTCGATGCCGGTGGCGACGGCGAAGATGTTCGGGTCGAAGATGATGTCTTCCGGCGGGAAGCCCACTTCGTTGACCAGGATGTCGTAGCTGCGCTGGCAGATCTCGCGCTTGCGCGCCGCAGTGTCGGCCTGACCGACTTCGTCAAAGGCCATCACCACCACAGCGGCGCCATAGCGCTTGCACAGTTTGGCGTGATGCTTGAAGGCCTCGACGCCTTCTTTCATCGAGATCGAGTTGACGATGCCCTTGCCCTGGATGCACTTGAGGCCGGCTTCGATCACCTCCCACTTGGAGGAGTCGATCATGATCGGTACGCGCGAGATGTCCGGCTCACCGGCGATCAGGTTGAGGAACTTGACCATGGCCGCCTGGGAATCGAGCATCCCTTCGTCCATGTTGATGTCGATCACTTGGGCGCCAGCCTCGACCTGCTGCAGGGCGACTTCCAGCGCTTCGGTGTAGTTATCTTCGCGGATCAGCCTTGCGAACTTGGCGGACCCGGTGATGTTGGTGCGCTCGCCGACGTTGACGAACAGCGAACTGCGATCGATGGTAAACGGCTCAAGACCCGACAGGCGACAGGCCTTGGGGATGTCCGGAATGGCCCGTGGCTTGTACTTGGCTACCGCCTCGGCAATCGCCTGGATGTGCCCCGGGGTGGTGCCGCAGCAACCGCCGATGATGTTGAGGAAACCGCTGGCGGCGAACTCCTCGACCACTACTGCCATTTCGGCCGGGGTTTCGTCGTATTCACCGAAGGCGTTCGGCAGGCCGGCGTTCGGGTGCGCAGATACGTGGGTGCCGGCCTTGGTCGACAGCTCTTCCAGGTACGGACGCAGGTCCTTTGCACCGAGGGCGCAGTTCAGGCCGACCGAGATCGGGTTGGCGTGACGCACCGAGTTCCAGAAGGCTTCGGTGGTCTGGCCGGACAGGGTCCGGCCGGAGGCGTCGGTGATGGTCCCGGAAATCATGATCGGCAATTCGACGCCGTCTTCCTCGAACACCTGTTGCACAGCAAAGATCGCTGCCTTGGCGTTAAGAGTGTCGAAGATGGTCTCGATCAGGATCAGGTCGGCGCCACCTTCGATCAGGCCGCGCGTGGCCTCAAGGTAGTTTTCTACCAACAGATCGAAGGTGACGTTGCGATAGCCAGGGTCGTTGACGTCGGGCGAGATCGAGCAGGTGCGACTGGTCGGACCGAGCACGCCGGCAACGAAACGCGGCTTGTCGGGGGTTTCCAGGGTCTTGGCATCGGCCACCTGACGGGCAATGCGTGCGCCTTCGCGGTTAAGCTCGTAGGCCAGCGACTCCATGCCGTAGTCGGCCTGGGAAATCTGCGTGGCGTTGAAGGTGTTGGTTTCAAGAATATCGGCACCTGCGTCCAGATACGCTTTCTCGATGGCGGCGATGACATCCGGGCGCGAGAGCAGCAGCAGGTCGTTGTTGCCTTTGACATCGCTTGGCCAATCGGCGAAGCGCGTGCCACGATAGTCGTGTTCCTCCAGGCGGTAGCTTTGGATCATAGTACCCATGCCGCCATCGAGAATCAGGATGCGCTCTTTGAGTGCGTGCTGAAGTGCTTGGAAACGAGCGCTGCGGTCAGACATAGGACTACCTGGTCGGGCGAAAACAAAAGTTGCGGAATAATAACAAAGCTGCGCGGTTTTTAGACATGTCGAGCATTTACATGAATTTCATTCATGTTGGCGCGCCGCCAGCACCGGTAGAATCGTGAAGCTATCAATACCCAGGACATTCGGCACATGGTGCATCGTTTACTTGCCGGCGCATTCGCTCTGTTCATCAGCGGCGTGGCGTTGGGGCAAGCCCCGCAATCGAGCTCGGCTATTTCCTATACCCGTGACATCCAACCGATCTTCACCGAGAAATGCGTGGCTTGCCACGCCTGCAACGACGCGGCCTGCCAGCTGAACCTGGGCAGTGCCGAGGGCGCTTCGCGGGGCGCCTCCAAGGTGCCGGTGTACCAGGGTGATCGCAGCAAGGCCGTGGCCCCGACCCGCTTGTTCTACGATGCCAACAGCACTGAGGCCTGGCAGCGTAAAGGCTTTCACTCGGTGCTCGACAACCAGGGCAGCCAGGCTGCGCTGATGGCACGGATGCTCGAACTGGGCCACAAGACGCCGCTGACGCCCAACGCCAAGTTGCCTGAAGAGATTGTTCTGGGCCTGAACCGCAACAACATGTGCCCGTTGCCCGGCGAATTCGACGCCTATGCCGGCGCGCACCCCAAGGAGGGCATGCCGCTGGCGGTCACCGGCCTCACCGATGTCGAGTACCAGACTCTGCAACGCTGGCTCGCCGCAGGTGCGCCAGTGGAGCACAACCCGATCCAGCCAAGCGCCATGGAGGCCTCGCAGATCGCCGACTGGGAAGCGTTGCTCAACCGTCCTGGCTCGACCGAAGCACTGGTCGGGCGCTGGCTGTACGAGCATCTGTTCCTCGCGCATATCCATTTTGTCGGTGGTGAACAGGGCCATTTCTTCCAGTGGGTACGTTCGCGTACACCCAGTGGCCAGCCCATCGACCTGATCGCGACGCGTCGCCCCAACGATCCACCGGGCACCGACTTCTACTACCGGTTGATGCCGGTGCAGGGCGTGATCGTGCATAAAACCCACATCACTTACCCGATGGGGGCGCAGAAACTCAAGCGCGTCAAACAGCTGTTCTACAGCGGCGACTGGCACGCCAAGGCGCTGCCAGGCTACGGCCCGCGCCACCGCGCCAACCCTTTCGAAACCTTCGAAGCGATCCCGGCCGTGGCCCGTTACCAGTTCATGCTGGATAACGCTGAGTATTTCGTGCGTACCTTCATCCGCGGCCCGGTGTGCCGGGGTCAGATCGCCACTGACGTGATCCGCGACAATTTCTGGGCGCTGTTCCAGGAGCCGGCCCACGACCGCTACCTGACCGATGCCGAGTACCGCGGCCAGGCCACGCCATTGCTGGCCATGCCTGGGCAGATCGACGATGTGGGCAGCATCCTGACCCTGTGGCATGCCTACCGCGACAAGCGCAACGAGTACGAAAAACTGCGCCGCGATACGTATGCCGACATGCCGGCGCCGAGCTGGTCGACCCTGTGGGCCGGTAACGACAACGCACTGCTGAGCATCTTCCGCCACTTCGACAGCGCGTCGGTGACCAAGGGCCTGATCGGCGATGTACCCAAGACCCTGTGGCTGTTCGACTACCCGCTGTTCGAACGCACTTACTACCAGCTGGCGGTCAACTTCGATGTCTACGGCAACGTCTCGCACCAGGCGCAGACACGCTTGTACTTCGACCTGATCCGCAACGGCGCCGAGGTCAACTTCCTGCGTCTGATGCCGGCTGACCAGCGCGGCGCGATACTCGGCGACTGGTACCAGAACAGCGGCAAGGTGAAGATGTGGATGGACTACGAGGAAATCGACACTGACACCCCGAGCGCACTGCAACTGGCCGCCAATGACCCCAAACGCGATTTTGGCCTCAAGCTGATCCAGCGCACCGGTAGCCTCAATGCTGCGCCCGACCCGATCAACCGTTGCCAGGGGGCTTATTGCTCGCGTCCGGAAATGAATGCTGAATTCCGTGATATCGAACAGACCCTGAGTCGTCTGGTGTCGCGTCCGGCTGCGGGGCTGAAGGTCATCAGCCAACTGCCTGAGGCAACCCTGCTGCGTATCGAAGGGCAGGGCGGTCAGCGTCAGGTCTACAGCTTGTTGCGCAACCGTGCCCACAGCAACGTGGCCTTCATGCTCGGTGAGGCGTATCGCTACCAGCCGGGTCTGGACACCCTGACCCTGTTCCCGGGCGTGCTGAGCAGTTACCCGAACTTCATGTTTAACGTCCCCGCTGCCGATGTTCCGGAGTTCGTCGAGGACCTGGAAGCGGCCCGCGATGATACGGCCAGGTTTGAACGTGTGGTCATGCGCTGGGGCGTGCGTCGCAGCCATCCGCAGTTCTGGCAGTACTTCCACGACCTCAACAGCTACATCAAGGAAACCGATGCGGTTGAGGCGGGCGTGCTCGACATGAACCGCTACGAAAACCTCTGAGCAGGGTCGCCGGGAGGGTCGCTTGACCTTTCCCGGCTCCGGCCAGGCTTTTCCCGACAGAATTACTAGGACTTTGTTCGGCGGCCAGGTTGGCGTAAACTGCCGGCAAGTCTGTGAGGAACTTCCATGAGCGCCATAACTATTACCGACGCCGCGCATGATTACCTGGCTGATCTGCTGTCCAAGCAGAACACCCCGGGTATTGGCATTCGCATCTTTATCACCCAGCCGGGCACCACGTACGCCGAAACCTGCATTGCCTACTGCAAGCCGGGCGAAGAAAAGCCGGAAGACACGGCCGTGGGGCTGGCCAGTTTTACTGCCTACCTCGATGCGGTCAGTGTGCCGTTTCTTGAAGATGCGGTAGTTGACTACGCCACCGACCGCATGGGCGGCCAGCTGACCATCAAGGCACCGAACGCCAAAGTGCCGATGGTCAACGAAGACAGCCCGATCAATGAACGCATCAACTACTACCTGCAAACCGAGATCAACCCGGGGCTGGCCAGCCACGGCGGCCAGGTCAGCTTGATCGAGGTGGTTGAAGACGGTATCGCCGTGTTGCAGTTCGGTGGCGGTTGCCAGGGCTGCGGCCAGGCGGATGTGACCTTGAAGGAAGGCATTGAGCGGACCTTGCTTGAGCGTATTCCTGAGCTCAAGGGTGTGCGTGACGTGACTGACCACAGTCAGAAAGAGAACGCCTACTACTAAGGCGTTTTATCGCGGGGCAAGCCCGCTCCCACAGGTGCTACTGTGGGAGCGGGCTTGCCCCGCGATGCATTTCAGCGCCACGGCGCACCATTAGCGAACTGCCGCTCGATCCACTGCTTGAACGCGGTGGTTGCCGCCGTATTGAAGCGAGCACCAGGGCGCACAAGGTATACGCCGGCATCACTGTCCAGTTGCCATTCTGGCAACACCCTCTGCAGATTGCCGCAATCCAGGTCCTTCTTCATCATCCAGTCTCCACCGGCGATGATGCCTACGCCTGCCCGGGCAACGCCAAGCAACGCTTCGTTATCGTTGCTCTGCATCGAGCCCTGTACCTTTACGGTCTGCAGTTCACTGCCGCGATACAAATGCCACTGCGGATAAGAACGCAATCCGGTAAAGCCCAGGCAATTGTGTGTGCCGAGCTCGGCGGGTGACTGCGGCTGCCCATGTCGTTCGAGGTATGCGGGAGCGGCGCAGAGGATGCGTTGGTGATCGCAAAGCTTGCGCGCCACCAAACGACTGTCGCTCAGTTCACCGATGCGGATTGCCGCGTCGAATCCTTCGCCGATCAGATCGACAAAGCGCTCCGAGTACTCGGTTTCCACCGTCACCTGCGGGAAGGCCAGGGCAAACTTGGCGAGCATCGGGCTGAGCCAGAGCCTGCCCATGGAAGAGGGTAGCGCCAGGCGCAAGCGGCCTCTGACCTCAACCGCGCCCTGGGCAGCTTCGCGTTCGGCGTCACTGATCAGGCTGGCGGCATGCCGCAAGCGCTCTACCAGGCGCAAACCTTCATCGGTAAAGCGCAACTGACGGGTCGTGCGTTCGACCAAGCGGATACCCAGGCGCCGCTCCATGGCGCTCAGGCGTTTGGACAGCAGCGAAGGATGGCGTTGCAGTTGCCGGCCTGCCGCCGCAAAGGATCCATGGGCGAAGAGCGCCAGAAGAGTGGCCAGCTCATCGGCCTGGCGACTGTCGAACGGGTCCATGTCGATGCTGCGCCTCGTTCAGGTCCGGTCAGGGGGTGAGGATGATCGCGCCCTGGGAGCGCCCTTGCTGCAAGTCGTCGTGGGCAGAGGCCACGTCGGCCAGGGCATAGCGCTGCCAGATCCGCGGCTGGATGATACCTGCCGTCGCTGCCGCCAGCACGTCCTGCGCACGTTCCTGGTACTCCAGCGTGGTGGCGGTATGCGCGGCGAGCGATGGACGCGTGACAAACAGCGAGCCCTTGGCGTTGAGGGTGCTCATGGCCAGGGGCTCGGGCGCTCCCGAGGTCGCACCATAGGACACCAGCATGCCGCGCGGGCGCAGGCTGTCGAGCGAAGCCTGCAGCGACACCTGGCCAACCGAATCGTAGGCTACATCTACCTTGAGCCCCTGGGTCAGTTCCAGCACCTGTGCCGCCAGCGTATCGGCATCGAACACCAGCACCTCGTCACAGCCTGCATCCCTGGCTCTGGCCACGCTTTGCGACTTTGATACCACCCCGATCACAAAAGCGCCCAGGTGTTTGGCCCAGGGCACCATCAACTGGCCGAGGGCGCCAGCTGCGCCGTAGATCAACACGCGAGTGCCTGGCCCAACCGGGTAGGTGCTCTTGAGCAGGTACTGGGCAGTTATGCCTTTGAACATTATGGCCGCAGCGTCTTCGAACGACAGGTTGTCTGGCAGCTTCACCAGACGCTCGGCCGGAAACAAGCGGGCGCTGGCGTAGCCACCCAGCGGGCCGGTGGCATAGCCCACGCGGTCACCGACTTGCACTGTAGTCACCCCCGGGCCGATTGCAGCTACGGTTCCGGCGCCCTCCAGCCCCAATCCCGAAGGCAGAGCAATCGGCACATTGCCCTTGCGTTGATTGACGTCCAGTGGATTGACGCCGATCGCCGCTTGTTCCAGCCACACCTCGCCGGGGCCGGGAGCTTGCGGATCGGTGTTGGCGAGCTGCATTACTTGCGAGTTGCCTGTTTGCTCAAGGCGCACGTGCATGACCATGTTCAGTACCTCGGATCAGTTGTAGGTGGCTGCGAGGATATTTACTGATGGCATGATCAACAATTATCTGAAAAGGCAGATCAGTGCTGCATACAGTGCAGCAATACTGGTTGGCCCGCTATGTGCTTTAACCCCTTGAACTGCATGTTTACAGGGATCAACGGCATGACGCTTGCTCAACCACTCGACCTCGCTGCCCGCGATACCGGCTGGAGCGCAGAGCTAATGCTGCGCTTTGTTCGCCGTGCAGCGAAGACCTGTATTGGTGCGCGGCGGCATTTCGGTCCTCTTTTGGTGCAGCGGCCGTTCTACCCTGAAGGTGCGCCGTGCCACGTTTATGTGCTGCACCCGCCCGGTGGCGTGGTCGGTGGCGACAAATTGGTGCTTGATGTGCACCTGGAAGCAGGCAGTCATGCGCTGCTGACCATGCCCGGAGCGACCAAGTTCTACCGTAGCGGCGGCGACACCTCGACCTTGAGCCAGCATTTTCACCTGGCCCCAGGCAGCGTGCTGGAATGGTTGCCCCAGGGCAGTATCTGTTTTCCCGGTGCCCGTGTTCGCTTGGAAAACCGCTTCAGCCTGTCGCCGGGTGCGCGCCTGCTGGCCTGGGAAACCTTGTGCCTGGGGCGACCGGTGATGAAAGAGCCTTTCAGCCATGGCGCGCTGGACAGCCGCCTGCAGATCGATGTGCCCGAAGATCCCGGTCTGCACGAGCGTCTGCGCATCGACGGCGGGCAGTTGGAAAAGCTCGGCGGCTATCCGCTACAGGCGACTTTCTGCGCCTATCCAGCCAGCGAAGCACTGCTCGAGCAAACCCGCGTCCTGATCGATGAGTTGAGCGTACCCGCTGCAGCGACCCTGCTCGGCCAACTGCTGGTGGTGCGCCTGCTGGATAACGACAACCAACGCCTGCAATCCACCCTGCAGCAGCTATGGCATGCCTTGCGACCCGCCGTGGTCGGCCTGGCGCCATGCCCGCCGCGTATCTGGGCTACCTGAGAGAACGCCATGGAGCTGACCCCGAGAGAGAAAGACAAACTGCTGCTGTTCACCGCCGCGCTGCTTGCCGAGCGCCGGTTGGCCCGCGGCCTTAAGCTCAACTACCCGGAAGCGGTGGCGTTGATCAGCGCGACGGTCATGGAAGGCGCCCGTGACGGGCGCACCGTCGCCGAGCTGATGAACCTGGGCCGTGAAGTGCTCAGCCGCGAGCAGGTGATGGAAGGCGTGAGCGAAATGATTCCCGATGTGCAGGTTGAAGCGACCTTTCCCGACGGCACCAAGCTGGTGACCGTGCACGACCCGATTGTCTAGGAGCGCAGGATGATTCCCGGAGAAGTACAGGTCGCCGAGGGCGACATCGAACTCAATGGCGGCTGCCCGCGCCTCAGTGTCACGGTGGCCAACCATGGCGACCGGCCGGTGCAGGTCGGCTCGCATTACCACTTCTATGAGGTCAACAACGCCCTGGTGTTCGAACGCGAGCCCAGCCGCGGCATGCGCCTGGACATCGCTGCCGGCACTGCCGTGCGCTTCGAACCGGGCCAGGCGCGCACCGTGACGCTGGTGCCGTATGCCGGCAAGCGCGAGGTCTATGGATTCCAGGGACGGGTGATGGGCAAGCTGGAGGTGCAAGGATGAGCCGGATTTCCCGCAGGGCCTACGCCGACATGTTCGGCCCCACCGTCGGTGACCGGGTGCGCCTGGCCGACACCGAGCTGTGGGTCGAGGTGGAAAAGGACTTCACGGTCTACGGCGAAGAGGTCAAGTTCGGCGGCGGCAAGGTGATCCGCGACGGCATGGGCCAGGGTCAGATGCTCGCCGCCGAGGCCATGGACCTGGTGCTGACCAACGCGCTGATCATCGACCACTGGGGTATCGTCAAGGCGGACATCGGCATCAAGAACGGGCGCATCTTCGGCGTCGGCAAGGCCGGCAATCCGGATGTGCAACCCGGGGTAACCCTGCCGATCGGCGCGGGCACCGAAGTGATCGCCGCCGAAGGCAAGATCGTCACCGCTGGCGGCATCGACTCGCACATCCACTTCATCTGCCCACAGCAGGTGGAGGAGGCGCTGACCTCGGGCATCACCACCTTCATCGGTGGCGGCACCGGGCCTGCCACCGGCACCAACGCCACGACCTGCACCTCAGGGCCCTGGTACCTGGCACGCATGCTCCAGGCGGCCGATGAGCTGCCGATCAACATCGGCCTGCTCGGCAAGGGCAACGCCTCGCAACCACAAGCTTTGCGCGAGCAGATTCACGCTGGCGCCGTGGGCCTCAAGCTGCATGAGGACTGGGGCTCGACCCCGGCAGCCATCGACTGCTGCCTGACGGTGGCTGAAGAGCTGGATGTGCAGGTGGCCATCCACACCGACACCCTCAACGAATCCGGCTGTGTCGAAGATACCCTGGCGGCCATCGGTGATCGCACCATCCATACCTTCCACACTGAAGGGGCGGGCGGCGGTCATGCCCCGGACATCATCCGCGCGGCGGCCTTTGCCAATGTGCTGCCATCATCGACCAACCCGACCTTGCCTTACACCATCAACACCGTGGATGAGCACCTGGACATGCTCATGGTCTGCCACCATCTGGACCCGAGCATTGCCGAAGACGTGGCCTTCGCCGAGTCGCGCATTCGCCGCGAAACCATCGCCGCCGAAGACATCCTGCATGACATCGGCGCGTTCTCCATGACCTCATCCGACTCGCAGGCCATGGGCCGGGTCGGTGAGGTGGTACTGCGCACCTGGCAGGTTGCTGACCAGATGAAGCGCCGCCGTGGCCCGTTGGCGCCAGACAGCAGCTACAGCGACAACTTCCGGGTCAAACGCTACATCGCCAAGTACACCATCAATCCGGCGCTGACCCATGGCATCGCCCATGAAGTGGGTTCAGTGGAGGCGGGCAAGCTGGCCGATCTGGTGCTCTGGGCCCCGGCCTTCTTTGGGGTCAAGCCGGCACTGGTGATCAAGGGCGGGATGATTGCCATGGCGCCGATGGGCGATATCAACGGCTCCATCCCGACCCCGCAGCCGGTGCATTACCGGCCGATGTTCGGTGCCCTGGGCGCGGCGCGAAATGCCACGCGTATGACTTTTCTGTCGCAGTCGGCCCATGAGCGCGGCGTCCATCAGCAACTGGGCTTGCGCAGCCTGATCGGTGTGGTTGATGGCTGTCGTACGGTGCGCAAGGGCGACATGGTCCATAACGGCCTGCTGCCGCTGATCGAAGTGGATTCGCAGACCTACGAGGTGCGTGCCAACGGCGAGCTGCTGGTGTGTGAGCCAGCCACGGTGCTGCCGATGGCGCAACGTTATTTTCTGTTTTGAAGGAGCGAGCATGATTGTCTTGATGCGTCGGCTGAGTGAAGCCTCGCAGGTAAGCACCACGGTGACCCTCACCCTGGACACCCGGATCAAGAGTCGGGTACGCGTCACCCTCGACGACGGTCGCGAGGCCGGCCTGATGCTCGAACGCGGCCAGTTATTGCGCGGCGGTGAGCTGTTGAGTGATGAACTGGGCGCTGAAGTTGTTCGGGTAGTGGCGGCGGCTGAGCAGGTATCCACCGTGCGCTGCGACGATCCGTTGCTGTTGGCGCGCGCCAGCTATCACCTGGGCAATCGCCACGTGCCGTTGCAGATCGAAGGTGGCTTTTTGCGCTATCAGCACGACCACGTACTGGACGAGATGGTTCGCGGCCTGGGCTTGCAGGTAGCGGTGGAACAAGCGCCGTTCGAGCCTGAAGCCGGTGCCTACCAGAGCGCGCCGCATAGCCATGTGCACAGCGATCATCCTTTTGTGCGTGTAGCACAGCACTGATTCTGATAAGGAGCATCACCATGAAAAAAAACCTGGCCCTCGCTTTGTTGCTGGTTGCCGTACCGGCTTTCGCTCATCCGGGGCACGATGCCAATCCGCTGCAGGATGGCCTGCTGCATCCGCTGACCGGCCTTGATCACCTGTTGATGCTGCTCGGTACCGGTGCCCTCGCAGCCTTGACCGGGCGCACCCTGGCGCTGCCATTGCTGACCCTCTGTGCCATGTTCGCTGGCGCGCTGCTGGGGCATCTGTTCGGCGGCGTGATCGGTATGGAGCAGATGATCATTGGCTCGCTGCTGGTCGCCGCTGCCGCGTTGTTGCTGCCTGGCCGTCAAACGATGCTGGCTTTGGCCATGCCGCTGTTTGCCCTGTTCCATGGTTGGGCCCACGGCGTAGAGGCCAGCCCCGGCGCGTTCTGGAAGTTCAGCGCAGGCTTTGTCACGGTCAGCGGCCTGTTGCTGCTGGCAGGTTTTGCCGCAGGCTGTCTGCTGCGCCGTCACCGAGGTCTGCAAAAAGCCTTCGGCGGCGGCCTGCTGGCAGGTGCAGCAGTGGTGCTGGCCGGTTGATGAGCAGCGATCTGAAGCTGCTGCGCCTGTTGCAGCTGGCCAGCCCGAACCTGCCGGTGGGTGGTTTCACCTACTCGCAGGGGCTGGAATGGGCGGTGGAAGCCGGCTGGGTGCAAGGTGCCGAAGGCTTTCGCAGCTGGCAACGCCAGCAGCTGCAAGAAACCCTCGGTTACCTCGACTGGCCGTTGTTGGCGCGTCTCTACCAGGCCTGCCGCGACGATGATGCCGAAGGATTCGCACGCTGGAGCCAGTTCTTGCTGGCCAACCGCGAAACCGCCGAGCTGCGCCTGGAGGAACGCCAGCGTGGCATGGCCCTGGCGCGGCTGCTGGACGGCTGGCAGTTGTGCCAGGCGCCTGAGTGGCGCGCCAGCCTGGGCTTGAGTCAGTTGGGCGGTATGGCCTGGCTAGGCGTGCATTGGGATATCCCGCTGCGTGATCTGGCTCTGGGCCATGGTTTCGCCTGGCTCGAAGGCGCTGTAATGGCTGGAGTCAAGCTGGTGCCCTTTGGTCAGCAAGCGGCTCAGAGTCTGTTGCGCGATCTGTGTGAAGCACTACCCGAGGTGCTGCAAAGCGCCCTGCAACTTCCTGACGATCAGTTGGGCGGTGGCTTGCCGCTGCTGGCGATTGCCTCGGCCCGTCACGAAACCCAATACACCCGATTATTCCGATCCTGAGGAAAGCCCCATGCAAAGTTATCAGCAACCCTTGCGCGTCGGTGTCGGCGGCCCGGTCGGCTCCGGCAAGACGGCGCTGCTTGAAGCCCTATGCAAGGCCATGCGCGATCACTATGAAATCGCCGTGGTCACCAACGACATCTACACCAAGGAAGACCAGCGCATCCTCACCGAAGCCGGGGCCCTGGCACCCGAGCGCATCGTCGGCGTGGAAACCGGTGGTTGCCCACACACCGCCATACGCGAGGACGCCTCGATGAACCTGGCGGCAGTGGAAGACCTGGCACGCAAGTTCGGCAACCTCGAAGTGATCTTTGTCGAGAGCGGCGGCGATAACCTCAGTGCGACCTTCAGTCCGGAGCTGGCCGACCTGACGGTCTATGTGATTGACGTTGCCGAAGGTGAGAAAATCCCGCGCAAGGGCGGACCGGGGATCACCAAGTCGGATTTTCTGGTGATCAACAAGATTGACCTGGCGCCTTATGTGGGGGCGTCGCTGGAGGTGATGGAGAAGGACACCCAACACATGCGTGCGGAGCGGCCCTGGACCTTTACCAACCTCAAAACTGGCCAGGGTTTGCAGCGGGTTATCGATTTCATTATCGAGCGTGGCATGCTCAAGGTTGTTCAAGGTTAAGCACTGGGGGACGGGGCCATGTGGATGGCCCAGTCTTCATAGGGCCGCACGGCGAAACCCGAACGTCCCCGAGTCCGGTACAGGCGCCCCTGAGCAGCCCCTGCACCTGAAGTGAACCTTCAGCCTTTGAGCGTAGCCATATCAATCACAAAGCGGTACTTCACATCCCCTGCAATCATTCGGCTGTAGGCCTCGTTGATGTGGCGGATATCGAGCATCTCGATATCGCAGCGAATATCATGCTCGGCGCAGAACTCCAGAACCTCCTGGGTTTCAGCAATGCCGCCGATCAGCGAGCCGGCCAGCACTCGCCGCTTCATCACCAGGTTGGCGGCGTGCAGGGCAGGGTCTACCGGCTCGATCAGGCCGACCAGAATGTGCACGCCGTCGAACTTCAGGGTTTGCAGGTACGGGTTGAGGTCGTGCTGCACCGGGACGGTGTCGAGGAGGAAGTCAAAACGCTCGCTAGCCGCCTGCATTTGCGCGGCATCGGTTGAGACGATCACATGATCGGCTCCCTGACGCCGGGCTTCTTCGGCTTTGCTCGGCGAACGGGTAAACAGGGTGACTTCAGCCCCCATGGCTTTGGCGAACTTGATGCCCATGTGGCCCAGGCCGCCCATACCGAGGATGCCGACGCGGTCGCCGGGTTTGACCCCGTAATGCTTGAGCGGTGAATAGGTGGTGATGCCGGCACAAAGAATCGGCGCTGCGCCTGGCAGGTCCAGAGCGGCCGGGATGCGCAGGACGAAACGCTCGCTGACCACGATGCTGCTGGAATAGCCGCCCATGGTGTTGCTGCCGTCGACCCGGTCCGGGGTGGCGTAGGTCATGGTCGGGCCTTCCAGGCAGTACTGTTCAAGATCGGCGCGGCACGCCTCGCAGTGCTGGCAGGAGTCGACCATACAGCCAACGCCGACGCTGTCGCCAACCTGATAACGGCTGACCTTGGCACCTACGGCGGTTACCTTGCCGACAATCTCATGGCCGGGCATCAGCGGGTAGACGGCAATGCCCCATTCATTGCGCGCTTGGTGAATGTCCGAGTGACACACACCACAGTAGAGAATCTCGATAGCTACATCGTCGGGGCGCAAGGCGCGGCGCTGGAAGGTCATGGGCGCGAGGGGCGCAGTGGCGGACTGGGCGGCGTAGCCGATGGCTGTGTACATAACAGACCTCTGTAAATCAATGAACGGTAATTGCCGGGTATTGTCCGCAGGGGCAGGGACGCTGGCCACCACCATTCCTCCGTGTGTCATGCCTAAAACTCCGGAGTTTGGTGGGTGGTGCACACAGCGGGCCGCTAAGCTGCGATCATGCCAGTGTCTATTCCTCCGTCCCGGTTCCCTATGCAGCTGACTCGCCACGTTGATGCCAATGCCACCTTGTGTTCCCTGATTCGTGCCTTGGCGGTGCGCCCGGGGTTTGTCGACACTGGTTTGGCCCAGGTGCAGGTGCTGTCGGCCAGTCGCTACGTGGCCAGCAGCCCGCAGATTTACGAACCGAGCCTGATGATCCTGGCCCAGGGCAGCAAACTGGCGCGTCTGGGCCCGCGGACCCTGGAATACGGCGCCGGTCATTACCTGGTGCAGGCGTTGTCGGTGCCGTTCATGTGCGAGACCTTCGCCACGCCGGAGGAACCGCTGCTGGGGGTGTCGGTAGCGATCGACCGGGTGGTCCTGGGAGAACTGGTGCAAAGCATGGGCCTGCCGGCGGATCAGGCGAGCAGGGCGCAGACGCCGGAGTCGATGACTTCAGCCGCGCTGGATGACGCCATGCGCGACAGCGTCGAGCGCTTGCTGCGCTGCCTGCAGGATCCGCTGGACTGTCAGGTGATGGGCGCCGCCCGTGTGCGAGAGGTGCTTTATGTGGCGTTACGCGGGCCGCAGGCGGGAGTGTTGCGCGCACTGGTGGAGCAGCAGGGGCATTTCGCCCGTATCGCGGCGGCACTCAGCTATTTGCGCGACCATTATGCCGAGCCGTTGAGCGTCGAAGCACTGGCCAGCTGCGCAAACATGAGCGCCTCGACCTTTCATGAACACTTCAAGCGCAGCACGATGCTTGCACCGATGCAGTACCTCAAACGTTTGCGTTTGCTCAAGGCCCAGCAAATGTTGATTGGCGAGGGGCTGGGCGTGGCGCAGGTGGCGCATCGGGTGGGCTACCAGAGCACCTCGCAATTCAGCCGTGAGTACAAGCGTCACTTTGATCGCAGCCCTGGGGACGAGCAGGCGTATTTATGACGGTCTCAGACATCAGCAAAATGCACCGCCAGCCACACCGTCGCCTGCTCGCTATCGGTCCATTCGACCCGGTGCTTGCAATGCGCCGGAATCTCGACAAAGTCACCCGGCCTCAACACCCGCTCAGCGCTTTCATGTTCAAGCCGAAGCCCGGCCGAGCCAGTCAGTACAAGCACCCATTCCCCCTGCGGCTGGTCGTACCAGAAACCTGCAGGGCTCGCCTGGCCATGAGAGACAATTCGTTCGATACGCAAGCCCGGGCGGGCCAGCAGTTCGTCGAAGTGTTCATGCGTGGCGGCGGCGGGAAGGGGATTGAACAGGTTGTTGAACATCGCTGCATGACCCTCGTCTGGCATCCCATTGTGGTTTAAGGTGACGTCTGCCACTCATGATAGAGAATCATCATGAAACACCCGCTTTTGCAGCCCTTGTGCGTCGCGATGTTGATGGCTACTTGCCTGCCAGCCTTGGCCGCATTGCCCAGCGCGCCGTCCTACATCGATGATAGCGGCTACCCAGAGGCGGCCAAGCAGCGCATTCTGCCGCCGATGTTCGAGCAGACCCTGACCAGTACCCGCTACATCGCCAAGGCGGACAACCCGCTGATCACCCAGGCCGAAGCCAGCGGCTTCAACCAGACCAGCGATTACCAACAGACGCGTGATTACCTGAGCAAGCTGGTTGCGGCGTCCGGGGGCAGTATCGTTCTTCACGACTTGCCGGAGAAAAGCGCCGAAGGCCACCCGATGGTCATGGCCATTGCCTCGCTGGAAGTCGACAAGTCGCCGGCTGGCTTGAACGAGTCGGGCAAGCCGACGATCTTCGTCGAGGCCGAGATTCACCCCGGCGAGGCCAACGGCAAAGACGCCATGTTCATGCTGCTGCGGGACATGACCACCGGCGACAAGCCGCTGGCCAGTGTGCTGGAGAAGGTCAATATCCTCTTCATCCCCACCGTCAACATCGATGGCGACCTGCGTCGCAGTGCCTATGGGCGGATCAACCAGAACGGTCCGCAGGAGACCGGCTGGCGGGTCAACGGCCTGAACTACAACCTCAACCGTGACTTCACCAAGCTCGACAGCGCCGAGATTCGCAACGTCGCCTGGGTATTCAACACCTACGACCTGAGCTTGTTTGCCGATACCCATTCCACCGATGGCGCCATGTATCCCTACGACAGCTCCTATTGCCACAATGGCAACGGTTGGTCGCCAGCCAGTAGCGCGTGGATGGATAGCGTCATGCGTGGCCCGGTGTACAAGGCGCTGGAGGCCGACGGGCATGTGGTGCATGAGTGCATCAGCCCCAACGACAACCAGGACCCGAGCCAGGGCTATTACCCGTACCGCACTGACTATGCGCGGTTTTCCAACCAATACGGCGACATCCGCAACGTCCCCTCGATTCTCATCGAACAACACGCGTTGCACCCCTACCAGACCCAGGTACTGGGTAACTATGTGATGCTCAAAAGCATGTTCCAGGTCATTGGCGAGCAATCAGCATCGCTCAAGGAAGCCATCCGCCAGGACCGTGAGCGACTGGAGAATCAGCAGGAGGTGATCCTCACCTGGAAGCCGGGCAAGGCCCAGACCACCCCGTTCAGTGTCGGTGACTACCGTTATGAGCAGTCACCGATCACTGGCGCCAAGACCATTGTCTGGAGCAACAAACCCAGACAGCTGACGGTGCCGGTGACCGGCAACACCGAGCCGGATCTGGTGACCAGGCGCCCACAGCAGTACATCGTGCCCGGCCAGTGGCGCGAGGTCATCGCCCGGCTCAAGGCCCACGGCATCCAGATGACCACCCTGGACACACCCAAGGCGATAGCGGTCACCCTGTACCGCATGGACGAGGTCAAGGTGGCGGGCGGATTCGAGCCTGATCGTGCGCAAACCAACCAGATCCCTGGCTACGAAGGACGCCTGCCGGTCAGCGGGGTGGCCAAGCCATTCGAACGGTTGCAGACCTTCCCGGCAGGTTCGGTGGTGATCGACCTTGATCAACCGTTGGCTGTGCTGGCGGTCAACTTGCTGTATCCCGAAAGCCCTGATTCGTTCTGGGCCTGGGGTTTTTTCAACTCGACCCTAGTAGCCGCGGAAGAGCCGGAGGAGTACGTGATGGAGCCAATGGCGCGCAAGATGCTCGCCGAAAGTCCTGAACTCAAGGCCGAATTCGACAAGAAGCTCAAGGCCGACAAGGTCTTTGCCGCCAGCCCGAGTGCGCGCTTGCAATGGTTTTACCAGCACACACCCTTCTATGACGTGAATGCCTTTGTTTATCCGGTGGGGGCGGTGTTCTGAAGCCTGGCGCGGGACAAACATAATGATAAGAGAGGAAACGATGGTCGCGGTTCAAGCAAATGGCGCACAGGTGTCGATAGCAACGCTCGAAGCGTTCAATCAGTGTGTACTGCAGTTGGCCAGCCTGGCCCGTGAGGAAGGCAGCTCGCATTTCATCGCCGACGGCTTGCAGGCCTTCCGCCAACTGGTGCCGTTTGCCTCAGCCTGGTGGGGGGAGATGTCTGCGGGCGTTTCCAGTGCGCCACTGCAGAGCTGGATGCACGGGCGCATCGACCTGCCGCCATCCTTTGCTGCTGAGTGGCGCCACGTCGCAGGTCTGGACAGCTTCGCCCACGACACCCTGACCAGGCCGGGCAGCGTGATTCGCGATAGCGAGTTCACTGATCCGGTCGAGGCGGTCAACGACTTTGCCCGCCGTTACGACCTCTATCACCTGATGAGCATCACCTTCGAATTGCCGGAGAGCGACCTGAGTTTCTTTGTCTGCTTGTACCGGGGCGTGGATGAGCAAGCATTCAACGCCAGCGAGGACGCGTTGTTTGCCGCCTTCTGTGCACACTTGCTGCAATTGTGGCGTTTCCAGGTACAGGACATGATCCGCCTCGATACCGGCAATGGCGCCAGCGACTTTGGTGTTGCCCGTCTGGATGGCAGCCTGCTGTACGTCGGGGCACGGCTGTGCGCAGCGATACAGCGTGAGGTGCCGGGCTGGAGCGGCTCGGTGTTGCCAGCCGAGGTCACCGCGCAGTTACACAAGGTGCCCTGTGTGATGCGCCTGGGGCGCTGCGCACTGACCCTGAGCCCCAACGCCGAACATGTGATCCTGTCACTTGAAGCGCCGCCTCCTGGCGTGGTGCTCGCGCCCCGCGAACGCACGGCGGCGATGCTGTTCGCTGCTGGCCATTCCTACAAGGAAATCGCCCGGATGCTGTCATTGAGCCCGGCCACGGTGCGTACCTACCTGCGCAATTGCTATGCGCAACTGGGGGTCAAGAGCAAGGTGGAACTGGGCTTGGCCTTGCGTTCGGCAGCACCGCTGGTGGAAAAAATCGTCTGACCCTCCTCATTTGCGGAGGTCCGTTCTTTTGTCGCGCGCTATAGGGTGTGCCCAGAGCCGATAAAAACAAGAGAGCGTTCCGATGCAACGAGTAATTCCCAATCTGTTGGCCGCGACCCTGGCTTTTTCTTCCTTGCAGGTCATGGCCGCCGCTGATCTGGTGCTGGTCAACGGTAAGGTGTACACCGCCGAGCCCGGCCAAGCCCTGATGCAAGCAGTGGCGGTCAAGGATGGCAAGATTCTGCAAGTGGGCACAGATGCGCAGATCAATGCGCTGGCCGACGCCCACACCCAACGCATCGACCTGGCTGGCAAAGTGCTGATGCCGGGGATGATCGACACCCACAGTCATCCGGTAGCGGCCGCATTCGCTACATTGGGCGCTAACCTGGAAGATGAAGTCAAGCCGTTGCCGGAGCTTGAGCAATGGATACTTGCCGAGCTCAAGGACGGTCGCGGACGTGCCGCTGATATCATCAGTATCGCCGGCGTGAGCTCAGCCTATTGGGAGAAAAGCCGCGAACTGGGCCAGCTGTTCAATCAGGGGCGTTGGGCGGATCAACCGTTGGTGCTCAACGGTATCGATGGCCACACCGGCTGGGCCAACAACGCCATGCTCAAGAGGCTGAAAATCGACGCCGTACTGGTCAAGGGTATGTCAGAGCAGGACCGCGGCTATGTAGGTCACGATGCTGACTTCACGCCAAACGGCTATTTTTCCGAATCGCAATGGGACCAGGTGCGTAGCCAGATTCCTGCCGCCAGTGAAGAGGTCATGCTCAAGGCCGCCCGTGAAGCGGTGCGGATCAACAATCAGTACGGTGTGACCGCCTGGATGGACGCGGCTGCCAACGCTGGCAGCGGCGATTCTCTGTTTGATTTCAAAGCCACCGGGCAAAGCTACGGCGTGTTGCCGCTGTACCGCACCCTGGCCGAGCAGGGCGAACTGAACGCCCATGTGGCCGCCTTGATGATTGCCAACCCCAAGAGCCGGCCAGCGGACCTTGAGGTATTGGCCAGCGTCATGAAGAAATTTGAGGACGTGCCCAACCTGAGTTTTCCGGGTATCAAGGTCTTTGTTGATGGCGTGCTGGAGTATCCCGGGCAGACAGCCGCAGTGCTTTCACCCTATAAAAACAGTCAGAAAAATGGTCAGCTGTTGATCGAGCCCGAGCACTTTGGCGAGCTGGTGGCCGCAGCAGAGCAGCGCGACTGGATCGTTCATATGCATGCCGTTGGCGACCGGGCGGTGCGCGAGGCACTCAATGGTGTCGACTACGCGCGCAAGCTCAACAACAGCGCCAAGGCTCACAGCATCAGCCACCTGCAAGTGGTCGACCCCAAGGACTTTGCACGTTTCCAACAACTGGGAGTGATCGCCTCGATGCAGCTGCTTTGGGCCACGGGGGAGAGTTACACCGTGGAACTGGTCAAACCCTACATCAGTGCATCGGCTTACAGCTACCAGTACCCGGCCAACTCCCTGCAGCACGCCGGGGCAATGATTGCCGGCGCCAGTGACTGGCCAGTGTCCAGCCCCAACCCGTGGAATGCCATTGCCCAGGCGAGTACGCGCAAAGGGCCGTTGGGGGTGCTCAACGCCAAGGAAAGTGTCGACCGCCAGGTCATGTTCCAGGCCTACACCCTGAACGCCGCCAAGGCACTGCGCCTGGATCAGCAGATTGGCTCATTGACGCCCGGCAAGCAGGCTGACCTGATCGTCCTCGATCGGGATGTGTTCAAGGTCAGCAACGATGAGTTGTTCGACACTCAAGTGCTGAAGACTTTCTTCGCCGGCAAACAGGTCTACGCACCCGCCTCCTGACCGCTCTCCTTGACGATACCTGGCTCCTTGCGTAGCGAGGGGCTCGGTTTCGCCTGCACGAATCTACCCGCACACCGATAACAACAAGGGTTTTGTATGAACGCACGCGCCATTTTCTCCCTCGTCAGCTTGTTGCTGACCCCCTTGAGCAGCCAGGCCCTGACGCTGAGCGAAGACTTCTCCCTGGAGGTGGAACTCACTGCAGCCAGCGACTACCGCAGCCGGGGCATCTCGCAAACCCTTGGCGATCCGGCCCTGCAGGCTGGCGCTACGCTGCTCCACAGCAGTGGCTTGTATCTGGGGGCCTGGACCTCTAACGTCGATTTCGGTTTTGACTTCAAGACCCGCCAGGAGCTGGAGTACTACGCAGGTTGGTACTGGCAAGCGAGCGATGCCATCAGCCTTGATCTGGGGTACATCAAATATGCCTATCCCAAGGAGGGCCAGTTCAACTTGAGCGAGGTTTACGCCATCCTCGAACTTTACGGGGTACAACTGGGAGCCTACTACTCCGATGACACGCCGAATGTCTTTGGTAAGGACCAGGACACGCTCTACACCTACCTCGGTTACAGTTTTGCGCTGCCAGGCGAAGTGGGGCTGGCGTTGCGGGCAGGGCGCAATGATGTAAAAGATCCGGCGTTCTGGTCGGCCAGTGGCGATGACCGTAAGGCTTACTATGAGTGGGAGGCGAAACTTAGCCGTGAGTTTGTCGGGGTTACCTGGGGGCTGAGCTATGTCGACACAGACCTGTCGAAAAGCGAGTGCATCAGTTGGTACGGTTATGACGACCTGTGCACGGCGACAGTGGTGGTCAGCGCCAGCAAGACGTTCTGAGGGCTGTTGGGGATCTGTGGGAGCGGGCTTGCCCCGCGATGCGATGTGGCTGACAGCGTGCAATCGCGGGGCAAGCCCCACCACAATAACGGCTTTAATTATGTATTGTTAAAAACTGCGGCTTTACGAAGAACAGTACATGCCCCTCAACCACGATCGCAGCCCATGGCAGGTCTTTCTGATTTTCCTGCGCCTGGGCTTGACCTCGTTTGGAGGTCCTGTCGCCCACCTAGGCTACTTTCGCGATGAATTCGTCTGCCGTCGCGGCTGGTTGAGCGAGCGCTGTTATGCCGATCGGGTAACGCTCTGCCAGTTTCTGTCCGGCTCCGCCAGCAGTCAGGTCGGTATCGCGCTGGGGCTGTCGCAGGCAGGCTACCGTGGTTGGTGGTGATCGGATGTGGCATTGCGGGTTGGTTTACTGTAGGTGCGGGCTTGCCTCGCGCAAAGGACGATTGATCGCTCCTCGACGAGCAAGCATCATTTTTGCCCAAGCAATCGCTCGATCTGCGCCATTTCCCAGGTACTGAGCAAACTGACCGGATCCGTGCCGTAGCGTTGCCAGGTGTCCAGTGAGCCTTCCCGGCCATCCGGGTGCCTGCAGCGTTCGCAGTGGTGTAAGCGACCTCCTTCGAAATCCAGCAGCAATTGCCAGCCTTCGATCCCGACCCATACTTGCCCGCACGTCTGATGCTGTTCCAGTTGCTGCAAGAAACGCACGCCCATGGCGACGTCGCGCAATTGTTGGTAGACCTCGCGGGAGAGCAGGGTGGGCATCGGTAATCACTCGGTAAATGCAAAGTGTACAGTGGCAACCCTTCAGGCATCACGCAGCAAATCCTGGGCATCCAGCAGCCGGTAGGCAATCTCCGGCTGACGTTCCAGCGCCCGGCGGATGGCGGCGGCGATGCTCTGCCGGGTTTTGCGGCACAGGCCCGGCAGTTCTTCAATCTGGATGTTGAAACCGCGCATGGTCCGCACTTCGTTGTCGCTGGGGCTAATCTGCAGGCGGATGCCAAGGTTCTCGTAGAGCTTGCACTGCATGTGCTCCAGATCTGCCAGGCTCTGCAGATTCTCCAGGCGCTCGAGCAGGCGCTTTTCTTCCTGACGGGTCAGTAGCAGGATGCGCAGGTCCTGCAGCGATTCGCGGCCGCAGTCGCAGGCGCCGGGCGGGCAGGGGGAGCGGGTGGGCAAGGAGGCGTTCATGACCTCCAGCATAGCGACGCTAACCGGCTTTTGCCCAGAGGCGAACCGCAACCTGTCGTCGGGCGGCGGGTATGGCTGACGTGGAGGGCTGGGCCCCGCGTCTGCAGGGGCCACAGTTGTAAGCGTTCAAGGCGTGATCGCAACCTTCATCACCCCGTCACGCTGATGCGCAAACAGCTCATAGGCGGCCTCGATATCGTCCAGCTTGAAGCGGTGGGTGACCAGCGGCTTGAGATCGACGCTGCCACTGCCGACCACTTCCATCAACCGGCGCATGCGCTCCTTGCCACCGGGGCACAGGGTACTGACGATGCTGTAGTCACCCAGGCCTGCGGCAAATGCCGACAGCGGGATGGTCAGGTCGGACGAATACACGCCCAGGCTCGACAAGGTGCCGCCCGGGCGCAGGATGCGCAGGGCCGACTCGAAGGTTGATTGGGTGCCGAGTGCTTCGATAGCGACATCCACGCCGCGGCCATGGGTCAGGGCCATGATCTGTTCTACCACATTGCCCTGCTTGAAATCGACCACATGGGTGGCCCCCAACTGACGCGCAACCGTCAGCCGCGCAGCGACGGTATCGACACCGATAATGGTGCTCGCCCCCATCAGGCGGGCGCCTGCCACGGCACACAGTCCGATTGGGCCCAGGGCGAACACTGCGACCGTGTCACCGATACGTACGCCGCCACGTTCGGCACCGGAAAAACCGGTGGACATGATGTCCGGGCACATCAGTACCTGTTCATCACTCAGGCTGTCGGGGATTGGTGACAGGTTGGCCATGGCATCGGGCACCAAGACGTATTCGGCCTGGCAACCATCGATGGTGTTGCCGAACTTCCAGCCGCCAGCGGGGCGGAAACCGTGTGGTGTGCCAGGGCCGTCCTGAGAGGCGCAGCCGCACAGGCAGGCATAACTGTGGCCGCTGGGGGTGATTGCCCCGGCGATGACTCGCTGGCCTTCGCTGAAGCCCTGGACCTGGCTGCCAAGCTTTTCAATGATGCCGACCGGCTCATGACCGATGGTCAGGCCTTTGGCGACCGGGTATTCGCCGCGCAGGATGTGCACGTCGGTGCCGCAAATCGTCGTGGTGGTAATGCGCAGCAGCGCGTCGGAAGGCCCCACTTCGGGGATAGGTTTTTCATCCAGAACAATGCGGTTCTTTTCAACGAAGATTGCCGCTTTCATGCGGGACATGGCCATTTCTCCTGAACAGGTGTGCGTGGCTGGGTCGTGCAGACTGCGTTCAGGGTGCGCGTTTGGCAGGCGCAAGGCTAGTGATCAGGATCAATAAGAGGGAGGTAAAAGCATCGCGGGGCAAGCCCGCTCCCACAGGTTCTACCTCAACCTGGTGGGAGCGGGCTTGCCCCGCGATGACTTCGAACTGGCGAAATCAGATCAAGCCGCCGAGCTCAGTTGGTTAACGCCTTGAGCCTTGACCATCTGCTTGCGGCAGGCGTCACCAAAGGCCTGGAACATCTTCACCGAATCCGGGTTCTTTGCCGCTTGCCATTCCGGGTGCCATTGTACGGCGAACAGGAAGGGCGACAGGCTTGGTGCGTGGATAGCCTCTACCAGGCCATCTTCGGCGTGAGCCAACGGCTCAATGCCTTTGCCGAGGGTTTTCAGGCCCTGGCCGTGCAGCGAGTTGACGCGGATCTCGTCGATTTGCAGCAGTTTTTGCAGCCAGCTGCCTTGCTCCAGACGCACGCTGTGCACCGCACTGTACTGCACGTCTACCGGATCTTCGGGGTTTTCCCGGTGATCGTTGAAGCCGGTTTCTGCGTAAACCTTCTGGTAGATGTCGCCACCCAAGGCTACGTTGATTTCTTGCATGCCACGGCAGATACCGAAGATCGGCAGACCACGGGCAATGGCTGCTTTCACCAGGGGCAGGTCGAACAGGTCGCGGTCACGATCCTGGGCTTTGCCTGGGGTCTGGTTTTCCTGGCCGTAGAGCGCTGGGTCGATGTTGCTGCCAGCACCAGTGAGGTAAACACCGTCAGCCATGTCCAGGTAGGTTTCGAGGTCTTCGATGCCGCAGCAGGTCGGTACCAGAACCGGTACGCAACCGGCATGTTCAACCAGCGGCACGATGTATTTGTGGGTCATGACCTGATAGTCGTGACCTTTGCGCTCCTGGGCGCCCATGGTCATCAGGACGACGGGTTTGCGAAGGGGTTGTTTCTTATTGCCAATGTTGCTGTTGGGCATATGTCACCTTGGGACAGGCGCGGCCTGTCATTATTGTGCAGGCGCGCGGCTGAAACCTTTGCGCTACCTGAGGTTTCGAGCACTGCCGGAAGGGCGCTTGAGGCCTGTGTTTCCGGTCGAAACCTGTCATACAGCTTGCCAGAGCCGTTTAATATGTCAAACGACTTCAGATTGCGCGGGCGAAGCTTGTCATTGCCTCGGTGCAATTATCGCTGTGCGTGCCTTGCCTGCCGGCACTGCGAGCGCTAGTAGCGGTTAATTATATTTGACAGTCAGCCAGCCACTGGCCACCTATACTCTGCCCATCGGCAACAGCCTGCAGTCGTTGACCGGCATAGCGGGGCCAGGGGCGCTACGCGCCCCATCGCCGGCAACGCCGGCTCCTACAGCTAACCAAGCGGAAGACAGTTGCTCCCACTGTAGGGAGCGGGCTTGCGATTGCATCAGTGCAAAATTTGCGCGAGGAAGCCCTTGGCCCGCGCACTCTGTGGGTTATTGAAAAACGCCTCCGGGCTGGCATCTTCAATAATCTGCCCGCCATCAAGAAACAGCACCCGCTCGGCCACCTGGCGGGCAAAGCCCATTTCATGGGTGACGCAAAGCATGGTCATGCCGGTGTCCGCCAGTTTCACCAGCACATCCAGCACTTCGGCGACCATTTCCGGATCGAGTGCCGAGGTCGGCTCGTCGAACAGCATGATCTTCGGCTTCATGCACAGCGCCCGGGCAATTGCCACGCGCTGTTGCTGGCCGCCAGAGAGCTGGCTGGGGTATTTATTGGCCTGGCTCTCGATGCCCACCTTGTTCAGGTAGAAGCGCGCACGCTCCTCCGCTTCCTTGCGCGACAGGCCGCGTACGCTCATCGGTGCCAGGGTGCAGTTGTCCAGCACGCTCATGTGCGGGAACAGGTTGAAGTGCTGGAACACCATGCCGATTTCACTGCGTACGTCCGCAGCCTGGCGGGTGGTCAGGGCCAGGTCAGTGTCGTTGACACGGATATGGCCTTTCTCGGCGATTTCCAGGCGGTTGATGCAGCGGATCAGTGTGGATTTGCCCGAGCCCGAAGGCCCGCACAGGACAATGCGCTCGCCTTCACGAACGTTCAGGTTGATGTCGCGCAGCACATGATAGGCGCCGTAGTGTTTGTTCAAACCCTCGATGCTGACCACGATTTTGCGCGGGTCGGCGTGCGGGGCAGGGCTGGTTGCTGCAAGGCTCAGTGAAGCGGTCATATTGTTATTCTCCCGCGATCAATTGAAGCGTGCCGCGCTGTAGGGCGCAGGGTCGGTAAAAGTCGCCTCGCCGGTGATCATCTCGGCCAGCAGGCGGCCACTGACCGGCCCCAGCGTCAGGCCGTGATGGGCGTGGCCGAAGTTGAACCACAGGCCCTTGTGGCGTGCCGCCGGGCCGATCACCGGGCGCATGTCCGGCAGGCAAGGGCGTCGCCCCAGCCACGGCTGGGCGTCGAGGCGCTGGCCAAGGGGGAAGATCTTGCGTGCCAGGGCTTCACAACGCTTGAGTTGAATCTCGTTGGCCGCGTCGCCGCTGGCAGCGAATTCGATGCCGGTGGTCAGACGGATACCCTGGGCCATCGGCGCGAGTACATAGCCGCCCTGACCATCGCAGATCGAATGCTTGAGTTCGGCACCGTCACGGCCCTGGTAATGCAGGTGGTAGCCGCGTTTGATTTCCAGCGGAATTCGGTAGCCCAGCGGCTTGAACAGGTCAGCCGATTGCGGGCCGAGGGCGATCACCACTTCAGCTGCGGTGATCGGGCCCTGGCGGCTGTCGACCTGCCATTCACCGGCGATCTGGCGCAGGGTACGCGCATCGCCATGGATGAACTGGCCGCCACGTTTGACGAACAGGGCTGCGTAGCCACGGGTCAGGCCGCCGGGGTTGCTGACGGTCTTGGGGTCGAGCCAGTGGATGCCACCGACCACGTTGTCGCTCAAGTCAGTTTCGCGTTGATGCAGTTGCTGGCGATCAAGCACCTCATAGCTCAGGCCGTAGGGCGCCAGGGCATGTGCATCGGCCTGGGCCTTGCTGAAGGCGGCGTCGTTGCGAAATACCTCGATCCAGCCATTGGCCTTGACCAGGTCGCCAAGCCCAGCGGCATCGATCAGCGCGTCGTGTTCTTCCACGCAGCGTTGCACCAGCGGCAACATGGCGTGAGTGGCGACCTTCAGGCCGGCAGCAGAGGAGTTCTGCCAGTACTTGAACAGCCAGGGCGCGATCTTCGGCACATGGGTCAGGCTGTAGCGCACATCGGACTGGCGATTGAGGCCGTAGCGCAGCAGGCTCGACAGCTCCCGGGGAAAGGCATAGGGGATCACGCTGGAACGCTCGATCAGGCCGGCGTTGCCATGACTGGTGCCGCTGCCGGGCTCGTCGCGGTCGATGAGGATGACCTTGCGGCCGCGGGCCTGCAGGTGAAGGGCCGTGCTGACGCCGACGATGCCGGCGCCCAGAACGATGGTTTGACAATGCATTGGAACGGTCCTCACAGCAGGCTATCAGTGCAGGTGGCGGCCCAGTCGGGCTTCTATGTGTTTCAGGCTGCGGCGCACGATCTCGACGATCAGCAGGTAGAGCACGGCGGCCCACAGGTAGATCTGGAAATCGAAACTGCGCGAGAAGGCCAACTTGGTCACGCCCATCAGGTCGTAGATGGTCACCAGCGAGGCGATCGCGCTGGCCTTGATCATCAGGATCAGTTCGTTGCCCAGCGGGCCGATGGCGACGATCATCGATTGCGGCAGGATGACCTTGAAGAAGGTGGTCGAACGCTTAAGGCTCAGGGCCTTGGCGGCTTCATATTGGCCGGGGGCGACTGCCAGCAGGGCGCCACGGAAGATCTCCGCCTGGTAGGCGGCGGTGTTGAGGACGAAGGCCAGCAGCGTGCAGTACCAGGCTTCACGAAAGAACCACCACATCCCCACGTCCTGCCAGAAGCCCTTGAGCGAGCCCAGTCCGTAGTACAGCAAGAACAGTTGGGCCAGCAGTGGCGAGCCGCGGAAGAAGTAGATGTAGCCGGCGCTCAGACGCTGCAACAGCAGGCTGTTGGACAAGCGCGCCAAGGCCAGCAGCATGCCGAGCAGGGCACCAAGGGTGAAGGAAATCGCCACCAGCTTGCCGGTAACCAGCAGGCCATCGATAAAGCGCGGGCCGTAGCGTTCCAGCAGGTCGGGATCGAGGACCAGTGCCAACAGTTGATCGAAACTCATGTCCGGGCACTCCGCAGATGGCGACTGAAGTACTGCTCAATGAAGACAAACACCCGTCCCGACAAGGCCGAGAACAGCAGGTAACCGAGGCAGGCCACGCCATAGAAGAACATCGGTTCCTTGGTCACGCTGACCGCGAGGTTAGTCTGGCGCATCAGGTCGACCAGGGAGATGGTCGACACCAGCGAGGTGTCCTTGAGCAGTGACAGCCAGTTGTTCGACAGGCCCGGCATGGCAATGCGCACCAGTTGCGGGAAGATCACCTTGCGAAAGGTCGTGGCCTTGCTCAGGCCCAGGGCCTGGGAGGCTTCGTACTGGCCTTTGGCTACGGTCTTGAATGCGCCGAGCCAGATTTCGCTGGAGAACGCGGCAAATACTAGGCTGAAGGCGATCATTGCGGCCAGGAACGTGTTGATCAGCACTTCGCCTTCATAACCCATGGCCGCGAGGATTTTCTGCGCGGCGATCTGGCAGCCGTAGTAGATGATCAACAGTGTCAGCAGCTCAGGCAGGCCGCGGAACACTGTAGAAAAGACGGTCGCCACGGCGCGTGGAAAGCGCTTGTGCGAGCGCGCCATCAAGGCCACGCCCAGACCGAGGGGCAAGCCGATGGGCAGGCAGGCCAGGGCCAGGGAGATGGTCACCAGCGCGCCGGCCAGCAGGGCCTGGCCCCAGCCGCCGCTGGCGAAAGATAACAGGGACAGTTGTTCGAGCATGGGCGGACCCTCTTGCAAGACAGACACGCACCCCTGTAGGAGCCGGCCTTGCCGGCGATAGCATCGACGCGGTGTCAGTCAATCCGCGGCGTCTGCATCGCTGGCAAGGCCAGCTCCTACAAGTGGCCTGGGCCAGGATTACTGATAGATATCGAAGTCGAAGTAACGACTGGCGATCTTCTGGTAGGTGCCGTTGGCGACGATCTCGTCCAACGCCTTGTTCAGGCGCTCGCGCAACGCTTCGTCTTCTTTGCGCACGGCAATCGAAGCATCGGCCTTGGTGCCGTTGACGTCGCCGAGGATCTTGCAGCAGTCCTTGCCAGCCTTGCCCAGCCATTCGGCCAGCGGGAACTTGTCGGCAATCACCCCGTCCAGACGCCCGGCGGCGAGGTCGGCGTTGGCTTCATCGAGGGTCGGGTAGAGTTTGACGTCGGCACCGGCCTTGCCATAGACGTCTTCGGCGTAGATCGCCTGAGTCGAGGAGGATTGCGCACCGACGGTGTAACCCTTGAAGTCAGTCTGTGCGTCGGTGATCTCGCTGTCCTTGGCCACCGCTACCGACAGCGGCGTCTTGTAGTAGTGGTTGGTGAAAGCGATTTTCTTGCGGCGCTCTTCAGTGTTGATCATCGACGCCACTACGGCGTCGTACTTCTTCGCCATCAAGGCCGGGATAATGCCTTCCCAGTCCTGGGCAACCAGGGTGCATTCGACTTTCATCTGCTCGCACAAGGCCTTGGTGATGTCGACATCAAAGCCGTGCAGCTGGTTATCCGAATCGACATAGTTGAACGGCGGGTAAGCGCCTTCGGTAGCAATTTTCAGGGTTTCAGCCTGAGCCATGGTTGCGCCGGCGAGCAGCAGGGCGCACGCACCTGCAAAGCGGATAACGGGTTTCATGTCACACCTCGATCTGTTATTTGCACTCTTGCTATTGTTTGCTCGCTGACGTGTAGCCAACGAATTCATTGTGTAGAGCGGCAGTTGCTTCCAAGCGCTTTTCAACATCCGGTCCAAGCTTCTTGCAGACCTCGTTGACCATCAGGTGTACCCACGACAGCATCGTCGCGGTGGACTCCCAGAACAGATTGAATTCGGTGGGGATGCGAAACACCTCATTGGCGTTGGCATCGGCCCAGTCACAGAAAGTGTCGGTAACCAGTGTTACCGGGATGCCCGCCTCATGTGCCTTGCGGCACAGGTTCAGGGCATGGCGCGAGTAGCGCCGCGCTTCGAATACCACCAGGGCACAGTCGGCCGGGTCGCTGAGCAACACCTCGCCGAAATGCCCGGCGCTACCATCGACCACCTGCACACCGTCGCGCAGGTATTGCAGCAGGTGGGCCATGCATTGGGCGATGCCGCGCTCGGTCTGAAACCCCGCGACAAACACCTTGCGCCGCTGGGCCAGGCGCTGGCTGACCACTTCCCAGGCCGGGGTGCGGCTGTATTCGTAGACCCGTACCAGCGCGCCGACTTCCTGTTCGAGGCTGCGGGCCAAGCCAGCGGCATCTTTACCATGCTGTTGGCGGAATTCTTGCAAACGATCACCGACCAGCCAGGGACCATCGCCCAGGTCGTCCTTGAGGTCGTGTTTGAGCGCCTTGAGGTGTTCGTAACCCAGGGCCCGGCAGAAACGCCCGACACTCGATTCGCTGACGCCGATTTTTGCCGCCAGGCTCGCCGAGGTTTCGAACGGCAGGTCGGTGAAGTTGGCAAGCATGTAGCTGGCGATCTTGCGCCCGGAAGCCGCGGCACTGTGCAGGCTGTGTTCCAGGCGTTGTTTGATCGGTTGGCTCACGGCGATTCTCGAAGGCGGTTGTGCGTTGAAACAGAAAATGAATGTTTTCTGTCATCAAGTCAACATTTGACAGTTTGCTGTCACAAGAGGAAAGTTTCGCCATTGCTCATCGCTGTCGCCCATTCCAAATCCAATAAGGGAGCTTCAGATGTCCGTACGCCCCGACACTGCTGTCGCGCATATTGCTTTTGCCGAGCTGCAGGCCTTGTTGCAGCGCATTTTTGTTCGTCATGGCACCAGTGAAGCGGTGGCCCGTGCCCTGGCTTTCAACTGCGCCAGTGCCCAGCGCGATGGCGCCCACAGTCATGGCGTGTTCCGCATTCCCGGTTACGTTTCGACCCTGGCCAGTGGCTGGGTCGATGGCATGGCCGTGCCTGAGGTGGTCGATGTCGCCAGTGGTTACGTGCGCGTTGACGCCAGGGGCGGTTTTGCCCAGCCGGCACTGGCCGCCGCTCGTGAGCTGTTGGTGGGAAAGGCCCGCAGTGCCGGGATCGCCGTGCTGGCAATCCATAACTCGCACCATTTCGCGGCCCTGTGGCCGGATGTCGAGCCCTTCGCCGATGAAGGCCTGGTGGCCTTGAGTGTGGTCAACAGCATGACCTGCGTGGTGCCGCATGGCGCGCGGCAGCCGTTGTTCGGCACCAACCCGATTGCCTTTGCCGCGCCTTGTGCCGGTAGTGACCCGATTGTTTTCGACATGGCCACCAGCGCCATGGCCCACGGTGATGTGCAGATCGCGGCGCGCAAAGGCGAGCAACTGCCCGATGGCATCGGTGTCGACAGTCAGGGCGAGCCGACCCGTGACCCGCAGAAAATTCTCGACGGCGGTGCACTGCTGCCGTTTGGCGGGCACAAGGGCTCGGCTTTGTCGATGATGGTCGAATTACTGGCCGCGGCGCTGACCGGTGGGCATTTTTCCTGGGAGTTCGACTGGTCGCAGCACCCGGGGGCGAAAACGCCGTGGACCGGGCAACTGATTATCGTGATCGATCCAGGCAAGGCTGAAGGTAATCGCTTTGCCGAGCGCAGCCATGAGCTGGTACGGCAGATGCAATCGGTAGGCCTGCAGCGGATGCCGGGGGAGCGGCGTTATCGCGAGCGCGAACTGTCGGCTCGGCAGGGAGTGACAGTGACTGCGCAGGAACTGGAGCAGTTGCAGGCGTTGGCTCAGTAAAAAGTCAGCGCTGTGCATCCATGCACTAATCAGTTGCAGCATCGGTCATGTTCCTTCACCTCAGGTACAGGTATCCTCGACGCAGCATTTAGTCCGAACTGCCCAGACCCAAGGAGCTGCACGCTGTGTTCAAACATGTCGATGCCTATGCCGGCGACCCGATTCTGTCCCTGATGGAAACCTTCAAGGCCGACCCACGCGCCAACAAGGTCAACCTGAGTATCGGTCTGTATTACGACGCCGCAGGCGTGGTGCCGCAACTGGCCGCGGTCGGCGAAGCTGAAAAGCGCATGGCCGGCCAGCCACATGAAGCCTCTTTGTACCTGCCGATGGAAGGTCTGAACAGCTACCGCCAGGCGATCCAGGTGCTGCTGTTTGGCACAGATCACCCGGCGGTGCAGGGCGGTCGCGTGGCCACAGTACAGACCGTTGGTGGCTCTGGCGCGCTGAAAGTCGGTGCCGACTTTCTCAAGCGTTACTTCCCCGAATCGCAGGTGTGGGTCAGCAATCCGACCTGGGACAACCACCGGGCGATCTTTGAAGGTGCCGGGTTCAAGGTCAACACCTACCCGTACTTTGACCCGAGCACGCGTGGCCTGGACTTCGACGGTATGCTCGCGAGCCTGCAGGGCCTGGCGGCCAACAGCATCGTGCTGCTGCACCCATGCTGCCACAACCCGACCGGTGTCGACCTGAGTCAGGCGCAATGGCAACAGGTGATCGAGGTAGTCAAGGCGCGCAGCCTGATTCCGTTCCTCGATATCGCCTATCAGGGCTTCGGTGAAGGCCTGGTCGAGGATGCCTACGCTATCCGCGAAGTGGCGCGTGCCGGTGTGCCGTGCCTGGTGAGCAACTCGTTCTCGAAGATCTTCTCGCTGTATGGCGAGCGGGTAGGGGGGCTGTCGGTGGTCTGCGACGATGCCGACACTGCGCAGAGCGTACTCGGCCAGCTCAAGGCCACGGTGCGCCGCAACTACTCCAGCCCACCGAACTTCGGTGCGCAACTGGTGGCCGCAGTGCTGGGCGATGCGGTGCTCAATGCCCAGTGGGCCGCTGAAGTGGAGCAGATGCGCCTGCGCATTCTCGACATGCGTCAGGGGCTGGTCGATGCCCTGGCGGTGCTGCTGCCGGGTCAGGACTTCCAGTTCTTCCTGAGCCAGCGCGGGATGTTCAGCTACACCGGTTTGAGCGTCGCGCAGGTCCGTCGCCTGCGTGACGAGTTCGGCGTGTACCTGATCGACAGCGGTCGGGTGTGCATGTCCGGGCTGCGTCCGGACAACCTGCAGCAGGTGGCTGAGGCGATTGCGGCGGTTCAGTAACAAACCCTGAACGCGGGGCAAGCCCGCTCCTGCACTGTGGGAGCGGGCTTGCCCCGCGATGCTTTTGTAAAAGGTGCAACCGCTCCTCGGTCAGGGCTTTGCAAGTGCAACCAATCGGCGCACAATCGCGCCCCTCTTTGTATGGCTGAGGGGTGGTGATGCGTCTGTTTCGCCACTCTCAGCCCTGTTGCAGTCTTGCGAGTGGAGTTGCACCCGGATGAATGAGCAGGCCCCGAGCGTTGAGCAACGCTTCGAATCGACCCCAGCAGCCCTCGGCAGCTGGTCCCGTCAGGATACAACCTGGATGCTGGGCCTGTTTGGCACGGCCATCGGCGCTGGAACCCTGTTCCTGCCAATCAATGCCGGGCTTGGTGGCTTCTGGCCCTTGCTGATCCTGGCGTTGCTGGCGTTCCCGATGACTTACTACGCCCACCGTGGGCTGACCCGCTTTGTACTGTCCGGGCGCGATGGCGGCGACATCACCGACGTGGTCGAAGAGCACTTCGGCATCCAGGCCGGTGCCCTTATCACCTTGCTGTACTTCCTCGCCATCTTCCCGATTCTGCTGATCTACAGTGTGGCCCTGACCAACACGGTCGGCAGCTTCATGGAACATCAGTTGCACATCGAACCGCCACCGCGCACCGTGCTGTCGTTCGTGCTGATTCTCGGTTTGCTGGCCATCGTGCGCTGCGGCGAGCAGGCCACTGTCAAGGTCATGAGCCTGCTGGTCTATCCATTCATCGTTGCCTTGGCATTCCTTGCGGTGTTCCTGATTCCGCACTGGAGCGGCGGCATCCTCACCACCGCCACTGAAGTGCCGTCGGCTTCGGCTTTCCTGCACACCCTGTGGCTGGCAATTCCGGTGATGGTGTTCTCCTTTAACCATTCGCCGATCATCTCGGCCTTTGCCGTCGACCAGAAACGCCGTTACGGCGTGCACGCCGACGAGCGCAGCGGGCAGATCCTGAGCCGTGCCCATCTGCTGATGGTGGCAATGGTGATGTTCTTCGTGTTCAGCTGCGTGCTGACCCTGACCCCGGCACAGCTGGCCGAAGCCAAGGCGCAGAACCTGTCGATCCTTTCGTACCTGGCCAACCATTTCAGCAACCCGACCATCGCCTTTGCCGCGCCGTTGATTGCCTTCATCGCGATTGCCAAGTCGTTCCTGGGCCATTACATCGGCGCCAGCGAGGGCCTCAAGGGCTTGATCGTCAAGACCGGCAAACGCCCGGGTGCCAAGGCCCTGGATCGCATCACCGCAGCCTTCATGCTGGTAATCTGCTGGGTCGTCGCCACCCTCAATCCGAGCATCCTCGGCATGATCGAGACCCTCGGCGGCCCGGTGATCGCGGCGATTCTGTTCCTGATGCCGATGTACGCCATCCGAAAAGTACCGGCCATGCGTAAATACAGCGGGCAGATGTCCAACGTCTTCGTCGTGGCGGTCGGCCTGGTGGCGATCTCGGCGCTGGTTTACTCGCTGTTGAGCTGACCGGCTGCCCGGCCACCCGGAAGCAGGATTGTCTGCTTTCGAGTGGCCTATTTGTCCACAATAATTGTCTGGCAATACAACAATTTGTTGCTCCCCCATAGGTGCCCGGGCACTTTCATGATTAACTCTGGTCCTTTATCACTCACCCCGCATAAGGACTCAGCTCATGGCTCAAGTGACTCTCAAAGGCAATCCTGTTCAGGTCAACGGCGAACTGCCGAAGGTCGGCTCGAAAGCGCCAGCGTTTTCCCTGGTTGGTGCAGGCCTGGCCGACGTGACCCTGGCCAGCCTGGCCGGCAAGCGCAAAGTGCTGAACATCTTCCCAAGCGTTGACACCCCGACCTGCGCTACCTCGGTACGCACCTTCAACAAGAAGGCCAGCGAAGTGAACAACACCGTGGTGCTGTGCATCTCCGCCGACCTGCCGTTCGCTCAAGCGCGGTTCTGCGGCGCTGAAGGCCTGGAGAACGTCCAGAACCTGTCGACCCTGCGTGGCCGCGAGTTCGTCGAGAACTATGGCGTTGCCATCGCTGATGGCCCGCTCGCCGGCCTGACCGCCCGTGCCGTGGTGGTGCTGGATGAAAATGACAAGGTGCTGCACAGCGAGCTGGTTGGCGAAATCGCTGACGAGCCGAACTATGATGCTGCTCTGGCAGTGCTCAAGTGATCCAACGGTAGGAGCGGGCTTGCCCCGCGATGCGATGTGACTGACCGCTCGCAATCGCGGGGCAAGCCCGCTCCCACCGGGGTAATGGCTCCCCTCTGCAATGATGCTGTTAGCAATTGTTACGGCCTGGACATAGTCCAGGCCGTTTTCATTTACAGTTCATTGTCTTAGCAACGTAAGCTCAAGGTAAATTGCCGGTAAAGGCGCTTTGCTTATCCCGCTGCAGTGCTTATCGTTCAGCCTCCTCAAAAGAATTCTTTCCAGTCCAATGGTCGATCAACCGATGCTTTCTCGTTCCCGTTCCCCTCGTCGCTGGCTTGTCGGCCTGCTGATCCTGCTGCTGGTTGCCGGCCTGTGCTGGTGGCTGTGGCCGTCTCCAGCACCGCACAAGGCTGCTGGCGCACCCGGTGGCAAGGGCGGACGACCAGGCTTCGGGGCCTTTGCCGGGCCGGTGCCGGTGCGCGTCGAGCCGGCTACCGTCGGTGACTTCCCGGTCTACCTCAAGGCCTTGGGTACGGTGACCGCGACCAATACCGTCAACGTCCGCAGCCGGGTAGGCGGCGAGCTGATCAAGGTCAACTTCCAGGAAGGGCAGAAGGTCAAAGCCGGTGACCTGCTCGCCGAGATCGACCCGCGCAGCTACCAGATCGCCTTGCAGCAGGCCGAAGGCACCCTGGCACAGAACCTGGCCCAGCTGAAAAACGCCCAGATCGACCTGGAACGCTATAAAGGCCTGTACGCCGAAGACAGTATCGCCAAGCAGACCCTCGACACGCAGGTGGCGCTGGTCGGCCAATACCAGGGCACCATCAAGACCAATCAGGCGGCGGTCGGCGATGCCAGGCTGAACCTGGAATTCACCCGTATCCGTGCACCGATCACCGGCCGCCTGGGCCTGCGTCAGCTCGATGTCGGCAACCTGGTGGCGGCTAACGACACCACGGCGCTGGTGGTGATTACCCAGACCCAACCGATCACTGTGGCCTTTACCTTGCCCGAGTCGGAACTCAACACTGTGCTGGCCCGCTACCGCAGTGGCGCCAAGCTGCCGGTCGAGGCCTGGGATCGCGGCGACCTCAAGCAGCAGGCCGTCGGTGTACTGCGTAGCCTCGACAACCAGATTGACACCACCACCGGCACCCTGAAGTTCAAAGCGCTCTTCGAGAACCAGGACGAAGTGCTGTTTCCCAACCAGTTCGTCAACGTGCGCCTGCTGGCCGACACCTTGACCAACGTGGTGCTGGCGCCTTCGGCCGCCATTCAGTTCGGCACCGACGGCTCCTTCGTGTATGTCATGGAAGGCGACAACAAGGTGCGCATCCGTAAACTCACCCTCGGCGCCAGCAACGGCGACTACACCGTGGTCACCGCAGGCCTGGCCAAAGGTGAGCGGGTGGTGCTTGAAGGTACCGACCGCTTGCGTGACGGCAGCGAAGTGGAGGTGGTCAACGACCGCTCGCAAGTCCCGGCGACACCCGGCCAACATCTGCAGGGTCAGGACAACAACGATGCTGCCGCTGCCGCGGACCGTAAGGGCAAGGCCGGCGCATGAACCTCTCGCGGCTGTTCATCCTGCGCCCGGTGGCGACCACCTTGAGCATGCTGGCCATTGTTCTGGCTGGCCTGATCGCCTACACCTTGCTACCAGTGGCAGCTCTGCCGCAGGTCGATTACCCGACTATTCGGGTCATGACCCTGTATCCGGGCGCCAGCCCGCAGGTGATGACCAGCGCGGTCACCGCGCCGCTGGAGCGTCAGTTCGGGCAGATGCCGGGTTTGACCCAGATGGCCTCGACCAGCTCCGGTGGCGCCTCGGTGCTGACCTTGCGCTTTAGCCTGGACATGAACATGGATGTCGCCGAGCAGCAAGTCCAGGCGGCAATCAACGCCGCCAGCAACCTGCTGCCCAGCGACCTGCCAGCACCGCCGGTGTACAACAAGGTCAACCCGGCGGATACCCCGGTGCTGACTCTGGCGATCTCGTCGAAAACCATGCCGCTGCCCAAGCTCAACGATCTGGTCGACACCCGCGTGGCGCAAAAAATCGCGCAGATCAGCGGCGTTGGTATGGTCAGTATTGCCGGTGGCCAGCGCCAGGCGGTGCGGATCAAGGTCAATCCTGATGCCCTGGCTTCCGCCGGGCTCAACCTGGCGGACGTGCGCACCCTGATCGGCGCGTCCAACGTCAATCAGCCCAAGGGCAACTTTGACGGGCCGACCCGGGTGTCGATGCTCGATGCCAACGACCAGCTGCGTTCCCCCGAGGAATACGCCAACCTGATCCTGGCGTACAACAACGGCGCGCCGCTGCGCCTGAAGGACGTCGCCGAGATCGTCGACGGCGCCGAGAACGAGCGCCTGGCGGCCTGGGCCAACCAGAACCAGGCGGTACTGCTGAACATCCAGCGCCAGCCGGGCGCAAACGTTATCGAGGTGGTTGACCGGATCAAGACCCTGCTGCCGTCGATCACCGACAACCTGCCGGCCGGCCTTGATGTCAGTGTACTCACCGACCGCACCCAGACCATTCGCGCCTCGGTCAAGGATGTACGCAACGAGCTGCTGCTGGCTATCGTCCTGGTGGTGATGGTGACCTTTGTGTTCCTGCGCCGCTTCAGCGCCACCCTCATTCCTTCGGTGGCCGTACCGCTGTCGTTGATCGGCACCTTTGCAGTGATGCACCTGGCCGGGTTTTCGATCAACAACCTGACCCTGATGGCCCTGACCATCGCCACCGGTTTTGTGGTGGATGATGCGATCGTCATGCTGGAGAACATTTCCCGGCACATCGAAGAAGGCGAACCCCCCATGCAAGCGGCGCTCAAGGGTGCCCGGCAGATTGGCTTCACCCTGATCTCGCTGACCTTCTCGCTAATCGCGGTGTTGATCCCGCTGCTGTTCATGGCCGATGTGGTAGGGCGCCTGTTCCGAGAATTCGCCATCACCCTGGCGGTGGCGATCCTGATTTCCCTGGTGGTGTCGCTGACCTTGACGCCGATGATGTGCGCGCGCTTGCTCAAACGTGAGCCCACCGAGCAAGAACAAGGGCGTTTCTACCGCGCCAGCGGCGCCTGGATCGACTGGATGATCGCCTGGTATGGCCGTGGCCTGCAGTGGGTACTCAAGCGCCAGCCGCTGACCCTGCTGGTGGCCGTGGCGACCCTGGTCCTGACGGTGCTGCTGTACCTGGTGGTGCCCAAGGGCTTCTTTCCGGCTCAGGACACCGGGGTAATCCAGGGTATTTCCGAAGCGCCGCAGTCGGTGTCCTTTGCCGCCATGAGTGAGCGTCAGCAACAGCTCAGTGCAGTGATCCTTCAGGATCCGGCGGTACAGAGCCTGTCGTCTTACATTGGCGTCGATGGTGACAATGCCACGCTCAACAGCGGCCGCCTGCTGATCAATCTCAAGCCCCATGGCGAGCGAGACCTGACCGCCGCGCAGGTGATTGCCCGGCTGCAGCCGCAGGTCGACAAGCTGGTCGGCATCCGCCTGTTCATGCAACCGGTGCAAGACCTGAGCATCGAAGACCGGGTCAGCCGTACCCAGTACCAGTTCAGCCTGTCGTCCCCGGACGCCGAACTGCTGGCGCTGTGGAGCGGCAAGCTGGTCGATGCCCTGCAGCAGCGCCCGGAACTCACCGATGTCGCCAGCGACCTGCAGGACAAGGGTTTGCAGGTGTTCCTGGTGATCGACCGTGATGCCGCCAGTCGCCTGGGTGTCAACGTCGCCGACATCACCAACGCGCTGTACGACGCCTTCGGCCAGCGGCAGATCTCGACCATCTACACCCAGGCCAGCCAGTACCGCGTGGTGCTACAGGCCGAAGCCGCCTCCAGCCTGGGGCCGCAGGTGCTCGAGCAGATCCACGTGAAAACCACCGATGGCGGCCAGGTGCGGCTGTCGAGCCTGGCGCGCATCGAGCAGCGTCAGGCGCAGTTGGCGATTGCCCATATCGGCCAGTTCCCGGCGGTGATGATGTCGTTCAACCTGGGCGAAGGCGCGGCCCTCGGTGAGGCGGTCAAGGCGATCGAGCAGGTGCAGCAGGAGATCGGCATGCCGGTCGGCGTGCAGACTCGCTTTCAGGGCGCGGCCGAAGCGTTCCAGAACTCGCTGTCGAGCACCTTGCTGCTGATTCTGGCGGCGGTGGTGACCATGTACATCGTGCTTGGCGTGCTCTACGAGAGCTACATCCACCCGGTGACCATCCTCTCGACCCTGCCATCGGCGGCGGTGGGGGCCTTGCTGGCGCTGATTCTATCCGGTAACGACCTGGGCATGATTGCCATCATCGGCATCATTCTGCTGATCGGTATCGTCAAGAAAAACGCGATCATGATGATCGACTTCGCCCTCGAGGCCGAACGCAACCAGGGCATGGCGCCGGAAGCGGCGATCTATCAAGCGGCGCTGCTGCGCTTCCGGCCGATCCTGATGACCACCCTGGCGGCCTTGTTCGGCGCCATCCCGCTGATGCTCGCCAGCGGCTCCGGCGCCGAGTTGCGTCAGCCGCTGGGCCTGGTGATGGTTGGCGGGCTGTTGCTCAGCCAGGTGCTGACGCTGTTCACCACACCGGTCATCTACTTGTACTTCGACCGGTTGGCGCGGCGCCTGCGCCCGCAGCCTGACGTTGCGGTGCAGGACCTGCCATGAACCTCTCCGCCCCCTTTATCCGCCGCCCGGTCGCGACCATGCTCCTGAGCCTGGCGATCATGCTGCTGGGTGGTGTCAGCTTCGGCCTGTTGCCGGTGGCGCCGCTGCCGCAGATCGAGTTCCCGGTAATTGTGGTTCAGGCCAACTTGCCGGGGGCCAGCCCCGAGGTGATGGCTGCAACCGTGGCGACCCCGCTGGAGCGCTCTATGGGGGCGATTTCCGGGGTCACCACGCTCACCAGCAATTCCAGCCAGGGCTCGACCCGGGTGATTCTCGGCTTTGACCAGGGGCGTGATATCGATGCGGCCGCGCGCGAAGTGCAGGCGGCGATCAATGCCTCGCGCAACCTGTTGCCCAGCGGTATGCGCAGCATGCCGACCTACAAGAAGTTCAACCCGTCCCAGGCGCCGATCATGGTCCTGGCGCTGACCTCCAGCGTGCTGCAGAAGGGGCAGCTCTACGACCTGGCCTCGACCATTTTGTCGCAGAGCCTGTCCCAGGTGCCAGGGGTAGGCGAGGTGCAGATCGGCGGCAGCTCGCTGCCGGCGGTGCGGATCGAACTTGAGCCGCAATTGCTCAATCAGTACGGCGTAGCGCTGGACGATGTGCGCCAGACTATCGCCAATGCCAACCAGCGTCGGCCCAAGGGTTTTATCGAAGACCCTCAGCGTAGCTGGCAGGTGCAGGCCAACGACCAGCTGGAAAAGGCCAAGGACTACGAGCCGCTGGTGATCCGTTACCAGGACGGTGCGGTCCTGCGCCTGAGCCATGTGGCCAAGGTCACCGATGCGGTGGAGAACCGCTACAACAGTGGCTTCTTCAATGATCAGGACGCAGTGCTGCTGGTGATCAACCGCCAGACTGGCGCCAACATCATCGAGACTGTGAACAAGATCAAGGAGCAACTGCCGGCCCTGGAGTCGCTGATGCCGGCCAGCGTCAAGCTGGATGTGGCCATGGACCGTTCGCCGGTGATCAAGGCAACCCTCAAGGAAGCCGAACACACGCTGATCATCGCCGTGGTGCTGGTGATCCTTGTGGTGTTCCTGTTCCTCGGCAACCTGCGTGCCTCGCTGATCCCGACCCTGGCGGTGCCGGTGTCGCTGGTCGGCACCTTCGCGGCCATGTACCTGTGTGGCTTCTCGTTGAACAACATGTCGTTGATGGCGCTGATTCTCGCCACCGGCCTGGTGGTGGACGATGCCATTGTGGTGCTGGAGAACATTTCCCGGCATATCGACGAAGGCGTGCCGCCGATGCGCGCCGCCTACCTCGGGTCCAAGGAAGTCGGCTTCACTCTGTTGTCGATGAACCTGTCGCTGGTGGTGGTGTTTGTCTCGATCCTGTTCATGGGCGGTATCGTCGGCTCGTTGTTCCGCGAGTTCTCCATCACTCTGGCGGTGGCGATCATTGTTTCGCTGGTGGTTTCCCTGACGCTGACGCCGATGCTTTGCGCACGCTGGCTCAAGCCCCAGGCGCAGGAAGGGCAGACACGCCTGCAGCGCTGGAGCGAGCAACTCCACCTGCGCATGATGGCCAGCTATGGACGCAGCCTCGACTGGGTCCTGCGCCATCGGGGCCTGACCCTGGCCAGCCTGCTGGTGACCATCGCGGTCAACATTGCTCTCTACGTGGTGGTGCCCAAGACTTTCCTGCCGCAGCAGGACACCGGTCAGTTAATGGGCTTTGTCCGCGGTGACGATGGCCTGTCGTTCCAGGTCATGCAGCCGAAGATGGAAATCTACCGCCAGGCCCTGCTCAGGGACCCAGCGGTGGAAAGTGTCGCCGGCTTCATCGGTGGCAACAGCGGCACCAACAACGCCGTTGTGCTGGTGCGCCTCAAGCCGATCGGCGAACGCAAGGTCTCCGCGCAGAAGATCATCGAGCGCCTGCGCAAGGAAATGCCCAAGGTGCCCGGCGGGCGCCTGTTTCTCATGGCCGACCAGGACCTGCAGTTCGGCGGTGGCCGAGACCAGAGCACCTCGCAGTTTCTCTACACCTTGCAGAGCAGCGAGCTGTCCGCCTTGCGCGAGTGGTATCCGAAAGTGGTTGCGGCGTTCAAAGCTCTGCCGGAGCTCACCGCCATCGATGCCCGCGAAGGCGGTGGCACCCAGCAGGTCACCCTGGTGGTCGATCGCGAGCAGGCCAAGCGCCTGGGTATCGACATGAGCATGGTCACTTCGGTGCTGAACAACGCCTATAGCCAGCGACAGATTTCGACCATCTACGACAGCCTGAACCAGTATCAGGTGGTGATGGAGATCAACCCCAAATACGCCCAGGACCCGCGTAGCCTGGAGCAGGTCCAGGTGATCACCGCTGACGGCGCCCGGGTACCGCTGGCAACCTTCGCTCACTACGAAAACAGCCTGGCCGATGACCGGGTCAGCCACGAGGGTCAGTTCGCCTCTGAAAGCATCAACTTCGACATCGCCGAAGGCTACAGTCAGGACCAGGCCCTGGCCGCGGTCGAGCGGGCGGTGGCCAGGGTCGGTCTGCCCGAGGACGTGATTGCCAAACTGGGTGGCACCGGCGATGCCTTTGCCGAAAGCCAGAAAGGCCAGCCGTTCATGATTCTCGGGGCGTTGCTGGCGGTGTATCTGGTGCTGGGGATTCTCTATGAGAGTTACATTCACCCGCTGACCATTCTCTCGACCCTGCCGTCGGCCGGGGTAGGGGCCTTGCTTACCTTGTATGTGGTGGGTAGCGAGTTCAGCCTGATTTCCCTGCTCGGCCTGTTCCTGTTGATTGGCGTGGTGAAGAAGAACGCCATCATGATGATCGACCTGGCCTTGCAACTGGAACGTCAAGAACAGCTGAGCCCGGAACAATCCATCCGCCGTGCTTGCCTGCTGCGTCTGCGGCCAATCCTGATGACCACCATTGCCGCCATTCTCGGCGCCTTGCCGTTGCTGCTCAGCCATGCCGAGGGCTCGGAGATGCGCCAGCCGTTGGGCTTGACCATTATTGGCGGGCTGGTCTTCAGCCAGGTCCTCACGCTTTACACCACCCCGGTGGTTTACCTCTATCTGGACCGCTTGCGCCATCGTTTCAACCACTGGCGTGGCGTGCGCACCGACGCTGCTTTGGAAACTCCGCTATGACCCGACGTCCGTTTCTCTCCGACCGCTCCCTGCAACAACTGCTGGGTGCCCGTGGCTCGCGCCTGCTGGCATCCAGCCTGTGCCTGGCGATGCTCAGCGCCTGCACCCTGAGCCCGGACTACCAGCGCCCGCAAGCGCCTGAACCGGTGGCGTTCAAGCACGCCGCCGGCTGGACCCAGGCCAATCCTTCCGACGCCTTGGCCCGTGGCGCCTGGTGGCAGTTGTACGGCGACGCTCAGCTCAATGACCTGGTCGAGCAGCTCAATGCCAGCAACCAGACTGTAGCCCAGTACGAAGCCCAGTACCGCCAGGCCCAGGCCTTGGTCCGTAGCGCTCGTGGTGGGCTGTTCCCCAGTATGGACCTGAAGGCCGGCAAGACCCGCTCGAGCCAGGGCACCGGCAGTTCCAGTTCGAGCCTGAGCAACGCCAGCAGCGGTATTCGCGACACTTACAGCACCAGCCTGGGTGTCAGCTGGGAGGCCGATCTTTGGGGCAAGCTGCGTGACGGCCTGGCCGCCAATCAAGCCAGCGCCGAGGCGAGCCTGGCCGACATGGCGGCGATCCGTCTGAGCCTGCAATCGGAGCTGGTGCAGAACTACCTGCAACTGCGGGTGATGGACGAGCAGAAACGCCTGCTCGAAGCTACGGTCGAGGCCTATCAGCGCTCGCTGACCATGACCGAAAACCAATACCGCGCCGGGGTGTCTGGCAAGGACGCGGTGGCCCAGGCGCAAACCCAGCTGAAAAGCACCCAGGCCGACCTGATCGACCTGGTCTGGCAGCGCGCTCAGCTGGAAAACGCCATTGCTGTGCTGCTTGGCAAAGCACCGGCCGATTTTGCCCTGGCCGACAGCAAAGACATCCCGGCATTGCCCCAGGTGCCTGTGGCCTTGCCTTCGCAACTGCTGGAGCGCCGCCCGGACATTGCCTCGGCCGAGCGCAAGGTGATGTCGGCCAACGCCAGCATTGGCGTGGCCCGTGCTGCGTACTTCCCCGACCTGACCCTGAGCATGAGCGGCGGCTACAGCAGTAGCAGCTTCAACGACTGGATCAGTCTGCCCAACCGCTTCTGGTCGGTAGGCCCGCAACTGGCCATGACCCTGTTCGACGGCGGTCAGCGCTCGGCAGAAGTCGACCGTACCGTAGCGGTCTATGACCAGACCGTGGCGCAATACCGTCAGGCGGTGCTCGATGGCTTCAAGGAAGTGGAAAACTACCTGGTGCAGCTCGACGTCTACGAGGATGAAGCCAAGGTGCGCAGCGAAGCCCTGGACGCGGCGCGCGAATCTCTGCGCCTGACTAATAACCAGTATAAGGCGGGGCTGATCGCCTACCTGGATGTGGTCAACGTACAGACTACCGCGCTGAGCAACGAACGCAGCGTACTGACCTTGCAGCAGGGGCGGCTGGTGGCCAGCGTACAGTTGATCGCGGCACTGGGTGGCGGATGGGATGCGCAAGCGGCGTTTGCTGAGTCGCCTTGATTATTTTTATGAAAAAATGAATAAAATCAAATGATTAAATTACATTGTCAATGTCATCTGTTGCTTTAGAAGCGTATTGTTGCAAATTGCATGGATAGATGACGTTCGACATTAATAGAATTGTGCATCTAGTTGATTTATAAGAATATATTCAACTTGAGCGCTGGATTCTTCTAAGGCCATCGTCATTGCTAAATGCCACTGAAAACTCCGTGCGTTTCGCCAAAGGTTGAGTACAATCATCGGCTTTTCCCGGGCCGCATCAGTGCCCGGTTCCAAGGGTAGTGGAAGGCCAAATGCTGATCGGTAGTTACTCTTCTTCGTTGGTGTTGATTTCGCTCTGTGTGGCCATTCTTGCCTCTTATACTGCACTTGACCTGACCGGACGCATCGCCACCGCCAAGAGCCGGGCGATGTACCTGTGGATCACCGGAGGCGCGCTGGCGATGGGTTTCGGCATCTGGTCGATGCACTTCATCGGCATGCTCGCCTTCAGCTTGCCGATTCCATTGGGCTACGACCTGACCCTGACCTTGCTGTCGCTGTTGATCGCCGGTCTGTCTTCAGGATTTGCCTTGTGGCTGGTCAGCCAGCCGAGCCTGCCCTGGACCCAGTTGGGCCTGGGGGCGCTGATCATGGGCGCGGGTATCAGCAGCATGCATTACACCGGCATGGCCGCGCTGCTGATGCAGCCGGGCATCGACTACGACCCGTTACTGTTCAGCCTGTCGTTGCTGATTGCCGTGGGTGCTTCGGCGGCAGCGTTGTGGATTGCCTTCCGCCTGCGTCAGCAAACCCTGTATGTCCGGCAGATCCGTGGCGCCGCAGCGGTGGTGATGGGCGTGGCGATTGTCGGCATGCACTACACCGCGATGGCGGCGGCCAACTTCCCTGAAGGCAGTTTCTGTGGCGCGTTGGGCACTGGCTTGAGCGGCAACGGCCTGGATTACCTGGTGCTGATCACCACCCTGGCGGTGTTGGCGGTGGCGCTGCTGACCTCGGTGCTCGACGCCCGCCTTGAAGCCCGCACGGCGGAACTGGCGCGCTCGTTGACCCGGGCCAACCAGGAACTGACCCAACTGGCCCTGCACGACACCCTGACCGCTTTGCCCAACCGCACGCTGTTGGCCGATCGCATCGACCAGGCTATCAACAAGGTGGCAGAGCAGGGTGGTTGTTTCGCCCTGATGTTTATCGACCTGGATGGCTTCAAACCGGTCAACGATGCCTTTGGCCACCATATGGGCGATCTGCTGCTCAAGGAAGTGGCGCTGCGCCTGCGCGGTCATCTGCACAGCCAGGACACCCTGGCCCGTATCGGTGGTGACGAATTCGTCCTGCTGGTGGAGCTGCAGGAACCCGACGACGCTATGGGCGTTGCTGCCAAGCAGGTCAACCTGATTTCCCGTGCCTTCCGCGTGGCGGAGCAGAACCTGCAGATTTCGGCCAGCATCGGCATCGTTCTCTTTCCGGGCAATGGCATCGACCAGCATGAACTGCTGCGTAACGCCGATGCGGCGATGTATCACGCCAAGAGCGCAGGCAAAAACGGCTACAGTTTCTTCGACGTGTCGATGAACAGCAATGCGCGCCTGCAGCTGCAACTGCTCCAGGACTTGCGTTTGGCCGTGGAGCAAAAGCAGTTTCGCCTGTTCTACCAACCCAAGTTCGATGCCCAGGACTGCCAGCCCATCGGTGCTGAAGCGCTGTTGCGCTGGGAGCATCCGCAGCATGGCCTGCTGCTGCCGGATCGCTTCATTAGCTTGGCAGAGAAAACCGGGCTGATCATTCCGATCGGTGAGTGGGTGCTGGATGAAGCCTGTCGGCAAATGCGCGCCTGGATTGATCAGGGTTACAGCGGCTGGCGAATAGCGGTCAACCTCTCGGCAATCCAGTTCTGCCACAGCGGGCTGGTGGAGAGCGTTGCCAAGGTGCTGGAACGTCATCAGTTGCCGGCCAACAGCCTGACCCTGGAAATCACCGAAACCACCGCCATGCATGATGCCGACGCGAGCATGGCCGTGCTGCAGCGCCTTTCGGACATGGGCGTGGATCTGTCCATCGACGATTTCGGCACCGGCTATTCGAGCCTGATGTACCTCAAGCGCTTGCCGGCCAACGAGTTGAAGATCGACCGGGGTTTCGTCCGCGACCTGGAGCAGGACAGCGATGATGCCGCGATTGTCTCGGCCATTGTCGCGCTGGGTCAGGCCCTGGGCTTGCGCATCGTCGCTGAAGGGGTGGAAACCGACCGCCAGCAGAACTTTCTGACCCGCCTGGGCTGTGACTCGTTACAAGGCTATCTGCTCGGCCAGCCTTTGCCGGCCGAGCAGTTTATCGTCGATATCGAGCGCGCACGCCAGTCACTGGCGTTCAGCTGAGCTCAGCCTGCGGCGCGTAGGTTACCGGAGGGCTTGAAGGCGTCGAGCTCGGCTTCGACGGCTTCGATGATCCGTTCGACATCGGCAGCGGGCATCAACGTGGCACAGGGAATCCCGGCGATGGCCAGCAAGGTTTCACCGGTGGCCCGGTCAAACAGGCGAGCTACCATACTGCGCGGTGCATCCATGCTGGCTTCGAAGCCCAGCGGATGAAAATACCAGCGCATCACCTGGCAGGCGTTGGGAAACGTCAGTTTGTTCATTCCGGCCTCCATGTAGGGGTGAACAACAGGGCGAGCGGAGCAAGTGGTACTTAACGACTTGGCGAACGTTCAAGAAACCTAAACATAGCACCGCTACCGTGAATGTCCGCCCGCAGTCATGACAGTTTTACGATTCTTGCGATCAGGCCTTTAGCGGCTGCAATACCCCCTGAAAACAAAGACTGGAACGGCAAACGTTTGCCGACAACATTTCCCCGTTACGGGCATTGGGACTCTGCTATTTTTACCGGCAGTCGGCTGGGATGCTTGCCTGGGATTTTCGGACCAATGGCACCCCCGGGATCAGTCAAGGAGACCGTCATGCGTTATTCAACGCTCACCCAACGTATCGCCGGTGACGGTGCTGCTGCCTGGAACATCCATTACCGTGCGCTGGAACTGCAGGGGCAGGGGCGCGAGATCTTCCTGCTGTCGATCGGCGACCCGGATTTCGATACTCCGCAGCCTGTTGTCGACGCCGCCGTGGACAGCCTGCGTGCCGGTAAGACACATTACTCCGATGTGCGCGGCAGCCTTGGTTTGCGCCAGGCGATAGCCCGGCAGCAAACGCGTCAAACTGGCCAGCGGGTCGGTCCGCAGGAAGTGGTCGTGCTGGCCGGCGCGCAATGCGCGCTGTATGGCGTTGCCCAGTGCCTGCTGGATGCCGGTGACGAGGTGATTGTCGCCGAGCCGATGTATGTCACCTATGAGGCCGTGTTCGGCGCCTGTGCGGCGAAGGTAGTGGCGGTACCGGTGCGACCCGAACAAGGCTTTCGCGTCGACCCGGACGACGTCGCCGCCCGAGTGACCCCGCGCACCCGGGCATTGCTGCTCAACAGCCCGCACAACCCTTCCGGGGCCAGCTTGCCCAGGCACACCTGGGAGCGTCTGGCGCAGATCTGCATTGAGCATGACCTGTGGCTGATCTGCGATGAGGTCTATAGCGAACTGCTGTATGAAGGTACGCACTTCAGCCCGGCCAGCTTGCCGGGCATGGCTGCGCGCTGTGCAACCATCAACAGTTTGTCCAAATCCCACGCCATGTCGGGCTGGCGGGTCGGTTGGGTCATTGCTCCGCAGGCGTTGTGCGATCACTTGAGCAACCTGGCGTTGTGCATGCTCTACGGCCTGCCGGACTTCATTCTCGATGCCGCGCAAGTGGCCTTGGAGCAGGACCTACCGCAAGTGGCGCAGATGCGTGATACCTACCGCGAGCGGCGAGACCGGGTGTGTGCCAGCCTCGCCGATTGCCCGGGTATCAGCGTGCACAAGCCGGACGGCGGGATGTTCGTGATGGTTGATATTCGCGCTACCGGCCTGGGGGCCCAGGCTTTTGCCGAGCGCCTGCTGGAGGAACACGGGGTGGCGGTACTCGCCGGTGATGCCTTCGGCCCCAGTGCGGCAGGGCACTTGCGGGTTGGCCTGGTGCTCGACAGTGAGCGCCTGGAGCAGGCCTGTCAACGCATTGCCCGGTGCGCAGTGCAAGTGCTGGAGGGGCGGCTTTCAGTTGATCAGCGTAGCGGCTATGTTGACGGTAAATCCCAGAATTGCGGTGTTGAAGACAAAACCTACCAGTGAATGGGCCACGCCATGATATTGCCTTCAATCGATCCCAACGGCCCGGATGAGGTACTATCGGCCCCGCACCGGGTGTAAATGGCTTGCCAATCAATGACCTGGTCATGACATCGGGCATTTGCCCCCAGCTTCGTTCGACAGGATTCCCGGTTTGTCCGATTCACTGCAAAATCCCCTGCTGCAATACCTCGCCCGTCTGGCGCTTTCCAGTCAGCTGACCATGAAGTACATCCTCCAGGATGCCGCCGACCGCTTGGGCTTCGAGGATTGTGACATTAACGATGTGCCTTGGTACCAGCTTGAGCCTGGGCATGTCACGGCCTTGGTGGCGGCCTTGCGCGCCGATGGTTACGCGCCCAACACCTCGTCGCTGTATGTCAATGCGGTGCGTGGAGTGATGAACGAGGCCTGGCGTCTGGGGTTGATCAGCCAGGATCAGCTGCTGCGCATCCGCAGCGTCAAACCGACCCAAGGCACACGCCTGTCGAGCGGGCGCAACCTCAAGCGCAGTCTGATCCGTGAACTAATGGACGCCTGCGCGGCCGACCCGCGCCCCCAGGGGCTTCGCGATGCGGCAGTGATCGCCTTGCTTTATGGCACGGGCATGCGCAAATCCGAATCGGTCAACCTGGACCTGAGCCAAGTCGATTTCCACGAGCGCAGCCTGCAGGTGCTGGGCAAGGGCAACAAGCAACTGATCAAGTACGCGCCGACCTGGGCCTTCGACAAACTCAACGCCTGGCTGGCCTTTCGTCGTGAGCAACTGCCTGAGGGGCAGGCCGATGATGACTTCCTGTTCAATCGAATTCGCCGCGGCAGCCACATCACCCGCGAACGCATCACCAAGCATGCGATCTACTACATTGCCCGCCAGCGCGGCACCCAGGTCGGGGTAAAGATCATGCCCCACGATTTTCGTCGCTCCTTCATCACCCGGGTGATCGAAGAGCACGATCTGTCGATTGCGCAGAAACTGGCACACCACAGCAACATCCAGACCACCGCCAACTACGACATGCGTGACGACAACGAGCGGCGCAGGGCGGTGGATCGGTACGACTATTAGCAACTGCTCCCCCGCCAGGGAGAGGCGCCACCTCCTCAACACCCAACCCAAGGATCATAGTCCCCGGGATTTCGTGAAGAACCCCCAAAAAACCCAAACTACAACGGCGCCGCATACAACTTGAACAACTGTCTGGCGGCCTCACTCGTCCCCCCAAGATAAACTCCATAAGCCTGCTCGATCTCTCCAGACCGATACATCCCACTGATCACCGAATCAACCAGCAGACGAAAATCCTCATCCCCTCGGGGTACCACCATCGACACTGGCGAATACTCATAAATCCGCTCGACCAGCATCAAATCCCCTGCCTCAGCATGCCGCGCCAACAGATTCTTCAACAGCATGCGCTCAGAAAAGAATGCATCGGCCTTACCTTGGACAACTGCCTCAAGCCCCGCATCATTGTTCTTAACCGCCACTACGGTGGCGATAACCCCAAGCATCTGTAATTGCTGCCGAACCCATTGCTCAGTCACCCCACCCGCGACCACCGCAAAGGTCTGGTTAGCCAACCCACGATTGACCGTGGCCCGCCAGGTCGGCCCACTGTGCGCCTGCTTGCCATTGAGCACGTTGAGCAAGTCCCCCGGAGCATCCTGACGCACCACTGCCGTCACTCCAGCGGTATACACCGGCACGGAAAAGCTCACCTGCTTACGCCGTTCCAGACTGGCCACAGTGGGCGTGCAGAGCAGATTTACCTGGCCTGAACTGACCGCCGCAATCCCATCGGCCAGCGCCACCGGCTGAAAACGGACCTGCAGATCGGGGAGCGCCAAAGTCACCTTCACCTGCTCGGCCACCTTCAAACACAGGTCGATGGCGTAGCCACTGGCTTTGTCACCGTCCTGCGCACTGAAGGGCGCAAAGTCCGGCAGGTAGCCGAGGGTCAAGGTCTTGCTGGCGCGCACTTGCTCCAGTGTTGCAGCCTTAGCAAGGGCTGGCAGTAGGATCAACAAGCAGGCAATCCGCGATAGGCTAGCCTTCATATCCGGACTCCCGTTCAACCCTGGCCTGTTCGGTGATGAAACGCTTGGCGAGAAAACCATATAGCAGATAACCGAAAGCCAAAACCAGGGCGCCACCGAGCACCGCCTCCATGCCGCAGGCATACAGGGCATAAAGCGAATAGCCCACCGCGACCAGCAGCACCAGGGTATTGCGGCTATACACGGCCGGACTGACCCTGGCTTTGTGCATGATCGCCAGCAGGCCGGTCAGGGCGGTCACGTAGGGGATCAGGTTGGTTACCGCGGCGAGGCTCACCAGCTTGCTGAACTGGGCGCTGGCATTGGGCGAGATGGTCGACAGTGCCATTGCCGTTTGCAGCACGCCACACACCAGCATGCCGAGAATTGGAGCGTTCAGCGCACTGACTCTGGAAAACAGCTGAGGAAACAGACCTTGGTCAGCAGTCATTTTCGCTGTTTGCGCCAGGGTGAACTGCCAACCCAAGAGCGAGCCGATACACGCCATCACCGCCAGCACCATGATGATGTTGCCGATCAGCGGGCTGAACATCTTCGCGTAGACCAGGGCAAACGGCGCCGACGCATTGGCCAGCTCCGGGTTGGGTACGATGCCCTGAATTACCGTGGTCGACAGTACATACACCACCGCGGCGCCGAGGGTGCCGAACAGGCAGGCCAGGGGCACATTGCGCTTGGGGTTCTCCACGGCATCGAAGGCCTGCGCCGCCGATTCCATGCCCAAAAAGGCCCAGAGGGTCAGCGGGATGGTTTTGCCGATGGCTTCCCAGATTGGCAGCTCATTGGGGTTCCACGCCTGGGCGAACACGTCGCGGTCGAACCAGAACCAGCCGATTACGCTTAATCCGGCCACCGGAATGATCACCCCCCAGACTGTGATTGCACCGATCCTGCCGGTAATGGCCGGCCCGCCGAAGTTGGCGACGATGGTCAACCAGATCAGCCCGATCGTGCCAAAGCTCAGCGCCATTGCACTGCCGCCTAGCCAGGGTATGAAGGCGGTCATGTAACCTACCGCGGAGATGGCCACAGCGACATTGGCGATCGCCAGCGAAAGAAAGTACAGGTAGGAACAGAGAAAAAAGCCCGACTTGGCATGGGCTTCTTCGGTATAGGCCGACAGGCCTCCGGAACGCGAACAGAACACTCCGCATTGGGTGAAACTGTAGGCGATTGCCATTGAACCTATGGCCGTCACCACCCAGGACAACAACGACACCGCCCCCAGTTGCGCCATGCTGGTCGGCAGCATGATGATGCCGGACCCCATCATGTTGACCGTCACCAGGGTGGTGAGCCCGATGAGCGTCATTTTTTTGCCTGAGCCCGCCATACTCGCCCCCCCCGATGTTGTAAACCATTGCTTATTGGGTATAGGTCATTTATTCGCTGAGCGGAGGGCTGGCAGGGTCGTGCAACTGCTTTTTTTGTGTGTTTCACCTGGATGGCATGACCTTTGTGCATCAGTAGGGAACTTGGCCGCTACTGGGGGTATCCTAATTGACGTAGGTACTCGATTTCCGGAGGCACCACCATGCGTCGTTTACTGATCGCTTCTTCGCTTGTTCTCTGCTTGCCCATGGGCGCTGCGTTGGCTGATGTGGACGCCAAGGATGTGGCCACTTCGGCGGGGATTTCCGCTTCGCTGTATTCCACCTTCAAGGACGACAAACGCATCATCCCGGCGCGTGACGATGCCTCCTCGTTCATTGCCAGTGGCGGTGCCATTCGTGGCGTTTACCTGGAGTCGATGATGCAGCGTATTCGCCAGGACAACCCCGGTTTGCAGGCCAGCGACGAAGACATCGCCCGGGCGATCCTGACCCAAGACCAACCGGGCACTGCGCACTGATCCTGATCAGGAGCAGGCCGACTCCCGGGATTTAAACTGAAGCCGACTGCTTCATCTCCAGAGGCAGGTTCAGGTTGCGGAGTTCATCATGTGTAGATTTTCGTCACTCGGTATTTGCTTGGCCGTGTCATTGCTCAGCGGCCCGGTATTGGCCGAAACCGTGGTACCGCTCAAGGGCCAGAGCTCGCAGCAGATCCAGTTGGATATCAATGACTGTCACAATGTCGCCAATAGCGCCTCGACCGCGCCGCCTGCGGCGGGCGGCCGGGTCAAAGGCGCGGCAGTTGGCGCCGCTGCTGGTGCGGCAGGGGCTCAGGTGCGTGGCAATCAACATGACGAAGTCTATGACCGTGTCGACGACGATGTGAAACAGGACTATCGGCAAAATCGCGCCCAGCAAACCGCGGCGGCTGGTGCAGTGGTCGGCGGCTCCCGTCAACGCCAGGAGCGGCGCGAGCAGCGCCGGACCAGCGAGTCTAGCAATGCCTCGGCCTACACCAGTTGCTTGCAAGGCAAGGGCTATCAGGTCTCGCCCTGATTGCGCTCTGAGCTGCTCCCTCCTACCAGCCCTTCACGCCATGCATATCCGGTAGCCTGTGAGCGATGCCTTTGTGACAATCGATACAGGTAGCCTCACCCTTGGCCAACGAGGTGGAGTGCATGGTTGCCGCGCGCTTGCTCTGGCGGGTGAAGTCCATGAACTCGAAGTTGTGGCAGTTGCGGCACTCGCGTGAATCGTTGGCCTTGAGCCTGGCCCACTCATGCTCGGCAAGCTCGCGGCGCAGGGCAACGAACTTGTCACGAGTATCGATGGTGCCGAAGATCTTGCCCCAGACTTCCTTGGACGCTTGCATCTTGCGCGCAATCTTGTGCGTCCATTCGTGCGGCACGTGGCAGTCCGGGCAACTGGCGCGCACGCCGGAACGGTTGGTGTAGTGAATGGTTTCTTTAAGCTCGACAAACACGTTGTCGCGCATTTCATGGCATGACACGCAGAACTTTTCGGTATTGGTTAACTCCAGCGCGGTGTTGAACCCGCCCCAGAAGATGATTCCGGCAATAAATCCGCCAAGGGTCAAAAATCCCAGGCTGAAATAAACGCTTGGCCGACAGAGGATGCCCCAGTACTCCTTAAGCAGGGCGAACAGTGCTTTCATGGCGCCTCCTCAAGGTTGCTTCGCGGCGTTGGCGTCGTCTTGCAGGATTTTGTCGATGGTTTCGAAGCTGTTGCCCACCAGCGGTTGCACCTCTTTCTGCGGCACATGGCATTGGTTGCAGAAATAGCGGCGCGGCGATACCGCCGCCAAGGCCTGGCCGTCGCGGTCCATGTAATGGGTGATGCTGATCATCGTCGCCTGGCTGCGGGCGCTGTTGGCGCGGCTGTGGCACGACAGGCACTTGTTGCCGTTCTTGTCGATCTGATAGCCGCGAATGCTGTGGGGAATGGTCGGCGGCTGGTCAGGGTAGTTGCGCTCGCGCTTGAGGTCCTTGTTTTCATCGTTGGCAATCGGTGGTGCCGGCAGGCTTTGGACCAGGGAACCGCCGGGTCGACGGCCATCCGGGCCGGGGGCATCGAGCGGATAGTCGATTTCGGCAGCGATCACCACGCCAATCGCCGCGAGCAGGCACAACGGCAGGATTCGAAAGGTCATGACGGTGCTCCTCAGGCGACGCTGATCAACTCGATGCGTATGGCGCATTTTTTGTAGTCGGTCTGCTTGGAGATCGGGTCGGTGGCATCGAGCGTGACCTTGTTGATCAGCTTGTTGGCATCGAAGAACGGTACGAACACCAAACCTTGCGGCGGCTTGTTGCGCCCGCGGGTTTCAATGCGCGCGCGGATTTCGCCACGACGGCTGATCAGTTTCACTTCACTGCCGCGTCGCGCATTCAGGGCTTTGGCGTCGTCGGGGTGCATGTACACCAGAGCATCGGGCACCGCCTTGTACAGCTCTTCGACCCGTTGGGTCATGGTCCCGGTATGCCAGTGCTCAAGCACCCGGCCGGTGCTCAGCCAGAACGGGTAGTCGGCATCGGGGGCTTCGGCCGGCGGTTCATAGGGCAGGGCAAAGATGATCGCCTTCTTGTCCGCATAACCATAGAACTGCACGCCACTGCCTGCTTCGACATACGGGTCCAGGCCTTCGCGATAGCGCCAGCGGGTTTCCTTGCCGTCGACCACTGGCCAGCGTAATCCGCGCTCGCTGTGGTAACGATCAAACGCAGCCAGGTCATGACCATGGCCGCGACCAAACTGGGCGTATTCCTCGAACAGACCTTTTTGCAGGTAGAAGCCAAACGCCTTGGCCTCATCGTTCTTGTACCCGGCTTCCAGTTGCTCGACCGGAAACTGATCGACCTGGCCGTTTTTGAACAGCACTTCGAACAAGGTTTTGCCCTTGTACTCAGGCGACTTGGCCAACAGCTCTGCAGGCCAGGTTTCATCGGTGGTGAAGCGCTTGGAAAACTCCACCAGCTGCCACAAGTCCGACTTGGCATCACCGGGAGCAGTGACCAACTGGTGCCAGAACTGGGTGCGACGTTCGGCGTTGCCAAAGGCGCCTTCCTTTTCCACCCACATGGCGCTGGGCAGGATCAGGTCGGCGGCCTGGGCCGAGACGGTCGGATATACATCAGAAACGATTACGAAGTTTTCGGGTTTACGCCAGCCGGGCAGCACCTCCTGCATGATGTTGGGGCCGGCATGCATGTTGTTGCTGGCCTGGGTCCAGTACACATTGAGCACACCGTCCTTGAGCATGCGGCTTTGTTGCACTGCATGAAAACCGACCTTTTCCTCGATGGTCCCGGCCGGCAGTTTCCAGATTTTTTCCGCAGTGGCACGGTGCTTCGGATTGGTCACCACCAGGTCAGCGGGCAAGCGGTGGGAGAAGGTTCCGACTTCACGGGCGGTACCGCAGGCGGAGGGCTGGCCGGTGAGGGAGAACGGGCTGTTGCCCGGCTCGCTGATCTTGCCGGTAAGCAAGTGAATGTTGTAGATCAGGTTGTTGGCCCAGACCCCACGGGTGTGCTGGTTGAAGCCCATGGTCCAGAACGACACGACCTTGCGTTTTGGGTCGGCATAGAGTTCGGCCAGGGCCTTGAGGCGTTCCGCTGGCACGCCCGATTCCTTGGCGGCGCGTTCCAAGGTATAGGGGCGGACGAAGGCGGCGAACTGTTCGAAGTTGATGTCGCTCCAGGTGTTGGCCTTGTCGGCATTCTTTGCCTGGGTCTCCAGCGGGTTGTCCGGGCGCAGGCCGTAACCGATGTCGTCGGCGCCCTGGGCGAAGCGGGTGTGCTTGCTGATGAAGTCCTTGTTGACCGCGCCGCTTTCAATGATGTGATTGGCGATGTAGTTGAGGATCAACAGATCGGTCTGTGGCTTGAACACCATGGGTATGTCGGCCAGTTCAAAGCTGCGGTGCTCGAAGGTAGACAGCACCGCGACCTTGACCTGCGGCTGGCTCAGGCGCCGGTCGGTGACCCGGCTCCAGAGAATCGGATGCATCTCGGCCATGTTCGAGCCCCAAAGCACGAACGCATCGGTGGCCTCGATGTCGTCATAGCAGCCCATTGGCTCATCCATGCCGAAGGTGCGCATGAAGCCCATCACCGCCGAGGCCATGCAATGACGGGCATTAGGGTCAATGTTATTGCTGCGAAAGCCGGCCTTCATCAGTTTGTTGGCGGCGTAACCTTCCCACACGGTCCATTGCCCTGAGCCAAACATGCCGATCGAGCCTGAGCCTTTGTTCTTCAAGGCTTGCTTGAACTTCGCTTCCATGATGTCGAAGGCTTTCTCCCAGCTGACCGGTTGGAACTCGCCCTGCTTGTCGTACTGGCCGTTCTTCATGCGCAGCAGTGGCTGGGTCAGGCGGTCGTTGCCATACATGATCTTCGACAGGAAGTAGCCCTTGACGCAGTTCAAGCCTCGATTGACCTCGGCTTTGACGTCGCCATGGGTCGCCACCACGCGGTTGTCGCGGGTGGCGACCATCACACTGCAACCGGTGCCGCAGAAGCGGCAGGGCGCCTTGTTCCAGTCCAGGGTGACCATGTCCGCTTCTGTAATCAGGTTACTGGCGGTGGTATAGATCGGCAGGCCGGCCGCTGCCGCGGCAATGGCGGCGGCCTGGGCTTTGGCGAATTCACGGCGGGTCATGCTCATTCGATTTCTCCTGCAGGGTCGAGGAGTTCGTGATAGATCAACGCCGCATTGAGTACGCCCGGCAAATTGTTGATCTGGTCGATGCGCTGCAAAATCTGGTTTTCATCTACCGCCTCAAGCACCACCACCAACTTTCCGGTGCTACTTTCCTGATGCAATTCCAGGCCATCGAACAGTCGCAAGTTGGCTTTGACAGCATCAAACAATTCCGGGCGGGCAAGTACTACAAGGCTGGCAATATGTCGGGCTTCGTCCATGCATTGGCTCCAATAGATAGCGTTGGCGGTCTATCAGTTGGGCGGCCCGGGCGGGCCGTAGAGCATTTGCAAAAACCAGATGATGAAACCGTAGCCACCGACGATCGCCACCGATAGCAGGGGGAACAGGCAGGCGACAAGGAAGATGAACAGCAGGGCTTCCTTGCGCCGTACAGGTTTTTGTTCTTCAGCCGATGGCATTGGACGCGCTCCAAACGGAGTTGGGTTGAGCGTAGATCACTTCAGTGAGGTAGTTACATCATTGCAGCTGAATTAGACCGGCGGCATTTCTGTTGCAGGTCAATGATTTCGCCAGTTAGGCAAGTGCACCGGCAACCTGGCTGAGAATAATTATTGTTTGCTCGCTGGCCTAGGCTGCATTACTTCAGGCTGCTCTTCAGGAATTCTTCTCGGTCTTGATGCATCTGCAAATGGGTCTTTCCAGCCGCATACTCCAAACCGGCGAGGCCCATGTTGAGCGCAAGGTCGGGATGCCGCGCGGCATGAAGAATAGCCTCTGCCAAACGGGATGGGTTCCCCGTCTCGAAGGTTAGCGCGGTGTCCTTGTCAGTAATATCCAGGATGCCGTAAGTGTCTGAGGCGATGACCGGGGTGCCTTGGCTGAACGCGTCGAAAATGATCCTGGGTTGTTCCTGCTTTAGCGTGGGAACCAGCACCCAGTCGTGGTGTGAAATGACCTTGAAGAATGCTTCTCCGTAATCGACATTTTCTTGATATCTCACGGTGACGCCGCCATGGCGTTCCCTTGCAAAGCGACGGCAGGTTTCTTCTAAATCCCCCGAACCCATGATGGTGATGTTTATATTCACGTCGTGCGGTTTCAATTGCTCGATGGCGGCGAGCACAACAAGAACGCCTTTGTCTGCGACGAGACGTGAGGGAAAGAGTATGTTTAGTTTGCCATCGGTTTTGTCACTGAATCTGCGCTTGACCGCTTCCGGGTTTGAGAAATTGCTTTTATCCACCCAGGTTGCAGGGTTTATAAGTGTTCGGCGCTTGTCATTGCCTAGGAAGTAATCCCGGTAAAATGACTGGGTGAAGATTCTAGAGTTTGCCGCCTTCAAACAACATCTCAGTAGCGTTCGATGAGCGTAATGTTCAATTGTTTTTCTGGTGGTTTTAGCCTCGCCCTGACCCAGCATCCAGAATGACGATTCGATGACGATAATCCATTGAAAGGGCATGAACGGCTTAAGCATTAACAAATAAAAAGACAAGGGGAACGCCCAGCCGGCACCATCGGAGTGAACGATTTTTGCTTGCTTGCATGCCTTGATGACAGTGATGAAGTTTGGCAGGAGATTTTTTAGTACCGATGGAATGCCGCGGTCATTTTTCAGCTCAAAAAGCCACTTTATATCCAGGTCGCTAATGTCTTGCAGTCCCTCCAGGCTTCTGCTTTTGACAACGGGGCAGCAGATGCCGAAGTTCTGTATGTAGTTTAAGTGCAGCTTCAGGTCTTTAGCCCACAAGGGATCGGTGAATAGCTTCCCTTGGTTGTCTTTTTTTATCACGATCCTGGTGAACAGGAGGTAAGGCTCATTGATCATATTCCCCTCACACGTAACTGTTGACGGCTGTAAGTGATCTTCCCTACGGTATCAACCACCTCATGTGATGAGCAGGCTGTCAACAAGGACAGCGCGGGAGCCATAAAAACTGATTCACTTGCGTTTCGCGTTGACGAGCCAATCGTGTGTTTACCCATAAACCTGAACGCCTACGCCACCTGTTTGGCCAAATGTGTTTATCCCGGGGAACGCAATCCAGTGTCGTGTGCGGGCCAGCACAATGATGTCCAATTGTCATCGTGACAAACGAAAGGATAGCCACGCCCTACAAATTCGGGAGGGATCGGCAGCTTTTTTTTAAACAGCGCTGCCGCGCTGAGAGCAAGCAGGCTGAAAGTAGCGTCCTACAGCGGTTCTGTGAACAACAGGTACAAGCGTACAACCACGTCTACGCTGACTGAGGGAATCAGACCGGAGCAAGGGACATGGGGAAATGGGTAAAGCGCTATTTGTGTGTTTTGTTCCTGCTATGGACGGCTGTTCACCCTGCCGCCAATGCCGCGCAAGACACTGCAGAGAGCGTGGCGCCGTCGGCCGAGCTGAAAGTTGCCAATCGCAGCATTATGACCTTTCGCGCAAGCTTGCTAGGCGAAGCGCCTGAGGCGCGGGCACAGCGTGCTCAGGCGGTGATCAACGAAATGCTCAACGGCACCGAAGATCCTGTCGTGCGCCTTGATACCATTCAAGACAGCTACCTGGTACTGCTAGGTGAACGCCGTGCGTTTATTGTCACGCCCAAGGATACCGACCCTGAAACATCGGCAGCCGACGCCGCAGCACAAGCCGCGCAACGCCTGGAAAAAGCAGTGGAGGAGTCGCAACAGGCCCGCAGCGTTCGCTTTCTGTTGACAGCCGGCGGCATGAGTGCAGTGGCAACCTTTCTATTTATTGGTCTGCTGCGCTTCGCCGGCTTTGTTCGGCGCAAACTGCAATCCCAGCTCCCCAAGCGCATACGTCGTCATCACGATGTGCTCAAAGTAGGAGAAACCCCGCTACTGGATACCAGCAACCTGTTTCCGCTGATCCGGCGGCTGCTGGCATTGTTGTACTGGACCGTCGTGCTGCTGCTCACCTACGAGTGGCTGACCTTCGTTTTACAACGCTTTCCTTACACCCGGCCCTGGGGTGAAAGCCTCGATCATTACTTGCTGAACCTGCTGCGTTATGTGCTCGACGCCATCATCAGCGCGATTCCGGGGCTGGTCATCGCCCTGATGATATTTTTTATCGCGCGCGGGATCAGCGCCTTCAGCAAGCGAGTGCTGGAACGACTGGCCAGGCCCGGGACCATCACCTGGCTCAACCATGAAACCCTGCAGCCGACCACGCGCTTGACCTCGCTGGCGATCTGGCTGTTTGCCCTGGCGATGGCCTATCCCTATCTGCCGGGTGCTGGCACCGAAGCTTTCAAGGGCTTGTCGGTGCTGATCGGCCTGATGATCTCCCTCGGCGCCTCCAGTGTGGTCGGGCAGGCGGCTGCAGGGTTGATCCTGACTTACACCCGCACCTTGCGCCCTGGCGAGTTTGTCCGCATTGGCGAGCATGAAGGTACGGTGACAGAGCTTGGTATGTTTACCACCAGTATCCGTACCGGATTGGGCGAGGTCCTGACCATTCCAAATTCAATGATCACCGGGGCGGTGACCAAGAACTACTCGCGGGTGGTGCAAGGTGCCGGGTACGTGGTCGATACCGTGGTTACCATCGGCTACGACACGCCTTGGCGCCAGGTTGAAGCCATGTTGCTGGAAGCTGCGCAGCGTACTTCCGGAATTTTGCAGACGCCCAGCCCCCAGGTGTTTCAAACGGCACTGTCGGATTTCTATCCGGAATATCGTCTGGTCGCCCAGGCGGTACCGAGTGAGCCACGACCGCGGGCAGAGCTGTTGAGCATGTTGCACGCTAATATTCAGGATGTATTCAATGAGTACGGGGTGCAGATCATGTCGCCGCACTACCTGGGGGATCCCCAGGATGAGAAGCGTGTGCCCAGGGAACGTTGGTTCACAGCACCGGCGCAGGAGCCCGGTGAGCAAGGAGCGGGGCGGTGATGCAACCTATGAGGTTCATGGGCGAAGGGCCTGCCCTGCGATGGTAGCAGACGAGATGGGGGGCGCCTGATGCCATCGCGGGGCAGGGTTCAGTTACGCAATGACATCGAAACGCATGTGCTCACCCAGACCACACACCATCAAACTGGCATGGAGTTTCAGATCGCTATGCTTGCGACTTTGCTTTAGCAGTTCCTGAATAACCTTTTTCACTTCTTTTTCAGCCTGTTTGCGCTTTTCGCTAATCAAACCTTGAAGCTGAAGCTGGCCAGTCAAGGTTGTGTCGATATCGCTGACCGTTTCCCAGTCCTGGTGGTCGCGCATTTTTTCCCGCGCAGTGGCAGAACTGCCATCGATGGTTTCAGGGATGGAATAGGTCAGTTGAAAGTCATGATTGGACATGGTGCATGGTCCCTATGGCGTATGAGTTTAACGCCAGCAGCTACTGCCGGCGTGTCCTCAGGCGTCTGACATCCTTGTGGGCGCACTGATAAGTTATGTTTGAGATTAAAAGATGTTTGTAGGAAGGCTCTTACAATCTTCTAAATGCTCGTAACTGTCGAGATGTATATCTTCCGATAGTTGCAGGGAAACATAACTTATTGAACTTTTCTCGTCCAGTAACAGGTTTATTAAAATGCATCGTTGGGGCCGGTGCCCAGGAGGGTCCGGCCCGTTACCAGGTGACCCTTCAGCCACTGAGGTGGCCGAGATGTCGGTGGAGAAGCGCGACGCCCTGCGAATCAGTTAACAGGCCAAGGGTATGGCTTTGCCGACAATGCGTGGAAACGGTGGAATATTGGGGTACAGTCAGCGCAGATGGAGCAATCGCATCACGCTGGAGTCAGAGATGGCGCGACATATACCAATAACAATTGCTACCGATCCATTGCAGACATCCCGGATGGCCCGCCTGAAACTTGTGAGTGAAGGCGCTTTGCCGCAGGGCATGCTTCGCGAGGAAATTGATGCCTCGTGGCGGCGCAGCCTGGGCCATGGTCTGAGCTGCCTGGCGTCCGAACAGGTAGAGATGGGCGTACGTCAGCGTTTGCAGGAGCTGCTGGAGGGTAACCGTCTGCTGATCGACGCCGCTACGCCGGAAATGGAATACCTGGTCGCCCGTCAGGGCAACAGCGGGATGATCATTCTCGGCGATGCGCAGGCCAACATACTGGCCATCGGTGGGCAGACGGCCGAGCTCAATCAGGCAGGCCTGCGTGACTTGCACCCAGGCAGTTGCTGGAGCGAGTCGAGCCGCGGCACCAATGCCATCGGCACGGCTGTGGTCGAGGGTCGCCCGACCCTGATCAACTGCGGCGAGCACTACCTGGACCGACTCAGCCCGTTTTCCTGTACCTCAGTGCCGCTGCGCGATCCCCAAGGGCATGTGATCGGCGTTCTCGACCTGACCCGCGAAGGCGTCATGGCCCAGCCTCAGGACAACCTCTCCACACTAATTATGGCGGCAAGCAATATCGAGAGCCGGATGTTCGGGTTGTGCTATCCCGATCAGTTGGTGCTGTCGTTTCACAACCGTGCGCAATACCTTGGCAGTGCCTGGCACGGCCTGCTGGCCCTGAGCCTTGATGGCGAGGTGCTGGCGGCTAACGAACGCGCCTGTGAGTTGCTCCAGCTGGCGCGTCCGGCGCTGCTTGGACGGCGTTGCAGTGAGCTGATGGGCGAACGCACGTCAGCCTTCCTCACCCGCCTGTGGAGCGACAGGGTGAACAGCGTGCAAACCGCCAAGGGCGAATTTTTCTTCCGAGCGCTACATCTGCCGCAGCGTGCCACCATGAGTACGCCGCGAGCGCTTGGCAAGGCGCTCCCCGCACCTAAACCTGCACAACTGCAAACCCTGGCCGGCAGCGATGCACGCCTGGCCAGAGCCCTGCGCATGGCGTGCCGGGGCTTGAACAATGACCTGCCGGTGCTGCTGCTTGGCGAGACCGGCACCGGCAAGGAGGTCGTGGCGCGGGCCTTGCACCAGTCCAGCCCGCGTACTGACAAGCCCTTTGTTGCGGTCAACTGCGCCGCCATCCCGGAAGGTCTGATCGAGTCCGAGCTGTTCGGCTATCGCGAGGGTGCGTTCACCGGCTCGCGCCGTGGCGGCATGGTCGGCCGGCTGATGCAGGCTCACGGCGGAACCTTGTTTCTCGACGAAATCGGCGATATGCCGTTGGCCCTGCAGGCGCGTTTGCTCAGGGTGCTGCAGGAGCGCCGGGTCGCGCCGCTTGGCGGCGGCGACGAGCAGGACATCGACGTGGCGGTGATCTGTGCCACCCACCGCGATCTGAAAAGGCTGGTGCTCGACCAGCACTTTCGCGAAGACCTCTACTACCGCATCAACGGCGTAAGCGTGCAGCTGCCGGCCTTGCGCGACCGCGACGACCTGAGCGAGGTAATCGACACCCTGCTGGGCAAATTCGGCGCTGAGGATGTCGAGCTGGACAAGGGCCTGCGCGAGCTACTAAGCAACTTCGACTGGCCGGGTAACATCCGGCAACTGGAAATGGTCTTGCGCTCGGCACTGGCCATGCGCGAGCCGGGTGAGCAGGTACTGAGCCTGGAACACCTGACTGATTGCTTGCTCGATGAACTCAGTGCCAGTGCGCAGCAAACCGGCAGCATTCGTGAGCACGAGGTGGAGTTGATCCGCGGCGCGTTGGCGCGCCACCAGGGCAATGTCTCGGCAGCAGCCGAGGCCCTGGGTATCAGCCGTGCCACGCTGTACCGAAAACTCAAGCAACTGCGCGGATAAGGGGCTGCTGATGGGCGGTATTTTTCTCAGGCTGATCAACAGCTCCGACCCGCAGCTGATGCGCCACGCGCTGGCCTGGCTGTACGGCTTCGTGCGCCCGCACCGGCGAGCGATCGCCGTGTTGCTTGGGCTGTCCCTGGCGGCTTCGCTGCTGGTGCTGGTGCAACCCTGGCTGGTCAAAACCCTGATCGACCAAGGCCTGCTGGCCAAGGACTTGCAGGTGCTCTGGCAGATGGCGCTGATCATGATTGCCGTCGGGATCGTCGGTATGCTGCTAGCGGGCATCAACCGTTACCTGCACACACGCCTGTCCGGGCGCATTCTATTCGCCCTGCGCGATGACCTGTATCGCCACTTGCAGCAGCTGTCACCGGCATTCTACGGGCGTAAGCGCATCGGTGACATTCTTTCGCGGCTCGATGGCGATGTTGCCGAGATCCAGCGCTTCGCAGTGGACTCGCTGTTCGCCGCGGTTTCCAGTGTGATTGGCCTGATCGGCGCGGTGACCCTGATGCTCATGTTGTCCTGGCAGCTGTCGTTGTTGCTGGCGCTGCTGATCCCCATCGAAGTGCTCTGGTTGCGCTGGATGCGCCGCAAAGTTGAACGTGAGGTGCGTAACTTGCGCGAGCGCTCCGCCGATGTCTCGTCGTTTCTGGTCGAGACCCTGCCAGCCATGAAGTTCATCCAGGCGGCCGGGCAGCAGCGCCATGAGTCCGAACGCCTGGAGCGCCTGGGGCAGGGCTACATGAGCCAGTTGCTGCGGGTGCAGGTCACTGAGTTCTTCACCCAGGCGGTGCCGGGTACGCTGACCTCGCTGTGTCGTGCCTGTGCCTTCCTGGTCGGCGGCTACTGGGTGATTCAAGGAACCTGGCAATTGGGCGCACTGATCGCGTTCTCCACCTACCTGGGCATGGCGGTCGGGCCGGTACAGAGCCTGCTCGGCCTGTACGTGGCGGTGCAGCGTATGGCCGTCAGTCTCGGGCGGGTGATGGAATTGCAGCAGGAGCCGGTTGGCGTGCGCCAGGCGACAGCGCCGGTGCCCATGCCGCAAGGGCCTGGAGAACTGCGTCTGGAGTCTGTGCATTTCGCCCATGAGCAGCGCCTGGGCCAGGTGCTTGGCGGCGTTGATATCTGCATTCCAGCAGGCGTGAAAGTGGCGATCAGCGGCGCCTCCGGGGTTGGCAAGTCGACCCTGATCGATCTGCTGCAGCGTTTTTATGACCCTGAGCAGGGGCGCATCCTGCTCGATGGTGCCGACCTGCGCGACCTGGATCTGCTGGCGCTGCGCAGGTCCATTGCCGTGGTCAGTCAGGACATCGTGCTGTTTCGCGGCACGCTGGCGCAGAACCTGGCCTACAGTGTGCCTGAGGCCAGCCGTGAGGACCTTGAACGGGTGGTGCGCCTGACGCGCCTTGAGACACTGGTTGAGGCCTTGCCCCTTGGCCTGGACGGTCAGTTGGGCGAACGCGGCCAGCAGTTGTCTGGCGGGCAGAAACAGCGCATCGCCATCGCCCGCGCTTTGCTCCAGGATCCACGGGTGCTGGTGCTCGACGAAGCGACATCGGCGGTGGACGAGGCCACAGAGCGCGAAGTGATCGCGGCCATTGACCGGCTGTTCGCCGGGCGCACGCGCATTCTCATTAGCCACCGCACCAGTACCCTGGCCGACGCCGACCTGCACCTGCACCTTGAAGACGGCCGCTTGCAAGCGGCCTGGCAGGAGCCACTGCGCCATGGCCGATGAACTGTGCGTGGGGGTGATCGACAGTGGCTGTTCGGCGCAGCAGGCCCAGTGCCTGGCGGGCGGGCGGCGTTTCTGGCTGGAGCAGGGCACACTTTGCCAAGGTGAGTTGCAGGCCGATGCCCTCGGCCATGGCGGTGCGGTGCTTGAGCGACTTCTGGCGCAGGCCGATGGGCTGTCGGTGAAGGTGGCCCAGGTGTTCGACAACCGGGGGGTGACTTCGGTGTTGCAAGTCAGTGCGGCGCTGCTGTGGCTGGTGGAGCAAGACGTGAGCCTGGTCAACCTGAGCCTGGGTCTGACGCAGGATCGAGCCGTTCTTCGCCAGGCCTGCGCTGTGGCCGTGGAGGCCGGGGTGTTGCTCTGTGCGTCCAGCCCCGCGCGCGGAGCACTGGTTTATCCGGCCAGCTACCCGGGCGTGCTGCGTATCACCGGCGATGCCCGCTGTGCGCCGGGGCAGTGGTCCTGGCTGGACACTGCGCAGGCTGACTTTGGTGCAGCAGTCGGCGAGGGCGCCGGGCCAGCTGGTGCCAGCCTGGCCTGCGCGGCCCTGAGCGGGCAGATTGCTGCCTATCTACGCGAACATCGGCAGGCGACACGCGAGCAGGTGCTGGTGTATTTGCGCGAGCAGGCCACCTTCATCGGCCCTGAGCGCCGTAGAGGCGGGCATGTCTGAACCGCGTATCTTGATCCTGGGTGCCGGCCCTGCCGGCGCGGCCACCGCCATCGGTCTGCGGCGCCTGGGCTACGCGGTCACGGTGGTGTCCGAGTGGCGTCGCTTCGCGGCTGTAGAAGGCGTTTCGCAGCGGGTACTTGAGGGCTTGCGGCATGCCGGCCTGGGGGGTGCTCTGCACCAGGTCGCTACACCCGCGACGCGGCAAGTGCGGTGGAATGGCCAGCACTTGCGCCTCAATCAGGAGTATCTGCTCGATCGGCAAGCGTTCGACCGGGCCCTGCGCGATGATCTGCAGCGGGCCGGGGTGACCTTGGTCGAGGGCCGGGTACGTGAGGTGCAGGGCCAGGATGGTCATCAGGTGCGTCTGGACGATGGGCAGATCCTCAAGGCCGAGTTCCTGGTGGAGGCCCGTGGTCGCCAGGCGCCGCTGACGGTCGACCGCTTGCGCGGCCCGGAGACGGTCAGCCTGCTCAACCTCTGGCAGGGCAAACCTGGCGTGCCGGCTTCGGCGGTGGAGAGCATCGACGATGGCTGGGCGTGGATGGCCCGTTTGGCCGATGGCCGCTGCTACTGGCAGATTACCCTGAATGCCGAACGCCTGCCGGGCAAGGCCACGCTGGCCGAGTACTGCGCCGAACGCCGACGCCGCTCGAGGCTGGTGGCCGAGTTGTTCGATGCGCAGTCCCTGGCGCCGGCAACCGTCCATGCCCGCAGCAGCACGGCCATTCTGGCGGGCGAGTGTGCAGGCGACGATTGGTTGCGGGTGGGCGACGCGGCCATGGCGGTTGACCCACTGTCGGGGAACGGGATTTTCCAGTCGCTGTCTTCAGCGTTGCAGGCGCCAGCGGTGATCAACACGCTTTTGCGCTGCCCGCCGCGGGCTGCTCTGGCGCAGCGCTTCCATCAGCAACGGATCGAGCAGCTATTCTTGCGCTTCGCCCGGATCGGGCGGGACTTTTATGCGCAGGAGCAGACGCGCGCGGCCGGGCCATTCTGGGCGCGCAGGCGCCAGTGGCCGGATGCGCAACCGGTGCATGGCGCTTCCGACTGGAGGGCTGTGCGCGTCGAGTCGCGACCGGTGTTGCGCGATGGACTGGTGGATGAGGCCGAGGTGGTGGTGACAGCGGATCAGCCGTTGGGGGTGTGGCATCTGCAGGGGATTGAGCTGGCGCCGGTGGTGCGTGGTGTTCAAGACGGGCTTGAACTGGCGCAGGTGTTAAGCGATCGGTCGGCGCAGCAACAGATGATGGTGCGGCGCTGGTTGGCCGAGCAGGGCTATGGCTGAGTACCCGGTGGGGTGGGCTTGCCCGCGATTGCGATGTGGCTGACACACTGCAATCGCGGGCAAGCCCACCACCGGGGAGGAGGCGCTTTCAGAGCTTGATCAGCACCGATTTCAGCTCGGTGTAGTGCTCGATGGCCGCAGCGCCCATTTCCCGGCCCACACCAGACAGTTTGTAGCCACCGAACGGCAGTGCCGGGTCCAGCGCACTGTGACAGTTGACCCAGACCGAGCCGGACTTGATCCGCGGGATCATCCGGTGCACTGCCGCCAGATCGTTGGACCAGATACTCGCGCCCAGACCGTAGGGGTTGTCGTTCGCCAGGCGCACCACTTCATCGATGTCGTCGAAGGGCATGGCGACCAGCACCGGGCCGAAGATTTCTTCCTGAACCAGGCGATGGCGCTGATCGACGTCGACGATCACCGTCGGTTTGACGAAATAGCCCGGACCGAAGCTTTCGCCACCGCAGGCGATGGTGGCGCCCAGTTCGCGGCCAAGGTTGATGTAGCCGGCCACCCGGTCCTGCTGCTTGGCGGAGATCAGCGGGCCCATCTGCACCTGCGGATCAAGGCCGTTGCCGAGTTTCATGCCGTTGGCAATCGAGGCGATGTCGGACACTACATTGTCGAAATGCTTGCGGTGCACATAGAGGCGCGAACCGGCGCAACACACCTGCCCCTGGTTGAAAAAGATCGCCGTGGCGGCGCCCGCAGCAGCCTCGTGCAGGTTGGCGTCGGGCATGACAATGGTCGGCGACTTGCCGCCCAGCTCCAGGGTGACGCGGGTCATGTTTTCCATGGCCGCTTTGCCGATCTGCTTACCGACTTCGGTGGAGCCGGTGAAGGTCAGTTTGTCTACGCCGGGGTGGCGGGTCAGGGCGGCACCGGCGTTCAGCCCGGTGCCGGTGACAACGTTGAATACGCCATCCGGATAGCCGGCTTCGTGTACCAGTTCGGCCAGTTTCAACGCCGTCAGCGGGGTTTCGTCGGCAGGCTTGAGCACCATGGTGCATCCGGTGGCAAGTGCAGGCCCGAGCTTCCAGCAGGCCAGCAGCAGCGGGAAGTTCCAGGCAACGATGGCGCCGACCACGCCAATCGCTTCACGGCGGATGAAACCGTGGAACTGATCGTCGGGCATCAACGGCAGCGAAGGCTCCACCGTCGTGCCTTCAATCTTGGTGGCCCAGCCAGCCATGTAGCGCAGGAAGTCGATGGCCAGTTGCACGTCCATGACTTTGGCCACCGCAGCGCTTTTGCCGTTATTCAAACACTCCAGTTCGGCCAGCTCCTGAGCGTCACGTTCCATCAGTTCGGCCAGACGCCACAGCAGGTTCTGCCGCTCACGGGGGCGCATGCGGCTCCAGGCCGAGTCATCGAAGGCAGCACGTGCCGCCTTGACGGCGCGGTCGACATCGTCACTGTCGGCGCAGGGTACTTCGCCTAGTACTTCGCCGGTGGCCGGGTTGCGAAAGCTCATGGTCGTGCCACTCTGCGCGTCCTGCCAGTCGGCGCCGATGCGCATCTTCAGTTTGCGGTCGAGGAAAGCCTGGGTACGGGGGAGGATGGGCAGGGTCGAAAGCATGGGGGCAACGCCTCTTGTCATTGGATGTGCAGGGGCGTTCGCAACCGCCATGCCAAGGTCGAGAGATGACTTCAATGCATTGATATTTAACGCTTTATGTTGGTGTCCAGACAGCGCAAACCAGCCCGCGCTGTAGCACTTTGAGACGGCATGAGACGCCGCTGGAACAGTTCTGCGCTGGCCTAAGCTCATTGGCGGCGATGCAGCTGTCTCATGCTGCAACGAGCTGTCGCAAATTTAGACGCCCGGCGCGGATCCAGGGCCCTTGCAAGGCCGCAGTGGTATTGCTCAACTCGTTGAAAATAAAGACTTTGCGTAGATTGGCACAGATCCTGTATTGGTCATTCGCAGAAGTACCTACGGCACCCAGCGTGCAATAACGATAAGAACAATACCGTGGAGGTCTGACCTTGAGAACGACTCGACTCCGGCGACATACCAGCAGCCTGGCACTGATCGCCGCCGCTTTGCTATGCACCCAGGTTCAGGCCAAAGAGCCCGGCGCCGACCTGCTACAGAGCAAGTGCATGGGCTGTCACATTGCCGAAGGCAACGACAATTACAGCCGTATCAGCCATCAGCGCAAAACCCCTGAAGGCTGGCTGATGAGTATCGGTCGCATGCAGGTCATGCATGGTCTGCAGATCAGCGATGATGACCGCCGCACCCTGGTCAAGTACCTGGCCGACAAGCAAGGTCTGGCACCCAGCGAAACAGAGGGTGCGCGTTATGCCATGGAGCGCCGCCTGAACACGGTTGAGCAGTTCGACGAAAAACTCAGCCAGACCTGCGGCCGCTGCCACTCCGGCGCACGGGTCGCCCTGCAGCGGCGCCCGGCCAAGGAATGGGAACATCTGGTCAACTTCCACTTGGGCCAATGGCCTTCACTCGAGTACCAGGCGCTGTCGCGGGACCGCGACTGGCTTGAGATCGCCTTGAAGGAAATGGTACCGGACCTGGCCAAGCGCTTCCCGCTGGACAACCCCGCCTGGGCCGACTGGCAGAAAACCCGGCCCAAGGCTGAGGCGCTGCTGGGGCAGTGGGCTTTTAGCGGTCATATGCTGAGCAAGGGCGATGTGCGCGGTGAAATGACCGTCGGCGCTGGCCAGGGCGATGGTTTCAAGGTGCAGGTCAACGGCACGTATGCCGATGGTACGCCCTTCCAGGGTAGCGGCACCGCCATTCTCTACAACGGTTTCGAATGGCGCGCCAGTGTGCAGATCGGTGACACCGCCATGCGTCAGGTCTTCGCCGCCGTCGATGGCGAGATGAAAGGGCGCATGTTCGAGGCCGAGCATGATGAACGCGGCCTGGATTTCACTGCGGTGAAGGAGGGCAAGGCCCGTTTGCTGGCGGTACAGCCTTCGTTCATCAAGGCGGGCAGCGAGGTTGAGCTGACACTGGTTGGCAGCGGCTTGTCCGGCAAGCCGGACCTTGGCCCAGGTATCGAGGTGACCGAAGTGCTCGTATCAAGCGCTAACCAGGTTCGGGTCAAGGCCCGTGCCGCGGCCGATGCGGCGCCTGGCTTGCGTGAGGTCAGCCAGGGCGGATTGAAAGGGCCGAGCCTGGCGGTCTACGACAAAGTCGAGGAAGTGAAAGTGGTGCCGGCGTTCTCCATTGCCCGCATTGGTGAGAACGGCGGCAGTACGCCGAAGGTGCAGGGGCGCTTCGAGGCCGAGGCCTGGGGCAAAGATGCCAAGGGCAAGCCACTGCGTATTGGCTATCTGCCGGCGCAGTGGTCAGTCGAGCCTTACAACGAAAAGGCCAAAGAAGACGAAGACGTCAAGTTCGCCGGGCAGATGCTCGAGAACGGCATCTTCATGCCCGGTGGCGCCGGCCCTAACCCCGAGCGGCGGATGATGACCAACAACGCGGGCAATCTGAAAGTGATCGCCCAGCTGGAGGACGGCGGACAGAAGGGCGAAGGCCACCTGATCGTCACCGTGCAACGCTGGAACAATCCACCGCTGCCGTGATCGGCCGTGGACCTTACGGGCACTGCAAGGCCCGGATGCCAACGTTGATCACAATGCACATCGGGAGGTCGCCATGGGCGCGCTATTGAATCTGGTCGAGCGTAATCTGCATGAAGTGCAGGTTGATGCCGACCGCATGCTGTTCCATATCCCCAGCAGTTCGCTGTTTGCCACCGACGCGGTAACCGGCGGAATCATCGACACCTTGCGAGAGCAAGGCTGTTCACCTGAGGAGTTGCAGCAGCGTCTGCAATCACGCTTCACCGGTGAGGACATCATCGATACCTTGCGTGAGCTGATTGCCCTGGAAGTGGTCAGTGACGGCTCGCCGCTGACCCCGGAAATCGGCCTGAAACGGGTCGAGCGTACCGCGCTCAACACCGTGGTGCTGAACGTCAACACCGGCTGCAACCTGAGCTGCACCTACTGCTACAAGGAAGACCTGGACAAGCCCTCGGCGGGCAAGAAAATGAGTACCGCAACCGCTGAATCCTCGGTGGAAATGCTGCTCAAGGAGTCGCCGGACGAGACGCGCTACACCGTGGTGTTCTTTGGTGGCGAGCCGTTGTCCAACCGGCCACTGATCGAGCACATGGTGGCCTACTGTGAGCGACGCTTTGCCGAGGCTGGCAAACAGGTGGAGTTTGTCATGACCACCAACGCCACGCTGCTCACCGAGGAGATCGTTGATTGGCTCAATGCCCACCGCTTTGGCTTGTCGGTGAGCATCGATGGACCCAAGACCGTGCATGATCGCAACCGCATCACCGTGGGCGGGCAGGGTACTTACGACGTGGTTCGGCGCAAGGCGCAGATGCTGCTGTCGCGCTATGACAGCCGTCCTGTGGGTGCGCGAGTGACCCTGACGCGGGGCATCACCGATATCGAGACCATCTGGGATCACCTGTTCAACGAGATGGGTTTTGCCGAGGTCGGCTTTGCCCCGGTGACCTCAGGCGACATGGCCGACTTCAACCTGACCGCTGAGGAACTGGTTGAAGTCTTCGCCAACATGAAGGCGTTGGGCCGGCGTTACCTGGAGGCGGCACTGGAACACCGCAATATCGGCTTCTCCAACCTGCACCAGCTGATCACCGACATCCATGAGGGGCACAAGAAAGCCCTGCCGTGCGGCGCCGGGTTGAAGATGCTGGCGGTCGATCATGAAGGCGAGTTGAATCTGTGCCATCGCTTCACCGGTTCCAGTCTGCCGACCTTCGGCAACGTGCACAGCGGGGTGAAACAGGTGGAGTTGAACGACTTCCTGTCCCAGCGCCTGGACCGTAGCGGCACCGGCTGCGACAGCTGCCGCATCCGCAACCTCTGCTCTGGCGGCTGCTATCACGAGAGCTATGCCCGCTACGGCGACCCTACTCATCCGACCTATCACTACTGCGAGTTGATGCGCGACTGGATTGACTTCGGCATCGAGGTTTACAGCCGCATCATGGCCGCCAATCCGGCCTTCATCAGCCGCTACATCACTCCGCGGAAGGCGCATTGATATGAAACATCTCAAGCCGCTGAACAACAAAGCGCAAATTCTTGAGCAAGCGATCGCCCAGGACCGTGTCGAGGAAGTCGTGGCCATGAGCGCGGTCGCCGGTTGCACTGCCACCACCGACCCGGGCTGGGAAGTGGATGCCTTCGGTGGCGTCAGCTCGCTGTGTCAGCCAATGGAGGCCGACCTTTACGGTTGCTCTGACCCGTGCTGGTGGCCAGCCCAGGTGCCCGACATGATGAGCACCTACCAGGACTGGAATGCCCAGGCCAGCAACTCCCAAGACGATTGGCGCAACCTTGGCACTGTGTTCCCAAAAGACAAGTGACCAGCCAACAAGAACAACAAGGGGAAACCGCATGAAACCTGGAGTTTTCGCCAAGCTGGCGTTCACCGTCGCCGCCTGTGCCAGCACCCTGGCAGCCTGGGCTGCCGACAGCAGCGGGCCTGCGCTGAAGGCGGGTCACGAGTACATGATCGCGACCAACTATCCAAACAACCTGCACGTGGTCGACCTGGCCCGCGATGAGCTCTACAAGAGCTGCAAGCTGCCGGACGCCTTCGGGCCCGGCACGGCGATGATGGCGCCGGACAACCGCACCGCGTACTTGCTCAACAACCACTTCGGTGACCTCTACGGCGTTGACCTGGACACCTGCAAGACAGTGTTTCACGCCAACTTGTCGAACACCCCGGGCGAGCTGGCGCGCTCGATGTTCTCGTTCGCAATCAGTCCGGATGGCAAGGAAGTCTACGCCACGGTCAATCCTACCCAGCGTCTGAATGACCACTACGTGGTCAAACCACCGCGCCTGGAGGTATTCCGCACCGCAGACGGGCTGGCGGCCAAACCGGTGCGCAGCTTTCCCATGCCACGCCAGGTCTTCCTGATGCGCGCAGCGGATGACGGCAGCCTGTTTGTCGCAGGCCCCGATATTTACAAGATGGATGTGAACACCGGCAAGTATGAGGTCGCGCTGCCACTGCGCAACTGGCAGCGTCCGGGTTTCAGCGCCCCGGACGTACTGTACTTCTGGCCACACCAGACCGCACAGCATGACTTCACCATGCTCTACACCGTGTCGCGCTTCAAGGACGACAAGCAGGACCCGGCCACGGCTGAGCCGATGTATGGCTACCTGAGCATCGATCTCAAGAGCGGTAAAAGCAGATATCAGGAGTTCGCCTCGCTGACCGAGCTGTACTTCACCGGCCTGCGCTCGCCTAAGGACCCTAACCAGATGTATGGGGTACTGAACCGCCTGGCCCGCTACGACATCAAGGAGCGCAAGCTGATCAAGGCCGCCAACCTGGACCACACTTACTACTGCGTGGCCTTCAACAAGCAAGGCAGCAAGCTCTACCTTGCCGGGACGTTCAACGATATCGCCGTGTTCGATCCGCAGAGCCTGGAGAAGGTCAAGAACATCAAGCTGCCAGGTGGCGACATGTCGATCACCACCACCCAGGTGTTCGTCAGGTAAGCAAGGCCGCCGCGCCGCCAGGCGGCGCGGCGTTAATCCTCGGTACATGGTGAGCTGTGCAGTCGCCGAGGTACAGATGATCGGAATACCGTGCGCTCAATACGTGGCGCCTGCCAGAAAGGTGCTAGCGTGCTTGCCGCAGGGGCGCTATGCCGACACCGCCCTTACGTTTGCTTGATTCGATAGGCTGTGGCGCTCCAGTAGCTATTGCCATTGCGTTGTTGGCGCATCCAGCCAGCAGCCTCCAGCTGGTTGGCGATCATTCGATTCATGATGCCATGACCGAGCAGTAGAACGGGCCCTTCATCAGCAAGGGACTGAAGGCGTTGAGCGGCGGTACTGGCCCGCATTCTGGCTTCACAGGCAGACTCGACTTTCCCTGAGAAACCGCAAAACCATAAGATTCGAAGAATAAACGCCCAGGTAAACGGCGACAGGCGTGGCAGCGTCCAGCGCCCATGGGGCAACTGCGCCTCGCAGAAGACCTCGTCTACCACAACGGGCTGCAAGCCCAACGCCCGAACGGATGTCAGTGCCCGAGGTGCGGTGCTCGACACAATTACCTTGGCACTGGCAGCCAGCGCCACGCTAACCTTCGGAGCGGGATGGCTTTTGATTTCGCTGAGGTCGTAATGCTCGATCCAGCGCTTCATATCGAGCGCTGAAACGTTGCCGGTCATGATCAGGTCTGGCTGACCATGGCGCATCAGGATGATTTCCTTATCCATTGCTATCAAATCCTTGTTTTGCTGTTGCGTGAGTACTCAGGATGCCCAACGTTCAGCTGGAAACGTTGTTGAGCTTCTGCAGCTCAATCTGCTTGGCAGCACTGAGCTCAAGGTTTATGCGTTCCTCATCCAGATACCGATAAATGCTCTGCAAGCTGGAGATTTTTTGTTTGATCTCTGCCATCTTTTTTTCAATAAGCTTTGCACCGTCAGCACAATCGATCCGCTTGTTGCGCTGCGCATCTAGAATCTCGCCAATCTCCCCCAGGGAAAACCCCATGCTTTGGGCGCGCTGGATAAAGTCCAGATCCTGCAGGGTTTGCTCGGTGTAGACGCGATAGTTGTTGATACGCCGCTGTGCTGAGATCAGGCCGATTTGCTCGTAGTAACGCAGCGTATGTCGACTCGCACCGCTGCGTGTCTCGAGTTCGCCGATTCTCATGAAAACTACCGCTTGACTGTAGAGTTGGCTCGATAGTTTACGCTTGATTTCTCACCTTACCAAGGAGCAGGGAAATGAGCGTGGAGTGCTTTGTAACCGGGGGAACCGGCTTCATCGGCCAGCATCTGCTAGCGCACCTGAGTGCGCAAGGTCACACAATCCGGGTGTTGATGCGTAGCCCCGGGCGGCTCCCGGCATTGCGTGAGCAGGTCCGCAGTTTAGGCGGGAATGCAGCCCGGATCTTTGCTGTAGAGGGGGACCTGGAAAGCGACAACCTCGGTATCAGTCAGGCAGACCGGGAGGTGCTAAGGCAAGCCCGAGTGGTATTCCACCTGGGCGTCCAGTTTGCCTGGGGGCTTTCACTGGAGCAGGCGCGCGCAGTCAATGTCGAAGGGGCAAGGCGAGTGGCGCGGCTGGCGTGCGGACAAAAAAGCCGTCTGGTGCTGATCGGTGGCTACATGCTGAACAACCATGAGCACTTGCGGCGTATCGGCATCGACCCCAGTTGCCCGCTGTCGACGAATTGGCCAGCAGTTTACCGGCATGTCGGCGGCTACGAAGGCAGCAAGCTGGAGGCGTATTTTGCGACACTGGAGGTTGTGTCGGCCGAGTGCGGGGAACTGACAGTTGTTCACCCTGCGACGGTTTGCGGCCATAGTCGCACCGGCCATATTCTTGGCGGTCAACCACTGGCGGAACTGATACGCAACCTTATGCAGGGGAAGTTGGCTGCAGTGCCTGGTAGCGCGGAGCACTGGTTGCCACTGGTCACCGTGGACTACCTGGTTGAGCTGGTCACACTTTGTGCTTTTGATCCCGCCATGGCGGGCCAGGAACTGCTGGCGCTTGATAAGCAAACGCCCAACTTGCGAGAACTTCTGGCACAGGTGGCACAAGCACTTGGCTTGAAGGCGCCCAAGTATCACATTTCGCTTCGACTGCTGAAGTTGCTACTGAGCATTCCTCCCGTCGCGCGGCTGTTGAATGCGAACGCCGAATCGCTGGACTTCATCCAGACCACTCGCTTTGATACTGCGGCGCTTGAGCAGTTTGCCAACAGGCATGGCATCAGCAAGCCGGATATTGGCCAGGCGTTGCAGCACACTGCAACGTTCGTCAATTCGTTTCACCTTGGCCAGAGCAGGGCACGCTGACGCGAGGGGCCCTGAGATAATGATTCGGCGCGGGTTGAACGTTGTGTCCTTGCCAGACAATCATCACTGCCCACAACCCTTTCCCGGTGGCAGGATCAGGACCGTTACGTGTACCCATGGGCGGGGACTTGTCGGCCGTTTCATGGCGCATGGCGTCGGCTACTTCATCGAGATAGAGGGCGAGCCCTCCCTCTATCTTTGCGGTGATACGCTGCTCACCGACCAGATTCGGCAGTTCGTCGCCCTTCATCAGCCTGAGGTTTCGGTCGTTCCCGCCGGTGGAGCGTGCCTGGATATCGGTAGCGAGATAATCATGGGGGTTGAAGAGGTGATCGAGTTCACCCAATCGGTACGAGGCAGGCTTATCGCCCGACTACTGATCCCTGCCGACGGTGAGGCGGTGGATGTTCGTCTAGCCACAAACTCCGAACAGGCGAGGGGATAATAATACACAGCCGTCGTCGACCGCGTTTCACCCTGCACGGCAGCCCCAGGTTTGGGCAGCGCACATGATTGAACACGCGCAGTGGCTACGCAGGTTTCAGCAAAAGCCGCAAGTATCCATAGGTGTAGAGTCTGGGACCGCCCGTCGGTGGTTTTGCCCGAGAAATGAACGATCGGAAAATACAGCTCTCTTATTTTCCAGCAGGCCGGCCCTCAGTGATCACGCCATGCGCTCCCTAGTAAAAAAATCGACATTCAACCTCATCGGCATCGTATGGAATGCACGTGGGGTTTTTTTTACCTGAAGCCTGGAGTAACGATATGCCCTCTTCAATGACTCGCTGGGCGAGTCGCTGCGTTCTTTAAGTACCGGTTTACTGATTTATTTTATTCAAGTGAGTTTGATCCTGTAGTTGCGGTCATGGTGTTCGTGCGCCTGTTGCAAGGTCATTTGACACTAATACAATAAGTGGAGAGGTAGTCGTGGAGATCAATACAGTTATTAGTCTGTTCGGGCAGAAAGAATCCATCGAGCTTTTGCGGTTGGCGGTTGTTTATGTCCATTTATTAGCCTGTTGTGTAGCCATCGGTCTGGTGTTTGCCAGCGATGCGGCAATGATCAAGGGCTTATTGAAAGGTCGTATGTCGACAGCACACGATAACGATCACATGGCGAGCCTGCAGAAATCCGTTGCCAACGCGTTGATATTTTTATGGCTTACCGGAGCCGCACTGATAGGTATCGATTACCTTGAAAAAGGCATGAACTATTTTGCCAATCCGAAACTTCAAGCCAAAGTCATTATTGTCTTGCTACTGACGTTCAATGGTATGTTGTTGCATCGCTATGTATTGCCTGCTTTGCTGAAGGCCGGATCGCTGCTTGATCTGCAGGTCGGTGTGCGGTTGTTTGCCCTGTTCTCAGGAGCGCTGTCAGGCGTGTCCTGGCTGTATGCCGCCATGCTAGGCGTCGGTCGGCCACTGGCCTGGAAGTACTCGCTCAGCGAGTTGCTGATGGCGCATCCGGTGCTGATCGTGCTCGGGTTTGCGTTGATGGTGGCATTGACCCAGTGGGCACGGAACCGGAGCATGGCAGTGCCGGCTCAGGAGCGTCCATGGCTGCTTGCGGGGATTCATACGCGCTAAGCTGACGAGAAGATCAGCTTGCTTGCGGTGCAAGGGGAAGGGGCGCACCTCTGTTCATGAGCTCACAGACAACGCCTCGACACGCCCGCGGAACGCGATGGCCAGACCGACCGCGGCGAGCAGCGCGGCGAAGGTGGTGGTCTGCATGCCGAGGTAACCGAGGATGCCGATCACCAGAATGATGTTCAGTGTCACGGTGATGACTGAGCCGACATAGCGCAGCACGGTCGGGTCGAGCTTCTGCTGGGTCAGGGCCCGTTGCACCATGCCGACGGCAAAGCCGATCAACCAGCGGCCGATGATCCAGAAGGCGATGGCGGAGATAATCTTGACCGCGAAAGCGGCCCCGTACTGTTGCACAAGAGCAATTAGCGCATTGAACTTCGTGGTGGTCATGCTAACGATGGTTTCGTCCATGGCTGGGGCCCGAAAATGAAGGATTGGCCTCAAACCGCTAGCACAAGCTGTGTGCCGCGCCAGCCAATCGGCAAGCACACAGCCTCCGGGAGTGGCCGCTGCGGCGTGAAAGGCTCACTAGCCAGGTTTCATTCAGACGGAGAATAAAGCACGACTGCCGCTCGCAGCTTATTGCCGCCGAAAAGGCTCATACGCTGAAACTCTTGGTGGGTTACGGGAAGGTGCTGGCAATCCAGGGCGTGGCGATGCCGGCTATGGTCAATGTCCGGATCATGCAGGTAAACAAAGTCTTCGTCGCATCCTGTCACTAGCACCCAGTGTGGTGCTTTGCTTCGGGTCATGCGAAAACAGCTGATCAGCACCAGCGGCTGACCGCCCGCCGCCAATAGATCCACTATGTCGATTTTCTTGCTCTGTACCTGCACCACATCGCTACTTTGCAGTTCAGTGCAGAGTTCTTCATGCACCAGGCGGATCACTGCTTTTTTGTCCTCACTGCGTACGCCATCGAGGAACAGCGGGCCGTCGACACTCACCTGCAAGGTCACCCGAAACCCCCTGCGCCAGGCCGCCAACGCGAGCCCCTGCGGGCTGCAGCCACCATGCCCGGAGGTCATGAACACAGTGGTTGCTTCGCGCCACAGCTGAACCTCTTCACGTCTGCTCAACGCCCGCCCGGTTTGCAGCGCAGCCATGGCCATCAACAGGCATGCCGGGCCACAAGTAAAGTCTGTGGTCTGCTGATAGTAAGGCACCCGCCGCGCATTGCCGGAGGGCTGATCAATGATGCGTTTCTCATAGCGCAGAGCGTCGGCGTGATCCTGGTAGTAGTCGTTGATCACAGCGAAGCGTCGATAGCCTGCGCCCTCATAAAGCCTGATGGCCGTCTTGTTGTCGGGGCGAACCTCAAGGCGCAGGTAGGCGCAGTCAACGTTGCGCGCGTTTTCCTCCGCTTCAGCCAGCAACCGCTTGCCTAGCCCTTGACCGCGAGCGGCGGGCGAGATGGCGATGGAGTAGAGGCGAGCCAGGGAGGTCCCGCGATGAAACAACAACAAGGCATAACCCATTAACTGCCCCTGCGCTTGAGCGACGATCAAGCTGGCATGTGCACGGCTTATCATCCATTGAAAACTTCGAGGTGATAGCCGGTCATGCTCGAAACATTGGTTCTCCAATGACAGTAACGATGGCAGGTCTTGGCCGCAGGCTTTGCGAAATATAAATTCCATACAGGTCACCGTAAAACTTTCGTAATGAAGCGAGACTTTTTGAAATTTCCATGCTTAATAGATAAGCACTTGGTCTTCGTTAGGTACTTGAGATGGCAGTGGCACAATTTGGCTTGCACGAAGTATTGGGTAAAAATAGTGAGACAGCAATAGTCAAACAGCCCGGTGGCGCAATTGAAAGTAAAGGGTCAAGTCAACTTGTGATTATTGTTGAGCGCAAGGAGGACTGGAGTAAATACTTTCCCAGTGAAGACCTGGTAACCGCCCAGGAATACCTGGAATCGCCGCGGAGCAGCGAACCGGGCAAGCGTGTACAGGTCATTAATCTTTGTCGCAGCTACAAGTATCTTGGGCACGGCTATTACTGTTCGCTGTTGGCGGAGGCGAGGGGGCATAAAGTAATACCGTCGGTCAAGACAATCAGTGAACTTTCCCGCAAGTCACTCTATGGCTTGGCCCTGGACGACGTGGAAAAAACCCTGGAGAAAAACTTAAGTAATAATCTTTATGCCAGTGCTGAAGGGTTTACCCTGAGTCTTTACTTTGGCTGGACACACCTGGAACCGTTGCAATCCATTGCTCGTCAGTTGTTTGAGGCTTTTCCCTGTCCGGTATTATTGGTCGAGTTTCGCAAAGCCGATGGCTGGCAGATCGCGGGGGTAAAAGCCGGGTCGCTGCACAAGTTACGCGAAGATCAGGAAGATCACTTCGCCAATGCACTGGACGGATTCAGTCGAAAAATCTGGCGTGTGCCCCGATCCAGGCGCATGGCGCGCTATGATCTGGCCATCCTGCATGACCCCGATGAAACGTTGCCCCCCTCTAATGCCAAGGCACTGGAGAGTTTCGTGCGGGTAGGCCGGTGCATGGGTATCGATGTCGAGCTGATCGAGAGGAAAGACTACTCGCGTCTGGCCGAATATGACGCACTGCTGATTCGCGAAACCACCAGCGTCGACAATCACACCTACCGCTTCGCCAAAAAAGCCGAGAGCGAAGGGTTGGTGGTGATGGACGATCCAACCTCCATACTGCGCTGTACCAACAAGGTTTACCTGACCGACCTGCTGCGCAGCAACAAACTTGCGATGCCGGCCAGCGAGATTCTCTACAAAGACAACCTGCAAGAACTGCAGCTAGTGGGTGAACGTCTGGGGTTCCCGCTGGTAGTGAAAATCCCTGACGGTTGCTTCTCCCGAGGCGTGATCAAAGTGGAGAATCAGGAGCAGTTGCTGCGGGCGACTGCTGAGCTCTTCGAGCACTCGGTGTTGCTCCTGGCTCAGGAGTACCTCTATACCGAGTACGACTGGCGCATCGGTATCCTCAATCGCAAGCCGATCTTCGCTTGCCAGTACTTCATGTCGAAAGGCCATTGGCAGATATTCAACCACAAGGCCAATGGCGCCGACGTGATTGGTGAGTGCCGCACTTTACCCGTCCACGAAGTACCTCGGGCAGTGGTAGAGCTGGCAGTAAAAACAGCCAGTCTGATTGGCGATGGTTTGTACGGTGTCGACCTCAAGCAAGCGGGTGACAAAGTGGTGGTTATCGAAGTGAACGATAATCCCAACCTGGACGCCGGTATTGAAGACGCTTACTTGCAGGACGATCTGTACACCCTGGTGCTGGAGGAGTTCGTGCGCCGGCTGGAACACAAGCGCCGTGGCCATATCTGGTAGATGGCCGGGATCGAACCGGGAGTGCCGCGATGATTAAAAGCTTCCTGCTCGCCCAAGGGGCGCTGCACCCGAGTGAAAGCCTCGACAGCCAGGTATTGCTGTTCGTCGATCCCGACGCCGCTGAGCGCGATCTGCTCAAGTGCCGGTTCCGCATAGATGAGCATGCGCTGGCGTCCGCGCTTGATCCTGATGAGGTTTCACGCATCGAGTTCCACCCGGACAGCCTGTTCCTGATCTGGAAGCGTCCGGAGAATTACTCGGGCGGAGACAGTTTCTCCTTTGAGGTGTCCTCCTTCGGTCTGTTGTTGCACGCCGAGCGCCTGGTGCTCATCGCTCCGGACGATTCGCAAGTGCAAGGTCTGGGGACCCGTCATGCCTTGCAAACGCCGCTGGATGTGTTGCTGGACATGCTGTTCAGCAACATCCATCACTACCTTGGCCACCTGAAGGTGATCAAGATGGTGGCTCGCGAACTGCAGCAGCGCTTCAACAGCTCGATGCACAACCACCACCTGATGCAGATGTTCAACCTAAGCGAAAGCCTGATTTATTACATCAACGCCATTCACAGCAATGGCACAGTGCTTTCGCGGCTGCGTAACCATGCGCAAAAAAACCACTTTGACGCGCAGCTTATCGAGTTGATCGACGACCTGATCATCGAGAACACCCAGTGCTACAAGCAGGCGGAGATCTACTCCACGGTGTTTGCCGGCCTGATGGATGCGCGCGGCAATCTGGCCAACAACACCATGAATGAAATGCTGCGCAAACTGACGTTGATCAACGTTGTATTCCTGCCCCTGAACCTGATCGCCAGCATCGGCGGCATGTCCGAATTCAGCATGATGACAAGTGGTGTCCCGTGGTGGCTTGCCTACCCGGCGCTGGTCTTGGCGATGCTGCTGTTGGGCGGGGTAATGGTGTTGTTTCTTAAACGCCTGGCCCGGGATTTTCGCGGTGAACATCGAGTGGGGGGGGTGAATACCGACTCGCGTCCAGGTGCTGCAAAGCGATTTTTTACACGCGTTTTCTCATGATGGGTGCAGCGTTCTGCCAAGGAGATGTAGATGAACAATACCGTTATTGGTTTGCTGGTGGTAACCGCGATTCTGCTGGTTGGCGCTGTGGGCTTCTATCTGGACTTCATCAGGAATAAAGACAAGTCCAATTGATGGTCAGGCTGAGTCCTCTCACCTGCATTCACGACTAGAGTGCCACTGCCAGCTATTCTAAAACAAGCTCATATTCCGACCATGCAACGTCAAGTCTTGAGCATTATTCAGGCCTCTGGGGAACCGGCATGACAAATCCGCAAGATAAAGCCGACGCCGATGCGGATTTAGGTCAGATGGTTATAGGGCTAGGGCCCTGTACCTATCTGTTGCTGCTCTTGTTAGGTTTGATCCTCCTGTTTCCCTTTCTTGAGGAGGGTATAATTGGTCGCACGTTGCTCGGCATTCTGTTTTCAATCGTGCTGCTCGTGGGCGCTTTCGCCACCAGACAGACTCGGCGGGGGTTCATACTCAAGCTGGGTCTGGCGTTGCTAGGGGTTGGCCTTCAATGGGCGGCGTTGTGGGCTGAGAGTGCCGCGATTCTTAAGCTGGCCGGAATATCTTATGCGGTGTCCCTTGCAGTCTCGTTTAGCGGAGTGCTTCGCTATATTCTCCAGCGCGGGCCCATTACAGCGGACAAGCTGCATGGCGCGCTTGCGGGTTACATCATGCTGGCCTTCGTTTGGTCGTTCGTATATGCCTTGGTCGAGATATCCAGCGCTGGCTCATTCGGCCCTGGTCACCTCGACTTCATGCAGCCCGGCACGTTCTTCAAGCTGATCTATTTTAGCCTCACGACGCTCACAACCACCGGATACGGTGATGTTATTCCGTTGACCAACCACGCCCGCTCACTTGTTATGGTTGAAGAGTTTTCAGGCGTCTTTTACGTTGGTGTGGTGATAGCGCGGCTCGCCGGTCTTTATCCAACGCATCAGATCAAGTGACGTTGGGTTTAGAGGCTTGCTCTTGCTGTTCTGCAAAACGAGGGCAATGCTGCCCATTGCCTCGTCAATTCAGTTCGCGGGCACGGTGATTACAGGCACTTGCGCCGGTACGCCTGTTTCGGCGAGCGAGAACAATACGAGAATGAACAAGAACTCCGATTTGGATTTCATATCGCGGTCATCGATCCAGAACCAATAATCACGATAGTGCACAGCGGTATACGCATCAGGGGGGCGTTCCACGCTCGAATGGATGCGCACCAGCGGAGCGTCCCATGGGCTGGGATGCTCGGGCGCAGCAGGCATAGGGTTTGCGCGCCCCTCCTGGACGTGCACGGGAGGGACCTCGATGGTCGCGGCGAGTTCCATGAAAATTTCCGACATGGAGCGCGTCAGCAAGGCGATCTCGGTATCGCTCCTCGATAGCATACCGAATGTCAGCGTCAGTTCATTCGTACCGGGACGCAAGCCAAGAATAGCTCGCACGGCACGACGATCGTTTTCGATATCATCGGGGACGTCACGCGTGACCATGACCAGTGCACTTTCATCAATTGTGCGCGGATTAACTCGTATTTCCAGCGATTGCGAACGCTGTATCCGTCTTAACGCATCCAGCAACTGGTAGAAACGCGGATCCGCACTTCGAGCACGTGCCGGTGATGTCGAGCGGTTGTAGACGCCATTAGCCGCTCGGGTGGTCAATTGCAGCACGCGATCGACCGGGTAGCCAGCTTGAACAAGGGAGAATACGGCCGTTGGAGATAACGGTCGCAGCAGATAACGCGAGAACCTCTCCCCAGAGAGCGGTGTGTAGCTGATCGTCGGGCGATCTGTGTACAACCCTGAGGCGCCAATGAGCTGGCTGTTGCCATCACTGGGAAATCCCGAAGACCAGCTTGCTGCGAGGCTGACCTGACTCTGCATCGCGCTGGAGCTGATCACCGAGGACACCTCCAGGTAAACCGGTGCATCGCCGTAGCGCAACTTAACGATATTGAGCAGTGTCTGTTCTTTCCAGGTCGTGGCAATCACTCCGCCATAATCTGTGCGGTCACGCTGAATCGAGGTCGGCCCTAGCGTCCCGCACCCCGCGACGCAGTAGGTTATGACGATCAGTACTACCAGTCGGATTCGGCCTGGCAGGTACCTGAACTTCGAGACTGTAGACGGGTGATCCATGATTTGCCTCATGAGGCAAGGTGTTGAGGCAGCCATTAATGACACTCAGCGTGCGTGTCAAAGGCATCGACATTGATCGTCTTTAATAATCGTCCTCTCTCAGCGCTTTGATCCGTCCTGATTTCTCGGCAGCTACCAGTGCCGCATGGTCTTTTGCATTTTGATCCGCATAAGTCAGGGCAAATTTGCCGATGGCCTGGTCGAAGGAGTCCGATTTACCCAGATAACCACTGATCAGCGCAGCATCCCCAGATTTGGCATGGGCACGGGCCAACGTGAGACCGCACAGCTCGGCGTACATTTTCATCTGTTCTGCCGATGCGCCTTCAACAGGCGCGGACATTTTCATGTCCCGCAACTGACGGACGAAGAGGTGCCGGCCTTTCTGGCCTTGCGTCCAGCCCAAAAAAATGTCGCTGGAGGACTGCATCAATCGTTGCCCTGTGACTACGCGCTGGCCTTGATTTTTGTAGACACTCTTGCCGGCATAAGGAGCCAGCACGGAAGGGCAGGCTTCCTTGATTTGCAGGAGCAGAGGGTGATTTTCTGCGGAAAAAAACAGGCCGACAAAGCAATATGTACCGACGCTGCCGATCCCGACTGCTTTGATGGCAATGTCTTCGAGACGGTAACGATCGAAGAGAGTACGTCGCTCATCGGGCAGAGATAAGCGATAAGCATTCAGGGTCATATGAACATTCTGCTCAAAGCCCTTTTCATCAACATGGAAAAGTATCGGGGGTTGATCAATCAGACGTCGGCGTCCCGCGACTTCGCTGCTGATTGTGGGATAAAGGTAATCGCCAACGCGTATCTTGGCTTTTGCAATCACCTGTTCGCGGTTTTTTTTGACTTTGGCATTGGGGGCCATATCAATGATCGTTTGGGCATCCAAGCGGTCGTACCAGACCGCCAGCGGACTCTGTTTCGAGAACTCACGCAACTGCTCGCGGTAAGCACGAACACATTCGACGGCGATAGCCCGTGCCTCCTTGTCGCTGAGCCGGTTATCGCGTGCAGCGACGACAAAACTGATTGCCAGACGTTTGATGTCCCATTCCCATGGGGCGGGAAGCGTTTCATCGAAATCGTTGATGTCAAAAATCAGATTGCGTTCGGGTGTTGCAAACAGTCCGAAGTTCAAGAGGTGGCAATCCCCGCAGGCCTGTACCTGAATACCGGTGTTCGGGGTAGTGGCCAAGTCGTGAGCCATCAAACCCGCAGAGCCGCGCAGAAAAGTAAATGGCGTGCGCAACATGCGCCCGTAGCGCACAGGCACCAGATTGGGGAGCCGATAGCGATTCGACTGCTCAAGGAGGTCAATAGGGTCACGGTGCTTGCGTGGCGGCTTCCATACAGCGTGAAGCGCATGTGGCACGCTATCGCGCATGCGTTCACCTGCGTTCAGGCGTTCTTTGCGCGAGCGAAAAATTGGCTCGAGAATCCTGACTACAGCTATTTTCGTCGAACCTTTGGTCGTGCTCTTCTTGCTGGGAGGCATTTCCACTCCTTTGCTCAACGAAGTCGAACGCGCCTGGACGCTAGTCCGGATCGAGCGTCGGATCCATAAGCCAACAGAATCTCAGGTACTAAATCGATTCTAGTCCAAGATTGCACTGTCCCATTCCCAGCCGTGGGGTGTCAGCAAAGTTGACCCAAATGCATTAACAACCCCGCAACCCAGGTCAACGGCCTGGCGAACGCCTGGCTGATCTTCGATAAAGCTACGCAAAGAGGGGGGCCAGGCTCCGAGCCAGGCCCCTCATTGTCAGAAATCGAAGAGCAGTGCCTGGCCAGCGTGACCATAGCAGCAGTCACCGCTCTGGGCCTTGAGGTCGGGTTGGTCGGTGAGTTGTGCTAAGTCGGCATTGAGCCGGACCAGCAGTGACTTGGGCAGGCTCTGGGCACCATGCAGGCTGCAAAAGCTGCCGAGGATCAGCGATTGGCCATCGATGCGAGCCCCCATAACGCGTGCACTTCTCCAGTGCTGTTGGTCCGGGCATTCACTGAATCAACAAACCCACCCACATCGAAGCAATGATCAGCAACTGGCCGGTGATGACGTAGGCTGCAAATTTTGCCCCGCCGCTGACCCAGGCCAGAACACATTTGGTCAGCGTATTACTGCTCATGGCCGTCAGCGAGGGTACCGCTATGTCAGTGATCGATAGCTGCCCGGACTTCACCACCGACGCAATGGAAGCTGCCGTCGCATGCGCATCGGCCAGCCCGCTGATCAGCGCAGCGATCATTACGCCGCTGTGTCCAAAGAGGTAGAGCAAGGTTGAGGACAGCAATGTTATTCCTGTTACCGCTGCCGTCACCACCAGGGCGACCTTGAGGCTGAAGGCGCCATCACCCACTTTGGTGGTGGCAGGCACGATAAAAGGTTTCCAGGGCGCTAGCAGTAAGGAGCCATAGGCCACTGTTGCCAGTGCAGCCAGCAACACCGGCACCCACAATGCCTGCAGGAACGCCAGATCAACGGTTCCCAGCACCAGGGACAGCATCGCAATGGTCGCCAGATTCGAGAATATCGCGGCGGCACTGAGTGCTTTGACCGAGCCCTGTTCACCACGGGCCAAGTGGCCGATCAGGGCGATGGTCGCCGAACCTGAGGCAAATCCTGAAGCAATGGCGCTCAGGGTATAGCCGTAGCGCGCCCCCATCATACGCAAGGCAATATGCCCCAAAGCCTCTGCACTCATCAGCAGCACGGTAAGGGTACAGATTGTGCGGGGATTGATGGCCCCGAAGGGGCCGATGAAACGGTCGGGCGTCAAGGGCAAAATGACCAGGGCGGCGGTCAAGAGGATCAACCCGTCGCGTACTTCAGTTTCAGTCAATTGGTGCAGGGCAAAGCGATGCAGCTCCTGGCGAAAGGCCAGGATCACGGTGAGCACGACGCTGACCGCAACAGCCAGTCCTGGCTGCTCATGGCTCAAGGCACCGAGCATCAAGACAAACAGCAGGGCGATTTCGCTGGTGATGCCCGGATCCTCGCCCTGGTGTTTCCAATAGGCAACGGCAACGAGGATCGCCAGGGCAATGGTCATGATGCCCACTAGCATCGCGCCCGCCACGGCCATGCAGACATAACCCAGTACGGAGGTAATGGCAAAGGTTCTAAGACCGGCAAAGGCGCGATGTTCGTCGCTACCTTTCTTGCGCTCACGCTCCAGACCAACAAGCATCCCTACGCCCAGGGCGGCAGCCAGATGGGTGATGTTCAGGGCTTCAAGCATGGTAGTCGCAGCGAAGCACGCATAGCCGTATTCGCATAGGTGGCCAAAGGCTCACATTGATGCCGCACAGTGATGTCCGTAGCCATGTTCCAGGGCCTTCAGGGCGGGCATGTTCAAAATTTCCACGGTGCGTCCACCGAATGTGACTATCTCCAGCTGGCGCAGGTGAGCGATGGACCTGCAAATGGTTTCAAGCCTCAGCCCGAGGTAGGACGCAATGTCATCTCTGGACATGCGTAAGACAAAGCCATGGGCCGAGAAACCACGCTCGGCGTAGCGTTTGGACAAGCCTAGTAGAAAGCTGGCCAAACGCTCTTCGGCCGAGAAGTTGCACATCATCAACAGTCGCTTATGGTCGCGGACGATTTCACTGCTCAGTAGTCTGTTGAGGCTTTGCTGCAGGAACGGGAATTCGTGGGCCAGTGTTTCAAGGCGTTTGTAGGGAATCAGGCAGACTTCACTATCTTCCAGCGCAAACGCACAGCAAACATGCCGGTTGGTACTGATCGCATCACACCCCATGATGTCGCCTGGCATCCAGAAGTTGGTGACAAGCCCTTGTCCTTCTACATTGGTAAAACAGGTCTTGAAACTGCCAAAGCGAACCGCATAGAGGAACTCCAACGGATCGCTGGCCTGATACAGGCCGCCTCCTTTGTTGATCCGTATCCGCTGGCTGATCAACTCACTGAAACGGTCATTGCCTTGTCTGGACAGGCCTGTCGGAAGGCACAGTGCCCTGACCCGGCAGTCGTTGCAGGCCGTCTTGTATGAAAGCAAGTCAACTGGACAAGCCAACCCTATGGGCTGACTGACTTTTTCACTGACGACATTCAATGAGCTATGCATCTCTCACCTCCACCACGTCCCTGGATGAACCTGGCAGGGCGAGTGGGTCATTTGGATGACTGTAAGTGAACGTAGGACGTGTCGAGGGCATGCGCGCAAGCATCGACAAGGAGTGCGGAGCGTTGAGACGGGTGTTGAGTCGATCAACAAAGTCTGTCGCCTCGTCAAGACTGCGAAAACTCACCTCCCAAACATCCAGATGAACCCACCAGCGGTCCAGTCGCGGATGTCGCTCAATGTAAACGTTCATTGATGGTACTCCGTCGTTGACGCAGGGGTGTGCATCAGGTGCCATTTGCGTGAATGTTGTTTGGGTACGCTGAAGATCAGTTGCCCCTGACGGTAGTGGAGGGTGAAATGGTCAAGATCCATCGATGGCGGGATGGCGCGTGATGAACTGAACCAGCCGCACTCAGGCGAAACACCTGTTGTTGAAGCGTGTGAAGGTTCCTGTAGCACCCAACCGCTCAGCGTGAATTGCTTGGGGGTAATCCCTATCTGCAGACTATCGATACCGACAGTTTGCAAGTCCGCTGTCACTGTGAACTGATGACCGCTATGCCTGACTAATAGTGCGGGCTGCTCAGGCAAGCCGACTTCGCGGCGCAACATCAATTCAAGATCCGGGGCACGGCGTTTGCGCGTGTGACCCAAAAAGCTGAACAGGCGATGTCTAGCTTGGAGTAGCGCCGCGTCAGGTGTCAGCCGCGGTAACAACGACAGCAAGAGTAATTTAAGCATTTGGCGCGCTCCCCATTCGATTGAATCAGGAACAGCGTCCTTGCCAGGTGGGTCTTCGTCGTCGAGTTTGAGCCGGTGAGTCACCCGCGGCCCAAGATAAATGCGCCCGCATGGTAACCATGGCGACGGTTCCTCATTGGGGGAGTAGCGTCACTCTTTGCTTAGGGTGCGCCAATAAGCGGCGAATCAATTGATCCTGATCAAGGAATCAGGCCCGTTTTTTTTGTGTTCGGGCTACCGTGCGTCGGGCCGTACCGGTTGTTGTGCCTCCATCACCGGTCCGCGTGTTTCACCTGGCTTGCAGCGTGTTCTTGATACAGGTCAAACACACCCTGTTGGACGGATGCAGGATGGAATGTACCTACTCATCGCTTAGTGCGAGGTGTGCCATGTCCGACTACCAACGCTTGTTGTTTATCGCCCCCCCTTTGATGCAGCGTACTGACGCCTTTGACCGTGCTGCCGCCTTGGCAAAAGCCAAAGGCATTGCATTGCATATCGTGGCGTTTGATTACCTGGAGGGGCTTGCCACCGCTGGGCTGGTCAATGAGCAGGCACTGGCCGTGATGCGTCAGGCCTATGTCGAAAAGCACCGTGAGTGGCTGGAATCCCAAGCCGTGTCCCTGCGTAGGAACGGGCTTACGGTCACCACTGAAGTTGTCTGGGTGAACAATGTCCTGGACGAAATCCTGACTCATCTGAAGGAGCAGCCGTTTGCGATGGTGGTCAAGGATATAGTGCATGAGTCGCGCCTGATGCGGGCGATGTTCACGACACTCGATGTGCGGCTGCTACGGGAGTGCTCGGTGCCTTTGCATTTTCTCGACAAGACCAGTCACGCCATGCCTCGCAAGGTGCTCGCTGCTGTAGACCTGTCACGTCCCGAGGACCAGTTCCAAGGGTTCAATGACCGCATCATCAATGAAGCATTGAAATTAGCCATGCAGTGCAAAGCTCAGGTAGAGATCCTCTATGCCTACGATTTGACCTCCATGCAAACGGAGGCCGAAAATCTTGGGCATAAATCGTTCTGGTTTGGCTCAAATATTGCCGAAAGCCTGCATGAAGCCCAGAGCGAGGCCTTCAGGGAGCTGGCCGAACGCAATGGCATTGAACCGGAGGCGTGTCACATGATCATGGGCGATCCGGCAAAAGTCTTGACGATTTTCTGCGAGGCCCAAGGCATCGACATCGTCGTCATGGGGCGGATTCATCACCGCGGCTTGGCCAAGTATGTCGGCAGCACGGTTGAACGGGTACTGTACAAAATGCCAAGCAGTGTACTGGTTATCACCCCACAGCCCCCCGTCGTCTGACACACCAGTTGCCTCAGTGCGGCTTGCGGATCAAGCCACGCTGAGGCACTTGGTTATCGTTGTAAGTCCAGCTCATGGATGATTTCACTGACGTCTCCGGCCAGGTAGCGCGATGAAAAACCGAGTGCTTTAGCAAGCCGGTGCATGCCGTAGTTGCTGGACAAGTCACGTGAAGTCATGCAGGCATAGCCATTGCTGCGCGCGGCGGTGATCAAGTGATTCATCAATAATCTGCCTAGGCCCTTTCGCTGCCAATGCGCGTTGACGGCAACCGCACATTCGCAATTCTTGCTGCCGGGGACTGCGGCATAGCGGCTCTCGCCGATCTGGCGCAGTTGACCACCATCATGCACCAACGCGACATACGCCATGCGTCGGTGGTAGTCCACATCCGCCAACTGTTCAAATAGCGAAGATGTCTTCCCGCTAAAGCCAGCCAGGAAGCGAAAGCGCCGCGACTCGTAAGGCACTTGCCCAACGAACTGATGATCCCGTTCATGGTCTGACTCGCTCAAGGGGCGAATCAGTACTGCAGTGCCGTCGCTCAACGATTCAATCCAGTGTTCCTTGCATAGGTCGCGGTTATCCAGATCGTTACTCATCGCGTTCTCCTGGGCTGTTCTTCTCTAATGGAACTGCCTGCTGCTGTTGTTGTACTGCGCGCGAGCAACCCTGTTCTGATTTGCATCAACTTCGTAGCGTGTCACCGCCTTTCTGATCAAAATCAAGTCCGATGCATGCTCAAGGTACAGAATTCAATACCTGAGCGGTGTTTCCGGGCACCAATCGATAACAGAAATGGAGGTGGGCGATGAGTCAGTACCAACAACTGTTGTTGCTGGCACGGGACGCCGATTTGACTTCTCCTGCAGCGCAGCGTGCCAGGGCCCTGGCTAAAACGACGGGGGCAGGCTTGCATGTCCTGGGCGTTTTCGAGCCCCAAGGGCTGAGCAACTGGCGGGAAGAAAAAGAGGTTGAAGAACAAATCGCCGAGCAGTTCTCACGGTACCGCAACCGGTTGTCCGATGTGGTGGAGAGATTACGCGCAGATCACACCCATACGACCAGCCAGGCAATACTTTCCGATGATCCGGTAAAGGACGTGCTTGATTGCCTGTTCGAGCTTCGGCCCGACATGGTCATCAAAGACACTGAAGACGTTTCAGCGCTCAGACGAGTGTTTGCAGCGTCCTTCGATACACAGCTGGTACGGGCGAGCCCGGTACCGGTTCATCTCGTCCCGGCGGGTAGTGCACCTGTGCCCAAGGTAATCCTGGCTGCGGTTGATACGTCCCTTTCGGCGCAACAGAACGACTTCAACCACACAATCATCCGCGCAGCCATCGCCATGGCGCTGCAGTGCGATGCTCAGTTGCACCTGGTGTGTGCCTATGACATCTCGCCTGTTTTCGTTGCCGATGCCAGTGCAGCGCTGGACTGGGTTGAAGAATTCATAGCGGCATTACGCGAACCCTATGACGAACTGGCCGATGCCTACGGTGTTACCGCGCAGTGTCGACACTTTGTTCAAGGGGCGCCGGTCGCTGTCATTGGCGACATGGTGCGTCATCTGGCGGTTGATGTCGTGGTCATGGGGGTGGTTCAACCCAAAGGGCTGGGCAAACTGCTCGGCGACACGACCGAACGGATAGTCTCCTCGGGGCTATGCGCAGTACTGGCGGTTAATCCCGGCATTGACAAGGGCGATGCAGCCACTGATTGAGGGTCACATCATGCAGCTCACTTTTCTTGGAGGCACAGGTACGGTCACCGGTAGTAAGTACCTGCTCCAGCACGACACTACGCGGGTGCTCATCGATTGTGGACTGTTCCAGGGTTACAAGCAGCTGCGCTTGCGCAACTGGGCAGCGCTGCCCTTGCCGGCAGATCAAGTCGATGCAGTTGTGCTGACTCACGCACACCTGGATCACAGCGGCTATTTACCGGTACTGGTTCGCAACGGTTTTCGTGGGCCGATCTATGCAACAGCGGCCACCTGTGAGCTGGCCAGGATCCTGTTGCTCGACAGTGGTCGCCTGCAGGAAGAGGAAGCCGACTATGCCAACCGGCGGGGTTATTCCAGGCATCATCCTGCCCAGGCACTTTACACCGAAGAGGAGGCCAAACGGGCCCTTGCACAACTGCGGCCGCTGGAGCTGCATCATCAAGTCGAGATCGTCGAGGGGCTGAAGGTATACCTGCGTTCAGCCGGGCACATCCTCGGCGCGGCAACGGTTGAAGTGCAGGTGCAAGGCCAAACCCTGGTGTTTTCTGGTGATCTGGGGCGCCCCAATGACCCCGTCATGAAAGCGCCAGAGCTGATTGAGCACGCAGACATTCTTCTGGTCGAGTCCACGTATGGCGATCGGCAGCACCCCAAAGAGCCGCCAGAGCAGTACCTGGCCGATGTCATCAATCAAACGTTGTTACGCCATGGCATCACCCTGGTGCCGTCATTTGCCGTCGGTCGGGCTCAACTGTTGATGTATTACCTGTATGCGCTGAAGAAGGCGCATCTGATTCCGGATATTCCGGTTTACCTCAACAGCCCTATGGCCTCGGATACAACGGCGTTGTATCAACGTTTTCACCATGAACATCGTCTGTCTGCCGAGGCGTGTGCAGCGATGTGCCATAGCACCCATATCATTCGCACCGTCGACGAATCCAGGCACCTTGACCAACTGCGCGACCCCGCAGTGATCATCGCCGCCAGTGGCATGGCAACCGGGGGCAGGGTGTTGTATCACCTCAAGGCGCTGGCGCCCAATCCACGCAATACCTTGCTTTTTTCCGGCTTTCAGGCCGGTGGTACACGCGGCGCGGACATCATTGCCGGGGTACGGACAATCCGTATGCACGGTGAAGATGTTCCGATACGTGCACAGGTGTTTGCCATGGAGAGTCTGTCGGCGCATGCCGATGCTGATGAGATCATGCAATGGCTGCGCGGCTTCAAGAAGCCTCCACGGCATACCTTTGTCGTACATGGTGAACCCCATGCAGCCGATACGTTGCGCCGGCGTATCAGCCTGGAGCTCGGTTGGTCGGTTTCAGTGCCCGAGCACCTTGAAAGCGTATCGCTCGATCCCGACGCGCCACAGCAGTTAGAGAAAACGGGCAGGTTCGCAAGCTAAGGGCCAGGCCATGAACGCGACCAGTAAAGAGAAACTCACTGCCTGGCTGAAAAGGCCACGAGGCAGCTTCGGCATCGTCGCCGCCGTGGTCAGTTTTGTGCTGTTGGCGTCTATCGCAACCGGGTTCGAGGGCGTTGCAGCGCTGGTTACAGCCAAACCGTGGATCCTGCTGGGGTTTGTTGCGATCAGCCTGGCCATAGGCGTCGTTGTGCAACACCGTTACACCCTGCTGGTGGGCAAAGCGATCTTCAGCCCTGGTGCTAAAGGGTGGCGGCAGACGATGGAGCGTCTTTCAACCTGGGCGAAGGAGTCGAACATTGCGTTGTGTTTGTTGATAGCAGTAGGGGTGGGTTACCCGACCACATTGTATTTTGCCGCCCGCTCAGTGCGCACCATCGTTGCGGCCTGTGAAGTCAACCTCAGTGACAAACTTGGGTTGCCGGGCGAGGGAGAACGATCGATCCCTATCGCTTCGCCCCTCTGCGCGTGCCTGTCTCAACTTTTTTTAGACAGAAATGGCGTATTGCGGCTCGCGCTGTTCAACACCTCGGTCCTTGATGTCACTGATTTTCAGGGCATTACCGAAGAGGACGAGCAGCAATGTCTGAACCGTGTGATTCCAGCGGGGCAGTTGCCCACCCCGCAAGCCTCGTCAAGTCAATGAAAGGCGATGGATGACCTGGCAGCTGTCGTCGGGGTCACGGGAGGTCGAAAAGCCCAGGTCGCGAGCCAATTCGTGCATCGCCGTATTGGCGGCGGAGTCGATTGAATACATCGTTGTGTAGCCGTTGGACCGCGCCTTGTCGATCAGGTGGCCAAGCAGCAGCGAGCCCAGGCCGCGATGTTGCCACTGATCATCAACGGTCACCGCACATTCACATTCACCGGGTTGGGCGCACGCGGCATAGCGGCTGATCCCCACCTCCTGCAGTTCACCATTGACGTGGGCCAATGCGACATACGCCATATGTTGACGCTGATCGATGGTCATCAGTTGATCAAGCATGGCCTCTCCAGGCTCCTTGATCTGGCACAGGAAGCGAAAGTGCCGAGACTCGGGCGAAAGGCGCATGATGAAGGCTTTTTCGCGCTCGCGATCCTCGGCACGCAATGGCCTGATGAGAACGTGCCCGCCATCCTTAAGCGGCTCGATCCAATGTTCGCCTACTTGAGGAGCAAAGGCAGGGGTGGAAGGTGATTGTGCAGTGGATTGAACAGGTGCCATGGGATTTACTCCGAAGGGGGGGGAGGTTCATAAAGCACCCTTACTTATTTACACCTGTCCAGCCGCCCCTGTTTGATGCAGGTCAAACGCAAGGCATCTACGGGCAGGGGAGGATCAACGTTGCACGCATCCCGCCCTGGGGACGATTTTCAAGCGTTATCTGGCCCCCCAGACGGTCAGCAATGCGCTTTACGATCGCCAGCCCCAAACCTGCTCCCTGATCGTTTCCGCGGCTGTAGAAACGCTCCAGCAGTCGCTCCCGCTCAGACTCTTCGATTCCCGGGCCTTCGTCCTCCACAGACAGCGCGTAGTGATCTGTATGTTTGCCAAGACGTACCGTGATCTGCCCTTGGCGCGGAGAAAAATTGGCCGCGTTGGTCACCAGATTGTTCAATGCAATGTTGACAACCGTCGGATCGACCCTGACCGGATAAACACCATCGTTGACATCGAACAGCAGATCCAGCCCTTTGCTCAGTACCCAGGGTGTCAATTGCGCCAGGCTGTCACGAACGATGGCTGCAAGATCAGTGGTCGATGGTGCAGGCATCGCGGATTGCGGTTCGATACGCGCCATGGTCAGCAGTTGATTGACCAATCGGCCGGTACGATCGACACCCGCTATCAAATGCTCCAGTGATTCGCGTCGACTTTCTTCGGTTTGCGCTTCCATCAAGTTTTGAGCATGGACCTTCAGCACCGCAAGGGGCGTGCGCATTTCGTGTGCCGCATCAGCAATGAAGCGCCGCTCGCGGCCGAGCACTTCCTGAATGTGTGCGAGCATGCGGTTGAGTGCAGCCTGCATCGGCTCCAGTTCGCTCGGCAGCGGTGTCAGTTGCAACGGTTCCAGTGATCCGCTGTGGCGGGCGCGAAGGGTGGCGGCCATGTTCGCCAACGGCTTGAGCCCCCATCCAATGGCAAGCCAGATCATCGCTGCGAGGATCAAGCTGCCCAACACGTTGGGCCACAAGGTGTGGCGCACGATACGTTCGACCAGATCGGCCCGGACATCGTCGCGTTCGCCCACCCAGATGCGCATACCGTTTTGTTTGTCTTCCAGTACGAAAGCGCGCCAATGGTGATTGTTCACATCCACTACATCGCTGAAGCCGGGTTGGTCAGGGGCTGCGGAAAGTGAGGGTGCGCTGGCAGTATGCACCAGGATCTCACCTTCGCGGTTCCACACCTGGAACGCGATTTTGCTTTCATAAGGGTGTCCGTCGAGCTTTGGTACCGCCTGGGCCAATGCTGCATTGAACGCTTTATAGAGCTCTGCATATTCCTTGCTGGCCAGTGGCATACGCATGACGCCCTGCAGCAACCGGGCGTTCTGCGCGAGCTGAGCGTCGTAGACTTCAGTGATTTCGTGATTGCTGTCGTGAAGGTTGAGCACGCTGATCACCGCGAATCCCAGGAACATCAAGCCAATGATCAGAGTGAGAGTCCGGCGCCGGATTGACGTCATCGGCGCTCCTCCACCAGATACCCCACGCCGCGAACGGTACGGATCAGGTCGGTTGAGAACTTTTTGCGCAGGTGATGGATGTGCACCTCAAGCGTGTTGCTCTCAGCTTCCTCGTTCCAGCCATACAACAATTGCGTCAGATGATCGCGGGTCATCACGCGCCCGGGAGGTGACAACAGTTCATGCAGCAATTGGTATTCCTTGGGCGTCAATGCCACTGGCAGGCCCTGATAGCTGACTTGTTGCGTACCGGGGTTCAAGCTGATCCCGGCATGTTCGATCACCATCTGCGCGCGCCCGGCGCTACGTCGTAGCAAGGCGCGCAGGCGCGCTTTAAGTTCGGCCAGGTCGAACGGCTTGATCAAGTAATCATCGGCACCGGCATCCAGCCCGGCGATACGGTCTTCGGTGGCATCGCGAGCCGTGAGGATCAGCACCGGCAGCTTGGAGCCACTGGCGCGCAGACGCCGCAGCACTTCGAGCCCGTCCATGCGTGGCAACCCAAGGTCGAGCACGGCAAGGTCAAACGTCTCGCTGAGCATGGCGTGCAGGGCACTACTGCCGTCCTTGAGCCAGTCGACAGTGTAGCCCTCACGGCCTAATGCCTGATGAATGCCCTCGCCGAGGGCGATGTCATCCTCGATCAGTAATAAACGCACGCAGGCTCCTGTCAGTCGAGTTTTTTGTTGACGTCCGCCAGCAGTGCGGAAATCTCTTTGCGCCGCCCGGCATCAGCGCTTTCGCGGCCTTGGCGTGGAGCCGCTTGCAGTGCCTTTTGCAGCGCGGCTCTGGCTTGATCGTAGCGCTTTTGACGGTACAGGTGGTCACCCCAGAAATATAGGCTATCGATGCCGTCAGGATTGAGCTGCAATGCTTTCTGCAGCAGTTGCTCGGCCTTGTCGGCATCGCCGAAACCGATCGGCCAGCCGGGTACTCTGTCATAGAGTGCAGCAAGGCTGGTATAGGCTGAGCCTTGCAAGGCAGTGGGGTCGAGGGTCAGGGCTTTTTCCAGATCGCCCTTGGCATCCTTGACCTTGCCAAGGGCGCCAAGCCCACCCTGGGCACCGGCCCAGCTGCTGGTGACAATCCCCGACCAGATCCAGGCCTCGGCCAGCGCCGGACGATCATGGGTGAACGAAGATGCTTTTGTCGCCAACTGTTCGAAAGCCGCCACGCGCTGCGGTTCCGGTAATTCGTACTGGATGTGTGCCCAGCTTTGCTGGATGTCATTGAGACGTTGCTGATCTGCGTTGTCGAGCGCCCAGACGCTTTGGCTCAACACGCCGAGCAGTAAACAGGCGATAAAGTTCTTCATGGTTTGAGATGCTCGTTGTCGGTTTTGGTGCTCAGGCGACGGATCAGCGGCAATTGCTTGCGCAGGCTGCGATCCACCAGATTGGGGAGCAAGCTGTTCAGACGCACGAAAAAGCGCTCCGGCCAGCCCAGATAGAGCGTGCTAAGGTCACCGGCAATGGCGTGGGTCACCGCCGCTGCCACCGCCTGGGGATCATCGACGCTGGCCTTGAGTGCATCGTTGAGCGCCTGGGCGGCCGGGCTGTTCATTGAGGTACGGGTGGCGCGGGGAGCAACGTAAAGGACGCCGACCCGGGTGTCGGCAAGTTCGCGGCGCAGGGCCTCGGAAAAGCCGCGAAGCGCAAACTTGCTGGCGCAGTAGCTGGCGTATCCAGGGTAACCGATCGAACCATAGGTTGATCCGACGTTGACCACCATGGCGCTATCGGCCTGTTTAAGCAATGGCAGCAACAGTTTGGTCAGGCAGATCGGGGCGCTGACGTTCACACTCAGCATTGCGTCGATGTCATGGTCATCCAGTTGGTCAAGCATGGCGAAGTGGTTGACCCCGGCAGCATTGATCAGCAGGTTGATACCGCCAATGGCTTGGGCGGCGGCCAGTACCTTGCGCCGATCAGTGGGGTCGGTCAGGTCGGCGGCCACCCAGCACAGGTGCTGTGGATAGCGCTCAAGCAACGGCATCAGGGCGTTTTGATGCCGCGACACCGCCAGCACCCGGGCACCGGCGGCGCACAGGCTGCCGGCGATGGCCTGACCGATGCCGCCACTGGCACCGGTCAATACCACGCGGGCATCATGCAGCTGCATGCTGAACCTCCGCGTCTTGAGGCAAGCCTCGAAACATATCGGTGTAGAGCCGGTACACCACTTTCGAGGCATGGATAACCGCAGCCTGGTCTGCTGGGTCCTGCAGCTGGTTCATCAGCTTGCGGTAGGTCTGCATATGCTCGATGTCCAGTGAACCGTGCGAACTTAAATAGCTGAAGGCGCTTTCCGGCAGCGCCAGGCGCTGGCGGATACTACCGGCCGCGTGCGTGGCCAAGGCAATGCTGGTGCCTTCGAGCACGTTGACCATGCCGAACAGCCCTACCGGGTTGCCTCGGGCAATCAGGTCGTACAAAAAGCTCACCATCAACTCAATGGGCAATGAGGGCTGGCCGTCGCGCACCGCATCGTGATTACCGCCGCAAGCGGCTATATCGTTTAGCACCCATTGTTCGTGGCCATACTCTTCGTCGATGTACTCACACACTGCTTTTCTCAGCCATTCGAGGCGGCTGGGCAAACGCGCGCCGCAGGCCATCATCAGGGGCACTGTGTGACGAACGTGGTAATAGGCTTGTGCAAGAAATGCCCGGTAGCTTTCAAGGCTGACCTTGCCTGCCAGCGCATCGACAATGATCGGCACATTGAACAGTTCCTGGCGTTGCTGCTGCGTGGCGTCTTGAAGGGTATCGAAAAAACTCATGTTGCAGGCTCCTCGGATACGCTGGATCCGGTCAGTTGTGCGTGATACATCGCAACAATGGCGTCGCGGCGGGGGCGGCCATTGGCAGTGAGCAGGCCATTGGCTGCGGTAAAGGGGTGGGGCAGGCGTGTCCAGTGATGTACGCGGGCATAGTCGGGCAATGCGTCGTTGGCTTGTGCCACGGCATCGGCCAGTTCGGCGTCGGAGCAGTCCGAGCGATAGGGCCACAGCAGCGCGTGGTTGTGTGGCAGCGATTCGCCGTACACGAAGGCCTGGGCGATGTGGCGCCGTTGGGTGAGCTCAGCCTCCACCCACTCAGGATTGACGTTGCGCCCGAAACTGGTGACAAACTGATGTTTCTTGCGGCCTTTGAGGAAGAGGAAGCCTTCCGGGTCGAGCTCTCCGAGGTCGCCGCTGGGCCACCACGGGTCGGTAAAGGCGGCCTCACCCAGATAGCCGAGCAGGGCCGAACCCTTGATCAGCACTTCGCCATCCTCGGCCAACCTTACCTGGACGTGGGGCAGGGGCTTGCCTACGCTGCCCAGGCGTTGTGCGCCAGGCCGATTGAGGCACACCACCGAGGCGCATTCGGACAAACCGTAACCTTCGTAGACTGGCAGACCGACGCGCTGGGCGCGATGCAGCAAGTCCTCCGATACACGCGCGCCACCTACGGCAGCAAAACGCAACGATTGGGGGGCGAAGGCGTGCTGTTCGGCAGCGCCGACCAATACCTGCAGCAACTGTGGTACCAGGATCAGGCTCTGTGGGGCGCGACTGGCAAGGCACTGGAGCAGACGCTGCGTATTGACACCGCTGGCCCCATCAATACCGAGGGTTTTCTGGCTTGGCACGCTCAGTGCGGCGCCAGCATACAGTGCCGCGTAGCATCCGAGGTTCTCCAGCAGGATCGCCAACGGCAACAGCGCCAGGTGATGCACAGGGGCGACGGGCTTGCTGGCTTGATCCAGCTCCTGTGCCACGCGCAAAAGGCTCTCGGCGCCAAGGCACACGCCCTTGGGCGTGCCGGTCGTCCCGGAAGTGAAGGTCAGTTTCGCCGTGCCGACCGGCATCCGGCTGGGTCCGGTGAATGTGCGACACCAGAACTCGCCACTTTTTTCATAGCCAATGGCAAGCAGCTCAGCATCGAGCTGCGGTTGCGCAATGACCCTTTGCGCCTGGCTTTGCTCCAGGCAGTGAGCACGTTGTGCCGGGCTGAAGAAAGGGGGCAGGGTGACGCACACCAGGCCTTCGAATAGCGCGGCAAGATCCCAGAGGATTGCTTCGGCGCTGTTTTCCAGCGCAAGGGCGATGACCTGCACGTGCTCATCATGCAGGCGTTGCTGGCGCTTGAGTACTTCGCTGTACAACATTGCGTAATCGAGTTTTACCTGGTCATCCCAGAGCGCGATCGTGTGTGGATTGCGCTCACCATGACGACGCAGGGTCCGCTGGAATTCGTGTAGCTCAGGCGACATGGCTGGCGCCCTCCAGGGAAAACGGCAGGCCCAGCCGGGTGAACAGGCCGACGTTGCGCAAGTGAATGAAGCCCGCACGAATGTTGCCAACGTGCACCCAGGGTTTGCTCTGGTAGTAACTACCCCAGCTGTCACGTTCGTCACCCAGCCGGGCTGGATCGGCTTCGCACAGTGTTACCGGCTTGAGTCCGAGCCGGTGAAAGCTGTTGACCAACCCGACATTGCCGGTGAACGCCACCCATTCCAGGCCGCCCATGGCCAGCAGATAGGTGATGGCAATGATGCTCAGCCGCGCACTGCCTGTGTCACTGGCGGCGAGATTGCCGACCTCGACGATGTTGGCGCGATTCACCTGGCATTGAGCCGTGGCGCTGATCAACGGATCGATGGGCTCGTCCAGATAACGTTCCAGAAACAGCGTTTCGTCATGCGCCAGGCGCACCCCGGCGACCGCACAGAGTTCGCCGCCGGCGTTGGACATGCCAAACAACTGCGGCATGAAATGACGGATCTCGGCGCCATGGGCCTTGCGAAAGCGTTGCGCGATGAACGCTTCGAAAATCGATCGCTGGGCGTCACCTGGTGTGGCGCTTGCCAGTGTCATCTGAGACATTTCACTCTGGCCAAAGCGCAGGGGCAGGGGGATGTTCCAGTCGAAGTTGGGCATGGGCAGATCGCCTCCCTGTATAAAGTGAGGAGGAGTATCCGGGGTATTTCTTAACGCAGTCTGAAGGTGGAGCGCACGGCGAGGTTGCTGCCTGACTCTGATAGCCTTAATAGAAATTTTACGTAAAATTTATGTGCATCAGGAGGCGAACCCCTGATACTGCGCAGCGCTTATTTCACAGGCTACGGTTATGTCTCTCGCAGCAATGCGCCTTATCGGCTTCATACTGGGCATTTTTCTGATCACGCTGGCTGTGAGCATGGCTATTCCCATGATCACGCTGGTGGTCTACGAGCGTAGCGATGATCTTTCCGCATTTCTCTGGTCGAGCTTGATTACTTTCGTGAGCGGGCTGCTGCTGATCGCGCGAGGGCGCCCGCAAGCGGCTCAACTTCGTCCAAGGGATATGTACCTGCTGACGACGTGCAGTTGGGTGGCGGTGTGTTCCTTCGCCGCATTGCCGATGGTGCTGATCAGCCATATCAGTTATACCGATGCCTTCTTTGAAACGATGTCCGGCATTACCACCACCGGTTCAACCGTCTTGACCGGTCTGGATGCAGCATCTCCGGGGTTGTTGATCTGGCGCTCTATGCTTCACTGGTTGGGCGGCATTGGATTTATCGGTATGGCGGTGGCCATCCTCCCGCTGTTACGAGTGGGCGGGATGAAACTGTTCCAGACAGAGTCCTCAGACTGGTCGGAGAAAGTAACGCCGCGTTCCCATGTGGCAGCCAAGTACATACTGTTTTTCTATTTGGGACTTACCGCGATCGGAACCCTGGCACTGTGGGTCGCCGGGATGACGCCGTTTGAAGCCGTCAACCACGCAATGTCGTTGATTTCCACGGGCGGATTCTCAACCTCTGACGCCTCACTCGGGCACTGGACTCAGCCGGCCATTCATTGGGTGGCCGTGGCCGTCATGATTATGGGTAGCCTGCCTTTTACCTTGTACGTTGCAACAGTGCGTGGCCACCGGCGTGCGCTACTGAGCGATCACCAGGTACGTGGATTTATCGGGTTTCTGGTGGTCACCTGGTTCGCTGTAGGGACCTGGCTATCGCTTAACAGCGATTACAGTTGGTGGGATGCTTTTCGGATCGTGGCGGTCAACGTGACGTCTGTGGTTACGACCACCGGGATTGCCGTAGGTGACTACACACTATGGGGCAGTTTTGCCGCGTTGTTGTTTTTCTATCTGACCTTTGTCGGGGGATGCTCTGGTTCGACGGCAGGGGGGCTTAAAATTTTTCGCTTCCAGGTCGCCATCGCTTTGCTTGTGAGTAGTCTGAAGCAGTTGATTCATCCCCGCGCGGTGATCCAGAAAAAGTACAACGGGCACCCTATTGACGAGGAGATTGTGCGCTCAATGCTGACCTTCTCGTTTTTCTTCAGCATCACCATCGCGGCGATAGCCTTGGGGTTGGCGTTGATCGGCCTGGATTGGACGACGGCGTTGAGCGGAGCCGCCACTGCGGTATGTAACGTTGGTCCGGGGTTGGGCTCAATCATTGGACCTGCCGGTAACTTTTCAACTTTACCTGATGCTGCAAAATGGCTACTGACCGTTGGCATGCTACTCGGACGATTGGAAATCCTGACCGTGCTGGTGCTTGTTACGCCGGTTTTCTGGAGGTACTAGTTCAGTCGAACATCGACAAGCGTCCGGCTTGGCGGAGCGCTTTGCCAGGCACGCCAGCACAGGCCGTTCATTAAGGACTAGATGATGCTGTTCAGAGGGATACATCGGCTGTTGGTACTGCTGCAACTGGTCATCGGCGCCGCAGGGTTTTTCCTGCCGGCGCTGATTCTGGGCGAAAGTATCGATGTCGGCTTGCAGCCGTTTTCAGCCATGTTCATGGCCTTCATCCTCGGGGTGGTCAGCCTCTGCGTGCACGAAGGCGGGCATTATCTGGGCGCCAAAAGGTGTGGCATGACGGTGCTGTCGGTGCGGGTGCTGGCCTTGGAGGTTCAACCGCTGCGGCGTGGCTGGAAGGCCCGCTGGTCGCGCCGCGCCAAAGGCCAGCCACTGGGCGGCTATGTCATGGCGGCGCATGCCCCGCACCAGCCATTGCGGCGGGCAATGCTGGTTTTCACGCTGATGGGACCGTTGCTCAACCTGTTGGTCGCGGGTCTGTGCCTGGCGCTTTCTGCGCTGCTTGGCGGCGAGTTCGCCGCGCTGGTGCTGGCGCTAGGGGTGTGCAATCTGACCACCGGGCTGGCCAATTTGGTGCCCACGGTTGCGCCGGGTCGGGTCAGTGATGGGGCGGGAGTTCTGGCCTGGCTCTTCAAGCCCGATGAACAGGGGCCGGCACTGGCCAATGTGCGGCTGATGGCCCTGGTAGTTGCGGGTGCGCAGGCCGAGGATTTGCCCGGCGCCGATCTTGTACACCTGAGTGCCCAGCCTATGCCGGCGGCGTTGAGTGCGCTGGGCTATCGCTTGTATGCCTGGCAAAATCGGGCGGATTGGGCGCGTGCCGTAACGCTTGGGAATGAACTAGAGGCAATGTTGGTGTCGCCCCCGCTTGTGCTGAAACAATGCGCGGTACTGCTGTCGATTCTGCGTGCGGAGCTGACCTTCTCCCGGGCCATGCTTGAGCGCGATGCCCGCGAGCTGCATGACTATTTGTTCAACGAAGAAACCGACTGGTACACCCCAAGCTTGCGGCCACGTTGCCTGGCGCTGCGTGCTGCTCTTGCAGGGGATGCCAGCGACATGACGCACTATGTGGAACAGGCTGTGCGCCTGGCCCGTAACAGTCAGGATCGCTCCCAGAGCCCGCGGGAAGAACGGCTGGCCGGTTACATCCAGGCGTTGCTCACGGCACCTGCAAGCTCGGCAGCGCTGCCCGGCCCTGTGCCGAGAGCAGCGGCTCAAGCTGTTTCCAACTGAAGCTCACGTCTACGTCACAGCCATCGCCGGTGGGCTGGTTGGCCAGGCGCATGCCCTGGGTGTCGAAACTCAGGTCGTAGGACTCGTAGCTCGCCACGCCGGGGCAGTCGCTGTCCGCCGTGGCCTGGGCCTGGAACCAGGTAGCGAATTGTCTCGGCAGGTTGACATGCCCGGCGAAGGGGCTGTACCACTCAAAACGCGTACCGACCCAGGTCCAGGGATCGACGCTTTCACCGGTCTGCAGGTTCCAGGTGTGCAAGCCCCAACTGATGCCGCTGCGACCAAAGCCTGCGGTCCAGCGGTAAAACCTGACGGTGATCCACTGAGACGACCAGTACGTGGGGGCAACGCTGATCTCACTGGTGTAGGCGGAGCCGTCGCGGCCCAGGTATTCACGTCGCTCGCTGAAGAACGCTTTCTGGCCCTCGGGGCTTACGGCGAGGCGTGCCAGTTGTTGATTGATCTTGTGGATAGCCGGGCTGTCCCCCTCCAGCTTGAAGGTGACCTGGGCGCCTTGGGTCCTGACTTGATAGGCGTGCTCGCCGAAGGTTTCCTTCTCTACCTTGACGGGCAGCGGTGCTGCCTCCATTGGCGCGTTATAAGCGTCGCCACCACAGCCTTCGGCACTTGACCGCGTCAGCGCCAAGGGCAACGGCGTGCCACCTGCGGCCTTGCTCCAGGTGCCGGTCAGCGTATCGCCCTGGAGGGCATCCAGTTTCCAGAACCCCGTCTTGCCGTCTTCGGTCCAGGGGTCGCCGGCCTTCTCCTGGGTTAGCTGGATCGGCGTGAGGAAGCGCTGGTAGTAGTAGCTGCCGTTGCTGTCGGGGGCGGCGTTAAAACAGGCGGTGATCGGGGTCTTGCCGAGGGTGCCTTTCCAGACGCCGACGAGGTCGGTGGGCGCGGCGTTGGCGTAGCCAGAAGCACAGGCGAGGGCCAGGACGGCCAAGGGCTTGAGCATGAGAATCGGACTTCCAGCTGTCTGACGGGCAATCATCATAGCCGATGAGCAATTCCTTCGGTATCGACCGGCTGGGCAGGGGTGATTGGGAAAATCTTCCAGAAACTAGGTTAGAGTGTTCATCAGTGTCTGTTCATAAGGACCCTCCACTCGATCCGAGACGTCGCGCCAAGCGGTTGCAGCGAACGAACCGGGCAAAAAAAACCGTATATCAATCGTTATGTGAAGAATGAATCGTCCGCTGTTTGTTTCACTAGATGGGCCCAAGGGAACCGGCAAGACCACACTGTTGGAGGCCGTTACGAAAGTACTGAGGGCAGATAACAAAAAAGTGATCCGACTTTGCGAGAAAAAAAGCGATCCCTATAGGGCTGAAACAATGGCCCTCGTCAACAAACTGGTCAGAAATCCCAGCCGGGATCTGGAACTGGGGATTTGTGAGCGCTTTGCTGATAGCCGTACCTGGATTTCCCGGCACGTGCTGGCTAAACAGCCACCAGGCAGCATCATCCTGATCGATCGCTGGTACCCGTCCGATGCCGCGTTTCGCCGGATAGTCCCGTTTGCAGAGATTCTACAGTTGAACGTTGATCGAGACGTGCGCGTGCCAGACCTGCATGTCGGGGTTGTCACCGCCCCTGAAATTTCATGGGCGAGGGCAGCGGCACGAACGCGTGGGCTGAGCAGTACGGTGATGCATAAGCTGGAAGAACATATCGCTAGTACCCAGGCGTTCGAGCAAGCGATTGCAGAGCACGGCTGGGTTTCATGCCGTAATGAAGGAACGATCGAAGACGCAACGATGCAGGTGATTTCTGAGATCTATAGAGCCCTTCGATGCCCCGGAAGTTGGATTAAACCCACGAAGTAAACTGCCATCGGCTCACATCGGGTGGACGCTGATTTTCTCACGCCCGATGTCCCCTGTGCTAAAAAATCCAAGTGAATCGCACCAACGTCTTCGAGGCATTTCCCCGGAACCTGACCGGGGTTGGGGCTTCCATTTTATCTGTAAACACATATAATATAATCCTATATAATATTTTTAGGCATATCATGTGGCCGAAATGAAGGTGATAGAAGGACTGGCGATGGATGTTCAGCAGTTGCGCGGCAACGCCGAAGCAGCAGGGCAGTTGCTTAAAACCCTGGGAAATCCAGAGCGGTTGCTGTTGCTATGCCAGTTGTCTGAAGGGGAGCGCAGTGTCAGTGAACTGGAGCTTTTGCTCGGCATTCAGCAGCCAACCCTGTCCCAGCAATTAGGGGTTTTGAGGCGCGAAGGCCTGGTGGCCACAAGGCGTGAGGGCAAACAGATCTTCTATCGCATCGATAGTCCAGCAGCCCTGGCGGTCATCAAAACCTTGTATCAGCTGTTCTGTGCGAAGGAGCGGAAATGACTATCGACTGGGCCAGTTTCACCCCTTGGTCAGCCTTACTCGGCGGCGCGCTGATCGGGCTTGCCGTGAGCCTGTTTGCACTCGTGAATGGTCGTATTGCCGGCATTAGCGGACTGCTGGGCAGTTTGCTGCAAAAGAAGGCAGAGGGCAGAGGGGAGAAATCGCTGTTTCTCTTGGGCGTGATGGTAGCGCCCCTCGTGTGGTGGTTGTTTGCGGGGCGGCCGGTCGTACAGTTTCAGACAGATTGGGTAGGGTTGCTTGTCGCCGGTCTGCTGGTTGGCCTGGGAACACGCTACGCCGCAGGTTGCACCAGCGGGCACGGTGTCTGTGGACTGGCGCGGCTGTCGCCTCGTTCGCTTGTCGCAACACTGTGCTTTATGTGCGCGGGATTTGCAGTTGTGTTCGTTAGCCGTCACCTGGCAGGAGTATGAACATGCGATGGGCAATGGCTTTTATCTGCGGCTTAGTGTTCGGCCTTGGCTTGCTATTGGCGGGCATGGTTAACCCAACCAAGGTACTCGGCTTCCTGGATCTGGCTGGGCGCTGGGATCCATCGCTCGGGCTGGTAATGGTAGGTGCTATCGGGGTGGCTCTGTTGCCCATGCAGTGGAGCAGCAAGCAAACACGCTCAATCATTGGTTTGCCGATGCAAATGCCTGGGGTGCGGGCACTGGATCGGCGGTTGGTGGGGGGCAGCCTGGTATTTGGCGTCGGTTGGGGCATCGCCGGCATCTGCCCGGGGCCCGCACTCGCCCTGGTGTTAAGCGGCCACTGGCAAATACTGGTTTTCGTACTTGCGATGTTGACGGGAATGGCACTCTTCAGCCTGCTGGAAAGCTTGCGTGCTCGTTAAAGATGAAAGAGCGCCATCGTCTCTCAGCCTTGAGCGCGGGGCGGATCCTGTACTGGAGCAATGATTGCCAGGTTGCAAACTACGTGTTGAACGCTTGCCGTTATCGGTTTTCATGCTCGCCAGACGCGTGATGTTTGATGATGTCCATTACTGCAGCGGTCATGATTGCGGTGGAAACGCCGAACATGAGAATGCCATTGGCCGCCTCCAGGGGACTGAGCAGGCGCCATTGCTGGCTCAGGACTACATCGCCATAGCCCAGGGTGGCGAAGGTCACGCCGGAAAAGTACAGCGCGGTGATGAAGTCCTCGAATTCACCCAGCAGCAGGAACAGCAGGGCCCACAGGGCCATTTGCACATAGTTGCCGATGAGCATCACCACCATGACCATCGACAGCAAGCGCACGTCATCGCCCCAGGAAGGGCTCGATTTCATCTTGCGTCGCAGCGACACATAGCGACGCGCACACAGGGCTAAGAATAACGCCTGCAACATTACACAGAGCACGATCACCGGTAGGCCTACCAGAAAATTGATCAGCATGGGTGACCCTCTTCAGCGGTTGGGTTGGAAGTATTTCGACGTTGCCGGCGCTTATCGAGCAGATAAACCATCGCACAGGCATACAGGGTGACCAGAATGAACAGCCCCATGCGGATGGCGAAGGCGGTGTAGACATCCTTACCGGCGGCGCTGTCCTGCACCGACTGGCCAAGCAGAATGATCATGGTCGTCAGGCTGTTGAGCCAGAAGCCCGGCTTGTAGTTGCCAGGGCTCAACCCGTAGAGCTTTCGGGCCAGCACCAGCCCGAACAGCAGCATCCACAGGAAGAACATCCACAGGTTGACGAACAGGCCCAGGGCGAACCAGAAGAGAATCGCCATCAGGCCGCCAAGCAGGGTCGAGCCGAGCAGTTCCCGCCCGGCAGTGCGCGCACTGGTGGCGGTGCTTTGCTGGCCGAGGTTGACCGACTTCATGATGATCGGCATGTAGCTGGCCGGATCGATCAGCGCCAACAGGAAGGCGGGCATCACCACCAGCGCTGCGCGCAATGCCAGCCAGCTGATTTCATCGGTCGACAGGGCAGGTGCAGGGGCGGGTGGCTTGGTGCCGATCGGGTCAGGCAACAGCCAGTGGCTGATCGACACCGCCGTGACGGCCAGGAGCAAGCCCTTGACCAGCGATACGATCACCTGCAGCGCCAGGTCGAATTCGGTAGCGCCGGCGGCGCTGATCATCGTCAAGCCAACCACCATGAAGGTGGCGACCAGCGAGTTGCCGCCACTCATGCCATAGCGGAAGACCAGAAACAGGCACAGGCCGACCAGCATCACGCCGGTTGCCGCGTAGTAGTGCAACAGCGGTATCAGCAGCAAGCCGCTGCCGGTGGTGACCATCAGCACCACGGCCAGGCCCAGGCTGGCCTTGAACGGCAGCGGTCGATTCATCGCCGCCAGCATCGTCAGCGCCAGCATCGGTGCGAGGAAGGGGATCGGCAGGGCCAGGCCGAAGCTCGCGGCCAGACACAGCGCCGTGCCAGTGGCCAGGCGCAGCGCTCGCCTGGCACGGACTTGTTGCTCAGTAGGCATACGACATCCAGCTCATCACCCGCAGGAACAACCGGCCGAGCAGGTTCAGCGGGTTGCCATCGCTGGGGAACGCCATGACCTCGGCCTGGCCACCGACACGGATGCCACTGATGTCGGTCAGCTGGCCGGGCGCAAGCTCGATGATCACTGGAAAGCGCTGGGCCGGGCGCAGCCAGTCACGGCTGTTCTGCACCGTGGGCAAGGTCCCGGCTGGCGTGCTCTGGCCGGTACTGACGCCGTAGCCGATACTACGCACATGGCCTTCGAGTATCGTGCCGGGCAGGGTATCCAGCACGATGCGGACCGGGGTCCCGGGCCTGACCTTGCCCAGGTTGTTCTCCGTCATGTCGGCCGTGACCCACACATCGTGGATGGCGATCAAGGTCATCAATGGCGCACCGGCTGCGGCGAACTGGCCGACATCGGTGCGCAGGTCGGTGATCAGGCCGGCCGAGCGGGCACGAACGATGCTGTTGGCCAGGTCCAGTTCGGCCTTGTCGAGATTGGCGATCGCGCTTAGCAACTGGGCATTGTTCTCGTCGCTGCCACCTTGGGTTTCGCGGGCGCGTTCTACTTCTGCCCGCGCTGCGGCGACGTGGGCGACGGCCGCATCGAGGGTGGAGCGGGAAACTTCCAGCCGACGCAGGGAGATGGTCCCGGGGTCTTCCTTGTACAGGCGTTCAAGGCGTTGGAGGTCCTGGCGGGACATGACTTCGTTGGCCTGGGCCGCTTTCAGGGACGCCAGCTTGGAGTCGATGCCTGCGGTGTTGGCGCCGATCTGCTTGCGGGTGGTCTGCAGGTCGGCACGAGCGCGGTCGACAGCAATCTGGTACTGCTGCGGGTTCACTTCAAACAGCACCTCACCGGCCTTGACGTCTTGGTTGTTGCGCACGTTGACTTTGGTGACCCTGCCTGCGACCTCCGCCGCCACCGGAACGACAAACGTCTGCACCCGTGCCTGTTGCGTGTAGGGGGTATAACGGTCGGCCAGCAGGTACCAGCCCAGGCTCAGGAGGATCAGCACGGCAACCCAATTCACCGCTTTTTTTGCCGGGTCGGCCGCAGGCGACGGCGCGGTTTCTTCCATCTCTTGTTGGCGGTCACTCAATTGACACCTTCCTTCGCTTCATCGAGCAGGTTGCCCCAGTCGGTGCGTTGCTGCATCTGTTGGCGGGTGGCGGGATCGATCAGCGGACGGTTACTGTACCAACCGCCGCCGAGGGCCTTGTACAGAGCGATCAGGCTGTTGACGGCCGTGTTGCGATTGACCAGGTAGGTATCCTGCTGGGCGAACAGGGAAGCCTGGGCATCGAGTACCCGCTGGAAATCCGAATAGCCTTCACGGTACTGGGTATTGGCCAGAGACACCGAGCGCTCGGCTGCAATCGATGCTTCGCTGAGGATACGCTCGCGTTCCAGGGCCTTGACCAGACCGGTCGCCGCATCGTCGGCCTCACGCGCCGCCTGGCGAACGCTGTCCTGGTAGACGACTATCAATTGCTGCAGGCGGGCATCCTGGATGCGCACGTTGTTGGTGATTCGGCCATGGTCGAACACGTCCCAGCGCAAGCTCGGCCCGCCGATCAGGTCGAGGGTGTTGGACGTGCCGTCGAGGGAGCTCGCGGACCAGACGATGCTGCCCAACAGGCTGATGGAGGGGTAGAGGTCGGCCTCGGCGACACCGATCAGCGCCGACTGGGCCGCGACTTGCGCTTCTGCGGTACGGACATCCGGGCGGCGCAACAGCAGGTCGACCGGTACACCCTGCAGCACGGCACGGTCGACCAAGGGCACCACACCGGTGTTGGTATGGAGTTCCGGTATCGCGCCGGGCGGGCGACCTATCAAGGTGGACAAAGCATTGCGTGTGCTTGCGACCTGCGCCTCGAAATCGGGGATGGTGCTCAGGGTTCCCAGGTACTGGGTCTTGGCCTGTTGCAGATCGAGCTCGGCATTATCACCGCTGGAGAACAGGCGCTCGGTGATCTCATAGCTGCGCTTCTGCAGTTTGGCGTTGTTCTTGGCGATGAGCAGGCGCGCCTCGGCGGTACGCAGAGCGTAGTAGGTTTGCGCCACCTGAGCGTGAAGCAGCACCAGAACGTTTTCATAGTTGCTCTGGGCGGCGAACCAGGACGCATCGGCCGACTCGATGGCGCGGCTGAATCGGCCCCAGAAATCCAGTTCCCAGCCGATGTCGAAACCCGCGCTGTGTTGCCACAGATGACTGTCCTGCGGATTGTCACCGCCCCATTGGCGACGCTTGAGGTAGAAGCTGTCGGCGCTGACCTGTTGGAATTGCGGGTAGCGACTACTTAACGCGATGCCCAATTGTGCGCGGGCTTCCATCACCCGCAGGCCGGCGATTTCCAGGTCGGCGTTGTGGGCATCGGCCTCGGCGATCAGATGGTCGAGCACCGGGTCGGTAAATACTTGCCACCACTGCCGGCTATCGGGTTGCGTACGTTGCTGGCTGGCAAGCTCCAGGGCCGGAGTGTTCCAGTGCTCGACCCAGGCCTGGGTCGGTGACTGGAAGTCCGGGCCCAGGCGCACACAGCCGCCCAGGCCCAGAGCGCCACACAGCAGCAGCCGGCTCATGCGAGCAGGACACGACATCAAGCGCACTCTCCTCAGACCGGTGGATGCTCGTTCGTTGCATCAAGTCGCGGTTGCTCATCGCGCGGTTGTTCATCCAGTACGTCGATCTGCGGTTGGTCCTCGACCCATTGCCAGAACAGTTGATAGGCGACCGCCAGTGCCACTGGCCCGATGAACAGGCCGATGAAACCGCCGCTGACCATACCGCCCAAGGCGCCAATCAGGATCACCGGCATAGGCACATCGACGCCGCGGCCCAGCATCAATGGCTTGAGGATGTTGTCGGCCATGCCGGCAATCAGGCTGTAGATGCCGAACACGATGGTGGCAAGCGTGGTGCCTTCAGTGGCAAAGACATAGGCGATTACCGGCAAACTCACGAGAATCACCGGCAACTGCATGATTCCCATCAACAACGCGACCATGGCCAGCAGCCCGGCACCGGGCACCCCCATGAGCACGAAGCCGACCCCGACCAGCAGCATCTGGATAAAGGCGATACCCACCACACCCTGGGCAACTGCGCGGATGGTCGCGGTGCTCAGTTCGGTAATGCGCGGGCCGCGCTCGGGGCCGGAAAGGCGGGTGGCGATGGCAATGGCGCTGCGTTCGCCGTTTTCGCCGTAGGCCATGAGCACACCGGCAATGATCAGGGCACCAATGAACAACAGAAAGCCCACGCCAACACCGGCCATCTTGCCCAGTAAGGTCAAGCCGACCGTCTTGATGTAGGGCATCAACTTCATCAGCACGCTGCTCATGTCGGTCGCCGACTGCATCCAGTAGGTGTAGAGCGGTTTGCCAATGAGCGGCAGGGTGGCGATTTTTTCGTCCGGCTGCGGAATTTCCAGGCTGTCGGACTTGAGCAAGGCCAGGGTGCCTTGGATCGAATCACTGATCGAAGTGCCCAGCAGGTAAATCGGTACCATCAGCAAGGCCAGGGCGACTACTACGATCAGGGTAGCGGTGCGACCGTCCTTGTTACCCAGCTTGCCCTTGAGCATGTTGTGCAGCGGGTACATGGTAATGGCCAGGATCACTGCCCAGAGCATCAGATTGAGGAAGGGATGAAAGATCTGGAAGCAGAACAGCACCAGTACCGTGATCAGTCCGGCGCGAATCAAAACATCGAGCAACCCACCGGACAGCGCCCTTGCAGAAATGTTCGTGCGTAACATTGTCTAGCTCCTCGAGGTTCGTCACCAGGATCGGGGTACGCTTAGGCAGCATAGACGCTGATCTGCCGGGAGTTCCAAGCTGACGCAACGAAGTTATGAAAAATCGGTGTATTTTGACCATTGCGCCAGCAAATGGCGATTGCGACGCGGGCCATTGCCAACGGAGTGGTCTTCAATTCTGATCAGGTTTGCGATGCCGGTACCCGCGCCTACGTCCATCGCAGTATTGCTTGCAGGCAGGTTCGGTGTACGTCAATGCCCACAGCACCATCGCCCCATGCATCAAAGAACATCGGGCACTGGGCAAGGTCGCAAGCACATTGGTTTTGTGGCAAAAATTCGGGAGAGTACATTTGTACTCTTTGCGTAAATTGGGAGACCGCCATGGAAATTCCGCTGGATGAAAGCCCTACCGAACGCCGCAATCGCTTGGTGGGCAATGCCCTGGGCCTGAATGCCGACGAAGTAGAACGTTGGGTGGCGTCGATCGAAGAGGACGGCAGCGGCATGGGGTACGTGGTGCAGTTCTCCAGGCAGACGCCGCAACGAGTGCTGGAGCGGGTGGAGGGCCTGGGTGGTGACTTGTCGATCAACATCGGGCGGATTGATTGACGACCTTATCGGTGCCGATCTATCGAGAAGAAGCAGGGGAAATCAAGGGCGCCAATCAGTGGAACACTCATACCGTGTTCGAACGGTTGGCCGAGTTAGGCGAAGATCCCAGGCAAGCCTATGGAAAAATCCGGCAAAGCATCACTCCCCAGATGCGCAAGTGCCTGGGCATGGCCACGGATGAATGAGCCGCAGTGCCAGCTGAAGAATGACTGAATCAAACGGCGGCCTTCGCAGGCCGCCCGTTTCGTGTTGCAGGACGCAGGTCAGAAGCTGTACATCATGCCCAGCGCAACGCTCTTGATACTGGTGTCGTAGAAGTCGATGTTGCTGTCCTCTTCGCCATAATTGACCGCAGTGCGCAGTTTCCAGTCCTTGAGGCCGAACGGCTCCTTGAGGGTCGCGGCCAGGGAAACGCCATAGCGGTCGACATCTTCAGTCTTGCGGTAGATCGGGTTGGTGTCGTCGCTTTCCAGCTTGCCGACCAGAGCGTTGACCGCCAGTTCCCAGTTCTGCAGGCCGAGGTAGGCATAGTTGAGCTGGAACTGATAGCCGTCCATGGCCATGGCATCCCCGTCCAGATCGTGATTGATATAGCTCAGCGTCGGGATCAGGATGTGATCGTTAGAAGGGCTCCAGCGGTAGCTGACATCGAATTTCTTGAGGTCGCCTTCCCGGTCGAGCAGGTCGCGTTGCGCCGCGTTCAGGCCCAGGAAGGTACCGCTGCGTTCGTCATCCAGTTCAATCGTGCGCTGGGTGTAGGTGACATCAAAGTCCGATTCCAGAATGTGTTCCCAGCCCAGGCGAACGCCACTGCTCATTTGGTCGGTCTCGTCACGGTCAAAGCCCACCACATAGGGGTCTTCCCAGACTTCGGTGGGGCTGGAAGCAATGACGCTGGCCCGCAGGTTACCCAGGCTGCCGACGCCTTGACGCACGCCGATGCCGAAGGTGCTGTCCTGGGTGAGGAAGTCTTCAAGCTCCGTACCGCCGAAGATCTGTGTACGGCTGGCGGAGAAGGTATAGGACAGGCCAAAGTCCAGCAGTACTCGCGAGTAGTCCTTGTTGTCGGGCGAGCTGGTCAGGGAATCGATGGACTCGTCGCTGACTTCAGTGCCGCCGACCTTGGCCAGGGTGTTGCTCTCCAGCGAGTTTGCGCTAGCGCCAAAAAATACGTAACCGGAGAATCCTTCTTCCTTTGGGATCTTGTCATAGGCTTGAGCGGACAATGCGAGCGTCGAGCCCAAAACAGAGAAAAGCAGCTTGCGCATGGTAATGCTCCTGAAAAGAGTCCCCCGGACCCGAATACGGAAAAATACAGGCGCCGGGGACGGAGTCTCCGTAGCGTCTGCCTGATTAAAGCTGTGAATTGTTACCCCGCAAGTCAGTCGAGCAAATTTGCGATAACTATTATGAAAAAAGCGGGGAAAGGTGGATGTACATCCAAAGATGGACGCTGTCGTAGCCGTCGGCTGGTGAACCGAGCGTCCGTTCAGGAGGCTGAGCGCAGCCGGGTGTGAGGCGAGGCGCAGAGAAGGAACACTTCACTACGCCTCAGGCCGCATGCAGGGGTACGACGTAAAGTAGCCCGGCCTGAGGGGGGGCAGGCAGTAGGACCGCTACATGATGCGGATATATAACCGGTTCACGTGCCAATCCTGGCCCTACTGAGTTCAGTGCAGTGGTTTTTTCAATCTTCTCGCACGTTCTGATAAAGCATCAGCCGTGAGGTTTCGTGCAGGCCACGGGTCAGGTCGCGTAGACGGATAAACTCCTCGGGATGCTGCTCGGCAACGTTGTCCAACGGGGTCAGCGAGGACAGGTCATGTAGGGTCGGGTTGCTGCCGTCATGCTCCATCTGCAGCAGGTAGTCCTTGGTTATCCCTCCGATCAGCGGGAAGGTGCCTTCGCGAAGGACCAGTGGTACCACACGTTCGCCTTCCGCCGCTGGCTGTTGGATATCGCGGCCCATGGCTCGGGTGCGGAACTCCATGCCGATCATGCCCAGTACCGTCGGCAACAAGTCCGTGAGGCCGACCGCCTCATCGATCACCCGTGTACCCAGCAATTTCGGCGCATGAATCAGCATGGGCACGTTGTTGCTCTCGATCCCCAGCTTTTCGTAGGCAGGCAGCATGTGCGGAATCTGACTGATACGGGTGTTGTGGTCGCCGAACATGACGAAGATGGTGTTGTCGTACCAACCGCCTTTCTTGGCGATTTCCATCAGGCGGCCGATGTTGAAGTCCAGCAGGCGCACGGCATTGTATTGCGCCACGGTACGTGAGCCGGCGTTCTGCACGGTTTCGAGCGGCAGGTCGAGGACTTCGAAGCCGTCGTTTTGCTTGGGAATGGTGAAGGGGCGGTGGTTGCCCGCAGTCTGGATGTAGGCGAAGAAGGGTTTGTCCTGTTGACTCAGGATCCGATCGCTTTCCTTGAACAGGTCCAGGTCCGAAACACCCCAAACATCGACCATCGGCGAAGTCCAGTGCTGCTCCTCCAGCAAGTGAATGTCGTCGATACTTTGGCGGATCAGGGCATTCATGTTGGCCCAGCCGGAGTTACCGCCGATCATGTAGTACTTTTCGTAGCCCTGCAGTGAATTGACCAAACTGTTTTGCTTGGTAATCAATGGGTTGCGAGTAGCAGTTTCCTTGCGTGATACGTCAGGTACCCCGGAAATGCTCGCCCACACGGTTTTCGCCGTGCCCGTCACCGGTACGTAGAAGTTCTTGAAAAACCAGCTCTCTTTGGCCAGACGGTCGAGGTTCGGCGTCGGGTTGAGTGGGTTGCCGTACGCGCCCACAGCAGTGGTGCCCAGTGATTCGAGCATGATGAAGACGACATTGGGCCGACGCTCGCCCTGGATGGCGTAGGGTTGCGGGCCTTGGGTACGGCTGAAGTTCAGGTTGGTGGCATCTGGCTGATCAACACCCAGGTATCTGCTGACGACGCCGTAATGGCTCCTGACCTGATCCAGATCGTAGGGCTTTTGTGGGACCTTCAGCGTGTCGTATAGGAAAATCACCGGGTTCAGGCCCAGTGCGGCGATCTGGTTGTCTCCGGAGTAGAACGCATCGCTCCAGCGCAAGGGCACCGGGTTCTTCAGGTTGATGTTTTCGACGCGGCCCAGCAGCCCCAGGAACACCACGACCACCATCAATGCGCTACCCCAGGCCAACTTCCAACGGCTGATGGCCTTGGCTGGACGATCAAGGGTAATGCGCTCCAGACGCACCAGCAGCCACCAGACCAACGCAGTAGCCGCCAGCCAGCCGAGAGTGATCCAGATCACCGGGTAGGTCTGCCAGACCATGCCGGCGGAGATCTGCGCATCTTCAAGGAAGCGGAAAACGGTGGCGTTAATGCGCAAGCCGAGGTAGGCGTAATGGCCGAAGTCGACAATGTAGATCAGCAGCACAGTCGCCAGTGCCGCGGCCAGGTAGACGCGGACCAGCCAGCGCAGCAGCCGTGAGCGGGTCAGGTTCCAGGCCGGCAACCAGGTCAGCAACGCCACCGGCAGCATCAGCAAAATGGCCAGGCGCAGGTCGAAACGCAGACCGATGCCCAGGGTTTGCGGCACCGCATCGACTTTCTGCAGGGAACTGACATCGAAGCCGGAGAAGCCGAAAAAGAACAAACCGCGCAGCGCGGCGAGCGTCAGAAACAGGATCGCAATTGCGCCGAACCAGTAATGCAAGCGTCGAGAGTAAAGCCAATCCATTGTTGCAACCTCAGTAAATCGAACAGTTCGGTTAGTCATACATGCCCGTCAAAGCTCGGCTTCGAGCTTCAACTTGCGCCGTGCCATGGCGCTAAACCAGGCCGTCTTCAGGCCCGTGACAATCAGCGCCGTCCAGCAGTAAACAGCGATGAAGGGGTCGAGCAGGTAGTCCCAGTAGTTGGGCGAGGGTTTGAGTTGCAGGCTGAACGCAAGTGTGGCCAGCCCGAGCATGCAGACGACCAGGCCGTTGCGCACCAGGATAAATACAAGCGTCAGCAGCCCGATCCCCAGGAGCAGGGGCCGCGGATTATAGCCAAGGCGATAGGGGTCAAAGTAGGTCAGGCCCAGGGTAGAGGGGTAAAGCACCAGGGCCAGCCCGGAAAACAGCAAGAGCAATTGCACCCTGGACACCGGCTGCAGGCGGTTGGTCACCCCCATGCGCACGAGTGCGGCATACAGCAGCCCCACCAGGGTCGTGGTCGCCACATCATCGGTGACGCCGCGCAAGTAGGCCGCCAGCGGTAACCCATCGACGGGCAGGAAACTGACCGCCAGAAAACCTGCCAGCAGCGCGATCTTAAGGCCGGTGCGCTGGTTGAAAAAAGCCACCAGAACGAACGCCAGCAGGGTGAAAGTCAGATGGGCTTGCCAATATTCAAGCATTAGGGTTGCTCCCTGAGCCAGGCGTCATTGAAGCTGACATGCTTGATGAACGTGTTATTCCAGGAATAGACCAGGTGGTAACGTCCTTCACTGCTCTTGATGAAGTACGGGTACTCGTACTCGAAATCACAGCCATGTTTTTTGCACATCCGGTCATCCAGTTGTGCCAGAAAACCTTCAACCAGGGGTTGGCGGCGCGGGCCGGAGGAGAGCAGGAAGTTTGCGCTGATGATCTCCCGATAGGCCTCGGGGGTGAAGGGGTCGCCTTCAGGGTCCGGCGACACGTCGAGATCTTTCACTGGCGACCAGATACCCAGGGTGGCATCGGCTTCCATCAGGCGCAGGCGAAAACGGCCCTCTTCAAGGTCATTGAGTGCTACCAGCACGCCCTGATCCGGGGTGCCGATAGCCGCCAGCGATGAGTTGGGATTGGCCAGACCCGGCAGGGGATACGGCGCGCTCCAGGTCTGCCCGGCATCTTCCGTGCGGCTGGCCAGTACCTTGTGGTGCGTATCACCAGCATAACGCAGCATCGCCAACGCAGTCCTTTCGCCCGTCGGCACGATCGTCGGCTGGAGCGAATACTGGCCGCGGCTGATGCGAAACTTGTCCAACACCTCACCTGTTGGGCTTATGTAGAGATATTCGGCGAACTTGCCGAGAAACTCGTGATAAACGGGGAGGCCAATGGTGCCGTCCGCATGAAAGACCGGGGAATTACGGACCAGGGTGCTGATATTGAGAAATGGCGTGGTCACGAGCTGTTGGGGGCGCGACCAGTTAGTGCCGAAATCATCCGAGTACATGGCATTGATGGCGCTACCAGCCCAACCGCCGATCGAGACCGAAACGTAGAACAGCCACAGGCGGTTGTTCGGGGCCAGGGCAATGACCGGGTTACCCAGCTTGCGAATATGTTTGCCCGTTGCCGCCTGTGTGGATTCGCGGGTGGCCAGGACCAGTTCCTCGCCCCATTCACCTGCGCTGGCAATAAAGTGTGCGCCGCGCACTTGTACGTCGGCGGCACCTTCGCGCGAGCCAGCGAACCACACTGCCATCAGATCCCCGTTGGGTAACGAGGTGACGGAGGAAGCGTGGACGAACTCGTCCAGGTCAGAGGATACGAAACGACTCGTATAGAAAGGAGCTTCGCAGGTACTGAGTTCAGGCCCCGCCTTTTCGCCGGTATAAAAGCTGGCTACCGGTTGGTCAGGATGGAGCCACCAGGCATACGTAAAAATGGAGCACATCGCAGCAATCGCGAGGCCCTTTGTGAGCCCTTGGCGTTTTATCGACTGTATTATCAAAGTCATTCTCACACTAATACACGCAACCCCACGCCTGGCGCGAGGAACATCGATCTAAAGCTCGACAGCGAATGTGCGATCTTGCCTTGGTGGCAATGGATTGCTTTTATAATGGATTGACTCGACTGGCTGTAGGTGGGGAGTGCAGGGGAGTAGAAGCACCCTGGGGGTGCATCCGCATCAGGAACGAGCCCTGCACGCAATGTGATCTCGTGAATCTACGCTTCCCAGCCAGCCCCACTCAGCGCAGCCTGCGCCAAGGGGTGCAGCTCTGCTCCCTTATGCGCCATCTGCCAGGTCAGCAACTCCTTACGCATACCGGGCGTCCAGTACATCTGTAGATGATTGCGCACACCGAGCACGGCCTGTTGCTGATCTGGTTCGCTGGCGAAGTACTGGGCGATCTGGTTGGCCATCTTGATCAGGTTGTCGGTACTCATCGCCGTACCTGCGCTTTTGTCCCGGCGCTACGCTCATGGCGACGTTCGTCGAGCAGGCGTTGTTGTTCGTCGCTGAACGCCTGATGGCGTTTTTGCCACTCGGAAGGATGGTAAACGCGGCTGACCTGCACGGCGGTTACCTTGTACTCCGGACAGTTGGTGGCCCAATCGGAGTTGTCGGTGGTGATCACGTTGGCACCCGATTCAGGGAAGTGGAAGGTAGTGTACACCACGCCTGGGGCAACCCGCTCGGTGACCCGCGCCCGCAGTACGGTCTGTCCGGCGCGGCTGCCGATGCCGACCCAGTCGCCTTCGTTGATGCCGCGGTTCTCGGCGTCGCTCGGGTGAATTTCCAGGCGGTCTTCGGCGTGCCAGGCGACGTTGTCGGTACGCCGGGTCTGGGCGCCGACGTTGTACTGGCTGAGAATGCGCCCGGTGGTCAACAGCAACGGATAGCGACTGTTAACCTTTTCATCGGTGGGTACGTAGCCGGTGAGCATGAAGCGTCCCTTGCCACGCACGAATTCTTCGACGTGCATGATCGGCGTGCCGTCCGGTGCCGCAGCGTTGCATGGCCACTGCAGGCTGCCATGGCGTTCCAGTGAGGCGTAGCTGACGTTGCTGAACGTCGGCGTCAGGCTGGCGATTTCATCCATGATTTGCGATGGATGCTGGTAGTTCATCGGATAGCCCAAGGCGTTAGCCAGGGCCACCGTGCCTTCCCAGTCGGCCTTGCCGCTCAGAGGCTCCATGACTTTGCGTACCCGGGAGATGCGTCGCTCGGCGTTGGTGAAGGTGCCGTCTTTTTCCAGGAACGAGGCACCCGGCAGGAACACATGGGCGAACTTGGCGGTTTCGTTGAGGAAGATGTCCTGAACCACCACGCATTCCATGGCCGACAGCGCCGCGGTGACGTGCTGGGTATTAGGGTCGCTCTGGGCGATGTCTTCGCCCTGGCAGTACAGGCCCTTGAAGCTGCCGGCCAGTGCAGACTCGAACATGTTGGGGATGCGCAGGCCCGGATCGGGCTGCAGAGTGACGTTCCAGGCCTTTTCGAACTGCGTCCGTACCCCCTCGTTGGAGACGTGTCGGTAACCGGGCAGTTCGTGGGGGAAGGAGCCCATGTCGCAGGAACCCTGAACGTTGTTCTGCCCACGTAGCGGGTTCACCCCCACGCCTTCGCGGCCGATGTTGCCAGTAGCCATGGCCAGGTTGGCGATGCCCATGACTGCGGTACTGCCCTGGCTGTGCTCGGTGACGCCCAGGCCGTAGTAGATCGCCGCGTTGCCGCCGGTGGCATACAAGCGCGCAGCGGCACGGATGTTGGCAGGCTCTACGCCGCAGACAGGGCCAAGGGCTTCTGGTGAGTTTTCCGCGCGGCTGACGAACGCTTTCCAACGAACGAAATCGCTGCCCTCGCAACGGGCGTCGATAAAGCCCTGGTTGAGCAGACCTTCGGTGACGATGACGTGGGCCAGGGTGTTGAGCATGGCGACGTTGGTGCCCGGGCGCAGGGCCAGGTGCAGTTCGGCGCGGGCATGCACCGAGTCCACCAGATCAATGCGACGTGGGTCGATGACGATCAGCCGTGCGCCTTCACGCAGGCGGCGTTTGAGCAGGGAGGCGAACACCGGGTGAGCGTCGCTGGGGTTGGCGCCCATCACCAGGATCACGTCGGCCTGCATCACCGAGTCGAAACTCTGAGTGCCGGCAGACTCGCCCAGGGTTTGCTTCAGGCCATAGCCGGTCGGTGAGTGGCAGACCCGCGCACAGGTGTCGACGTTGTTGTTGCCAAACGCGGCACGCACCAGTTTTTGCACCAGGTAGGTTTCTTCGTTGGTGCAGCGGCTGGAGGTAATGCCGCCAATGGCGTCGCGACCGTATTTTTTCTGCAGCCGGCGCAATTCACTGGCGGCGTAGGTTACTGCTTCATCCCAGCTGACTTCCTGCCAAGGGTCGTGAATGGACGTGCGGATCATCGGTTTGGTGATGCGATCCGGATGGGTGGCGTACCCCCAGGCAAAGCGCCCTTTGACGCAGGAATGGCCGTGGTTGGCCTGGCCGTTCTTGTCCGGAACCATGCGTACCAGCTGGTCGCCTTGCATCTCGGCACGGAACGAACAGCCCACACCGCAGTAGGCGCAGGTGGTGATCACGCCATGTTCGGGCTGACCCAGTTCGACCACGCTTTTCTCCATCAGCGTCGCGGTCGGGCAGGCTTGCACACAGGCACCGCAGGACACGCATTCTGAGTCGAGGAAGTTGTCGCCACCGGCGGCGGCTACCCGGGATGCGAAACCGCGCCCGGTAATTGTCAGGGCAAAAGTGCCTTGAATTTCTTCGCACGCGCGTACGCAGCGGTTGCAGACGATGCACTTGCTCGGGTCGAATTCGAAGTAGGGGTTGGAGGTGTCTTTATTGTCGGCCAGATGGTTGGCGCCTTCATAGCCGTAGCGCACTTCACGCAGGCCGACCTGGCCGGCGACGGTTTGCAGCTCGCAGTTGCCGTTGGCCGAGCAGGTCAGGCAATCGAGCGGGTGATCGGAGATGTACAGCTCCATGACGTTGCGGCGCAGGGTCGCAAGCTTCGGCGTCTGGGTGTGCACGCTCATGCCTTCGCTGACCGGCGTGGTGCAGGACGCCGGGTAGCCGCGCATGCCGTCGATCTCCACCAGGCACATGCGGCAGGAGCCGAAGGCTTCCAGGCTGTCGGTGGCGCACAGTTTGGGAATGGTGGTGCCCAGCAGCGCGGCAGCGCGCATCACTGAGGTGCCTTCGGGCACGCTGATGCTGCGGCCGTCGATGTTCAGGGTGATTTGCACCTGGCTGTCGCGGGCTGGAGTGCCGAGATCGATATCGGTTTTCGGGTCGAAGAGGGTGATCATTGGTCGGCCTCCGAAGCTTGCAGACCGAAGTCGGCGGGGAAGTGCTTGAGGGCGCTGAGGACCGGATAGGAGGTCATGCCGCCCAACGCGCACAGCGAACCGTATTGCATTGTGTCGCACAGGTCCTTGAGGATGATTGCCTGCTCATCGCGACCGCTCTGCTCAGGCGCGGCCAGCAGACGGTCGATCACCTCAACGCCACGGGTCGAGCCAATGCGGCATGGGGTGCATTTGCCACAGGATTCCTCGGCGCAGAACTGCATGGCAAAACGCGCCATGCGGGCCATGTCCAGGCTGTCGTCAGCCACCACCACACCACCGTGACCGAGCATGGCGCCGAGGGCGGCGAAGGCTTCGTAATCCAGCGGCGTGTCGAACTGCGACGGCGGTACCCAGGTGCCGAGAGGGCCGCCAACCTGCGCGGCCTTCAGCGGCCGGCCACTGGCGGTACCACCACCGTAGACTTCCACCAGTTCCCGCAGGGTCAGGCCAAAGGCCCGTTCCACCAGGCCGCCGTGACGAATATTGCCCGCCAGCTGGAAGGGCATGGTGCCGAGGGAGCGGCCCATGCCGTAGTCGCGGTAGAACTGCGCACCCTTGGCCAGAATCAGTGGCACCGAGGCCAGCGTCAATACGTTGTGCACCAGGGTCGGCATTCCGAACAGCCCCTGCAACGCGGGGATCGGCGGCTTGGCGCGGACGATCCCGCGCTTGCCTTCGAGGGAGTCCAGCAGCGCGGTTTCCTCACCGCAGATGTAAGCGCCGGCACCGACCCGCACTTCCATATCGAAGGCCAGTCCGCTGCCACCGACATTGGCGCCGAGGCAACCGGCGGACCGGGCAATGTCCAGCGCCTCGCGCAGGGTGGCCACGGCTTGTGGATATTCCGAGCGTACATAGATGTAGCCGTAGCTGGCGCCGACGGTGATACCGGCTATGGTCATGCCTTCGATCAGCAAGAAGGGGTCGCCTTCCATCAACATGCGGTCGGCGAAGGTGCCGGAATCGCCTTCGTCGGCGTTGCAGACAATGTATTTCTGCGCAGCCTGAGTGTCGCGGACCGTGCGCCATTTGATTCCGGCCGGGAATGCCGCGCCGCCACGGCCCCGCAGACCCGATTCGAATACGCTGGTTGCGGTGTGCTCGCCGCCCAGGGCGATGGCCCGGCTCAAGCCTTCGAAACCACCGTGAGCCCGGTAATCCTCGAGGGACAGTGGCCGGGTAATGCCGGCGCGGGCAAACAACAGGCGTTGTTGAGTCTTTAGATAAGGCAACGCCTCTACCAGCCCCAAGGCCAACGGATGAGCGGGTGGCTCGCCTTGCAGCGCATCAAGCAAGGACGTCACATCGGCAGCGGTCAGCGGGCCGAAGCCGATACGACCTTGTGGGCTGTCCATTTCCAGAAGCGGTTCCAGCCAGTACAGGCCGCGCGAGCTGGTGCGTTGCAAGTCCAGCGGCAGATTGCGCTCCCGGGCCTGAGTGGCAAGGGCCACGGCCACCTCATCGGCGCCCACGGCACGGGCAAGAGAATCACAGGGCAGATAAAGCGTCGGCATCATGCGTCCTCCCGGCAAGCATCGAGCAGGGCATCCAGACGCTCGGCGTTGAGCCGCGCATGCACCTGACCATCCAGTTCCAGGGCGGGCGAGCAGGCGCAGGCGCCGAGGCAATACACCGGGCGCAGACTGATGTTGCCGTCGGCACTGCTGCCGTGGTCGTCCAGTTGCAGACGTTCGCGCAACTGCGCGGCAAGCTGCTCGGCGCCGCGGCTCTTACAGGACTCGGCCCGACACAGACGCAGAATATGCCGCGCCGGCGGCGTGGTGCGAAAATCATGGTAAAAGCTGATTATTCCACGCAACTCGGCCTGACTCTGATTGAGGGCGTGGGCAATCTCGGGGATGACGGCATCCGGGATGTAACCGATGGTTTCCTGAATCTCATGAAGAATGGGCAGCAGCGCGCCGGGGGAGCCCTTGTAGCGCTTGAGCAGACAATCGACCTTTGGCAGGTGCAACATCTCATTAGGCATATGGCATTCCTCACGGTCACGGACAAACCTGGCAGTTGTCGGTCGTCCGCAAGTGTCGGCTGCGGCGTTTACACCACGTCACAGTGTCGTGGTACTTTCAGGCCGTTGGCCAGGGCACCCTGAGCGGGCATCTTGTTGGGCCCGCTGCGATCTCTGCTGCACCGCTTCAGGGCATATAAAGGCAGCTTGCCACGCTGCCTTTGATTGATATGTACCCAGACGACCCTTTGAGTTCTATTTGCGACCAGCTTTTCAGTCTAGAAGATCGAGGGCCAAAGTGTCATTTGCGGCAGACGCACTATGTCGGCGTATCAGCCTGGAACCGGGTCAGTCATGGTCGGTGTCGGAACACCTCAAGCGGGGCGGATTTTGATCCGTGGTCCAGGCTCGTGAATTTTTTGTGGCCTTTGAAGAAAGGTGGCATCCGGTACAAACACCATGGTGATAAGCAAGGCGCCAAGCAGTAATGACCGCAAGGCTACGGAAATGGCGTTCAACTCTAAGTGGGTTTTCTTGAGCTGAACCCAGCTAGACGTAGGGTTGACCACCAAATCCCCTCGGGAGTCGCTGCAGCCCCGGCATGGCGGTGAGCTTGTCCTTCCAGGTTTCGCGCCAATTATTGGCGATGTGAAGGCCCTTGGCTCTGCGCGCTGCGTTGCGTGCATCTTTACGGGCATCTTTGAATGCGTCGGTGCTGCGACAGCTGCGGCATTTCACGCGCGTCAGCTCAGTGGTTGAGATTAGATTATCGCCATGATGGCCGCAGGCGAGATGTCCGGCGACCTTAAAGTGAGTGATCATTGGTGAGCCTCCTCGTGATGAGTGCGGTGCAGGGAGCAATCCGATACGTAGCGCGGGAGCGCCCCCAGTAATCCAGTTTTTCAAGTCTGACCGATAGTGGGCCGATGTTCTGTTCGCTGAAGCACATATCTACAGCAGATAGCGGACTGAGCCGGTGCTGGCCGGCCAGGAAAGAACCGTGCTCGGCCCTCTACACATGTCACGTAGCGTCAAAGACGTGCTGGTTTTCTCCAAGGTCATCAAGGTCGGTCGACCTCGACGCTGAAGCAGCTTTGTGTCGTTGTTTCGCCGCTTGAATAGGGTGGTGGTGGAACCATAAGACCGCTAACGACCAGTAGCTCGCCTTCACCTGCGCATCATGTTTTGATTTTTTACATGAGCGACTATTTCGGCCGCTCTCTGCCCGCCAGAAGACTGGAAGCATTGTGTGCTTTCCGGATAACTCTTACAGATCTTAGGGGGAGTGAAAGTGTATTTTTACTCGCTCGCCTGACTCACGGGATCTTTACCGACGCATGGGCTGCAGGTTTTTTGCATCGGGCGAAATTGTTCACCTGCATTTGGAGTAATGTTCCTCCTGCCTATCACCGTCCCGCTCGACATGGCCTGGCTCATCTTTCCTGTGGTGAGGTCAGGGGAGAGAGTGACGATACCTCACAAGATAGCGCTCAATGTGATCGTCCCTAACGCTGAGTTATTGCACGTCTTGGTTGGACTTGCCCCTACAAAACCGGACACCAACTCCCCGTTAAATTGATGCTGCGGCCAAGCGCCTGAACTCCCTCGGCGAGCGATAGTTCAAAGCGCTGTGCGGATGCTGCTCGTTGTAATGCTCAAAGGCAATGGCCAGGTTGCGCAGCGCCGTTTCTCGATCCGGCTTGGGCATGTGCGCCACGTAATCGCGCTTGATCGTCTTCACGAAACTCTCGGCCATGCCGTTGCTCTGTGGGCTGCGCACTGGCGTGGTTACCGGCTGCAGGCCGATCTGCCGAGCAAACAGGCGCATCTGTTCGGCGGTGTAGGCCGAACCGTTGTCGCTTAGCCATTGCACCGGCGTGGTGGGCAGTTGATCACCAAAGCGCTTCTCCACGCTTTCCAGCATCAAGTCGCGGATGTCATCGCCGCTGTACCTGGTCGGGATGGCGACCCAGCCAATGGCTTCGCGATCACAGCAATCCAGGGCGAAGGTCACGCTCAGTTTGGCGCCGTCTTCGCAGCGGAACTCAAAGCCGTCCGAGCACCAGCGCGTATCGCTGGTTTGCACGGCAATACGGCCTTCGTGCCGACACGGCACGCCGGGCTGTTTGATTCGGCGCTCAAGCAGTAGTTTGTGATCACGCATCACTCGGTAAACCCGCTTCACATTGATTGCCGGCAGCGACTGGGTTTCACGGGTGCGACGCAGCAAACCCCAGACACGGCGGTAGCCATAGCTGGGCAGTTCGCTGACCTGATGCTGGATTTCAGCGACCAGATCCGCATCGTTAACAGGTCTGTTTCGCCGAGCTTTGGGCGATACCGATTGCTTGATTCGAACCGTTAATTGCGAGCGCGCCACACCGAGACATTCGCTGACCAGTTTCACTGGTCGTCCCCCGGCAACAAGGGTGAGTGCGCAATCCATTTTCGCGACCGGGCGATTTCCACGGCCTCTTTGAGGATTTCCGCTTCCATCGTTTTCTTGCCCAGCATGCGTTGCAGTTCACGAGTCTGCTTGAGCGCATCGCTCAGCTCGGAGGCCGGCACCACGGCTTCGCCAGCACTGACCGCCGACACGCTGCCGTCTTGGTACAGCTTGCGCCACAGGAACAGCTGGTTGGCATTGATGCCGTTGCGCCGAGCGACGACCGACACACTTTGTCCTGGCTCAAGGCTCTCGCGAACCATGGCCAGTTTTTGCTCTGGGCTCCAGCGGCGGCGCCGCTCCTGGCCCAAAAGCTCCCCACTCTATATCGTTGCTGTTAGTCATAAAAATAACCGTTTGCCTATCCCTTATCGTAAGGGGGAAACGGTGTCCTGTCTTTCATGGGGCTCGTTCATTGGTCTTGCTGCTCATACCACTTCATCAGCGGCAGAACCGACATGCCGTGTACCACGATAGAGACAGTGACGGTCACCAACGTCAACGTTATCAATTGTTGAGCCAAGTGGGGGTTCAGGCCATGGCGAATGGCGAACATCAGGTAAAAGATGGAACCTATTCCTCGTATCCCGAACCAGCAGATCATCGTGCGTTGTGGTTTGGGCATGTGTTCACCCAACATCCCAATCGCAACGGCTAGCGAGCGCAGGGGCACAAACAACAAGGGTATGAACCACCACAAAGCTGGCCAATACACCACGTAGGGCAGTAATGCCCCTACGAACAGTACCATTCCAAGTTCGGCCAACTTTTCGAGTTGTTCATTGAAGCCGATCACTGCGCTCGTCATGGTTGCGCTGGCATGGTGGGAGTGCGTGGCCAATGCCTTGTAGGTGTGGCCGCTCACGCCAGGTCTTGTGCTCAGTGATGCCGCGTCGGGCTGCGGTTGTTCCTTGACCCTTTGTAGCGCCAGACCCGCGGCGAATACTGCCAGGAAGCCGGATGCCAGGCTCAGTTGCGCAGCGCCATAAGCCATCGCCAGCAGACCGAGTGAGAGGAATTCGTCCAGACCTACGGCCTGTTTATAGCGCGTACGCAGGTGAACAACGAGGCTACCGATGATTGCACCTAACGTAGCGCCGATCAGCAGGCCTCCTGCTGTGGCCCAGATCAGGTCTATTGTCCACCAACGCCAGCCCCCCCTGCCGAGGTCGTGCAGCCCCAGGAGCCCGAGGCCGAGCATCACGAAGGGAAACGCCGTCCCGTCGTTCAAGCCACCTTCCCCGGAAAGGCTGAAACGCAGGCGATCTGGATGTACTTCACTGTTAGTTTGCACCCCAGAGGCCAGCACAGGGTCTGTTGGAGCAAGGATGCCTCCCAGCAACACAGCTGCCCCCAGTGGAAGCCCCAGTCCCCAGAAACCGACTGCTGTGATAAGCCCTACCGTGAGCACCATGGATATGAGCGCCAAGCGTAGCGGCAGCCTCCAGCGTCTGTCGGAGAATGGAACGGCACCCATCTTCAATCCCACATTGAACAGTGAGATAAGCACTGCGACCTCGGCGACCCATTCCAGCACATCGGCATGATCCGCAGGGTCCAGTGTGATCACCGCGAGCACCGCAGGCCCTAGCGTGTAGCCGACGAAAAGGTAGACCATGGCGCTGCTCAACAGCAACCGAGCGAGTAGGGTTCCACCCAGCACCATGGTGATGAGTAAAACCCCGAGGAGTAGTGACCATAGGGCAATAGACATGACAGTCAGTTAACCTGGGGCGCGTCGTAACCTTGTCTAGCATCCTCTACCGTAGGGCCAGGTACTACAGAAAACTGAATCTTTGTGCCCGAGTCTCCGGGAGGTGGAAATTCCCCTGCGGGTCTATCATTGTGAAAACAAATGTGGTTTCAGGCCATTGGCACCGTTGGTGAAATCATGTCTGAGCTTCCCCACCCGCTGCAGAACTGTCTGCTGGCGGCCTTGCCCATTGAGGTTCAAGAGCGGCTGATTCCCCAGTTAGAGTTGGTGGTCTTGCCCCTGGGCAAGGTCGTGTATGAGTCAGGTGATTCTCTGCAGTACGTCTATTTCCCTACCGACGCCATTATTTCCCTGCTTTACGTGATGGAAGACGGGGCCTCGGCGGAAATATCCGTGGTAGGCAACGAAGGACTCGTTGGTATAGCCGTGTTCATGGGCGGCGAAAGCACCCCAAGCCGGGCCATTGTGCAGAGCGCCGGGCACGCCTACCGGCTGGCGGGGCAGCGCCTGAAAAGTGAGTTCAATCGGCATGGCGAAATGATGCAGATGTTGCTGCGCTACACCCAGGCGTTAATTACTCAAATGGCACAAACGGCAGTGTGCAACCGCCATCACTCAATCGACCAGCAGCTTTGTCGTTGGTTGCTGCTATCACTGGATCGCTTGCCGAGTAATCAGTTGATCATGACCCAGGAACTGATCGCCAACATGCTTGGCGTTCGTCGCGAGGGCGTAACGGAAGCTGCGGGCAAACTGCAGAAACTTGGTGTGATCGAATACAGCCGTGGTCATATTGAGGTGTTAGATCGCGCGAAGCTTGAGGCGCTGAGTTGCGAGTGTTATGCCGTTGTAAAGAAAGAAACCGATCGTCTTCTTGCGCATACAGTCTTTAGCCATACCACTTCGCACTGAGTAGGCTCAACAGCCAGACTCACAGTGCGCCTCTGTACCTGTCGCTATCGTGCTGTTCCATCGTGAGGCTTGTAAAAGAAGAACTTTCCTGTTTCGACCGTCTTGGTGTATTGCTTGGCCCAGTCGGGCGTTACGCCTTTGCTATGGAATTACTGCGATTGGATCAGTCATGGTGTTCATGATTAAGCCTGTTGCAGCGAATACTGCTCTTCCATAGCTTCATTCTGTTTCTGAAGAGGGACATGATATGAACGCCATCGCACAGAGTAACCCGGGCGTGATTTTCAGGCTTCGGTGTTGATCGCGCGATAGCATTCGCATGACGCAGCCTCCAATCCCTTGCGGTCAAGGATGGTAATGTTACCGCGAGTGTATCGAATCAAGTTGCGCTGTTGCAGCGCACCGGCAGCCAAGGTCACCCCACTGCGCCTTACGCCAAGCATGTTGGCCAGGAGCGCGTGAGTTAGATAAAAATGGTTGTAGTGCGCACGGTCATGGGCCATCAGTAGCCAACGTGCAAGGCGCGGCTCGATCTCATGGAAATGGATGCAGGCTGCCGTTTGCGCCAGTTGCTTGAGCAACACATACAGGTATTTATTCAGCCGATGCAACAGCAAGGGATGATCGCGGAGCGCGACCTGCAACTGCATACAGTTCATTCGCAGGCTGCTGCCGGCCCCTTGTACGATCGCGTGCATGGGGGCAGTGTTGACCCCTAGGGCAAGGGTCGCACCGAGCATGCCTTCATAGCCGATTAGACCTATCTCAAGGGGTGGATGGCCGCGCAGCCCCGTCATCAGGGAAATAAATGCAGTACCTGGGAAGTATACATGCAGCATGGTCTGGCCGGGCTGATACAAAACCGTACCAAAGGCCAGGTCGACGCGCTCGCACTGATCCAGTATTGAGTTGAGGTCCTTTTTAGGCAGGCCCTGGAGCAGGCGGTTTTCCACCTGCCGTGGTGTTTTGGCTAGCACGCGTTTGTCCTGCAGCACTGTGACGGTGGCGAGAGTGGTACTGTATGGTCTCGTGCAGAAAGCTTGGACGACGTTCGCCTGATAGTCTGTTCGCTGCAGCACGCTCTCGTGGGTTTGCGAGAGTGAGTTCAGCACTCTGTCCACCGGCTTCGCTGTTTGTGCTTCCTAATCTCACCAGACTATTGAGTTGGATCAGCGTTTCAAATCTTCCTTCAGGTCCCCGAGACCTGCTTGAATAGTGCCAACGGTTTTCTCGATCTTTCCTCTTTCCTCCAGGCGTTTGTTGCCAACGGCTTTGCCTGCGACTTCCTTGATCGTGCCTTCAATTTCTTTAACCCTGCCTTTTACTTGATTCTTGTTCATGGTGTTCTCCAGTGTCTGTTTGCAATAAATTGTGCTTGTTGTCGCACGTTTATAGCGACCACGCTCAAGAGGTTCGGTGCAAAAGAGTTTCAAGTCTGTACGGCAACACACATACCTGCATACCAGCGGTCCGGAACTGTTGTTGTGCTCGCTTATTTATGGCACTCACCGTTTCCAGCGATGTGGATTGTGTGCGGTACCGTACAGAACGCCGCCAGCAAAGAGTTCACTCTGGTGTCGTAAAATCGCTGGGCATGCGCGGCAGCGATCAAGCCTGTTCTTTCGCGCGCTTGAGGAAATAGTCATGAGCGTGGGCACAATCCTATTAATCATCTTAATCCTGCTATTGATCGGTGTGCTTCCGAGCTGGCCGCACAGCAGGAGCTGGGGATACGGACCGACTGGCGGGTTGGGCATCGTGGTGATCATTATCATCGTGTTGCTGCTGATGGGGCGGATATAGCCGACTGACAGGTGTCAGTCGCACAACCAACGATGACTTCCTTTCTATTGCTGGCACTGGAGTTCAACAATGAAACATTCATTGCGATTGTTGTTTTCGATGTTTTTTGTCGTTTTGTCATTGGCATCAGCAGGGCTCATTAACAACGCTAGTGCTGCAACGGCCGCTGACCTAGACAAAGACTCGCAACAGGCCTTACAGATGCTCTACAAGGCACACCCATTGGCCGAAACCATGTCGCGCACCGCCAAGGCTGTGCTCGTATTCCCTAACATCGTTAAGGCGGGCCTAGTGTTTGGTGGCAGTTATGGTGAGGGTGAGTTGTTGATAGGTTCTAAAGTCGACGGCTACTACAACTCTGTGACTGGCTCCTGGGGGCTGCAGGCAGGTGCGCAATCCTACGCTTATGCAGTGTTCTTGATGACCGACAAAGCCCTTCAGTATGTACGTGATACGAAAGGCTGGGAGGTCGGTGTAGGGCCCACTGTCGTGGTTGTCGATCAGGGTGTGGCGAAAAATTTATCGAGTTCGTCGTTGCAACAGGATGCTTATGCGTTTGTCTTTGATCAGCAAGGATTGATGGCGGGCATCAGCATTGAGGGCTCCAAGATTTCGCTCATCAAGCGCTAGCCCAGCGCCCCGATCAATGTCGGGGCGTTCATCTCAGGAGCAATGCCCATGAAGATCTTGACCATAGAAGGCTGGTATAAGACCAGTAGCGAGGCGACCCATGCAAATCCATTTCCACGTCAGTGGGGCGGATCATGTGCGGCTTGAGGCGGCCGAAGAACAGCTGAAAAGGACCCAAGCGCCCGAGGCGATGGTCGATGTCGATATCAGTCAGATGGATTTGATCCTGCCTCAGGAGTATGCGCATTATCTGATGGCCAATACTGAATAGTACTGCACGAAACTGTCGATTTCTGGTCCAATCTGCTTTTTTAGGAAAAATTGCAGAGGCAACACTATCCTGCCACCGGAGGTAAAATGCGAAAACTAAGCACAAGACTTTCTTTTGTCGTCGAGATATTCGTGTCCGGACCACATCAAACGATAAAAAATTTTATCCGGCGAATCATAGTGGGCTGAGTACTTCTTCACGAACGCCGCATCTTCTAGGACCTCCAGCTGATATTCCAAGCTTTTTTGGAGATCGCCGACCCGTTCACAATCACCCGAGACACCATAGTCGTGCTCAAGCTGTTGCAGAATTTCCGAATACGACGACCCTAGCGGGTCCAGGCCGGACTCAATGCACGACAAAACTCTAAATATCAGCTCGTTGTCACGTCTCATATGGCACCCTCAGAGAAATTGACTGCTATAGGTAAATTCTATTCGTAATGCATTGTTTTCGAAACGAAAACACCAACTTTTTCGCAGTTGATGAGCTACTTTAGGGATTCTCCGAACAAGTCCTCAAATGTACTGAAATAAGCCTTCACCACCTGCCCAGAGGCCTCCACATGAGTTTCTCCGACTTTGAGTATGCCGGCAAGCGCAAAAACACCGCGAACGGTCACTGGATCAGGCGGTGCCTTGGAGCGGCTTGCAGGGCTTGATCGAACAGTATTCGGTTCCTGGAGCAGCAGGCAGGTACCCAGTCCTACTCCTATGCAGTGTTCCGGATGTCTGTCAACGCGAGATAGGGAGTAGGGCCAACCGCTGTCCTGGTCGATGATGCCTATGCGTTTGTCCTCGACCAGTAAGGTTTGAGGTCGGGTGTCAGCCTTGAAGGCACTCAAACGCTTATTCAGCCAGCGTCCCGGAAACATGGCAGCTGTCGGAATAGTGATTCTGATGATAGACGGTAATATTTGCGTAAACGCCGCCAAGAGTCCGGCGTTTGAGCCGATGCCGGAAAAATTTGGCGGCACGAATAATCGAATATTAATCAGCAGGTTATAACAAAATAGCAGGGCTTTAACTTTTTCAACACAGGGCGAGTCCAAGGATTGACCCCGAAATATATGTCGAGAACAAGGTACAATGGAGGCTCAAGAATCATCTGGAGGAATGTATGAGAAGGCAAATCGATACAGACTTCAGCTTAGGGCTGAATTACGTCTATTTGCGCCGAGGCTCACTTAATCCAATCGGAGAGTTCGCTAACGGTAAGTATCGCTCTTATCTGAGAGGTGGGAATATTTATAGATTGGACGGGGATGACATGTACGACCAGAACGATAACTTGCTCGGTACGATTGGGCGCTACCCCTACAGCGGCATGGTGATGAGCGGTCCTTTTGGTACCGACTGTGGTTTGGTTTTACGACCCGAGTAACATCGTCTCAAGCGCCCCCCCTGAAAGGCACCTGATTGTGAGCATTATCCGATTGTATGAAGCGCAGGATCTTCGTAACGGGCACATCGCTGAAATTCCGGGGCTATGCAGGATGAGGTCGATGAGTTGAAGACTTGTGAAGGTCTCGATGAAAGTGACGGTGTCGCTTATGGGGAGATCATCACATTCTCGCAAAGAACCCTAAGGTTGGGCCATATCAGTAGTTAACGGAGCAGACTGTGGGATTCATGTAGGAAAAAAGCTATTCGGTGTAGCAAAGCCAATTTTGTTCGCATCCAAAGGTCTCATAATAAGCCCCCAATAGCTGTACAAAAAAACAAAATGGTATAGATTTGTCGTAACGACCTGGTGAACACAATGATGACCACTCGGCTTTACCGTCAGCTTCTTCACGGTGTGTCTATTGCACTAATGCTGCATAGCACAGGGCTTTACGCTGGTTGGCGAGAGGTGATGCCTGAAAGTCGACAGGTGGGTGAAGGGCAGTTTCGTGTGTATGGCTTTTCCATCTATAGCGCGACGCTCTGGAGCACAGGTGCAATGTCGGGAGACTTTCGCGATTTTCAGAGTCCTTTTGCATTAGAGTTGGCATACAAACGCGCCATCAGTCGTGATGATCTTGTCTCAGCCAGTATCAAGGAAATGCGCCGCTTGGCAATCACCGGCCAGAGCCCAGAAGTACTAGCGCACTGGCGCCGTGAAATGACGTTGGCGTTTATGGATGTGCGCGCCGGAGACCGTATCACAGGGTTGTACTTACCCGGCGAAGGTACACATTTTTACATCGGAGCGGAACTACGGCACGTGGTGAAAGGCGAAGCATTTGCCCGAGCGTTCTTTGCGATCTGGCTCGACTCGCGCACACGGGATCCCGAGCTGCGTGCACAGCTGTTAGGGATCGCCAAGCCCTAATACTTACCCGGAATTGACCATGCTGAAGACATTATTAGTTTTTCTATGTATGTGCCTGGTCAGTTGCGGACAGGTCGATGTCCATCACTACGCTCAGGAGACGCCAAAGCTGGACGTGCGCAGGTTCTTCGAAGGCCGCGTGGAAGCTTGGGGGATGTTTCAAAAACGTTCGGGCGAAGTGGTCAAGCGCTTTCACGTACAAATCGTTGGTCATTCTGAAGGCAACAAGCTGGTTCTTGATGAATTCTTCACTTACAGCGATGGCACCAAGCAAAGACGGGTGTGGACCCTGAGTCCACAAGAGGCAGGCGTGTGGCTGGGTACTGCTGGTGACGTGGTAGGAGAGGCCCACGGCGAGGCGGCGGGAAATGCTTTGCGTTGGCGTTACGTGTTGAGCCTGCCAGTTGATGGCAAGGTGTATGAAGTTCATTTAGACGATTGGATGTACCTGCTGGATGAAGACATCCTAGTGAACCGCTCTTTCATGACTAAGTTTGGCATAGAGGTTGGTCAGGTCACCTTGTTCTTCCGTAAGCAGCGGTGACTCACATAGAGCGACATCTGGCTACGAGGTGCAGCGCTGGCAGCAATAGCGCCCATATCAATGCAAGCAGGAACATGCTGGGCCAGGGGCCCAACGGTAAGCTGACGTCAGCCAATTTGGCGCCCCCCAGGTAAGACAGCGGACCGCCAAAGGCTCCAAGAAGACTGCTGAGCCACCAAGACCGGGCAGTCCAACCAAGGCTGTAGCGTAAAGTGCTGGCGAACAGCAGCCAGAGCAATGCCAACCACAGTGGCAGCACCAATCGGGCGCCGAGGAAGTCAAACAGCCCAAGGTGCAACAGAGTGGTATCCAGAACCCACCCGCAGGCTGCCACGCGTAACAACACGCGCCACTCACGGCTGTCTTGAGCGACCCATCGCAGGTGCACGGCCAGGCAAGCAAGCGCCACCATCAGTAGCCACGGGCGTTGTGCGCCGAATACGCAGGCCAACCAGCCGATCTGGAACAACCCACCATTGAGCAGTAGCCGTGCTCGGTTTTTCACGCTGATAGACCGAAGTGAGCTGGCCGTGCCCCTGGTTTGGCCAGCAACAGATGCGCAGTACCGATGCTGCGCTCAAGGAAGCCTCCCTCGCAGTAGCATAGGTAGAACTCCCACAGGCGAAAGAATGTCTGGTCGTACCCTAGTGCTTCTAGGCGGTGTCGGTTGCGGCGTAGGTTGTCGTGCCAAAGTCTCAGCGTGCGGGCATAGTGCTGACCGAAGTCTTCCATGTGCTGCAGGTTCAAATCGGTATCGCGACTGATGGTCTGCAGCATGGCGCTAACCGAGGGCAAAGCACCGCCTGGGAAGATATAACGCTGGATGAAGTCGACCGAGTTTTTCGCCTGCTCATAACGCTGATCGCGAATGGTGATGGCTTGCAGCAGCATTAGGCCATCGTCCTTAAGCAGATGAGCACACTGTTTGAAATAGGTAGGAATGAAGCGCAAGCCAACGGCCTCGATCATCTCGATCGACACCAGCTTGTCGTAGACACCTGCCAGGTCTCTGTAGTCCTGCAGCAACAGGGTGACACGATCCTGCAGGCCCTGCGCTTCAATTCGGCACTGGGTGTAGGCGAACTGCTCACGCGATAAGGTGGTAGTGGTCACCTTGCAGCCATGACGGCTTGCAGCATAGAGCGCCATGCTGCCCCAACCCGTGCCAATCTCCAGCAGGTGGTCTTCGGGCTTGAGCTCAAGTTTCTGGCAGATTCGTTCCAGCTTGTACAACTGTGCCTGCTCCAGGCTATCGCTGTCGGTGCGAAACATGGCTGCGGAGTACATCATTGTGGGGTCCAGCAGTTGCTCAAACAACGCGTTACCTAGGTCGTAGTGCGCCGAGATATTGCGCCGCGAACCTTGGCGCGTATTTCGGTTAAACCAGTGGAGGGCTTTTACCAAAGGGCGTCGCAGTCGTGCCAGACCACGCTCAATCCCATCCAATACCTGCAGATTGGCGACGAAAATGCGGATTACCGCAGTCAGGTCGGGGCTGCTCCAATAACCTTGGATATAGGCCTCGCCGGCGCCAATCGAGCCATTGGCCGCCACCATCGTCCAGAGCGCTGGGTTGTGTACCTCAATTTCGCCATGCAGCGCTGCGCCAAGCTGCCCGAAGCACAAACGCTCACCTTCCACGATCAGTACCAACTGCCCATAGCGCAGTTGTGCAAGCTTATGCAAGACCGCTTTTTTAAGCAGTCGGGCACCTACACCGTTGGCAGTCGGGCTACAGGTAGTGGTGGGGTCCAGGCTAGGGTTTGTCATGACGAGACTCCAGTTTCGCTGTGCAGTAGTTACCGTTGGCGGCTTTATGAGAAAACAGAGGCAGACGCTTGAGGAACAGGCGCAGGGCCTGCCAATAAATGCCCAGTAAGGTCTTGCCGGTCATCCAGGGAAAGGCCAATAGGTGGCGGTGCAGGCTGTGGGGTGTGAGTTCGATGCGTTCCAGGCCCAGGCCGGCTTCAAATATTTTTTGCTCACCTTGCCAGTCCTGCATGGTCACCTGCAGCTTGTGTTGAGGGGCGGAAAAACGCATGCGGTATTCCAGATCGCGGGGCAGAAAGGGCGATACGTGAAAACGCTTGGGTACCCGATGGCGTGACTCACCTGTGGGGTGGGTCGGCAGCACGTAGTGGTATCTCTCGTGCCAAGGGGTATTGCTGACTTCGCAGAGGATGGCGGCCAGTCTTCCGTCGGGTTCGAAGCAGTAAAACAGGCTGATCGGGTTGAAGGACAACCCCCAACTGCGAGGCTGGGTGAGCAGGCAGATTCGTCCCTGCGGTGCGTGCCCGATGGCTTGCTCGACGCGCTCGCGCACAGCATCGCTCAGCGTCATACCCTGGCGCGTGGCGTGCGGCAGGTAGTCAGTTTCGCGGAAAGCGAAGGCGGCCCAGCGCGAACATCCGGCCAGCCACGAGAGGCCCAACACCTGCGGTTGTTCGGCCAGGTCCAGGTAGAGCATACCAATGCGGTAGCGAAACGCATGAGCGCGCGGTAGCAAACGACGGTGGCTAACCCAGCCCTGGTACAGTGCACTGTTCATAGGTGTTCTCCGAACGCGGCGGCCACACGTAAGGCACTCACTACACCGTCTTCGTGAAAACCGTTGGCCCAATAGGCGCCACAGTAGTAGCTGTGTTGAGCGCCCTGGAGGTCGCGCCAGCGGGCTTGGGCGGCCAGGCCGGCAAGGCTGTACTGCGGATGTGCGTAACGGAATCGGCCTAGTATTTTGCTTGGGTCAATCGAGGCGGTCTGGTTCAGGCTGACGCAGAAGGTGGTCCCGCTTTGGATTCCTTGCAGGATATTCATGTTGTAGGTGACGGCGGCAGGTTGCTTTATCGAGCCACCGAGGCGGTAGTTCCAGCTCGCCCAGGCCAGGCGACGGCTAGGGAGCAGTCGAGCATCGGTGTGCAACACCACGTCGTTCTCTGCATAGGGCAGTGCGCCAAGCACCTCCTGCTCGTGCTGGCTGGGTGTAGCCAGCAGGCGTAATGCCTGATCGCTGTGACAGGCAAACACCACACTGTCGAAACGCTCGCTGCCGGCGGCGCTTATGAGGGTTACGCCTGCGATGTCGCGCTCTACCCGATATACCGGACAACTTAGGCGAATGCGCTCTGCGAAGCTGGCGCACAGCGGTGCCAGGTAACTGCGAGAGCCGCCACTGACCACACGCCACTGCGGCCGATGACTGACCGACAACAAACCGTGATTTTTACAAAAGCGCACGAAGAACTGCAGTGGAAAATCCTGCATGTCGGCCAGTGACATCGACCAGATCGCTGAGCCCATGGGTACGATGTAGTGCTCGACAAAGCGTTGACTGTAGCCATTTTGGCGCAGGTAGCTGCCAAGGGTAGTGTTGGCGGCGATACGCTGCTCGTCCAAATCACGCAGGGCTTGGCGATTGAAGCGCAGAATGTCGCGAAGCATGCGCCAGAACGCGGGGGATAGGAGGTTGCTGCGCTGGGCGAACAGGCTGTTGAGATTGTTACCGTTGTACTCGGTGCCAGTGCGTGGATCCTGAACCGAGAAGCTCATCTCGGTAGGTTGCGAGGCGACACCAAGCTGATCCAGCAGGCTGATGAAGTTCGGATAGGTCCTGTCGTTGAAAACGATGAAACCGGTGTCGATGGCATGATGTTCGCCATTCACCTCAACGTCCAGAGTATGGGTGTGACCACCGATCCAGTCGCTGGCTTCGAATACCGTCACCTCGTGTTGACGGCTGAGCAGGTAGGCGCTCGTCAGGCCCGAGATGCCGCTGCCGACAATGGCTATTTTCATGAGGGTTGTTCCGTGGCGGTGCGAGCCATGCGCTTTACCAGCGCCAGTTGAAGGCGCTGAGGCAATAGCGCCAGCAGGCGCAATGCGCCAATGAAGGGCCAGGGAAAGGCTATTTCCATCGGCCGTTTTTCCAGGCGGGCGACGATATGGGCGGCGGCCTTGTTGGCTGTCCAGCGCATCGGCATAGGGAAATCGTTCTGTTGCGTCAGCGGCGTATCAACAAAGCCCGGACTGACCAGGGTGACGTCGATATCCTCTTGCGCCAAATCTATGCGCAGTGACTGGAACAGGTAGCGCATAGCAGCTTTGGAGGCGCCATAGGCTTCGGCGCGCGGCAACGCCAGATAGGTCACAGAGCTACATACTGCCACCAGGTGTGGTCGCTGGGCTTGGCGTAGCAGTGGCAGGGCGGCTTGCACACAATAGGTGGCGGAGAAGAAATTGGCGCGCATCACGCGCTCGATCATGTTGGCTTCGAAGCAAGCAGCGTCTAGATATTCGCAGGTGCCTGCGTTGAGGACGACTTGATCCAAGGCGCCCCATGCGAGTTCGATTTGCTTTCCCATGGCTTGCACTTGTTGGGGGTCGGTCAGGTCGCCGGGCAGCACCAATACCTGTTCGGGGTATTGCAGGTGCAGGTTTTTCAGCGCCTGGACATTGCGCGCGCTGACGGCCAATTGGTGGCCCTGGCTCAGAAAACGCTGCGCTAGAGCGGCACCGATGCCACTGCTGGCGCCGGTCAGCCAGATATGCTTCATGCCAGCCTCCCTTTCAGCCAGCCAATCGCAGGCCCCATCAGCGGTAAGTGTTCGTAGAGCAACGCACCAGCATCGAAGTAGTCGTGGTGCTGGTACACCTTGTCGCGCCATAGCAGATGCGAACAGCCCTCTACCGCTATCGGTTGGCCACGGCGCAGTCGAGGGTGGCGGTAAGTCAATTTCCAACGAAGGTAGCCGGCGCCGTCTCGCAACTGGTCGTAGCCATGGAAGCTGAAACTGAGCTGGCTGACATTGGTGTACAACTCGGCGAAATACTCGTGTAGTGCCGCCAGCCCCTGAATGGTGTGCAGCGGATCGCGAAAATGCACGTCGTCGCTGTACAGTTCGCCGAGCCTGTGCAGGTTGCTGACTTTCAGTGCCGAGAAGTCCTCGGCGAAACGTTGCAGGAAGTCAGTCATCAAGCCTCTCCAGTAAGGGTAAGTCTCTGAAGGCTTGCAGCGCCCGCTGGCGGCTGCCGACCAGATCTACGATTGGCTGCGGATAATTGGCCACACTGAACAGCCCGCCGAGCGCAGCAGGGGCGTGGATACTCCTGTTGTCCAGGTCGGCCAATTCCGGCAGCCAGTGACGGATAAAACGACCGTCCGGGTCGAAGCGTCGTGATTGGTTGATCGGGTTGAACAGACGGAACCAGGGCACAGCATCGGTTCCGGTAGAGGCACTCCATTGCCAGCCCCCGTTGTTGGCTGCCAGATCGCCGTCGATCAGATGGCGCATGAAGAAACGTTCGCCTTCGCGCCAGTCGATTAATAGGTTCTTGGTCAGGAACATCGCCACCACCATGCGCAGTCGGTTGTGCATCCAGCCTGTGGCGAGCAACTGGCGCATGGCAGCGTCGATCAGTGGAAAACCGGTACGCCCCTGTTGCCAGGCGGCCAACTCTTGTGGCGCATGGCGCCAGGGCAACGCTTCTGTGGTGGGGCGAAACGCTCTGTGCCGGGATACCCGTGAAAAACCAACCAGGATGTGCTTATAGAATTCGCGCCACAGTAGCTCGTTGATCCAGGTGACGGCGCCTGCGCTGCCAGCTTCAAATTCACCCTGGTTGCAGCTCAGCGCAGCGTGCAGGCACTGGCGTGGCGAGAGCACGCCGGCGGCAAGATAGGGCGACAGCTGGCTGGTACCAGGTTGAACAGGGAAGTCGCGCTGTCGGTCGTAAGCATGCAACTGCTCTTCGGCGAAGCGCTGCAGACGTTCCTGTGCCACGGCCTCGCCAGCTGGCCACAAGGACGGAATGCCAAGGTTCGGTGTAGTAAAGTCGGATAGGCTCGTGGGGATCGTGTCACTGTCTATAGTGAGCCGGGCTTGCACATGTGGCCGCGCCACCTGGGCGGGTAGGGCAGTGTGCAGGCGCTGATAGCAAACCTTGCGAAACTGGCTGAAGACCTGAAAATAGCTACCCGAGCGGGTGAGTATGCTGCCGGGTTGAAACAGCAACTGATCCAGGTGGCTATGGAATCCCACGCCAAGCTCGGCCAGTTGATTCGCCACCTCGCGGTCACGTAGCGTTTCATGAACCCCATATTCCTGGTTGACTTGAACGCTGGCGATGGACTGCTCGCGGCAGAGCGTGGCCAGCACGGCGGGCGCATCACGCCAGTGTTCTGCTTGGCGTATCAGCAACGGTACGTTCAAAGCCTGCAGTTGGGCTCTAAGTGCCACCAAGTTACGGAGCCAGAAGTCGACTTTGCACGGCGCGTCGTCGTGCGCCCGCCACTGGCCAGGGCTTATAAGGAACACCGCCAGGGTAGAGCCGGCCTGCATGGCCGCTGTCAGTGCGGTGTTGTCCTGAACCCGTAGATCATTGCGAAACCACATCAACTGCTGCATGAGTCTTTCCTCAGCGACCGGCAAGCAGGCCAAGCCGCTGCAGGCAGTGCAGGGCGATCAGCGGGTCGCCAGCAAGGTGTAGGTTGGGGAGTTCTGCCAGAGACTCCTGGTGGATGCTCACGACATGGCCACATAGCAGGAATGGAGAGCCGCCTGCAGCTAGCAGGCACTGCAGATGCCGGGGTTCGATGCTCTGATTGCTGTGAAGCAAGACGGCGCGCGGGTTTATGTGGCGTGTAGCCAGGGCAAGGTCACCTGCGGGAATTGCCCATTCAAGCACGCGTACGGGACAGCCAGAACTGCTCGCCAGCCAGGCGCACAGCCACAGTCCAGGCTCCATGCCGCTCTCAGATAGATTCAGCAGCAGAAGGGGCGCGTCTCCCAGCTCGCGGTTGTCGTGATAAATGCGCGCGGCCAACTTAGTGCGTAGCCAGGACAGGAAGAACACCTGTTCGACGCGTGCTTTGGCATGGCCGCTCCAGCGCAGTTTCAGTTGCAGCAGCAGCGGCATCAAAAGGTGCCTACAGAGGGTTTCTGCAGGGTAAAGTGCCAGCGTGCGGTTGAAGTCTTCATCCAGCGGACGCTCGGAAAGTTGTTCGATGTAGCCGAGCCATTGCAGTTGCTGCACGCCCCACTGCGAGTTCGCCGGTTCCGCTGATTTTTGTGCATCTTCAAGCAAACGCTTGACCTGGCTAACTGCTACCCCCCGCTCTAGCCAGCTAAGCACTTCACGAATTTGCACGATGTCCTTGTCGCAGTACAGGCGGTGGCCTTTAGGCGTGCGCTGCGGCTTGATCAACCCGTAGCGCCGTTCCCAGGCGCGCAATGTGACCGGGTTCACGCCAGTCTGACGCGCCACTTCGCGGATTGGCAGGAGACCTTCGACCGTATGCATGTCGCAGTCAATCGGCGAAGTTGTAGGGTCCAAGGTGTTCATAAGGCGTTTCGCAGGCTGAGGTTCTCCGGATGTGGTTGCATGTAGGCTTGGCGTTCGATGTAGGCATGAGGATGACGACGCAAGTGATGCTTTATCAATGTAAGGGGCACCACCAGCGGTACGATGCCCAAGCGGTATTGCTGGATCAGCTCTTGCAGTTCCTGTTTTTCCGGCGAACTCAAGGCGCGCTTCAGATAACCCATCAGATGCTGCAAAACGTTGCTATGGCTACCACGGCTGGCTGGCTTTTTGAGGGCGCTCATAAATGCGCTGAAGTACTCAACGGCGAACAGGTCAAGGGGCTTAGCAGCACTTTGTGCCAGCTCCCGGCCGAGTAGCTGATATTGCTCACGGCAAGTGGCCATAAGCTGGTACTTGTAGCGTTCGTGGAAGCAAATAAGTGCTTTGCGCGTTAAACCGGCACGCTGCAAACGTCGCCATTCGGCATAGGCGAAGACGCGGGTGATGAAGTTCTCGCGTATCACCGGGTCGTTGAGTCGGCCATCTTCCTCTACCGGCAGGTTCGGGCGTGCACGCATTAGCGCAGCTGCGAACAAGCCACTCCCTCCTTCGGCTGCAGGATAACCGTTGTCTTGATAGACCTTGACCCGCTCCATGCCGCAGGAAGGCGATTTCTGCATCAGGATGTAGCCACAGATATCGTCAATTTGCTCAGCTGTATGCTGTCCAAAAGCGGTTAGCGCCTCGCTCACATCCAACTCACGATTAACCGTGCCGATCGCCCGCGGTTTTTTTGGATCGCCGACCAAGCGAATGGGTTGGCGTGGTGTGCCAAGGCCAATAGCTTGCTCTGGGCAGACGGCTTTGAACTCAAAGTGGCTAGATAGAATTTCGGTGCATAGCGCAGACGCCTTGTGCCCGCCGTTGAAGCGCACGGGCTGGCCGATCAGGCAAGCGCTTATGCCTATCTTGATGGTGTTGGTGGTGACGGCCATAGAAACCTCACTCTTGTACGGCCTGCACGTTTTGTACAGCTTTTCCCAAGAATAAGACTAATGTTGTACAAGTCAACCTTTCTGTATAGGTTTGTGTGAAGTGTGTGGACGGCATGAAGGTCCTAGCAGGTTGCTTCATTCCTTTTCAAAGGGAGAAAAAACATGGCATTTCGGATTGCAAGTGATTGGTCGCGCAAAGCTATCGGTCTGCTTGTAGTGCTGACGTTGCTGGGCACGGGCGCTTGCTCCGTAGCCCCGCCCAAAGGGGTCGAGGTGGTTACCCCATTCGAGATTGAACGCTACCTAGGCACTTGGTATGAGATTGCCCGCTTGGATCATTCCTTTGAGCGCAACCTTAGCAACGTTCAAGCACACTACAGGCTGAAGCCAGATGGCGATCTCGAGGTGGTCAACAGGGGGTACAACGCTGATACTGGGCGGTGGAAGGAGGTGGCTGGCAACGCGAAGTTCACAGGCGCGTCTGATGTGGGTTCACTCAAAGTTTTGTTCTTCGGTCCCTTTTACGGGGGGTACCACTTGGTCGCACTGGACCAACGGGACTATCGCTGGGCGATGGTAGTAGGTCCGAGTCGCGACTACTTGTGGATCCTGGCTCGCGATAAGCAATTGTCTGATGAGGTGCGTGAGCAATTGCTTGCGCAAGCGCTAAAGCTAGGCATCGATGTTTCGCAGTTGATCTGGGTTGTACAAGACAGGAATGGCACTTGAACCCAAATCGTCCGAAAGGGCTTTTGAGCACCGGGGTACTGACAGGCCAACGGCTCCAGCAGTTCTTCGGATACAGGGATATCTCTTTGCCCGTCCCGCGTTCGAAGCCCTGCCGGATGTAACCTGGCCGGAGCCCTGAATTCGAGTTCTTCAGCCCAGATCAGCGGCTCTGGTCCAGTGTTTGGGCAAATGTGCTTATGACTTCCACGACCTGCTGCGCACCTAGCTGTATGTCCATGATTACCGTGCCGGCCTGATTAGCAAGACTCACGCCGTGTTCTGCTTTAAGCGTACCGGATTGCATGCTGATAACCGCTTGCCTAGCCAGTTCGCGGTTCTTGCCAACCACTTCGGTGATCGCAACTGTCGCCTGGCTAGTACGCCGTGCGAGGCTGCGTACTTCATCGGCTACCACCGCGAACCCGCGACCTTGATCGCCTGCCCGGGCTGCTTCGATGGCGGCATTGAGTGCGAGCAAGTTGGTTTGCTCAGCGATGCCACGGATAGCATCAACGATGGCGCCGATCTCCTCGGACTGCACGCTGAGTGCGTTGATCCCTTGGGCTACCTGCTCGAGTTCATCGGCGATGCTTTGTACCACTGTGACGGTTTGCTGTACCACGCCAGATCCAAGTCTGGCGTGCTCGTCGGTTTGGCGGGAAGTGTTGAATGCCAGCTGCGCTGCTTTTGATTCGATTTTGCGCTGTTCAACCTGACGGGTGATATCGGTGGCGAACTTGACTACGCCGTAAAGCTGGCCCTGGGCGTCAAAGAGCGGGTTGTAGGTCGCTTGAAGCCAGACGATATCGCCCTGTTTATTGACGCGTTGAAATACCCCAGCGCTGAATTCGCCGCGGTTCAAACCAGACCAGAAAGCACGATACCCTTCGCTAAGTACCTCGTTTGGTCGGCAGAACTTTTGATGGTGTCGGCCGCGAATTTCTTCCAAACAAAAACCCATTACGTTCAGGAAATTGGAATTGGCATTGACGACTTGGCCGTGCAGGTCGAACTCAATGACGGCCATTGAGCGATCGACTGCCTGCATGAAGCTTGATTCAGTCTGCGAGCGTAGCGTGCGCTCGTTGACGTCGAAAGCTACTTTGATAATACGTTGCACATTGCCGGCAGAGTCACGCACTGGTACATAGCTTGCTTCCAGCCAGAGCCGGTGTCCTTCGCGCGCCAAGCGCAGAAGGTGAGCGCTGAAACTCTGCCCCTGCCTCAGTCGCTGCCATAACTCGTTGTACTCACGGCTTTGCACATAATGCGGCTCGCAGAACATGCGGTGGTGCTGGCCACGAATCTCGTTCAACGAGTAGCCCAACATTTTCAGAAACAGTGGACTTGCGTCGAGCACTTCGCCTGTTGGGCTAAATTCGATGATCGCCATGGCGCTGTGCAGGGCGTCGTGCTCGGCGGCGAGCATAGCCCTCTGCTCCTGGCTCTCGCGCAGCGCGGTATTAAGTTTGCGGGTGCGCATGAACATTCTTGGGGCTCCATGAGGCGTTGTGTGTTGATGGAAGGATGAATGCTGTAAGCAACGCGCAAAAAACTTGCGCGCTAATCAAGCGTGGTCACTGAGCGATTATCGATCTCAAGCCTGTACAGATATAAATTGTGTATAGCTATCGAGCAGGTCGCTTTCTATTTATCAGGCTGGACGCAGAGGTGCTCAGCACCATCCGATTTTCCAGCGCTGGCTATTCCTGAGCTCTCGCCAGTCGAGCAATTGTTTGCGCCCGTTGTGCACTGCCTGCAGTTCAATTTGCAGAGGCGTGCCGTCTTCGTCGCATATCAATTCAGTTACGAGGAAATGCTTTTCCCGGTTTACTGGCTGACAGGCAGTCCACTTGGACAGCCCCAGTTTTCGTGGGTTGTATCTGTTCATGCGTTCTCCACCCGTAGGCTTTCACGTCTTCCCGTCCGAGATGGGCGCCTGCTGAAGCAGCGTTGCTGGAGCCGATAATGGCATTGTGATGATAGGCTACTCCGACCTCAAAAGCTGTACAACAATTCAATTATGTACAAGAATCTTGCGAGGTGTCACAACATCCTGCGAGACGCATGCCGTCTGGCCATTAGCTGTTGTATTTCCTTTTTTGACTTTAGGAACACCCTATGACCGGACAAGCCCTGCTGCTGTTGAACCTTGGCTCCCCGGCCTCACCAGAGGTCGCCGACGTACGCCAGTATCTCAATCAGTTTCTGATGGATCCTCACGTTATCGATCTGCCTTGGCCTCTGCGGCGGCTACTGGTGTCACTTATACTGGCGCGTCGGCCGGCTAAATCTGCCGAGGCCTATGCCTCGATCTGGTGGCCTGAAGGGTCGCCGCTGGTGGAGATTAGTCGTCGTCTGCAGAAGGCTGTGATCGCGCACTGGAAATGTGGGCCGGTGTTGCTAGCGATGCGCTACGGCGAACCGAGTATTGAGCGGGCCATATTGCAACTGGCCGCCGATGGGATTGAAAAGGTTACCTTGGCGCCGCTATATCCTCAATTCGCCGACAGTACTGTGACTACGGTGATTGCTGAGGTGCGTCGAGTAATACGTCTGCACAAGCTGCAGATGCGTTTGTCGATTGTTCCCCCGTTTTACGATAGTCCCGAGTATTTACAAGCGTTGGTTGCCAGCGCGCAACCCTATCTGGACAAAGGCTTTGATCATCTCTTGCTGAGTTTTCATGGCCTTCCGGAGCGACACCTGCACAAGCGAGACGGCAGCGCTCAACACTGCCTGAGAGGTGATGATTGCTGCCAGCGAGCCGAAGGCGAAGTGCTTGCTGGTTGCTACCGTGCACAGTGCTTGAAAACTGCGCAAGGACTGGCGGCCAATGCTGGTTTAGAGGACGGACAATGGTCGCTGGCTTTCCAGTCGCGCTTAGGCAGGGCGAAGTGGATCGAACCGTATACCGAGGCGCGATTGGATCAATTGGCGAGGCAAGGCGTAAAAAAACTTCTGGTAATGTGCCCGGCTTTTGTCGCGGATTGCCTTGAAACCCTGGAAGAGATCGGCGATCGCGGGCGGGAGCAATTTCTGGCAGCTGGTGGCCAGGACTTGGTGCTTGTTCCTTGCTTGAATCATCACCCCGCGTGGGTTGATGCGCTGGTAGCTTTATGCAAACGCGCACCATTGGAACTCTAAACTGTCAGTTTCAGGCCTTGGATTGCAATTGAGCCAGCTGAGCCTTCAATGCTGCGACTTCTGCTTCTAGTTCCTTCACCCGTTCAGCGGCCTGAACTTCGACGCTAACGTCCTTTTGGATACCGATGAAGTAGGTGAGTTGGTCAGCGTCGTTGAACACCGGGGTAATAGACAGTTCATTCCAGAAAGCGGTACCGTCCTTGCGATAATTGCGAATGATTTGTCGGCATGGGTGAAAGTTGCTGACCGCTTCTCGAATGAGGGCAAGGCCGGGTTGGTCACGATCATCGCCTTGGAGAAAACGACAGTCCTGATACAGGATGTCATCGACGTTATAGCCTGTCAGGCGCTCAAAGGCTGGGTTAGCGTAGATCAGGATGTTGTCGTCGCCTTCTTGCTCGGCGACTACTATGCCATCGTTGGATGCTTCGACCACCAGTTGCAAAAGCTTTGAATTGATCATGTTTGAAGCCCCAATGAATTTCACCCCATTCTAGGATAAACAGGCTCACCAGAGCCGGATCAAGAAAAAAATACAGCTCGTCGCACATGAGGAAGGTACATTTGGTATCGCTAGGAGTCGTGAGCCGCTCGAGCGTACGGCCCATGGTCGGCGAGCTTTTCGCTTGGATTGTAGTCACTCACGGTGCGTTTAGCTGCTTGAGATGGCCAACTGATATCAAGGTGTTAGATTATTCTCAAGGCCTCCTGCTGCAAATAACTTGGTAGGCCCTTAGCGGCCTGTACACTCTAGGCATCCATATACTACGGTTTGCCCATATGACTGAACAAACCAAGCCTGAATTGATCGCGCCCGAACTGTCCAGTGGTGATGGGGTGCTACCCATTCGCGAGGTTGTGCGTCTGACTGGAGTCAATCCTGTGACTTTACGTGCCTGGGAGCGGCGCTACGGGCTTATTCGACCCGTGCGGAGCGAAGGTGGGCACCGCCTGTATTCATGCGAGGACGTTGCAGCCATTCGAAGTATTGTTTCTTGGACCGAACGTGGTGTCTCAGTGAGCAAGGTTGGCGCTCTTCTGGCACACAGTAAATCGCGAGAGAGCAATGTTCAGCACCATTGCGATAGTCGAGTAGCCAGCGCTTCAAATGCTGACGATCTAGCGCTTTCCCATGCGCAGCAAGGTCAGTGGCCCGAGTGGCAAGCATGCATCCGTGAGGCCGTGGCAGCATTCAATGGACCACACCTTGAACATTTGTACAGTCAACTACTCTCTGTTTACCCGATGTCGTTGGTATTCGAGGAAATTCTGCTACCGGTGTGGCAGCAGCAATTACAACAAGTCGGTTTTGGAAAGCTCAGTCAGTGGCTTTTCTATGACGCTTTTCTTCGAGCTCGTGTGCTACTGCGGCTGCAGATGAACCCGCGCAGTAACACTAGTGAGAATGGATGCGTGTTACTCGCTGCAATGCCTGGGCAATGTCGTGAGCTGGAGTTGCTTGTCACTGGACTGTTGATTGGTCGTGATAGCGGATGGGTGCAAGTTTTGGCTCTTGGTCAGCCGCTTAATGAGCTGCCGCTTGTCTGTCAGGCTATCCACCCTGAGGCGTTGGTCCTATTGGCTCCTGCTCCTCTTTCGGGTGATTTTTTGCGGGAACTCAACCAGCTGGCGTTTGCCATCGATTGCCCCCTGGCGCTTGCTGGGGTGGGGGCGGAGCTAGTCGAAGATCAACTCAAGGGGTCTGCCATTGCCAACCTAGGCAGTGATACACGACTTATGCTCTCCAGACTCAGGCAGTTTGTAGACGGTCACCTAGATACTTGAGGGCTAAGAGGCTGAACGGCCTTCGCCGTCGCTCTCAGGGCAGTCATCGAACCAAGCCAATGAAATAGCTTTTCGAACAATTGCAACCTGGGCCGGCCCTTGGAACAAATAACCCGCAAAAGAGGAGGAGGGTGAAGCATTCTGACAGTTTAGGATTTCGAGTTGAAATCTAGAGTGCCATTGGCCACTTGTAGACTGGGGCGAAACCTCCACCCGGGGTTCGAAAGTTAGTGGTCTGCCCTTGATAAAGACGTGCCGCCACCCATTGCACATCGCCGTCGTACACATAGTCGCGCAGGTCGAATTTTAGTGCCTGCGCAGGTGCGTCAGCTGAGATCACTCGTTCACCAGGTAGCACCAGCGCCTGCGCCACATACCCGCCCGCAAGAGTGTCCTGCCAAACACGTTTAGTGAGCTTGTCCCCTCGGTACGCTGCGCGACTGCCAAACCCAGCGAACGGTTTAAAGAATCGCGTGCGCCGTTCACTCCATAAGCGCTCCGCACTGTCAGCAGTAACCACTTCCGTGCGCGGAATGCCGGCCAGCAAAATAGCCTGAGTGCTCTGAGACACGCCCAGCTGCTGAAGGCTGTCTGCATCGCTGAGCAACGCCAGGTTTCGCTTGTCAGCATATAAGGCGTGCGCCTGCGGATGGGGGGTAATCACCGTTGCATTCGTCAAATAGGCTTCGCGCAAGGTGTCGCAGGATGAGGACGTCAAGTAGAAATCGGTCAGCCTGTTGTAGACCAGATCGATGGCCAGGTCACCGTGCCACAGTCGGTTGTCGCGCAATCTCAATTCAGTCGGATCGGCGATGACTGCTTGCAGGCCGTGCCGCTCAAACAGTTGCTGGAACAGCAAAAACTCGGGGTATAGGTACTGCTGTGCAGGAGCCTCATCGACAATGGCGATTGTGCGCAGAGCCTGCTGCTGGCCACTGAGCGACCATTCGCGACGGAACATCGCCACGATATTGGCTTCCAGCGTACTCGCCAGGGTTGGCGAAGGCACCAGGCCTTCCAGCGCGGCGCAACAGGCTCGTTGCGCTCTGGCTAGCACCGCGTTCAGCATTGCGCCGCCAGCATTGGTGTTGATTTCTATAAGCCCGAAACTGTCCTCTGCCACATGAAAGTCGTAGCCAAAGAAGACGCTTCGGGCGCCGCCTGGGTCATGTCTGGCAATGGCCGGCGCCGAGGCCAAAGCCTGTTCTCGATAGACCGGCAGAGCAATGACGGACTCAATGGCCCGAATCAAATTGCCCATACGCGATAGGTGATCTCCGGAGACAAACACCGGTAACGCGGCAAACAGATAGGGGCAACGCTGCCGTATCAGTTCCAGCAACCCAGGTTGGCCGATTTCCGACTCCAGCGCCGAACGCAGTGCCTGCTCACTGAGGCTGATGCAAAAACACCTGTTGTTCAGCGCTTCAATCGCAGAAGCCTCAAGGATTGCATGCGCAAGCAATGGTGGTGTCTTGGACATCTTGGGTTTGACCATAGCCGTCACTGCGCCGCCGAAATCCAGCCCTGGATATCCGCAACAGTCGGAATCTTTCCGCTGCTGACTACCTTCTCGTTGATCACCAGAGCAGGCGTGGCGAGGATGTCGTAAGTCATCATTTTGCCCATGTCGGTGATCTTTTCGACCTCGGCCTGGATGTTCAGGTTATGGGCGGCTTCGCGGGCTAAGGCTTCCAGTTTCTTGCAGTTGGCGCAGCCCGATCCGAGGATTTTGACGTTTAGCATGTAAAACTCCTTCGTGTGTTGGTCAGCTTGCTGTTTGTGTGCGGAGGCGGCGGATCAACAGATAGAGGGTGGCGATTACGACCAGCCAGGCCGCCATCCCTGTGCCGAGTGTTAGCCAGCCGGTGCCATTGACCCAGGCACCAAAGAGCAGGCCTGCGACGATGCTGAATGAGGCGACCAACCCGACGTAAGCGGCGGTCTTCTTGCGACCAATCACGGCGGCCACCATCAGCATGCTCTGCAAGCTCAGTTCAGGATCGGCCATCAGGTAGGCCAGGAGCGGGCCAGGGTGCATGCCCAGATCCAGGAACATCTTGGCTACCGGTACTTCCACCAGGGTCGGAAAGTACATGAAAACACCGAAGCCAACGGCCACGGCATTGGCCAGTACGGAGTTGCTGCCTGCAAGGGTTTCAATCCACTCAGGCTGAATGACCTGGCGCACCATGCCGACGATGAATACACCCAGCACCAGTACCACGAAAATCTGCTTAACGAAGCGCCAGGCTTCCCACAGCCAACCTTGCCAATCTTCGGCGGGCAGCTGGCGGGCAAAGTACCAGACAAAAAGTATGGTCGTTGCAACGGCAAATACACGGCCAGTGAAGGTAAAGGTCAAGGTGCCGGGCTCTGGCGTCAGGCGCATCGAGGCAATCAGCAAGGTACTGGCGGCCAGGCCCAGCGCAATCCATGTCCAGCTATTGGCCCCTTCGGTGATGTTATCCAGGCCGCGCTTGGCCGTGGCGGCGATCATCAGGAGCAGGGCGATGAGCACGGAGCCCTGGAAGCTGACACCTTCCTCGCCCTTGCTGGCGTCGAATGGCACCCAGCCAAACAGGGCGTCCTGCCACGCCTGGGCCCAGGACAGCGGGATGTAGATGCTGAACAGGTCTGCGGTCAGGGGCCAGAGCTTCAGGGTGCCGGCAATCAGCAGGGCCACCAAAGACAGGAGTACGCCCAATGCAGGCCGAGAAACACTGGCTTTCTCGGCGAACAGGGCATCGGACTGTGCGTCGTGGGTCTGGTCGTCCTTCCAGAAAATGGTGACCATCAGCAAGCCGATGCCGATGCCGAACACCAGGCAAAGAATCAAACGGGCGATTGCAAAGTCCGCCCCCAGGATACTGCCGGTATAGGCCAGGGCCATGATGTTGCCTGCCGGCGCAAAAAACAGAAAGGTGATCGCCGGGCCGATACCCGCGCCTTTGCGATAGACGCCCGCGAACAACGGCACAATGGTGCACGAGCAAACGGCAATCAGTGATCCCGCCAGTGCCGCCGCCGGGTAAGAAACGTAGACCGGTGCATGTCGGCCCAGCCAGTGGGTGATGCTGGCTTTGGGAATGAGGGCCGCCATGGCGCCGGCGATGAAGAATGCAGGCAGTAAACAGAGCAGCACGTGGGCCGCCAAGTATGAGGCCAGACTGCCGGCCCCGCCATTGAGCAGCTGGAGTACCAGTTCCATGGGGAGTCCTCAATCCTTAGCGTTAGACGCCGAGTGTTCATGATAGTGAATGTGCGTTGACGGTTTTTGACGTCGGTCTATGGCACGCAGGAAAAACTTGCGCAGTTCGCTGAACCACAGCACCAGGCTGCTCATGGCGAAGCATATCAGCCATTGCTTGATTGTCAGGGGTGCAGTGCTGAACGCCCGGTTGTGGAGTGGCCAATTTGCAAGCCATTGCCCAGGGCAATAGCGGCCCACAGCCAGCGATTGTCGAAAGCGAGGAGTATTTCCGCCCCGCCACCCAGCGCATGGAGAAGGATGTGTTCGAGCCCCGCTGGTACACCTGCTTCGCGCCCTCTGACAGTAGGAGAAAACGCCTAAATGCCTGGGCGAGCGGACAACCGTAGCTGCGACTCAGCCCACTGATAGAGCCGGTCTTGATGCGAACAGGCGGGGCGGCTTCGGTGTTTTGGTGGGCACTTAATGCTCAAGGCAAACTACGCGCCGAGGCTTCTGATCTTTCAGCACCCTGGCGCAATTCGGTGATGTCACGTTTCGGCGGCGTGCCAAACTGCCGCCCATACTCTCGGCTGAATTGCGAGGGACTCTCATAACCGACCTTGAATGCAGCAGTGGCGGCATCCAGGTGCTCGTTCAGCATCAACCGTTTTGCCTCATTCAACCTCAACCACTTCTGGTACTGCAGAGGACTCATTGCGGTGAGCTGCCGGAAGTGGTGATGGAAGGTTGAGAGTCCCATCTGAACCTGGTTTGCCAATTCGTCTACCCGCAACGGTGCGGCGTAGTTCAGCTTCATCCAGTCGATGGCCTTCGCAATACGATGTCCCTTGCTGCCCACTGAGGCGATGTGCCGGAGAAGCGGCGCCTGGTCGCTCAACAGCAGCCGATAGTGGATCTCTCGCTGAATCAGGGGCCAGAGTACCGGTATCGCATCGGGCTCCTCCAGGAGCTCAATCAGGCGGGTAAAGCTCTCCAGCAGCTTTGGGCTCAATGCACCCACTCCAGCGCTTCCATGAACAGGCTGACTGCTGATAGGTAGACGACCATCTTGCGCGATCAGCTCGGCCAGCGTGCGTAGGTCGAGTTTGAATACCAGGCCGAGACAGGGTGCGGCTTCGCTGGCCATTGTCACTGCCGAGTTGGCCGGGATGTTCAGCGAGGTGACTAAGAAGCGAGTCGTATCGTAGGGATGGACGTCACCGCCGATGACCATTTCCTTGGCCCCTTGCACGACTAACACAATGCTCGGCTCGACGATGCAAGTGATCGGTGGGGCAGGCTCATTGCGCCGGTAGACACCGAGGTCTCCGATGGATGTCCCGAAGTCTCCAGGGGTGGAGGCGTAGGCGGCGATGACCCTGCATAGGGTGACCATGGGGGAGGCGACTGGGAGCGATGGCAAGGTTGGGGTCATAGGAAGGATTCCGATCATGTCGTCAAAAACACTACGCCTGGAGCGCCTCAGCTGTCCACGCCTGCCCGGCAGGCTCTGGAGAATCAGGCAAGAAAACTACGCGTTTGCTCTACTGATGTTCCGGTCTCCCCGAGGAAGATGGGCGCCAATAAGAGATGCCTAGGATGCATTGCCTCTACAGCACCTCATACCATTTCCATTCCGAACAGACAGGAAGATGTCCATGAAGCCTCTGATCGTAGCGTTGGCCTTGATGGCCAGCTCACTCACTGCTGAAGCCGCCGATATGTCCCATGGATCCAGCAATTTTTACAAGAGCGAACAGGTCTCACTCGAACGGGTCACCTTCAAAAACCAGATCCAGATGAATACGGTCGGCAATCTGTTTGTTCCGAAAAACTTGAACCACAACACTAAATTTCCCGCCATCATCGTCGGGCACCCAATGGGCGCCGTGAAGGAGCAAAGCTCAAACCTCTACGCACAGAAGCTGGCTGAACAGGGCTTCGTGACCTTGGCTATCGATCTGTCGTTCTGGGGCGAAAGTGACGGTCGTCCACGCAATTTGGTGTCGCCGGACATCTATGCCGAAGACTTCAGTGCGGCTGTTGATTATCTCGGCACTCAAGGCTTTGTTGATCGCAACCGGATCGGCGTGCTGGGCATCTGCGGCAGCGGCAGTTTCGCCATCAGCGCGGCGAAGATCGACCCTCGCATGAAAGCGATTGCGACGGTCAGTATGTATGACATGGGAGCTGCCAACCGCAATGGCCTGAGGCATGCCGTCACGGTCGAGCAACGCAAGCAGGTCATCGGCGAAGCGGCGGCTCAGCGGGATGTCGAGTTTGCGGGTGGAGAAACCAGGTACACCAGCGGCACGGTCGATCAGTTGACTGATAAATCAAGTCCCATTGAGCGGGAGTTCTACGACTTCTACCGTACTCCCCGAGGTGAGTTCACGCCTGAGGGCCAATCACCGCTCCTGACTACGCACCCGACGCTGAGCAGCAATGTCAGGTTCATGAACTTCTATCCGTTCAATGACATCGGGACGATCTCCCCACGTCCGATGCTGTTCATCGCGGGTGAAAACGCCCACTCCAGGGAGTTCAGTGAAGAGGCCAATCGGCTCGCAGGCCAGCCCAAAGAATTGGTGATCGTGCCGGGGGCCGGCCATGTGGATCTTTACGACCGCGCCGACCTGATTCCCTTCTCAAAGCTGACTACGTTCTTCCGCGAAAACCTCAAGTAACACCTGCAGAACTGCCCAAGCCCGGCCCATACGAGCCGGGCTTGGGCATGTGCGCTTTTGTACAGCAACCCGAGAAACGCCATGACCAGCTCTGTAATACCCCTTCAACATACAAGCCGACAGGTCTGGAGTGCCGTCTTTGCGATGTCACTCTGTGCCTTCGCCTTGGTGGCTTCTGAGTTTCTACCGGTGAGTCTACTCACGCCGATTGCCACCGACTTGTCGTTGACCGAAGGCCAGGCCGGCCAGGCCATATCCATCTCGGGATTCTTCGCCGTTGTGACCAGTCTCTTGTTGTTCTCCATGACGCAGGGGATTGACCGTAAACCTGTCCTGTTAGCCACCACTGCACTCATGCTGGTATCCGCTGGGCTGGTGGCGTTTGCCCCGAACTACCCGACGATGATGGTGGGCCGAGCAGTGCTTGGAATTGCCATTGGAGGTTACTGGTCGATGTCCACTGCAGTGATGATGCGCATTGCCCCTGAAGCGCTCGTACCGAAGGCCATTGCCGTGATGCAGGGCGGCACTGCCTTGGCCACGGCAATCGCGGCACCTGTTGGAAGCTATCTAGGCGGCACAATTGGCTGGAGGGGGGCCTTCTTCTGCGTCGTGCCGCTGGCCGCAATAGCGCTCATCTGGCAGGTGTTCACTCTGCCGGCGATGCCGAGCGAGCGCACCTCGGTTTCTGCGACAGGCTCGCTGCGCTTGCTAGCGAACGGCTATGTCGCTCTCGGCATGGCAGCGGTTGCATTCCTCTTCATGGGGCAGTTCACGCTGTTCACGTATCTACGGCCTTTTCTGGAAACGGTGACGCATGTCGATGTGTCAACGCTCTCGCTGCTGTTGCTGATCATCGGCGCTGCTGGGCTGGTGGGAACAATGCTGGTTGGCTCGCTGGCCACCCGAAATCTTGACCGGACTCTGGTGGTTATTCCGCTGATAATGGCTGCCATCGCCTTTGCAGTGATCGCGGCTGGCACTTGGGTTGTTTCTGTAGCCGTTCTACTTGGAGTCTGGGGGCTGGTCGCCACCTGCGCTCCAGTGGGTTGGTTCACCTGGTTGGCCAAAGCGTTGCCGCAAGATGCGGAAGCCGGTGGTGGCTTGATGGTCGCGGTGATCCAGTTGGCTATCACGATTGGTGCAACTGCGGGCGGAGTGCTGTACGACGGATTTGGTTACCAGGCAACATTCTTAGCCAGTGGAATATTTTTGCTGATGGCGACTATCTTGACCGTTTCGACTGCTCGCAGATAGTTGGGCGCGTACTTACGTGGCATGACAGCATGAGAAGCTGTTCATCCAGTCTGCCTACTTGAATAGAACGCCGCTCTAAGCCCTGATGTAATCGCTTGGGCATTTGTCCAGATTATTACTTCAGGGCCGAACGTTCTTGAGGCATCAAGAGCCCGGTTCGACGGCAGGGTTATTTGTCGTCATTCAATATGGCTCATGCTTGCCCGCTTCGCTTGCATAGTGAGCTCTCCCTATCCAGTCACAGTTGAGAAGCTGGTCGATGAGACAAGGGAAATTTTGGAACCGTACTTGCCAGCCGATTGGCCCGTAGACGCTATTTGCAGTTGCCTGCTTTTCGATAACCCGCCGCCTGAGCTTCAGATTCCGATGTGAAAGATACCTGATTTTTTACAGACACCTGCGTATAGCCAGGACAGCCGCTTGGCAGATGATAGACGTGGCTTTTCTGGTTCCCGATGATCACACCGATGGCAGTGGATGCACTTGCCAGGGTAGGCTTTGGAACTGGTTGTGGGGCTTGCGCAGCGACAGCGCTCACGACGCCATCACCCACTGGCTTATACCCGCTTGTCCAGCTGCGTTGACCGGTAACGAATGGGTTGGAGTGGCCCATGATTGCGGAGATGCGGCGATCGCGTTCTTTCTCCCAGACGGTCACCGGATGCTGCTTGTCCCATGCCATGAGCAGCTGTTGCTGCTGTCGGGACATGTTGAGTTTGTACCGATCAAACATGTAAAACGTAGCCCGGGCAACGAGACCTTTGACCTCATCGCGCGGCTCAGCAGCGCGTTGGTTGAAGTCGACTTTGGTTTTGCACTGTCCGTACTGCGGGGCGACGCCGGATGCCATTCCGTAGTTGAAGTTACTTCGGTCGCCGTTCACTTCACCCACGGCAGGGTAGAGGTTGAACAGATTTGCTTCCATGGCCTTGAAAACAGGGTCGTCGTCAGCGCAATGCTCGCGTCCACCGCTCTGCCAGCACTGTCGCTGGTGACCTAATGTCCACGCGGGCACAATGTGCTCCCACTCGGTGCGTTCCGCTCGACTCTGCTGTTTGCGGGTTTCATAGCCACATGATTCTGGGTCAATGCGGCCTCCTGATTTACCTACCCATGTCCATTTGCAGCCGCAGTAAAGGTCGCCCATGGCGCTGTTCGCCTGGTCGAGATAAATCTTTTGTTTCGCTATGACTTTGGCTTCGGAAAAAGTGGCGGGAGGACTTGATAGGGCGGGGCTAATAACTGAGAAAGCCAGCACTACAACGGACAGCAATTTCTTCATGGTCAAGTGGTATTGGTTTGGGGGGCGCATTATACGCATGAAACCCGTCTAGCCCGCTGCAGACAGGATGGCCCCGAACGCTTGGAGAAGGCGATTCTGGCCTGAAAAAGGAAATGGAACTTGAGAGCAAATTACGGGCATTGCTTGACGAGTACGGCTACAGCTTCCCCCGGTGTCAGGATAGTTGTCGCCTCTCCGGTTTTTCCTAAAAAAGCATATCGGGGGCGGAAAGAGACTGGTCGTGCCGTACTATTCACCTGAACGCAGAGCCGCATTACTTAAGATGCTGCTTC
>NZ_PVZN01000030.1 GCF_003024385.1 Pseudomonas sp. BBP2017
TCGCTTCAACCGAGGCGCGCATTCTACGCTTTCCTCAGGGCCTGTCAAGCGTTTATTTTGAAGTCTTTCAGAATTTCTCTTTCAACTTCAAGCGCTTAACTCGCTGCGATCTCTCGTCAGCGGGAGGAGAATTCTACAGCGTTTCAATCCGCTGTCAACCACCTTTTTCACCGCTGCCGATCTTTCGATCGAAGCCCTTCCGACACTATCTGGAACATCTAACTCGTTGAATTTCAAGGAGTTTTCCGTTCCGACTACGCCGGAAGTGGGGCGAATTATAGAGCGATTAAACCGGGCGTCAAGGACTTATTTACGCTTTGGTTGCAGAAGCTGCTTTTCGACTCGCAAGGCGCGGAATTCGCTTGGCGAACAGCGGGATACGCAACGCCAGCAGAAATGCGCCAATACCTGCATAAACAGCCCACTCCTTAAGGTCAGCCCGCACGATCCAAAGAAAGTGCAGCAAACCTAATACAAGAATCACATAGACCAACTTATGCAGCTTCTTCCAACGCGCCCCCAGACGTCGCTGACTGTAGCGATTGGAAGTTGCGGCCAAAGCCAGCAATCCCAAAAAGCCCAACGCCCCCACAATGATGTAGGGCCGCTTGCTCAACTCCACGCCCAACTGCCCCCAGTCCAACCCCAGAACGAAGACCATATAGGACGTCATGTGCAGCACTATATATGCAAAGCACCACAGCCCTAGCTGCCGACGCGAAACGATCCACCCCGCCCAACCGGTCAAACGTTGCAGCGGCGTCATGCTCAGTGTGATCAGCAGAAAGATCAGCGCGCCCAACCCCAGCCGGTCGACGAGGATCTTGCCAGGGTCCGGCCCCAGCGCATTCATGGCCGCCTCATACAGCCACCACAACGGCCAGATACTGGCCAGGACAAAGATACCGAGGCGAAACAGTGGATAGCGCATCAATAGTTCTTCCGCAGATCAAGCCCGCTATAAAGCCCCGCCACTTCCTCGGCGTAGCCGTTGAACATCTGGGTAGCACGCACATTGGGACTGAACAGCCCGCTAGGCAGGCGTCGCTCCCGGGCCTGGGTCCAGCGCGGATGATCAACCTCAGGATTGACGTTGGCATAGAAGCCATATTCTTCGGGCGCGATAGCCTGCCAGGTAGTACGCGGCTGATCGGCAACCAGACTGATGCGCACAATCGACTTGATGCTCTTGAAGCCGTATTTCCAAGGCACCACCAAACGTAGCGGCGCACCATTCTGATTGGGCAACTCGCGCCCATACATGCCAACAGCCAGAATTGCCAAAGGGTTCATCGCCTCGTCCAGACGCAAGCCTTCTACATACGGCCAGTCGATCAGGGCGAAGCTGGAGCGCTGCCCCGGCATACTTTTGGGGTCTTGCAGTGTCTCAAAGCGAATGAAGCGCGCCTTCGAGCTTGGCTCCACTTGCTTGAGCAGAGTCGACAGTGGAAAACCGAGCCAGGGAATGACCATGGACCAGGCCTCGACACAACGCAGGCGATAGATACGCTCTTCCAACTGATAGGGCTGCATGAAGTCTTCGAGTGCATAGCGCCCAGGCTTACCCACCTCGCCGTCAATTACCACCGTCCAGGGTTCGGTCTTCAGACTGCCGGCATTGGCCGCCGGATCGCCCTTGTCGGTGCCGAATTCATAGAAGTTGTTGTAGTGAGTAGCGTCTTTATAAGGCGTAACCGCCTCCCCCGGCGCAGTGACCGCCTGCCAGCGGGTAGCCGCCAACTTATCGCTGAACCAGGCTGGCGCCGCGCCCGCCTCGACATCCGCGTAGCGCGACATTTCAGCGGCACTGGCCCAACGTGGCAATGCTGAAACTGCCAGCGCAGCCGCGGTACCGCCGAGCAAGGCACGGCGCGAGACATACAGGGATTCTGGAGTGACATCCGACTCGTGACAATCGGAGGCTTTGGACAGCTTGATGAGCATGATGGCTCCGTAGAACTGGAGGACTGATGCACCAGTAGACTACGGAGCCCGAGCGAAATTACATCACTCGACGTTTTTACGCCGACGCATGCGCAACAGGTATTGCACAGGACCGGAGGCCGCATAGCCGAGGAACACCAGCAACAGAATGCGTGGTGGGTCACTGAAGACTACCGCGAACACCAGCACTACGGCGAGGATCGCTACGAACGGCACACGTCCTTTGAGATCCAGCTCCTTGAAGCTGTTGTACTTGATGTTGCTGACCATCAGCATGCCCGCCGCCGCCACCAGCAACGCCACCAGGAACGAAAGCTTCGAACCCTGGATGCCGTAGTCGCTGAAAGCCCAGACGGTACCGGCCACCACGCCCGCCGCTGCCGGGCTGGCCAGACCGATGAAATAGCGTTTGTCGGCCGTGCCGACCTGGGTATTAAAGCGCGCCAGGCGCAACGCCGCGCCAGCAACATAGATGAAGGCGACCATCCAGCCAACCTTGCCCATGTCACCCAGGGCCCAGCCGAACGCCAGCAGTGCAGGCGCCACACCAAAGGCAACCATGTCCGACAGCGAGTCATACTCGGCACCAAAGGCGCTTTGGGTGTTGGTCATACGCGCAACACGGCCATCGAGGCCGTCGAGAACCATGGCGACAAAAATGGCAATGGCGGCAAACGCGAAATACTTGCTCGCTTCGCGCGGATCGCCAGCGCTCAGGGCAGCCTGGGCACTCATGGAGTTGATGATGGAATAGAAACCGGCGAACAGGTTCGCGGTGGTGAACAGGTTGGGCAGCAGATAGATGCCGCGATGCCGAACCTTGCGTCCTTCGGCGTCATGCCCTTCTTCAACATGCTCATCGATCGGTAGCAGGCTTTCGGCGTCAGAGGCCTTGTTCGGCTCTTCGGGACGTTCGCTCATGGACATTACCTTGCAACGGTGTGGAAAGTTTCGACAGAGGTCTGCGTCGAGGGTTCGACGACAGACGATGAAGCTTTATACCAGAAGCTGACCGCCTAAACGAAAAAACGCGGCCGAAGCCGCGTTTTCATCGCATCAGAACAAGATCAGTTCTTGGTCTTGTCGACGATTTTGTTGGCACCGATCCACGGCATCATCGAGCGCAGTTGCTCGCCGATGACTTCGATACCGTGCGCAGCGTTGTTACGACGCTTGGCGGTCATCGATGGGTAGCCGGTAGCACCTTCGCTGATGAACATCTTGGCGTATTCGCCGTCCTGGATGCGTTTCAGAGCGTTGCGCATGGCCTGACGGGATTCGGCGTTGATGACTTCTGGGCCGGTCACGTACTCGCCGTACTCGGCGTTGTTGGAGATCGAGTAGTTCATGTTGGCGATACCGCCTTCGTACATGAGGTCAACGATCAGCTTCAGTTCGTGCAGGCACTCGAAGTAGGCCATTTCTGGGGCGTAGCCCGCTTCAACCAAGGTTTCGAAACCGGCTTTGACCAGCTCGACGGTACCGCCACACAGAACGGCTTGTTCGCCGAACAGGTCGGTTTCGGTCTCGTCCTTGAAAGTCGTTTCGATGATGCCGGTACGACCACCACCCACGCCTGCAGCGTAGGACAGGGCGACGTTCTTGGCGTTGCCCGAAGCGTCCTGGTAGATAGCGATCAGGTCAGGAATACCGCCGCCTTTGACGAACTCGGAACGCACGGTGTGACCTGGCGCTTTTGGCGCGATCATGATCACGTCCAGGTCAGCGCGTGGCACTACCTGGTTGTAGTGAATGGCGAAACCGTGGGAGAAGGCCAGGGTAGCGCCCTTCTTGATGTTCGGCTCGATTTCATTCTTGTACAGCTGGGATTGGAACTCGTCCGGGGTCAGGATCATGACCAGGTCGGCACCGGCAACAGCAGTCGCCACGTCGGCAACTTTCAGGCCGTGGGCTTCGGCCTTGGCAACGGTAGCCGAGCCTTTACGCAGACCGACAGTGACATCCACACCGGAGTCTTTCAGGTTGCACGCTTGAGCGTGACCCTGGGAGCCGTAACCGATGATGGCAACTTTCTTGCCCTGGATGATCGAAAGGTCGCAGTCTTTGTCGTAGAAAACTTTCATGAACATACCCCTGTTATCTCGGCCCGATAGGGCCATCGCTAATTTTTTGAGTTAGATGCTGAGCACTTTGTCGCCACGGGCAATGCCGGTGACACCACTGCGCACTGTTTCGAGAATGGACGCGGTACCGATGGCCTGAATGAAGCTGTCAAGCTTGTCGCTGGCGCCAGTCAACTGCACGGTGTAGACGCTGCTGCTGACGTCGACGATCTGCCCACGATAGATATCGGTGGTGCGTTTGATCTCGGCACGCTGTGCGCCCGTGGCCTTGATCTTGACCAGCATCAGTTCACGTTCGATGTGCGCGCTTTCCGAGAGGTCGACCAGCTTGACGACTTCAACCAGCTTGTTCAGGTTTTTGGTGATCTGCTCGATCACCTCATCATGACCGACCGTGGTCAACGTCAGACGCGACAGGGTCGGGTCTTCAGTCGGCGCTACGGTCAGGCTTTCGATGTTGTAGTTACGCTGCGAGAACAGACCCACCACGCGAGACAAGGCACCGGGTTCGTTTTCCAACAGCAGGGAAATAATGTGCCGCATGATTAGGTACGCTCCGTCTTGCTCAGCCACATGTCGCGCATAGAGCCGTCTTTGATCTGCATCGGGTAGACGTGTTCGCTGTTGTCGACCTGGATGTCGATGAACACCAGGCGGTCTTTCATGGCGAACGCTTCTTCGAGCTTGGGCTTGAGGTCCTTCAGGCTGGTGATGCGAATGCCCACGTGACCATAGGCTTCAGCCAGCTTGACGAAGTCAGGCAGCGATTCCATATAGGAGTGCGAGTGACGGCTGTTATAGGCCATGTCCTGCCACTGGCGGACCATACCCAATACACCGTTGTTCAGGTTGACGATTTTCACCGGCAGGTCGTACTGCAGGCAGGTCGACAGCTCCTGAATGTTCATCTGGATACTGCCTTCTCCGGTTACGCAGGCAACGTCCTGGTCCGGGAAGTTCAGTTTGACACCCATGGCCGCCGGGAAGCCGAAGCCCATGGTGCCCAGGCCACCGGAGTTGATCCAGCGGTTGGGTTTGTTGAAGCGGTAGTACTGCGCCGCGAACATCTGGTGCTGACCAACATCGGAAGTGATGAAGGCATCGCCCTTGGTCACTTCGCAGAGGGTCTCGATCACGGTCTGTGGCTTGATGACGTTACCGTCGCCCTTGTCATAAGGGAACATGTCACGATCACCGCGCCATTCTTCGATCTGCTTCCACCAGGCATCCATCGCGGCTTTTTCCGGCTGCTCGCCGATTTCGCGCAGGGTCGCAACCATCTCGGTCAGGACGCTTTCGACCGGACCAACAATCGGCACGTCGGCCTTGATGGTCTTGGAGATCGACGCCGGATCGATATCGATGTGGATAACCTTGGCGTTCGGGCAGAACTTGGCCGGGCCGTTGACCACACGGTCGTCAAAGCGCGCACCGACCGCGAAAATCACATCGGCGTGGTGCATGGCCAGGTTGGCAGTGTAGCTGCCGTGCATACCGAGCATACCGAGGAACTGGCGATCAGTACCCGGATAGCCACCCAGCCCCATCAGGGTATTGGTGACTGGCAGGTTGAGCATCTGCGCAATCTCGGTCAGGGCAGCCGAGCCACCACCGAGGATCACGCCGCCACCGGCGTAGACCACTGGACGCTTGGCAGCCAGGAGCATTTCAGCTGCTTTGCGGATCTGCCCCGAGTGACCGCGGACAGCCGGGCTGTAAGAGCGCAGCTTGACCTTTTTCGGGTAGACGTATTCGAATTTTTCCGCCGGGTTGGTCATGTCTTTCGGGATGTCGACCACCACCGGCCCCGGACGACCAGACTGCGCCAGGTAGAAGGCTTTTTTCAGGACTTCCGGGATTTCCGATGCATGTTTGATCATGAAGCTGTGTTTCACGATCGGCCGGGAAATACCGATCATGTCGGTTTCCTGGAAGGCATCAGTACCGACCATGGTGCTAGGCACCTGGCCGGAAAGGATAACCATCGGAATGGAGTCCATGTACGCAGTGGCAATACCGGTAATGGCATTGGTTGCGCCCGGACCTGAGGTTACCAGTACCACGCCGGCCTTGCCGGTGGCACGGGCGTAACCGTCCGCCATATGGGTAGCCGCCTGCTCGTGACGAACCAGGATGTGGCTTACTTCCGGTTCTTTGAACAGGGCATCGTAAACATGCAGGAGAGCACCACCAGGGTACCCATAGATGTGCTTAACGCCTTCGTCACGCAAAAAGCGGACGACCATCTCAGCGCCAGATAAAAGCTCCACGTTGTTCACCTCTAAAACGCCAGAATACCGCCCACGGTGGACGGGTCTTAATAGGTTTACTGCCAAGCAGAGCATGAGCGACGGAATCGCCGACTACGTCAGCACTGACTGAGCAAGTATTGGGAGCACCCCAAAGTGTTGCGGGGTTTTCCCACCCAGCGCGAGGTAACGCGTTGCGGGGTGTAACAGGTCGGCGCGGGTGTGCGCCTCATGATCTGCTTAGCGGGTCTGCTTCTGGCAGTCCCTCTACAGCGGAATCTGGATTCTTCTTTTTCGGCGCGCGCAAGTCAAGAAAAATTATTGCCAATTTAACGCAAGGACGAACTACAGCCACCACTAATGCCATCGACATCAGCAGAAAAACAAACATTACAAACAAAAAGAGCCACAAACTGTGGCTCCAAGGGTGAAAAGAGGGAAATTCAGGCGGATGGACTGATCAATTGGTCAAACTCTGCTAGAAGCCTGCGTAGCTCGCGGCTTTGCTCTGGGCGATCGGCATAAACCGTTTCAGCCATGACCAGAATCCCGGAGGCATTTGGCAGCGCCAGGCCCTTTTCGAGAATCTCTTTCATTCTCGGCAGGAAAATCCACTGCAGCCACTGATCGAAGTTCATGCTGTCGACAGCAAAAGGCACAGTGCTGGCCAGTGCCTGGGCACTGGGCGCGGTGTCACTCCACCACCCCTGGGCGTGCAGCTCGTGCTCGATCAGTAACAAGTGGTCGGCAATATCCAGAATGCGCGGGTCCATTACAGGTTGACCTGGGCTTTCTGCCGCGCCAGCGCGGCACCGGCCGAGTCACCCTGCTTCTCACGCGCCTGGGCAATGATGCCCCACAGACCCGCTTGCAGGTCGGGGCGGCCGTTGGCATAGGTCAGAGCACGACGGGCAAGCTGTTCCGATTGCGCCGCATCGCCCTGAGCCAGGCGCACCTGGGCCAGGCGGTAAAGCACCTGCGGCTCACGCGGGGCGATTCGCTGGGCACGTTCCAGGCTCGACGAGGCACCGTTGTAATCACCGCTGCCCTGCTGTTGCTGGGCGGTGGTCAGCAGCGCCAGCACCGGGCCGTCGAGCTGTTCGTCAGCCGACAGGCCACCACTGACCGCGCCACTGCGCGGGATGCCGCTAGGCGCGCTCGGGGCGCTAGTGCTGGGCATGTTGTAGCTGCCGGCATTGGCCGAACCGCTATCGAACGGCACCGAACTGCCTGGCCCCGGCGTGATCGGACCGGTACTGATCGGCGCAGGTGCCGTCGAAGCCGGGAATGTCTGGATCGGTGCCGCGCCCGCGCCCTGCGGAACCATCACGGTGACGCCGGAGTTCTGCGGCACGGCCTGGGCCTGACGAGTACCGGCGTTGACCTGGGCACCACGGCTGGCCGTGACCCGTTCGCTATTGGACACGCGCGTGCTCGAGTCGACTACGGGAATCGAGCCACGCTGAACGTTGGCACAACCGTTGAGCAAAGCCAGTGCCGTCAAGGCAGGAAACCACCACTTGTTCACTTCACACCCTCTTTGCTTAGTTCATCCAGCCCTTGACCCAGTCCATGACGGACTCGGCGGGATCCTGCGTGCCGCCGCAGGCGGCGCCGGCAGGCGGCTCACTGCCGCGAATATACGGCATCTGTACCGCGCCCGGGCAACTGCTGTCGGAGCCTCGCCCGGAGTGTGGGTCAATCCAGGCCTGGACCACGTTGTCAGGCAACGGCATGTCCAGCGGCAACGGGTCGGCCTTGCGCATGAAACTGGTCCAGACCTGCAGGGCACCGGTGGCACCGGTGAACGGCGTCTTGCCATTGTCGTCACGGCCGAGCCAGACCACCGCCAGCAGATCCTGGCTGAAACCTGCGAACCAGCTGTCACGCGAATCGTTACTGGTACCGGTCTTGCCCGCCAGGTTCAACGAGCTTGGCAATACACTGTAGACCGAACGCCCGGTGCCTTCGCGCATCACCCGCTGCATGGCATTCTGGACCAGATAGATTGCCCCCGGATCGAAGCTCTGCTGGATCTGGAACGGATAGCGCTTGAGCGGTTCACCCTCTGCGGTCAGTACACTGCGGATGCCGCGCATTGGCGTGTTGAAACCACCGTTGGCCAGGGTCTGGTACATGGTCGCAACCTGCATCGGCGACATACCGCCAGCACCCAGCAGCATCGACGGGAAGGCCGGCCAATCGACATTCACACCCAGGCGCCCAATGGTTTTGAGTACATTCGGCACGCCCAGCTCCAGGCCGAGCTTGGCCGTCGACAGATTGTAGGAGTTGGCCAGCCCCTGGTACAGGTAGATGGTGCCATGCGAGCGGCGGTCATAGTTCTGCGGCCGCCATACCTGGCCATCGCCACCTTTGACCGAAAACGGTTCATCCTGCACCCAACTGGTCAGGGTGTATTGGCTCGGCTTTTCCAGAGCGGTCAGGTAGACCGCCGGTTTGACCAGCGAGCCGATCGGCCGTACGGCATCAATCGCCCGGTTGAAACCGGCAAAGCCCGCCTGACGGCTGCCGATCAACGCCTGCACCTCACCGGTTTCAGGATTGGTCACCACCATCGCCGCCTCGACCTCATCGGCGCCTTTGCGTCCGGCCAGGCGTTTGAAGGTCTCGGACATGGCCGATTCGGACTTCATCTGCAGGATCGGGTCAAAGCTGGTAAAGATGCGCAGGCCTTCTTCGGTCAAGTCCTCGTCACGATAGTCCTGGCGCAATTGACGCTTGACCAGATCAAGGAAGCCGGGAAACGAGCTGTCAGCCAGACTGCCACGCTTGGTCACGCCCAGCGGCATTTTCTTCGCTGCGGCAACCGCTTCTGGCGTGGCCACGCCCTGCTCGGCCAACAGGTCCAGTACCAGATTACGTCGCACGGTGGCGCGCTCCGGGTAACGCCGCGGATTGTAGTAGGACGGCCCCTTGACCATGCCCACCAGCAGCGCCACCTGATGCAACTTCAATTCCGACAGCGGCTGGCTGAAGAAAAACTGACTGGCCAGGCCAAAACCGTGCACAGCTCGCTGACCATCCTGACCGACGAACACCTCGTTGAGGTAGGCTTCAAGGATCTCGCGTTTGTCGTAGTGCAATTCCAGCAGCAAGGCCATCATAGCCTCGGTCAGCTTACGGCTCAGGCTACGCTCGCTGGTCAGGTAGAAGTTTTTGACCAATTGCTGGGTCAGGGTACTACCGCCCTGACGCATGGCGCCTGACGAAGTGTTGACCCAGACCGCACGGGCAATCGACTTCGGCGATACGCCAAAGTGACTGTAGAAGTCGCGGTCTTCCACGGCCACCAGGGTTTCCAGCAGGTACGGCGGCACCTGATCAAGATTGATCAGAATGCGGTCTTCCAGGTTCTTAGGGTACAGGCCGCCGATCATCAGCGGCTCCAGCCGAACCACGTCGAGCTTGGAACCGTTGATACCACTCAAGCCCGCCACATAGTCGCCGGAGAAGCGCACGCGCACCGCTTGCGCCTGCTCCATGCCTTCATAGAACTGGAAACCACGGGTATTGAGGTCGACGGTATTGCCACTGACGGCGGCGGCACCCGGGCCATTGGCAACGCTTTCACGGCGATAGCCCAGGGCATCGAGTTCGATGAGAAAGTCGTTTTTGCTCAGTTTCTGCCCGACGAACAGTTCCAGCGGCCGGGCATACACCTTGGCCGGGATGGTCCAGCGCTTGCCGGAGAACTTCTCCTGGACCACAGCATCGAGGTAAATGGCAAAGCCGGCCAGCACCACAAGGCCAACCAGGCTGAGCTTGATGGCCCAGCCCAGCCAGGCGCGCGAGCGGCCAGACGGGCGTTTTTTCGGGGTACGGGGGGATCGGGTACGAGTCATGGCGGCGGATTATACGCACTTTATTGATCCTCGACAGGCGCCCTCCGGCGGTTTGCACCAGCCGCGCTTGCCGCCATAATGGCCCACTCGAAATCACCAAGACCCAGAAGGATCGCCCGTGAGCCAAGCCTTGATCACCGCGCTGCAGAACCCCGCCCTGTTCCCTCACCCGGTGAAGGAGTTTCAGCTCATCGAGACCCATATCTCCTGGGTACTGCTGACTGGCGACTATGCCTACAAGATCAAGAAGCCGATGAATTTCGGCTTCCTCGATTTCACCGAACTGTCCGCACGCAAGCACTTTTGTAACGAAGAGTTGCGCCTGAACCAGCGCCTGACCGAAGGCCTGTACCTGGACGTACTGCCGATCACCGGTAGCGCCGAAGCGCCGCAACTGGGCGGCGAAGGCGAAGCGATCGAGTACGCGCTGAAAATGCGCCAGTTCCCGCAGAACCAGATGCTCAGCACCCTGCAAGCCAACGGTGAACTGACCGCCGAGCACATCGACCAGATGGCCCGGCAAATCGCCGAGTTCCACCTGCAGGCACCCAAGGTCTCGGTGGAGCATCCGCTGGGTACCCCGGACAGCGTCATGGCGCCGGTAGAGCAGAACTTCGAGCAGATTCGCCCGTTCCTCAGCGACAAAGCCGACCTGCAGCAACTCGACGCCCTGCAGGCCTGGGCCCAGGACAGCTACAAGCGCCTGCATGGCCTGCTTGAGCAACGCAAGGCAGAGGGTTTCATTCGCGAATGCCACGGTGACATCCACCTGGGCAACGCCACCCTGATCGACGGCAAGGTAGTCATCTTCGACTGCATCGAATTCAATGAGCCCTTCCGCCTGACCGACGTCTACGCCGACGCCGCGTTCCTGGCCATGGACCTGGAAGATCGTGGTCTGAAGTCGCTGTCGCGGCGCTTCATCAGCCAGTACCTGGAGCTGACCGGCGACTATGCAGGCCTGGAACTGCTGAACTTCTACAAGGCTTACCGCGCCCTGGTGCGGGCCAAGGTCGCCCTGTTCAGCATGCCGGCCAATGCCGATGCCGTGCAGCGTGCCACCACCCTGCGCACCTACCGCAACTATGCCAACCTGGCCGAAAGCTACAGCGCCATCCCTTCGCGCTTCCTGGCTATCACCCACGGTGTCTCCGCAGTCGGCAAGAGCCATGTGGCGATGCGTCTGGTCGATGCCCTGGGTGCGATCCGTCTGCGCTCGGACGTGGAGCGCAAGCGCATGTTCGGTGAGCAGCAGTCAGCCAATGCCGGCCAGCTGGAACAAGGCATCTATAACAGCGACGCCAGCCAGGCCACCTATGCCCGCCTCCACGACCTGGCCACAGTCATTCTGCGCGCAGGCTTCCCCGTGGTCATCGACGCCACCTATCTCAAGCAGGCTCAGCGCCTAGTCGCAGCCAGCATTGCCGGCGACACCGGGGTTCCCTTCCTGATCCTGGACTGCAACGCGCCGGACGCGGTGATCGCCAGTTGGCTGGCGCAACGTCAGACCGATCAGAACGATCCGTCGGATGCCACCCTGGATGTGGTCAAGGCTCAGCAAGCCAGCCGTGAGCCACTCAGCGCTGAAGAACAGTTGCAAAGCAAGCGCGTCGAAACCAACGAAAGTGGCAGTCTCGACCTGCTGGTCAAGCAGATCCGTCAGCGCCTTCCCGGGCTCTGATATTCCTCAGGACGTGAAGCAGTCGACACTTCACGCCTGATCTCCGGCGCCTCCGCAATGATGACACTATAGTGCCATCATACGCACAAACAAGGAGGCGCCTTCATGAATCAGCCACGGCAACTGGACAGCGCGCTGTATGCGCTGGTGCATCACGAACAGATCGCCAGCTTCAACCGCGAAAAACCCAAGGACACCAGCATCGACTTTCGTGGCGGTGACTTTCGCGGCCTCGACCTGCGAGAACTGGACACCAGCGGTATCGACTTCACCGATGCCTACCTCCGCGCCGCTGATCTGCGCGGGCTGGACCTGCGCCACAACGGGCTCGAAGGTGCAAGCCTGGCCCATGCACAGATTTCCGGCACCTACTTCCCCAGTGAACTGAGCGCCGACGAAATTCTCATGTCGGTCAATTTCGGCACTAGATTGCGCTATCGCACCCGCTGATTTTCCGCTTAAGCCCCGCCAGCCGTGGCCTGGCGGGTTTCTTTCGGCTACTTGTCGGCAGCCCGATGGCAAAACGCCGCGTATTTCCCAAGTGCCGCTACACTGCTCATTGACCTGCCAGCGATTCCTCCACAAGACCCGTTCAGCCGTCGCAAGGAGGCTTGATGAACGATGAACTCCAGCATCTGAAAAACCTTGGCAAGACTTCCGCGCAGTGGCTGCATGCGGTTGGCATCCACAGTGCTTCGGATCTGCGCCGGCTGGGTGCGGTAAACGCCTACAAGGCGGTGCGCACCCGTGGCTTCCGGGCCTCGAAGGTACTGCTCTACGCGATTGAAGGCGCCTTGCTCGACGTGCACTGGAATGACATTCCCGCCGAACGCAAGGAAGCCCTGAACCAACAGCTCGATGCAAAAGCCGTTCAGAAAAAAAATTGAGAATATCGAGTAGCGACGGTTGACACCGTAATGAGAATCGTTATGATTATCGCAACTGGTCGCGAGACCGGTTGGGTAACCTGAAAGCCCCTGGTTCGGACTCTCAGATTATCTCCTCATCAGGCTAATCACGGTTATTGACCCGGCTCTTTGCCGGGTCTTTTTTTTGCCCGGAGTTGGTATCGTTTGATAGCGTCAAACCATCAGTGACTCCAGGTACCCCCCCGCTATGCATTTTCTCTGCTTATCCGACCAATTAGGCGAAGGCCACAGCCGTGGTTTCAGCGTTGACGACACTGCTGTGTTTGCCGTGCGCCGCGCGGGGCGAGTCTACCTGTACCGCAACCGCTGCCCGCACCGCGGCATTCCACTGAACTGGGAGCCCGATCAGTTTCTCGACAGCAGCGCCAGCCTGATCGCCTGCGGCCGGCATGGAGCCTTGTTTCTGATCGAGTCCGGTGAATGCGTGGCAGGCCCCTGCGCCGGGGAGCACTTGGCCGCCCTGGACTGCCTTGAAGACAGCCAGGGTATCTGGCTCATGGCGTAAGCAGTACCGGCAAAGCCCGGTCGATGTAGACCTGCTCGCCATCGACGCGCGTACCATAGGCCAGCACCTCGACACCATCGGCCACCGCGGCGCGCAACGCTTGCGCGTAGACCGCATCGATTTCCTCGGCTGGCCGCACGGCCTCGATAGCGCTGAGATTTACGCAGTACAGTTGCACCGCCCGCACACCTTGGCGGGCCAGCGCCGCCAGTTCGCGCAGGTGCTTGGCGCCACGCTGGGTGACCGCATCAGGGAAAGCCGCAACGGCTGAGCCCTCGAAACCCAGGGTCACGCTTTTGACCTCGACATAAGCCGGCCCATCGGCAAACTCCAGACGAAAGTCCACCCGGCTGCGCTCCTCGCCATAGGCCACTTCGCGCCTGAGCCCGGTAAACCCTGCCAGTTCGCGGATGATTCCGGCGTGCAGGGCTTCCTCGACCAGCGCATTGGCCCGCCCGGTATTCACACAGGCCAGACGCCCTTGCGGCGTCTCACTGATTTCCCAGGTGCCAGGCAACTTGCGTTTGGGGTCATTGGAGCGACTGAACCAGACCCGACCACCTTCAACCATGCAATTGAGCATTGAGCCGGTATTGGGGCAATGGATGGTGATCTGCTCGCCACTGGCCAGTTCGATATCGGCCAGAAAGCGCTTGTAGCGACGCAGCAGTCGCGCAGTTTCCAGTGCTGGAGAAAAACGCATCAGCCTTGCCAGCTCCGCAGACCACGGGCAATCCGCTCCACCGCTTGCTGCAGGCGTGGCAGGCTCTGGGTGTAGGCAAAGCGCACATGGTGTCCGGCCTGGTAGCGACCGAAGTCCAGGCCCGGCGTGAAGGCGACATGTTCGGTTTCGAGGAAATGCTGACAGAAGGCAAAGGCATCACCGCCAAAGGCGCTGATATCGGCGTACAGATAAAAGGCACCCTGCGGTTCCACGGCAATCTTGAAGCCCAGTTCACGCAGAGCTGGCAACAGGAAGTCGCGGCGATGGGCGAATTCGGCACGACGCTCTTCGAGAATCGCCAGCGTCTGTGGCTGGAAACAAGCCAGGGCGGCATGTTGAGCCATGCTCGGGGCGCTGATGTAAAGATTCTGTGCCAGCTTTTCCAGGTCACGGACCGCTGCCGGTGGTGCCACCAGCCAGCCAAGGCGCCAACCGGTCATCCCGAAATATTTGGAAAAACTGTTCAGGACGAAGGCATGGTCATCGACTTCCAGAACGCTGGCTGCATCCATGCCGTAGGTCAGCCCGTGGTAGATCTCATCGACGACCAGATGACCATTGTGAGCACGGGTCGCCGCAGACAGGCTGGCCAACTCGCTACGGTCAAGCACGGTGCCAGTCGGGTTGGCCGGGGACGCCACCAGTGCGCCGACGGTGTCCTGATCCCAATAGCGTTCGACCAGGTCAGCGGTCAGTTGATAGTTAACCTCAGGACCCACCGGTACCAGCTGCGCGCCGCCTTCGACCAAACGCAAAAAGTGCCGGTTGCACGGGTAGCCGGGATCCGCCAGCAGCCAGTGTTTGCCCGGATCCACCAGCAAACTGCTGGCCAGCAGCAAGGCGCCGGAGCCGCCCGGCGTGATGAGGATGCGTTCAGGGTCGATGCTCAGGCCATAGCGCTGCTGATAAAAGCCAGCAATCGCCTCACGCAGCGCCGGCAGACCTCGTGCGGCGGTGTAGCGGGTATGGCCGGCGGCCAGGGCAGCTTGGCCGGCCTCGACGATCGGGGCCGCGGTAGTGAAGTCCGGCTCGCCAATTTCCAGGTGAATCACATCACGGCCACTGGCTTGCAGCTCGTTGGCGCGGGCCAGCAGGGCCATGACATGGAAGGGTTCTATGGCGCGGCTGCGCGCACTGTAGGACTGGGCCATTAACCTTCTCTCAAATAGGTCTAGAATAATGATTCTACCTGTGTGCTGAAGCGAACGTGTGGCTAAACCTGCTGTCAACAGCGAAGACAACCGGGAGTAGCGCGCCCCGATTCGTTCTGGTAAGTTCGGCGGCTCGCAGTCGCAGGGCCGGCGGGCGCCGGAGATGGAGCAGCCTGCGCAATGGATTAGAAGAGTGAGAGGCGGTCTATTCATGTCCACCCAAGAAAAGCAACAAAGCAGTCAACTCGTTCGCGGCTTCGAACCCTATAAAGAAACCAAGGGTGAGGAGTACATGGGTGCCCCCATGCGCAAGCACTTCACCAATCTTCTGCAGAAATGGAAACTGGAGCTGATGCAGGGCGTGGACCAGACTGTGGACCACATGAAAGACGAGGCAGCCAACTTCCCTGACCCGGCCGATCGCGCCAGCCAGGAAGAAGAGTTCGCCCTTGAGCTGCGTAATCGCGACCGCGAACGCAAGCTGATCAAGAAAATCGACAAGACTTTGCAGTTGATCGAAGACGAAGAATACGGCTGGTGCGAAAGCTGCGGCGTGGAAATCGGTATTCGTCGCCTGGAGGCCCGTCCGACTGCAGACCTCTGCTACGACTGCAAGACACTGGCGGAAATCAAGGAAAAACAGGTCGGCAAAGCCTGATCTGACCAGAACGGGGCGCTCAAGGCGCCCCGTTTCATTTATGGCTGTGACGATTGCCCAGTACCTGCATTGATGAGTATGAACAACCCTCGCTACATCGGGCGTTTCGCCCCCACCCCCAGCGGATTCCTGCACTTCGGTTCGTTGGTCGCTGCGCTCGCCTCCTGGCTTGATGCCCGCGCGGTTGGCGGCCAGTGGCTGCTGCGCATGGAAGATATCGACCCTCCCCGCGAAGCCCCCGGTGCTCAGGCGGCAATCCTGCACACCCTGGAAAGCTACGGCCTGGAGTGGGATGGCGAGGTGGTCTACCAGAGTCAACGCCATGAGGCCTACGCCGAGGTAGTCGAGCGTCTGTTCCGCCAGGGCCTGGCTTATGCCTGTACCTGTTCGCGCAAGCAACTGGAGGGTTACAACGGCATTTACCCCGGCCTGTGCCGCAATGCTGGCCATGCCCAACAGGACGCCGCCATCCGCCTGCGCGTACCGGAACTGACCTACCGTTTCGAAGACCGCGTTCAGGGCCCTTTCGAACAACACCTGGGCCGTGAGGTGGGTGATTTCGTCATCCGTCGTCGCGACGGGCTCTATGCCTATCAACTGGCGGTGGTACTGGACGATGCCTGGCAAGGGGTGACCGACATCGTACGCGGCGCCGATCTGCTGGATAACACCCCGCGCCAGCTTTATCTGCAGGAACTGCTGGGGCTGTCGCAACCGCGTTATCTACATGTACCGCTGATTACCCAGCCTGATGGCCATAAGCTGGGCAAGAGCTACCGCTCCGCGCCGTTACCCGCTGAGCAAGCCACGCCGCTGCTGCTGCGGGCCCTGCGTGCTCTGGGCCAAGCCACCGACGCGGCGATGGAACAGGCCCGGCCCACCGAAGTATTGGCCCATGCTGCCCGGCACTGGTCGAGCAGCGCGATCCCGCGCAATCGGACGCTAGCCGAAGCACAACTGCACTGACCCTTGCCGACAGACAGAAAGCCCAATAAATTCAAATCTTTGGCTAAAACGCGCAAGGTCGTTTGCAGCCGTCAGCCCATCCGTTACCATCGCCGCAGCCATTTGCGCCAATAATAAGTTCAAGCCGCAGCGCCCTAACCTTTGAGGCCAGCATGTATATCTATCGTTTGGTCCTGCTTCTGGTCGTGGGGATCTATCTGTTCTCCCCGGCCATCATGGACTGGTGGATCGAGCCAACCGGTGCCTGGTATCGCCCTTACCTGCTCTGGCTGATCCTGATCGTCGTGACCTTTATCCTGCAGAGCCAACGTGATGCCGATGAGCTTTAGCCTGACCCAGATGATCCTGATCAGTGCCGCCTACTTGCTGGTGCTGTTCGGCGTGGCCTGGGTCAGCGAGCGCGGGATGATCCCGCGCGCGATCATCCGCCACCCCCTGACCTACACCTTGTCATTGGGTGTCTATGCCAGTGCCTGGGCCTTTTACGGTTCGGTCGGCTTGGCCTACCAATATGGTTACGGCTTTCTCGCCTGTTACCTGGGCGTTTCCGGCGCCTTCCTCTTGGCGCCGGTGCTGCTTTACCCGATTCTGAAGATCACCCGCACCTATCAGCTGTCGTCGCTGGCCGACCTGATCGCCTTCCGCTTTCGCAGCACGTGGGCCGGGGCGCTGACCACGGTGTTCATGCTGATCGGTGTGCTGCCGTTGCTGGCCCTGCAGATCCAGGCGGTAGCCGACTCGATCAGCATCCTCACCGGCGAGCCGGTCAAGGCCCGGGTGGCCATGGCCTTCTGCGCCTTGATTACCTTATTCACCATCTTTTTCGGCTCCCGCCATATCGCCACCCGGGAGAAACACGAAGGCCTGGTGTTCGCGATTGCCTTTGAGTCAGTGATCAAGCTGCTGGCCCTGGGGGGCATTGGCCTGTACGCGTTGTACGGGGTATTCGGCGGGCCGCACCAACTGGAAGTCTGGCTGTTGCAGAACCAGACGGCCCTGGCCGCGCTGCACACTCCGTTGCAGGAAGGCCCATGGCGTACCCTGCTGCTGGTGTTCTTCGCCTCGGCCATCGTCATGCCGCACATGTACCACATGGCCTTCACCGAGAACCTCAACCCGCGCTCACTGGTCAGTGCCAGCTGGGGCCTGCCGTTGTTCCTGCTGCTGATGAGCCTGGCGGTGCCGCTGATCCTCTGGGCAGGTTTGAAGATGGGCGCCAGCACCAGCCCGGAATACTTCACTCTGGGCCTGGGCATCGCCGCCAACAACCAGGCGCTGGCGCTACTTGCTTATATTGGTGGACTCTCCGCCTCCAGCGGTTTGATCATCGTGACCACCCTGGCCCTCTCGGGCATGGCCCTGAACCACCTGGTGCTGCCGCTGTACCAGCCACCGGCCGAAGGCAACATCTATCGTTGGCTGAAATGGACCCGTCGGGCGCTGATCGTCGCAATCATCGCCGCCGGCTTCGGGTTCTACCTGACCCTTGGCAGCCAGCAAGACCTGGCCAACCTCGGCATCGTCGCCTTTGTCGCCACCCTGCAGTTTCTGCCGGGCGTACTCTCGGTACTATATTGGCCGACCGCCAACCGTCGCGGCTTCATCGCCGGTTTGCTGGCCGGGATCCTGGTGTGGATGGTGACCATGTTGCTGCCACTGGTGGGCAATCTGCAGGGCTTCTACATCCCGTTGCTGAACATGATCTATGTGCTCGACGACACCAGTTGGCACATGGCGGCCATTGCCTCGCTGGCAGCAAACGTGTTGTTGTTCACCCTGATTTCGCTGTTCACCAACGCCAGCAGTGAAGAGGTCAGCGCCGCCGAAGCCTGTGCGGTGGATAACGTGCGTCGCCCGCAACGCCGCGAGCTACATGCTGCCTCGCCTCAGGAGTTCGCCACGCAGCTGGCCAAGCCGCTGGGTGCAAAGGCCGCACAGAAGGAAGTCGAACAGGCCCTGCGTGATCTCTACCTGCCTTTCGACGAACGCCGTCCCTACGCCTTGCGCCGCCTGCGCGACCGTATCGAAGCCAACCTGTCGGGGCTGATGGGGCCGAGCGTGGCCCAGGATATGGTTGAGACCTTCCTCCCATACAAGTCGGGTAACGAAAACTACGTCACCGAAGACATTCACTTCATCGAAAGTCGGCTTGAGGACTACCACTCGCGCCTGACCGGTCTTGCCGCCGAACTCGACGCCCTGCGTCGCTACCACCGCCAGACCCTGCAGGAGCTGCCCATGGGCGTCTGCTCGCTGGCCAAGGATCAGGAAATCCTGATGTGGAACAAGGCCATGGAAGAACTCACCGGCATTCCCGCCAAGCGCGTGGTCGGCTCACGCCTGACCACCATCAGCGAACCTTGGCGTGGCCTGCTGCTGGGTTTCACCAACATCCCCGATGAACACCTGCACAAGCAGCGCCTGGGCCTGGACGGCCAGACCCGCTGGCTGAACCTGCACAAGGCCGCCATTGACGAGCCCCTGGCGCCGGGCAACAGTGGCCTGGTGGTGCTGGTCGAAGACCTCACCGAGACCCAGGCTCTGGAAGACAAGCTGGTGCACTCCGAACGCCTGGCCAGTATCGGTCGCCTGGCGGCCGGGGTGGCCCACGAGATCGGCAACCCGGTCACCGGCATCGCTTGCCTGGCGCAGAACCTGCGCGAAGAACGCGAGGAAGATGGCGAGATCACCGAACTGAGCAGCCAGATTCTCGAGCAGACCAAGCGCATTTCACGCATCGTCCAGTCACTGATGAGCTTTGCCCACGCCGGTAGCCATCAGCACAGCGACGAGCCGGTGTGCCTGGCCGAAGTGGCGCAGGACGCCATCGGTCTACTGGCCCTGAACCGGCGCAATTTCGAAGTACAGTTCTTCAACCTGTGCGACCCCGAGCACTGGGTCGATGGCGACCCGCAACGCTTGGCCCAGGTCCTGATCAACTTGCTGTCCAACGCCCGCGATGCCTCGCCACCCGGCAGTGCCGTGCGGGTCAAGAGCGAAGCGAGCGAACATACCGTTGACCTGATCGTCGAGGACGAAGGCAGCGGTATTCCGAAAAACATCATGGATCGTCTGTTCGAACCCTTCTTCACTACCAAGGACCCGGGCGAAGGTACCGGACTGGGGCTTGCTCTGGTCTATTCCATCGTGGAAGAGCATTATGGACAAATCACCATCGACAGCCCGGCCGATACCCAGAGCCAGCGCGGCACCCGGATCCGAGTCACCCTGCCGCGTCATGTCGTAGCGACGTCCGCTGTGAACTGAGACCGTCGAGAGAATTGAATCAATGCCGCATATTCTGATCGTCGAAGACGAAACCATCATCCGCTCGGCGCTGCGTCGATTGCTGGAGCGCAACCAGTACCAGGTCAGCGAAGCCGGCTCGGTGCAGGAAGCCCAGGAGCGCTTCAGCATTGCCACCTTCGACCTGATTGTCAGTGACCTGCGCCTGCCTGGCGCCCCGGGTACCGAACTGATCAAACTCGGCCAGGGCACGCCGGTGCTGATCATGACCAGCTACGCCAGCCTTCGCTCTGCCGTCGACTCGATGAAAATGGGCGCGGTGGATTACATCGCCAAGCCTTTCGATCATGACGAAATGCTCCAGGCCGTGGCGCGCATCCTGCGTGACCGCCAGAGCGCGCCAGCCGCTCCCGCCGAAGCACGCGGTAACGGCAAGACCGGCATGGCCGACAAAGGCAGCAGCAATGCCGCCAATGGCGAGATCGGCATCATCGGCTCCTGCCCGCCGATGCAAGACCTGTACGGCAAGATCCGCAAGGTCGCCCCGACTGACTCGAATGTACTGATCCAGGGCGAGTCGGGGACCGGTAAAGAGCTGGTTGCCCGCGCCCTGCACAACCTCTCGCGCCGCGCCAAGGCACCGATGATTTCGGTGAACTGTGCGGCCATTCCGGAAACCCTGATCGAGTCGGAACTGTTCGGCCATGAAAAAGGCGCCTTCACCGGCGCCAGCGCCGGTCGCGCCGGCCTGGTCGAAGCCGCCGACGGTGGGACGCTGTTCCTTGACGAGATCGGTGAGCTGCCGCTGGAAGCACAAGCTCGCCTGCTGCGGGTGCTTCAGGAAGGCGAAATCCGCCGGGTCGGTTCGGTGCAGTCGCAAAAAGTCGATGTGCGCCTGATCGCTGCCACCCACCGCGACCTGAAGAATCTGGCCAAGGTCGGCCAGTTCCGCGAAGACCTTTATTACCGCCTGCATGTTATCGCCCTCAAGCTGCCTGCCCTGCGCGAGCGTGGCGCTGACGTCAACGAGATCGCCAATGCCTTCCTCGCCCGCCAAAGTGCTCGCGCCGGCCGTAACGACCTGTGCTTCGGCCACGATGCCGAGCAGGCCATCCGTCATTACTCCTGGCCGGGTAACGTCCGTGAGCTGGAAAACGCCGTTGAGCGTGCGGTGATTCTCTGTGAAAGCCCGGAAATTTCTGCCGACCTGCTGGGCATCGATATCGAGCTGAGCGACCTGGAAGACGACGAACCGTTCACCAACCTGTCCGGCAATGGCAGCACAGCCAGCAACACCAGCCACGAACCAACCGAAGACCTGTCCCTGGAAGACTACTTCCAGCACTTCGTCCTCGAACATCAGGACCACATGACCGAGACCGAGCTTGCACGCAAACTCGGGGTCAGTCGCAAGTGCCTGTGGGAACGTCGCCAGCGCCTTGGCATCCCGCGGCGCAAGAGCGGCGCCACCAGCGACAGCTGATCCCTTTCAGCTGTCACCAAGGTGAAAAGCGGTAACACAGCGAAATGTGAAAAAACTGTTACCTCGCCACAATCTCGTAACAATAACCGGGGCTTACGGTAACGAAGCCCCGGTTTTTTTTCGCCCCACCAAGGCCACAAAATCGCTCCAAGCCCTTGTTTTACTGGGGTTTTCAAAAGTTGGCACGGCACCTGCTATATGTTTGGTACAAGAACAATAACAAGCACTGCAAAAGACAATAAAAATAAGACGAATCGGCTCACGCACAATAAGAACAAGACGGCGGAGGCGCAGCTAACTGATTCTTTTGGAGAGGAGTTGTATTTGGGGCTTGCCCCACAACCAGGCAGAGAACAACAAAAACTGCACTCAAGCAGGGCCTGAACTGGTTGGATCGCATGATCATTGCAACCTCAGCGACCAAAGCAATCCGTTTGCTCTTGAATCCCGGTTAGGGAGATCGTCCACAAGCTTTGCGTTTTGTGGATAGGGCACTCAACAAAAACAAGAAGCCCGGCAAAAAATAATAAGAGCACACAACTACTTCTTGGGGAGCTTCGGCTCCCCTTGTAGTTTTCCCCGCCCGCCCCCCGT
>NZ_PVZN01000031.1 GCF_003024385.1 Pseudomonas sp. BBP2017
AAAGGTGGATGGCAGCTTTGCTCCCACTCGTGCTTTAAGCACCGCGGACTCACAGCTTGCCATCCACCTCTCTCACCCTAGAGTTTACTTCCGGCCATAGACACAAGCGGGCTTGCCCCGCGATGATTTCCCCCCATTACACTTGTTCACGTCTTCGCGCTACCTGCGTCCCAGGCTTTCTGGCATATAGGCAGGCTTACTTCTGTTTGCCCGGTCTTATCATGCTTACCCCGCTGATCAACATCACGCCATTGCGAGCCTTCTGCTTCGCCATGACCCTGGCGCTGTTCGAGCTGCTGACCTACCTCGCCAGCGATGTGGTGATGCCCGCCATGCCCGTGGTGGTCGCCGATCTCAATGCCAGCCCTGCGTACATCCCCCACGCCCTTAACCTGTACCTGCTCGGCGGGGTGCTGCTGCAATGGCTGATCGGTCCGCTGGCAGATCGTTATGGTCGCAGGCCGCTGTTGCTGGTGGGCTGTGCGATTTTCTGCGTGACCTGTCTGGTGGCCTTCTGGGTTCAGGGCATCGAACTGTTCAACCTGCTGCGGCTGTTGCAGGGCATCGGCCTGGGCTTTGTGGTGACAGTCAGTTATCCGGCCTTGAACGAGGCCTTCAGTGAGGCTGATGCGGTGCGCATGATGGCGTTGCTGGCCAACATCGCATTGCTTTCGCCACTGCTTGGGCCGCTGGTTGGCACCCTGTTGCTGGAGTGGGTGTCGTGGCGTTGGCTGTTCGTGATCTTCGGCGCTTGCGCAGTGCTGTCGTGGCTGGCGTTGTACCGCTTCATGCCGGAGACGCTGGGCGTCGAGCGCCGTGATGGTTCGCGCCTGGCGTTCCAGCCGATCCATCTGAAATCGTTGTTGGCCGGTTATGTGCAATTGCTCGGTAACCGCCCGTTTGTGGCGGGGAGCGCGGCTCTGGGCCTGGTGGGCCTGCCGTTGATCGGCTGGATCGGGCTGTCGCCGGTATTGCTGATTCACGATGAGGGCTTGAGCACCCTGGACTATGCCCTGTGGCAATTGCCGGTGTTCGCGGGCCTGATCCTGGGCAACCTGATCATCAACCGCATTGCCGATCGTTACCCGCTCAAGAGCTTGGTGCGGCGTGCGCTCTGGCCTTACCTGGCGGGGCTGCTGGGCATGATGCTTGCCACCTGGCTGGTGCCCGGTGTACCTAGCCTGGTGGCGGGGATGTCGGTCTACGCCTTGGGCCTGGGCATCGCCAACGCCGTATTGTACCGCATGACGCTGTTCTCCAGTGAGCAGAGCAAGGGGCTGGTTTCGGCCATGCTGGGGATGATTACCATTGCCCTGCTGGGGCTGGGAGGCGCTTTGCTGGCAATGCTCGGTGCCGGTGCCAGCCTGTTGAGTTTCGCCTTGGCGGCGGGGGTAGTGGGTATTCTGGCGCTATGGCCGCTGAAGGTCGCTCTGGGGGCTTGCACCGAGCAAGCCGAGGCTATGCCGGGGTAAACCCGGCATAGCCCTCAAGAAGCCTCAGGGACGCTGCTGCTCGGCTATCGGGTCGTCGTCCGGTATCTGTTTACCCTTGCCCGTTTCCTGATGCCAGTGCAGGGCAATCAGGATCAGGGTCGGCACGCCGAGCAGGGCAGTGATCAGGAAGAAGTCGTGATAGCCGAACTTCTCCACCATGACCCCGGAGTAGCCGCCGATCAGACGCGGCAAGAGCAGCATGATCGAGCTCAGCAGCGCATATTGGGTGGCGGAGAACTTCAGGTTGGTCAGGCTCGACAGGTAGGCGACGAATGCCGAGGTGGCCAGGCCCGAGCTGAAGTTGTCGAGGGAAATGGTCACCACCAGCATCTGCAGGTTCGCGCCCATGCCCGCCAGCATCAGGAACAGGATATTGGTGGCCGCCGAGGCCACGCCACCGATAAACAGGATCGGCAAAATGCCGAAGCGTACGATCAGCAAACCGCCCATGCCGGCACCGACCAGGGTCATGATCAGGCCGAAGATCTTGCTGACGCTGGCGATCTGATCCTTGGTGAAACCCTGATCGATATAGAACACGTTGGCCATTACGCCCATGACCGTATCGGACATCCGGTAGGTGGCGATCAGCCCCAACAGCAGCAGGGCCTGCCAGCGGTAGCGCAGGATGAAGTCGTTGACCGGCGTCAGCACCGGCGCCAAGCCGCGGCGGCCCATGGACGACAGGCACAGAGCGGTCAGGGTGATGTAAAGGATCGCGCGCAGGAAGGCGCGGTCTTCGAGCAGCAGGTCGAGCAGGCTTGTGCCGTCGAACAGCACGCTGGCGAAATCGGCGTTGTACAGCTGGGTGAAGGTCGCCGGTACCGAAACCAGCAGAACGATCAGTACGAACACCGAGGCCAGTTGATGGATCAGGCCGTAACGCGCAGCCGACAGCTGAGTGCGCAGCGGGACGGGCGGCTCACGCATCAGCAGGGTGGTGATCAGCGCAGGCAGCATCAGTACGCCAAACAGCACGTAGGTGCCGGTCCAGGCGCTATGCAGGTAACTGAAGCCGGTAGAGCCGAAGCCTTCGGCAAAGAACAGCGCGCCGGCGGTGGCCAGCAGCGCGGCGACCCGATAACCGGCCATGTAGCTGGCGGCAAGCGCGGCCTGGCGTTGATCGTCGGCGATTTCCAGGCGGTAGGCGTCGACGGCGATATCCTGGGTGGCCGAGGCAAAGGCGACCAGCACGGCCAGGGCAATCAGCCAGGACAGGTGCTTTTGCGGGTCACAAAAGCCCATACCCACCAGGCCGATCACCACCAGAACCTGCGACAGCACAAGCCAGGAGCGGCGTCGGCCGAGTTTGCCAAGTAAAGGCAGGCGCCATTGGTCGAGCAGCGGCGACCAGACCCACTTAAAGGCGTAGGCCAGGCCAATCAGGCTGGCATAACCGATGGTTTCACGGGCCACCCCGGCCTCGCGCAACCACACCGACAGGGTCGAAAACACCAGCATGTACGGCAGGCCGGTGGCAAAGCCAAGCAGCAACAGAACCAAGGTAGACGGGCTGGCATAGGCAGCAAGCGCAGCGCGCCAGGTTTTACGGGGCATGGGCCAACATCTGCCTCAAGTTTACGAAAACAAAGCGCGCACTCTAACCGCTGTGCTCCATCGGGCGCCAGCCATGGCGCAACATATCCACACGATTATTGTGCAGAGTGACACCTTCCGCCCGCAGGCGAGCCCGCTGCTCGTCGCCTGAGGGCGTGCCCAGTGCCAGGCTCAAACGTCCACCCGCGCCCAGGACCCGGTGCCAGGGCAGTTGAGTGTCGGCCGGCAACTGACTGAGGGTACGCCCGACCCAGCGCGCTGCGCGCCCCAGTCCGGCCAGCGCGGCAAGCTGGCCGTAGCTGACGACCTTGCCTGGCGGCACTTGGCCGAGGACCAGATAGAGTGCCATTCGTCGGGCTTGTGCGTTTTCTGTCGGGTCACCAGGCGTCGGCTTCATCACAACCTCGCAGGCGGTAGCGCTGAAACGGGGGCGCTGACCGGGCAAACAGGCATTGAACTCATTGGCATGGGGTGGGTCAGTCCTTGCTCTACGGGCGGGTATCTGGATAATGCCCGACTTTTTTGCAAACCAGAGTCCGTCCTTGCTTATGTTTTCTAGAGTCTTGTTGAGCCTTGCCGCCGTTTTCGCCTGCTCTACTGCCGTCGCTGATACGGTGTGGATGAAAAATGGTGACCGGCTCAGCGGCAAAATCACCGTTTTTGATGGTGGCAAGCTGTTGCTCAAGACTGAGTACGCTGGCTCGATCGCCCTGGACTGGAAGCAGGTCAAGACGCTGGAGAGCGACCAGGAATTGCTGATCAAACAAGACGCCTATACCGGCGAAAAGGCCAGATCGCTGAGTGCTGCCGATGATGGCAAGGTCACCCTGGCCAACGGTGAGGTGCCCAAGACCGTCGAGCTGGCCAGCATCCAGCAGATCATGAAGCCCAAACCTGTGATCGAGGACCTGTCGTGGAAGGGCAATGTCGACCTGGCCATGGACTACAAACGCGCCGAGTCCGACAGCGATGACTATGACATCGACTTCAAGACCTCCGCCCGCCATGGCCGCTGGCGCCACCAGGCCGAAGGCGAATACAACCGCGAGAGCAAGAACGACGTCACCACCACCAACAACTGGAACGCCGAATACGCGCTGGACCGCTTCCTGACCGAAAAATGGTTCTGGCAAGGGCGTCTAGAGTACAAGCGCGATCACATCGAAGACCTGGGCCGCCAGCGCACCGTGGGTACCGGCCCCGGTTACCAGTTCTGGGATGATGAACTGGGCGCTTTCTCCCTGGGGTCACTGGTCAACCGTACCGATTATGAATATGCCGATGGCGGTAAGGACAACTTCTATTCCCTGGCCATGAAGTGGGACTACAACCGCTACCTGATCGGCAAACGGGTCGAGTTCTTCACCAACGGCGAGGTCGGCAAACCGCTGGACGGCGTGGCCAACTATGCCCTGGATGCCGAGGTCGGCCTGCGCTATAAGGTCACCGAATGGGCTTCGCTCAACCTCAAGGCCGAGAAGGATGTCATCAGTGGTACCCGCGACAATGATCTGGACAAAACCCGTTACACCGCAGGTTTTGGTGTGACCTGGTAAGTCTGCTGGCAACCACCGGCGATAATGATTATTTTGACGGTTACCTTCATGGCCGGACTTCATCTGCGGCCAGTCTTCAAACCGGTCTCGCGTCGGGAGTCACACAGTGAGCGCTAAAGTCGCACAACAGGCCCGGGAACTGCTGCTCAAGGAATACCGTGGGGTCCTGTCGACCCATTCCAAGTCGATGCCGGGCTTTCCCTTTGGTTCGGTGGTGCCGTATTGCCTGGATGCCGACGGCAATCCGCTGATCCTGATCAGCCGCATTGCCCAGCACACCCACAATCTGCAGAAAGATCCCAAATGCTCGCTACTGGTCGGGGAACGTGACGCGGAAGATGTGCAGGCCGTTGGTCGCCTGACCGTTCTGGCCCATGCCCACAAGCTTGAGGAGCCTGCGCAGGTCGAAGCCGCTGCCGAGCGCTACTACCGCTATTTCCCCGAGTCGAGCAATTATCACAAGGCCCATGATTTCGACTTCTGGGTGCTCAAACCGGTGCGTCACCGCTACATCGGCGGCTTTGGCGCCATCCATTGGGTCGATCACCTGAGCCTGGCCAATCCGTTTGCCGGCAAGGCCGAGCTGAGCATGATCGAGCACATGAACAGCGACCATGCCAACGCCATCGAACATTACGTTCAGCTCAGCGGCCTGCCGCAGGGGGCAGCGGCGCAGATGGTCGGCATCGACAGCGAAGGCATGCACCTGCGCATCGGTCAGGGGCTGCACTGGCTGCCGTTCGCGGTGCCTTGCAATACGCCGATACAAGTACGCGAAGCCTTGGTTTTTCTGGCTCGCGCCGATCAATGGCCGGCGCGTGAAAGCGCCCAGGGTTGAAATAGCGATTGAGCGCAACCATTAAAAGTGTACTGCAAGGACATCTTGCGCAGAGGAACCATTGATGCGTGTTTTTTTATTGCTGTTTCTGATTTTTCCGGTGCTGGAGCTGTATGTGTTCTTCAAGGTCAGCACCGCGATCGGCTTCTTCCCGGCGTTGCTGCTGATCATTGCGGGCTCCGCCCTGGGGGTGCTGGTAGTGCGGGTGGCCGGTCTTGCCACAGCCCTGCGTGCCCGCGAGAGCCTGCAGCGTGGCGAACTGCCCGCTGAGGACATGTTCCAGGGCCTGATGCTGGCCCTCGGTGGCGGTCTGTTGCTGTTGCCAGGCTTTATCAGTGACGTGATCGGTCTGATCTGCCTGCTGCCGTTCACCCGTCGCCTGCTCGGGCGCAAGATGCGCGAGCGTGCCGAAGCTCAGGCCATGCGCCAGCGTGCCTTTGGCGATGATCCGTTCATGGCCCGTCCGACGAGCCCCAGTGGCCAAGCGCGGCAGCCGAACGTGATCGAAGGTGAGTACGAGCATCGCGATCCTCGTGAGCCACGCGAACCTCGAGATCTGTGACCCTGCAAGCACTGATGCGAACGGCCCCTGATGGGGCCGTTCTGCTTTGCGCGAGCAGATCGCTAAAAAATTTCATCAGCAAGCCTTGTAATTGATCTTGGCGACCTCATGTAGGGGTTACCGCAAGGTTTCCGGGGAAATGCCCGGACATTACATGCGTGGCTCGCACCGCGAGCTACGAGCGGCTACGCCGCAAGCATCAACCCGCCGGTGTCGATACCGGCCGATGAAAACCACAATTAGGAGAGATCGACAATGAAGCTTCGTCCTCTGCATGACCGCGTCGTTATCCGTCGCAGCGAAGAAGAATCGAAAACCGCTGGCGGTATCGTTCTGCCAGGTTCGGCCGCTGAAAAACCTAACCGTGGCGAAGTCGTCGCTGTCGGTACCGGTCGCATCCTGGACAACGGTGAAGTGCGTGCGCTGGCCGTGAAAGTGGGTGACAAGGTGGTTTTCGGCCCTTACTCGGGCAGCAACACTGTGAAAGTTGACGGCGAAGACCTGCTGGTAATGGCCGAGAACGAAATTCTCGCTGTTATCGAAGGCTGATTCCGCTGGTTTCCCGTTACTCCAAAGTATTCAAGGATTAAACGATCATGGCTGCTAAAGACGTAAAATTCGGCGACTCCGCCCGCAAAAAAATGCTCGTTGGTGTCAACGTTCTGGCTGACGCTGTAAAAGCGACCCTGGGCCCGAAAGGCCGTAACGTTGTTCTGGCCAAGAGTTTCGGCGCTCCGACCATCACCAAAGACGGTGTTTCGGTTGCCAAAGAAATCGAACTCAAAGACGCCTTCGAAAACATGGGCGCTCAGCTGCTCAAAGACGTTGCCTCCAAGGCCAACGACGAAGCCGGTGACGGCACCACCACCGCCACCGTTCTGGCTCAGGCCATCGTCAGCGAAGGCCTGAAAGCCGTTGCTGCCGGCATGAACCCGATGGACCTCAAGCGTGGTATCGACAAAGCCACCATCGCCATCGTCAAAGAGCTGAAGTCCCTGTCCAAGCCATGCGCCGACTCCAAGGCCATCGCTCAGGTAGGTACCATCTCCGCCAACTCCGACAACTCCATCGGTGACATCATCGCCGAAGCCATGGAAAAAGTCGGTAAAGAAGGCGTGATCACCGTTGAAGAAGGCTCGGGCCTGGAAAACGAACTGTCGGTCGTAGAAGGCATGCAGTTCGACCGTGGCTACCTGTCCCCTTACTTCGTCAACAAGCCAGACACCATGGTCGCCGAGCTGGATGGCCCACTGCTGCTGCTGGTTGACAAGAAGATCTCCAACATCCGCGAACTGCTGCCAGTTCTGGAAGCTGTTGCCAAGGCTGGCCGTCCGCTGCTGATCGTCGCTGAAGACGTTGAAGGCGAAGCGCTGGCTACCCTGGTCGTCAACAACATGCGCGGCATCGTCAAGGTTGCTGCGGTCAAGGCACCAGGCTTCGGCGACCGCCGCAAGGCCATGCTGCAGGACATCGCCGTCCTGACCGGCGGTACCGTAATCTCCGAAGAAATCGGCCTGAGCCTGGAATCCGCTACCCTGGAGCACCTGGGTAACGCCAAGCGCGTGACCCTGTCCAAGGAAAACACCATCATCGTCGATGGCGCTGGTGTGCAAGGCGACATCGAAGCGCGTATCGCCCAGATCCGCACTCAGGTTGCCGAGACGTCCTCGGACTACGACCGTGAAAAACTGCAAGAGCGTCTGGCCAAGCTGGCTGGCGGTGTTGCCGTGATCAAGGTCGGTGCTGGCACCGAAGTCGAAATGAAAGAGAAGAAAGCCCGCGTTGAAGACGCCCTGCACGCTACCCGTGCAGCCGTTGAAGAAGGCGTGGTGCCTGGCGGTGGTGTTGCCCTGGTTCGCTCGCTGCAGGCTATCTCCGAGCTCAAAGGCGACAACGAAGACCAGAACGTTGGTATCCAGCTGCTGCGTCGCGCTGTTGAAGCGCCGCTGCGCCAGATCGTTGCCAACGCCGGCGACGAGCCAAGCGTCGTGGTCGACAAGGTCAAGCAAGGTTCGGGCAACTTCGGTTACAACGCTGCTACCGGCGAGTACGGCGACATGATCGAAATGGGTATCCTGGACCCTGCCAAGGTCACCCGTTCGGCGCTGCAAGCGGCAGCTTCGATCGGTGGTCTGATGATCACCACCGAAGCCATGGTTGCTGATGCGCCTGTTGAAGCTTCTGCTGGCGGCGGTATGCCAGACATGGGCGGCATGGGTGGTATGGGCGGCATGGGCGGCATGATGTAAGCCAGCCTTACCCGCTTGAGAAAAAACCCCGCTTAGTGCGGGGTTTTTTTTCGGGTGGACTTCACCGATTATCGGGACGTTGTCTTGGGGGGAGGGTGAGCAGCAGCGTAACGCATCCGTGAATCCTGGATGAATAAAGCATCAGCCTGCAATAAAGTCGCGCCGACCTAGCCGAGCGAGAACGATGACCGTAAGCTGCGCCTGCCAAGCAGGTAAACGCCCCCGGACGGGAGAACCCCATGCGAATTCTATTGGTTGAAGACAACCGCGATATCCTCGCCAATCTGGCTGACTACCTGGGCCTCAAAGGCTATACGGTCGATTGCGCCCAGGATGGTCTGTCGGGTCTACACCTGGCAGCTACGGAACACTATGACTTGATCGTGCTCGACATCATGCTTCCGGGTATCGATGGCTATACCCTGTGCAAACGCCTGCGCGAAGACGCTCGGCGTGACACGCCAGTGATCATGCTTACCGCCCGCGATCAGCTCGATGATCGTCTGCAAGGCTTCCGTTCGGGGGCTGATGATTACCTGCTCAAGCCTTTCGCTCTGTCGGAACTGGCTGCGCGTATCGAAGCAGTTTTGCGTCGGGCTCAAGGCGGCGGGCGGCGCACCTTGCAGGTCAGTGACCTGTGCTACGACCTCGACACGCTCGAAGTGACACGCGAGGGCAAGTTGCTCAAACTTAACCCGGTTGGCTTGAAGTTGTTGGCCGTGCTCATGCAGAAGAGTCCGCATGTATTACGTCGTGAAGTGCTGGAAGAAGCACTTTGGGGTGATGATTGCCCGGACAGTGACAGCCTGCGCAGTCATGTCCACCAGTTGCGTCAGGTGATCGACAAACCGTTCGAAAAACCTTTGCTGCATACTGTGCATGGCGTCGGCTACCGTCTGGCCGAGGGCCGTGATGGAGTTTAAACAGAGTCTCGCCCAGCGCATCATCATCGCCTTTGCCTTGATGAGTGCGCTGGTGGCTGGCGCCTTCGCCTTTGGCATTGTGGCCACCGTGCACCTGGTTGAAGAGCGCCTGATCTCGGCGGTGCTGGGAGGGGATTTGCAGCGCCTGCTGCGCATGGACAGTGTCAGTGACTGGAGCCATCGCCCGCGGCCGGACCAGTTGTTCTACTACAGCGGCGGGCGTGACGATTTCGAACTGCCCAAAGACTTGCGTCACCTCAGTCCGGGTTTTCACGAAGTGTTCCGCGAGCAGCTGTCCTATCACGCCATGGTCGAGGTGGTAGACGGGCGGCGCTATGTGCTGCTGCAAGACCAGAGTGATTTCGAAGAGCGTGAGCGGGTGTTGTTTGCCGTGGTTGTGGTGGGCTTTGTGCTCAGCCTGGCCCTGGCCGTGTTTCTTGGCTGGGTCCTGGCGCGTCGGGTGATGGCACCGGTGATCCGCCTGGCGCGTCAGGTGCGCCATCGTGACCAGTTGCTGGGCCTGGCACCGCCACTGGCGCCAGACTATGCCGCCGACGAAGTTGGCCAGCTGGCCATGGCCTTTGACGATACCTTGGGGCGTTTGCGCGATGCCTTGACGCGCGAGCGCCTGTTCACCAGCGACGTCAGCCACGAATTGCGTACGCCCTTGATGGTGCTGGCCAGCTCCTGCGAGCTATTGCTGGTCAACCCGAACATCGACTCGCGCGCACGCTCGCAGGTTGAGCGGATTGCCAGGGCCACGCAAGAGATGCAGGAACTGGTGAAAACCTTCCTGATGCTGGCCAGGGCCCAGCGCGATGAAGGCGCGGTGGCCTCGCAGGCGAGTCTCAAGGAGGTCGCGGATGATCTGGTTGGTGTCTGGAGCGACACCATCGAACAGAAAGGTCTGACACTGCATTACGACGCCAAGGGGGGGGGACCGACGTTGTATAACGCCACCTTCCTGCAAGCGGTAATGGGTAATCTGCTGCGCAATGCCGCGCATTACACTGACTATGGCTTTATCCGCCTGACCCTTGAGCCTGCAGGCTTTACCGTCGAGGACAGTGGCGTGGGCATTCCTGAGGAGCAGCGTGAAGCCATGTTCCGGCCATTTGTTCGCGGCGATGAGCGGCGCGGTGAGGGGCTTGGTCTGGGGCTTTCGCTGGTACAACGGATTTGTGATGACCAGAACTGGACCGTTAGCTTGACCGCGATGGTGCCCCATGGATGCCGCTTTCACGTGGCTCTGAACAGTGGTCTGGAGCGTCCGATCGAGTAGTAGTGGAATATTTTGTAGCCTTTATCGGGGCGGCTAACGAAATTTTCACATGCGCATGACCTGAAGCCAACGATTGCCTGCTTATGGTGAGCAAATTGGAGTCAGGAGATGCACCATGCGTAGCCCCATCAAACTCGAGTTTTCCGAGAAGTACGACCAGCAACATGCCCAGGAGTACTTTCTCAAACATCAAGACGGCCTGGCTCGGCGCTTGTCTCATCAACGGGATGAACAATTGGCCCGCCGTGCCCTGGCGTTGGCCGGCGAGCCTGGTCTGGTGCTCGACTTGCCGTGTGGCGCCGGTCGCTTCTGGCCGATGCTGGCGGAAAAGCCCAATCGAGTGATCATTGGTGCGGACAACTCCGAGGCCATGCTGGAGACTGCCACCAAGTCCCAACCTGCGCATATCGTCGAGCGGGTACGGACCTTGCAAACCTCTGCCTTCGCGATCGACCTGCCAGACAACTCGGTCGATAGTATTTTCTGTATGCGGCTGATGCACCACATTGGTGAGGCCGCCCACCGCAAAGAAATTCTCTCGGAATTTCAACGCGTTACCCGTGACAGCGTGATTCTGTCGTTGTGGGTCGACGGTAATTTCAAAGCCTGGCGCCGGAAAAAGCTGGAAAAGCGTCGTTACGCTGAGACCGGAAAGGGCAGTTATCAGAACCGTTTTGTGCTACCGGTTGCTACGGTTGAAGAAGAATTTCAGGCTGCCGGTTTCCGCATTCAGGAACGATTGGACTTCTTACCGTTCTATGCCATGTGGCGGGTATACGTTTTGCGCAAGGGGTAGTCGGGCATGGCGGTAGAGCGCTCAGGAACAACGACGGGGAACAACCGCTTCGACCACTTCTGGCAACGGCAGGGCGAGTGGGTTGAGGCGCCCAACCAGCGTCGAGGTGGGGAAAGTGGTGTACAGCGGCTGAACGATGAAAACGGTCAGGTGCTGTATTCCAAACGTCAGATTGGCCATATCTACCGCAGTTTGATGCACCCGTTCGGCCGTCCGACGGTGTTGCGTGAATATGATGCGCTCAACAGCTTCGAGCAATTGGGTGTGCGGGTGCCGCACATCGTTTATTGCGGTGTCGAGCGTGATGCCGAGCATCAGTGGCGCGCCCTGCTGGTCAGCGAGGCATTGGTCGGCTTCGAGGATTGCGACAACTGGTACGCCAACGGTGCGCGCGAATGTTATAGCGAGGCGCTGCATGAGCGCATGCTGCGGGACCTGGCTGAGAACCTGGCGCGCATGCACCGTGGTCATTGGCAGCATGGCTGCCTGTACGGCAAGCATGTGTTCATCAAGGTGATTGGTGAAGGCGACGAAGCGCGAGCCGAAGTGGCGCTGCTGGACCTGGAGAAATGCCGCCGCCGCATCAGCTGCCAACGCGCTGCAGCGAACGACCTGAAGCAATTGCGCCGCCATTCGTCATTCAATGACGTAGAGTGGCAAAAGTTGCTCTATTTTTACCAGATGGCGTTTGGCAGCTTTGTCAAAGGTTTAGAGCAATGAAACTAGAAATAGCTCGAGGTTTGTTTCTCGCGGCTGCCCTGGCGGCGGCTACTGCTGCTGTGGCAGCTTGGGAAGAGCCCGGGCCGGTGGTTTTCAGTCATTCCGCCAACGCAGCTCAGTGCCCGCCACCGCGGCCGATCAAGCCGCAGGTGGCGGCCAAGCCGGACCATGACCTGCTGTTGCTGTTGTTCGGTCTCAGCCAGGGGGGGCGTGCGCCGGGTTAGTGTGTAGCCGGTGGGAGTGGGCTTGCACCCGCGATTGCAGGTTTGCAGTCACATCGCATCGCGGGGCAAGTCGAGTCGTCGCACCGCCGCTCCCACCGCCTGAGGTATATCAGCCCGCGCCAGCAGGGTATAGACACACGGCAGAACGAACAGGGTGAACAGGGTGCCTACCGACATTCCGGTGGCAATCACTGTACCAATGTCAAAGCGACTCACCGCCCCGGCGCCGCTGGCCAGAATCAGCGGTACCATGCCGAATACCATCGCCGCCGTCGTCATCAACACCGGGCGCAGACGAATCGCTGCGGCTTCTTCCACTGCTTCGCGGGCGCTTAAGCCTTTCTGCAGGCGCAACTGGTTGGCGAATTCGACCACCAGAATGCCGTGCTTGCTGATCAGGCCAATCAGCGTCACCAGGCCGACCTGGGTGTAGATGTTCATGCTCGAAATACCGAGGAACAGCGGAATCAGCGCCCCGCAGATCGACAGCGGCACGGTCACCAGGATCACCAGCGGATCACGAAAGCTCTCGAACTGCGCTGCCAGCACCAGGAAGATAATTGCCAGGGCCAGGCCGAAGGTCACCCATAGTGCACTACCTTCCTGGACGAACTGCCGCGCGACACCAGCATAGTCGAAGGCGTAGCCTTGTGGTGCTTGCTCTCGGGCAATATTGCGCACGGTCTCCAGTGCCTCACCCATGCTGACCACCGGCACCCCCTGGATGATGGCGGCGTTCAATTGCTGGAACTGGTTGAGCTGACGCGGCCTGGCGCGGTCGCTGATGGTGATCAGGGTCGCCAGCGGTAGCATCTGCCCTTGCTGGTTTTTCACGTAGTAATTGCTCAACCAGTCGGGGTTGTCGCGGTAGGGGCGTTCGACCTGGGCAATGACTTTGTAGCTGCGGCCATCGATGGTGAAACGGTTGATTTCCGCTTCGCCGAGCAGTGTCGCCAGGGTGCCGCCCAGGGCATCCATGGAGACACCCATCTGCGCAGCCTTGGCCCGATCGATATCGACCACCACCTCCGGTTTGTCGAAGGCCAGGTCAATGTCGAGGAAGGCAAACTTGCCTGAGGCCTGGGCGCGTTCCTTGATCCGTTCGGCCACTTCCAGCAGCGACGCGTAGTCGTTGGCGGTGTTGATCACGAACTGGAATGGCAGGCCTTCACCGGTACCCGGCAAAGAGGGCAGGTTGAAACCGAAGATCTGCAGACCGGCGATGCCTTCGAGCTTGCTTTGCACCAGTGGCAGCAATTGCATTTGCGTACGTTCGCGCTCGTTCCACGGCTTGAGCAGGAAGCCGCCGATACCCGATTGCACACCGTTGAAGCCGTTGATCTGGAATGAGGAGTAGTACTCGGGAAACGCCTTGAAGATGTCAATGAACTCGTCGGTGTAGGTGCTCAGGTAGTCGAGGTTGGTTGGTTGTGGCGCCGTGGCCATCATAAAGATCACACCCTGGTCTTCATCCGGGGCCAGCTCGTTTTTGGTGAACATCAGGAACACCGGGATCAGGCACAGCACGATCACCGCGAACACCAGTACTACCGGCCGAGTATTGAGGGTGCCATGCAAGAGCTTCTGGTAGCGCACCTTGAGGCCTTCGAACAGCATGTCCAGACGATGCGCCAGACCACTGGGGTTCGGGTCATGGCGCAGCAGCAGGGCGCACATCATTGGTGACAGAGTCAGGGCGACGATGCCGGAAATAATCACCGCGCCTGCCAGGGTCAAGGCGAACTCCTTGAACAGCGCTCCGGTCAGGCCCTCAAGAAAGCCGATGGGGGCATACACCGCCGCCAGGGTGATGGTCATCGACACCACCGGCATGGCGATCTCCCTGGCGCCTTCCAGCGCCGCGTCGAACGGCGTCTTGCCTTCTTCGATATGGCGGTGGATGTTTTCCACCACAACGATGGCATCGTCCACCACCAGGCCGATGGCCAGGACCATCGCCAGCAAGGTCAGCAGGTTGAGCGAGTAGCCCATCAGTTGCATGAAGAACAGTACGCCGATCATCGACAATGGAATGGTGACCACCGGGATCAGCACCGAGCGCAAGGCACCGAGGAACAGAAAGACCACGACGATGACGATCAGCACGGCCTCGACCAACGTCTTCACCACCTCATCGATCGACGCCTGAATAAACAAGGTGGCGTCGTAGGCGATCGAGGCCTTGAGGTTTGGCGGCAACTGGTCTCGCAGTTCGGGCAGCAGCTTGCGCACCTCCTTGATCACATCCAGCGGGTTGGCGCCGGGAGTGGCCTTGATACCGATGTAGACCGAGGGGGTGCCATCGAAGGAGCTGACCGTGTCGTAGTTTTCCGCGCCCATCTCGACCCGTGCCACGTCGCCGAGCAGCACCCGGCTGTCGCCGCTGGTCTTGAGCGGGATGTTGGCAAAAGCCTCAGCGGTTTTCAGTTCGGTGGTGGCATTGATGCTGGTGACGATGTACTCACCCTTGACCTCGCCAGCGGCCGAGAGGAAGTTGTAGCGTCGTACCGCGTCGCTCACCTCATTGGCGCTCAGGCCGTAGCCGGCGAGTTTTACCGGATCGATCCACAGGCGCATGGCAAACAGCTGGTTGCCGAGGATTTCCGCTTCGGCCATGCCGGGCAAGGTTGCCAGTTTGGGCTGGATCACCCTCGACAGATAGTCGGTGATCTGCGGATTGCTCAACTCACTGCTGTAGAAGCTGATGTACATCAGCGCCGAAGCGTCGGCAGCTTCCTTGCTCAGCACCGGGTCTTCGGCGTCCTGTGGCAGCTTGTTCTTCACCTCGTTGGCCTTGGCCAGCAGTTCGGTGAACAGGCGGTCGCTGTCGGCACCGATCCGCGCATAGATCGATATCACGGAAAAATTCTGCCGGCTCACCGAGGTCATGTAGTCGATGCCTTCGGCACTGGCCAGGCTCTGCTGCATGGGTTGGGTGATGTAGCCCTGGATGGTTTCGGCATTGGCCCCGGGGTAGGCGGTGGTCACCGTGATCAGGGCGTTCTCCATCTGCGGATACTGGCGGATGGGCAGTTTGCTCCAGGCCTGAAAGCCCAGCAGCACGATCAACAGGCTGACCACGCTGGCCAGCACCGGCCGACGGATGAACGGATCGGTAAAAGCCATGACGCATCCTCGATCAGTTGGCGCGCGACGGGTGACTGCTCGCAGGGGGTTGCAGGGTCTTGTCCGGGCTGATGCTGATCGACGCACCCTGGGTCAGTTTCAGCTGGCCAGCGGTTACCACCTGTTCACCGGCTTTGAGCCCCTTGCGGATCACCACCAGGCCATCGCGACGCTCGCCGGTTTCAACAAAACGTCGTTCGGCAATCAGCTGCGGTTGGCCCTCGGCGTTTTTCTGCACCTGGCCGTCTTCGGTCTTTTTCGCGACGGCGACGTACACCGAGTTGCCGTAAAGGGTGTAGGTTACCGCGCTTTCCGGCACCACCACCTGCGGTTGCGGGCTTGGCAGCAGGATCTGCAAACTGCTGAACATTCCCGGTAACAGCTTGCCTTCAGGATTGGCCAGGGTGGCGCGCACTTGCACGTTGCGAGTGCTGTCTTCAACCTTGGGGTTGATGGCGCTGATGGTGCCGGGGAAGGTCTGTTGCGGATAGGCGGCGACACTGACCAGCACCTGCTGGCCGATGCTCAGCTTGGGGACTGCCTGTTCGGCGACAAAGAAGTCTACATAGAGGCTGCTCAGGTCCTGCAGGGTGGCGATCACCGTGCCGCTGGCCAGGAAGTCGCCGACGTCCACCTGACGGATGCCGATGGTGCCACTGAAGGGTGCGCTGATGCTTTTCTTGGCCAGGGCGGCCTTGAGCTGATCAACTACTGCCTTGCTGCGTTTGTACTGCGCGCTCAGGCGGTCGAACTCGCCACGGGAAATCGCCTGGCTGCCGACCAACTGGCTGCCGCGATTGAAGTCCACCTGTGCAAGGCCCAGGTCGGCCAGGGCGGTGCCCAGCAACGCCGTCTCGACATCGCTGTCCAGTTGCAGCAGGGGTTGGCCCTTGCTGACCTTCTGCCCGGACTCGAACTGCAGGGTTTTCACCGTACCGTCGGTTTCCAGACGCAGGTCGACGCCCTGCAAGGCGGTGAGGCTACCGACCGCAGGCAGGCGATTTTGCCAGGCGCGCTCGCTGGACTCTGCCGCCGCCACGCTGATCGGTGGCTTGGGGGCCGAGAATATCTGCACCTGCTGATAAATGGAGAACGCCTTGTAGCCCCCCAGAATCAGCAAGAGCAGCATAACAACACCTAACATGATGAGCATGCGGCGGCGCAGCATAGTCCAATTCCTTGGATACGATTTATTGTTCGTGGGGCACGACTGCGGGCGTTCCTGGCCACGTGCGCTGTAGCCGAATATTACTCGTTTGACCGGGGCTGGGAACCCTGTGTTCCCGGCTATTTATCAGGTGAGGTGGTCAAGCCAGGTGCAGGTGGTTGTCCCAAAGCCCGGAGGGCAGTTGCAGGGGCTGGCCGATCAGTTCGCTGGTGCGGCAATCATAGAGCCGGCAACGACCCTGGCCGGAGGTGACGATAAAGCCATCGGCCACCGCACCGACGCCGGCGCAGTCGGGCATCGGTGCATCCAGACGCACTTGCGCGCTATCCAGATCCCAGATGAACAGACGATTGGCCCGTGGTGCGGTGAGGGCGACCAGACGCAATTCGCTATGAATGGCCACGCTGGCGGTGTAGTTGGCCATCGATTGCAACTGCTGTTCGGGCACCGGGAAGGCCTGGAAGGCTTGGCCGGGGCGCTTGATCGCCAACAGTTCGGCAGTTTCATCAGCGCTGCCCATGAACTGTTGACCGGCGACGATGGTGCCATCGCTGGCAATCGCCAGGTGGCGTACGCTGTTCATCTGCTGCGGCAGTACCTCTTTGCTCAGCAGGGTACCGTCGCGCTGCATCAGTACCAGGCTCGGCTGCATGGCGTCGAGGTTCATTTCCACCCGGCTTTCGGCTTCGGTACGAATACCGCCGTTGGCAACCACCAGGGTTTCGCCATCGGGCATCCACGACACTTGATGCGGGCCGATGCCGTGGGTAGGAATCTCGCCGCTATGAATCAGGCGTTCACCGTCGAAGCGGTACACACCGAGTACACCACGACCGGGATCGGTAGTGTCATTCTCGGTGGCATACAGCCATTCGCCGCTCTTGTGGATCACCGCGTGACCATAGAAGTGCCGGTTCGGCTGTGAGGCGATGGTCTGGAGCAAACGACCATCGCGCAGATCGATCAGGTAGCTCTCGGTGCCGGGACGCCGGGCGACAAACAGGGCAATTGGCTGCTCAGGGTGGTTGATGATGTCGTGGCAACGCTGGGCCACTTCGGTGGCGAACACCTGGGTGCCGTCCAGGCGATAGCCAACGGCATAGTGTTTGCCGTCGCCGTCGTCCCGCGCGGAAAGCAGCAGGGGGCCGCTGTCTTTACCGCGAAACAGGGTCCAGCCGCCCAGAGTCAGGGCGCTGAGCAGGACGCTACCGAGTTTGAGAGCTTGGCGTCGCAACATGATCAGTCACCGTCGTTGGCATTGAAGCCCAGCTGAATGCCCAGCGCCTTGGCCAGCTCGCCTTCGTGCAGGCGGTGGACGACGTTGAGGCTGTCGTAGATGTTATTGAGCTGCTGGCGTCCGGCCTCGTCGTCGAGCAGTTCGCCCAGCGGCTTCTGATTGGCACTCAGCAGCTTGAGCGCGCTGGCGTAGGCTGCGTCGATCTTGTCGGTCAGGGCTTTCTGATCTTTGCCCAGCAGGCCGCGCAGGCCCTGGTTGTCGACACCGACCCAGACGGTTTGCGCAGCGCTCAGGCTGGCTTCCAGGCTTTTCAGCGAGGAGTGACTGCGCCAGGCGTCGGCCTGCAGTGGCTGCGGGATACCTTTGCTGAGACGGCCCATAGGGGCGCCGAGCTTTTTCTTCAGGGTATCAAGGGCAGTGACCTGGGCCCGCAGCAAATCGGCGATTGCCTCGTGGGAATCGGCATAGCGCTGGTTGGGGAACTTGGTCAGCTGCGCGAGCATGCCGTCGGTGTTGTTCCAGCCTTTGAGGATATCTTCGGCCAGGGCTTTCTGGTGCTCGCCGATGGCCACCAGCAATGGGCAGTAACGGGCTTTCTGTTCGGCGCTGGCGACATCTGGCTTGCTGTCGAAGAGGATGTACTCGTAGGCGGACAGACCGCGCACCACCACGCTGGACTTGGCCAGGCTGGCGGCATCGATCGGCTTGTCGCCGTTGACCAGTTGCTCGACCTGACGGCCGACCAGGTTTTTCTTGTCTGGCCAGAACTGTACCTGCCAGGCGCGGTTGCCTTCAGCCAGCGGGCCGATCAACAGCGGTTGCAATTCAGCCCAGGCTTTTTGTGCGTGGAGGAAGTCGGCGCGGGCGGTTGCCAGGTCAGCCTTGCCTTCGCAGTAGGCCAGGGCGCTGACGGCCAGCTGGCGGTCGGCTTCGACCCAGCGGCTGTAAGTCGGCAGGATCACCTGCTTGGCGATGGCGGCGGAAGTCACGGCCTGCGGGTCTTGCGGCGAGCAGGCACCGAGGACGAGGGCGGCAAGGCTGGTGAACAACAGTTTGGGACGGAACATGCCCGGCTTCTCTCTTTTAAAGTGAATTCAGGAACGCCAGCAACGCGGCGCGTTGCTCAGCATTGAAGGTCAATACGTGTTGCTTGGCCGCCTCGGCTTCGCCACCGTGCCAGAGCACGGCTTCGAGCAGGTTGCGGGCGCGGCCATCGTGAAGAAACCCGGCTTGCGCGCTGACGGTCTGGGTCAGGCCGATGCCCCACAGTGGCGGGGTGCGCCAGTCCTGGCCGCTGGCGGCGAATTCGCTGCGGTTGTCAGCCAGACCCGGGCCCATGTCGTGCAACAGCAAGTCGCTGTAGGGGCGGATCAGCTGATTGGCCAGTTCCGGCTCGGCAGCGTCGGCGGCGGTGGTGAAACTTGGGGTATGACAACGCTGGCAGCCGGCCTGGTGGAACAGGTTCTTGCCAGCCAGCACTGGGGGCGAGTCGACGTCCTGGCGGATTGGAACCGCCAGGTTGCGAGCATAGAACAGTACCAGGCGGGCAATATTGTCGCTGACTTCCTGTTCGCCATTGGCGCCGTTGCCATTGGGGGCTTTCAGGCAGTCGACTTGTGTTGGCGTGCAGTCGTCCATCGGCCGCAGGTTGCTGGTCAGGCCCATGTCACCAGAAAACGCATGCACATTCTGTTGGTTGATGTTCGGTTGCCCGGCTTTCCAGCCGAAGCGGCCGAGTACAGTCTTGCCCAGGGCGTCGTCCCAGACCTGGTTGGGTCGGCCACGGATACCATCGCCGTTGCGATCGTCAGAGTCGGCATTGGCCAGAATTGCGGCTTCGGGTATGGCTTCGAGCAGGCCCAGGCCGATCATCGGCGGAGCGACACGGGCGGAAAAGCGCGTGTCGGGATGCATCGGACCGTAACCGAGCTGGCTGATCTGCAGCGTTGGCTGGCGCAGCTCAACCTGGGTCCCGTCTTTGAAGGTCACCGGCACCGGCGTGTACTCGATGCGCACTTTCCCTTCGGGGGTGACGCCGGGCACAGCCATGTCCTGGAACTGCCCGCCATAGACCGGTTCGGGCACCACGCCCAGTTGCTCGATGACTTTGGCGTAGTGTGGCTGATCAGGAATCGACAGGCGTACGATCATCGACACGGCATGCTTGGCAGCTGGGCCAGGTGGATGGCCACGACCATCTTTGATATGGCAGTTCTGGCAGGCGTTGGCGTTGAACAACGGCCCCAGGCCATCACGGGCGGTGGTGGTCGCTGGGGCGATCACCCAAGGATTGCGAAAGAAACTGTTGCCGACACTGAAATCCAGGCGACGGCTCGGCGCGAGGTTGGCCGAGGGCATGGAATAGGCGTTCTGGTCGCGTTTGTTCACCGTCGTTTTGCCACCGGCGAATGCTTCGCCCGGTTCGGCCTGGGTGAAGCGCGGGGCGTCGTCACAGGCGACCAGGGTCATGGCCAGCAGCAAGGGGCTAAAACGGAGCAGCAACGAAGGCATCAAGAATCCTGAGCTTGAGCAAAAAACCGGCGTGCAAGCTTAGCAGGCTCAGGATCTTGGAATAAGAGAGATTTGCGTTTGCTTGATGAAATCTGTGGTTGGTTTGACCCGCGATAAATTGATTTGTCTAGTCCTGAAATAGGTTTACACCTTTTCAGGTAGGCCGTTAGGCCTCAGAACGCCCGATGCACCGCATCGGGCGTTTTGTTTTTCAGGGCCATGTGTGGCCGCTCCGTATTGTAGATTTGC
>NZ_PVZN01000032.1 GCF_003024385.1 Pseudomonas sp. BBP2017
TGGAAAGGTGGATGGCAGCTTTGCTCCCACTCGTGCTTTAAGCACCGCGGACTCACAGCTTGCCATCCACCTCTCTCACCCTAGAGTTTACTTCCGGCCATAGACACAAGCGGGCTTGCCCCGCGATTGACCGCAAATCAGCCGACACCCAATGTACTGACTGAACCTGCCATATCGAGGAACAAAGCAGGCGCGAAAAGCCTGTAGAGAAATCTCCTACGCAAGTTTGGGATCTGTCAGGGAAGACTTACTCGAGTACTGCCTCTAGGGTTGATGCCTTGTGCCAGCCGCCATTGCCTGGCCCTGACAAGGAGTCTGCCCATGACCCGCCAAAGTGCTCAGCGCTACCGCTTCGAACACCTCAATTGCTCTGCGTTGCACCGCACCGTCAGTAGCGAGCGTCGCCTGATCGGCCTCTTCAACGTGGGAGGAAAGCGCCCATGAAGGACTGGCTAACCGAGATCGCGGAAAAAACCTACAGCACCGAACCCCGCAGCGCGTTTGTCACCTGCAAGCGCTCGGTCGCCATCCTGCCCCTGCGCTATGCGGTGATCGGCAACGCCCAAGGGGCCCCGGCGCCGCCAGCGCACCTGCCAGCAGACCTCGCCTTGTCCTCGGCCCAGTACGCCGTACGCGCGATACGCGCCGGTTACCTGTATGTCTTCACCCAACGCCTGCAACAGGACTGGACCTGTGAAGGCGCCTATCAGACCTACAGCAGCGGCCTGTGCAAAGCGTTGTGGCCGGCGCCTGCGGAACGGCCGACCTACGGCAGCGTCCCGGACTTTGGCGACCTGGTTATCCGCATTGCCGACCCCGAAGACGTCCTTGAAGCCCGCCTGCTGTTCACCCCCGATCTGCTGACCCCGCGCATGCTCGCCGAGATCCGCGACGACCCACGCCTGCGCGACACCCTGCGCAAGCTGGATATCCGCCAGCTGATCCAGACCTGCCTGTTTTCCGAGCACGTCCTCGACGTTTCCGTGCTCGACGAGCGCGTCGCCGACCTCAAGGCCCAGAGTTCCAGGCCTCTGCTGGCCGCTCTGACCGAGCAGCTGTTTCCGCCACCCGCAGGCTTCTCGCCGCTGTCCGGAGTGGCTTCCAGGCTTGCCGCCAGCAGCCGGGATGCCCAAGGCTTTGGCGTGGTGCTCGACGATCCGATTGGCATCACCCAGGAGCTCAATGCCTGGCGCAATCAGAGCGTTGAACAGCTGGACACCTTCATGCAGCAGATCGACCGTGAAGGCATCAGCAACCAGCGCAAGCACACGATTGCCTTTGCCCTTGAAAACCTCAGGGTCACCCTCGCCGAACAGGCCGAACAGCGTTACACCGAGCATGCCAACGCCCTCGGCGTGCGCTACACCGACCGCGAGTATGCCAGCGGTAATGCCCATATGGCGGTGGCCTCGGCGGGTAGCTATCGAAGCTTTCGCAACCCGGCCGAGCAACAGCACCGGCAGCAGGCGGAAATCGAGCAAGCGCGTCAAGACAGCTGGAATAACAAGTACGCCTCCTCCGTTGACCAGGCCCGCCTCGACGCCTTCATGGCCGAGTTTGACGCCGCAGCGCAACAGGCCGACGCGATCAAGGACCAACGCGCCGCCGACCACTTGCTCTGGCTCAACAGCCCGGTGCTGCTCGAGGCGTTTGCCTGTTATGACCGAGCCGACAGCGCCAACGGCTTGCTGTTCGAAGCGCAGCTGGGGGTGGCGGTGACAGGCATGAACAGTACCGCGCTGGGCGATGCGCAAATTGCCCTGTGGAGCGACAGCGACAGCATCAGCGCGCACAACTGGTTCTGGCGCGGCCTGGCACAGAATCAAAGCAGTGCCCTTGAGCAGATCAACCTGCTGTTGGCTCAGCGCTCTGACTTGCCGGGCCTGGATGAGCCTCAGCTACAGCAGCTGATCACACCCCTGACGGCCGTTTACGACAAAGCCCACGCCCTGGTCAGCGTGGTCGACATCAATGACCCACCCACCTCTATTCGCCTGAGCGGTGCCGTGCTGCTGCTCAATACCTTCGGCACCCGCCTGCTGCAAAGCCGCCCGGCCTCACTGCTGGATGGGCCGATGAACAAGAGCCTGGCCCTGGTGTACAAGGCGCGGCTGGGCAAGCTGGGGGAAGATTTCCAGTTTGAGAAGCGCAACGCGCCATTGAGTGCGGGGGCTAGAAACAAGGTCGCCAAGGCAGTCAACAAGAGCTTCAGCGATGCGCTGACGCCGGGTGCTGCCGGGGGCCGGCTGGAAGTACGGGTAGGCACCACCCTGGCGCTTCTGGAACTGTGGAACCTGAAGCTCAAGGCGGAAAAAGCCGACAAGGGCAGCCGCGAATACATCGAGCTGACGGCGGCGATGGTGGCGGTGTCGGCCGCCGGGTTGGAGCTGGGGGCGGTGGCGGTTGGTCTGGCGGAAGGCAGTCGTAACCGGGCGGTGAGTCAGGCTGGGCGGTTGATGGGCAGTCAGATGAAGTTGATGGCCGGGGTGTTGGCGGCGGGGGCCAGCGTGGTCGGAATGGCTTTTGACTTACGTGATGGATTCACTGCAGGTCAGGAAGGAAGTAGATCACTTGCAAGCTTCTATATTCTACGTGCTGCGGCTCAAACGGGAAGTGCATTTTTCTCAGCCGCTATTGGACTGGCAAGCGCAGGTCCTTTCTTGGAAAGACTCATTCAATTACATGGTCGAAATCAGTTCCTGGTTTTTTCATACGAAGCTTCATCAAAACTGTCGCTACGAATGGCCTTCATGCTTCGCTGGTGCATAAGGATAAATATATTTATATTCGCCGCCACACTGACACTGGAACTACTTCTTCCAGACGACCTTCAACATTACCTACGCCACAGTACCTTCCGCAAAGAGAGAAGTAATGGAACACCACAATCGGAAGAGCAAGAACTAAAAAACCTTCACAAAGCGATCAAGGCGACCCTCTGATGTATTTTTTTGAATGGCTGCTTTTCGACGGGCGCGCAACTGCAGACTACGCCAAGCTATCAAGAGAAGCTGAGAAACAGAAAAAAAACGGTGAAAAACTCCCTCCCATCCGTACAACCAGAAAAGCCTCAGAAAAAACAACTGACAACATGTCGCTATACTCATACAGCACAATCTACATTGATGTGCGCACACCCAATGATGAAAAAAGAGGAATAATCACACTGCTAGCAGGAAGCGCAGGCATATTAATCGCGTGGATGCTTATCGGAACGCTCTATTACACCGGCGGAGACTATATCGGATTATTCACCAAGGACCGACCTCCTTTAAAAATATATGAGTACCTTTATATATGGATAATGCCTGCCACTTCAATTGCCACGTCTTTTTTTTACATAAAGTACGTCTTACCCTACCTACAACTTGAAGCCTTCACCGCCCGACGCCTGATCGTCCGCTTCAACCGTATCACCCGCAAGGTCTACTTGCTGCGCCCCAAACACTTGGGCGGTGTCGTCGCGCTGGACTGGGACACCGCCGAGGTGTGCATCGACCCCAACATGTCCGAACTGGACGGCGTCGGCGGTTTCGTCATGCTGGGCTGGGACAAAGAAACGAACTCCGTCCGCGACGCTGATGGTAATCTCAAGGACGATTTCGAGATCACCATGGTAGGCAAACCAACCCGCAATGGCTCGGAGCTGCTGGCGTTCTGGGAGTACATCCGGCGCTACATGGAAGAAGGCCCCGAAGCTGCCCCCAAACCCAAAAAGCTGATCGGCAAATTCCCCTGGCCCTGGCGCTCATTCATGGCTGTTTGGCAGTTGGACAGTCGCTTTTTCAAAACACCGCAGCTATGGATCTTCGTGCTGGTCTACAGCTTGCTGCTGCCGTTGATCACGATTCACGCCATCGGGCATTGGATTTCCCTGCTGCTCTGTTATGAGCCGAAGTTTCCTCGCGTCATCGAAGAGGCCGGGATTCCGCCTCCTTGAGCGGCCTTCTCCCAGGCGCTGAACTGTCCAGACCGCCACATATCAACAAACCCCACACAATTCTCTGCCAAACTTCCAGCCCTCACCTATCAGGAAGATTGCATGAACCACGAATTGCTCTGGGTGCTTGGCCTGCTGTTTACCAGCGTGGTCTTGTTCATTGCCAACAAGCCACGTATGGATGTGGTCGCCCTGCTGGTGATCGTGGCGTTACCACTGACCGGTATCCTCAGCGTCCAGGAAGCCCTGGCCGGCTTCAGCGACCCCAACGTGGTGCTGATCGCCGCATTGTTCGTGGTCGGCGAAGGACTGGTGCGCACCGGCATTGCCTACCGCATCGGCGAGTGGATGGCTGATCGCGCCGGCAACAGCGAAGTGCGTTTGCTGGTGCTGTTGATGGTCTGTGTGGCCGGGTTGGGTTCGGTGATGAGTTCAACCGGGGTGGTGGCCATCTTCATTCCAGTGGTGCTGAGTATTGCTGCACGCATGAAGGTATCGCCCAGCCGTTTGATGATGCCGCTGAGTTTTGCCGGGTTGATCAGCGGCATGCTCAGCCTGGTCGCCACACCGCCCAACGTGGTGGTGCACAGTGAGCTGGTGCGCCACGGCGAAAGCGGTTTCAGCTTTTTCAGCTTTACCCCGTTTGGCCTGGTGATTCTTGCACTCGGCGTCGGCTACATGCTGCTGACCCGTCACTGGCTCAGCGGTGAAGTGCGCAAGGACGGCAGCCCGCAAACCCGTCGCACCCTGCTCGACCTGATCATCGACTACAAACTCGCCGGTCGTGAGCGACGCCTGCGGGTGCGCCCGGGCTCGCCCTTGATCGGTCACAGCCTCAGCGAGTTGAAGTTGCGCACCGTGCATGGCGCCAACGTGGTCGGCATCGAACGTCAGCACAAGTTCACCACCCGGGTCATCAGCCCTGACTCCAGCACCACGGTGCATGAGGGTGATGTGCTGTTGCTCGATCTGTTCGCCCCGCGTGATGATCTGCGCAGCCTGTGCCAGAGCATGAAACTCGAACCTCTGCACTTCAAGGCCGCCTACTTCATCGATCAGTCCCACGCCGTGGGCATGGCCGAAGTGGCGGTGGTGCCTGGCTCGCAACTGATCGGCAAAAGCGTGCTGGAGCTGAACTTTCGCAGCCGCTGGGACCTTAACGTGGTCGGCCTGCGACGTGGCCAGAATGCGATTGAAGAACAGCTGGTGGAAGAAAAACTCAAGCTTGGCGACACCCTGTTGGTGATCGGCCCGTGGAAGTCGGTGCGCCAGTTGCAAGCGCAGCCCAAGGACTTTCTGGTGTTGAGCCTGCCGGCGGAAGTCGACAATGTCGCCCCAGCCCTGAACCAGGCGCCCTACGCCCTGATCAGCCTGGCGGTGATGGTCGGCCTGATGATCAGCGGCGTGGTGCCCAACGTCATCGCTGCGCTGATCGCCTGTCTGCTGATGGGCGCCGGACGCTGTATCGACATGAACAGCGCCTATCGCGCGATCCATTGGCAGAGTCTGGTGTTGATCGTCGGCATGCTGCCGTTTGCCTTGGCGCTGCAGAAGACCGGCGGGATCGCCATGGCGGTGAATGTGCTGGTGCAGTTGCTCGGCGAGGCCGGACCTTACCTGATCCTCGCTTGCCTGTTCGCCATTACCGCGATCATCGGTCTGTTCATTTCCAACACCGCCACAGCGGTACTGATGGCCCCGGTGGCGATCAGTACCGCTGAACAGCTGGGCGCCTCGCCCTACCCCTTCGCCATGATCGTCGCCCTGGCGGCTTCTGCGGCATTCATGACACCGGTTTCGTCACCCGTGAACACCCTGGTGCTTGGCCCCGGTCAGTACCGCTTTGCCGATTTCGTCAGAATCGGCGTGCCCTTTACCTTGCTGGTGATGGTGGTCAGCGTGTTCATGGTGCCGTGGATTTTTGCCCTGTGAACGCTGCGGCGTTTTGCTGCTTGAGGGCTACAGCGGCGTTGCGCCAATCCTGCGCCCAGCCATCGAGTACCCGCTTGAGATTTTCGGCGGTCATCACCTGATCGTCGTTCTCCAGCGGCAGGCCTGTGCCCTTGCGCACGACCTCGGCGACCACGGTGCGACTGCCGCCATCGAGGAAGGCCGCTTCAGTGGCAATCACACTGTCCAGGTCACGGATGCCGACGGCGCTACTGACCCCTGCGGCCACCAGGGTCACAGGCAGGTACTCATAGTAGTGCAGTGACTGGGTATGAGCGTCGACCGAGGTGATTGCCGGACGGATAATCAAAGTGTTTGGCCCTGGCTGCTCGACCAGCGTCAGCACTTTGCCCAGCTCACGCTTGAGCGCCACATCGTAGTATGTGCTCACTGCGTTCAAGGTCGACTCGGGGACCCGCGTGCTGGGCTTGGGCTGCGGGTAGAACCGGCTGGGTGCGATATACACCTGGCTGTAGCGTTCCATGCGCAGTTTGGGGCTGACCCAACGCAGCACCGATTCACCCGATGCGGTCTTGTGCTCGCTCAACTGCTCATAGTTGCGCAGAAAGCCGGAATACTCCTTGGGCGACACCCTGTTCTGGCTGCAGCCAACCATCAACAACGACAAACACAGTACCGGGGCGAAAATATGTTTACGCATGGCGAGTGTTCCCGGCCTGGTGGCTGATGGCCCTGGGGGCAGTGCCGGAGCGCTCGACGTGCAACTGACCATTGGCCATGATCCAGTGCACCAGTTCGGCCAGCGGCACTTTGTAGCTGTACTCCATCCATTGACTGCTATTGGGGCTATAGCGTTCGAAGTAATGACTCAGAATCATCTGCGTACCTTCACGGCAAAGGCCCAGGCGCGAGTCCTGGTAGCTGAGCAGCGCATTGCGCCACAGGTCCTGAGTGCGCAGGTCGAGGGTCAGGGATTGGCTGCAGTCAAGGCCGTCGATTGGAGGTTGTGCCGGCATGGAAGATACCCTTGATTTGGACTGCCGACAGGATCGCCCAGGGCCTTTGCTGGCTGATGTCCGCTTTGTGTCGCGGCCGCAGCTTTATTGCATGATTGAAATATGTGACCGACGCAGCAGAATAGTTTTAGATACGCACTTTTAACGCCCCACTGGACCTGATCGTGAGCAGACTGCTGATCGTCGATGACGATGTGGAAATTTGTACCCTGCTGAAGAAATTTTTTGTCATGCATGGCTACGAAGTCGACTTGGCCGCCAATGGCACAGCGATGTGGGCGGCTATCGAACAGCAACGCCCGGACACCATCATCCTCGATCTGATGCTGCCCGGCGAAAGCGGCCTGAACCTGTGCCAGAAACTGCGCAGCAGCACTGGCATCCCGATCATCATGCTCACCGCCATGGACGAGTTGAGCGACCGCATCGTCGGCCTGGAACTGGGCGCTGATGATTACGTGGGCAAGCCCTTCGACGCCCGCGAACTGCTGGCCCGCTTGCGTGCCGTACAGCGCCGCGCTGGCGAGCAGCTGCGCAGTCTCGGTGAGGACACCCGGCCGCTGATCCGTTTCGACGACTGGCAGCTCGATGTGACCCGCCGTGAACTGCGCACCCCGCAAGGGGTGATGGTGCCGTTGTCGGCCGGTGAGTTCGACTTGCTCCTGGTGTTTCTCGAACACCCGCAGCGCATCCTCACCCGCGAACAGTTGATTGATCTGGCCCGCGGCCAGGGCCATGAGGCCTACGACCGCAGCATCGATGTGCAGGTCAGCCGCCTGCGCCGCAAGATAGAACCGGACAGCAAGCGCCCGGCGCTGATCCGCACCGTGCGCAACGGCGGCTATCTGTTTGACGCCAAGGTCAGCCGCACATGATCCGCCTGGGCCTGCACCACGACGGCATCAGTCGGCGCATCGCGCTAACCATCATTGCCGCCATGCTGATCTCGGTGGCGCTGAACATCCTGTTCGTGCAGTTGGCCGGGGTCTGGGCGCGACCGCCCCTGAGCCAGACCGGCCTGCTCGAACAAATCGCCGTCACCACGCGGATTATTGAAGCTGCGCCGCGAGATCAGCGCGAGTCACTGGCACGTGCGGCGAGCAATCCGACGTTGCAAGTGCACTGGAGCACACAGCGCGAGACTCTCCCCCTGCCCGGCCCCGGCACGCTGATCGACCCGCAGCAAGTGCCGGAGTTCCGTCAACTGCTGGCCATTCAACCTCGCCGCCTGGAAGGTTTCCAACCTGCCGATTGGCCCAACGACAGCCCCGAGGCGCACTACAAACTGGTCATGCAACTGGCCGATGGCAGCTGGCTCGACTTCACCCCGCCTTACCGCAGTTGGGGCCTGAGTTCAGGCATGCGCTTTATCATTATCGGCATCCTGGCGCTGATCGCCGCGTTGCTGGTGGCCTGGATCGGCACCCGCCAATTGGCCGGTCCACTGCAGCGTTTTGCCCGTGCCGCCCGACGTTTTGGCAGCGACCTGCGCGCCCCGCCGATCCGCCTGGAAGGGCCCCATGAGCTACGTCAGGCAATCACGGCCTTCAATACCATGCAGGCACAGATCCAGCACTTCATCGCTGAGCGAACGCAGATGCTGGCCGCCATATCCCATGACCTGCGTGCGCCGCTGACGCGTATGCGCCTGCGTGGCGAGTTCATCGAAGATGCCGAGCAACAGCGCAAGCTGTTCCGTGACGTGGATGAAATGCAGAGCATGATCAATGCTGCGCTTGGCTTCTTTCGCGACGAAACTCACCTGGAAACCACCACCCCCTTCGACCTGGCCGAGCTGCTGCAAACCCTGCTGGACGATTACCGCGATCAGCAGATTGCCGTGGATTTCGATGGTCCGGCAAATCTGGTGTACCTCGGTAGGCCGTTGGGTTTGAAACGCGCAGTAACAAACCTGATAGACAATGCCGTCAAGTATGCGCAGTCGCCCTCAGTTCGCCTGAGTAGCAACGCCCACAGCTTGTTCATTGAGGTCCGGGATCAGGGGCCGGGCATTCCGGAGGCGGCGCTGGAGGACGTGTTTGTGCCGTTCTTTCGCCTGGAAAGCTCGCGAAATCGCGACACCGGTGGCGTCGGTCTGGGCTTGCCGTCGGCGCGTACGGCGATTCGTGAACAAGGCGGTGAGTTGACCTTGCGCAATGCGCCTGACGGCGGGTTGCTGGCCAGAATCGTGTTACCGCGGGTCAATGACTGACCGCAACAGCCGTTAACGCCCACTTAACGGCAGACCTCTACATTAGGGTTTCTTCCCTTCAGAACGTCGACTTTGGCTCACCTCGTGTGAGCCTTTTTTTTGCTTGGTGTTAGTGAATCCTCCTGGTGAGAATTTAACAATGCACCATGATTCCCGGGACTAAATAGCTAGGCGCTACGTGAGAAGAGGTGCCGTAACTAACGCATAGAGCAAGCCAGCGAAACTATCGCTGTAATATTTTTCGCACGCTCGTCGGAAGCGGTACCTGATATTTTTGCTAGTTGTGGCCATACCGGCCAGGCCCTACCCTCGGCATGCAAGGTTTTTGCGATCCACTAACTGATTTGAATCTTACTGAGGGAATAGTCATGGACAAATTAGAAGTTTATGGCCTCAAGCCTAATCGCGGGAACACACAGGCCGAACAGATTTTTCAATGCAAGTGGAGGCGCCCAAATGAAAAGTTTGAGGAATTCACCGGGCATGACACATGGATTGACTACGAATTTAATGAAGGACACATTCAAATTGTTGGCCAAATTATTCGCGGTTCGAACTGGGTAGTTGTCAACATCCCCGAGACATACGCTGACCGTACATATGACATTATCACCTTCGATGAAGGTCTAGCAGGCAAGGAAGGCGTGGTGCTGGCGACTGTTCTGGACTCGACCATGATGAGTGATTATAACGGGACAGTTACCTTTGCTCGCGACGAGAAATTCACGGTCAAATTTTCGGCAAAAAACCTAAGGGGGTACGAATTTGAAAATGGGTACTTCCAATTTAACAGCTATTGACTAGCTCTTTGCCCGCCCATACCGGCGGGCTATTTTTAGCTGTACATCCCACGGCCGTTTATGACGTTTTGAAACAAAACCCCGAACGGCTGGTCTGAGCCTGTACCCTCCCTACCGCTGTGCGGATCAAGGAACCACAGTGCTGAAACATCTGACCCGCTTCGCCGTGATCACCACGGTACTGGCCACCGCCGGTTGCTACTACCACGACTACGACCGCGACGATCATCGCTGGGACCGCGACCATCGCTACTCCCGCGATTGGGACGACGACCGCGATGACCGCGACCATCGCAAGTACAACAAACGCTATCGCGACGACGACCGTTATCGTTACTACGACAACGACCGCCGTCGCGACCGGGATGATGATGACGACGATGACGATTGATCGTTATCAGATTTCCCAGATCACGTTGACCGCTGCATAACGCCCTGGCTGGGTCAAACGGCCCAGGCCAGCGGCATCTTCATCACGGCCCTGAACGTCGCCCCAGTTCCAGTACTTCTTGTCGGTGACGTTGAACAGGCCGCCGTTGATCGACACTTGCTCGGTGACCTGCCACCAGGCGTTGAGGTCGAGAACGCCATAGCCCGGGGTCTCGAACTGACGGTCGATCAGCAAATCGGCATCGCCGGTATGGTCGACGCGGTCCTTGGCTTGCACCAGGGTCCAGGTCAGCTGCCCGCCATAAATACCACTCGGGGCATCGTAACCCAGGCCAATGACCGCCTTGAGCGGATCAACGCTATTGAGTGCCTGACCGGTTTCTTCATCCTTGCCACGGGCATAGGCAATCGAACCCAGCGCACGGGTACCGGCAGGCATGAAGGCGTCGAGCTTGATGTCACCTTTGGCTTCGGCGCCACGGATGGTGACCTTGCCCAGGTTACGGGGCTGGAAGGTCAGCAGGCCGGTACCGTTAGGGTCCGGCACGGTATCGGTGGCAATGAAGTCCTTGTACTTGTTGTAGAACAGCGCAATACCGAAACTGCCCAGGTCATAGCGACCGCGCAGACCGAATTCATAGCTGTCGCTGGTTTCCGGCTTCAGGTCCGGGTTGCCGATCTGCTGGTAACCGAACTGCGGGTTGCTGAACTCACCGTACATGTTCACCGGGCTCGGCGCGCGGAAGCCGGCGGCATATTGCCCGTACACGCTTTCATGCTCGGTCAGCTGATAGGTGACGGCGAATTTTGGCGAGATGTGGTCGTCGGTGATGCGCGACGGATCGGTTTCTGCCGGCAGCCCGTTGAGGAATTCGTCGGTGACGTGCGGGGTCTGACGGTAGTAGTCGTAACGCAGGCCTGGCAGCAGGGTCCAGCGGCCGATCTCGATATTGTCCTGAACGAACAGGCCCAAGGACTCGCTAGTCGGATCCGGGAAGTCGCTGACCGGGAAGTTTTCAGTGGCCGGCACGGTGGCGCCGGTGTCGAGGCGAACCTCCTTGCCGGTACGCAGGTTGCTGGCCTCGATGCGTTTGAGCTCGGCACCGTAGATCATGTGATGACGGCTGTCGCCGACGGCAAACTGCTTGTCCGCCTGGGTGTTCAGGCTCCACAGACGCTCGTCGTACTGCGAATCACGCGTACGCACGCGATTGACCCGCGAGACGGTCTGGCGCTGTTGCAGGGTTTTCTGCTTGTTGCTGCTTTCCTGGTAGTTGAGCTGCCATTTCAGCTGGTCGGCCAGCAGGCTGTCGAGGCTCAGGGTGTGCTCGAGGCTGTAGCGGTCACGGTCAATGCTGTCCTTCGATTGCGAACCGAGGATGGCCGGGCTGGTGAGGGTGGCCCGTGAAGTGATGTCGCTCAGCAGGTTGCTGTTGGCGTCGTCCTGATAGCGCTCGTAGGTGAATTGCAGACGATCGCCGTCGGCATAGTCCCAACCCAGCTTCGCCAACAGGTTCTCGGTGGTGTAGTCGAGCGGGTTGGCCTCTTCTCGCGAGCTGCCGACGCCACCGTTGCCACCCCAGGTATCGGTGGACTGACCGTCACGACGGCCCAGGTGCAACAAACCGTCAACCGTACCGGTGCGCCCGGCGAAGGTAGCGCTGCGCTGCCAGCTGTCATCGCTGCCGTCGTAGCCAGTCTTGAATCGCGCGTAAGTGTCGTCGCCCTCTTCGAGGTAGTCGGCGGCATCCTTGGTCAGGAAGCTGACCGCGCCGCCGATCGCATCGCTGCCGTACAGCGAAGACGCCGGGCCGCGGAGGATTTCCACCTGTTTGATGGTGTCGAGGTCGACGTAGTTGCTGCGCACGTCCTGGAACGGGCTGAAGAAGTTGCTTTGCGGAACCCGCACGCCATCCACCTGGGTCAGCACGCGGTTGCCGTCGATGCCGCGGATGTTGGCACCCGACAGACCAAAGCGATTGCCGGTACCACTGACCGAAACACCCGGCTCGTAGCGCACCAGATCCTTGAGGTTCTTGTCGTTGTGCTGATCGATTTCACGTTCGTTGTGCACCGACACCGTGCTGGGCACCTGCAGCAGGGTTTGCTCGGTACGCGTCGCGGTCACGCTGACGGTATCGAACTGGGTAACGGGCTCGGCAGCCAGGGCCAGCGATGGCGAGAGCAGCAGCAAGGCAAGCCAGGAACGCTGGGGAAATGGCGGGCGGATCGACATCTAACTTGACTCCTGATGGCCAGCCCCGTGCGTTAACCGTCGGGGCTGGCGGGGATGTGTTGGATTTTGTTTTGGGCTCAGCAATGCCCCTTTCTGTGAAGGGCCTTTACTGTAAATGCTTCTCAATGGCAGCGAGGGCGACGATAACCAGCTTGACTTACGAATGCAAATTATTGCCATATGCATTAATATTCAATAAGAACTAGATATGCATGAAACACCCTTGGGGCTACCTGGTGCTGTCGGTTGCGCTGCATGTCAGCGCGGGCTGGCTATTGCACTCGCTACGGGCAACGCCCGAGCCCCTGGCGTGGCAAGCGCCGATGGCCATTCAACTGGTCAGCCTGGCGCAAGCCCTCGAGCCCGCACCTGCACAGCCTGCTCGCCCGCAAGCACCACCACCTCAAGCCGCAGCGCCAGCGCCGGCGCCGCTGAAAGCGCCAGTGCTGCCGAAGCCGGTGCCCCCAGCCGCCAAGCCGCTGCCGGTAAAAAGCCAGCCTGCAATCGTCAAATCAGCGCCCGCGCCACGCCCCGAGCCACGCACCAGCCAGACCGCCGTTGCGTCGGCAGCATCGCGCCAAACCACCAGCAAACCGGTATCGCCACCGGTAAACAGCCCCAGCACGCCCGCCCCTGCTACGCCGCCGATCTCGCCAGTGGTCAGCCTGCGCCCCAGTTTTGTCAGCCCTCCGCCGCCACCTCGCTACCCGTCGCAGGCCCGTCGCCGCAACCAGCAAGGGATCGTCCGCGTCGAGGTGTGCCTGGATGAGCACGGCAAGCAACTCAAACTCACGCTGGTGCGCTCGTCAGGGGTGACAAGCCTTGATCAGGCCGCCCTCGAAGCCGTGACCCAGTGGCGCTTTCGTCCCGAAATAGTCGATGGCCGGGCCGTGCCCAGCCGTGTGGAAATACCAATAGAATTCGCCCTTACGGCGAACCGATGACCCTGAAGGAGTTCACCATGACCGCCCCAACCCTCGCCCTGGCTGCCGGACCTGAGCTTTACCAGCAGTGGCAACAACTGCGCACCGAGCAATCGGGCCTGCGCGCCCGCGATGCCGCCGCCAAGCTCGGCATCAGCGAAGCCGAACTGACCGCCAGCCGCCTGGGCGTCGATACCGTGCGTCTGCGCCCGGAGTGGAAGACACTGCTGCCTGCACTGGGCGAGCTGGGTTACATCATGGCGCTGACCCGCAACGAACACTGCGTGCATGAGCGCAAAGGCGTGTATCACGAGGTAACCATCATGGGCAGCGGCCAGATGGGCATGGTGCTGTCACCGGACATCGACCTGCGCCTGTTCCTCAGCGGCTGGGCCAGTGTGTTTGCCGTCGACGAAAACACTGCACGCGGACCGCAGCGCAGCATCCAGATTTTCGACCGCCAGGGCACCGCCGTACACAAGGTGTTCCTCACCGCCACCAGCGAAGAAGCCGCCTGGGCGCCTTTGGTTGAACGTTTCCGTGCCGAAGAACAGAGCGTCGAGCTGGACCTGCAACCGCTGCCAGCCGCCAAAGCCCCGCGTGCGGACAGCGAAGTCGATGCCGACAAGCTGCGCACTGAGTGGTCCGCCCTGCAGGACACCCACGACTTCTTCGCCCTGCTCAAGCGCAATGATGTAGTGCGCACTCAGGCTTTGCGCCTGGCCGGTCATCAATGGGCCGAGCCGCTGGCCACCGTCGAGCTGACCAACCTGATTGAAGAAGCCGGCAAGCGCGAAGTACCGATCATGGTGTTCGTCGGTAACCAGCACTGCATCCAGATCCACTCGGGCCCGGTCAGCAACCTGCGCTGGATGGACACCTGGTTCAACGTCCTCGACCCTGCGTTCAACCTGCACCTGAAAACCACCGGCATCACCGAACTGTGGCGGGTGCGCAAGCCAAGTGTCGACGGCATCGTCACCAGCTACGAGGGCTTCGACGCCAACGGCGAACTGGTCATCCAGCTGTTCGGTGTGCGCAAACCAGGTGTGCCGGAGCGTGACGACTGGCGTACTCTGGCAGAATCCGCGACTCCGATGACCGTCTAAGGAAGCACCTAGATGCGCAAGAAAATCCTCCTGGCCTGCGCTGGTTTGCTGTTCAGCCAGCTGGCCAGTGCCAGCGATGCCCTGCCCCAGCGCTGGGTAAGCGCTGGCGGTGCGTTCAGCGAATGGGTTGTAGCGCTGGGCGGCGAAAGCAAGCTGGTCGGTGTCGACAGCACCAGCCAGTACCCGCGCTCGTTGCACAGCCTGCCCGGCATCGGTTACCAGCGCGCGCTGGCGGCCGAGGGCATTCTGGCCCTGCGTCCGGACATTCTGGTCGGCAGTAGTGAGATGGGACCGCCGCCTGTTCTGGAACAACTCAAGGCGTCGGGTGTACGCATCGAGCTGCTCTCGGCCAAGGCCGATGTGCCCGCCTTGCAACAAAACCTGACAACGCTGGGCCTATTGCTGGGCCAGCAGACCCAGGCACAGGCCCTGCTGAGCAACTACCAGCAGCGTCTGCAACAGCAGGCCGCCGTGGTCAAGCAGGTCCGTCAGCAGCACCCGGCGACACGGGTATTGCTGTTGCTCAGCCATTCCGGGGGCAACCTGCAGGTGGCTGGCAAGGACACCCTGGCGGCCTGGATGATCGAGCAAGCCGGTGGCCAAAGCCTGGGCGGACACACTGGCTACAAGCCAGTGTCCAGCGAAGCCATGCTGGCCCTCGATCCGCAAGTCATTCTCCTGGCCGGTAGTCGTCTGCAAGGCGACGCAGCACGTACCGCGCTGCTTGAGCAGAACCCGGTACTGGCGCAAACCCAGGCCGGTCGTGACGGTCGTGTGCTGGTGATCGACCCGACCCTGCTGGTGGGTGGCCTTGGTCCGCGGGTGCCGGATGCCCTGGCGACGCTGACCGCAGCCTTCTACCCGCACGCCAAGACGCTGAGCGCCGAGGCTGGCCAATGACGGCAATTGTCCGACCGCGGCCGATGCTGCTCGCTCTGGGACTGGTGCTGGTGTTGGTGGTCTGGTTGTCGCTGGCCCTCGGGCCGGTCAGCCTGCCCTTGGGCGAAACACTGAAGGCCGGGTTACGTCTGATCGGCCTGCCGCTGGAGGGCGACGCCACACAGCAGGCAGACCTGATCCTCGGTCAGATCCGCATGCCGCGCACGCTGCTTGGCATTGCTGTCGGCGCGGTGCTGGCGTTGTCCGGGGTAGCCATGCAGGGGTTGTTCCGCAACCCCTTGGCCGACCCGGGCCTGGTCGGCGTATCGGGCGGCGCAGCGCTGGGGGCGGCCATCGCCATCGTCGGCGGCAGCCTGGTCGGCGGACTGCCGGCGGCCATCGAGCCTTATGTGCTGTCGGTGTGCGCCTTCGCCGGCGGCCTGATCGTCACGGCCATCGTCTACCGCTTCGGACGCAGCAATGGCCAGACCAACGTCGCCACCATGTTGCTGGCCGGTGTGGCGATGACCGCCATGGCCGGTGCCGGGGTGGGTCTGTTCACCTACCTGGCCGATGACGCCACCCTGCGCACCCTGACCTTCTGGAACCTGGGCAGCCTCAACGGCGCCAGTTACCAACGCTTGTGGCCGTTATTGATCGTGGCCGTGGCGGTTGCCTTGTGGTTGCCGCGCCGCGCCGCTGCCCTCAACGCGCTGCTGTTGGGTGAATCGGAGGCGCGTCACCTGGGCTTCGATGTCGAACGGATCAAACTGGAGCTGGTGTTGTGTACCGCGCTGGGCGTCGGTGCCGCGGTTGCGGCAGCGGGGTTGATCGGATTCATCGGCCTGGTGGTCCCGCACCTGATGCGCTTGCTGGTCGGCCCGGATCACCGGGTGCTGCTGCCCGCGTCGTTGCTGGCTGGCGCAGGTCTGTTGCTGTTGGCCGATCTGATTGCACGCCTGCTGTTGACACCTGCCGAGTTGCCGATCGGCATCGTCACGGCACTGATTGGCGCGCCGTTCTTCCTCTTCTTGCTGGTACGGGGGCGCACCTGATGCTTGAAGCAGACAACCTGCTGGTACGCCGCGGCCAACGCACGGTACTGGCCAATATCGACATTCAGTTGCCGCCTGGGCAAGTGCTCGCCGTTCTCGGCCCTAACGGCGCGGGCAAGAGCACCCTGCTGGCAGCGCTGTGCGGTGAGTTACCGCTCACCGAAGGCAATGTCAGCCTTGATCAACGCAAGCTTGCCGACTGGCCCGGCCAGGAGCGTGCCAAGCGCCTGGCGGTGCTGCCGCAGAGTTCAAGCCTGAACTTCGCCTTTTCGGTCAATGAGGTGGTCGGCATGGGGCGCCTGCCCCACGCCAGCGGCCGCGTGCGCGATGCCGAAATCGTCACCCAAGCGCTGGCGGCGGCTGACGCCTTGCACCTGGCGCAACGCAGCTACCTGGCGCTGTCCGGTGGTGAGCGGCAACGCGTGCACCTGGCCCGGGTACTGGCCCAGCTCTGGCCCGGCGCCGAGGGGCAGACACTGCTGCTCGACGAACCGACATCGATGCTCGACCCGTTGCACCAGCACACCATTTTGCAAGCAGTGCGCGACTTCGCCGAACGTGGCGCGGCGGTGATGGTGATCCTCCACGACCTCAATCTGGCGGCGCGCTACTGCGATCAACTGCTGTTGCTGCAAGACGGCCTGCCTCACGCCTATGGCCCACCGTCAGAGGTGCTGACCGCCGATGCGCTGGCGGCAGTGTATGGGCTGCAAGTGCTCATTCACCAACACCCGGAACGCGGCCACCCGTTGATCATCGCGCGCTGAAACCGCCCCCTCATCCTGCCGTGATCGAGGGGTAACTCTTTAGCAAGGAATCCCGATGCGCCTTCTGTTGCTCTGCCTGGTCAGCCTGTTGGCGGCCTGCCAAACCCGAGACGTACTGCCACCACCGGCCCCGATCGCGCCACAAGGACGCGATCACGCTGAACTTGGGGTGATCCGCGAACTGGCCAGCGGCCGGACCCTGACCCCACAAGAGCTGGTTCAGCGCCTGGCCGCCGCGCCACGGGTGCTGGTCGGCGAACAACACGACAATCCTGATCACCACGCCCTGCAACTGTGGCTGCTGCGCGAGCTGGCCGGCCAACGGCCGCAAGGCAGCTTGCTGATGGAAATGCTCAACCCGGACCAGCAGGACAAGGTCGATGCAGCGCAGGCCGCGACCCGTGCCGGGCAACCGCCGAGCGATGCGTTCCAGGCCCTGGCCTGGCAGGCCAACTGGGACTGGGGCGTGTACGGCGCGCTGGTCAGCTATGCCCTGCGCCAGCCGTATCCGCTGCTCTCGGCCAACCTGAATCGCTCGCAGATCATGCAGATCTACAAACAGCGACCAGTGCTCGAAGGTGCAGCGTCCACCCGTCCTGAAGTGCAAGCCACGCTGCTCGAGGATATCCGCGAGTCGCATTGCGGCTTGCTGCCCGAATCACAGATGCCAGCGATGCTCGCTGTGCAGCAGCAGCGCGACCGGCGCATGGCCGAAAGCCTGCTGGCCGCACCTACGCCTGCCGTGTTGCTGGCCGGGGCCTTCCATGTACGCAAGGATCTGGGAGTGCCGCTGCACCTGAGCGATCTGGGTGCGGGCGAAGGTAACCAGGTGCTGATTCTGGCTGAGGTGGGCAAGACGGTGACTGCCGAAAGTGCTGATTATGTGTGGTACACGGCGGCACAACCGGTTCAGGATCATTGCGCCAAACTGCGTCGTTGACTTGGATGCCTGTACTCCTTTTTTGAGGTTCTTCGCGGAATCCTGGGGGCTATGATCCTTGGGTTGGGATGATGTGGTTGTGAGCTTATCCATTTTGTGTGGCGATGCTGCCGGCCCCTTCCGCCTTTACGGCGGCCTACTTTCCTCTTGGGGAAAGTAGGCAAAGCCTCCTGAAGTCGCAAAGTTACGGGCGGCGCCTGCACTGGCGCATCTTCGAAATCTGATTCTGGCGGAGCCAGGCTGATGCCGTCGCGGGGCAAGCCCGCGTAAAACCAGTAACGGCTCGCTCTTGCTCTTGCTCTTCATACACGCAAGTTCAGGCGCCGCGGACTGCGACTTCAGGAGGCTGAGTGGAGGTGCCTGTAGGGGCCAGTGCGTAGCACCTTCGGCGTAGCCGAAGAGCGCGAGCCGTAGACTTGGCGAAGCAAGTCGTAGGCCGCGTGGCCCCGGAAGGTGCCGGAGCGAAGGGACCCGGAGCGCAGCGTAGGGCCGGATGCAGGAGCGAGCGGTTTTGCCTACTTTTTCCAAGTGTATGGACCGGAGACATCGCTGACACATGTACGGGGACATGGTTGACACATTATCGCTTGCCA
>NZ_PVZN01000033.1 GCF_003024385.1 Pseudomonas sp. BBP2017
AAAGGTGGATGGCAGCTTTGCTCCCACTCGTGCTTTAAGCACCGCGGACTCACAGCTTGCCATCCACCTCTCTCACCCTAGAGTTTACTTCCGGCCATAGACACAAGCGGGCTTGCCCCGCGATGGCGGTACCTCACTCAGCATCCAGATGCAGCGGTGTGATCACCCGGCCATCTGCTTCGGCCTGGCCGAGGCTGGCATCAATGAAATACACCCTATCGTCCTCCAGCTTGCCCTTGTCGACCAGGTAGTCCTTGATACTGCTGGCCCGGGCCTGACCCAGCTGGCGCAGCAGTAGAGAGCTCTCGCCCCAGGACTTGAGCACCGCATCGCGCAACTGAGTGGTGCGCTGCTCGCGGTCCAGCTGTTCCCATTCGGTCGGTGGCTGCTGCTTCATGCGGGTCCGATAGATCCCTTCAAGCATCGCCGGCTTGTCGCCATCCGGGACCTTCAGCTCCGAAGCCTGGGCTGGCACCTTGTCACCGCGACGCTGGAGGATCTTGTAGTAGCTACTCTGGTATTCACGCTCCAGACGCTGCTGGGCAATCAAGGGGCCGTCGCTGCTCTGCGCGCTGGTACCTTCGATCTCCAGGCGCAAGGCAGGGCGTTCCTTGAGCGCCGCGGCGAGTTTGTCGAGGGCACTTTGCGCATCGGGAGCCAGATCGCTGGAGCCGGCGGCGAAGGCGACGTTGCCCAGGTCCTGGGCGTCGCCACCGCTGATCAGGCCACCGATGAACTTGAACGGCGCCTGGGCGGCGCGCAGTACCAGGTTGCGCAGGGTCTGCCAGACGATCGGCATGACGCTGAACTGTGGATCGTTCAGATCGCCGCTCACCGGCAGTTCGATGGAGATCTTTCCATCGGTGTCCTTGAGCAAGGCCACTGCCAGGCGAATCGGCAGATCCACCGCATCCGGGCTGTCGACCTTCTCACCCAGTTGCAGCTGCTCGACCACCACTTTGTTCTCGGCTTTGAGCTTGCCTTGGGTGATGACGTAGTGCAGGTCGATGTTCAGTCGGCCCTTGCGGATGCGAAAGCCAGCGAACTTGCCTGAATAAGGTGTCAGGGTGGTCAGCTCGACGCGTTTGAAGCTGGTGGCGATGTCCAGGCTGGCCATCGGGTCGAAGGGGTTCAGTGCGCCTTTGATGGTTACTGGTGCGTAACGATCGACCTTGCCCTTGATGTCAACCTTGGCTGGCTTGGGCTGGCGGCTGTCAATGGTGCCAATCTGACCGTTGAGTTGCTGGATGGCGGTGGCGAAGTTGGGCGTCAGGCTGAAGTCGGCAAAGTTCGCCGAGCCATCGTTGATATCGATTGCACCGATGCGGATGCCCAGCGGCTTGTCGCTGCTGGTCGGCGCCTTGGCTTTCGCCTGGGCACTGGATTGCGCGGTGGCCGGCTGCGGGATTAGCAGGTCATCGACGTTGGTGGTGCGATCTTCGTTGATCATGAAGCGTGCGTAAGGTTGTTTGAGGCTGACCTTAGCAATGCTCAGGGCATCACCGTGACGATAAGACAAGCCATCCAGGTTCAGCTGTTGCCATTTGACGAAGTCACGGTCCTTGATGGTGTCCAGGGTATGCAGTTGATTGACCTGAGCCTTACCTTCAATGCTGAAGACCAGTGGTTCAACGTTACTGAGGTTGACCTTGAGGTCACTGCCAAGCATGCCACTGCGCAGCTCCAGGCGGATGTACGGAGTGATATAGGCCTGAGCGACACGCAAGTCGATGTCCTGGGTGCTGACGTCAAGCTTGGCGGTAATCGGCGCCAGGTTGACCTCACCGGCCACCTGCAGCTTGCCTTGCTTGCCCACACCGGTGTCGAGCTTGAGGGTGAAGGGCGATTGATTGAGGCTGTCGAAATTCTGCAAGTCGAGGTTCAGTGGGCCAACGTCCAGCGCCACTGGCTCTTTCTGTGAACGGTCGGCCAGGTGCACTTGATAGTTGCGCAGCTGGACGTCCTTGAGCAGTACTTGCCAAGGTTTGTTCGGTTCGGCAGAGGCGGCCTGTTCCTTGGTGTCCGGCTCAGTTGCGGCAGGCTCGGGCTTTTCTGTCGGGGTGGCTTTGGCCGGCTGGCTGGCAAACAGCTTTTGCCAGTCGAGTTGTCCATCTGCTTCCAGTGCTGCCCAGGTTTCCAGCTTGTCGCTGCGGATCTTGCCCACAGTGACCAGCTGTTTGCTCAGGTCTATAGAGGTTTCGCTGATGTCCAAGCGGGCCAGCCGCGCCAGTGGGCGGCCATCTGGCGCTTTGATGGCAAAGGGTGCGATGCTGATCGAAGTGTTGTCCAGCAGCAGCTCGGTTTGCCTGGACAGGTTCAGCTTGTAATGAGTGTCGAGGTTGACCACGCCCTCTTCAAGCACCAGCGGCACCGCATCGCGGACATAAGGCCAGAATGACTTCATCTTGCCGTCGGTGATTTTCAGGGTACCTTCGGAGGCGAGCGGGACCACACTGAAGCTGCCGCTCCAGTCGACACGGCCGCCACCGGGGCCAATCGCGACCAAGGTCATGTCAGTGCTGTCGTCGGGCAGGGTGCTGAGGTTCTTCAGCTCCAGGTTCATCGAGTCGTAGAGAAACTCGATCGGCTCACTTGGGCGCAAGTCCTCGAAATGCAGGTAGCCTTCAATGAGTTTGATGCTGGCAATACGCACCGGGAACGGGTCGCTTGGTGGTTCTTCGGGCTTCGCTTCGCTGGGTGGCAGCTTGAATAGCTGAGCCAGGTTCAGGCTGCCTTCCTTGGCGAACAGTAGCTCAGTGCGCGGTTTTTCCAGCTCGACGCCTGCCAAGTGCAGAGCGCCTGTCCACAGGCTATCGAGCTGAAGGTTGGCGTACAAACGCTCGAAGCCAACCTGCTCCTTGCCTTGCTCGCCAATCTGCAGACCCCACAGGGTTAGTTCAAGGCTGAACGGGTTGAGCTCAATGCGCTGCAGGTGGGCCGGCACGGTGGCGTAGTTGGCCAATTGCTGGTTGGCGATACGCAGGGCCACTCCTGGGAGAATCAGAAAGCCAAGCAAGCTGTACAAGGCCAATGCGGCCAACATGGCGCCGAGGGCGCGTTTCAATCCTTTGGGCATGTGCGGCGTCGTCTGTCTAAAACGGAAGAGCTTGGAGTATGGCACGTAAAATCGGTTCCGAAGAACGCTCGGAAAGTGCCGTATTTTTGCTTCAGAGCTGAAGAATCAAGGTCTTGAGCGGTGGCAGGCCATCCTGCGACGGAAAGTCGCTGGCCGGTTTGAGGACCTGCCAGTCGCGTACCGGTCGTCCTGCTTTCTCGGCACAGCGCTGGACTTGCTCGCGCCAGTCGTCGAGGTTGACCTTGGCCAGGTTGTTACAGCAGATCAATACACCGTCCTCGGCCGTACTGAGCAGCGCCGGCTTGAGCAGGCTTTGGTAGTCGCGCAGCAGGTCGACAGTGCCGAAGGCGCTCTTGGCCCAAGCCGGCGGGTCGAGGAACACCAGGTCGAACTGGCGCTGTTCCAGGCGCGGATACGGTGGCAGCTTGTGACCGCGGCGCTGGCTGATGGGCAAACCGGCGAACTGGCGGATCGCCGGGAAGTAATCGGACTGGATGAAGCTCATCGGTGCCAGTTGCGGATTGAGCGCAGCGTTCTCCTTGCCCACCGCCAGGTTGCCTTCGGCGAAGTCCAGGTTGCACACCTCACGGGCACCGCCCGCTGCAGCGCTGAGACCGACACCGCAGGTATAGGCAAACAGGTTCAGCACACGCTTGCCGGCACTGTGCTGCTTGACCCAACCGCGAGCATTGCGCAGGTCGAGGAACAGCAGCGGGTCCTGCCCGGCATGACGGCCACGGACACGGTAGTTAAGCCCCCACTCATGGCCGATATGGTCGGCCAGGGCTGTCTCACTGGCCTGGTATACCGGGTCACGGCGGTCGATGCGGCTGTTGCCTTGGGAGCGGTCGTTGTAAACCAGTAGCAGTTCAAGGCCAAGGTACGTTTCAACCATGGCGTGCAGCTCAAGCAGGGCGCTGGACTCAAGGGTCTGGTGGAAACTCTGCACCAGCAGTTGCGGACCGTAGCGATCCACGGTCAAGCCGCTGGCGCCTTCCTGGCTGCCATGGAACAGGCGATAGCAATCGGTGCCCTGGGCATGCAGTTCGGCGATTAGGCCCTGGCGGGCGTCGAGGGCGGCGCGCAGCGCCTGATTCAAGAGGGACATGCACGTGGCCTTGGTTTGCGGACGTGCAGTTTATCAGTTCAAGCCTGGGGAGGGGCCGTTGCAGCCCCTCCCGCAGCGATCAGCGTTCGATCGCCAGGGCTACACCTTGACCGCCGCCGATGCACAGCGTGGCCAGGCCTTTGCTGACATCACGCTTGATCATTTCGTGCAGCAGAGTCACCAGCACCCGGCATCCCGAGGCACCGATCGGGTGGCCCAGGGCAATGGCGCCACCGTTGACGTTGACCTTGCTGGCGTCCCAGCCCAGTTCCTTGCCTACCGACAGCGCCTGGGCGGCGAAGGCTTCGTTGGCTTCGATCAGGTCCAGGTCGGCCAGTGCCCAGCCGGCTTTTTCCAGGCAGCGGCGGGTCGCGCTGACCGGGCCGATACCCATGATCGCAGGGTCGACACCGGCATTGGCATAGGCCTTGATCCGCGCCAGGATCGGCAGGCCCAGCTGCTGGGCCTTGGCTGCACTCATCAGCATGACGGCAGCTGCGCCGTCGTTGAGCGACGAGGCGTTACCGGCAGTGACGGTGCCGTCTTTCTTGAACGCCGGCTTGAGCTTGCCCAGGGACTCGGCGGTCGTGCCGGCACGTGGTTGTTCGTCAGTGGCGAAGGCAATCGGATCGCCCTTGCGCTGCGGGATCAGGATCGGGGTGATTTCGTCGACGAAGCGTCGGGCTTCAATCGCCGCGACAGCTTTCTGCTGGGAGGCGGCGGCAAAGGCATCCTGCTCCTCACGGCTGATGCCGTACTTTTCGACCAGGTTCTCGGCGGTGATACCCATGTGATAGTCATTGAATGCATCCCACAGGCCATCGCTGATCATGCTGTCGATCAGGCTGCTGTGGCCCATGCGCAAGCCGGTACGGGCGCCGGGCATCACATAGTTGGCCAAGCTCATGTTTTCCTGGCCGCCAGCGATGATCACTTCGGCGTCGCCGCAGCGGATTGCCTGGGTCGCCAGGTGCAGAGCCTTGAGGCCGGAGCCGCAGACTTTGTTCAGGGTCATGGCCGGCACTACGTGGGGCAGGCCGGCTTTGATTGCGGCCTGGCGCGCAGGGTTTTGTCCGGCGCCAGCGGTCAGTACCTGACCGAGGATCACTTCATCGACCCGTTCGGCATCGATGCCGGTCAGGGTCAGCAGTTGGCGAATCACCGCAGCGCCGAGGTCAACGGCGGGAATAGCGGCCAGCGCTCCTTGGTAGCTACCGACAGCGGTTCGGGTGGCGGCAACGATAACAACATCTTGCATGGCGCGGGTCCTCACTCTTATTCGATTTGGTGTCAGAACAGCACAGGCCCCTGCGGGGCCTTGATCAACCGTCATGGTGGCATAGATGCTCAGGGTATCGCTAATGGCGAACCGCTCGGTCGCCTTCAGCGGATACCCATGCGCCGCCGCGCTCGATGCGCCGAACCGTCACGCATGGCCCAGCGCAGCACTGGGGCTGTGCTGTTGATACCCAGGCGAATCAAACGCCGCTGTAACGGAGGCTGCTGCAGCTCGAGCATTTCGCTGGCCCATTCCGGCAACAGGTCGATGCCCGCCCGCAACATCAGGCTACCCACCGGCTTGGCCAGACGACTGGGGGCGGGAGCATCAAGCAGTACCTGCACCACTTCATGGCTGCGTTCATCCGCGTGCAACTGTGGACGCATGGACTGCAGGTAGTCCGTTACCTGCTGACGCGAATGTGGCACGTCACGGGCCCCCAAGCGTTCGGCGATCAGGGCGATCTCGGCGTAGTAGGCGTCTTGCTCGGCAATTGACAGCTTCGGGTTGCGGTAACGCAGGTGGGCGGCAAGAAAGCTGCTGACCTCGGCCACATGCACCCAGGTCAACAGATCAGGATCGCTGGCTGCATAGGGGCGCCCATCGGCGGCGCTCCCGACGACTTGTAGATGGATGGTGCGGACTTTTTCGATCAGCCAGTTGGCGTCGCCAGTGGCGCCGAAGGTGGTGCCGGAGATGAACTGGCTGGTGCGGCGAAGGCGTCCGAGCAGGTCGTGGCGAAAATTGGAGTGATCCCAGACCCCGGCCAGTGCCAGCGGATGCAGGAGTTGCAGGAGCAAGGCACTGATACCGCCGATCAGCATGCTCGGGAAGTCGCCGTGCACACGCCAGCTGATGCTGTCCGGGCCGAACAGTCCGGGGTCGCCCTTGGGGTTTTCCAGGTCAAGCTGCCCGAGGGACAAGCCGGTCAGGCTCATCACCTGGGTTTCGATACGGCGGCGAATCGCTTCCATGGTTACCTTGCGTGCGAGGCAGCCATGACCTGCTGCCGGTTATGTATTCAAACGTTTGTCGATCAGGCCCTGGACCACACTGGGATCGGCCAGGGTCGAGGTGTCACCCAGGTTGTCCAGCTCGTTGCAGGCGATCTTGCGCAGGATGCGCCGCATGATCTTGCCTGAGCGGGTCTTGGGCAGTGCTGGTGCCCACTGGATCAGTTCCGGCTTGGCGAAGCTGCCGATTTCCTTGCTGACCAGGGCCAACAGCTCCTGTTTGAGCGTGTCGTCCGGGTTCACCCCGTTCATCGGCGTGACAAAGGCATAGATGCCTTGCCCCTTGAGATCGTGAGGGTACCCGACTACAGCGGCCTCGGCGATGCTGTCGTGCAATACCAGGGCACTTTCAACTTCAGCGGTGCCGATGCGGTGCCCGGAGACGTTGATCACATCATCGATGCGCCCGGTTATCCACAGATCGCCGTCTTCGTCACGGCGGGCGCCGTCGCCGGTGAAGTAGTAACCTGGCAGTGGTTTGAAATAGGTGTCGAGCATCCGTTGCGGGTCGCCATACACGCTGCGGATCTGCCCGGGCCAGCTGGCCTTGATCGCCAGCATGCCGCTGCCGGGCCCTTCAATGAGCTTGCCCTTGTCATCGAGCAGCACCGGTTGTACGCCGAACATCGGCTGGGTGGCGCAACCGGGCTTGATCCGCCGACTGCCCACCAGCGGGCTGATCATGATGCCGCCGGTTTCGGTCTGCCACCAGGTGTCGACGATCGGGCAGCGTTGCTCGCCCACCGCATTGAAATACCACTCCCAGGCTTCCGGGTTGATCGGTTCGCCGACGCTGCCAAGCAGACGCAGGCTCTTGCGTGAAGTGTTCTGCAACGGCCCCTCACCTTCACGCATCAAGGCGCGCAGGGCAGTGGGGGCGGTATAGAAGATGTTCACTTTATGTTTGTCGACCACTTGCCAGAATCGCGAGGCGTCGGGGTAGTTGGGCACGCCTTCGAACATCAAGGTGATTGCACCATTGGCCAGTGGTCCGTAGACGATGTAGCTGTGCCCGGTAACCCAGCCGACATCGGCGGTGCACCAGAACACTTCACCGTCACGGTAGTCGAACACGGTCTTGAAGGTCAGGGTGGCCTGCAGCAGATAGCCGGCAGTCGTGTGCAGCACGCCTTTGGGTTTGCCGGTACTGCCGGAGGTATAGAGGATGAACAGCGGATCTTCAGCGTCCATCGGCTCGGGTGGGCAGTCGTCGCTGACCGTTTTGATCGCTTCGTGGTACCAGAGATCACGACCTTCACTCCAGTCGATCTGGCTACCGGTACGCTTGATTACCACCACGGTGCTGACATCCGCGCAACTGAGTAGCGCCTTGTCGACGTTGTTCTTCAGCGCCACGGTCTTGCCACCGCGAATGCCTTCATCGGCGGTGATCACTGTGCGGCAATCGGCGTCGAGAATGCGATCACGCAGCGCGTCGGGCGAGAAGCCACCGAACACCACCGAATGAATTGCACCGATGCGGCTGCAGGCCAGCATGGCATAGGCTGCCTCGGGGACCATGGGCATGTAGATGCACACTCGATCACCCTTTTTTACCCCGCGCTGCTTGAGCACATTGGCCAGGCGGCAAACATGATGGTGCAGTTCACGGTAGGTGATGACGCTGGAGTCGGCAGGATTGTCGCCTTCACGGATGATCGCCGGCTGGTCGCCCCGCGCAGCCAGGTGGCGGTCGATGCAGTTGTAGCTGACGTTGAGTTGGGCACCCTTGAACCAGGTGGCCTGACCGGTCTTCATGTCGCCGCAATGGATGCTGCTCCAGGGCTTGATCCATTCCAGCGCTTTGGCCTGTTCCGTCCAGAACGCCTCCGGCTCTTCAATCGACTGGCGGTACAGACGCTGGTACTCGGCCTGGCTCAGGCGCGCCGCTTTGCTGACGGCATCGGCATGGGGATAGGCGCTGATATCGAACATGGCGGGTCCTGTCCTGATTGTTTTAGTCAGGACAGTGTAGCCGTTGCCCCTGGCTGTGTTCGTTCAGCCAGGGGCAACGCAGGCGATCAACCGCGGTGACGGCTGCGGAAGAAGTTGATCAGGCCCTGGGTCGACGCGTCTTCGGCAGGCTCTTCGATTCCGCCGGTCAGGCGCTGGTAAACACCCTTGCCGAGCTCTTTGCCAAGCTCTACGCCCCACTGGTCGAAGGCGTTGATACCCCAGATCACGCTCTGCACGAACACCTTGTGTTCATACATCGCCACCAGCGCGCCGAGACGGCGTGGGCTGATGCGCTCGACCACCAGGGTATTGCTCGGACGGTTGCCCGGGATCACCTTGTGCGGCGCCAGCTTCTGGATATCGGCTTCGCTCATGCCCTTGTCGCGCAGCTCGGCTTCGGCCTCGCTACGGGTCTTGCCGAGCATCAGCGCCTGGCTCTGCGACAGGCAGTTGGCGTACAGCCATTGATGGTGGTCGGCAACCGGGTTGAAGCTGACCACCGGGACGATGAAGTCTGCCGGGATCAGTTGGGTGCCCTGGTGCAGCAGTTGGTGGTAGGCATGCTGACCGTTGCAACCGACGCCACCCCAGATCACCGGACCGGTGTCATGGTTGACCGGTGTGCCGTCCTGGCGAACGCTCTTGCCGTTGGACTCCATGTCCAGCTGTTGCAGGTGTTTGGTGATATTACGCAGGTAGTGATCGTACGGCAGGATCGCATGGCTCTGCGCACCCCAGAAGTTGCCGTACCAGACACCCAGCAGGGCCAGCAGCACCGGCATGTTCTGCTCGAACGGTGCGTTCTGGAAATGCTGGTCCATGGTGTAGGCGCCGGACAGCAGCTCTTTGAAGTTGGCGGTACCGATGGCCAGGGCAATCGGCAGACCAATTGCCGACCACAGTGAGTAACGACCACCTACCCAGTCCCACATCGGGAAGATGTTTTCTTCGCGGATGCCGAAGGCCACAGCAGCGGCCTTGTTGCTCGACACGGCGATGAAGTGCTTGTACAGCTCGGCTTCCGAGCCACCCTGGGCCAGGTACCAGGCGCGAGCGGCCTGGGCGTTCTTCAGGGTTTCCAGGGTATTGAAGGATTTCGAGGAAACGATGAACAGGGTGGTTTCAGCGCGCAGTTTGGCCGACAGCTCATGGAACTCACTGCCGTCGATATTGGCCAGGTAATGGCAACGTACGCCGCGCTGAGCGTAAGGCAGCAGCGCCTCGGAAACCAGCTCAGGGCCGAGGAACGAACCACCGATACCGATGTTGACCACGTCGGTGATCGGCTTTTCGCTGTAGCCGCGCCACAGGCCGTCATGAATGCGACCCACCAGCTCAGTGACCTGGTTGAGGACTTTATGTACCTCGGGCATCACATTGACGCCGTTGACGCTCAACTTGTCGCCTACCGGCCGGCGCAGCGCGGTGTGCAGGGCAGGACGGCCTTCGGAGGCGTTGAGAATTTCGCCGGCGAACAACGACTTGATCGCATCCTGCAACCCCACTTCATTGGCCAGGTTGACCAGCAGGTCACGGCTTTGGCCGTTGATCAGGTTCTTCGAGTAGTCGAGAAACAGTCCGCAGGTGCTCAGGGACAACTGTTCGAAGCGCTTTGGCTCGGCATTGAATGCCTCGCGCATGCTGAAGTCCTGCATGGCTTCGCGGTGTTGCTGGAGCGCCTGCCAAGCGGGCAGAGCGGTTACATCATGAGGGGTGCGGTAGTAAGCCATCGCTGCAGGTTTCCTTATTGCGTGAACTGCCTTGGACACTGAAACCAGCGCCCCGTTTGCAGGCTGATGCCAATTATAGGCATCGCTCCGGGTTACAGGGAGCGGGCTCGGTGGGCAACCGTGTTACTTGGAGTCAAGATTCAGGTGCAGGTTGTCGATCAGGCGGGTGGCGCCGAGGAAGGCGGCAGCCAGGATTACCAGGTCGCGGTCTTCGGCGGTTGCCGGGCGCAGGCTCAAGGCCTGGCGGATTTCCAGATAATCGGGGCGAAAACCAGCGTTCTGCAGCTGTTGCTGAGCATTGCCGATCAACGCCGGATAGTCGCGCTCGCCCTGTTCGATGGCAGTGGCCATCTGGCTCAGCAGTCGATACAGCGCTGGCGCGATGGCGCGCTGTTCTTCGTTCAGATAACCGTTGCGCGAGGACAGCGCCAGGCCATCCTCGGCACGCACGGTCGGTTCGCCAATGATCTGGATCGGCATGTTCAGGTCGCGCACCAGGGCGCGGATCACCGCCAACTGCTGGAAATCTTTCTCACCGAAAACGGCCAGGTCCGGCTGGACCATGTTGAACAGTTTGCTGACCACCGTTGCCACACCTTCGAAATGACCCGGGCGGCTGGCGCCACAGAGTCCTTCGGACAATTGTGGAACGCTGACGCGGGTCTGGCCGTCCATGCCGTCGGGGTACATCTCTTCGACAGTAGGGGCGAACAGTAGGTGGCAACCGGCCTGGAGCAGTTTCTCCTGGTCGGCAGCGAGGGTCCGCGGGTACTTGTCGAGGTCTTCGCTGGGGCCGAACTGCAGCGGGTTGACGAAGATACTGGCGACGACGAAATCGACGCGCTGCGCGGCCTTGGTCACCAGAGCAGCGTGGCCGCTGTGCAGGTTGCCCATGGTCGGTACGAAACCGATACGTTTGCCTTCACTGCGTGCCCGCGCCACGGCGGCGCGCAGTTCGCGGACGGTCTTGACTGTATTCATGCACTGAACCCGTGTTCGTTGCCTGGGAAGCTGACGTCCTTGACGGCTGTTACGTAAGCCTTGAGCGCACCCTGGATGTCGCTCTGGCCGACCATGAAGTTTTTCACGAACTTCGGCACGCGCCCGGTCAGCGACAAGCCCAGCATGTCGTGCAGTACCAATACCTGACCATCGGTCGCACTGCCGGCGCCGATGCCAATCACCGGAATACTTACTGCCTGGGTGATTTCCGCAGCAAGCTCGCTGGGTACGCATTCAAGCAGCAGCATCGCCGCGCCGGCCTGCTCCAGGGCAATGGCGTCGGCACGCATTTGCCGCGCCTGGTTTTCCTGGCGACCCTGGACCTTGTAGCCGCCGAGGATATTCACTGTCTGCGGGGTCAGGCCCATATGAGCGCAGACCGGAACGCCACGTTCGGCCAACAGGCGGATGGTTTCCGCAAGCCAGGCGGCGCCCTCGACTTTGACCATGTGCGCACCCGCTTGCATCAGGGCGCCGCTGTTGGCGAAAGCCTGCTCAATGGTTGCACACGACATGAACGGCAAGTCAGCGAGGATCAGTGCGCCTTCGTTGCCACGTTTGACGCAGGCGGTGTGGTAAGCCATCTCGGCGTTGGTCACCGGCAAGGTACTGTCATGACCTTGCAGGACCATGCCCAGCGAGTCACCCACCAGCAGGATTTCCACGCCGGCACGGCTGGCAGCCTGGGCGAAGGTTGCGTCGTAGCAGGTCAGCATGGCTATTTTCTCACCCTTGGCCTTGAGGCTCTGCAGGGTGGTCAGGGTTACATCTGGCATGAAAAGGAATCCTCATTCAGGCGCTGTGAAAAACGACTGCGTACAACGCGTGTATTCATCTTCTGGAACAGCACATCATCGATCGTGGTGTTTTAATTGCGACCTGTTCCAGGCCTATATACGCCTTTTTGCGGCGCGCAGGCGCCACCGGACGCCTATAGTCGTGAGGGAGGGGGCTGAAGTCAATTACCCTGTTACCGCATTGTTACGAATGCACTGTTACAGGCGTTACCGGATGGGGGAGCGCCCGGTTACAGGCGTTCCAGGCCGACGAACGGGCAATCTGCCAGCAGCTGGGCAAGGCTGCGCTGGTCGGCCAGCAGGAAGTCGGCCGGGACCAGTTCGGCCAGCGGATAAAGGACGAACGGTCGCGCCTGCATGTGGTAGTGCGGGACTTTCAGGCGCGGGATGTCGATTAACTGATCGCCGTACAGCAGGATATCCAGGTCCAGGGTGCGTGGGCCCCAGCGCTCCTTGCGTTCACGGCCCTGGGCGGCTTCGATGGCCTGCAGGCTGTCGAGCAGGTCCAGAGGTGCCAACGCAGTGTCCAGGGCGGCTACGGCATTGGTGTAGCGCGGCTGGCCGGGTGACAGCGATTCGCTGCTGTAGAAAGCAGACGTTGCCGCCAGCAATGTGTCGGGCAACTCATGCAGCGCATTGATAGCGCTGCGCAGTTGCTCCTGCGGTTCATCCAGATTACTGCCCAGGCCGATGTACACGCGCTCCATGCTTATTCGCCTGCGCCGCCATCGGCACGTTTGCGCTTGCTCGGGCTGCGCTTGCGTTTGCGCGGGCCGGCAGCGGAGCCTTCATCGCGGCTACCCAGGTCACGGATCATGTCGCGCCGTTCGCTGTCGTTGCAGTCCTGATAATCGGTCCACCATTGGCCCAGGCCATCAGTTTCTTCGCCTGCGCTTTCACGCAGTAGCAGGAAGTCGTAACCGGCACGGAAACGCGGGTTGTCGAGCAGCAGGTCGGCACGCTTGCCGCTGCGGCGTGGCAGGCGCTCCTGCATGTCCCAGATCTCGCGGATCGGCAGGGTGAAGCGTTTCGGAATTGCGATGCGCTGGCATTGTTCGCTGATCAACTCGTGGGCGGCTTCGTTCATCGCCGGGATCGGCGGCATGCCACGGCTTTGCAGGCGTAGCGCGCGACCTGGCAAGGCCGGCCAGAGCAGGGCGGCAAACAGGAAGGCAGGCGTTACCGGTTTGCCCTGCTTGATACGCAGGTCGGTGTTGATCAATGCCTGGCTGATCAGGGTGTGTGTGTAAGTCGGGTGTTCTTCCAGAGCCTCGGCACTGGCCGGGAACAGCGGATCGAACAACTGCAGGTCGACCAGCATCTCGAAGGTGTCGGCGGCATGTCCAGAGAGGAACAGCTTGAGCGTTTCTTCGAACAGGCGGGCAGCCGGGATCTCGCGCAGCATCGGCGCCAGCTGGCGGATCGGCTGCACCGTGTGTTTTTCGATGCCGAAGTTCAGCTTGGCGGCGAAACGCACGGCGCGCAGCATCCGCACCGGGTCTTCCTGGTAACGCTGGGTCGGGTCACCGATCAGGCGGATCAAACGATTGCGGATGTCGTGTACGCCATTGGCGTAGTCGAGGATGCGCTCGCTGACCGGATCGTAGTACAGGGCATTGATAGTGAAGTCACGGCGCTGCGCGTCTTCTTCCAGGGTGCCGTAGACATTGTCACGCAGAATGCGCCCGCTCTCGTTACGCGACGAGGTATGGCTGTCTTCTGTTTCACTTTCCGGGTGATTGGCGCGGAAGGTTGCGACTTCGATGATTTCACGACCGAAATGGATGTGAACCAGCTTGAAACGGCGGCCGATGATGCGCGCATTGCGAAATTCGGCGCGAACTTGTTCGGGGGTGGCGCTGGTGGCGACATCGAAGTCCTTGGGCGTGATGCCCAGGAGTTGGTCGCGCACGCAGCCACCGACCAGGTAGGCCTGGTAGCCAGCATTTTGCAGGCGCTCAACGATACTCACCGCATGACGACTGAATTGGCCACGTTGCAGCGAGTGTTGACCGCTATTGATCACTTCAGGCGTGGTGCGCTTGTGGTGCGGGCCACGTACGGGAGGACGGAACGACTGGAACAGCTTCTTCAGCATGGGATGCACTGTTTGAAGGAATGTTCGGCCAAAAACGAAGAATGGCCGCATGATGGGCGGGGATTCTAGCATTTACTCGGGGGATGGTGTAGGCG
>NZ_PVZN01000034.1 GCF_003024385.1 Pseudomonas sp. BBP2017
GCCGATGGTCAGACCACGGGCACCCTGACGGTTCCGGCTGGCAACGGCGAAGACGCCTACAAGGACGGCAGCGAACTGACCGCCACGATCACCGGCGTCAACGGCCCTGGCTTTGAAAAGCTGGAAGTCGGCAACAGCTCGGCAACCGCGACGGTGGTCGATACCACGACGGTCGCGACCGTGAGCCTGTCTGGTTCGGTACAAGACGAAGGCCCATCGGCGCAGTACATCTTCACCGCCACGCTGAGCCATGCCTCCCAAGGCGTGACCACGATCACCACTGACCAGGGGCTGATCACCATCGCCGATGGCCAGACCACGGGCACGCTGGTCATTCCGGCTGGCAACGGCGAAGAGGTCTACAAGGACGGCAGCGAGCTGACCGCCACGATCACCGGCGTCAACGGCCCGGGCTTTGAAAAGCTGGAAGTCAAAGACGGCAGTGGCTCGGCAACCTCGACGGCGGTCGACACCCTAAATGTCACGAATGTTTCCATTACCGCCATCGCCACAAAGACTTCCGTCATTGATGTCACTAACGTCGACAAAACTGGCAGTTTCACGGTGATTGCTACAGGAAACACTGGCCAGGATGCCAAGATCTCGAAAGTGACAGGCACCTCCCATGACGGGTTTGGTGTGCAGGGCAGTACCTCTGGCTCTGGTGATAGCACTGAACTGGGCTATGGCAGCCCGGACGGTAAAAGTAAGATCAGTGAAAAAATCGCGGTAGTATTTAACAACGAAGTGAAAACCTTCGATGTTCAGTTCGCCTGGAGAGCCAACTCTGAAAGCGCGAAGGTGGAATTCTTCGATGCCAAGGGTGTATCTGTGGGGTATGCGATTGTTTCGGGAGGTGGATCGAATACCCAGGCATTGGTGACTTATTACGATGCCAATGGCAAAGTCACCAAGACAGCAAAGGCACCCGGTGGTTCTGATAAAGTCGATTTGGCCTATACCTTTGAACCTGGCAGCGGACTGACATTTGTAAAAGCAGAATTTTCAGCAGTGGGTAGGGATGACGACTACCTGATTCACTCCATTAAATACAAGGAAGTAGTGGATGCAGGTGTCGGTAGCATCTCGGGTAAAACCGATGTGATGTTTGAAATTAATACATCCAATCCACCAGATGCTAGCAAATATGATTTCATTAATACCTTTCCAGTCGCCAAAGTGGAGATTGGTGGGAAAATTTATGAAGTGACGCTGGATATCAATGGCCACGGCACAGTTTCAGTGACCACGGATGGTTCCTCCGACCTCACCGCGAAGGTTATTTCGGTAGATGGCAATTTTGAAAGGGTTGACCTTCCCTCTGACCTGACACTAACCGTGGATAGGACCAGACTGGAAGCAGTGGATGACAATATCATCACCAATATCGCCAGCTCGGAAATCAAGGTTGACTCTGCGGTATTGAAGGCCAATGACATCTTGGGAGGGACTGGAGAAACTGCAGATAAAACCATTGCCACAGGATGGACTGCTGTAGGCAGTGAGTTCATGGGTACTGTTACCCACAAGCCCTTTACTGGCAATAACAATTCCAGCCTGACAATTTCACGCTCAGACTTCATTAATGTTGCAGAAGAAAATACGGCACACATTATAGTTGACGGGCTCTTGAGAAAGTCAAATGACCACAATGCCCGTGACGAAGATTGGATTACCGTTACCTTGAAGAAGGGGGAGATAGTCACCCTAACTCATGGAGAAGATAATATTTCCATGTATTATCGGATGGGGTCCGATAATACTACAAGCGGCATGAATGGCATTATTGACGGCGGCAGCTTCAAGGCGGAATCTGATGGCAGTTATCAGATTTATCTGAAAAACCCTAATACTGAAAACAGTAAAGAATATGAATTAACACTGGACATTGATTACAGTGGTGTCGCACAAAATGCTATGCCAGATGTCAACGACTCCTATACCTTGAATGGAAATGGAAACAGTGATTCCGCAGATATCCATCTGAGCTACCAAGCAGGCAATATATTGACTGGCACCGACGGCAACGACACCTTGCTGGCCGGCACTGGCGATGACACCTTGTATGCAGGCAAGGGCAACGATGTACTGGTCGGCGGCAAGGGCAACGACTCTTTGCTTGGTGGTGATGATGACGATGTGTTCCTGTGGCTCCAGGGTGACCAGGGAACAACGAAAGTACCTGCGGCTGATGTGGTCAAGAACTTTGGCAACGGCAATGACAAGTTGGACCTGAGCGACCTGCTTCAGGGCGAGAAGGCCAGCACCATCGAAAACTTCCTGAAGATCACCACGGTCAAAAACGAATCAACCCTGCAGGTCAGTTCCGAAGGCAAGCTCAATACCACCGGTGGCCTGGCCAACGCCGATGTGACGATCAAGCTGGAAGGCGTCAACTGGGCCAACACCACGATCAACTCGCTGGTGAGCGGTGCCGACCCGACCATCAAGATCGACCACTCCAACAGTTGATCCATAGCCTGCGCCAGCCGATGCCCGGCTGGCGCAACGCTTCGGACTTTCCCTGTACCGTGTCACAGCGCATACTCGCTGGCCGGGCTGCACGCCCGGTCAGCTTGGCCTATGCTGCTGACTGCGGATACGGACTGACACTTCAGAGGGATACCCCATGTTCTACGTGCAACGCGATGCACAGGGCCAACTGGTCCGGGTAGAGGCCGCACCCTACGCCGAGTATACGGAGATGTTGCCGGCCGACCATGCCGAGGTCCAGGATTGGTTCGCCGACGACGTTGTCGAGAGCAGCCTCAAACAGCTCAAACAAAGCGACCTGGACATGATCCGGGTGCTTGAGGACTTGATTGAAGTACTGACCAGCAAAGGCGTGATCAGCATCACAGACCTGCCGGCCGGTGCTCAGGCCAAGCTGCTCAGCCGCTCAAATGCCCGCCAGGTGCTGGGTGGACTGACCAACCTGATCGATGACAGCGAAGAGAACGGCGGCCTGATCTGAGTCGCGCCGGCCCGCGACGGGCCTGAATTCACTTGCATCAACGCCAGGGTGTCGGCTCGCCCACAAGGCGTCCCTGAACACCCTGGATCCCCATCTCGCGCAATACTTTTAGCTCACCTTCGGTTTCGACCCGCTCGGCAATCAGCGGCAGATCAATACTGTGTGCTGCGCGCTGGATCGCTTCGATGAACAAGCGCTTGTGGCGCTCCTGGTCGATAGCGCGAATGTAGCTGCCGTCGATCTTCAGGTACGCCAGCCCCAGGTGAGCCAGGTTACCGATCATGCTGAAACGTCCGCCAAAGCGCTGCAGGCTCAGGCTGAAACCAAGCGCATGCAAACGCCGGGTCAATTGTTCGAGCACAGCCTGGTCGGGCAGTTGTTCTTCGCCAATCTCCAGGGTCAGCCGCGATCCCAGCGCCGGGTGCTGACCAAGCAGCTCATAGACCCGCTGCAATGCACCAGGGTCGGCCAGGGTGGCTGCCGACAGGTTCAAGGCCAAAGACTCGGTATGGTTCTGCATATGTTTGAGTACCTGCTCAAGCATCAGTACATCGAGTCGCGCCGACCAGCCAAAGCGCTCCAGCCAGGGCAGGAAACGTCCGGCGGCAATCGCCTGCCCCTGAGCATCCAGCACCCGCGAAATAACTTTGTAGTGCAACACCTGTTCCGGCGCATTGCTGGCCACCACCGGCTGGAAGAACAGCTGAAAGCGCCCTTGCTGCAGCGCCTCATCGAGCAGTTGGTGCCAGGCATGGTGAGTATCGCCCGCCTGCGGCGCAGTACCTTGCTCCAGACAGACCCAGCCCGGCTCCACCTGGTTCTCGGCCCGGGCCAGGGCCTCGTCTGCGAGCTTCAGCAGGGCCTGAGGCGCATCACCCGGACTGTAGGGCGCCATGCCAATGCAGGCCACCGGCGTGACATCGGTGGCGCCGGTGTCGGCCAGACTCTGCAGGGTCACTTCCAGGGCCTGGGCCAGCTGCACCGCTTCTTCGTGCACCAGACCGGGCGCCAGCACGGCGAATTCACCGCCACGGCTGCGGGTGATCAGGTTGTTGGTTTCCGGATAGTTGGCGCAGGTGCGCTGCAATTGCTGGCCGACGGCCTGAAGCAATTGATCAGTGCGTTGACCACCGAGGCGCTGGTTGAGCCCGGCCAGATCCTTGACCCGCAGCAGCAACAGGTAACCCGGCCGGGCCTCTTCGATGTTGCTGACCTGGGCATTGAGCTGCATCTCGAAATAGCGCCGGTTGGCCAGGCCGGTCAGGCTGTCCTGATAGGACTCGACCCGCAGTTTTTCACTGCGCTCGGTCTGTTCCTTGAACAGCGCCATAAGCTTCTCGACCATCTGATTCATGGCCTGGACCACCCGGCGCAATTCAGGAGTGCTGGGTAGATCAGGCAGGCTGAGGAACTCGCGGCGGGCAATGGCCTGAGACTGCGCCACCATGTAGTCCAGCGGCTTGAGTTGCCGATGCAGCAACAGGGCACCGAGCACTGCGCTCAAAGCACCACACAACAGCAACCAGCCCAGGCTGCCCAAGGCGCTCTGCCAAAGCTTGGCCAAGGCGAACATCGGATGGCTGACCACCTCAACCCGCGCCGCCTGTTGCCAGCCGCGGCTGACAATCGCATCGCCACCGGCGGCTTCAAGGCCGATCAGGCGAATGAACCACGCCGGCACTCCGTTGGCATCAGCCTCGGCGTGACGCTCCACCAGCACGGCATTGGAGCCCACATCGATAACCTTGATGCTTGAGTAGTAACCGCTGTCGAAAATCGAACTGACCATCAGTTCGACCATCGCCGGATCGTCGATGTTCGGTGTCAGCGACAGTGCCAGTGCAGTAGCCGCATCCTGGGCGTGCGAACGCAGCTGGTTGACGTACTGGCTACGCGAGCTTTCCAGGCTGACCATGAAGCTGCCGCTGAACGCGACTACCAGGAACAGGCAGATGGCAAGCAGCAATTGTTTGAACAGGGACATCTGTGCTCCTTTAGTAAACCGGTTCGGCCGGGAAACCTTCGGCCTGCATCTTTTTCAATAGATCCTGCCAACGCGACAAGCGTTTGGTGTCGCCGACTTTTTTATTGCCCGCAGCACCGGTCAGCCACAGGCCTTCACCGTTGAAGGAATAGACCGGCAACAAGTCGGCACGCTCACTGGCGGGCTTGATCGCGTCCATCAGGCTGTCGAGCACCAGTGGCATGGCATTGGGGCTCGAATAGTAGGTCAGGACCATGTGCGCGCGGTTCTGGCGCAGCGCCTTAACGTAGGTGATGCGCAGTTTTTCCGCCGGGACCCCCATGCGCCGCAGACTGAAGTACTTGGCGATAGCATAGTCCTCGCAATCGCCCTGTCCCTTGATCAAGGCCTGTATAGGCGTTGCCCAGTAATCGACTTCACGCCACAGGTCGATGTCCTCGACATAACGCAATTGGCGATTGAAGAACAGGTTGACCCGTTTGAGCTGCTCGGTTTCGCGGCCCTGCTTCTCTGTCGCCAGCAGGTTCTGCCAGGCATCGATGCGGCCTTGCCCCGCGCCTAACGGCCCGTATAGCGACTGGGCACGCCGGCTGATCTGGGAAAAGTCCCAATCGGCCTGCAAGCTGCCCAACAGCAGGCAGCCGAACATCACGGCAAGGCCAAGCCGACGCATGGTCAAGTGAACAGCCCAACGTATCGCCAATGCGAAAACCTGCGCAGACCTGTGGAAAAGCACCGATGGTGCGGCCTTGCCCATTAAAAAACAATGGCACCTTACAATCACCGCAACATCAGACTGCCCGCCTATCGCCAGCCCCCGAACCCAGTACGTCGGCTCGACTTCCCTTGGAGAAAAACTTCATTCACGATAGCAACTACTGCCGCGGTAGCGCGGTTTGACAAGGACTCCTGCACTAACTAGGGTGATTGGATCCAATGATCAAAGCAATTCGACATTAAGGACAACGTAAAGCGTGACCGAAAAATCCAGACCTTTGAGCGAAATACTGGGCAGCGAGCAAGTGCCGCCGCACCTGGCTCGTAGTGTGATTGAAGAGCGGTTGCGCAGCGCTATCCTCGATGGTCGACTGCCACCTGGCCGAGCCCTGCGCCAGCAGGAGCTGGCGACATTGTTCGGGGTCAGCCGCATGCCGGTGCGTGAAGCCCTGCGCCAACTTGAAGCGCAGTCGTTGCTGCAGGTGGTGGCTCACAAAGGCGCCGTGGTGGCGCCGCTGATCGGTGAAGATGCCGTGGACACTTATGCGCTGCGAGTACTTCTGGAATCCGAAGCACTGCGTCAGTCGATTCCCCTGCTTGATGCTGACGATATCGCCCTTGCCCGCAGCTACATCAGTCAACTGGAAAACGAAACCCGGCATGCAGAAATCGGGCGCCTGAATCGCCTGTTTCACATGAGTCTGTACAGCAAGGCCACTAACAAGAAGCTGTTGCACCTGATTGAAATCGAGCTCAACGAAGAAGAACGCTTCCTGCGTTTTCACCTGTCCTCGATGGGCCTGGGTAAACTGACCCAGGACGACCACAACGGCTTGGTCGATGCGGCCAACGACAAGTCGGTCGATGACGCCATCAGGGTGCTTGAGCGCCACCTGAACACCGCAGCGAAAACCATAAAAGCCTACCTGAACAGTCGATCGGTAGAGTGATCCCGAGCCCCTGAGCTGCGCAGGGGTGGCCATCATTCAGGTGTGATGGCTGCCCAAACCCTCTGTCTTCCCCCCTTGCCCCTTCAGCCAGACATGGCAGCGCCCGCGTTTTCGGCACACTCTAGTTCACGCAACGACCGCTGATCGCCATCCAGGCGGACCAGGTCGGTTGCTCGTCCAGAACATGCAGAAGGAGCCAGTTGCCGGGCAAGGACCGATACCGATCAGCTGCCCACCGAACCCATACCCTAATAGCCCTGCCCCCAGTAGTGCTCCGAGTGAGGCATTCACTCATGAAGTTTTAATTCTGACTCTTAATTGTCGGAAGGAGCACTTACATACCAATAAAACCTTTACGGAGCGTTTTATTCAGGGCACGTATATTTAAAAATAATACAGCGCAAATATATTCACTAAATTTATTGCGCCAAACTCGAAAGTTGTTCTAACGTTTCAATCGCCAGCCACAAGCGAGCCACAACCTGCTTGCAGCCCCTATACACGCCTGCCGCCATAGGCCCTGGCAAAACACCCGAAGCATTTTATCGACTTTGCAATCGAGGTACTTGCTCGTCGGAAAATAGATAAAGCGCTGTAACAAACAAGCAGCCAGCCAATCACTACGTGCTGATGAGGGAACATTATGACCACATATGAATCGACACTGGCGTATTACAAAGAACAACTTTCCAAGCATCCGATTTTTGCCGAGATCCATTCACTGCCGGTACTTCAACGGTTCATGGAAACCCATGTATTTGCCGTCTGGGACTTCATGTCACTGACCAAACGCCTGCAACAGGAACTGACCTGCGTTCATCTGCCCTGGCTCCCCCCGCAAGACCCGAAAGCCGCACGCCTGATCAATGAGATCGTGCTGGGTGAAGAGTCTGATGAGCGCCTCGATCACGGTCATTACAGCCACTTCGAATTGTATCTGGACGCCATGCGAGAAGTAGGCGCCAGCACCCAGGCCATCGAACGCTTCGTCAGCCTGCAACGTAAAGGCATCGGCTATGCCAGCGCATTGCAACAGGCCGAAGCCAGCGATGCAGCCCGGCAGTTTGTCTGCCACACCCTCGACATCGCCCTCAATGCACCGGCGCACAGCGTTGCCGCAGCGTTCCTGCACGGGCGCGAAAGCGTCATCCCGGGGATGTTCCAGCGCATCCTTGATGACTGGGGCATCACTGGCGAGCAGGCACCGACCTTTCGCTACTACCTGCAACGGCATATCGAAGTGGATGCCGAAGACCACGGCCCGGCTGCCGAGCAATTGCTCGCCCGTCTGGTCCAGCACGACCCACATCGTGAGCAGCAGGTTTACGAAGCGGCCATTGCTGCGGTGCAAAGCCGTATTGCCCTGTGGGATCGCCTACGTCTGTCAATGCACACTCCCAAGGTCGAGGTCAGTGTATGAACGCCTCCGACTATCAGTCCTTCGCCGATACCTGGGAGAGCCGGGCAACCATCCGCACTCGGCCCAGACGCATGGTCGAGGATGATCAGCGCCTGATCTATCCGCTCAGCCGCCAGCCGTTGGTGCTGACTGCGAGTTTTTTACGCGAATGCCCGCAGTTGCGCGACCTGGCCCTGGTGCAGAGCCTCTACAAGTTCATCAACGACGTGGTGATCTTCGAAACCGAAATCGTTGATCGCACCGCGCGCCGAATCGCCAAGGACCGCTTCGCCATCCGCTTTCCCTTCGCCTGTCGCTATGACGCGATGAGTGTAGTGGTCGACGAGGACTACCACGCCTTGGTAGCGATGGACTTCATGCAACAGACCATTGCCCTGACCGCTATCGAACCGATCAGCCTGCCCACGGAAATCGAGCTCAGCCGCGCCATCCCGGCGGCATTGGCCCTGGCGCCAGCGCACCTGCGCGATGCCCTGGAGCTGATCTGTGTCGGCATTGCCGAGAACACCCTGACTGACGACGTTGCCGCCTTCGCCCGCGATGACACGGTCAAACCCTCGGTCAAAGGGCTGATGGCCGATCACCTGCTCGATGAAGGGCGTCATTCGATGTTCTGGGCGCGCTTGACGCGGATCTACTGGCAAAGCGCTACGCAGACGGATCGCCAGTGCATCGCCGAAATTCTCCCGGTGTTTCTCGAGCAGTACCTGACCAACGAGATCCAGAAAACCTTCGATTTCACGCTTATCGATCACCTGGCCGTAGCCCCCTCGGTACGCCAGGCGCTGCGTGAGGAAGTGCTCGCCATAGCCTACCCGATCAATCACCAGCATCCGCTGCTAGGCAACATCCTGCGCTTTCTGCACAGCAGCTCCATGCTCGATTCACCTTGTGTGCAACGTGCACTGACGCACTACCTGCCCGAACCAAGGAGGGTGTCATGAGACGTCTCGAAATACTGTTGATCGGCGCCACCCCGGCGCTGACCAATGTCTGCCAAGCGCTTGAGCAACACGGCCATGACATATTCCAGGCCTCCAGCGCCCAGGCGCTGGAGCAGCATACAGGGCAGCCTGAACTGGTCATCGACGATGGTAGCCTGACGCTTGATCCAGCAGTCTGGAGCAACTTGCACGCGCGTGCACTACTGAGTCTGCGCCTGGGTGTCAGCCAACTGCCCGGTCATGACCTGCCGCAGCTTGATCTGTTGTGCTGGGCCGGCAGCGTCACCACCCAGCGCCTGATCGACCGTCAGGCACTGACAGTCGATACATCGGGCAACGGCCAGCAATTACGCGTGCAAGCAATGGACGCCCTACAGGCGTTGGTCGCCCTGCACGTCAGCCGCTTCGCCCTTAACCCTGGGCATTTGCGCGAAGCCCCGACCATCAACTCAGGGCCGTATGACCACGAACAAAGCCTGGACTGGCTGGAGCAGCTGGCGTTGTTTCACCGTTTCAACCAGACCACGGACCTGGCGCTGTTGGAGCAGGCCGAAGTCTCGCTGATCGAGCAGCTGGATCGCAGCTTATGTAGCCATGCGCATGAGCCAGCACTGAACCTGAACGGCCAGCGCATCGATTATCGGCAACTGCACGCTCAGGCTGCGGTTATCCAGCAACAACTGCTGCGTATGCTGCCTGCAGTTGCTGATCCGCAACGCAGCAGCGTGATCGGTGTCTGCCTGAGCAAGTCGTCAGCGCTCTACGCCAGCCTGCTCGCCGTACTCGGCTGCGCAGCGGTGTACCTGCCATTGGACCCAAGCCAACCGGCGCAACGCCTGAGGCACATCCTGCGCGATGCAAGGGCCAGTGCGCTGCTGCATGATGGCCAGTTCGACGCTGATGACTCCAGTCTGCCGACGCTGAACGTACATCAGCTGCCTACCGACCTGGAAAGCCCCCTGCCAGCGCTGATGCTCCAGCGCCCGGCCATGAATGCCCCCTGCGCGGCCATCTACACCTCGGGCACTACAGGCCAGCCTAAAGGTGTGCTGTTAAGCCAGCGCAACCTCAGCCATTTCCAGGCCTGGTATGCCGCCCATGTTCGGCTCAACCAGCACAACCGGGTACTGCAGTTCTCAACCATAGGCTTCGATGCTTCGCTGCTGGATATTCTGCCCACGTTGATTTGCGGCGCCGAGCTGGTGGTACCCAGTGAAGACCAGCGACGTGACCCGCAGCAACTACTGACGCTGATCCACCAGCAAGGGGTCAGCCATGCCTTCCTGCCCCCCGCGCTGTTGAGCATCCTGCCACTTGAGCAGCCTCTGGGCCTGAGTCACTTGATCACCGGTGGTGACGTTTGCGAACCGGCGGTGATCGCTCAACTGGCCGGACAGTGTCAGCTGCACAACATCTACGGGCCGACCGAAACCACGGTGCTGGCGACCAGCCGGGTACTCCAGGCTGGCGACAATCCCCGCAACCTGGGTCGTCCCATCGCCAACACCCGTGTGTTGATCCTCGATCAGGACCTACAGCCAGTCGCCGAGCAACAACCCGGCGAGCTGTACATCGACGGTCCTGGCGTCGGCCTGGGCTACCTGAACAACCCCGCCTTGAGTGACGAATGCTTCCTGCAACTGACATTCGCCGACGGGAGCAACCGGCGTCTGTACCGCACCGGCGACATCGGCAAATGGACAGCTGATGGCATCGAACTGTGTGGTCGACGTGACAATCAAGTGAAGATCCGCGGCTTTCGGGTCGAGCCAGAAGAGATCGAGCACTGCTTGCGCAACAGTGGATTGTTCCGCCAGTTGGCAGTGGTCATCGATGAACAGCGGCGAATCCTGGTCTTCGCCGCCCAGCCCCAGAGCAAGCCGGATGAAGTGGCCTTACGTGAATATGCCGAACATCACCTGCCGGACTATATGCGTCCGACTTTCTACCAGCTGCTGAAGCAGATGCCCTACACCGCCAACGGCAAGGTAGATCGCCAGGCACTGCTGAAGCTGCCTCTAGGGCTGCTACAGCCCCAACAGCGCCTGACCCCGAGCAACCCCACTGAATCACGTCTGCGAGCCTTGTGGAGCAAGCTGCTGGACTTGTCCGAGGCGGAAATCGCCACCGACGACAGCTTTTTCAGCCTGGGTGGCCATTCCATCCTGCTGTCCCGCTTGCTACTGGAGGTACGTGAACAGTTCGGTTGCGGCATCCCGATCAACCGCTTTATCGAGATGCCGACCCTGCAACGACTCGCGCAACTGGTCAGCCCTGAAGCATCAATCAGCAGTGCTCTCGATCCCCAGACCGAACGCGATGCCCGTCGTGAGCTGCAGCTGGTCATTCAACCATTGGCGCGACTGGGCGATGTGCATAAGGTGATCGTCACCGGTGCCAATAGCTTCCTCGGTGTTCACCTGGTCGAAGCCCTACTGCAATGGGGCGCCAGCGAAGTGGCCTGCCTGGTTCGGCGCAATGAGCAGCAATCGGCCCATGAGCGCTTCCTTCAGTCCCTGGAGGAAAACCGGCTAGGTACACTGGACCTGAGTCGAGTGAAGGTGTTCGACGCTGACTTGCGCCTGCCACAACTGGGCCTGAGCGATAGCGATTACTGCTACCTCGACAGCCAGTACGGCGCCCTGCTGCACAACGCGGCGCAGGTCAACCATGCGCTCGACTACCAGACCCTGGCCGCCGACAACATCGAACCGCTGTTCGAATGCCTGCGCCTGTGCGAAGGCCGACGCAAGAAGATCTTCAACTTTATCTCGACCTTGTCGGCTTGCAGTGCCATCGACAGCAACGGCCAGGTGCTTGAGCAAGAAGCGGCACAAACGCCTCCGATCTATCTGCGCAACGGTTACAACCTGAGCAAATGGGTCGGCGAACGCATTCTCCAGCGCGCTCGCGCCGAGGGCGTGTGGGTAAACCTGTATCGCCCCGGGAACATCAGTTTCAACAGCCATACGGGCGTCTGCCAACCGCAACGCAATCGCCTGATGTTGATGCTCAAGGGGTCGTTGCAACTGGGCCAGATACCAGCACTGGAGCTGAACTTCGACCTGATGCCGGTGGATTTCCTTGCTCGTTTCATCGCCTTCCATAGCAGCCGCTACCAGGCCGACCATGCCGTGTTCAATCTGCACAACCCCGAGCCCCTCAGCTGGTGCGACTACGTCCAGGCATTTCGCAACCACCAGCGCCCTTTCGAGCTGGTCAGTGTGGCGCAGTGGCAACGCCAGCTACGGCGAGTCGATCGAGACAACGCGTTGTTCGACGTACTGGGCTTTTACCTCGACGGCTTCGGCGAGGACATCGGCGACATCTCCAACGTCCAACATAACAACGCCCGCATCGGCGTTGAGCGCATGGGCTCCCGCTACCCGGCCAAGACCCCGGAACTACTGCAGCGCGGCTGCCAGTACCTGCACGACATCCAGTTCATCTGACCCCTACAACCCACGCAGGAGATCCACAGCATGAAAGTACTTCAACCCGATACCCTGATCCACAACCCGGACGGCTGCCAGGTGGTTGCCAGCATCGAGGTTGCCGCCCACGCTGCCAGCGTCTGGAACATCGTTGGCAACTTTGCCGGCTTCGCGCTGTTCATCCCGGCGCTTGCACACATCGACATGACTGGCAGCGGCGTTCGCTCGGTGCGCAAGAAGCTGTTCAAAGACGGCAACGTGGTCATCGAACAACTCAATGCCCGCGACGAGCAGGCCATGTACATGACCTGGAGTTTGATCTACACCAGCCTGAATATCGGCAACTTATGGGCAGCCATGCAGGTCGAGGCACTGGGTGAGCATCACGCTCGCGCCACCTGGACCATCCAGGCTGAACCTTACACGGGCGGTAGCGATACCCTGCCGGCGTTTCAGGCGTTTCTCCAGGGCTTTGCCGATGATGCTATGAACAATGTTCGCAATCTGCTGAGCTGAAGCGGTAGGCCAGAAAAGACAAAACCCCTGTCTGCAACGCAGACAGGGGTTCTGGAATTGAATCTTGACGATGACCTACTCTCACATGGGGAAACCCCACACTACCATCGGCGATGCATCGTTTCACTGCTGAGTTCGGGATGGGATCAGGTGGTTCCAATGCTCTATGGTCGTCAAGAAATTCTGTGTGCCGGTCCGTCTGTAGCGACGTGCCAGCGAATTCTTGATGCTTCTACTCTAAAGACAAAACCCCTACCTGCATATGCAGATAGGGGTTTCGGAATTTAATCTTGACGATGACCTACTCTCACATGGGGAAACCCCACACTACCATCGGCGATGCATCGTTTCACTGCTGAGTTCGGG
>NZ_PVZN01000035.1 GCF_003024385.1 Pseudomonas sp. BBP2017
CGATCTGATCAACCACTGCCAATTTAAAAGACAGCGAGTAATCACGCTGAGTACGCTTAACACCTTGCGCCATCTGGATCTCCGGAAATTCGGGATGGGAGGTGTAAACCATATTCAGGACGGGACAGTTGAAGAAAAAAGGCGAGCCTCGAGCTCGCCTTTTTCATGTCTGCTTTTTGGTTGTCAGAGAATGCGGGCTTGCTTGTAGTCCGGGATTTTTCCTGCAAAAAAACGTCGGATCTGACAATGAAATCCGGGTGTGGAGTAGGACGTTTCTGTATCGGTTTCTACTGGGTTTTTAGCTGTAAATGCCGTGCTAGATTCCGGGCTTCACTTGCCCAAGGAATCAGTACATGTCTATCAGCAACGATCACTCCGCAGTTTCCTTCTCCAATGAACTGACGCCAGAAGTGCTGGCGACGTTGAGTCCATCCGTTACTTCGGTCACGGCCATCTATCGTTTGGCCACTCAAGGCAGTCGAACCCGTGACGGTGGTGTCATCCGGCAAGCCACTTCGCCCATGACTATCACGCTGTCTGGTGGCCAGGCTGTAGGTGTGGCCCAGACCGGCGACTGGGTCGAGTACCCGGACGGCAGCCAGGCACAGATCATCACGGGTGCTGGAGAGCATTCGCGGCTGGGTGAGCACAGTGTTGCATTGGTTGGCAGTGTGCTGAGCAACGGCGACGAAATCATCGATACCCTGCAGGACTGTGCATTAATCGCTCAACAGGCAGGCAAATCAATGGCGGATGATTTTCTGGCTGTTGTGGGGTGACCGATGGCCGACCGCATGAACATGAATGGCCGCGGCGCTGGGCTGCATGGCGACCAGACCACGACTGGGGCCACCTGCCTTAGCAGTCAGGCCTCTCACACCCAGGATCGGGTCCCCCATCTGCGGCTGGGGGATGCGACCACGCCCTGTCCGCAATGCGGTCAGGCCGGGCAGATTGCCGAAGGTTACGACGGTTGGACCATTGAAGGCTTGGCGATAGCCGTTGACGGTGTGCAGATCAATTGCGGCTGCCCGCCGGGTAGCAACCGGCTGATAGCTCCCCTGTACGGTGGGGGTGTTACTGCCGCGCCGACAACGAACGGTTTTTCCGAGCCGGCTCGCCCGGTCGTCAATCCGCCTTCGTCGATGCCGATGTCCGGATTTGCTTCCGCGCCCCGCGCCCAACCAGTTATTGCCGCCGCACCGGGCACGTTGGAGCCTGGTTTCTATGTGGTACCGCGCAGCATGTCAGGGCAGCAGGTGCTGGTTGAGCTGGGTGGTGAAAGTCGCTACCTGAGCGCCCGATTGCATCGGCTCAATCCCACCTTTGCCCAGGGCTTCAAGGCGGGTGAGCTGTTCGTCATTGGTGATCCGAATAATGGCACGGCCTGTACGCGAGAGGAGGCTCAGTTGATGGCCGCTGCTGCTCAGGTCCGCGAGGCACTGGTGCCGCTCAATGAGGGCGAGGCCAATTTTATGGTCCGCTACCAGGGGGAGATTGCCGGGTTGCTCAGTGGAGCGAGCCAGTCGATGGGAGTTGCCAAGGACATGCTTGCCCAAGGTTTGCACCAGGTCAAAGGCACCTTGCAGGCGTTCGAGAACCTGCACCAACGCATGTTTCGCATTTACGGGCACCTTAAGAGTCCCGAGTTCTTCGCTTCGCGCCAGCAGTTGTACCGCCAGCTGGATGCTCAGCTGAAGAGCGCGTTCCTCAACAAAGTGCTGAATCTGGGCAGCTACGACACCTTGCGGCGCGATCTGGGTATCTCCACCAAGAGCCTGGTGCACCACTGGAGTCGCGCCGGTGCGCCGGGTGAGATTCCCGGTTACGCCACGCATCTAGATCAGGTGGCCAAGACCGCGAAGTACCTGAAGCACGGTGGGTATGTGGGTATCGCTTTGGGCGGGGGAGCATCGGTGCTCAAGGTGCAGGAGGTGTGTCGCTCCGGAGAGACGGAGGAATGCAAAAGGATTCGATTTACCGAGGCAGGGAGCTTTTCTGGGGGACTAGGTGGTGGCGCGGTTGGTGCTCTTATAGGAGGTGACGTCGCCGTGGCTGTATGTGGTTTTGCTGCAGTTGCAGGTCCGGTTGGCGTAGGCTTGTGTGGAATTGTATTGGTTGGCGGCGGATCACTTATCGGGGCAGTCGGCGGCGAGTCATTTGGAGAGTGGTTGGGGGACAACATTTACGAGGCGCAAGGTGATTGATATCAACACTTGGCCGCCCGGTATTGCGATCGCCTTTGGGTTCGCCCCCTTTGTAATCGGCTTATCCGGTGTAGCGATGAACGCCTACATCGCCCATAGCCGTGACTTCGACATCATCATTGCAAGCCTTCCAAATAGCGTTTGGCTGAAGATGCAGGTACCTTTCTGGGGAACAACAAGGTTGAAATCGCGCTGCTATCTGCTCAGTACAATCAGTGGCGCGATGCTCTATCCCAAGTTAAGTGTTCGCTTGGGAATGATGGACGCAGACGATTTACGGAATTTTCCACGCAGGTTGCGGCGTCGGTTACTGGTAGCGTCCTGGTTGGGCATAACGGGTGCAGTTTGGCTCGCGGTAGGTGTTGCCTTGATCAAACTCTCTCCAACACGCTGAAACGTCAGCCACAAAAAAACCGACATGACGTCGGTTTTTTTGTGGCCGAACGAATCAGATCGTCAGCGTCCAGTCGTAGTCCACGATCAGTGGCGCGTGCTGGGAGAAGCGCGGTTGACGCGGCAGGCGCGCGCTACGCACGAAGCGGCGCAGGCCCGGGGTCAGCAGCTGGTAGTCGAAGCGCCAGCCCAGGTTGAGCATCTCGGCCTGTTCGTTATCCGGCCACCAGCTGTACTGGTCGCCTTCACGGCTGACTTCGCGCAGGGCGTCGACATAACCCATGTCACCGACCACGGTGTCCATCCAGGCCCGTTCCGGTGCCAGGAAGCCCGGCGACTGCTGGCCATCGCGCCAGTTCTTGACGTCGAGCTTCTGCTGCGCCACGTACAACGAGCCGCAATAGATGTACTCGCGACGTTTGCGTCGCTGCTTGTCCAGGTACTTGGCGAAGTCGTCCATCATCTTGAACTTTTGGTTCAAGTCTTCGTCGCCGTTCATTCCCGAAGGCAGCAGCAGCGTTGCGATGCTTACCTTGTCGAAATCGGCCTGCAGGTAACGTCCGTAGCGGTCGGCTGTCTCGAAGCCCAGGCCGCTGATGACTGCCTTGGGCTGCAACCGCGAATAAAGTGCCACGCCGCCTTGGGCGGGAACTTCTGCGTCGCAGGCATAAAGGAAGTAGCCATCGAGCTGGAAAGCTGGGTCGTCGAGTTCAAAGGCCGAGGCGCGGGTATCCTGAAGGCAGATGACGTCGGCATTCTGGGCTTGTAGCCAGCTGAGCAAACCACGCTCGACTGCAGCCTGAATGCCATTAACGTTCACACTGATGATCCGCATAAATGGCCCCAAAAATCTCGTGCGTGTATGATACCCGAGCTGTACTCAATTAGCTAAATCCGTGGTATCCGGGACTCTTCATGCAGCCGTATCAGCGCGACTTCATTCGTTTTGCCATCGACCGCGGGGTTCTGCGCTTCGGTGAATTCACCCTCAAATCCGGGCGCACCAGCCCGTATTTCTTCAATGCCGGCCTGTTCAACAGTGGCTCGGCCTTGGCTCAGCTCGGGCGTTTCTATGCAGCGGCGATCGTCGACAGCAAGATTCCGTTCGACGTGCTGTTCGGCCCGGCCTACAAGGGTATCCCCCTGGCGGCGGCCACTGCCATAGCATTGGCCGAGCATCATGACCTCGACCTGCCATGGTGCTTCAACCGTAAAGAAGCCAAGGCCCATGGTGAAGGCGGCAGCCTGGTTGGCGCACCGTTGACCGGCGACGTACTGATCATCGACGACGTGATCACTGCGGGCACCGCGATCCGCGAAGTCATGCAGATCATCCAGGGCCAGCAGGCCAAGGCTGCTGGCGTACTGATCGCGTTGAACCGCCAAGAGCGTGGTAACGGCGAGCTGTCGGCGATCCAGGAAGTGGAGCGCGACTTCGGTATTCCGGTAGTCAGCATCGTTTCGCTGACCCAGGTGCTGGAGTTCCTCGCCGACGACCCGGCGCTCAAGCAGCATCTGCCGGCCGTCGAGGCCTATCGGGCCCAGTACGGGATCTGAGGCAAATAAAAAAGGCGACCTTCGGGTCGCCTTTTTCGTGCTTTTATCGCGGCTTGCTGTTGGTAATCAACGTACCCACACCACTGTCGGTAAAGATCTCCAGCAGCACCGCATTCGGCACCCGGCCATCAATGATGTGCGAGCTGTTGACGCCGCCTTGCACTGCTTCCAGGGCACAGCGGATCTTCGGCAGCATGCCGCCGTAGATGGTGCCATCAGCGATCAGCTCGTTGACCTGCTCGGTGGTCAGGCCGGTGAGTACGGTGCCTTGCTTGTCCATCAGCCCGGCGATGTTGGTCAGCAGCATCAGCTTTTCAGCCTTCAGTGCTTCCGCCACCTTGCCTGCCACCAGGTCGGCGTTGATGTTGTACGACTCACCGTTGGCGCCGACGCCGATGGGCGCGATAACCGGGATGAAGTCACCTTTGACCAGCATGTTCAGCAGGTCGGTATTAACCCCGACCACTTCGCCGACATGGCCGATATCGATGATTTCCGGGGTGGTCATCTCTGGTGTCTGGCGGGTAACGGTGAGCTTTTTCGCCCGGATCAGCTGGGCATCCTTACCGGTCAGGCCGATGGCGCTGCCGCCATGGCTGTTGATCAGGTTGACGATGTCCTTGTTCACCTGGCCGCCGAGAACCATCTCGACCACGTCCATGGTCTGTGCGTCGGTAACGCGCATGCCATCGATAAAGTGGCTTTCGATCGACAGGCGCTTGAGCAGATCACCGATCTGCGGGCCGCCGCCATGCACGACCACCGGGTTGATGCCGACTGCCTTCATCAGCACGATATCGCGGGCAAAACCGGTTTTGAGCTCTTCGCTCTCCATCGCGTTGCCGCCGTATTTGATCACCAGGGTCTTGCCGACAAAACGGCGGATGTAAGGCAGCGCTTCGGACAAAACCTGGGCGACATGGGTGGCGGCATCGCGATCGAGGGTCATGCAGGGCTCCAGTTGGAACAGATAGTCAGTCAGAACTTGGGTTGCAGATCAGGAGCAACGCGCTTCAACTGGGCGCGGAAGACTTCCTGGATACGCTGCAGTTCGGCGTCGGTGTCGGCCTCGAAGCGCAGCACCAGCACCGGCGTGGTGTTGGAGGCGCGAACCAGGCCCCAGCCGTGGGGATAGTCGACCCGCACACCGTCAATGGTGGTCAGGTTGGCGTCTTGGCCCCAGTCGGCTTCGCGTTGCAGTGCATCAATGATGCTGAATTTACCTTCGTCGGTCACATCAATATTGATTTCCGGTGTGGAAATATCATTCGGGAACGCGGCGAACAGCTGTTCGGCATCGGTTTTGGCTTTGCTGAGGATCTCCAGCAAGCGCGCGGCACTGTAGATGCCGTCGTCGAAACCATACCAACGTTCCTTGATAAAAATGTGTCCGCTCATCTCGCCGGCCAGGAGTGCGCCGGTTTCCTTCATCTTCTTTTTGATCAACGAGTGACCGGTCTTCCACATTAGCGCGCGACCACCGTATTGCTCGATCAACGGGGTCAGGCGGCGGGTGCATTTGACGTCGAAGATGATCTCGGCGCCTGGGTTGCGCTCAATCACATCCTGGGCAAACAGCATCAGCAGGCGATCGGGATAGACGATGCTGCCGGTGTTGGTGACTACGCCGACACGGTCGCCATCACCGTCGAAGGCCAGGCCGAGGTCAGCACCGGTTTCCTTGACCTTGGCAATCAGGTCGACCAGGTTCTCGGGTTTGCCCGGATCCGGGTGATGGTTAGGGAAGTTACCGTCGACTTCGCAGAACAACGGGATCATTTCGCAGCCCAGGGCTTCGATCAGTTGCGGGGCAATCACACCGGCCGCACCGTTGCCGCAGTCGACGACGACTTTCAGTTTTTTCGCCAGCTTGATGTCGCCAGTGATCTGCTGGAAATAGCGATCAAGGATTTCGACTTTTTCGACACTGCCTTCGCCGCGGCTCAAGTCGTTGGTCTTCAGGCGGGTCAACAGGGCCTGGATCTGTTCGTTGGCCAGGGTGTCGCCGGCAATAACGATCTTGAAACCGTTGTAGTTCGGCGGGTTGTGGCTGCCGGTGAGCATCACACCGGACTTGCCGGCCAGGACGTTGGCGGCGTAGTACAGGGCAGGAGTCGGCACCAGGCCGACATCGCTGACCCGGCAGCCGGCTTCGACCAGGCCGTTGATCAGTTGCTCGACCAGCATCGGGCCGGACAGGCGGCCATCACGGCCGACCGAGATGTTCGGTTCGCCCTGGGCCAGGGTTTGCGCACCGATGGCGCGGCCGATCCAGTAGGCGGTTTCGGCGGTCAGGGTGTCACCGACCACACCACGGATGTCGTAAGCGCGGAAGATGCTTTCTGGAAGTACGGGTACCAGTTGTGCCATGTCGTTCATCTCTGGGGAGCTCCAATATCGAGGGCGTGCAGGGCAGGCTTGAACTGAACGCTTTGACGGTGTTTTCGCCAGAGAGTTCGCCATCCTTGGCGCACAGTAGGCAGCGGCTGGATCAGCTGCTGCCGGAATGTCCAAAGCCACCAGCACCGCGCTGGCTCTCGTCGAAGGCTTCGACGATGTCGAAGTGAGCCTGCACCACCGGTACCAGGACCAGTTGCGCAATACGCTCGCCGATGGCGATGGTGAATGGGGTCTGGCCGCGGTTCCAGCAGGAAACCATCAGTTCGCCCTGGTAGTCGGAGTCGATCAGGCCGACCAGGTTACCGAGGACGATGCCGTGTTTGTGGCCAAGGCCTGAGCGCGGCAGGATCAGCGCGGCGAGGCCCGGGTCGCCGATGTACACCGACAGACCAGTAGGGATCAACACGGTCTGGCCCGGCTCAAGAACGGTGTCTTGCTTGAGCATGGCGCGCAGGTCGAGACCGGCCGAGCCCGGGGTGGCGTACTGCGGCAGCGGGAATTCGCTGCCGATGCGTGGATCGAGGATTTTGGCTTGTAGAGCGTGCATGCAGAGTTAAACCTGGTTGAGACGTTCGGCGATGAAAGCAACCAGCTGGCGGGCGATCTTGCCCTTGCTGGTCTGTGCGAAGAGTGTTTCGTGAAGCTGGCGATCGATCACGCTGCAGGCGTTTTCCTCGCTGTTGAAGCCGATGCTGGGGTTGGCCACATCGTTGGCGACAATCAGGTCGAGGTTCTTGTCTTTGAGCTTGCGCGCAGCGTAGTCGAGCAGGTGTTCGGTCTCGGCGGCGAAGCCGACGCTGAATGGGCGATCGGAACGGGTGGCGATGCTGGCCAGGATGTCCGGGTTGCGGACCATCTGCAGCAGCAGGCCGTCACCTGTCGTAGGGTCTTTCTTGAGTTTCTGTGGTGCGACCACTTCCGGGCGGTAGTCTGCGACCGCGGCCGAGGCGATGAAAATATCGCAGGGCATCGCCGCTTCGCAGGCAGCCAGCATGTCGCGGGCGCTGACCACGTCGATACGGTTAACCCGGTCGGGCGTTGGCAGGTGCACCGGGCCACTGATCAGGGTCACCTTGGCGCCAGCTTCCACCGCCGCTTCGGCCAGGGCAAAGCCCATTTTCCCGGAGCTATGGTTGGTGATGTAACGCACCGGGTCGATGTTCTCCTGGGTTGGTCCGGCAGTGATCACGATGTGTTTGCCGGTCAGCGATTCGCGTTTGAAGCTTTCGGCGGCGCACCAGGCCAGGTCCGTGGCCTCAAGCATGCGGCCGAGGCCGACATCGCCACAGGCCTGACTGCCGGAGGCCGGGCCGAAGACCTTGATGTCGCGGCTCTGCAGCAGTTCGAGGTTGGCCTGGGTGGCCGGGTCGCGCCACATGGCCTGGTTCATCGCCGGGGCGACGGCCACGGTGGCATCGGTGGCCAGCACCAGGGTGGTCAGCAGGTCATCGGCCACGCCTTGGGCAAGGCGCGCCAGCAGGTCGGCGGTGGCTGGCGCAATCAGCACCAGATCGGCCCATTTGGCCAGCTCGATATGGCCCATCGCCGCTTCGGCAGCAGGGTCCAATAGGTCCATGTGCACCGGGTGGCCGGACAGTGCTTGCAGGGTCAGCGGGGTGATGAACTCCGCGCCACCGCGGGTCATGACGACGCGCACCTGCGCACCGTGTTCGAGAAGCCGGCGAACCAGTTCGGCACTCTTGTAGGCGGCGATGCCGCCGCCGACGCCGAGAACGATGCGCTTACGATACAGCCGCTGCATAGGCTTGCCTTTTGCTCAATGATTACACGCGGCGACGACGCCTCCCCAGGCCGAATCGTCGCGTAAAAAAGAGCGGCTAATGTAGCACAGGGCACAAACACAGGAGCAGTAACCGATGGACAGGGAGGCGGGATGAGTATCAGGGACTGGCCTGCGGCGGAACGGCCACGGGAAAAACTGTTGGAGCGTGGAGCAAGCAGCCTGTCGGACGCTGAGCTGCTTGCGGTTTTTTTGCGCACCGGTGTAACGGGGATGAGCGCGGTCGACCTGGCGCGTTATCTGTTGGAAAAATTTGGTGGGCTGAGGCAGTTGCTCGAAGCGGACATGCCGACCTTCCTTGCCGAGGTGGGACTGGGGCCCGCCAAGTACACACAGTTACAGGCTGTTATGGAAATCGGGCGACGGCACTTGGCTGAGACCATCGCGCGAGACTCCGCCATCCAAAGCCCGAGAGCCGTACGGCGATATTTGAAGTCCATGCTGCGTCATGAACAAAGTGAGGCGTTTGGTTGCCTGTTTCTTGATACCAAGCACCGTCCGTTGGGGTTTGAGGTGCTGTTTAGAGGAACAATCGACAGTGCCAGCGTTTATCCGCGAGAGGTTGTCAGGCGATCTTTGGCTAAGAATGCAGCAGCCCTGATCCTGTGTCACAACCATCCTTCCGGTATATCAGAACCCAGTCAGGCAGACCTGCACATGACGCTGCGGCTCAAAGATGCCTTGAGCCTGGTTGAAGTGCGCGTGCTTGACCACATCATCATTGGCGATGGTGAGCCGTTGTCGATGGTCGAGCAGGGGTGGTTCGCTGCGTGAAATGCGAGATCGCGGGGCAAGCCCGCTCCCACCGGATATTCACCCTCCCGGTGGGAGCAACTGTCTTCACCATGCTATTCGTCACCGCCATTCGGTACCGTCGCGTAGCATGGCGTTCAGCCTGATCAGCAGTATCCGCATGCAGGCAATGAGCGCGACTTTCGCGCTCTTGCC
>NZ_PVZN01000036.1 GCF_003024385.1 Pseudomonas sp. BBP2017
TTTGGGGGTTCCCGCGCAGCAGGCCCTTTCGGCCATACCAATGGTTGCCGAGGCGCTAGATGCTTTGCCATCGGTTACCCAGGAAGCGGCGTTGAGGCAAGCCGCTCAGCAAGCCGCCCCCTTCTGCGCGGTATGTCAAAGACTATCGGAGCTGGATGCATGAATCAGGCTTATCTGCTGCTGGACGGTACCCTGATCGATAACCTGCCGAGCCGCCTGCTCGAGCTTGCAGGCAGTACGGCGTATCAATCGCTGTATCGACAGACTGCGTACAGCGCTCTGCTAGCAGTTAGCCCGGTGTTGGTGCCGGTATTACCGAACAGCCCGTTAGCACACACCTTTACCCACGAGTGGAGTACGACGGCGGGTATCTGGCTGGAGTCCGAGGTGAACGAGGCGGCTTTGTTGCAACACCTGCGCAGCCTGATTCACGCCCGCATCGAGGGCGATGCCAAGGTTTTTTTTCGATATTACGACCCCCGTATCACGCCCTTGTGGCTGGCAGACATGGCGCCCCAGGAGCGTGATCGGCTAATGGGGCCGATCCGCCGTATCTTGCTGCCGGAATCGCTTCACCCTGGCGGTTTCATCGGTCAGGAAAACCCCGAGCAGCCCATTGCTCAGTACACGGAGAAGCCTTGGTTATTGCTTACTCCGGCACAGTTGGAGCGCATGAGCGCAGCCAAGCGGCAGCTTCTTGCCCAACAGTTGATCGAGCATTGCCAGCAGCACTTTCCTCAGCGCCTGCAAGGGGCGGAGCCCGCGGCACAACAGCAGTGGGCCTCGGCCTGTCAGCGCAGCGCTGAACGCCACGGCTACAGCGCCGCCGATCAAGTCATTCACTGGGCCAACTTGCACGCCGTGCTGGGCGATGAATTCCCCGACGCTGCAGAGCACGCCGTTTACCGCCTGATCCTCGACCAGAAAGAGGTCTTACCTGCACAGCGTCTCGATAACCTGAATGCCGAGCTGCAGCGCCAGCTGCTCACCGACAAGGAACTCTTTGCATGAGTGCAGACAAGCTGGACATGCTCGACCGCCTGGCTCAAGCTGAGCGCGCCGCCAGGGCGATGCCCCATGAAGATATCAACTGCCTCATAACGCCATGCCCTGCCGGTCAGCCTGAAGTATTCGTGGTACCAGTGCGCTATGCCCTGGCAGAAGAAAAAGCGACCCATCCCTGCTGCACGCCCGGCCTTGTCACCCGCAGCCACCCCATGGCGGCACGCCGCCTGCGCGGCGGTTATCTGTACCTGTGGCAGGACCAAGGCCCTCTCAAACGCTACGCCGTCGCGCCGAATGGTTTACTTAGCGAGCAAGCGCTGGAGGACGATGACACCATCGTCCTGAACGGCACCTTGGCGGGGCTGGCGCTAAAAAAAATCCATAACGCCTGGATGCTCTACAGCGAGTACCCGCTGCCCGCGGAACACTGTCAGGCGTTGAGCACCAGCAGTGCCAAGCGCGACACGCACATGCGCCGTATCGCCTTGCGCACGGTGGCCAACGAGCTGCAGGCGCCGCATTGCCCGCCACTGACCAGTGCCGACCAGGTCATGGCCGAACTTATCCCGGCCATCTACGCCCGCTCGATGAAGGCCGATTACAGAAACGGCGGTGACGATACCGCCGCGCTGGGCGCAGCGGTGATGAAAGAGCCGACAACCGCCAACATCAACGCCTACACCGCGGCGATGCACCGCTCACGGGAACGGGAGAAGGTCATCGGCCAACACCCCGAGGCCAGCGACGAACCGCCGGGCCAGTGGAGTGCCGAACGCTGGCAGGGCCAGAGCACTCAGGACTGGCTGGAAACCGCCAAAGCCCAGGCCAATGGCTTGTTCCCTGTGTTTGCTTGCCTGGACGATGACCTCGGCGTGCTGCGTGACATCAACCATGAGCAAGAGTGGCTGGAAGCGCGTCACGAACAGTGGATCGCTGATAACAACCTGCGCTTGAGCATTGGCGGCTTTGTGCGCAGCCTGGTCAGCGAAGACGGGGCAGAGCTGGCTGGCAGCCTCAACTACCGCTACAAGGGGCGCGACTTCAGCCTCACGCCTGAGCAGGGCAAGGTTATGCTCGACACCCAGCATCGGCTGGATGAACAACTCCGGGCTGAAACCGAGGCCCGCCGTTACGGTGGTCACCCCAGCCCGGCTGAAGCCGCCGCCCGCGATACGCGTATCGCCACTATTGTGGCGCCCGTGCGGGCCTTTATTCCGGCAGATTTGTACAACGAGGCAGAGCACCTGGTGCGCGAATTCCGCGCCGAAAAGCAGGCCAACCGCGATAACGATTTGCTCAGCGCCAAGGTGAGTGAATACATCGACCTGGAGGCGATGAACGCCTGGCTCGAGCGCACCGCACCCACGCATTTCCAGCAGGTCGAACAACGTCATACAGCGCTGTTTAGCGACCGGGGCATGTTCCTCAAGCGTTCCGCCAATGGCACCTGGTTTGTCGATTACCATGACCTGGGCACACGGCACTGGTTGACCGAACTGGCTGGCGGTTGCCTGACCGCGCAATGCATTCGTGCCCAGGGCGCCGAACAATACGCCGACTACGTGCGGGCCGCCGATGGCGGCGCACTGACCCACCTGTTCCGCGCCTGGACGCCCTCGCTCGATGCGGGCCTCAACACCGCCACGCGTCTGAGCGAATGGCTGGCGGCCCTGGCCGCCGAGAATATCGCCGCCACCCATCAGGCACTGGCGCCACTGACCCGGCCGATTATGGATGACCTCGCAGCCATGGCCCGAGACACCCATAGCCCGTGGAGCGTGCTGGTCAACCGTCTGGCGGCGGCGTTGCTGTTGCTCAAGGACAACAAAACCTTCAGCAGTGCCTGGCTCGGGGTTTTCGTCGCCGCTCGCCTGGGCAGCAACACGCGGTTGCAGGGCGTCATCGAAGGTGGCCGACAGCTCTGGACGTTGCTGGGGTACGAAGCCGAAGGACTGACCCGCTGGGCCCGCGCGACAGGGGAAGCCATTGGCGCCGGGCGCGTAGCGGGTATCGTCAACTCCCCCTTTGTCACCAATAGCGGTGGCGTCGTCCCCCTGGCAGCCTTGCTGCTGAATTCGCTCAATGCGAGTAACTATCTGAGTCAGGCTGGGACCTTGGAGGGGATGGACGACCGACGTATGAACGACGTCATTTCCGCGACTTTGTATGCGGGTGCGGCGTTGACGGCGGTGATTGATAGTCAGGTTCGGCAGGGGCTAGGGATTAGAGAAATTGGCAAAGGTAAGACGATGGCCCCAACCCTGACTCTGTTTGGTGGGGTGATTGGTGGGCTTTCAGCCTACGCAGCTCTAAAGGAATTCAAGTCTCTGCAACTACAACTGGAGAGTGCCCAGACTCGTGCCGATCCATGGCTTGAGATGCGCCAAACCTTGGCCGGAGGACAAATGGCGGCTTATGGTAGCCAGGCTCTGCTGGGGGCCAACTACACGATGAGAACCTTAGCTGGGCTGATGGAAGTCGAAACCGCCATCATGCGCTATTCGCTGTACATGGGCCCGCTGAACTGGATCATTGCCGTGCTGGGTGTGCTGTACTTGGTCACCTGGTTTTTTCAGCAGACTCCACTGCAAAATTTTCTCAGTTCCTGCTGTTGGTCAAGAGCACGGGCGGGCAATCTGGACCCTGTTGCGGCCGAGGCCCAACAAACCGAACTCAACCAACTGTACCGCATCCTCTATACCCCCCGGGTCAGCATGCGGAGCAGTTCGGCGGTGAGCAGTTCCAACAGTCCTTCAGGCCTGGCCTCCGAAAGTGCCATCAATGCCCTGACCATCGACTTGCCAGGTGCCGAGCCCAGCAGCGCCTACCTGGAACTGAGCCTGATCGGTGATCCCGTGGATACCCAGCGCTACCACGACTTGATCAAAAACAGCCCGCCCCACAATTACAAACCACCCAGACCTTGGCGGGACATGGCACCTCGTTGGCTGTACGCCGGCACCTGCAGCTGGATTCCGCTCAACGAAGGCCAAGGCCTGCGCTTGAGTGGCCCGTTCAGCACCGAGCCAGGTGTGCTTGGCACGCTCCCCCGCACCGTCTCCCTGCGCTTGCGCTATCGCCCCCCCTTGACCGCCATGCTGGGCACCAAAAGTTGTATCGGCGGTGAGCGGGGCATTGCCTTCACCCTGACTGATAACGACGGCGTGGTGGCCCTGCGGGACGATCCGACACCGGCACTGGATAATGCGCCGATTTATCCGCTCGGCGAAGGCCGACCCAATGCCTATTTCCTGCAACCCAAGGACAAGACATGAGTACGCCACCGGCAGGCACCACGAAAAAACGGTTGTTTTCGCGTAACGACTACATGGCGCCATTACCCATCCCTACCGGTCGAAAACCCTCGGATGTGCTCAACACCATTTGGCGCAAGAACGAGGTATTTCTCGATATTGGCAGCTACAGCATTGGCTCGGCGGTGATGGTGATATGGCCAATAGTGATGTTGTTTTTGGGACTGGCCTACGGCCTCAATGATCCTGACGCACTGATCTTGGGGGCTTGTATTACAGGCATTCCTATCTGCTTTTTGATCCAAGGCCTGTTCCGCGAAGTGCCACTACCAGTGCGCTTCAATCGACAGCGTCGTGAGGTGTGCGTACCGCGTGCAGATGGTGAGTACTGGATTGTCCCCTGGGAAAGCGTGACCGCAGCGGCAACGCAACATTCGTCGGTGAGCCAGGCAGGTAAGGCAACCATGGGCTTGTTGGTCATCGGCTTTGAGAATCCCGACCCGCAGGCCAAAGACGATAACAAGCATTTCTCGCTGGGCTTTAACTGTGGCGGTGGCACCACCGCCATGGCGTTGTGGGAGTGCACCCGCAGCTACATGGAAATTGGGCCGGACGCCGTACCTGATAGCCGGGTGGGTATTGCACCCTACGAAGAAACGCAAATCGGCTCGATCATCACCGACTTGCGTAAGGGGAACTTGATTGGTGTTGTCTGGGGCATATTCTGCATTACGATTCTGGGAACCTATCTCGCGGAAAAACTACAGAATTTGAAGCTGTCGCATCCACCTGGTCTGACCTACCCCGCCATCATCGAATGGTCCAAACCACTGCCCCCTGAGCAGTGGGCCAAGCGCTCCCCTGAGCTGGAAGAAGCCATCGCCAAGCGTGAAGCCGAATTGGCTGCGCTGCCCCATACATGAGTACATCAGCGGCATGGACCTGAGCCAGCCCCACACTTACCAAGTGCCCAGACCTTGGCTGTACGCCGGCACCTGTAGCTGGATACCGTTCAAGGAAGGTCAAGGCTTGCGCCTCAGTGGCCCCTTCAACATCGAGCCCGGCGTCCTGGGTGCAAAACCCCGCACCGTCTCCCTGCGTCTGTGGTATCGCACCCCGTTGACCGCACTGCTGGGAGCCAGATCCTTTATCGGCGGTGAGCGCGGTGTTGCCTTCACCCTGAGTGGCAGCGACGGTGTGGTTGCCCTGCGGGACGATCCGACACCGGAACTGGATCGGGTGCCGGTTTATGTGCTCGACGCGAAGCAAGCCGGAGCCTATTACCTGCAACCCAAGGACAAGACATGAGTACGCCAGCGGCAGGCACCACTAAAAAACGGCTGTTTTCGCGTAACGACTACTTGGCGCCATTACCCATCCCTACCGGCGAAAAACCCACTGACGTGCTCAACACCATTTGGTACAAGAACGAGGTATTTCTCGACATCGGTAATTACAGCATCGGTTCGGCGGTGATGGTGATATGGCTAATGGGAATGTTGTTTGCGCTTATGTATTACATCACACCTGATCCACTAATGCTGGGAGGAGGACTCATCATCGTGGGCATCCCTACCTGTTTTGTAATCCAGGGCTTGTTTCGCGAGGTGCCCTTACCGGTGCGCTTCAACCGGCAACGCCGAGAGGTATGCGTACCGCTAAAGGATGGCGAGTACTGGATTGTCCCCTGGGAAAGCGTGACCGCAGCGGCAACGCAACATTCGTCGGTGAGCCAGGCAGGTAAGGCAACCATGGGCTTGTTGGTCATCGGCTTTGAGAATCCCGACCCGCAGGCCAAAGACGATAACAAGCATTTCTCGCTGGGCTTTAACTGTGGCGGTGGCACCACCGCCATGGCGTTGTGGGAGTGCACCCGCAGCTACATGGAAATTGGGCCGGACGCCGTACCTGATAGCCGGGTGGGTATTGCACCCTACGAAGAAACGCAAATCGGCTCGATCATCACCGACTTGCGTAAGGGGAACTTGATTGGTGTTGTCTGGGACATATTCTGCATTACGATTCTGGGAACCTATCTCGCGGAAAAACTACAGAACTTAAAGCTGTCGCACCCGCCTGGTCTGACCTATCCCGCCATCATCGAATGGTCCAAACCGTTGCCGCCCGAGCAGTGGGCCAAGCGCTCCCCCGAGCTGGAAGCCGCCATCGCCAAGCGTGAAGCCGAATTGGCTGCGCTGCCCCAGACATGAGTACATCAGCGGCATGGACCTGAGCCAGCCCCACACTTACCAAGGGCCCAGACCTTGGCTGTACGCCGGCACCTGTAGCTGGATACCGTTCAAGGAAGGTCAAGGCTTGCGCCTCAGTGGCCCCTTCAACATCGAGCCCGGCGTCCTGGGTGCAAAACCCCGCACCGTCTCCCTGCGTCTGTGGTATCGCACCCCGTTGACCGCACTGTTGGGCGCCAGATCCTTTATCGGCGGTGAGCGCGGTGTTGCCTTCACCCTGAGTGGCAGCGACGGCGTGGTTGCCCTGCGGGACGATCCGACACCGGAACTGGATCGTGTGCCGGTTTATGTGCTCGACGCGAAGCAAGCCGGGGCCTATTACCTGCAACCCAAGGACAAGACATGAGTACGCCACCGGCCGGCACCACGAAAAAACGGCTGTTTTCGCGCAATCACTACTTGGCGCCACTGCCCATTCCTACCGGTCGAAAACCTTCTGACGTGCTCAACACTATTTGGCGCAAGAATGAGGTGTTTCTCGATATTGGCAGCTACAGCATCGGCGGCGTTTTTCAAGGTAGTTGTCGCGTCAACCGTCTAACTATGCCGCTCTTTTCTCGACCTGCTGTTCCCGATCCGGGTTCAGCAGCACCGTGCCGATCGGCTCCCAGTTTCGTGTCTGTCCAGAC
>NZ_PVZN01000037.1 GCF_003024385.1 Pseudomonas sp. BBP2017
GCAGTCACTTGTGATGCTGATAATCTTTTTGACTATCAGTCTGAGTCACAAGCACCCACACGAATTGCTTGATTCGATTGTTAAAGAGCGGTGGTTGAAGCCTTTCGCTTCAACCGAGGCGCGCATTTTACAGCACCCCTCAAGCAGTCCCTTAAAAGCCTCTGATTTTTAATAAAATCAATTGCTTAAGCCGAACCCAGCACAAATATGCTCGTTAGCGGGAGGCGAATAATACAGCATTAAAACACATGGTCAACCCCCGCCTAGAAATTATTTTCCCTTACTCGGTGCTGCTTGATGCCGATTACAACGCGCTCCAGATTTATGAAACAGCGAGGCCGGCGGTTGAGGCGCTACTGACCAAGCCTGGATCAATGGCTGGGAAAGAGCATCAAGGAAAAACAGATCTGGGTCGAACGTCCGCCATAGAGATTTTCAGCCTGTCACTGTCGAATGCTTGAGTAGCTCCCTTCCCAGGCATCAGGAAGTGTAGGCCCTCGCGCACAACATCACGCTTCTCCAAGCCCTCACATGCGGGCATACGCGGCACACAAGGTTATCTGGGAAGGTCTCGGGACAGTAGAACCAAAAAAGCCCGCTCGGGGCGGGCTTTTCAGGGGCACTCCCAATCATATGGGAACATGTGGAAACTTTCATTTGGTGGAGCCGGGGTACTCGAACCTACGCCCCCTGCCTTCGGTGGGCGGCCCCTAACGGGAGCTTTCTTGAGCTGGAGATTAGCGCTTGCACCCGCCCTGCACCAATGTGTCTTTTACTTTCTTCGCGTTAATCGCCGAAGGCCTTACTTTATATGGTGTCCCAGGGCAGGTTCGAACTGCCAACCTTCCCCTTAGGAGGGGGATGCTCTATCCAATTGAGCTACTGAGACACAAGAGCCGGCAACGAGCGCTGCGCGACAGAGGACGGCGTGCATGTTAACCAGCACGTCGGCATTTGTCATGTCATCCGTGGGGCTTTTTGCCTGTAGCCTTTATGCGCTTGTCGGTGCGGATCGCGCATTCTGCAACAAGGCAGCACGCCATCATTGCAGGATACACGATAAGGTTGTCTAAAAATAATCTCAAATTATTGATTTTAAAGGATTAAATTGAATAAAACGGCTGACATGCAGTGCGCAGCATTACTCCATAAAAAGCCCTCGGCAACCGCCTTCACCCTGTGGAGTATGCCCGATGAGCCGCTCACCGTTTCTACTCAACACCCTGACATTGGCCGTGCTGGCAGGATTGAGAATGCCACCGGAAGGCTCCGCTGCTGCGCTCCAGGGTCAAGCAGCACCCTCAATGCCTGCACAAGGGCGGTATTCGACGCCCAAGCCTAAAAGCCTCCCGCCATGCCCCAGCTTTCCATGCTGTCGACCGCCAGCTGGAGCTGCCTGGTGGTCTAAATACTCAACCCCTGACAAGCAAGCCCTGCTCACGCAACAAATCAAGCAAGCGCGCCACGGCGTCATCAAGACTCGTGGAATTATCCAACAGGTGTACGCCCTGATCAGCGAAGCTCAATTGCTGACTGCGCGCCAGACGCCGTTCGATGTCCTCAAGCGCTTCCCGGCCACGGGCAAGCAAACGCTGGCGTAGGACTTGTGGTTCGACACTGAGCAAAACCGCCAGAAGACCAGGATAACGCTGCCGTGCTTGTGCCAAGTGCGCGCGCGATCCATTGACCAGGACTGTCCTGCCTTGCTCCAGCCAGCTGTCGATCAGCACCGGGATTCCATAAGCCAGGCCATTGGCCCGCCAATACAGGGCAAACTCGCCGTCGGTACACATTTGTTCAAAGCGCTCACAGGAAACGCCTACAGCGTCTTCACCTTTGGCCTCAGCCGAACGGGTGATCACCCGCCGTGCGACAACCACGTTGTGATTTTCCAAGGTTGCCCGGGCAGCATCGATCAATGAGTCCTTGCCGGCACCAGAAGGCCCCATCAAATAGATCAGGCGCCCAGAGAATGCTGTACGGGGCGCGGCGCTTGCATCATGCTGCATAGCCACTATGCTCATCAGTAAGGAAGCCTGCGCATTCTAGACGCTTTCAACGGCCGTTTTCGCCTGTTACCAACAGGTTATAACAAAGACAGCGACGGACCGCTGAATGAAAAATGAAAACTTTTCAAACCAGTCCTCATTTCTGATAATTGGTACTGGCAAAACGCCTCCACTCGGTTCAAAATTTGTCACAGAATTGACGCCAAGGAACCGGCGTTATTGAGGCATGATTCACACCTCATTCGCAATTCAGGTTGAACATTTTGTCGCCGTGATGGTCGTACTGAGATCGTGCGGCCAATTTCGAGAACCGCTTCCCCTGAACTAAAACCGGTCAATTATATGCGCCCAATGAAACAGGCTGTTTACTCTAGCCGCACCGCTGACAAGTTCGTCGTCCGCCTCCCCGACGGAATGCGTGAGCGCATTGCCGAAGTAGCGCGCCACCACCACCGCAGCATGAACTCGGAGATCATCGCCCGCCTGGAGCAGAGCCTGATCCAGGAAGGAGCCCTGGGTGACGAGCTGAGTATGCGCCTGGACAGCCCGGAGCTGTCGCTGCACGAACGTGAGTTGTTGCAACGCTTCCGTCAGCTTTCCCATCGCCAGCAGAACGCGCTGGTGGCCTTGATCGCTCATGATGTCGAAATGGCTGCGGACGCTTCCTGATTCACTACCCGCCTCTGTCTAGTCCTGAAATAGGTTTACACCTTTTCAGGTAGGCCGTTAGGCCTCAGAACGCCCGATGCACCGCATCGGGCGTTTTGTTTTTCAGGGCCATGTGTGGCCGCTCCGTATTGTAGATTTGCA
>NZ_PVZN01000038.1 GCF_003024385.1 Pseudomonas sp. BBP2017
CCCCCGGTGTCAGGATAGTTGTCGCCTCTCCGGTTTTTCCTAAAAAAGCATATCGGGGGCGGAAAGAGACTGGTCGTGCCGTACTATTCACCTGAACGCAGAGCCGCATTACTTAAGATGCTGCTTCCCCCGCTGAACCTGTCGATGGCCGAGGTTTCCCGGCGCGAAGGGGTCAGCGAAATGTCTTTGTCCAACTGGCGCAAGCAGCTCAGTTCTGAAGGAAATGCAGTGTCCGAAAACAAGCCGTTGACCGAGAACTGGTCAGCCGAAACCAAGTTTGCTGTTGTCCTTGAGGCGGCCGGTTTGTCCGAGATCGACCTCGGCGAGTATTGCCGCCGCAAAGGCCTTTATCCCGAGCAGATCACGGCGTGGCGACAAGCGTTTATCGCTGGCCAGAAGTCGGAAAAAGCCCAGCAAAAAGAAGACCGAGAGCAGTCTCGCAAAGATAAGAAACGCATTCAGGAACTTGAGCGCGAACTGCGCCGCAAAGACAAGGCGCTGGCTGAAACCGCCGCGTTGCTGGTGCTGCGAAAAAAGCTCAACGATTACTGGGGGGTCGACAACGAGGACAACTGACCGCGTTGCCGGAACGGCAGTTACTCGTGACCTGGTTGAGTGAAGCCCGGGTGGCAGGAGCCCGAAAGATCAGGGCCTGCCAGGAAGTCGGTCTCTCGCTCAGAACCTTGCAGCGCTGGAGCGAAACCGAGGCTGTTCAGGACGATGCCCGAACGACCACGGTACGGCCCACGCCACGCAATGCGTTGAGCGAGGTCGAACGACAAGCGATCATGAGTCTGTGCAACAGCCCGGCGTACGCCCATTTGCCGCCCAGCCAGATCGTGCCGAGGTTGGCCGACCAACAGCGCTATCTGGCGTCGGAAGCGACGTTTTATCGGGTGCTGCGTGCAGCGGGTCAACAACAGCATCGTGGTCGTAGCCAGCGCCCCAGGCGCCACGCCGCACCGACGACTCACGCGGCCAAAGGCCCTAACCGGGTGTGGTCATGGGACATTACGTACCTTCCCTCGCCAGTGCGTGGCAAGTATTACTACCTGTACCTGATCGAGGATATTTACAGCCGCAAGGCCGTGGGCTGGGAGGTTTACGAAGAAGAAAGCGGCGAGAAGGCGGCTGCGCTACTACAACGTAGCGTGATCGGCGAGCAGTGTTTGCACGAGCCACTGGTGTTGCACTCGGACAATGGTGCACCGATGAAATCGCTGACGCTTTTGAGCAAAATGCATGATCTGGGCATCACGCCGTCCCGTGGCCGACCGCGAGTGAGCAATGACAACCCGTACTCGGAATCACTGTTCCGGACGTTGAAGTACTGCCCGCAATGGCCGGCAGATGGCTTTGCCAGCCTGGACGCCGCCCGAGCCTGGGTAAGGGATTTTATGTGCTGGTATAACCACGAGCACCGGCACAGCCGAATCCGCTTCGTGACACCGGCCGAACGGCACCGTGGCCAGGATCATCAGATCCTGGCTCGGCGTCATGAGCTGTATGAGCAAGCCCGGGAGAAATGCCCGGAGCGCTGGTCTGGACAGACACGAAACTGGGAGCCGATCGGCACGGTGCTGCTGAACCCGGATCGGGAACAGCAGGTCGAGAAAAGAGCGGCATAGTTAGACGGTTGACGCGACAACTACCTTGAAAAACGCCG
>NZ_PVZN01000003.1 GCF_003024385.1 Pseudomonas sp. BBP2017
CGCTAGAGAGCCCGTAAGCAGCCCCCCCCGCCCCTACCAGCACCACCATGAAAATCAGCTTCTCCCAATGCGTGAACAAGCTCTGGCCCTGCTCATGCTTGGCTCGGGCAAACAGGATCACACCCGGCGCATACAACAGCGCAGAGAGCAGCAGGTACTTCAAGCCACCGGCGTACAGCAGCCAGATTGCGTAGACCAGAGCGACGCCAGCGATCAGCAAATCCTTGCGTCGCCTGCTGGCATGTCCCTCGTAGGTCTCACCCCGCACCGCCAGCAACACCGCATAAGCCGCCGACCACAAGTAAGGCACCAGAATCATCGACGACGCCAGATAAATCAGGCTGGTATAGGTGCCGGCCGAGAACAACGTGATCAGCAAGAACAGCTGGATCATGATGTTGGTCAACCACAGGGCATTGGCCGGCACATGATTGGCGTTTTCCTTGGCCAGAAAGCGCGGCATGGTCTGGTCGCGGGCCGTGGCAAAGAGGATCTCGGCGCATAGCAACGCCCAGGACAACAAGGCACCGAGCAAAGAAACCGCCAGGCCGAGGCTGATCAGCAACGCCCCCCAAGGGCCGACGATATGTTCCAGCACCGAGGCCAGCGACGGGTTCTGCAGCGCCGCCAGTTCCGGCTGGGTCATAACCCCCAGCGACAGCACGTTGACCAGCACCAGCAAGGCCAGCACACCAATGAAGCCGATCACCGTGGCCTTGCCCACGTCCGAGCGCTTCTGCGCTCTACCTGAGTAGACACTGGCACCCTCGATGCCGATGAACACGAACACGGTTACCAGCATCATGTTGCGCACCTGATCGAGCACGCTGCCAAATTTCGGGTTGCTCAGCCCCCAGATATCGCGCGTGAAGATGTCGGCCCGGAACGCCACCGCAGCGATGACGATGAACATCACCAGCGGCACGATCTTGGCCACAGTGGTCACCTGGTTGATGAACGCTGCCTCCTTGATCCCGCGCAGCACCAGGAAGTGCACGGCCCACAGCAGCAACGAAGCGCAGGCAATGGCGATCGGCGTGTTGCCCTCACCGAACAGCGGAAAATAAAAGCCCAGGGTGCTGAACAACAGCACGAAGTAACCGACGTTGCCCAGCCAGGCACTGATCCAGTAGCCCCAGGCGGACGAGAAACCCATGTAGTCGCCGAAGCCGGCCTTGGCGTAGGCATACACTCCCGAGTCGAGCTCCGGCTTGCGATTGGCCAGGGTCTGAAACACGAAGGCCAGGGCCAACATGCCCACCGCCGTGATCCCCCAGCCGATCAGCACTGCACCGACGTCAGCGCGGGCGGCCATGTTCTGCGGCAAGGAGAAAATTCCGCCACCAATCATCGAACCGACCACCAGAGCGATCAACGCACCCAGGCGCAGTTTTTGTCCAGGTTCGGACATGAAATCCCCCTTTCTGTCTTGTCTTTGTAACCTCAGCGATTCACCCTGAGTTAAATATATGCACAGTCTAGGCGTTTATAGATATTCAGTCTTTAAAACTAGAGCCATCATAACTATGACGTCTATGCCAGGCATACTAGATGGTGAGTTTTGTGCACTATTCTCGCCCCTCACGTAAATAAGAGAAAATCTCGTCAAAAATTTGCGAAAGCTGTGAAACGGGCTAGCGTCATATCTCGCAGGCTGTCAGAGCGAATGCTCTAAACACCATGGAGGTGCCTGTGCACGAGGCTTGCAGCAGTGCCATCGGCATACTCCGGGGGAGCTCTTTCAGTCAAGGAAAGCAATGGATTGTTCTATTAACTGACCTGAATCAGCTAGTGAATACGTCGCTGGATTTACTCTAGCGTCATCTCTTCTCCTGATACGGAGTTATTCGATGTCAGACGCTCCCGGAAAACTACGACTTGGTGCCCTGGTCGCACTTGTAGTCGGTTCTATGATCGGCGGCGGGATCTTTTCGCTGCCACAAAACATGGCTGCCAGTGCTGATGTAGGCGCTGTTCTGATCGGCTGGGGGATCACCGCCATCGGTATGCTGACCCTGGCCTTTGTGTTCCAGACCCTGGCCAACCGAAAGCCGGATCTGGACGGCGGTGTGTATGCCTACGCCAAGGCCGGATTCGGCGATTACATGGGTTTCTCGTCCGCCTGGGGCTACTGGATCAGTGCCTGGCTGGGCAACGTCGGCTACTTCGTCCTGCTGTTCAGCACCCTGGGTTACTTCTTCCCGATCTTTGGCGAGGGCAACACCCCGGCCGCCATCATCGGCGCCTCGGTATTGCTCTGGGCCGTGCACTTTCTGGTGCTGCGCGGGATCAAGGAAGCCGCCTTCATCAACCTGGTCACCACCGTAGCCAAGGTTGTACCACTGGCGCTGTTCATCCTGATCGCCCTGTTCGCGTTCAAACTGGACATCTTCACCGCTGACATCTGGGGCAGCATGAACCCGGACCTGGGCAGCGTGATGAACCAGGTGCGCAACATGATGCTGGTCACCGTCTGGGTGTTCATCGGTATCGAGGGCGCGAGCATCTTCTCGGCCCGGGCGGAAAAACGTTCAGACGTGGGTAAGGCAACGGTCATCGGCTTCATCACCGTGCTGTTGTTCCTGGTCCTGGTCAACGTGCTGTCGCTGGGCATCATGACTCAACCTGAGCTGGCCAAACTGCAGAACCCGTCGATGGCCGCCGTGCTTGAGCACGTCGTTGGCCACTGGGGCGCGGTGCTGATCAGTGTCGGCCTGATCATCTCGCTGCTCGGTGCGCTGCTGTCCTGGGTGCTGCTGTGCGCCGAGATCATGTTCGCCGCCGCCAAAGACCACACCATGCCTGAGTTCCTGCGCCGCGAGAACGCCAACCATGTACCGGCCAATGCCCTGTGGCTGACCAATGCCATGGTGCAGATCTTCCTGGTCATCACCCTGTTCTCGGCCAGTACCTACCTGTCACTGATCTACCTCGCCACCTCGATGATCCTGGTGCCTTACCTGTGGTCGGCGGCCTATGCCTTCCTTATGGCATGGCGTAGCGAGACCTACGAACAAGCCCTGGCCGAACGCAAGAAAGACCTGATCATCGGCGGTATCGCCCTGGTCTATGCGATCTGGCTGCTGTACGCCGGTGGCGTCAAATACCTGCTGCTCTCGGCACTGCTCTATGCCCCTGGCGTGATCCTGTTCGCCAAGGCCAAGCGCGAGGTCGGCCAACCGGTTTTTACCAACGTGGAGAAGCTGCTTTTCGCCGCCGTGGTTATTGGCGCCCTGGTGGCAGCCTATGGCCTCTACGACGGCTTCCTGACTCTGTAACCCCCGTATTCGCAACTTGGAGGAAATAACCATGTCCACGGAAAAAGTTAAGTACGGCGTACATTCCGAAGCCGGCAAACTGCGCAAAGTGATGGTCTGTTCCCCTGGTCTGGCGCACCAGCGCCTGACGCCGAGCAACTGCGACGAGCTGCTGTTCGACGACGTCATCTGGGTCAATCAGGCTAAGCGCGACCACTTCGATTTCGTCACCAAAATGCGTGAACGCGGCATCGAAGTGCTGGAAATGCACAACCTGCTGACCGATATCGTTGCGCAACCCGAAGCGCTGAAATGGATCCTCGACCGCAAGATTACCTCTGACACCGTCGGCGTCGGTCTGACCAACGAAGTGCGCAGCTGGCTCGAAGGCCTGGAGCCACGTCATCTGGCAGAGTTCCTGATCGGCGGCGTGGCCGGTGAAGACCTGCCGGATAGCGAAGGCTCCAGTGTGATCAAGATGTACCGCGACTACCTGGGGCACTCCAGCTTCCTGCTCGACCCACTGCCGAACACCCAGTTCACTCGCGACACCACCTGCTGGATCTACGGCGGCGTCACCCTGAACCCGATGTACTGGCCGGCGCGACGTCAGGAAACCCTGCTGACCACCGCCATCTACAAGTTCCACCCTGAGTTCACCGGTGCCGAATTCGAAATCTGGTACGGCGATCCAGACAAGGACCATGGCAAAGCCACCCTCGAAGGCGGTGACGTCATGCCAATCGGCAATGGCGTGGTGCTGATTGGTATGGGCGAGCGCACCTCGCGCCAGGCCATCGGCCAACTGGCGCAGTCGCTGTTCGCCAAAGGCGCAGTGGAGAAAGTCGTAGTGGCCGGTCTGCCGAAATCTCGCGCCGCCATGCACCTGGACACCGTGTTCAGCTTCTGCGACCGCGACCTGGTCACGATCTTCCCGGAAGTGGTCAAGGAAATCGTGCCGTTCGTCATCCGTCCGGACAACAGCAAGCCTTATGGCATGGACGTGCGCCGCGAGAACAAAACCTTCATCGAGGTGGTCGCCGAATCCCTCAATCTGAAGAAACTGCGCGTCGTCGAAACCGGTGGCAACAGCTTCGCCGCCGAACGCGAGCAGTGGGATGACGGCAACAACGTGGTGGCTGTTGAGCCGGGTGTGGTCATCGGTTATGACCGCAACACCTACACCAACACCCTGCTGCGCAAGGCCGGTATCGAGGTCATCACTATCAGCGCCGGCGAACTGGGCCGGGGCCGTGGCGGCGGTCACTGCATGACCTGCCCAATCGTTCGTGACCCTATCGACTACTAAACGACCATCAACCCGGCCGCACTTACCCGGTGCCGGCCGGGCCGATCACCGCATCCAAGGAGAATCATCATGGCGTTCAACATCCACAACCGTAACCTGCTGAGCCTGGAACACCACACCCCTCGCGAGTTGCGTTACCTGCTGGACCTGTCCCGCGACCTGAAACGTGCCAAGTACACCGGCACCGAGCAGCAGCACCTCAAAGGCAACAACATTGCGCTGATTTTCGAGAAAACCTCGACCCGTACCCGTTGCGCTTTTGAAGTCGCCGCCTATGACCAAGGCGCCAACGTCACCTACATCGACCCCAACTCCTCGCAGATCGGCCACAAAGAAAGCATGAAGGACACCGCACGTGTTCTGGGCCGCATGTATGACGCCATCGAGTACCGTGGTTTCAAACAGGAAATCGTCGAAGAGCTGGCCAAGTTTGCTGGCGTTCCGGTGTTCAACGGCCTGACCGACGAATACCACCCAACCCAGATGATCGCCGACGTGCTGACCATGCGTGAACACGCCGACAAGCCGATCCATGAGATCAGCTACGTGTATCTGGGCGACGCCCGCAACAACATGGGCAACTCGCTGTTGCTGGTCGGCTCGAAACTCGGCATGGACGTGCGAATCTGTGCACCTAAAGCCCTGTGGCCGCATGACGACCTGGTCGCCCGCTGCAAGAAATACGCGGAAGAAAGCGGCGCCCGCATCACCCTGACCGAAGACCCCAAAGCGGCGGTCAAGGGCGTTGACTTCATCCATACCGATGTCTGGGTATCGATGGGCGAACCGGTTGAAGCCTGGGCCGAACGTATCCAGCAACTGCTGCCATACCAGGTCAACGCCGAGCTGATGAAAGCCACCGGCAACCCACGGACCAAGTTCATGCACTGCCTGCCAGCGTTCCACAACGCCGACACCAAGGTCGGCAAACAGATCGCCGAGCAATACCCGAACCTGGCCAACGGTATTGAAGTCACCGACGACGTATTCGAGTCGCCAGCCTGCATCGCCTTCGAGCAAGCGGAAAACCGCATGCACACCATCAAGGCAATCCTGGTTTCGACCCTGGCTGACCTGTAAGACCTCTGGAGCTGCCCCTCCCCCTGTGGGAGGGGGTAGCTTCTCTCTTTCCTAGAAGGACACTCATCATGCGTATCGTTGTTGCATTGGGCGGTAACGCCCTGCTGCGCCGTGGCGAACCCATGACCGCGGACAATCAGCGCGCCAATATCCGCATCGCCACTGAACAGATCGCCAAGATTCATCCCGGCAACGAACTGGTCATCGCCCACGGCAATGGCCCACAAGTCGGCCTGCTGTCGCTGCAAGCGCAATCCTACAAACCGGACGAAGCTTATCCACTGGACGTCCTCGGGGCTGAAACCGAAGGCATGATCGGCTACATCATTGAGCAAGAGCTGGGTAACCTGCTGGCCTTCGAAGTACCGTTTGCCACCCTGCTGACCCAGGTTGAAGTCGATGCCAAGGACCCGGCTTTCCAGAAACCGAGCAAGCCGATCGGGCCGGTCTACTCCAAAGAAGATGCTGAGCGCCTGGCCGCAGAAAAAGGCTGGTCCATTGCCCCGGACGGAGACAAATTCCGTCGCGTAGTAGCCAGTCCTCGACCAAAACGCATTTTTGAAATTCGCCCGATCACATGGCTGCTGGAAAAAGGCACAGTGGTGATCTGTGCCGGTGGCGGTGGCATCCCGACCATCTACGACCAGAGCGGCAAAGTCCTCAGCGGCATAGAGGCGGTGATCGACAAAGACCTGTGCTCGTCCTTGCTGGCTCAGCAACTGAAGGCCGACCTGCTGGTCATCGCCACCGACGTCAATGCTGCTTACATCGACTGGGGCAAACCAACCCAGAAAGCCGTCGCCGAAGCTCATCCAGACGAACTTGAACGCCTTGGTTTCGCCGCCGGCTCCATGGGTCCGAAAGTCCAGGCTGCCTGCGAATTTGCCCGTGAAACCGGCAAAGTCGCGGTGATCGGTTCGCTGGCGGATATCGAAGATATCGTCAAAGGGACTGCCGGTACTCGTGTCACCACGGCCAAGCCTGGAATAAGCTACCGTTGATGCAGTTGGGCGGACTTGAGACCCGCCCTTTTCAACCTTCCAGAGGAGCCTTTCATGGCCACGTTCACACCCGGTCACCTGCACATCGAGCGTCACGCATTGACCAAGGATGACGTCAGTTACGACATCAAGATCGATTACGAAGTTGCCAAGGATCCCAGTAAAGGCACTGGCATGCAGTTCACGATGCATGGATCGATCCAGGGCAAGGACATGAGCGAGACGTTCTTCCTGCCCAAGGAAGAAGCCTACAACTTCGCCAGCAATGTAACGAAAATCGCCGAGAAGTACGGCATTCCCAAGGCATACAGCAGCATTGGCTCGGTGCACAAACACTACGACGCCATGTTCGAAGATGTGCGTGTTCAACTGAACATGAAATCCGGCGACCCGATCAAACCAGAACATTTCGAGTAACCCTCGGACCTCTTCACGGGCAAGCCCGCGAAGAGGTCATCATGGCCGGGGGTGTTACTCCAATACCCCCATTACCATCACCCGGCCAGGCCTAATCGAAGATCTTCCGCACCGCTGAGGATCTTCAACATGACAATCGATCTTGACCATTTCGCGCACAGCCTGGACTCGCTGGGAGATGCGCAAACGGTAATGGAAAAAGCCCGGAATTACCTTGAAGCCTGGCCCGACCCCTACCGCCTGGCCCACCAGACGGCCAGTGCCTACCTATTTGAACAAACCGGCACCCCCTTGGACCCCGACAAGGTCTGGTGGCACGAGTTCGATCTCGGTGTCAGCGCCCCGACATTTACCGGTTGGCGGCACTCTGGCCCGCCAATACGCTCAATGCGCTTTACGCAGTTGCTGATCCACCGTTTCAATGGCGGCTTCCAGGGCGCGCCTGACACCCTACCCGTGTTCGGCGGCTTCTATACCCGTGGCCCTGAGGCTGATCAATACGACGCCGCCAACGAAGTGGCGCTGTCACCAAAAAAGGTGATGGACTACCTGTGGACGTTGGATTTCGCCGCTGTGGTTGACGCTCAGGTTGAACGTTTCTGGGGAGAACAGGGACGAGACTTCCCTGTACTGGCCAAAGCCCAATTCATTGCCCAGATCGACCAGGCCGCTAAGGCAGGCACGCTCGATACGGTCGATCAGCAAAATCTGCGGGCCTGGCTCGGTCTCACAGAAGGACTCCCGCTGACGTTGACCACATTGTCTGCTTCCGGTCATGGCACGCAGATGCGGGTGCTTTACTTCACGCCGGGGAATGGACACCTGATTACCCTGAGGCACACATCAGGCCGTACGGTGCTCTATGCCCCCTCGCTTCAAACCCCACTCCGAGCTTTTGCCAGCCACACTGATATGGTCCAGTGGCTAACTGGGCATCTGGCTGGAAACGATGGTCCCGCCTGGCTGCACGCGGTTTACAGAATACCCCCGCAAATGCCGGCTCAGACACAGGAGGCAGAACTGCAGGCGGTGCGCCAACGCATCGGCTCGCATGCCTCCCCGAAGTGGCCTTTTGGCGAGGGCATAGCACTGGTGTCAGCGGATCTATTCGACACAATGCTGCTCTGGGTCAAAGCTGACCTGAGCCTTACCCTGCGCAACTTGGTCAGCAACACTGAACTACGCAGGCAACTTTGGCGCGGCTATCTGGGAGCCTTTTTGCTGGTCTTCGGTGGTTTCACAGCGATGGCCTGGCCAATCGGCTTGGTCATGGTGGGAGCCAGCGCCAGCCGTTTGGGGCTGGATATCAAGGCGGCAGTGGACGCACGATCGAGCGACGAGCGTACCCAGGCCATCCTTGCCTCCATCGGTGACGCGTTGTTGACCGTGTTCTTCATCATCGATACAGGTCTTGGCCTCAAGGCCTTGTTTTACCGTGCTCCACCGCACTTCAGCAAACTTGTGCCGAAACTGCTGCAACCAGTGCGGGAAGCGGCACGGGCCAGGCACGTCCTGGCGTCACTGGACCAACGCGTTGCGGCAGCGCGCACCTTGGCATCGGACCGACTTCAGGGCCTGATGATGAATGATATGGGATACACCTGGGTCGAGATCGACGACTTGACCTTGCCTGTACGCTACAACGCTAAGTGGTCCCAATGGATGGTCATGAGCGACCTCGACTCACTTGAGCTGCGAGAAAGCCTGATGGTACGCCGCGGGCTTGATGGTCGTTGGCGCTTACATGCACCTGGCGGTAACGTCGATGCACTGACAACCCAATTCTGGGATACCTATATGGAGCCTGATCCCAGGCTGAGTGACAGGCTTTCCCTGGCGCTGCTTGATCGACAGACCCGCTTGCTGGAGAAGGCCGCTTTGCCGGAGTTCGCGGGGCACATGACTGCGGCTGATGCGTTCGGCCACCACTTCGTGGAGGTGGATGGACAGCGCCTTTATACCTTCAGGCAGGAAGGTGAATTCAATAACGATCTGGTCATGGAATACAGCAGCCACATGGCCAAGGTCAACGATCTGTTCAGGGGCGACGGCTCACGCCTGCAGGGCTTTGCCAAAGAGGAACTGCTCGACTTTATTGACACCCTCGCGGGCTCCCTGGAGCAGTTACCCAAGAGCAAGGCTGCACTACTGTGGCGAGGTGGCCGAGCGCCACGGGTGACCCTCGGTGCCCGGTATCGGGAAGGTGCGATCAAAGCTGGAGATGTGCTGGTCACCACGGACATCACCTCGTTTACCGAAAACCCGTATATTCCCCGTCGGTTCATGCTGCCCCAAAATGCTGCCGATCTCCCGCTCGCCGAGGTGTCCGGGCATTTTGGCGAGCATACGGTACTGTACGAATTGGCCGGGGGCGAGCAGCTCAGTGGTGCCCCGGTCTCACCACTGTCGCTGCACTGGCAAGAGGCGGAAGTGCTGTTTATGCCGGGCCGCACGTTCCGCATCGAGGAAATCGGCGAGGTGCAAGGACAACACTACCGATTCGTCAGGTTCAAGCTTCGCGAAGTGCCCAGACCCGTAGCAGAGCCGATGTACGAACTACGCACGGGTGAGCCATTCGAGCGTCAGGGCTATGTCGAGCGAGTGGGCAACGCGCCCTGGGTGGATCGGTTCTTCCCGGCCGAACATTGGTCGTGACACCTGTATCGCGATAAACGTCGGCGAGGCAGGCTTGCCCTGCGATTTAAGGCATACTTGCCCTCTTCGGCAACCTGAACCCGCCCCCTCATGCGCATCCACGTCAGCTTCATCGACCGCGTCGGCATCACCCAAGAGGTGCTGGCCCTGCTTGGCGCCCGCAACCTCAATCTGGATGCCGTGGAGATGGTGCCACCCAACGTCTACATTGATGCCCCGACTTTAAGTCCGCATGTGCTGGAAGAACTACACGACGCTCTCTTGAACGTGCACGGCGTGCAGTCTGTGCGGGTCGTCGACATCCTTCCCGGCCAGCGCCGCCACCTGCAACTCGATGCCCTGCTCGCCGCCATGAGCGACCCGGTGCTGGCGCTGGACAGTGCCGGTCACGTACTCCTGGCCAACCCGGCGCTGGTAGCCCTGTGCGGTCAGGAGCCCTCCGATCGCTCGGTAGTCGATCTGTTTGACGACCCCGGCCTGCTCGAGGCGCTGATCGAACAGGGTTTCCGCCTGCCCATGCGCGAAGTGGTGCTGAACGGTCAGACCCTGTTGCTCGATGCCACCCCGATCACCAATGCCGGCGCCCTGTTGACCCTGTACCAGCCCAACCGCATCGGTGAACGGCTGTCGGCCTTGCACCACGATCACGCCGAAGGCTTCGATGCCCTGCTCGGCGACTCGCCGCCGATCCGCACCCTCAAGGCCCGCGCCCTGCGCGTGGCGGCCCTCGATGCGCCGTTGCTGATCCATGGTGAAACCGGTACCGGCAAAGAGCTGGTAGCCCGCGCCTGCCACGCGATCAGCAGCCGTCACAGTGCGCCGTTCCTGGCGCTGAACTGCGCGGCACTGCCGGAAAACCTCGCCGAGAGCGAACTGTTCGGCTATGCCCCTGGCGCCTTCACCGGCGCCCAGCGCGGCGGTAAACCAGGCCTGATGGAACTGGCCAACCAGGGCACGGTGTTCCTCGACGAAATCGGTGAAATGTCGCCGTACCTGCAGGCCAAGCTCCTGCGGTTTCTCAACGACGGCAGCTTCCGCCGGGTGGGAGGTGATCGCGAAGTAAAGGTCAATGTGCGGATCCTCAGCGCCACGCACCGCGACCTGGAGAAAATGGTTGCCGAAGGCAGCTTTCGCGAAGACCTGTTCTACCGCCTGAACGTACTCAACCTACAGGTGCCGCCACTACGCGAACGCGGCCAGGACATCCTGCTGCTGGCCGGCTACTTCATGCAGCAGGCCTGCACCCAGATCCAGCGCCCTCTGTGCCGCCTGGCCCCAGGCACTTATGCCGCCCTGCTCGGCAACCGCTGGCCGGGCAATGTGCGGCAGTTGCAGAACGTGATCTTCCGCGCGGCGGCCATCTGCGAAAGCAGCCTGGTCGACATCGGCGATCTGGACATCGCCGGCACCTCGGTAGCGCGCGAACATGATGGCGACGTCAATAGCCTGGAACAGGCGGTGGAGGATTTCGAACGTACCCTGCTGGAAAAGCTTTACGCCAGCTACCCTTCTACCCGCCAACTGGCCAGTCGCCTACAGACCTCGCATACCGCCATCGCGCACCGCCTGCGCAAATACGGGATCCCGGCCAAGTCCTGAAAGCGATCTACATCCGTACCGAAATCGCTACAGCGTAACGATTTCAGTACGGAACAGCGAAAGCGCTGTTCTGCAAGGTTTTGATCCCCTTGATGTTTTTTTCTTGCCTTCGAATGTATCGATTTCGCTACACCAACGATTTCTTATTGTCCTGTATAAAATATATCTTATTGATTTATATGAACTTTTTATAAATGGCCGCGAAATTGCTAAGGAAATCCTCATTATCAGCGCTCAGTGCCGAACCTGAGCCACGCCTACCCTTGAGGAGTTTCCATGAGCGAGTTGCGTTTTACCGAAGATCACGAATGGCTGCGTACTGAAGCTGACGGCAGTGTCACCGTCGGGATTACTGCCTTCGCCCAGAACGCCCTGGGCGATGTGGTCTACGTGCAACTGCCGGAGCTGCAAAGCTACGACAAGGGCGCCGAAGCATCGACCGTTGAATCGGTAAAGGCTGCCAGCGGCGTGTACATGCCATTGAGCGGTGAAGTGGTCGCAGTCAACGACAAACTCGAAGGCAACCCTGAGCTGGTCAACGAAGATCCGCTGGGTGAAGGCTGGTTCTTCCGCTTCATTCCCGCCGATGCCGACGCGGTTGAGCAACTACTCGACCAGGATGCTTACGACCGCCTGATCACCGCCAACGCTGACGCCTGAGGACTCGCCATGACCATCAACCTCGGCACTGCCAACGAATTCATCGCCCGTCATATCGGCCCGCGCCAGGCTGACGAGCAACACATGCTTGCCACCCTGGGCTTCGATTCCCTGGAAGCCATGAGCGCCGCCGTCATCCCCGACAGCATCAAGGGCACCAGCGTCCTGGAACTGGGCGCCGGGCAAAGCGAAGCCGACGCCCTGGCGTCGCTCAAGGCCATCGCCAGCAACAACCAGCTTTTCAAGAGCTTCATCGGCCAGGGTTACTACAACTGTCATACCCCGGCACCGATCCTGCGCAACCTGTTGGAAAACCCGGCCTGGTACACCGCCTACACCCCGTACCAGCCTGAGATTTCCCAGGGCCGACTGGAAGCACTGCTGAACTTCCAGACCCTGATCAGCGACCTCACCGGCCTGCCAATCGCCAATGCCTCGCTGCTTGACGAAGCCACCGCCGCCGCCGAAGCCATGACCTTCTGCAAACGCCTGAGCAAGAACAAGGGCAGCCATACCTTTTTCGCTTCCGTGCATTGCCACCCGCAGACCCTCGACGTACTGCGTACCCGTGCCGAACCACTGGGTATCGAAGTGGTGGTCGGTGACGAGCGCGAGCTTGATGATGTCAGCGCGTTCTTCGGCGCCTTGCTGCAATACCCGGCCAGCAACGGCGAAGTCTTCGACTACAGCGAACTGGTCGTGCGCTTCCACGCCGCCAATGCCCTGGTCGCGGTCGCCGCCGATCTGCTGGCCCTGACCCTGCTGACCCCGCCTGGCGAATTCGGCGCTGATGTCGCCATCGGTAGCGCCCAACGCTTCGGCGTGCCGCTGGGCTTCGGTGGTCCACATGCCGCGTACTTCTCTACCCGTGACGCGTTCAAGCGTGACATGCCGGGCCGCCTGGTCGGTGTGTCCATCGACCGTTTCGGCAAGACCGCCCTGCGCCTGGCCATGCAGACCCGCGAGCAACACATCCGTCGCGAGAAAGCCACCAGCAACATCTGCACCGCCCAGGTACTGCTGGCCAACATCGCCAGCATGTACGCCGTCTACCACGGCCCGCAGGGCCTGAAGCAGATCGCCCAGCGCACCCATGCACTGACCGCGATCCTCAAGGCCGGCCTACAGCAACTGGGCGCTAGCGTCGCAGTCGAAGCGTTCTTCGACACCCTGACTCTGGCCACCGGCGACGCCACCGCTGCCCTGCACGACAAGGCCCGCGCTCAACGCCTGAACCTGCGTCAGATCGACGCCCAGCGCCTGGGCCTGTCGCTGGACGAAACCAGCACACAGGCTGACATTGAAGCGCTGTGGCAACTGTTTGCCGACGGTAAAGCCGTACCGGAATTCAGCACCCTGGCTGCCAGCGTTCAGGTTCAACTGCCTGCCGCCCTGCTGCGCCAGTCGGCGATCCTTCAGCACCCGGTGTTCAACCGCTACCACAGCGAAACCGAGCTGATGCGCTACCTGCGCCGCCTGGCCGACAAGGACCTGGCCCTGGACCGCACCATGATCCCGCTGGGCTCGTGCACCATGAAACTCAACGCCGCCAGCGAAATGATCCCGGTGACCTGGGCCGAATTCGGCAACCTGCACCCGTTCGCGCCGGCCGAACAGAGCCAGGGCTACCAGCAACTGACCGACGAACTGGAGGCCATGCTCTGCGCCGCCACCGGCTATGACGCCGTGTCGCTGCAACCCAACGCCGGTTCCCAGGGCGAGTACGCAGGTCTCTTGGCCATTCGAGCCTACCACCAGAGCCGTGGCGACGCCCGTCGCGACATCTGCCTGATCCCGTCCTCGGCCCACGGCACCAACCCGGCCACCGCCCACATGGCTGGTATGCGCGTGGTGGTGACGGCCTGTGACGCTCGCGGCAACGTCGATATCGACGACCTGCGCGCCAAGGCCATCGAGCACCGCGAACACCTCGCTGCGCTGATGATCACCTACCCGTCGACCCATGGCGTGTTCGAAGAAGCCATCGGCGAAATCTGCGCGATCATTCACGACAACGGCGGCCAGGTGTACATCGACGGCGCCAACATGAACGCCATGGTCGGCCTCTGCGCCCCGGGCAAGTTCGGCGGCGACGTCTCGCACCTGAACCTGCACAAGACCTTCTGCATTCCGCACGGCGGTGGCGGCCCAGGTGTCGGCCCGATCGGCGTCAAGTCGCACCTGGCGCCGTTCCTGCCAGGTCACGCTCACATGGAAAACAAACAGGGCGCGGTCTGCGCAGCGCCGTTCGGCAGCGCCAGCATCCTGCCGATCACCTGGATGTACATCCGCATGATGGGCGGTGCCGGGCTCAAACGTGCTTCGCAGATGGCAATCCTCAACGCCAACTACATCGCCCGCCGCCTGGAAGAGCACTATCCTGTGTTGTACACCGGCAGCAACGGCCTGGTGGCGCATGAGTGCATCCTCGACCTGCGCCCGCTCAAAGACAGCAGCGGCATCAGCGTCGACGACGTCGCCAAGCGCCTGATCGACTTTGGCTTCCATGCCCCGACCATGTCGTTCCCGGTGGCCGGTACGTTGATGATCGAACCGACCGAAAGCGAGTCCAAGGAAGAACTGGACCGCTTCTGCGAGGCGATGATCCGCATCCGCGAAGAGATTCGCGCGGTGGAAAACGGCAGCCTGGACAAGGACGACAACCCGCTGAAAAACGCGCCGCATACGGCTGCTGAACTTGCCGGTGAATGGAGTCATCCATACAGCCGCGAACAGGCGGTGTACCCGCTGACGACGCTGGTGGAAGGCAAATACTGGCCGCCGGTCGGTCGCGTCGACAACGTGTTTGGCGACCGTAACCTGGTGTGCGCCTGCCCGTCGATCGAGAGCTATCAGGACGTCTGAGGCCTCTTCGCGGGGCAAGCCCGCCCCCACAGGGAGACCATCATCCCTGTGGGAGCGGGCTTGCCCCGCGATAGCCTTCACCACAACGAGGGTACGACCATGTCACTAAGCGTCTTCGACCTGTTCAAGATCGGCATCGGCCCCTCCAGTTCCCATACCGTAGGCCCCATGCGCGCCGCTGCGCGTTTTGCTGAAGGCTTGCGGCGCGACGGTCTGCTGGCCGCGACGGTCAGCGTCAAGGCCGAGCTCTATGGTTCGCTCGGTGCCACCGGCAAAGGGCACGGCAGCGACAAGGCCGTGCTCCTGGGCCTTGAAGGCGAGCACCCCGACAGCGTCGACACCGAAAGCATTCCCGCCCGCCTGCACACCATCCGCAGCACTGGACGGTTAAAGCTGCTGGGCGAGCACGACATCGGATTCATTGAAAAACAGCACCTGGCGATGATTCGCAAACCCTTGGCCTATCACCCCAATGGCATGATCTTCCGCGCCTTCGACCGCGCGGGTCTGCAAATCCGCAGCCGCGAGTACTACTCGGTGGGCGGCGGCTTTGTCGTCGATGAAGATGCCGCGGGTGCCGACCGTATCGTCGAAGACTGCACGGTACTGCCCTTCCCGTTCAAAACGGCAAAAGAGCTGCTCGGCCATTGCGCCGCGCAGAACCAGTCGATCAGCCAGATCATGCTGGCCAATGAAGCGGCCTGGCGCCCGGAAAGCGAAACCCGCAGCGGCTTGCTGCGGATCTGGCAAGTGATGCAGGACTGCGTCGCCGCCGGCTGTCGCAACGAAGGCATCCTGCCCGGCGGGCTCAAGGTCAGACGCCGCGCCGCAGCACTCTATCGCCAGCTGTGCAGCAATCCGGAGGCGAGTTTGCGTGACGCGCTTTCGGTGCTGGACTGGGTCAACCTCTACGCCCTGGCGGTGAATGAAGAAAACGCCTTTGGCGGACGGGTGGTCACCGCCCCCACCAATGGCGCCGCCGGCATCGTCCCGGCTGTGCTGCACTACTACATGCGCTTCATCCCCGGCGCCAACGAAGATGGCGTGGTGCGCTTTCTGCTCACGGCGGCCGCCATCGGCATCCTCTACAAGGAAAACGCCTCGATCTCCGGCGCCGAAGTCGGCTGCCAGGGCGAGGTGGGAGTGGCGTGTTCGATGGCAGCCGGGGCCCTGTGTGAGGTCATGGGCGGCACCGTGCAACAGGTCGAAAACGCCGCCGAGATCGGCATGGAACACAACCTGGGCCTGACCTGCGATCCGATCGGCGGGCTGGTCCAGGTGCCGTGCATCGAGCGCAACGCCATGGGCTCGGTCAAGGCTATCAATGCGGTGCGCATGGCCCTGCGTGGTGACGGTCAGCACTTCGTCTCCCTCGACAAGGTCATTCGCACCATGCGCCAGACCGGCGCCGACATGAAAAGCAAATACAAGGAGACCGCCCGCGGCGGTCTGGCCGTCAACATCATCGAATGCTGACACCCTCTCAAGCCCCAAGGAGTCATCAATGTCCACCGAAACACTGCTCAAGACCCCGCTGCATGCCCTGCACCTGGAACTGGGAGCGCGCATGGTGCCGTTCGCCGGCTATGACATGCCGGTCCAGTACCCGCTGGGGGTGATGAAAGAGCACCTGCACAGCCGCGATCAGGCCGGCCTGTTCGATGTCTCGCACATGGGCCAGATCCGCCTGAGCGGTGCCAACGCGGCCAAGGCTCTGGAAACCCTGGTACCCGTCGACATCATCGACTTGCCAGTGGGCATGCAGCGCTACGCGATGTTCACCAATGAACAAGGCGGCATCCTTGACGACCTGATGGTCGCCAACCTGGGTAACGATGAATTGTTTCTGGTGGTCAACGCCGCCTGCAAGGACCAGGACCTGGCGCACTTGCGCAAGCACATCGGCGCTCAGTGCCAGATTCAGCCGCTGTTCGAAGAACGCGCCTTGCTGGCTCTGCAAGGCCCGGCGGCGGTCACGGTGCTGGAGCGCCTGGCGCCTGAAGTAGCGCAGATGACCTTCATGCAGTTCCAGCCGGTACAACTGCTGGGCGCAGACTGCTATGTGAGCCGCTCGGGCTACACCGGCGAAGACGGTTTCGAGATTTCCGTGCCGGCCGATAAAGCCGAAGAACTGGCCCGCCGCCTGCTGGCCGAGCCCGAAGTCGCCGCCATCGGCCTCGGTGCCCGCGACTCGCTACGCCTTGAAGCCGGCCTGTGCCTGTACGGCCACGACATGAACACTCAGACCACTCCGATCGAAGCCAGCCTGCTCTGGGCCATCTCCAAAGTCCGCCGCGCTGATGGCGAACGTACAGGTGGCTTCCCGGGTGCCGCAGCGATCTTTGCCCAACAGCAAACCGGTGTTGCACGTAAACGCGTAGGCCTGCTGCCGCAGGAGCGCACGCCGGTACGTGAAGGCGCCGAGATCGTCGACGAAGCAGGCACCGTGATTGGTACTGTTTGCAGCGGTGGCTTCGGGCCAAGCTTGAATGCACCGGTGGCAATGGGTTACCTGGATGCAGCGCATACTGCACTGGAAACAGCAGTCTGGGCGATAGTTCGCGGCAAGCGTGTTGCAATGAAAGTCAGCAAGATGCCGTTCGTTGCACAGCGCTACTACCGCGGCTGAATCGTTAGTTGAAACTTTGTGTCATGAGGCGTTCGGATTTTCGAATTCGAACGCGTTTTATTACTTTCGAAAAGCCTTGCAGCACGCACTGGAATGAGCAGAAAAAAATCGACCGAACGGCCGTTAAAAGGTAGAAAAGCAGCGGCCTCCAGGGCTTGTTTTTGCCGACAGAGTTAGCGTAGAGTCACTGCACTGTGTTTGCATGGGTCGCTATGGTTCGTGACCTGGGCAGTAGCGCTGAGATTTGCTACAACCCGTTCGACGTCTCTTACTTTCCTGCAACCCAGCCCAGTACTCTTTCATTTGGAAGAAGCTGTTACTAATTCTAAGTTTCAAAGGAAATAAGACAATGTCCCAACGTCAGAGCGGTACCGTCAAGTGGTTTAACGACGAGAAAGGTTTTGGTTTCATCACTCCAGAAAGCGGTCCGGATCTGTTCGTACACTTCCGCGCTATTCAGGGCAACGGCTTCAAGAGCCTGAAAGAAGGCCAGAAAGTGACCTTCATCGCCGTGCAAGGCCAGAAAGGCATGCAGGCTGACGAAGTTATCGCCGAAGCCTGATTCCCGATATGAAAAGCCCCTGCTGGCAACAGCAGGGGCTTTTTTATGCGCGCTCGGTGGCAGCCTGGCAGGTAAACCGTGTCGCAGGGCAACGATTTGTCCGCGTAATTTCGTAGAATGGCGGTTTTGCCCAAGGAGGGCCTGTGTATGCCCAAGCAGTTGTTGCAGCCCCAGGGCGAGTTCCCGGTTGTTGGCCTGGGTCGGCGCCTGGCCGCCATGTTCTACGATTTCCTGTTGTGTACCGCGCTGCTGATCGTTACCGCGGGGGTGTACAAGATGATCCAGATGGCGATTATCGGTGAAACGCGTATGCGTCAACTGACCGAAGCCGGCGCCCTGGACGGCGACCCGTTGCTGTCGACGATCCTGCTGTTCGCCCTGTTTGGCTTCTTCGCCAAGTTCTGGACCCACGGCGGGCAGACCCTGGGCATGCAGGTATGGCGCATTCGTGTACAGAACGCCGACGGCAGCGCCATCAGCCTGTGGCAGGCCCTGCTGCGTTTTGTCGTCGCTATCGCCTCGTGGCTGTGCCTGGGCCTGGGTTTCATCTGGTCGCTGTTCGACAAGCGCCAGCGTGCCTGGCATGACATCTACTCCGATACGCAGTTGGTGCAGTTGCCCAAAGCGAAGAAATAGCCGGCACAAGAAGGCTCTTCACGGTTGGGTTGGGTTGGGCTATTGAGGCTGCGAGCTTATCCATTTGATGTGGCGATGCTGCCGGCCCCTTCCGCCTTTACGGCGGCCTACTTTCCTCTTGGGGAAAGTAGGCAAAGCCGCTCGCTCCTGCATACGGCCCTACGCTGCGCTCCGGGTCCCTTCGCTACGGCGCCCTCCGGGGCATCGCGGCCTACGACTTGCTGCGCCAAGTCTACGTCTCGCGTCTTCGGCTACGCCGAAGGTGCTGCGCACCGCCCCTACAGGCAACTACGCTCAGCCTCCTGAAGTCGCAGTCTGCGGCGCCTGAACTTACGCGCATGAAGATCAAGATCAGGAACGAGAGCGAGAGCGAATCGTTCCTTGCTTTGCTAGCGGACTTGCCCTTCGATAGCCTCAGCCTGGCTGCGCCAACATTTGATTTCGAAGATGCGTCAGCGCAGGCGCCACCCGTAACTTCGCGACTTCAGGAGGCCGAGCGTAGGTGTCTGGAGGGGGCTGGTGCGCAGCACCCTTCGGCCTCAGCCGAAGTTCGCGAGCCGTAGACTTGGCGAAGCAAGTCGTAGGCCGCGACACCAAGACAAAAGGGACCCGCCGTAAGGGCGGAAGGGGCCGGCAGCGGCGCCACATTGAACGGATAAGCTCCAGTCTCAACAACCCAACCCGGGAATCATAGTCCCCGGTATTCCGTGAACCACAAAAAAGCCGACCCCTGGGTCGGCTTTTTACTGCCTGCGCGTTTAACCCGCGCGTCGCAACATCCACCAGCCAGCCCCGGCGCAGATCGCCGCCGGTATCACCACCGCCAGCAGCGGCGGGAAGCCGAACACCTGGCTCGATGGCCCGAGCAGGTCTTGAGCGATACGGAACACGAAACCCACCAGCACACCGGTGAAGACCCGCTGACCCAAGGTCACCGAACGCAACGGACCAAAAATGAACGAGATAGCCATCAGTACCAGCGCTGCGGTGACCATCGGCTGCAGGACCTTGGTCCAGAATGCCAGCCAGTACCGAGCATTGTTCAGGCCCTGGTCAGACAGGTAGTGGATGTAATCCCACAGCCCGGTGATCGACAGCGACTCAGGCGCCAGCACCACGGTATTGAGCAGTTGCGGCGTGACCGTCACATCCCAGCGCTCGGCAGGCGCCTTGACCACTTCAGTGTGATCGCCACGGAAATGCGTAGTGGTCACGTCACTCAATTGCCAGTGATCTTCCTTGTACTGGGCCCGCCGGGCAAAGCTTGAGGTCACCAGATGACGCTCGTTGTCGAATCGGTAGCGGGTTACACCGTACAACAGGCCATTGGGCTGCACCGAGTTGATGTGCACGAACTCTTCGCCCTGGCGATGCCACATGCCGCGCTTGGAGCTCTGCGCCTCGCCACTGCCCTGAGCCAGCGAACGATCGGCCTGAGCCTTGTTCTCGGTCACTGGCGCCAGGTATTCGCCAATCAGGATGCCAGCGAGCATCAGCACCAGCATCGGTTTCATCACCGCCCAGACGATGCGCCCGATCGACACCCCGGCAGCGCGCATGATGGTCAGCTCACTGCTGCTGGCCAGGCTGCCCAGGCCGATCAGGCAGCCGATCAGGGCGGCCATCGGCAGCATGTCGTATAGACGCCGCGGAGCAGTCAGCAGCACGAAATTACCGGCATCCATCAGCGTGTAGCTGTCGCTGATATCACCCATTTCATCGATGAAGGCAAACAACGATGCCAAGCCGAGGATGATGCCGAGCACAGCCAGAATGGCCACCAGCACGCTCTTGCCGATGTAACGGTCGAGCTTAACCATGGGCCACCTCCGCACGACGCGCGGCACGCTTGAGGCGTAGCGGCTCCCAATACATCAACCCGAGGCCGATGAGCAGGAACAGGCCGTGAACCCACCAGATACCCAGACCGATCGGCAATTTGCCTTTCTCCAGGGCACCACGTACAGCGATCAGCATGGTCAGGTACGCCATATACAGAAGAATGGCCGGCAACAGCTTGAGGAAACGGCCTTGACGGGGATTGACCCGTGACAGCGGCACTGCCAGCAAGGTGACCACGAACACCAGCAACGGCAACGACAGGCGCCATTGCAGCTCGGCACGCTCACGGCGGCCATCGCTGGCGATCAGTTCGGATGTCGGGATAGCCTCGCGATCGGTGATCTCCTCACTGACTTCAGGCTTGGGCAGCAGCACGCCGTACGTGTCGTACTTGATCGCACGGTAGTCGGCCTGCCCCGGATTACCGTCATAACGGTAGCCGTTCTCCAGAATCAGGTAGCGGTTGCCGTCGGCACCGATTTCCTGACGGCCCTTTTCAGCGACCAGCACCGAAGGCGCACGCTCCTTGGTCTTGTCCTGGGAGAAACGCTTCTCGGAAATGAACACGCCCGCCAGGTTGCCGCGGTCTTCGGACAGTTGCTCGGTGTAGGTGACCCGCGAGCCATCACGCAAGGTCTGGAAACGGCCCGGCACCAGGGTATCGAACTCGGTCAGGGCATCCTGCTGGTTGATGATCTGCGCCACTTGGGTAACGCCCTGCGGCGCCAGGCCCAGGCTCAGCCAGGCAACCAGCACGGCCACCAGCGCCGCAGGCGCCATGGTCATGCCCAGCAGGCGCTGCTGGCTCATGCCGGTGGCCGAGAGCACGGTCATCTCACTTTCCAGGTAAAGCCGGCCGTAGGCCAGGAGGATCCCCAGGAACAAGCCCAGCGGCAGAATCAACTGCAGGAACCCCGGCAGGCGATAGCCCATGATCAGGAACAGCACGCCCGGGTCGAGCACACCCTGGGCCGCCTGGGCCAGGTACTTGATGAAGCGCCCGCTCATGATGATCACCAGCAGCACAGCGCTGACGGCACTCAAGGTCACCAGGACCTCGCGGGACAGATATCGGAAGACGATCAAACCAGACACTCCTGGGTTGTCAGGCTCGGACAGCCAAACAAAAAATCCATAACAGCCAAGATAGTTGCTGACTCGCCATAGCGAACCCGCACAAAAGTTGGCGCATTATCCTGTGATTGGCCGTGCCTGTCACTGGCGACGCACGATGCTTCATTAACGGGGTTGTCAGGTCGGTCCGAGCAGGCTCAAACTGGCGGCTTTATCACTGGCACGCGACCACGCGGCCAGCTCGCTTAAAGTGCCTGCACAGACAGCGCGCAAAGACAGATCATTCGGGGAACCTGACATGGAACTGGTTGTAAAAAGCGTAGCCGCTGCATCCTTGAAAACCGCCACACTGGTACTCCCGGTAGCTGAAAGCCGCAAACTCGGCGCCAGCGCCAAAACTATCGACGAAGCCTGCGGCGGCGCCCTGAGCGCCGTGCTCAAGCGCGGCGACCTGACCGGCAAGCTGGGCCAGACCCTGCTGCTGCAAAGCCTGCCCAACCTCAAGGCCGAGCGTGTGCTGCTGGTTGGCACCGGCAAAGACAGCGAGCTGGGTGACCGCAGCTGGCGCAAAGTGGTTACCAGCGTGCTGGCGGTGCTCAAGGGCCTCAATGGCAGCGACGCGGTACTGGCGCTGGACGATGTCGCCGTCACTGGCCGCGATGCGTTCTATGGCAAATCGCGCCTGCTGGCCGAAACCCTGCTCGACGGTGAATACATCTTCGACCAGTTCAAGAGCAAGAAGGCCGAGCCCCGCGCCCTGAAGAAGATCACCCTGCTGGCCGACAAGGCCGGTGCCGCTGAGGTCGAGCGCGCCGTCAAGCACGCCAGCGCGATTGCCACTGGCATGAGCTTCGCCCGCGACCTGGGCAACCTGCCACCCAACGTCTGCCACCCGAGCTACCTGGCCGATCAGGCCAAGGGTCTGGGCAAAGCCTACAAGGGCCTGAAGGTCGAAATTCTCGACGAGAAAAAAATCAAGGAACTGGGCATGGGCGCGTTCTACGCCGTTGGCCAGGGCAGCGACCAACCGCCACGCCTGATCGTGCTCAACTATCAGGGCGGCAAGAAAAGCGAGAAACCGTTCGTACTGGTCGGCAAGGGCATCACCTTCGATACCGGCGGCATCAGCCTCAAGCCCGGCGCCGGCATGGATGAAATGAAGTTCGACATGGGCGGTGCAGCCAGTGTCTTCGGCACCCTGCGCGCGGTACTTGAACTGCAACTGCCGATCAACCTGGTGTGCCTGCTGGCCTGTGCCGAAAACATGCCAAGCGGCGGCGCCACCCGTCCGGGCGATATCGTCACCACCATGAGCGGGCAGACCGTCGAGATCCTCAACACCGACGCCGAAGGCCGCCTGGTACTGTGTGACACCCTGACCTATGCCGAGCGCTTCAAGCCTCAGGCCGTGGTCGACATCGCCACCCTGACCGGTGCCTGCATTGTCGCCCTGGGCAGCCACACCTCGGGCCTGATGGGTAACAACGACGAGCTGGTCAACCAGTTGCTCGACGCCGGCAAGCGAGCCGACGACCGTGCCTGGCAGCTGCCGCTGTTCGACGAGTATCAAGAGCAGCTGGACAGCCCATTCGCCGACATCGCCAACATTGGCGGGCCGAAGGCTGGCACCATCACCGCCGGCTGCTTCCTGTCGCGCTTTGCCAAGGCCTACAACTGGGCCCACCTGGACATCGCCGGCACTGCCTGGATCAGTGGCGGCAAGGACAAGGGCGCCACTGGCCGTCCGGTGCCGCTGCTGACCCAGTACCTGCTCGATCGCGCCAACGCCTGAGTGAATGCCTGCCGTGAACATTCCCGGATGTAGACGGCAGGCGTGCTGACCATGAGCAAAGTTGACTTCTATATTCTGCCCAGCGACGCGCCCTCGGCGCGCCTGGATTTTGCCTGCAAGCTCTGCGACAAGGCCTGGCGCATGGGACATCAGGTTTACCTGCATTGCGCCGACGCCGCCCAGCGCGACGAACTGGATGCCCGCCTGTGGGCCTTCAAGGGTGAAGCTTTCGTGCCGCACAATGGTGCCGAAGAACAGCCCCAAGGCGCCGTGGTACTGGGCTTGGGAGACGATCCTGGTAGTCACCAGGACCTGCTGATCAACCTCGACCTCAAGGTACCGCCGTTCGCCGCACGCTTTGCCCGCATTGCCGAGATCGTGGTCGAGGAGCCGACGATTCGTCAGGCTGCCCGAGAGAGTTTCCGTTTCTACCGCGAACAGGGCTATGCTCTGCAGGATCACAGCTTACAGCGACTCTGAAGACAATGGATAAACCCACTCCCCTGCCCCAATCCGCACACCTGCTGGACGACCTTGAATCGATCCGTCAGCTGCTGGGCGACGAATCCCTTGAGCCACCGCTGCTGACCGACACTGTCGAAGAGCAGATTCCGTTGCTGCTTGAAGAGGCTGAAGTGCCTCCCCCTGCCGTTGCGCCGGAACAACCCGTAGACCCGCAAACCCGGCGCCAGGAGACCCTGTTGCACCTGGACAGCGAGCTGCGCGCGGCGGCGCAGTTGATCATGCAGGACGTGATCAATGACTTTACCCCGCACATCGAGAACGAGATCAAACGCCGGCTCGATGCCCGTCTCGAGCGTTTGCTCAACCAGTTACCAGAATAAATCGCGGGGCAAGCCCGCTCCCACCGGGATTGCAGTCTGCCGGTGGAGCGGGCTTGCCCCGCGATGTTTTTACCTCCTGCCATCACCTCATGCTACGCCCCGGCACTTATCCCCGTTATACTGCTCGGCTTTCCTGAATAAATGCCATAGGGTCCCGCCGCGCATGGATAAGACCTACCAGCCGCACGCTATTGAAACTTCCTGGTACAACACCTGGGAGTCCGAGAATTATTTCGCTCCGCAAGGCGCGGGCGATTCCTACACCATCATGATTCCGCCGCCGAACGTCACCGGCAGCCTGCACATGGGTCATGGTTTCAATAACGCGATCATGGATGCCCTGATCCGTTTCCGCCGCATGCAGGGCCGCAACACCCTGTGGCAGCCGGGAACCGACCACGCTGGTATCGCCACGCAGATGCTGGTCGAGCGTCAGCTCGAAGCCAAAGGCCAGAATCGCCACGACCTGGGTCGCGAGAAATTCCTGGAAAAAGTCTGGGAATGGAAAGACCAGTCCGGTGGCAACATCAGCCGTCAGATTCGCCGTCTGGGCTCCTCGGTCGACTGGAGCCGCGAGCGTTTCACCATGGACGACGGCCTGTCGGAAGCGGTCAAAGAAGCCTTCGTGCGCCTGCATGAAGACGGCCTGATCTACCGCGGCAAGCGCTTGGTCAACTGGGACACCAAGCTGCACACGGCAATCTCCGACCTCGAAGTGGAAAACCACGACGAGAAAGGTCACCTGTGGAACCTGCGCTACCCGCTGGCTGACGGCGCCAAGACCGCCGACGGCAAAGACTACCTGATCGTTGCCACCACCCGTCCGGAAACCATGCTCGGCGACGCTGCCGTGGCCGTGAACCCCGAAGACGAGCGCTACAAGGCGCTGATCGGCAGTTTCGTCGAGCTGCCATTGGTTGGCCGCCGCATCCCGATCATCGCTGACGACTACTGCGACCCTGAATTCGGCACCGGCTGTGTGAAGATCACCCCGGCTCACGATTTCAACGACTATGAGGTGGGCAAGCGTCACAACCTGCCGCTGCTGAACATCTTCGACAAAAACGCCTTCGTATTGCCAGCCGCCCAGGTGTTCAACCTCGACGGCAGCGTCAACGAAAGCATCGACGCCAGCCTGCCCGCCCAATACGCCGGTCTCGACCGTTTTGTTGCGCGTAAGCAGATCGTTGCCGACTTCGACGCCGCTGGCCTGCTGGTCAGTGTCGACGATCATGCCCTGAAAGTGCCGAAAGGCGACCGCTCCGGCACCGTCATCGAGCCGTGGCTGACCGACCAGTGGTACGTTTCGACCAAACCGCTGGCCGAACCTGCGATCGCCGCTGTCGAGGACGGCCGCATCCAGTTCGTGCCCAAGCAGTACGAAAACATGTACTTCTCCTGGATGCGCGATATCCAGGACTGGTGCATCAGTCGTCAGCTGTGGTGGGGCCACCGGATTCCAGCCTGGTACGACGAGTCCGGCAAAGTCTACGTTGGTCGCAGCGAAGAAGAAGTCCGCACCAAGCACAAGCTCGGCGCCGACGTGGTTCTTAACCAGGACAACGACGTTCTCGACACCTGGTTCAGTTCGGGCCTGTGGACCTTCTCGACCCTGGGCTGGCCGCAGCAGACCGAATTCCTCAAGACCTTCCACTCCACCGACGTGCTGGTCACCGGTTTCGACATCATTTTCTTCTGGGTTGCCCGGATGATCATGCTGACCATGCACCTGGTGAAGAACGAGGATGGTACCCCGCAAGTACCGTTCAAGACGGTCTACGTTCATGGTCTGGTCCGCGACGGCCAGGGCCAGAAGATGTCCAAGTCCAAGGGCAATGTCCTTGACCCGCTGGACATCGTCGACGGCATCACCCTCGACGAGCTGCTGGAGAAACGTACCAGCGGCATGATGCAGCCCAAACTTGCCGACAAGATCGCCAAGCAGACCAAGGCCGAGTTCCCTGAAGGCATCGCCAGCTACGGCACCGACGCCCTGCGCTTTACCTTCTGTTCGCTGGCGTCCACCGGTCGCGACATCAAGTTCGACATGGGCCGCGTCGAAGGGTATCGCAACTTCTGCAACAAGATCTGGAACGCCGCCCGCTACGTGCTGGACAAAGGCGAAGACTGCGGCCAGAACGGCGAAGCCTATGAGCTGTCGCTGGCTGACCGCTGGATCATCTCCCAGCTGCAACGCACCGAAGCCGAAGTGACCCGCCAACTCGAGCAGTTCCGCTTCGATCTGGCCGCCCAGGCGCTCTATGAGTTCATCTGGAACCAGTACTGCGACTGGTACCTGGAGCTGTCCAAGCCTGTGCTGTGGGACGAGAACGCGCCAGTCGAACGTGCCCGCGGCACCCGTCGCACCCTGGTGCGCGTGCTGGAAGTGGCACTGCGCCTGGCCCATCCGTTCATGCCGTTCATCACCGAAGAAATCTGGCAGCGCCTGGCGCCGCTGGCCGGTGCAGAAGGCAAGACCATCATGCTGCAGCCGTGGCCAGTGGCCAACGAAAGCCGCATCGATGCCGCTGCCGAAGGCGATATCGAGTGGCTCAAGGAGCTGATGCTCGGCGTGCGTAACATCCGCGGCGAGATGAACATCGGCCCGGGCAAGCCGCTGCAACTGTTCCTCAAGAACGCCAGTGCCGAAGACCAGCGTCGTCTGCAGGAAAACGAAGCGCTGCTCAAGAAGCTGGCGAAGATCGAATCCTTCACCGTACTCGGCGAGCAGGACGAAGCACCGCTGAGCGCTACGGCGCTGGTTGGTGACCTGCAAGTGCTGGTGCCGATGGCTGGCCTGATCGACAAGGACGCTGAACTGGCGCGCCTGAACAAGGAAATCCAGCGTCTGCAAGGCGAAGTCCAGCGTGTCGGTGGCAAGTTGTCCAATGCCGCCTTCGTCGACAAGGCACCGCCTGCGGTGATCGACAAGGAACGCGCCAAGCTGGCCGAAGCCGAACAGGCCCTGGCCAACTTCACCGAGCAGCATGCGCGGATTGCCGCCTTGTAATACGCGCTGATCTCAGCGACACCATCGCGGGTCAAGCCCGCTCCCACAGAGCCCGTGGGAGCGGGCTTGACCCGCGATGCTTTCCAGCGGACATCAACATGACCACACCAGACAAACCGACCCTGCACCCGCGCAACCGCCACCAGGGTCGCTACAACTTTCCCGAGCTGATCAAGAGCAGCCCCGAACTGGGCCAGTTCATGATCACCAACCCCCATGGCAAGCCGAGCATCGACTTTGCCAACCCCGACGCCGTCCGAGTGTTCAACCGCGCCCTGCTCAAGGCCCAGTACGGCATCCAGCATTGGGATATCCCGACAGACTACCTGTGCCCGCCGATTCCTGGCCGCGCCGACTACATTCACGTAGCCGCCGACCTGCTGGCCCTGGATAACAACGGTGAGATTCCTCGCGGCGCCCAGGTACGCGCCATGGATATCGGTGTCGGTGCCAACTGCATCTACCCGCTGCTGGGCCACAGTGATTACCGCTGGCGCTTTCTCGGAACCGACATCGACACCACAGCGCTGGCCGCAGCCAAAGCCATCGCCCAGGCCAACGGCCTGGATAAAGCCATCAGCCTGCGCCAGCAAGCCAACCGCAAACATATCCTGCTGGGTTTGCTCAAAGACGACGAGCGCTACGACCTGACCCTGTGCAACCCACCCTTCCATGCCTCACGGGAGGAAGCCACGCGCGGCAGCCAACGCAAATGGCGAGCATTGGGCAAAGCCGATCCCAAGCGCAAATTGCCAGTGCTGAACTTTGGCGGACAAAACAACGAACTCTGGTGCGAAGGCGGTGAGATCCGTTTCGTCAGCCAGTTGGTGGCAGAAAGCGCTGCCCTCGGCCAGCAGGTGTTGTGGTTCACCTCACTGGTGTCCAAGGCCTCCAACCTGCCCGGCATTCAGGCTGCGCTGAAGAAAGCGGGTGCAGCGGATGTGCGTATCGTCGAGATGGGACAGGGACAGAAACAGAGCCGTATGGTCGCCTGGACGTTCCAGGACACCAACGCCCGCCAGGCTTGGCGGGCACTGCGCTGGGCCAGCAGCAAGGCATAAAAAAAAGCCGCGCCCGGGCAACCCGGACGCGGCTTTTTCGAAGCTGTTTACAATTACTTGTTTACAGCGTCGGTCAGCACTTTGGCTGGTACGAACTTGACGACTTTCTTGGCAGCGATTTCGATGGCAGCGCCAGTCGAAGGGTTGCGGCCGGTACGGGCAGGACGCTCGGTGATTTTCAGTTTGCCAATGCCCGGCAGAGTGATTTCGCTGCCATTTTCCAGTTGATCAGCAACGATCTGGCCCAGTTGCTCCAGAGCGTTACGCGCGGTGGTTTTCGGCGCGTCGATAGCTTCGGCGATGTCGGCGATCAGTTGGTCTTTGGTCAATGCCATGGTGGTGTTCCTTCCCTATCAAATTCAGTGAGTATGCAGAGTGCTACGTCAGTCATCGAGCCAGACCTGCGGGGGTAACCGGCGGTCCGGGGTTACAGCCACGTCAATCGCGTATGTAGATACGTAAAACGACGTTTGGTTCGACGTGACGCGAGCGGTCTGCCAGCAATGCGCCACACACGGGGCGCAAGACCGGGCAAAACTACCACAGGAATGGATAAATATCCGCAGCTGACCGGCTAAATGTGCAGGTTTTTCGGGGCTTTGCGCGAAAAAACGCAAAAAACTGAATAAAAAACGAACAACCGTCATTTCTGCCAACATCTGGCCGCTGAATCACCTCCGGGCTGAGGTACACTTGGCAGCTTTGCAACGCGGCCAGCACCGCCCATTTTCAACCGAGAATCCCATGCCGATCCGTCATTGCATTGTCCACCTGATCGACAAGAAACCCGATGGCAGCCCCGCTGTGCTGCACGCACGCGACTCTGAGCTGGCCGAGTCCAGCGCCATCGAAAACCTCCTGGCCGACCTCAACGACAGCTACAACGCCAAACAAGGCAAAGCCTGGGGCTTTTTCCATGCCGAATCCGGCGCCCACCCGTTCAGCGGCTGGCTGAAAGAGTACCTGGAGGACGGCAGCACCTTCACCGCCTTCAGCCGGGTAGCCGTCGAGCACCTGCAAAAACTGATGGAAGAGTCCAACCTGTCGGTCGGTGGTCACGTCCTGTTCGCCCACTACCAGCAAGGCATGACCGACTACCTGGCGATCGCCCTGCTGCATCACAGCGAAGGCGTGGCGGTGAACGCCGAACTGGACGTCACCCCATCCCGCCACCTGGACTTGGGCCAGCTGCACCTGGCCGCTCGTATCAATATCTCCGAGTGGCAGAACAACAAGGCGTCGAAACAGTACATCTCGTTCATCAAGGGCAAGAACGGCAAGAAGGTCTCGGAATACTTCCGCGACTTCATCGGCTGCCAGGAAGGCGTCGACGGCCCGGGCGAAACCCGCACTCTGCTCAAGGCATTCAGTGATTTTGTCGAGAGCGAGGACCTGCCCGAAGAAGCTGCCCGCGAGAAAACCCAGACCCTGGTCGACTACGCTACCAGCCAGACCAAGGCCGGCGAGCCGGTGACCCTGGAAGAGCTTTCAGGGCTGATCGACGAGGACCGTCCACGGGCCTTTTACGAACACATCCGCAACAAGGACTACGGCCTGTCGCCGGAGATCCCTGCCGACAAGCGCACCCTGAACCAGTTCCGCCGCTTCACAGGCCGCGCTGAAGGACTGTCGATCAGCTTCGAGGCACACCTGCTGGGCTCGAAGATCGAGTACGACGAAGAGGCCGGTACGCTGATCATCAAAGGCCTGCCGACGCAGCTGACCGATCAGCTCAAGCGTCGCAAGGACTGACGCCCTGCCAGGAGGCCACCAGGGCCTCCTTGGCACTTTTGCGCAGCCTCTTCACCAAGCGCTCCTGACGCAGCGCCTCGGCCTTGTCCGGCCAGACCTCGACGTAGACCAGTGCCACTGCCGGACTGGTACTGAAGTAGCGTGCCCCCTGACCCTTCTGGTGGGCGATGAAACGCCGTTGCGGATCATCACTGATACCGCAGTACAACGAGCCATTGGCGGCACGCACCAGGTAGACATACCAGGGTTTTGCAGGAGTATCGACGGCGGCTTTGGTCACAAGTTCTGACTATTGAACGGCAAAGCCTACAGCTTACCCGTTCAACGCCCGCCCTGAAACGCGCGCAAACCTTTCAACGCCTGCTGGCGAACCTTGCCCTGGAGCATCGGCGTCCAGCCCAGCAGCAGGCCGGTGGTGCCCAGCGCCTGCCGCGACCAACGCCACAAGTCGAAGCTGTCGTGGTGCTCACAGATCTTACCGTCGCGAAAAACAAAGCGCGCCTGGATGTCGTTGACCACGCTGCGCCCGGTCTGGCTGAACAGGTAGGTAGCGACCCAGTGGGCAGCACCGCGACGCTCGTCGGCACTCACGCTGTCGAATGTCAGGGAAAAGCCCTTGGCACGGGTAGTGAGCATTCGCCACATGTCGCCCGCATCCTTGCCGCGCAAGGTGCCGAAGGCCTGGTCGCTGAAGATGATGTCATCGCTGTAGCAGGCAATCATTGCTTCGGCATCCAGGCGTTGGAAAGCCTGGTAGAAGCGAGTGATCAAGGCACTGTTGGCATCGCTCATTAGGCGGGTCCGGTTCCGATGGAATAGACCCGCACGATAGTCCGCTCATGTGGCAAAAAGCTATGGGCATTTACCAGGTGAATACCGAAGGTTTCAAACCCGCTCGCTCACCACCTGCACGTGCATATTGCGCCCGGCCTTCAACCCAAAACCGATGGCGCTGACACCCAACACCGCAAAAATCCAGCCGACAGCATTCCAGCCACCGGTCAGGTCATGCACCAGTCCCACCGCAAACGGCCCCATGGATGCCAGGGTGTAGCCGACGCCCTGAGCCATGCTCGACAGGTTGGCGGCCACATGAGCATCTTTGGAGCGCAGCACGATCAAGGTCAGGGCCAGGGCAAAGCTGCCGCCCTGCCCCAGCCCGAGCACGATCGCCCAGCCCCACAGACCGTCGAGCGGCGCGTACAGGCAGCCGAACAGGCCGGCCAACACCAGAAGCATGACCACGACAATGGCCAGACGCTGATCCTTGCCACGCGTGGCCAGCCACGGCGCGCTGAGCGAGCTGATCAACTGCACCATCACCGAACCCGACAACACCAGGCCCGCCTGGGTCGGGGACAGCCCACGACCGATGAGAATCGACGGCAACCAACCGAAAACGATGTAAGCCAGCGACGACTGCAGCCCCATGTACAGGGTTACCTGCCAGGCCAGTGGATCGCGCAGCAGGCCGCGCACCCGATAAGCCACATGATGCGCACCGTGGCCCTGCCGTGCTTGCGGCAACCAGATCAGTGCTGCCAGCAAGGCTGGTATCAGCCAGAAGCCAAGGCCCAGCGACCAGCTGTCGCCCAAGTGCTCGCTCAGCGGCACCGTGGCTCCGGCAGCCATGGCCGCACCCAGACACAGCGCCATGGTATAGACCCCGGTCAACGTACCGGCATGCTTAGGGAAGTCGCGCTTTACGATACCCGGCAGCAAGACCCCGATCACACCAATGCTGGCCCCGGCCATGAGGCTGCCAACAAACACACCCGTGCTGCCGAAAGCACTACGCACGGCGATGCCGGCAGCCAGGGTCAGGAGAATGCCGAGTATCACCCGCTCGCTGCCAAAGCGCCGCGCCAGAATCGGCGCCAAGGGCGCAAACAGCCCCAGGCAAAGCACCGGCAGAGTCGTCAGCAAACCGGCCTGAGAGGCGGTCAGGCCAAGGCTATCGGAGACCTGGCTGAGCAGCGGCGCCATGCTCGACAGCGCCGGGCGCAAGTTCAGCGCCACCAGCACCAGGCCAAGCAGCAACAACCAAGGGCGAGTGAGCAGCACCGGCTGTTGTTGCACCTGTTCGTCGTCGACTTCAGCGTCGATCAGCAGTTCTTCCAGCTCCGGCCCATTGGCCGGCTGGGTGTTTCGAGCAGCGTCATGCGCCATGGCAGCCTCGCAAGGTCAGGATTCGTTGATCAGGGTCCGACTCAAGGCCTTGGCCTTGTCCGAATCGCGTTGTTCGATAGCGTCGAGAATCTGTCCATGCAGATCGAAGACCGACTGGCAGCGCGGCGCATGGCTCAGGTTGTGGTGCACGGTGGCGGCCACTACCCCGGAGAAATAGCGGTACAACTCGCTCAATGCCGGGTTGTGCGCGGCATCCACCAGGCGTTGGTGGAAGATCAGATCGCAGCTGACATAACGCTCCAGGTCAGCGTGAAAATACTCGCTGCTATGGGCGAGTGCTTCACGCAGGCCTTGCAGGTCCTCGTCGGTGCGACGTAACGCTGCCAGGCCGATTGCCTCGGCCTCGAGGATATGTCGCGTTTCCCGTGCCTGTTCCAGGTTACAGCGCGACAACGCCTGGACCGCCGGCAAAGGATCGGCCGCAGTCCGTAGGTAACTACCGTCGCCCTGGCGGACCTCGACCAGGCCACTGAAGGCCAGCACACGCATGGCTTCGCGCACGGTATTACGGCTGATACCCAGTTCCGCGGCCATCTCCGGCTCGGTTGGCAGGCGCTGTCCCACTGCCCAGGCGCCGCTGGCAATGCGCTGACGCAATTGATCGACGGCCTGTTCGACCAGAGAACGTTTGATTAGCAAGGTCATTTGCGCTTACATCCAATCATCGGATGAATTAGGAAGAGAGAATAACCTTCTCAATTGTGTAAAAGCAATCGCGGGGCAAGCCCGCTCCCACACAGGCTTCATGACTGTGGGAGCGGGCTTGCCCCGCGATCAGGACTACGTGATATCAGTTCAACGCATCAAGCAACGCCTGATTCATCTCCGGCGTACCAATGGTGATGCGCAAGAACTGGGCAATCCGCGCCTGCTTGAAGTGACGCACGATCACCCCTTGCTCACGCAGTTTGGCCGCCAGTTCGCCGGCATCCTGCTGCGGATGACAGGCAAAGATGAAGTTGGCTGCCGAAGGCAGTACTTCGAAGCCACGCGCCGTGAGTTCAGCCACCAGCTTCTCGCGACTGTCGATGACCTTGCGGCAGGTCTCGTCGAAGTAGGCACGATCCGCAAACGCCGCCGCCGCACCCACGATCGCCATGCGATCGAGTGGATAGGAGTTGAAGCTGTTCTTGATCCGCTCCAGCGCTTCGATCAGGTCTGGGTGACCGACCGCCAACCCCACACGCAAGCCTGCCAGCGAACGCGACTTGGACAGCGTCTGGGTAACCAGCAGGTTGTCATAGCGATCGACCAGGCTGATCGCCGTCTGCCCACCGAAGTCGATATAGGCTTCATCGACCACCACCACCGACTGCGGGTTGGCCTTGAGCAGTTGTTCGATGGCGTCCAGCGCCAACAGGCAACCCGTCGGGGCATTGGGGTTGGGGAAAATGATCCCGCCATTGGGCCTGGCGTAATCCCCGACACGAATCTGGAACTGTTCATCCAGCGCCAGCGTCTCGTAAGGAATGCCATACAGGCCGCAATACACCGGATAGAAGCTGTAGCTGATATCCGGAAACAGCAGCGGTGCGCCGTGCTGGAACAAGCCATGGAAGATGTGCGCCAGCACTTCATCCGAACCGTTGCCGAGGAACACCTGATTGCCCTTGACCCCGTAATACTCTGCCACTGCCTGCTTGAGCAGGTCACTGTTGGGATCCGGGTACAGGCGCAGATTGTCATTCAACTCGCCGCGCATGGCCTCCAACACCTTGGGCGACGGGCCATAGGGGTTCTCGTTGGTGTTGAGCTTGACCAGCCTGGCCAGCTTCGGTTGCTCACCCGGAACGTAAGGCACCAGGTCCTTGACGAAGGGGCTCCAGAATTTACTCATGCTCAGTTCCCCTTGTTGTCGGCAACAATGCGGTATTCGGCGCTACGGGCGTGGGCGGTCAGCGATTCGCCACGGGCCAGGATCGAGGCAGTGTGGCCCAGTTCCGATGCGCCCTGCTCGGAGCAGAAGATGATCGACGAACGTTTCTGGAAGTCATATACCCCCAGCGGCGAAGAGAAGCGCGCGGTACCGGAGGTCGGCAACACGTGGTTCGGGCCTGCGCAGTAGTCGCCCAAGGCTTCACTGGTGTGGCGGCCCATGAAGATCGCGCCGGCATGGCGAATCTGCGGCAGCCAGGCCTGTGGATCAGCCACCGACAGTTCCAGGTGTTCAGGCGCGATTCGGTTGGCGACCTCCATGGCTTGCTGCATGTCACGCACCTGGATCAGCGCACCACGGCCATTGATCGAGGTCTTGATGATCTCGGCACGCTCCATGGTCGGCAGCAGCTTATCGATGCTGGCAGCCACCTTGTCGAGGAACGCTGCATCCGGGCTGACCAGTATCGCCTGGGCATCTTCATCGTGCTCGGCCTGGGAGAACAGGTCCATGGCAATCCAGTCCGGATCGGTCTGACCGTCACAGACCACGAGGATTTCCGAAGGACCGGCAATCATGTCGATACCGACCTGGCCGAACACGTGGCGCTTGGCCGTGGCAACGTAGATGTTGCCGGGGCCGACCACCTTGTCGACTTGCGGTACGCTCTCGGTGCCATAGGCCAGCGCCGCTACCGCCTGGGCGCCACCGATGGTGAACACGCGGTCAACACCGGCAATGCAGGCGGCCGCAAGCACCAGTTCGTTGACCTCACCGCGCGGGGTTGGCACTACCATCACCACTTCCCCGACACCGGCAACCTTGGCCGGAATCGCGTTCATCAGCACCGACGAAGGATAAGACGCTTTACCGCCCGGCACATACAGGCCAGCACGATCCAGCGGGGTGACTTTCTGACCCAGCACGGTACCGTCAGCTTCGGTGTAGCTCCAGGAATCCTGCTTCTGCCGCTCGTGATAGCTGCGCACGCGGCTGGCGGCCTTTTCCAGGGCTTCGCGCTGGGCGGCGGTGATACGGGTCAGAGCCAGCTCCAGGCGCTCACGATCGAGGATCAGATCATCGATTGACTTGGCTTCAACGCCATCGAAACGCTGGGTGAACTCCACCAGCGCCGCATCACCGCGCTCACGCACGGCTTTGATGATGTCGAGCACACGCTGGTTGACCGCATCGTCAGAGACACTTTCCCAGCTCAACAGATGATCCAGATGTCGGGCGAAATCCGGGTCAGCGGCATTGAGTCGGGCAATTGCAGTGGACGTGGTCATAGCGAGGGCCTCAATAAATGGCGAATGCTCAGGCACCCTAAGCTACCAGTCCATCCGCGCGGGCACCCGAGAAAATTGGCTATGACGCGGATAGACGGGCGCGACAGCGAAGGTCGCGCGCAGAAGTCAGCCGCGGTGTCGCGATTCGACAGCCTGACGCAGGGTGTCAATCAGGCTCTGGATGCGCGCATGCTGCATCTTCATCGAAGCCTTGTTGACCACCAGCCGGGAGCTGATGGTGGCAATCAGTTCCTGGGGTTCCAGGCCATTGGCACGCAGGGTATTGCCGGTGTCGACGACATCGATGATCTTGTCGGCCAGGCCGATCAGCGGCGCCAGCTCCATCGAACCGTACAACTTGATGATATCGACCTGACGGCCTTGTTCGGCATAGTAACGTTTGGCGACGTTGACGAACTTGGTGGCGATACGCAGACGGCCCTTGGGCTCGGCAGCGCCGACCTTGCCGGCGGTCATCAGCTTGCACTGGGCAATCTGCAGGTCCAGCGGCTCATACAGGCCCTGGCCACCGTACTCCATCAGCACGTCCTTGCCAGCCACACCCAGGTCGGCGGCACCATGCTCGACATAGGTCGGCACGTCAGTGGCGCGCACGATCAGCAGACGCACGTCTTCCTGAGTCGTCGGGATGATCAGTTTGCGGCTCTTGTCCGGGTTCTCGGTCGGCACGATACCGGCTTCCGCCAGCAGCGGCAGGGTATCGTCGAGAATCCGACCTTTGGATAGCGCGATGGTCAACATGGGAAACGTCGGTCCTTATGCGGCTACAGCCGGCCGGGCCTGATGTGGCCCGACCGCATTCGATTCGGTGCAGCAATTGGCTGGCGCGTCCCTGCGCCGGTCACAGACTAGCCCGGTACGCGACGGATCTTGGCGCCGAGCATCTGCAGTTTCTCTTCGATGCACTCATAACCACGGTCGATGTGGTAAATGCGGTCGATCAAGGTGTCGCCTTCGGCCACCAGGGCCGACAGCACCAGACTTGCCGAAGCCCGCAGGTCGGTAGCCATGACTGGCGCGCCCTTGAGGGTTTTGGTGCCGGTGACGATAGCGGTGTTGCCTTCGACCTGGATCAGCGCGCCCATGCGGTGCATTTCGTACACGTGCATGAAACGGTTTTCGAAGATCGTCTCGATCACCGCACCCGTGCCTTCGGCAATGGCATTGAGCGAGATGAACTGCGCCTGCATGTCGGTCGGGAATGCCGGGTACGGAGCGGTGCGCAGGTTGACGGCTTTTGGCCGCTTGCCATGCATGTCCAGCTCGATCCAGTCTTCACCGGTGGTGATTTCGGCGCCAGCTTCCTTGAGTTTTTCAAGGACGGCTTCGAGGATGGTCGGATCGGTGTCCTTGACCTTGACCCGGCCACCTGTAACAGCAGCGGCGACCAGGTAGGTACCGGTTTCGATACGGTCCGGCATGACCCGGTAGGTCGCAGAACCCAGGCGCTCGACGCCATCGATGGTGATGGTGTCGGTGCCGGCGCCCTGGACCTTGGCGCCCATGGCGTTGAGGAAGTTGGCCAGATCGACCACTTCCGGCTCACGCGCGGCGTTCTGCAGCACGCTGCGGCCCTTGGCCAGGGCAGCGGCCATCATGATGTTCTCGGTACCGGTCACACTGACGGTGTCGAAGAAGAAGTGCGCACCGCGCAGGCCGCCTTCAGGCGCCTTGGCTTTGATGTAGCCACCTTCGACTTCGATTTTTGCGCCCATGGCTTCAAGGCCACGGATGTGCAGGTCGACCGGACGCGAACCAATGGCGCAACCGCCAGGCAGTGCCACTTCGGCTTCGCCAAAGCGGGCAACCATCGGACCCAGTACCAGGATCGAGGCACGCATGGTTTTCACCAGCTCGTACGGCGCGACCAATGTCTTGATCGTGCGCGGATCGATCTCTACCGCGAGCTTCTCGTCGATCACAGGCTCGATGCCCATGCGTCCGAACAGCTCGATCATGGTGGTGATGTCGTGCAGGTGCGGCAAGTTGCCGACCGTGACCGGACCATCGCAAAGCAGGGTACCGGCAAGAATCGGCAGGGCCGCGTTCTTGGCACCGGAAATGCGGATCTCGCCATCAAGACGAACGCCGCCAGTAATAATCAGTTTGTCCATTTGTGTCTCACCGCCAATTTAGGCTCAGTTGCGCTCAGCCCAGGCTGCGCTGCTGAAAAATTTCATGGTTACCGCATGGATGCTGCCATCGGTGATCCACGGATTAAGATGAGCATAGATCTGCTGCTGACGCTTGACCGGGCTCAGGGCCGCCAACTCGTCACTGACCACGTTCAACTGGAAGTTGCAGCCTTCGCCTTCAACTTCGACCCGGGTTCCCGGCAACTTTTCTTCAAGGAAGTTCTTAACTTCTACGGCCTGCATGCTCAACCTCAATCGGCGCCCTGTGCGCGCGGGTCGGCCATCATACAAAAAAGCCCCTCGCCTGCGAACCCCGTAAACGGAGACTCTGACAGAGGGGCCAGTCGCTGGCTGGCGGTCATTGACCGACCAGCACCCCGTCGAGGTCATAAACCTCGGCGATTTCACGCATATCCTGAGGCATTGCGCGAACCTCGACAGCCTTGCCGGCCGCCTCGCCATCGCGCATGAATGCCAGCAACAAGGACAAGCCGACGCTGCTGGATTTCTCCACCTGCGAGCAATCGAGCACCAGAGCGGCGGCCTTGCACGCCGTGATCAAGGCTTTACCTTCCTTGCGCAAGACGGGCCCGCTGCGGTAATCCAGCACCCCGGCCAGGCTCAACACGCCTGGCTCGCTCATGGTCACGGCGCTATCACTCATTGTTCTTGCTTCTCGGCGACTTCCTTGGCCTTGGCCACTTCACCGGCCCAACCATTGATGGTCTTGTCGAGGTCGTTGCCGTTGCGGTTCATGGCGTCAGCGAACTGGTCACGGAACAGCTTGCCGATGTTGATGCCGTTGACAATGACGTTACGTACTTTCCATTCGCCGCCCAGCCTGGTCATGGTGTACTGCACCGGATAGATAGCGCCGTTGTTGCCTTTGACTGTCATGTCGACGCTGGCGCGGTCATCACCGTCCTTTCTCTCTGCGCCGACAGTGATGCCCTGGTTGTTGTACTCAAGCAAAGCGTTGCCATAGAACTGCATCAGGCTGCGCTTGAAGTTCTCCTGGAAGCGCTGCATCTGCTCCGGGGTCGCTTTGCGCGAGTACTTGACGGTCATGATGCTTCTGGAGATGCCATCAGCATCGACCACCGGCCCCAGATTGGCGTTCAGGGCATCATAGAACGCACTCGGGTTGGCCTTGTATTGCTCTTTGTTGGCCTTCAGGTCGGCCAGCAACTGGTTGGTCGTGCCCTGAATCACCTCTTTGGGGGACTGGGCAGCTGCGCCAGCCATCAACGGCAGCGCCGCCAGCAGTACCAGCAAGCCGCGTCGCAGGATAGACATCATGAAAACTCCTTATTTAGCTTCTTTGCCAACGGTATTGAGCAGGAACTTGCCAATCAGATCTTCCAGCACCAGCGCCGACTGAGTGTCGTGGATGGTTGCACCATCCTTGAGCATCGCCTCTTCTCCGCCCACGCTGATACCGATGTACTTCTCGCCGAGCAACCCAGCGGTGAGGATAGATGCAGTGGAGTCGGTAGGCAGGTTGTCTACGCGTTTTTCCAGCTGCAGCGTCACTCTACCGGTATAGGTGTCACGGTCCAGATCGATGGCCGTGACCTTGCCGATGGTCACACCGGCCATGGTCACTTTAGCTCTGACCGTCAAACCGGCGATATTGTCGAAGTACGCGTAAATTTTATAGGTATCGCTGCTCGGGCTCGCCGACAGGCCGCTGACACGCAGGGCCAGCAGGATCAGCGCCAGGATCCCGGCCAGAAGGAACAGGCCGACACCGATTTCCAGGGTGCGGTTTTGCATCAGAAATCTCCAAACATCAAGGCGGTCAGAATAAAGTCCAGACCCAGGACTGCCAATGAGGCATAGACCACGGTCTTGGTAGTGGCACGGCTGATCCCCTCTGAAGTGGGCTCGCAGTCATAGCCTTGGAATACGGCAATCCAGGTAACAACAAAGGCAAAAACCAGGCTCTTGATCACGCCATTGAGCACATCCTCGGTGAACGACACGCTATTCTGCATGTTCGCCCAGAACGAGCCTTCATAGACGCCCAGCCAGTCCACCGCCACCCAGGACCCACCCCAGATGCCAACCACGCTGAAAATCAGCGCCAGCATCGGCAGCGAGATGAAACCGGCCCACAGCCGTGGTGCAACGATATATTTGAGTGGGTCGACACCGATCATTTCCAGACTGGACAACTGCTCGGTAGACTTCATGTTGCCAATTTCGGCGGTCAGCGCGGAACCGGCACGCCCGGCGAACAGCAACGCAGTGACCACCGGCCCCAGTTCACGCAGCAAGGTCAGGGCAACCATCTGTCCGACCGCCTGTTCCGAGCCGTATTTGGTCAGGATGCTAAAACCCTGCAGGGCCAGGACCATGCCGATGAACACGCCGGAGACGACAATGATCGCCAGCGACAGCACACCGACCGAATACAGCTGTTTGACCAGCAACTGAAAGCCGCCGCCGGTACCGCTGCGCCCGACCAGCGAGTGCAGCAGGAACAGGAACGAGCGACCGAGCACGGCCAGCACGTCGATGGCCGAACGGCCAAAACGACGAATACGTTCGAGCAAGGATTTTCTGCGCATCAACGCTTCCCCAGAAGATCGGCGCGGTAATCCGGCGCAGGAAAGTGGAAGGGCACCGGTCCGTCCGGGTCGCCTTTCATGAATTGACGAATGCGCGGGTTATCGGAGCCCATCAGCTCGTCCGGCGTGCCCTGACCGAGCACCTGGCCGTCGCCAACCACATAGATGTAGTCGGCAATACTGGCGGTTTCGGCCAGGTCATGGGAGACCACGATGCTAGTGATGCCCAAGGCATCGTTGAGCAGGCGGATCAGCCGCACCAGAACGCCCATGGCGATAGGATCCTGACCGACGAAAGGCTCGTCGTACATGAGAATCTGTGGGTCCAGGGCGATGGCCCGTGCCAGCGCCACGCGACGTTTCATGCCCCCGGACAGCTCGTCAGGCATCAGTTCGATGGCACCGCGCAGGCCGACGGCCTGCAGTTTCATCAAAACAATGTCACGGATCATTTCGTCGGACAGCTGGGTATGCACCCGCAGCGGAAATGCCACGTTCTCGAACACGTCCAGATCGGTGAACAGTGCGCCACTCTGGAACAACACGCCCATCTGCTTGCGCGCATCGAACAGATCGCTGCGCGACAGTGTCGGCAGGTTCTGCCCGGCGACCCAGACTTCGCCGCTGGCCGGACGCAGCTGTGCCCCCATCAGACGCAACAGTGTGGTCTTGCCGCACCCGGAAGGCCCCATGATGCCGGTGACCTTGCCGCGGGGAATGCGTATATCGACATTATTGAAGATGCTGCGCGAACCGCGCTTGAAGGACACTCCCTTCAACTCGACCGCGTAGGCGTTATCAACGCTCATCTAGACTCCTTGCGATGCAGCCTTCTCACTCAGACGCGCGCCTCCTTCATGGAGGCACGCACGCCCTGAGCGGGCCGAACAGGCGGCGAACTATATCATCGCTGATAGCGGCGCCCCAAGGCCGTAGCAGCGCTTGTTCAGCCTGGGTTAAGGTTGGCGAGCGAGCGTATGACAATCACAAGGTGAGGGTTTTGCGCATTACCGCTATAATCGCCGCCTTTTCATCAGGCAATCCGATTTTCGACATGAGCCAATCCAGCGACCTGATCCAATCCGCGCAACGCACCATCCGTTTCGAACTCGAGGCGGTTGAGGGCTTGCTAGCCCACATCGACGCCGATTTCGTCAAGGCGTGCGAGCTGATCCTGGCCAGCAAGGGCCGCGTGGTGGTGGTCGGCATGGGCAAGTCCGGGCATATCGGTAATAAAATCGCCGCGACCCTGGCCAGCACCGGCACGCCGGCATTCTTCGTTCATCCGGCCGAAGCCAGCCATGGTGACATGGGCATGATCACCCGTGACGATGTCATCCTCGCCCTGTCCAACTCCGGTTCGACCGCCGAGATCGTCACCCTGCTGCCATTGATCAAACGCCTGGGCATCCAGCTGGTAAGCCTGACCGGCAACCCGGATTCGCCGCTGGCCAAGGCCGCCGAAGTCAACCTTGATGCCCGCGTTGCCCAGGAAGCCTGCCCACTGAACCTGGCACCAACCTCGTCGACCACCGCCGCACTGGTCTTGGGTGACGCCCTGGCCATTGCCTTGCTCGAAGCACGTGGCTTTACTGCTGAAGATTTCGCTTTCTCGCATCCCGGTGGCGCCCTCGGCCGCCGCCTGCTGTTGAAAGTCGAGAACGTCATGCACGCTGGAGAAGAACTGCCGCAGGTACAGCGCGGAACCCTGCTCAAGGACGCGCTCCTCGAAATGTCTCGCAAAGGTTTGGGCATGACCGTGGTACTTGAAGCCGACGGACGGTTGGCCGGGATCTTCACCGACGGTGACTTGCGCCGCAGCCTGGATCGCAACATTGATGTACACACCACCCTGATCGAAGAGGTCATGACCGCTCACGGCAAGACCGCCCGCGCCGAAATGCTCGCCGCCGAAGCCCTGAAAATCATGGAAGACCACAAGATCAGCGCCCTGGTAGTGATCGACAAGGACGAGCGCCCGGTTGGCGCCCTGAACATGCACGACCTGTTGCGTGCGGGAGTGATGTAAATGAGCCAGGACCTGCTCCAGCGTGGCCAGGCGATCAAGCTGGCAGTATTCGACGTCGACGGCGTACTGACCGACGGCCGCTTGTACTTCCTCGAAGATGGCAGCGAATTCAAGACCTTCAACACCCTCGACGGCCAGGGCATCAAGATGCTCATGGCCTCAGGTGTGACCACGGCAATCATCAGCGGGCGCAAGACCCCGGTGGTCGAACGCCGGGCCAAGAACCTCGGCATCCCCCACCTGTACCAGGGGCGCGAAGATAAATTGGTGGTATTGGACGACCTACTCAGCCAACTCAACCTAAGCTATGAGCAGGTTGCCTATCTTGGTGACGACCTGCCTGACCTGCCGGTGATCCGTCGCGTCGGCCTGGGCATGGCGGTGGCCAATGCCGCAGCCTTTGTCCGCGAACACGCCCACGGGATCACCAAGGCCCGTGGCGGTGAAGGCGCAGCCCGCGAATTCTGCGAGTTGATCCTGCAAGCCCAGGGCAATCTCGACGCGGCCAATGCCCATTATCTGTAGAGCGACACATGTTCAGTAAAAAAATCCGCACCTTTGCGCTGTACAGTGTGATCGCCGCCTTGCTGGTGGCGGTCGGCTACTGGAACATCGGCCCCGAGAGTTTCCTCGACAAGCCGGTGGTCAGCGTCGACAACAACGCTATCGACTATTACGCCACCAATGCCCACAGCGTACAGTTCCTGCCAGATGGCAAGATGCAGTACGAAATGACCGCCGACAAGGTCGAACACCTCAAGGTCAGCGAAGTGACCCTGCTGACCAAGCCGGACCTGCAGCTGTACCGCGGCACCACCTACCCTTGGCATGTGCAGAGCGACAAGGGCGAGGTCAACCCGGATGGCTCCGAAGTGGAGTTGATTGACTCGGTACGGGTTGCCCGCACCGATGAAAAGAACCGCACCATGATCATTACTACCAGCCGCATGACGGTATTCCCGCAGAAGCAATATGCGCAAACCGAACAAGCCGTTAAAATCGACGGCGCCGGTGGCGTCACTACGGGCAATGGAATGAAAGCGTATTTGAAAGACGGCAGGATGGACCTGCTGTCCAACGTAAGAGGACAGTATGAGGCTCGTTAAAACCCTCCCCTTTTTGCTCAGCCTGAGCGCAGCACTGGGAAGCGCGAGCGCCTGGGCCCTGCCGAACGACCGTGACCAGCCTATCCGCATTCAGGCTGACAACGCGCACCTGGATGACAAGAAAGGGGTCGCCACCTACACCGGCGACGTCATCATCACCCAGGGTTCGATGATGATCAAAGGCAACACCGTGACCATCACTCGTGCCGCCAATGGCGATGTCGACGTCGTGACATCGGTCGGCAACCTTGCCTATTTCGAGCAGCAGCAAAGCGCAGACAAACCGGACAAGATGAAAGGTTACGGCAAGCAGATCCAGTACCAGTCGCAAAACAACCTGGTGGTGTTGACGGATCAGGCCAAGGTGGAAACCAGCGATGGCAACACCACTGAAGGCGAGAAGATCGTTTACAACACCCAATCCCAGGTTGCGACTGCCGGTCGTGGCGGATCAGTGTCAACGCCTCGCCCACGGATCGACATGGTGATCCAGCCGAAGAAGAAGGCCGAGTAAATGGCGACCCTCAAAGCCCAGCACCTGGCCAAGAGCTACAAAAGCCGACAAGTGGTCCGCGACGTCAGCCTGTCTATCGACAGCGGCCAGATCGTCGGCCTGCTCGGCCCGAACGGCGCCGGCAAGACCACCTGCTTCTACATGATCGTCGGCCTGGTCCAGGCCGACCAGGGCCGCGTCCTGATCGACGACCTGGATGTCAGCCACCAGCCGATGCACGGCCGTGCCCGTGCCGGTATTGGTTACCTGCCCCAGGAAGCCTCGATCTTTCGCAAGCTTTCGGTTGCCGACAACATCATGGCGATCCTCGAGACCCGCAAGGACCTCGACAGCGCCGGACGTCGCAAGGAACTGGAAAGCCTGCTGCAGGAATTTCACATCAGCCACATTCGCGACAACCTCGGCATGAGCCTGTCCGGTGGCGAACGCCGCCGCGTGGAGATCGCTCGCGCCCTGGCCACCGCACCGAAATTCATCCTGCTCGACGAACCCTTTGCCGGTGTCGACCCGATTTCGGTCGGCGATATCAAGCAGATCATCCATCACCTCAAGGCCAAGGGCATCGGTGTACTGATCACCGACCACAACGTCCGTGAGACCCTGGATATCTGCGAAACCGCTTACATCGTCAACGATGGCCAACTGATCGCCGAAGGCGATGCAGAGACAATCCTGGCCAACGACATGGTCAAAGAGGTGTACTTGGGCCACGAGTTCCGCTTGTAAGTTCGAGGCGACAAAGCGCTTGCCATGGGCCGCTGTACCGGTGAAATCCGGCTAAATTGTTACAGCACCCTAGGCAAACGCTCCAATTTCAGGCATATAATTTGCTTAAAGTTGGCGCTTCGGTGCCCTTGTAGTGGATGGCGCATGTGCGCCGGCGAAAAAGGTGTTAAGCCCCTGCCATGAAACCATCGCTCGTCCTAAGAATGGGCCAGCAACTGACGATGACCCCGCAGTTGCAACAGGCTATCCGTCTGCTCCAGCTTTCTACCCTGGACCTCCAGCAGGAAATCCAGGAAGCGCTGGAATCGAACCCGATGCTCGAACGCCAGGAAGAAGGCGAAGACTTCGACAACAGCGACCCGATGGCGGACAACGCCGAAAGCAAGCCGGTCGCCGAAGCCCAGGAGACCAGCTTCCAGGAAACCACGCCGACCGTGGACAGCCTGGAAGACGGCGAATGGAACGAGCGCATCCCCAACGAGCTACCGGTCGATACGGCCTGGGAAGACATCTACCAGACCAGCGCCAGCAGCCTGCCAAGCAACGACGATGACGAGTGGGACTTCACCACCCGCACTTCGGCTGGCGAAAGCCTGCAAAGCCATCTGCTCTGGCAGTTGAATCTGGCGCCGATGTCCGACACCGACCGGCTGATCGCGGTCACCCTGATCGACTGCATCAACAACCAGGGCTACCTCGACGAAACCCTCGAAGAGGTCTGCGAGTCCTTCGACCCGGAGCTGGACATCGAGCTCGACGAAGTCGAAGCCGTCCTGCACCGCATCCAGCAATTCGAACCGGCCGGCATCGGCGCCCGCAACCTCAGCGAGTGCCTGCTGTTGCAGCTGCGTCAACTGCCCGCCAATACCCCCTGGATGGCCGAAGCCCAGCGCCTGGTCCGCGATTACATCGACCTGCTCGGCAGCCGTGACTACAGCCAGTTGATGCGGCGGATGAAGCTCAAGGAAGACGAACTGCGTCAGGTCATCGAGCTGGTCCAGAGCCTCAACCCGCGCCCTGGCTCGCAGATCGAGTCCAGCGAAGCCGAATACGTGGTCCCCGACGTGATCGTGCGCAAGGACAACGAGCGCTGGCTGGTCGAGCTCAACCAGGAAGCCGTGCCGCGCCTGCGGGTCAATCCGCAATACGCCGGATTCGTCCGCCGTGCCGACACCAGCGCCGACAACACCTTCATGCGCAACCAGTTGCAGGAAGCCCGCTGGTTCATCAAGAGCCTGCAGAGCCGCAACGAAACCCTGATGAAAGTCGCCACCCAGATTGTCGAGCACCAGCGCGGTTTCCTTGATCACGGCGACGAAGCAATGAAGCCACTGGTATTGCACGACATCGCCGAAGCGGTGGGCATGCACGAGTCGACCATTTCCCGGGTCACGACGCAGAAATACATGCATACTCCGCGCGGCATTTACGAGCTGAAGTACTTTTTCTCCAGCCATGTCAGCACCTCCGAAGGCGGTGAATGCTCGTCCACAGCGATTCGCGCAATCATCAAAAAACTGGTTGCAGCGGAAAATCAGAAAAAGCCATTGAGTGACAGCAAGATCGCTGGTTTACTGGAGGCACAAGGCATTCAGGTAGCCCGTCGCACCGTCGCCAAGTACCGCGAGTCCCTCGGCATTGCACCGTCGAGTGAGCGTAAGCGACTGATGTAGCCCCTGAGATAGCCATAGCAGTTCAGTGGCAGGCGCAATACCTGCCTCTTATGCACGGGCAATAAAGGAGAAGCTGTATGCAAGTCAATATCAGTGGACAGCATGTAGAAGTCACCCAGCCGCTGCGCGAATACGTCGAGCAAAAACTCAAACGTCTGGAGGGGCACTTCGACAAGATTACCAATGTGACGGTAATCATGAAGGTCGAGAAGCTGCAGCAAAAAATTGAAGCAACGCTGTTCATTCCCGGCGGCGAAGTGGTTGCAAATGCCGAACACACAGACATGTATGCAGCGATCGATGCCTTGACCGACAAGCTCGATCGTCAACTGAAAAAACACAAGGAAAAACAGCAAAGCCTGCTGCAAGGTGCAGCGGCCCGCTGATCCCCTCATCCATGATCCGACTTGAAACCATCCTGACCCCCGGCCGTTCCCTGGTGAACGTGCCGGGAGGCAGTAAAAAGCGCGTACTCCAGGAAATCGCTACCCTGATCGACCGGGAAGTTCCGGACTTGGAGATGCAAGACGTTTTTGAAAGCCTGTTTGCCCGGGAGAAACTCGGGTCGACCGGTTTTGGTAATGGCATTGCCATTCCACACTGCCGCCTGAAAGGCTGCTCATCCCCCATCAGCGCCCTGATACACCTGGATGCACCGATTGACTATGACGCCATTGATGGCGCCCCGGTCGATCTGCTGTTTGTCCTGCTGGTTCCCGAAGCGGCCACTGATGCGCACCTTGAGCTGTTGCGCCAAATTGCCAGCATGCTCGACCGTAAGGAAGTGCGTGAAAAGTTGCGTGCCGCCGGTAGCAGTGAAGCCTTGTACCAGGTCGTACTGGACGTACAGAACGAGTCCTGAACATGCGCCTGATTATCGTCAGTGGCCGATCCGGCTCCGGCAAGAGCACCGCCCTCGCAGTCCTGGAGGACAACGGCTACTACTGCATCGATAACCTGCCTGCCGGGCTGCTACCGCAGTTGGCGGAAAATGCCCTGGTCAACACCGAGCTGATGCAGCCCAAAGTGGCAGTATCCATCGATGCGCGCAACCTGCCCAGCCATCTGACACGCTTCCCCGAACTGCTTGAAGATACCCGTAACCGGCATATTCAGTGTGACGTGTTATATCTGGATGCCGATGAAGAAACCCTGCTCAAGCGATTCTCGGAAACCCGCAGACGCCACCCGCTGACCAACGCCAATCGCTCGTTGGCCGAAGCGATCAAGGTCGAGACCGACCTGCTCGGTCCCATCGCCGACCTAGCCGACCTGAAGATTGACACCACCAACCTGAACCTCTACCAGTTGCGTGATTCGATCAAGCTGCGCCTGCTCAACCAACCGGAACCCGGTACCGCGTTCCTGGTCGAGTCCTTCGGTTTCAAGCGCGGCATGCCGGTGGACGCCGACCTGGTGTTCGATGTGCGCTGCCTGCCCAATCCTTACTGGAAGCCAGAGCTGCGCGAACACTCCGGCCTGGAGCAGCCGGTCATCGATTACCTGGCAGCCCAGCCTGACGTCGAAGAAATGTTCCAGGACATCTCCAGCTACCTGCTCAAATGGTTGCCGCGCTTTGCCGCCAGCAACCGCGCTTATGTCACTATTGCCATTGGCTGTACCGGTGGACACCACCGTTCGGTTTATCTCACCGAACGCCTGGGCCAGTTGCTGCAGCAATCCCTGAAGAATGTCCAGGTTCGCCACCGCGACCTCTAGCCCACAGGACTACCGCCGCGATGCCCGCTCGTGAAATCACCATCATCAATAAGCTGGGGCTACACGCCCGGGCTGCGGCAAAGTTTGTCGGCGTGGCCGGACGCTTCCCTTGCAGCGTGCGTGTAGGTCGCGCGCCAGACAAACTGATCGACGGCAAAAGCATCATGGCCGTGATGATGCTCGCAGCGGGCAAAGGCACTCAGGTACATCTGCATACTGAAGGCGAGCAACAGGACGAAGCCCTGGAAGCGTTGATCGAGCTGATCAACAACTACTTTGACGAGGGCGAGTAGCCGCCCCGCTTCCCGCTCAGGACAGAAAGCGCCGAACAGCAGCAACAGGGTACTCTGTGCCAGGCGGAACAAACGCACGCCGCTGTTGGACATCACATCCGTATGCATACCGGTACGACTCACACCAGGGCGGCTGCATAACGGCGCTCTACCTCGGACCAGTCGATCACGCTGTAGAAGGCATTCTCAATGGATTGCGTATTGATGTGCAGAAGACTCGGTACTTTCCTGACCGGCAAGTACTGCCATTTGCAGACCATGGCTGTGGAGCAAGCGTTCGGTTCGTGGGTACTGGCCGTACTCACTGATGAAATTGAGTAACACCGTGTAGGTCTTACCGCTATGACGCCAGCGCTGCTTCGCGCAGCGCTGGCGTCAGGCGTTGATCCTGCATCGCCTGATAATAATATTTATTATCAGATGATAGTTAGAAACAATCCAATCGAGGCTACTGAATGGAACCTAATGAGCTCATTCACCCGCACGTATCAATGTCTGATTGTCAAGGCATCGACTAAAACAGAAAGGCCTTTTATCCGTGCTTTCTCTTCAAGATCGTTGCCAATTGCCTGAATTTTTCCAAAAATCTCCTTCAAGTCGGCAGTAATAACAAAGGGGTTCAAAGGGTATTGTATTTCCCCGTTTTCGACCCACAAGCCAATAGCTTTCATACTGAAAGCGCCGCTCTGCAGGTCAACCTCGGGGGGAAGCACCTCGCTCACAAGTACCCCGCTCCCCATTTGCGCCAACAACTCTGACTGACTGGATTGGCCTGGCACAAAAGACAGATTACGTGCCTGCTCGAACGGTATCGACGCGTTCCCTGTATTGCTCATTCCCAGCCGACGGGCTGAAGTGGCATCCAGCGCATATGACTGTAAACGCCCCTGCTCGACAAAGGTTCGGGCAGCGACCGCACAGCCTTCAAGGTCAAAAGGAACGCTTCCAATCCCCCGGACCTGATGAGGGAACTCCTGAATGGACACTGCGCGGGGAAACAACTGTGTCCCAAGTGTTCCGGCGAGCACCGAACGGCCCTGACTGATTGCCTCGCCGCCGATAGCGTCGATGAACGCCCCGAGCAGCCAGACACTCGTTCGGGGCGAAAACACCATCGCGCAACGATCCACCTGCAAGGTGTTGCTACCCAGATAGTCGATTACCCGACGCGCAGCGAGACTACCTATTTCTCCGGGCTCGCCGATGTCAGCCAGACTGCGCCCGACCACAGACTCTCCAGCGGTACGCTGGACCCCAGCGTATGCGCCACGCATGTAAGATGAAAGCTGATACGTGGTGAAGGCGTAGCCCCCCAGAAACCCATGGCTATTACCGAAAACCTGCGCCTGGGACACCAGGTTGAGCATGCTGCCTCGAGAGCCGACAATCCGTTCGTCGGTTTGCAGCCCCGTAGCGTCACATATTCGAACCAGCTCCTTCAGTGATTCCTGAGACAGCGGGCATTCATGGTAAAGGTCGAGATCCGGGTATTGCGCAGCCAGCGAATCGGCATCGGCAGGCCCCTGATGAGCGTCAGGATTTGCCAGTCGAGCAATTGCCAATGCTTGAGCGACCGCCTCGTGTGGGTTGAAGGCCTCATCGAGCGCCACCTGAATCTCACCCTTGCATTGATCCTCGTAAACGGCGAGATAGAGGTAATGACCGGGTTCTGGAACATCCGAATCAACGCTCTCACCGCTAACCTGGTGAGAGACCCGCATGCTACGCAAAGCCAATACCTCAATGGCAACCCCTTGCGCATGGGAAGCATCGAGAGTTTCTTCGACATGTTGTGTAAGCGTCGCCAGATCTTTGGGACCTACAGCGACATGCTCGAGTGATGTGTTCATGGTGACTCCTTGCCTACCGGATTGAAAGAACGGCAAGCGTATGGAGTCCGTGAAACGATCAGGTCATAGATATCTATGACCTGATCGAGTTCGGTTGAACATCAGCTACCCGCAACGGTCATCCGCTCGATCAACACCGAGCCTGTATGAATGTTGCTACGGGTTTCCAGATCATTACCGATCGCGACAATCTGCTGGAACATGTCCTTCATATTGCCGGCGATGGTCACTTCCTGGACAGCGAACTGAATCTCGCCATTCTCGACCCAATAGCCTGCGGCACCGCGGGAATAGTCGCCGGTCACCATGTTCAGGCCATGCCCCATCAACTCGGTGACCAACAGCCCACGCCCCATACGCCGGATCAGCGCAGCCTGATCCTCAACCCCGTGGGTGACGTACAGGTTATGCACGCCACCAGCATTGGCGGTGCTCGGCAGGCCAAGTTTGCGTCCGGAATAAGTACCCAGTACGTAGGAGACCAACTCGCCTTTTTCGATGAACGGTTTTGCGTAGGTGGCCAGACCATCACCATCGAACGCCGCACTACCCAGAGCGCGCATCAAGTGTGGGCGCTCATCCAGGGTCAACCAACTGGGGAACAGGCGCTGCCCCATGGTGCCTTCAAGGAACGATGACTTGCGGTACAGGTTGCCGCCGGAGATCGCCGACAGGAAACTGCCGAACAGCCCCCCGGCCAGCTCTGCCGAGAACAGCACGGGAACCTCGCAGGTCGGCACCGGTCGCGCGCCCAGGCGGCTGGCCGCCCGCTGCGCGGCGCGCTGGCCGATGCTGCGAGGATCGGCCAGCAACTCGCCCTGGCGATTGACGTCATACCAGTAGTCACGCTGCATCTGCCCGTCGGCTTCGGCGATCATCACGCAGCTCAGGCTGTGACGGGTCGACGCATAGCCACCGATAAAGCCGTTGCTGTTGCCATACACGCGGCAGCCCTGATGGGTATTGAGCGTGGTGCCGTCAGCGTTCTTGATCCGCGTATCGGCATCAAAGGCTGCCGCTTCGCAAGCCAGCGCCTTTTCGATCGCCTGCTCCGGAGTGATGTCCCAGGCGTGATACAGATCGAAGTCAGGCAGATCACGGGCCATCAACGCCGGATCGGCAAGCCCTGCGCAATCATCCTCGGAAGTGTGCTTGGCAATCGCCAGTGCCGCGGCGACAGTCTCGCGAATGGCCTCGCTGCCGCTGGCCGAGGTGCTGGCCGAACCTTTGCGCTGGCCAACATACAGGGTGATACCAAAACCCTGGTCGCGGTTGAACTCCACGGTTTCCACTTCACGCTGGCGTACCGAGGTCGACAAGCCCTGCTCCAGCGATACCGCTACTTCACAGGCGCTGGCCCCTTGGCGTTTGGCTTCGGCGATGATCTGTTCAACCTGCTCCTGCAACGCCGGCAGGGCCTGTGGACCTACGCTCTGGACTGCACTCATGGTTTTCTCCACTCAAATTCTGCGTTCGGCACGGGTCAATCTACGACCGGGCCGGACAAGCGGCCCCCGACTGGTTATCATGGCGGCGATTCTCAGCGGACTGCCCCCATGGTTGATTCTTACGACACCGCCTTCGACGGCGAAAAAAGCAAAACCCAGATCAAGCGCGAGATGCAGGCGCTGGTCGATATGGGCGAGCGCCTCACATTGCTCAAGCCCGACATCCTGGCCAAACTGCCCTTGACCGACGAACTGCGCGCGGCCCTGGAAGAGCACAAGCGCCACACGGCGAACGAGGCCAAAAGGCGTCACAAGTCGTTCATCGGCAAGCTGATGCGTGACCAGGACATCGACGCGATCAACGCGCTTCTTGACCAGCTCGACGCCTCCTCGCGCCAGTACAACGAGCGCTTCCATGGCCTCGAACGCTGGCGCGACCGGCTGATCGACGGCACCGACGAAGTCCTGGAAAAATTCGTCCAGGAATACCCGGAAGCCGATCGCCAGCAGCTGCGCTCGCTGATCCGCCAGGCCCAGCATGAGCTGAAAACCAACAAGCCGCCTAGCGCCAGCCGCAAGATCTTCAAGTACATTCGCACCCTCGACGAGGTTCAACGCGGCCTGCGTTGAGCCCCGCGACCGGGCGGGCACCCTGCCTGCCCGGTTTCAACTTCATGCGCCCGTGCCACCCACGGTGATCGCATCGATCTTCAAGGTCGGCTGGCCCACGCCAACCGGCACTGATTGACCATCCTTGCCACAGGTGCCCACACCACTGTCCAGGGCCAGGTCATTACCGACCATCGACACCCGGCTCATGGCTTCCGGACCGTTGCCGATCAAGGTCGCGCCTTTGACCGGTGCAGTAATTTTGCCGTCTTCGATCAGATAGGCTTCGCTGGTGGAGAAGACAAACTTGCCGCTGGTGATATCCACCTGGCCGCCGCCCAGGTTGGCACAGTAGATACCGCGCTTGACCGACTTGATGATTTCTTCCGGATCGCTTTCCCCGGCACGCATGTAGGTGTTGGTCATGCGCGGCATTGGCAGGTGCGCGTAGGACTCGCGACGCCCGTTGCCGGTAACTGCCATGCCCATCAGTCGAGCGTTGAGCTTGTCCTGCATGTAGCCTTTGAGAATGCCGTTCTCGATCAGCGTGGTGCACTCGGTTGGTGTGCCCTCGTCATCCACGCTCAGTGAACCGCGGCGACCTTCCAGGGTGCCATCATCGACGATGGTACACAGGCTCGAGGCAACCTTTTCGCCCATGTGGCCACTGTAGGCCGAGCTACCCTTGCGGTTGAAGTCACCTTCCAGGCCATGGCCGACTGCCTCGTGCAGCAACACGCCGGACCAACCCGAGCCGAGGACCACCGGCAAAGTGCCGGCCGGCGCCGGAATCGCTTCCAGATTGACCAAAGCCTGACGCAGGGCCTCACGGGCAAAACCCATGACCCGCTCGTCGGTGAAATAGCGATAGTCGGTACGCCCGCCACCGCCATGACCACCGCGCTCACGTCGACCGTTCTGCTCGACGATCACACTGACGTTGAAACGCACCAGCGGACGCACATCCGCGGCCAGGCTGCCATCGGCAGCAGCGATCAGAATGCGCTCCCAGACCCCGGCCATGCTCACCGTAACCTGCTGTATACGCGGGTCAAGCTTGCGCGTGGCGGCATCAACTCGCTTGAGCAGCTCGACCTTCTCGGCACGGCTGATCGCTTCCAGCGGGTTGTCGGTGCCATACAGCTGGGTGACATCCTGACTTTTGAACGCCTGCACACTGCCATTCTGCCCGGCGCGGGAAATCGAGCGGGCGGCACGGGCAGCCAAGGTCAGGGCTTCAAGGTTGATGGCGTTGCTGTAGGCGAAACCGGTTTTCTCACCGGACTGGGCACGTACGCCCACGCCCTGATCGAGATTGAAACTGCCTTCTTTGACGATCCCGTCTTCAAGCGCCCAGGATTCGGAAATCTGCCCCTGGAAATACAGGTCGGCGGCATCGATGCCCGGCCCGGCCAACTCACCCAGCACTGACTGCAGGCTGTCGAGGGTCAACCCGCCCGGCGCCAGCAGATGCTCGCTGACAGTGGATAACATCTCGCTCATAGTCACTCCGAGGTGTGCGCAGGCCGCAAAGCGTCCTGCGAGAAAAAGCGCCGGTGCAAGGCCACCGGCATCCGCGCCCGAATGGACGCCTGTTCGCTGCTGTCGCGTTCGCCCAACAGCACGGCCTCGCCGCTGGCCTGTTCGGCGATAATTCGCCCCCAGGGGTCGACGATCGCCGCATGACCGTAGGTTTCTCGTGGCCCCGGGTGGGTACCGCCCTGCGCGGCGGCCAGGACATAACACTGGGTTTCAATCGCCCGCGCGCGGATCAGCACTTGCCAATGCGCCGCTCCGGTTACGGCGGTGAACGCCGCCGGAGCACTGATCAATTCGGCCCCGGCAGCACGCAAGGCGCTGTACAGTTCAGGAAAGCGCAAGTCATAGCATACGCTCAAGCCCAGACGTCCGACCGGGGTATCGGCAACCACCACCTGACTGCCATGGGCATAGTCATCAGACTCCCGATAACGGCCGCGGTTGTCAGCGACATCGACATCGAACAGGTGCAGCTTGTCGTAACGCGCAACGGTTTCGCCATGCTCATCGATCAACAACGAACAGGCATGGGACTTGGCATCCGGCTGCCCGGCCGGCGGCAAAGGCAAGGTGCCAGCCACCACCCATAACCTGAGGTCGCGGGCGGCCTGTTTCAACCACGGCAGTATCGGCCCCTCGCCCAGCGCCTCGGCGCGACCGATGGCGGCACTGTCGCGACGGCCCATGGCGGCGAAGTTTTCCGGCAACACCGCCAGGCGCGCACCGCCTGCAGCCGCCTGCTCAAGCAAACGCCGAGCCCGCTCCAGGTTGGCCGGGATATCGCTCTGGCTGACCATCTGGATCACTGCTGACTTCATTGGCGCTCCCGAGGCTATTGGTTGAACGGTTTGATAAAGCTGATTTTAGGCTCTTTCCAGGGGCCTTCGACGCGGTAGTACACGCTGGCATAGCGCGCCACGCGATCACCCAGCAGGCGATCAACCAGGAACAAGGCGCCACCGACCGCCGGCGCACCGACAATCAAGGCTGCCAGTGGCAGGTTGTTGGTCACCGGCAAGGTCACCTGCAGTTTCGCGTCAACCCGGTCACGGACCATGTCCAGGGTGCCATCGAGCTCGAAGTTGCTCGAAGGCCCCGTCAGGGTGATCGGTTCGCGCGTTACATACACGCCTTCGCTGGCCACCAGCAAACCCTTGACCCGGTCGTAACTCAGCCCCTTGTCAAACAGGTCGGAGAAGTCCAGGCGCAAACGCCGGCCGATGGAGTTGAAGTTGAGCAGGCCAAACACCCGCAGAGCCTGGGCGCCACCCTCGACTTCAACAAACTGGCCTTTACGCAGGGCGGCATCGAGACTACCGGAGAGCCGCCCAAGGCTGACCCAGGCCGGCGATCCTGGCCAGCGCGCGTCGACATCCAGACGAAAATCGCGGCTGGTGACAGTCGGAGCAAAATTCCACGCTTTGAGCACGTCGGCCAGGTTCTTGCCCTCAAGGCGGCCCTTGTACCAACTGCCACTGGCGCCCGGGATCCCCTCCCAACCGCCTTTGCCATCGATCTGCAGGCCCTTGAGACTGAGGTCCAGGTCATTCAGGGCAATGCCCTTGGCGGTCGATCGCACCTTGACCGCTGCGCTGCCGAGCAAGTCATCACCGCGGTACAACTTGTCGATACTCAGATCAATGGACGGAATCTTGCGCGGATCGATCTTGGCCATCGGGTCGGGCGCATTGGGCACAGTCACCTCGGCCGGATTTTGGGGCGGCAGGTGAATGGTCTGCAGGTTCACCACCAGCGGCGCCCCCTTGGCATCAGGCAGGCGCGCGTTGCCGATGACTTCCTTGCTGTCCAGACGCAACGACCAGTTATTCGGATTACGCACCAAACGTACCACCGCCTGGTTCAACTCAAGGCCGACACCCTTGAGCCGGTTGATGCTCAGGTCGACACCGCGCAACAGCTGGCGTGCACTGCCGCCTGCGTCATTACCGGCCAGACTGTCCATTTGTTGCTGCCAGGGTGCCAGGTCAAGCTCAGCCAGCTTTCCGCGCACCCGCACCCCCGGCGCACTGGGCAATTGCGCGTTGCCACTGCCAAACACCAGCTCGCCACGGCCCTGGTCGAGCTTGTCCATGGGCGCGGCATAGAGCATGTTGGCGACATCGGCGTAGCTGAAGTTGAACCGCCGCTCTGGCCCTTGCAGGGTCATGCCGAACTGGCTGTCGCGGGTTTCCCCGGCCGCCTTGCCGAACGGTGCAGGCAGGTTGATGGCCAGGCCTTTGAGACTGGAGTCGACCCTGAGCTGATTGTCACGGCTGCCCAGGTTCAATCGCAGTTGATACGGCAGCTCTCCAGACAACGGCAAGGCCTGCTTGACCTGCAGCCATTGGGTCAGGGTGGCGAGCGCCACCTGGCCCTTGGCCTGGACCCGCGTTTGCAGCTCACCGGGTTTACCCTCGGCAAAGATCTGCGCGGTGATCAGCTTGTCGAATACCCGAGCGCTGATGTTCTGCCCGCTCAGCCCCTTGCCGTAGTCGAAGCGGAACGCGCCTTTGAGCTGGTTCAGTTCTATCACCGGGGCGGCCATTTTCAATCGCGCATCGTTGGTGTCGAAATCCACCACCACCTGCGGTTGCTGGCCCTTGACCAAGGGAATATCCAGCTTGAGTTTGCCCTTGAGGCTACCCTGGCCTTCCCAGCCCGCGAACATCGCCGCCGTGCCGATCGGCGCTTCCTGGAGAATTTTCAGGCCATCGCCCAGACCACCATCGAATGCCCCATCCAGGTACATATGCGTGTGCTTGCCACTGGCGACGTGGGGAATGTTGACCTGCACATCGCTGACCCGGGTATCCAGCAGTTGTCCGCGCTTGGCATTGACGCGCACCCCATCGTCGTCGATAGACACCTCGCCATCGACCTGCTGCACCTGTGGCCAGCCGGGCTGGAAGTCCAGCGCGGCATCATGGACCTTGAAAAACAGGCTGATGCTGCGCGCCTGTTCAGCTGCACCGTGATTGAGCGAACCCTGGTACTGGAAGTAGCCTTCGTCGACCGCTCCCTTGAGAACCGCGGTGCGCAGCCATTGATCCAGTGCAGGACTGAGGACCTCGGGCAGGTACTTGGCGGTGTAGCGACCATCGCCATCGACCAGGCCGACACGCAAGTCCATGTAGTCTTCACGGGCTTCATCGAACAGCATGCGGATGAGGAAATCACCGGCTATCTTGCCCTCCTCGCCCAACACCTTCAGATAGGGAGCAATGAGGGTGAAGCCTTCGTGGTCGAGGCGCCAGGTCAGGCGCGCATTGGCCTTCTGGTAATTCCAGGGTTTGGCGAAGATAGGGTAGAGATGGAGCATGAAAGCGTCAGTGTCCAGACGCAATTCGCCATGCCCCAGGTCGCCGCTGATGCTACCGCTGACGTTCCCCGCCGCCGGAGCACCGTGATAGGCACTGAAGCCTACCCGCTCGAGATTGGCGGCAAAGCTCAAACGCTGGTCCCCGGTTGCCTTCGGGCGGATATCCAACAGGACATTGCGCAGACTGCCCTTGACCTTCAGCCCCTCGACCACCGCCATGACCTTGTCCGGCAACGGTGCCAGAGACTCAATCAGGGGCGTGAGCGGGGTCAGGTCGAGGCGGTCGGCCTGGATTTTCCAGGTTTCTTCGCCCGCCTCACTGGCAGCGCTCTGATTCAGTTGCAGGTGCGACTCCCAGCGAGTCTTGCCCAGGCTCATGGCCAACGAATCGAGCTGCACATCAAAACCCTGTTCCCGGCGCTGGAACCAGCCATTGAGCGCAAGGTTTTCCACCTTGGCCTCTTTACGACCGGCATAGGCGCCGCTTAATTGCGGTGCATTCAGCCGAACCACGGTGCTCTGCAACTGGCCCTTGCTCCAGTTCAGCCAGAACTCGCCCCCGGCTTTAAGCTCCTTGGCCTGCCATTGCCCCAGCAATCGCGGCGGCAGCCAGCGCGCCCAGTCACTCTGAGGCAAGCTGAGGTAAGCATCGAGCTGACCATCACGCCAATGCGCCGGACGCACACGGCTACGCACGCTCATGGCCACCGGCTGACCGTCAGGCAAGGTCAGGCGCAGGTCCAGACGCTGGCGAATGCTGCCGGTCTGCAAGCCGAGGCTGACATACGTGAGAGTCATCGGATCGCGCTGAAACGGCTCAAGGGTGACCTGACTGTCGAGCACGGTGATCTTCGCCACCGTTTGCATGTGCTCCAGCAACTGCTGCGGATCCAGCGGCTGGTCATCGGTTTTCGGCAGACCGTCGAGGGTCCAGGCGCCTTGCTCATCTTCATGCAGGCTCAGGTGCAAGCCGCCCACTTCCAGGTTGGCCAGGCGCAGCTGACGTTCACGCAGACTGGCCCATAGATCCGGCACCACCTTGACCCCGTCCAGACGCAACGCCGTAACACCCTCGCCCACCTGGATATCGTTGACCACCAGCACCGGCGCCAGGCCACTCCAGTGCCCTTCGAGGCTACCGATGTACACAGGCAGGCCCAAGGCCTGTTCGGCTTTGTCTTCGACTTCAGCGCGGTATTCGGCCACCAGCGGCACCAGTTGCCGGCCCAGGCTGACATACAGCGCGACCAGCACAGCCAGCAAGGCACAGATCCCCAGGCCCCAGCGGGTCATCGCGCCTAGAACGCGGATCAGACGCTCCATGGCAATGGCCCTCCAACTCGAGCCTTAACTATGGCCGTAACCGGGCGCTTTGCCAGCCCTTGCAGCAGCCCGATGCATTCAGACCTCAGAGCAGCACCACATCGTACTGTTCCTGGGAGTACATCGACTCGACCTGAAAACGAATGGTTCGGCCGATGAAACTCTCAAGCTCGGCGACGTTGCCCGACTCTTCATCCAGCAGCCTGTCGACCACTTTCTGGTTGGCCAGCACTCTATAGCCTTCGGCCTGGTAGGCACGGGCTTCGCGCAGAATTTCGCGGAAAATCTCGTAACAAACTGTCTCCGGGGTTTTCAGCTTGCCGCGCCCCTGGCAGCACAGGCAGGGCTCGCACAGCACCTGCTCAAGGCTTTCACGGGTGCGCTTGCGCGTCATCTGCACCAGGCCGAGCTCAGTAATACCGATGATGTTGGTCTTGGCGTGGTCGCGTTCAAGCTGCTTTTCCAGGGTGCGCAGCACCTGGCGCTGGTGCTCCTCATCTTCCATGTCGATGAAGTCGATGATGATGATGCCGCCGATATTGCGCAGGCGCAGCTGCCGGGCAATGGCGGTGGCCGCCTCCAGGTTGGTCTTGAAGATCGTCTCTTCCAGGTTGCGGTGACCAACAAATGCCCCGGTGTTGACGTCGATGGTCGTCATCGCTTCGGCCGGATCGACCACCAGGTAGCCGCCGGATTTGAGTGGCACCTTGCGGTCCAGCGCGCGCTGGATCTCGTCTTCGACGCCATACAGATCAAAGATCGGCCGTTCGCCCGGATAGTGCTCAAGACGGTCGGCAATTTCCGGCATCAGTTCGCCGACGAACTGCGTGGTTTTCTGGAAGGTTTCCCGCGAGTCGATGCGGATCTTCTCGATTTTCGGGTTGACCAGATCGCGCAGGGTGCGCAAGGCCAGGCCCAGGTCCTCATAGATTTCCGTTGGCGCGCCGACCGTCTTGATCTGCGCACCGATCTGATCCCAGAGCCTGCGCAGGTAGCGGATGTCCATTAGGATTTCATCGGCGCCCGCCCCCTCGGCCGCCGTACGCAGGATAAAACCGCCGGCATCCTGGATATTTTCCTGGGCGACGCAGTCGGTCACCACCTGTTTGAGGCGCTCTCGTTCAGCTTCGTCTTCGATCTTCAGGGAAATACCGACATGACTGGTGCGCGGCATGTACACCAGGTAACGCGAAGGAATTGACAATTGGGTCGTCAGCCGCGCGCCTTTTGAGCCGATCGGGTCTTTGGTGACCTGCACCACCAGGCTCTGGCCTTCATGCACCAGCGCACTGATGCTTTCCACCGACGAGCCTTCACGCAGGGAGATTTCCGAGGCGTGGATAAAAGCGGCACGATCCAGGCCGATATCGACGAACGCCGCCTGCATCCCAGGCAACACGCGAACCACTTTACCTTTGTAAATATTGCCAACAATGCCGCGCCGTTGGGTGCGCTCAACATGCACTTCCTGAAGAACACCGTTCTCCACCACCGCCACGCGTGATTCCATCGGTGTGATATTGATCAGAATCTCTTCACTCATGGCAGGCTCTCGTCAAAGGACTTCAGTAATGATGGATCGCTTGTGGACGACTGGCTAGCAGCAGTCTTGTCCTGTCCTCGCTCAACGGGCCGACAACGGTTGCCAACAGGGAATGGCGAATTGTCCAAGCAGCTCGGCGGTTTCACTCAGCGGCAAGCCCACCACTGCCGAATAGCTGCCTTCGATGCGCTGCACGAACACCGCGCCCAGGCCCTGGATGGCATAGGCCCCGGCTTTGTCCAGCGGCTCGCCGCTGGCCCAGTAGGCGTCAGCTTCTTGGCAGGAAATCGGGCGAAAACACACCTGGCTGGTGACACACACGCTCAGGCAACGCTGCTGATCGGCGACTGCAACGGCCGTCAGTACCTGATGCTCGCGACCCGACAGCGCGGCAAGCATGGCCAGGGCATCATCGCGATCAACGGGTTTGCCCAGGATCTGCCCATTGAGTACCACTGCGGTGTCCGCGCCGAGCACCGCCAGGGCAGCATTCGCAGCAAGCGGCAGCAGCGCAGCCAGTCCGGCGCAGGCCTTGGCCCGCGCCAGGCGCTCGACGTAAGCCGGCGCAGCCTCATTCGGCAGCGGGCTTTCGTCGACCGAAGCACTGAGCGGGGTGAAAGGAATGCCAATCTGGGTCAGCAATTCCCGGCGGCGGGGTGAACCAGAGGCCAGGTACAGCGGGATCATCGTGACTTCTCCCTGTCAACGTCGGGAAGCGGGCTCAGTTGATGCTCAGACGCAAACGCAGCCCACGCAGGGCAAAACTGATCCACGGCCAGAGCAAGGCGCTGATGACTGCGGACCAGATCAGTGCCAGGGTCGGCAGGCGGTTGCCGGTCAGCGCACTGAGCCACAGTTGCACCAGCTGGGCCAAGCCGAAAATCACCAGGATGACCAGGCTTTGCTGCCACATCGGGAACATCCGCAGGCGTTGTTGCAAGGTCAGCACCAGGAAGGTAATCAGGGTCAGCACCAGGGCGTTCTGTCCAAGCAACGTGCCGTACAGCACGTCCTCGGCCAGACCCAGAACAAACGCCGTGGTCATGCCGACCTTGTGCGGCAGGGCCAATGTCCAGAATGCCAGGAGCAGGGCCAGCCACATGGGCCGGAAGACTTCCATGAACTGCGGCAATGGCGAAACGCTGAGCAGCAGGCCAAGCGCGAACGTCAGCCAGATCACCCAGCCATTGCGACTGCGAGTACTCACCATCAGTGTCTCTCCCGGGAAGGCGTCGAGGCAGCGCCGCTGGCGGCAGCCGGAGCTGGCGCCGGGGCTGCAGGCGCTACGACGGGTACCGCATTGGCAGGTGTCGCCGGAGCCGTTACGGGCGTTGGAGCTGGAGTCGGATCGGGCGTGACGGCAGTCGCGCCAGGCTGCGCTGCTTCGGCATTGCCAGGCAAGCCCTGACGATCAGCGGCCTCCTGGGCCATGGCCGCATCGGTGGCACGCTGCTCGGGGGTACGGCTGTCGGTAAACACCAGCAACAGGTAGCGGCTGCGGTTGAGGGCTGCAGTCGGAATCGCGCGAACAATGGCGAACGGCTGGCCGGAATCGTGAATCACTTCGTTTACCGTGGCCACCGGGTAGCCGGCCGGAAAGCGCTGCCCCAGCCCCGAACTAACCAGCAAGTCGCCTTCCTTGATATCCGCAGTATCAGCAACATGGCGCAGTTCCAGGCGCTCCGGGTTACCGGTACCACTGGCAATCGCCCGCAGACCGTTGCGGTTGACCTGCACCGGAATACTGTGAGTGGTGTCGGTCAGTAGCAGAACCCGCGCGGTATAAGGCATCAGCTCGACCACCTGGCCCATCAGACCACGGGCATCGAGTACCGGCTGGCCAAGCACCACGCCATCGCGCTCGCCCTTGTTGATCAGGATGCGATGGGTGAACGGATTGGGGTCGACACCGATCAGCTCGGCGACCTCGACCTTCTCATTGACCAATGCCGACGAATTGAGCAGCTCGCGCAGGCGTACGTTCTGTTCGGTCAGGGCCGCCAGTTTCTGAACGCGCCCTTGCATCAGCAAGGCTTCAGTCTTGAGTTTTTCGTTCTCGGCGATCAGCTCGGTACGACTGCCGAACTGGCTGGCGAAACCCTGCCACAGACTCTGCGGCAAGTCGGTGATGTGATAGGACTCCATCAGCACCAGCCCCATCTGGCTGCGCACCGGCTTGAGCAGAGTGAAGCGCGCATCGACCACCATCAGGGTGATCGCCAGCACAACCAGCACGAGCACGCGCACACCCAGCGAAGGGCCCTTGGCGAAAAGCGGTTTAATAAGCCGCTCCTCGTGGACGACGATTCAAGAGGTCATTCATACGGCAACGCACCGGCCTGCTTGTGGATTGACGGAAAATGACGCCCACACGGACGTCAGCCCAGCACATACAGGTAGCACTGTGAGCACTACCTGTAAACCGGGCGGCATGTTTGCTGCAACCAGCTTACTCGCTGGAGAGCAGGTCCATGGTGTGTTTGTCCATCATTTCCAGGGCGCGGCCACCGCCACGGGCAACACAGGTCAGCGGGTCTTCGGCAACGATCACCGGCAGGCCGGTTTCCTGGGCCAGCAGCTTGTCGAGATCGCGCAGCAAGGCGCCACCACCGGTCAGCACCAGGCCACGCTCAGCGATGTCCGAAGCCAGCTCAGGTGGCGATTGCTCCAGGGCACTCTTGACCGCCTGAACGATAGTCGCCAGGGATTCCTGCAGGGCTTCGAGCACTTCGTTGGAGTTGAGGGTGAAGGCACGTGGTACGCCCTCGGCCAAGTTACGGCCGCGAACATCGACTTCACGCACTTCGCCACCTGGGTAGGCGGTACCGATTTCCTGCTTGATGCGCTCGGCGGTGGATTCGCCGATCAGGCTGCCGTAGTTACGACGCACGTAGGTCACGATCGCTTCGTCGAAGCGGTCACCACCGACACGTACGGACTCGGCATAGACTACGCCATTGAGGGAGATCAGCGCGATTTCCGTGGTACCGCCGCCGATATCGACGACCATCGAACCACGGGCTTCCTCGACCGGCAGGCCGGCACCGATAGCGGCAGCCATTGGCTCTTCGATCAGGAACACTTCGCGGGCACCGGCGCCCAGCGCCGATTCGCGAATGGCGCGACGCTCGACCTGGGTCGATTTGCACGGCACACAGATCAGCACGCGCGGACTTGGCTGCAGGAAGCTGTTCTCGTGAACCTTGTTGATGAAGTACTGCAGCATTTTTTCGCAAACGCTGAAGTCGGCGATCACGCCGTCCTTCATCGGACGAATGGCAGCAATGTTGCCGGGCGTACGGCCCAGCATGCGCTTGGCCTCGGTACCTACCGCGACGACACTTTTCTGGTTGCCGTGAGTACGAATGGCCACAACCGAGGGCTCATTCAGGACGATACCGCGCTCACGCACGTAAATAAGGGTGTTGGCAGTGCCCAGGTCGATGGAAAGATCGCTGGAAAACATGCCACGCAGTTTCTTGAACATGGGAAAGTGACCCTAGGCAACGCGTGGGTAAAAAAGTGCGGCAAACTCTAACAACGGCGGGGATTTTGGGCAAGGCGCCAATATGTTAAATTGGCAGTTTTTCCGAGCAAGCCAGCACACAATCGCGGCCTTATGACCGTAAATCTGCCAGCATGTTCCTCATCGCGGACCAAATCCGTTTTTTGTTTCCCCAGGAGATCCCCATGGCGCTTGAACGCTGCGACGTGGAAAAGATCGCCCATCTGGCCCGACTGGGCCTGAATGAAGCCGATCTGCCACGCACTACCGATGCCCTGAACAGTATTCTGGGACTGGTCGACCAGATGCAAGCCGTCGACACCACTGGCATCGAGCCACTGGCGCACCCGCTGGAAGCCAATCAGCGCTTGCGCGCCGACGTGGTAACAGAAAGTAACCATCGAGACAGCTACCAGGCCATCGCCCCGGCGACGGAAAACGGCCTGTACCTGGTTCCGAAAGTCATCGAGTAAGGGAATAGAGCCTGCCATGCATCAACTGACCCTGGCCGAGATCGCCCGCGGACTCGCCGACAAAAAGTTTTCTTCCGAAGAGCTGACCCGCACCCTGCTGGCGCGGATCAACCAGCTCGACCCGCAACTCAACAGCTTCATCAGCGTCACCGAAGAACTGGCCATCAGCCAGGCCCGCGCCGCCGACGCCCGTCGTGCCGCCGGTGAGAACGGCCCCCTGCTCGGCGCTCCGATCGCCCACAAAGACCTGTTCTGCACCCACGGCATCCGTACCAGCTGCGGCTCGAAGATGCTCGACAACTTCAAGGCTCCGTACGACGCAACCGTGGTCAGCAAGCTGGCCGAGGCCGGCACGGTGACCCTGGGCAAGACCAACATGGACGAGTTCGCCATGGGTTCGGCCAACGAATCCAGCCACTACGGTCCGGTGAAGAACCCGTGGAACCTGGAATACGTCCCTGGTGGTTCTTCAGGGGGTTCGGCGGCTGCCGTTGCGGCGCGCCTGTTGCCAGCGGCCACTGCCACCGACACCGGCGGCTCGATCCGCCAGCCGGCGGCACTAACCAGTCTGACCGGGCTGAAACCGACGTATGGCCGGGTTTCGCGCTGGGGCATGATTGCCTACGCGTCGAGCCTCGACCAGGGCGGCCCGCTCGCCCGCACCGCCGAAGACTGCGCCCTGCTGCTGCAGGGCATGGCCGGCTTCGATGCCAAAGACTCCACCTGCATCGATGAGCCGGTGCCGGATTACAGCGCCAGCCTCAACAATTCGCTGCAAGGCTTGCGCATCGGCCTGCCGAAGGAGTACTTCGGTGCCGGCCTCGACCCGCGCATTGCCGACTTGGTCCAGGCCAGCGTCAAGGAACTGGAAAAGCTCGGTGCCGTGGTCAAGGAAATCAGCCTGCCGAACATGCAGCACGCGATTCCGGCCTACTACGTGATCGCCCCGGCTGAAGCTTCGTCCAACCTGTCGCGTTTTGATGGCGTGCGTTTCGGCTACCGCTGCGAGAACCCGGTCGATCTCACCGACCTGTACAAGCGCTCCCGTGGCGAAGGCTTCGGTAGCGAAGTACAACGCCGGATCATGGTCGGTGCCTACGCCCTCTCGGCCGGCTACTACGACGCCTATTACCTGCAGGCGCAGAAAATCCGCCGCCTGATCAAGAACGACTTCATGGCCGCCTTCAACGAGGTCGACGTGATTCTCGGCCCGACCACGCCAAACCTGGCCTGGAAAATCGGCGCCAAGAACAACGACCCGGTCGCAGAGTACCTGGAAGACGTCTACACCATTACCGCCAACCTGGCGGGCCTGCCGGGCCTGTCGATGCCGGCCGGTTTTGTCGAGGGTCTGCCGGTTGGCGTGCAACTGCTCGCCCCGTATTTCCAGGAAGGCCGCCTGCTCAACGTCGCGCACCGCTATCAGCAAGTGACTGACTGGCACACCCGCGCACCTAACGGCTTCTGAGGGATCACCACATGCAATGGGAAGTTGTCATCGGGCTGGAGATTCACACCCAGCTCGCCACCCAGTCGAAGATTTTCTCCGGCAGCGCCACCACGTTCGGTTCCGAGCCGAACACCCAGGCCAGCCTGATCGACTTAGGGATGCCCGGCGTATTGCCGGTGCTCAACCAGGAAGCGGTGCGCATGGCCTGCATGTTCGGTCTGGCGATTGACGCCGAGATCGGCCAGCACAACGTGTTCGCGCGTAAAAACTACTTCTACCCCGACCTACCCAAGGGTTACCAGATCAGCCAGATGGAACTGCCGATCGTCGGCAAGGGCCACCTCGACATCGCCCTCGAAGACGGCACGGTCAAACGCGTCGGCATCACCCGTGCGCACCTGGAAGAAGATGCCGGCAAGAGCCTGCACGAAGACTTCAGCGGCTCCACCGGTATCGACCTGAACCGTGCCGGCACGCCGCTGCTGGAAATCGTTTCCGAGCCGGACATGCGTAACGCCAAGGAAGCCGTGGCCTACGTCAAGGCGATCCACGCTCTGGTGCGCTACCTGGGTATCTGCGACGGCAACATGGCCGAAGGCTCGCTGCGTTGCGACTGTAACGTCTCGGTGCGACCAAAAGGCCAGGTTGAGTTCGGTACCCGCTGCGAGATCAAGAACGTCAACTCGTTCCGCTTCATCGAGCGCGCGATCAACAGCGAAATCCAGCGTCAGATCGAGCTGATCGAAGATGGCGGCAAGGTCGTCCAGGAAACCCGCCTGTACGACCCGAACAAGGACGAGACGCGCTCGATGCGCAGCAAAGAGGAAGCCAACGATTACCGTTACTTCCCCGATCCGGACCTGCTGCCGGTGGTGATCGAAGCCGCTTACCTCGACACCATCCGCGCCACCCTGCCGGAGCTGCCACCGCAGAAGCGCGAGCGCTTCCAGAGCCAGTTCAACCTGTCGGCCTATGACGCCAACGTGCTGGCCTCCAGCCGTGAGCAGGCCGATTACTTCGAAGAAGTGGTCGGTGTGTGTGGCGATGCCAAGCTGGCAGCCAACTGGGTCATGGTCGAGTTGGGCAGCCTGCTCAACAAGCTGGGCCTGGAAATCGACCAGTCGCCAGTCAGCGCAGCGCACTTGGGCGGCATGCTCAAGCGCATCCTCGACAACACCATCAGTGGCAAGATCGCCAAGGTGGTGTTCGAGAAGATGGCAGCCGGCGAAGGCGATGCTGACCAGATCATCGAGGCCGAAGGACTGAAACAGGTGACTGACAGCGGTGCGATCGAGAAGGTCCTGGACGAAATGCTCGCGGCCAACGCCGAGCAGGTCGAGCAGTACCGCGCCGCCGATGAGGCCAAGCGTGGCAAGATGTTCGGTTTCTTCGTCGGCCAGGCCATGAAAGCCTCCAAGGGCAAAGCCAACCCGCAACAAGTGAACCAATTGCTCAAGAGCAAGCTCGAAGGGTAATTCGCAAATCGCCTGTAGGAGCCGGCAACGTCGGCTCCTACAGGCGATAGCCCCACCTCGGAGCATCTACCCCCATGTGGCGTCCCCTCAGCGCACTCGCGCTCTTTACCCTGCTGGCCGGCTGCGCCAGTCACGATATCGATCCTCGCGGCTACGACAAGTCCGGTACCGCCTCCTATTACGGCTCCCGTCACCACGGCAAACGTACTGCCAGTGGCGAGCCCTTCAATCAAAATGCCATGACCGCTGCCCATCGCAGCCTGCCCTTCGGCACCCGGGTCAAGGTCACCAACCTGAACAACGACCGTAGTGTGGTGGTGCGCGTCAACGACCGTGGTCCGCACACCCGCGGCCGCTTGATTGACCTATCCCGCGCTGCCGCAGAAAAACTGGGCATGATCCGTAGCGGAACGGCGCGCGTACGGGTACAAAGTCTCAGCGACTGACCCTGCAACGGAGCACGACCATTTTCGACCTGGCCGCCTTACCCACCTTCAGCCTGCTGCAACTGGCCTTTGGCTTGCTGCTGCTCGTCATCGGCGCCGAGCTTCTGGTGCGCTCCGCCCTGCGCGTAGCGTCCAGTCTGCAGGTCCGGCCACTGATCATCGGCTTGAGCCTGGTGGCCTTCGGCAGCAGCGCGCCGCAGCTGACTGTCAGCCTGCAAGCTGCCTACACCGGCGCCCCGGATGTAGCGGTGGGTAGCGTGATTGGCAGTAACATTTTCAACATATTGGTCACCCTCGGCCTGGCCGCTCTGATCATTCCATTGCGTGTCTCGCGCCAGCTGGTGCGCCTGGATATTCCGCTGATGATCGCTGCCAGCCTGCTGGTCTACCTGCTGGCGTTCAACGAACTGCTTGGCCGCCTGGAAGGCGCGTTGCTGCTGCTCGGTCTTTTCGCCTACCTGGCAATCCTCTGGCACCAGTCACGTCACTACGCCCGCACCTTCCCTGCTCCCGGCCCACGACCACAACAAGGCAGCGGATTCTGGATCACCAGCCTGCTGCTGATGCTGGCCGGATTGGGCTTGCTGAGCGTGGCCGGACACCTGCTGCTTGAGGCTGCTGTCGAAGTGGCCAGCGACCTGGGCCTGTCTGAACGGGTCATCGGCCTGACAGTGGTCGCGGTCTGTACTTCGCTGCCGGAACTGGCCACCTCATTGATTGCCGCCCTGCGCGGCGAACGCGAGATCGCCGTGGGCAACGTCATCGGCAGCAATCTGTTCAACCTGCTGGCCGTACTCGGCTTGACTGCCCTGGTGGCGCCAGAGCCATTGTCGATCTCGCCCAACGCCCTGGATTTCGACCTGCCGGTGATGCTCGGTGTCGCCGCCTTGAGCCTGCCGGTGTTCTACTCCGGCTACCGCGTCACCCGCGCCGAAGGTCTGGTGTTTCTTGGCTTGTACCTGGCTTATGGTCTGCATGTGGTGGCCTTCACCACTGGCATGCCGCTGGCCACCCGCCTGGAAAAACTGATGCTGTTCTATGCACTGCCAGTGCTCGGGGCGTTGCTGCTGTTTACGACCCTTCGCGCCTGGCGCCGCCAACACTAAGGAAAACAATATGGGCGACACTAGCAAAACCGGCGAACAGGTCCGCCGCCAGGTCATGGGCGATGCGTTTGTCGATCGCGCACTGGGAAATGCCACCGAGTTCACTCAGCCGCTGCAGGACTTCGTCAACGAACATGCCTGGGGCAGTGTCTGGAGCCGTGAAGGCTTACCGCTGAAAACCCGCAGCCTGATCACCCTGGCCGCACTGACCGCGCTCAAGTGCCCACAGGAACTCAAGGGCCACGTCCGTGGCGCCTTGAACAATGGCTGCAGTGTCGAAGAGATTCGCGAAGCACTACTGCATTGCGCAGTGTATGCCGGGGTCCCAGCGGCCATCGATGCGTTTCGCGCCGCCCAGGAAGTGATCGACAGCTACCAGCAGAGCTGATCGATCACTCTCGCACGGGCCGTCAGTCGGCAGCGATGGCGGCCTTGTGGCCCTTTTTCTTCAGCCAGTAAGCCATGCCCAGCACGGCTAGCCACACTGGAATCAACAGCACCGAAATGCGAATGCCCGGCGTCAGGTACATGATGACCAGAATCAGCGTGAGGAAGGCCAGGCAGACATAGTTGGTCAGCGGGTAGCCCCAGCTTTTGTAGAATGTCGTCTCGCCAGCCGCTTGCTTGGCGCGGCGGAATTTCAGGTGGGTGATGCTGATGATGCCCCAGTTGATCACCAGCGACGACACCACCAGCGCCATCAACAAACCAAAGGCTTCAGCCGGCATCAGGTAGTTGATCAACACGCACAACCCGGTCGCCAGCGCCGAGATTCCCAGGGCCGCCAGCGGTACACCGCGGTCGTTGACCTTGAGCAGACGCTTGGGCGCATCCCCCTGCACTGCCAGACCGAAGAGCATGCGGCTGTTGCAATACACGCAGCTGTTGTAGACCGACAATGCCGCCGTCAGCACCACCAGATTGAGGATGGTGGCCACCAGATTGCTGTCCAGGGCATGGAAAATCATTACGAACGGGCTACCACCCTGCACCACTTTCTGCCACGGATACAGCGACAGCAGCACTGCCAGAGCACCAATGTAAAAAATCAGAATGCGGTAGATCACCTGATTGGTGGCGCGTGGAATGCTGTACTTGGGGTTGTCGGCTTCGGCGGCAGTGATCCCCACCAGCTCCAGGCCGCCAAAGGAAAACATGATCACCGCCAGCGCCATCATCAGGCCGCTGATGCCGTTGGGGAAGAAGCCGCCGTATTGCCACAAGTTGGCCACGCTGGCATCGGGCCCACCGTTACCGCTGATCAACAGGTAGCCACCAAAGGCAATCATGCTGATGATGGCAACCACCTTGATCAGGGCAAACCAGAACTCCATCTCGCCGTAGACTTTCACCTGGCTGAGGTTGATCAGGTTGATCACGGCGAAGAAAATGGCCGCTGTGGCCCAGGTTGGGAAGCCGGGCCACCAGTACTGGATATAGATCCCCACGGCAGTGAGCTCGGCCATGCCGACCAGCACATACAGCACCCAATAGTTCCAGCCGGACATGAACCCGGCAAATTCGCTCCAGTAGCGGTGGGCAAAATGACTGAAAGTGCCGGACACCGGCTCTTCGACCACCATCTCACCCAACTGGCGCATGATGAAAAAGGCAATCAGGCCGGCAATGGCATAGCCCAGCAGCACGGACGGGCCGGCCAGCTGGATGGTCTGGGCAATACCGAGGAACAGTCCGGTGCCAATCGCGCCACCCAGCGCAATCAGCTGGATGTGGCGATTCTTCAGCCCGCGGTGCAACCGCTCTGGGGTGATTTCATCTTGCATGAAGTGTCCTCGGAGGTAGGAGGCAGTGTTGGAATTATTTTCTACAGAATCTAGATCCAACCGCCCCACTGCAAGAAAAAGATACCGATATTGGTGGTAATGGCGGCCATCAGGGTGGTTATGACGATGATCGCCGCCGCCAACTCATGGTTGCCGTTGGTCGACCTGGCCATGACATAGCTGGCCGCCGCCGTCGGGCTACCGAAGTAAAGGAACAAGATACCCAGCTCGGTCCCGCGAAAACCACAGACAAAGGCGCCAAGGGTGGCGAGCAACGGCAGCCAGACCATTTTCAGCAAACTGACACTGACGGCCAACCCGCCACTCTGGCGCAGCGAGGCGAGCGACAAGGTGCCACCAATACAGATCAGCGCCAGCGGCAAAGTCATCTGCGCCAGGTAGTCGCCCGAGGTCAGCAACCAGTTTGGCAGTGCCACCTGTGCGTAGGCCAGCACAGCCGCCAGCAGCACACTGATGATCAGCGGGTTGCGCAGGATGCTCTTGCAGATACTCCAGGGGTCGGACTTGGCGCTTGGGCTGTACACCGCCAGCACCACCACCGACAGCGAGTTGTAGAGCAGGATCACCAGCCCGGCGAGGATCGCCCCCAGCGAAATGCCATAATCGCCATACATGCTTGCAGCCAGCGCCAGACCAATCACCCCATTGTTGCCGCGAAACGCGCCCTGGGTGTAGACCCCGCGGTCTTGTCGCGGGCAGCGCCAGATCGCCAGCCCCCAGGCGAGGCCAAAACCGATCAGGGTAGCGATGGCAAAATAGAGCAGCAGCCCCGGCTTCACGGCTGAAGTCAGATCAGCGTGATAGATCCCCAGGAACAACAACGCCGGCATACAGACGTTGAACACCAGTGCCGAGGCGCTATGGATGAAGCCATCGTTGATCGCGTTGATGCGTTTGAGCAGCACGCCCATGAACAGCATGGCAAACACTGGCGCCGTGATGTTCAGCGTCTGAAGAAAAAGGGCGAGCATGCAGGGCGGTCCCGGTGGCTGTCGTTAGGCGACTAATGATACGCCAGCTCAGGGCTGCAGGTTTTGCGGCGGATATAAATTGATCACGGGGCAAGCCCGCTCCCACCGGAATCCAATCATCCTCTGTGGGAGCGGGCTTGCCCCGCGATAGCGTCAGCGGCGAACCGGGCGTTTCTGCAATTTACGTTGCAAGGTCCGCCGGTGCATACCCAGCGCACGGGCTGTAGCGGAAATGTTGCCTTCGTGCTCGGTCAGCACACGCTGGATGTGCTCCCACTGCAAGCGGTCCACCGACATCGGGTTTTCCGGTACCAGGCTGTCCAGGTCAGCGTGCTCGGACAGCAAGGCGGCCAGTACGTCATCGGCATCGGCCGGTTTGCACAGATAGTTGCAGGCACCGCGCTTGATGGCTTCTACGGCAGTGGCGATGCTTGAGTAACCGGTGAGGATCACTACGCGCATTTCCGGGTCGAGTTCGAGTAGCTTGGGCAACAACACCAGGCCCGAGTCGCCGTCCATTTTCAGGTCCAGCGTAGCGTAATCCGGCACGTCGTCCTGGGCGATTTTCAGGCCCTCTTCGGCGGAGCCGGCGGTACTCACACGAAAGCCGCGGCGACTCATGGCCCGAGCCATCACCCGGGTAAAGGTGGCATCGTCATCTACCAGCAACAGGTGCGGCAGCTCTTCGCCTTCAACCTGGATTTCATCACTCATCACACATCTCCTCGCGCGTCACGCGGCAGGCGCAGCTCGGTGAGCGTACCGCCTTCCTCATGACTATAGAGTTTTACCGAGCCGCCAGCACGGGTCACGCTGGCCTTGCTCAAGAACAGGCCGAGGCCAAAGCCTTTGCCCTTGGTGGTAAAGAAGGGTTTGCCGATCGACTCGGCAATGGCCACCGGCACACCCGGACCATGGTCGCGGATGCTGATCACCATATCTTGCGCATCCCAGTCCAGGCGCACTTCAAGCTCGTCCGGACAGGCATCAGCTGCATTGTTCAACAGGTTCAGTAACGCCTGAGTCAGATCAGGTGGTGGCGCCAGCCGCGGCACACTGCCCTGCCCCAGGCGCTGAAAACGGTAACTGGCCTCGGGACGCATCAGGTGCCAGCGGTTCAGGGCTTCATCCAGCCAGGCCGTGACCTCCTGATCTTCCACCGCCATGCGCCGGTTGGCCTCGGCGGCACGCACCAGGTTCTGCAGGGTCTCTTTACACAATTTGACCTGATCCTGCAGCACCGCCAGGTCTTCCTGCAACAACGGGTCGTTGTGGTCCTGGCGCATTTCCTTGATCAACACACTCATTGTTGCCAGCGGTGTACCCAGCTCATGAGCAGCACCAGCGGCCTGGGTGGCAACTGCCAGCAGTTGCTGGTCGCGCAGGCCTTCTTCGCGCCGCTCGGCACGCAACTGTTCCTGACGGCGCAGCTCTTCGGCCATTTTCGCCGCAAAGAAGGTGATCACCGCCGCCGCCAGGGCAATACTCAACCACATGCCGTAGACCTGCATCTTTTCCCGCGCCATAGGGAAGGTCTCCAGCGGGTAGAACTGCACCAGCAGCAAGCTGTAAGCCGCCAGGGCGATACCTGAGAGGACCAGTGAATAAACCCAGGGCAAGGTCACTGCGGCAATCGCCAGCGGCACCAGATAGTAAGAAACAAAGGGGTTGGTCGAGCCGCCAGAGTAATACAGCAAGGCGCTGTGGATCAGCAGGTCACAGGCCAGCTGGAAGGCATATTCCAGCTCGGTGACCGGCAACGACAGGCGCAGGCGCAAGGCCGTGAACGCACACAGCAGGCTCGACAGGCCGAGAGTGATCACCAACGACAACCATGGCAGTGGCAGCAGTTCGGTCCAGTAGGCAACGCCCACCGAGCCGGCCTGGGCGGCCAATACCAGAATGCGGATAAAGGTCAGGCGCCAGAGGTTCTGACGGGTTGCGGACAGCAGTTGTACGGGGGCGAGCATGAGCTCTCCTGATGAGTGCTCCAGGGCGAATCGTGGCGAGTATACCGAAGCTGTGCTGTGCTCTGCAGGCATGCGGCAAAGCGCCACACTTTTTTACACAACAATGATGGCCTTTATGAACCTCACTACACTCTTGCGAGTCTCATGGGCCTGCGTGGAATGGATTTCACTGCGTCCACGCCTCATTTTCAAGGAGTCACACATGCTTAACACCCGCCGCAGCGCCACCCTTGTAATGGCCACCAGCCTGCTCGCCAGCCTCCCCGCGCTGGCAGAAGAACCGCGTTACAACCAGATCTCGCTGCGTGCCGAAGTCAGCAAGGAAGTGGCGCGCGATCTGATGATCGTGACCCTGTACAGCGAAGCGCAGAACACCGATCCGGGCAAGCTGGCCAAGGAAATCACCGAAACCATGAACAAGGCGGTGCAACAGGCCCGCGAGGTCAAGGAGGTCAAGATCAGCCAGGGCAGCCGCAACAGCTACCCGATCTATGACAACAAGGGTCAGAAGATCACCGGTTGGCGCGAGCGCGCCGAGCTGCGCCTGGAAAGTGCCGACTTCCCGGCCTTGTCGAAACTCACCGGAACCTTGCTGCAGGACCTGAAAATGGGCGGCATGGACTTCTCCATCGCCCCGGCCACACGCAAAACCAGCGAGGACGAACTGCTCAAGGACGCCGTCAATGCCTTCAAGACCCGCGCCCAGCTGGCCACTGAAGCCCTGGGTGGCAAAAGCTACAAAGTGGTCAACCTCAACCTCAATAGCAGCGGCTATCCGCATCCCTATGCGCGAAGTGCCCCTATGATGATGAAAGCCGGCATGGCCGAAGACGCTGCACCTGCGCCAGACATCGAAGCCGGCACTAGCCAGGTGAGCCTCAGCGCCGACGGTACCATCGAAGTACAGATGCCCTGAGTAACGTTACGGTTGTGCAGATTCGTGGCAGCTGCGGCTGCCACGAACACTGTTACGCGTAGCAACCAGGTGCACTGTTGCGGTGCCAGGCGTGACCACCATGATGCATAACGTCTCCGAAACATACTGAAATACCCATCCGCAAACGTTCAACTTCGTAAAAAATTATACGAATGCGACATTCCTGTACGTTCGTCCCACTGTTTGCCGCCACACATCCCTTTGAGTGTTGCATTGGGTATGGGCCCTGCATAAGTATCCGCAGGACGGCTCACAAGGCCCCCCTCAAATCAAAAATGACAACAATGAGGCCACCATGCTCAAACACGCGGTCATTCCGTTTCTAGTCGGCGCAGGCTTGCTTGCCGGCGCACCTTCAGCCCTCGCGGCGACTAACCTGGTGTTCTGCTCCGAAGGCAGCCCCGCTGGCTTCGACCCGGGCCAGTACACCACCGGAACCGACTTCGACGCCTCAGCCGAGACTGTCTTCAACCGCCTGAGCCAGTTCGAGCGCGGCAGTACTGCTGTCATTCCGGGCCTGGCAACCAGCTGGGACATTTCCGATGATGGCCTGACCTACACCTTCCACCTGCGTAAAGGGGTCAAGTTCCACACCACCGACTTCTTCAAGCCGACCCGCGAATTCAACGCCGACGACGTCCTCTTCACCTTCAAGCGAATGCTCGACAAGGACATGCCGTTCCGCAAGGCCTACCCCACCGAGTTCCCGTACTTCACCGACATGGGCATGGACAAGAACATCGCCAAGGTGGAGAAGCTCGACGACCACACCGTCAAGTTCACCCTCAACGGTGTCGACGCCGCATTCATCCAGAACCTGGCCATGAGCTTCGCCTCGATCCAGTCGGCCGAATACGCCGACCAACTGCTCAAGCAAGGCAAGCCCGCCGACATCAACCAGAAGCCGATCGGCACCGGGCCGTTCGTGTTCAGCAAGTACCAGAAGGACGCGCAGATCCGCTTCAAGGGCAACAAGGACTACTGGCAGCCCGATGACGTGAAGATCGACAACCTGATCTTCGCCATCACCACCGACGCCTCGGTGCGCATGCAGAAGCTGAAGAAGAACGAATGCCAGGTCACCCTGTTCCCGCGCCCCGCTGACATCGAGCCGCTCAAGGCCGACCCGAACCTGAAGATGCCCGACCAGGCAGGCTTCAACCTCGGCTATATCGCCTACAACGTGATGGACAAGATCAAGGGCAGCAACGAAGCCAACCCGATGGCCCAGCTCAAGGTCCGCCAGGCCCTGGACATGGCGGTGAACAAGCCTGAAATCATCAAGTCGGTGTACCAGGGCGCAGGTCAGCTGGCGGTCAACGCCATGCCGCCGACCCAATGGTCCTACGACACCACCATCAAGGACGCAGCGTTCGACCCGGAAAAAGCCAAGCAACTGCTCAAGGAAGCCGGGGTCAAGGAAGGCACCGAAATCACCCTGTGGGCCATGCCGGTGCAACGCCCGTACAACCCCAACGCCAAACTGATGGCCGAGATGCTCCAGTCCGACTGGAAGAAAATCGGCATCAACGCCAAGATCGTCAGCTACGAGTGGGGTGAATACATCAAGCGTTCCAAAGGTGGCGAGAACGGCGCCATGCTGATTGGCTGGAGCGGTGACAACGGTGACCCGGACAACTGGCTCGGCACCCTGTTCGGTTGCGACGCCGTTGCCGGCAACAACTTCTCCAAATGGTGCGACAAGCCCTACGACGACCTGATCAAGCAGGCCAAGGCCACCGCTGACCAAGCCAAGCGTACCGAGCTGTACAAGCAAGCCCAGCACCGCCTCAAAGACCAGGTGCCGATGACACCGATCGCGCACTCGACGGTGTATCAACCGATGCGTAACACCGTACAGGACTTCAAGATCAGCCCGTTCGGCTTGAATTCCTTCTATGGGGTCAGCGTGACCAAATAGCAGCCAGCAGCCCTGGTTCCGGCCCCAATGGGGTCCGGAGCCATAGCCTGATGGTCTGGCAGGTCAACCGTTAGTGCATCGACACGGAAACGTCGCTCCGCCCTGTCGGACGCCTCCTACACATCTTTGCGTAATCGTACCTATCGACAACGCCGTGACGGCTCTACCGTCAAGGCAGCGTCGCAGTCGGTGCGATTCGTACGGCTGTGTGCCATGGACCGCTCAAAACAACAAGAAACCAAGGATCGTTATGCGTCATACGCCATTTTTTGCAGCATTACTGGGCCTCGGCCTGCTCGCCCAGGCTCCCGTAAGCCTGGCCAACAACCTGGTGTTCTGCTCCGAAGGCAGCCCCGGTGGCTTCGACACCGCCCAGTACACCAGCGCCACCGACAACGACGCCGCCGAGCCGATCTACAACCGTCTGGTCGAGTTCGAGCGCGGAGCCACTGCGGTCAAACCGGCCCTGGCAAAAAGCTGGGAGGTGTCCGATGACGGCCTGACCTACACCTTCCACCTGCGCGAAGGGGTCGAGTTTCACAGCAACAAGGACTTCACCCCTGGCCGCGAGATGAATGCCGACGATGTGCTGTTCACCTTCAATCGAATGCTCGACAGGGAGCACCCGTTTCGCAAGGCTTACCCCACCGAGTTCCCCTACTTCGTCGGCATGAGCCTGGACAAGAACATTGCCCGGGTCGAGAAGACCGCGCCGATGACCGTGGTGTTCACCCTCAACAGCGTTGATGCCGCGTTCGTGCAGAACCTGGCGATGAGTTTCGCCGCCATCCTGTCAGCCGAGTATGCCCATCAGTTGATGACCTCCGGCCGCCCCAGCGACATCAACCAGAAGCCGATCGGCACCGGTCCGTTCGTGTTCCAGCGCTACCAGAAGGATTCGCAGATCCGCTATCGCGGCAACAAGGACTACTGGGACCCGGCTCAGGTCAAGCTCGACCAGTTGATCTTCTCGATCAACATCGACCCTTCAGTGCGTATCCAGAAACTGCGTAAGAACGAGTGCCAGATCACCCTGCATCCACGCCCGGCCGACCTTGATGCATTGAAGAATGACCCGCAGTTGCAGGTAATCGAAAAGCCCGGTTTCAACCTCGGCTACATCGCCTACAACGTGCAGCACAAACCCTTCGATCAGCTCGAAGTACGCCAGGCGATGGACATGGCGGTCAACAAACCGGCCATCGTCAAGGCGGTATATCAACAGGCAGGACAACTGGCGGTGGGCAGCATGCCGCCGACCCAATGGTCTTATGACGAAAGCATCAAAGACGCCGGTTACAACCCGGACAAGGCCCGCGAATTGCTCAAGGCTGCCGGGGTCAAGGAAGGTACCGAAATCACCCTGTGGGCCATGCCCGTGCAACGTCCCTACAACCCCAACGCCAAGCTGATGGCCGAGATGCTTCAGGCTGACTGGGCCAAGGTCGGCCTGAAAGTGAAGATCGTCAGCTACGAATGGGGCGAATACCTCAAACGCACCAAGGATGGCGAACATGATATCTCGCTGATCGGCTGGACCGGCGACAACGGCGACCCGGACAACTGGCTGGGCACGCTGTACAGCTGCGACGCCATCGGCAGCAACAACTACTCCATGTGGTGCGACCCGCAGTACGACACGCTGATCAAAAAAGCCAAGACCATCACTGATCGTGAGCAGCGCACCGTGCTTTATCAACAGGCCCAGCAACGCCTCAAGCAGCAGGTGCCGATTACCCCGATCGCCCACTCGACGGTCAACCAACCGCTCAGTGCCAAGGTCGTGGGTTTCAAGGTAAGTCCTTTCGGGCGCAACAATTTCTCAGGCGTCAGCATCGAGTAAACACCTGATTCGGCCACGGGGGTGCAATCCACCCTCGCGACCGAACTCAGCCTGAATATGCCAGATCTTCTCGTGGCAAACGATTGCAACCCTTGTTTCACCCAGAAATACGCCCAGCTCACAAGGCCGGGCGGCAACTAAAAAAAGAAAAGAAAGGGAGCTTTACCTTGAGACCAACCAAAATCGCAATACTGGCATTGTCCCTGAGTGGCCTGTCAGCCGTGGCTCAGGCCGAACCCGTGAGCCAGGACTTTGTTCCGGTCAGCGTCAAATCCACCAGTGCCCAGAGTGAAGCCAAAGGCTTTATCGAAGGCCAGAGTCTGTCCGGTTCGACCCGCAACTGGTACGCCCGCGAACGCGCCACTCGCGCGCCGTTGTTCAAGTACTACAAGAGCGATGGTAGCCAACACGACACCCATAGCCGTGACAACTGGGTGCAAGGCACCATCCTCAACTACAGCTCGGGCTTCACAGAGGGCGCCGTTGGTTTCGCAACCGAAGTCGCCGCCTACAATGCCATCGCGCTTGAGCAGGGCCGCGCAGCGGTGGCCGGGCCGAACAACCGCACCCTGACCCATAGTGACGGTGACGTCATCGGCCAGTGGAGCAAGATGGGCCTGGCGAACGTCAAGGCCCGTGTCTCCAACACCACCTTGACCGCCGGTCGCCAGTCCATCGACACCCCGGTCATTGCCTACATCGGCAACCGTGCCTTGCCGTCGAGCTTCGAGGGCGTGAGCATCCGCAGCGAAGAATTCGACAACCTGGCCTTTGATATCGGCACCTTCGACCGCCTCTCGACGCGGACCGAACAGGGCACCAGCAAATTTGTCGCCGAGTACGGTGATCGCGCCTTCGAAGCCGATCACGTCAACATCGCCGGTGTGAACTACCAGCCACTGAAGAGCTTGAAAACCAGCGTCTACGTGTCCAACGTCGAAGACTTGTGGAACCAGTACTATTTCGGCGCCAACCATGAGCTGGGCGATAGTTCGGTATTGAGCCTTACCACGGGGCTGAACTACTACAAGACCAAAGATGAAGGTAAAAGCCTGCTCGGTGAGATCGACAACGATACCTACAGTCTGTCGTTCGGCCTGACGCATCAGGCACACAACCTGAGCTTCTCCTACCAGCAGGTCAACGGTAACGAATACTTCGATTACCTGCACGACACCAACGCGATCTACCTGGCCAACTCCCTGCTCTCGGACTTCAACGGCCCGAACGAGAAATCGATACAGATCGCCTACGTGCTGAACATGGCCCAGTACGGCGTACCCGGCCTGAAGTTCAACCTGTACAACGCCCGTGGTTGGTGCATCGATGGCACCCACTACAGCGGCACCGGCTATGACGTGAAAAACCTCGACGGCGAGAACCACTACGAGTGGGGTATCGGTACCACCTACGCGGTACAAAGCGGTTCACTCAAGGACACCACCATCCGCGCCACTTATACCGCGCACCGGGCCAGCAAGAACCAGGGCGACGGTAGCCTGGACGAGCTGCGTATCGTAACCACCATTCCATTCAACATTCTCTAAGCGTCAGCTGCCACGACCGGTTCACCGAACCGGTCGTGGCGACTACGCTGGCTTAATTGATCGCAGGGAGGTTTCATGAAATTGCTACCGCTTCAGGCTGCCCTGGCAGCCATCCTGTTGAGTACTGCGGCGGGCCTGGCGGCCAAGCCGCTGGTGGTGTGTACCGAGGCCAGCCCGGAAGGCTTCGATATCGTCCAGTACACCACGGCGGTGACCGCCGACGCTTCCGCCGAAACCGTGTTCAACCGCCTGGTCGACTTCAAGCCCGGCACCACAGAGATTCAGCCAGCCCTGGCCGAACGCTGGGAGATCAGCGACGACGGCCTGACCTACACCTTCCATCTGCGCCAAGGAGTGAAGTTCCACACCACCGACTACTTCACGCCGACCCGCGAGATGAATGCCGACGACGTGCTGTGGAGTTTCCGACGCCAGCTGGACCCGAACCACCCGTGGCACAACAAGACCAGCATCGGCTTCCCCTATTTCGAGAGCATGGGCTTCAAAGACTTGCTCAAGAGCGTCGAGAAAACCGACGATCACACCGTGGTCTTCACTCTCACCCGCCCGGAAGCGCCGTTCTTGCCTGACCTGGCCATGGCCTTCACCTCGATCTATTCCGCCGAGTACGGCGACCAGCTGCTCAAGGCCAACAAAACCGCCGAGCTCAACAGCAAACCAATCGGCACTGGCCCGTTCATTTTCCAGCGTTACGTCAAGGACGCCCAGGTCCGCTACAAGCCCAACCCCGACTACTTCCGTGGCAAGCCACCGGCCGATGCGCTGATTTTCGCCATCGCCAGCGACAACAACGTGCGTCTGCAGAAGCTCAAGGCCAACGAATGCCAGGTGGCGCTGTATCCCAAACCTGATGACATCCCCAGCATCAAGGCCGACCCCAAGCTGAAAGTCGCCGAGATGGAGGCCCTGACCACCGGTTACATCTCGCTCAACAACGAGCACAAATACCTGAGCGACGTGCGTGTGCGTAAAGCCATCAACATGGCCTTCGACCGCCAGACCCATGTCGACCAGCTATTCGGCAAGGGTAATGCGCTGGTCGGCATCAACCCTTATCCACCAACGCTGATGGGCTACAACACCGCCAACCAGAATCCGCCCCGCGACCTCGACAAGGCCCGTGCCCTGCTCAAGGAAGCCGGGGTCCCGGAAGGCGCGGTGCTGACCCTGTTCACCCGCAACGGCGGCGGCCCGACCAACCCCAACCCGCAATTGAGCGCCCAGATGCTCCAGGCCGACCTGGCCAAGATCGGCCTGAAAGTCGATATCCGGGTGATGGAATGGGCCGAAATGCTCCGCCGCGCCAAGAAGGGCGAGCCTGACATGGTGTCTACCGGCTGGGTGGGCGACAACGGCGATCCGGACAACTTCCTCACCCCGCTGCTCAGTTGCGATGCAGTGAAAAGCGGCGAGAACTATGCCCGCTGGTGCAACCAGAAATTCCAGCGTTTGATCGACAAGGCCCGGGTAGTGACCGACACGCAAGAGCGCGCAGCGCTCTATGTAAAGGCGCTGGCGGTGTACGATGAAGATCAACCGTGGATCAGCATGGCACATCCGAAGATGTTCACCGCCATGCGCAACAACGTTGAGGGGTACCACATCAACCCCCTCACCAATAACAACTTTGCCACCACCCAGGTGAAGTAGAACAAGAACGGCCGCCGGCCCCAACCCGGGGTTGGCGGACATGCCTGACCGGCTGATGAGGTACACCAGAAGATGTTTAGTTTTATTGCCCGGCGCCTGGGATTATTGATCCCGACCCTTTTCGGCATCACCTTGCTGACGTTCGCGCTCATACGGCTGATACCCGGTGACCCGGTGGAAGTCATGATGGGTGAGCGCCGGGTTGACCCCGAGATGCATGCCCAGGCCATGGAGCGCCTTGGCTTGAACAAGCCGTTGCCAGCGCAGTACCTGGACTATGTCGGCAAGCTCGCCCAGGGCGATCTGGGTGAATCGCTGCGTACCCGTGAAAGCGTCTGGACCGAGTTCCTCGCACTGTTCCCGGCGACCCTGGAACTGGCCATCGCGGCGTTGTTTTTCGCCGGGGTGATCGGCCTGCTGGCCGGGGTGATTGCCGCCCTCAAGCGCGGCTCGCTGTTCGATCATGGCGTCATGGGCATTTCCCTGGCCGGCTATTCGATGCCGATCTTCTGGTGGGGCCTGATTCTGATCATGTTCTTCTCCGTAAGCCTGGGCTGGACCCCGGTTTCCGGACGCATCGACTTGCTGTACGACATTGAGCCGAAAACCGGCTTCATGCTCATCGATACCCTGCTCAGCGATGAAGAAGGCGCGTTCAAGGACGCCCTGATGCACCTGATTCTGCCGGCCATCGTCCTCGGCACCATTCCACTGGCGGTGATCGCCCGGATGACCCGCTCGTCGATGCTCGAAGTGCTGCGCGAAGATTACATTCGCACCGCCCGGGCCAAAGGCCTGTCGCCTGCGCGGGTAGTGTTCGTCCACGGCCTGCGCAATGCCTTGATTCCGGTACTGACCGTATTTGGCCTGCAGGTCGGCACCTTGCTGGCTGGCGCAGTACTGACCGAAACCATCTTTTCCTGGCCGGGCATCGGCAAATGGTTGATCGAAGCCATCGGCGCCCGTGATTACCCCGTGGTACAGAACGGCATCCTGTTGATTGCCTGCCTGGTGATCCTGGTCAACTTCGTCGTGGATATCCTCTACGGCCTGGCCAACCCACGCATCCGTCATCAGCGCTGAGGGCCCCGTCATGACAACCCCACTTGCAAAGTCTGTCACCACCCCGGCCACCGCTGTCGACCAGAGCCTGCTCTACCCCTCGCCCTACAAGGAATTCTGGCAGGCCTTTTCGCGTAACAAAGGCGCGGTCGCGGGGCTGATGTTCATGAGCCTGATCGTGTTCTGCGCGCTGTTCGCCCCCTGGGTGGCGCCACACAACCCCAGCGAACAGTACCGTGATTTCCTGCTGACCCCACCGGTATGGCTTGAAGGCGGTAATTGGCAGTTTATTCTCGGCACCGACGAACTGGGCCGCGATCTGCTGTCGAGGCTGATCCAGGGCTCGCGCTTGTCACTGCTGATCGGCTTGTCGTCGGTGGTGATTTCACTGATCCCGGGAATCTTCCTCGGCCTGCTGGCCGGGTTCTTCCCGCGCATACTCGGCCCGTCGATCATGCGCTTGATGGACGTGATGCTGGCCCTGCCATCGCTGCTGCTGGCCGTGGCCATCGTCGCCATCCTCGGCCCTGGCCTGATCAACACGGTGATCGCCATTGCCATCGTGTCGCTGCCGTCCTATGTGCGTCTGACCCGCGCTGCGGTGATGGGTGAACTGAACCGCGACTATGTCACTGCCGCACGCCTGGCCGGTGCCAGCCTGCCGCGGCTGATGTTCGTCACCGTGCTGCCCAACTGCATGGCGCCGCTGATCGTCCAGGCGACCTTGAGTTTCTCCTCAGCGATTCTCGATGCCGCAGCCCTGGGCTTCCTTGGCCTGGGAGTCCAGCCGCCGACCCCGGAGTGGGGCACCATGCTGGCCTCGGCCCGCGATTACATCGAACGCGCCTGGTGGGTCGTGAGCCTGCCGGGGCTGACCATTTTGCTCAGCGTACTGGCAATCAACCTGATGGGTGACGGACTGCGCGATGCGCTGGACCCGAAACTCAAGAATGCTGCCTGAGGAGATTGCCATGTCACTTCTAGAAATCAAGAATCTGAATGTGCGCTTTGGCGATGCCAGCGCGGTGCCGGTGGTCGACGGTCTCGACCTGACGGTAAACGAAGGCGAGGTCCTGGCCATTGTCGGCGAGTCCGGTTCGGGCAAGTCAGTGACCATGATGGCGTTGATGGGCCTGATCGACGCCCCCGGGCGAATCACCGCCGACGCTCTGACCTTCGACGGCAGCAACATGCTCAAACTCAGCGGTCGGCAACGGCGCAAGGTGGTCGGCAAGGATATGGCGATGGTCTTTCAGGACCCGATGACCGCCCTCAACCCTAGCTACACCGTGGGCTTCCAGATCGAGGAAGTTCTGCGTCAGCACCTCGGTCTGCGCGGCAAGGCTGCGCGCCAACGCGCCTTGGAGCTGCTCAAGAAAGTCGAGATTCCAGCGGCCGAAAGTCGTCTGGACGCCTACCCGCATCAACTCTCGGGTGGCATGAGTCAGCGCGTGGCCATCGCCATGGCTATCGCCGGCGAACCCAAGCTGCTGATCGCCGACGAACCGACCACCGCTCTCGATGTGACCATTCAGGCGCAGATCATGGAGCTGCTGCTCAACCTGCAGAAAGAACAGAACATGGCGCTGATCCTGATCACCCACGACCTGGCGGTGGTCGCCGAGACCGCCAAGCGGGTCTGTGTGATGTATGCAGGGCAAGCCGTGGAAGTAGGCCAGGTGCCGGAGTTGTTCGACGTCCCCGCGCACCCCTACAGCGAAGCGCTGCTGGCAGCGATTCCCGAGCACAGCGAAGGTGCCGAGCGCCTGGCAACCCTGCCCGGTATCGTCCCCGGCCGCTACGACCGCCCCGAAGGCTGCCTGCTGTCGCCACGTTGCCCGTACGCTCAGGACAATTGCCGCCGCCAACGTCCAACCCTCGATCCCCAGGCCCACAGCCAGGTCCGTTGTTTCTACCCGTTGAACCAGGAGGTGGCGTAATGACTGTCGTCCTTACCGCCCGTGAACTGACCCGTCACTATGAAGTTTCCCGTGGCCTGTTCAAGGGCCACGCCCTGGTCCGTGCGCTCAATGGCGTCTCCTTTGAACTAGAAGCGGGCAAGACCCTGGCCGTGGTCGGCGAATCCGGTTGTGGCAAATCGACCCTGGCGCGAGCCCTGACCCTGATCGAGGAGCCCTCTTCCGGCTCGCTGAAAATTGCCGGCCAGGAAGTCGCCGGGGCCAACAAGACTGAACGCAAGCAACTGCGCAAAGACGTGCAGATGGTATTCCAGAGCCCCTACGCCTCGCTCAACCCACGGCAAAAGATTGGTGACCAGTTGGCCGAACCGCTGCTGATCAATACCAACCTGTCGAAGAGCGAACGGCGGGAAAAGGTCCAGGCCATGATGCAACAGGTCGGTCTGCGTCCGGAGCATTACCAGCGTTATCCGCACATGTTTTCCGGTGGTCAGCGTCAGCGTATCGCTCTGGCCCGGGCGATGATGCTGCAACCGAAAGTGCTGGTGGCCGATGAGCCGACCTCGGCCCTTGACGTGTCGATCCAGGCCCAAGTGCTGAACCTGTTCATGGACCTGCAGAAGGAGTTCAACACCGCCTACGTGTTCATTTCCCACAACCTGGCGGTGGTGCGTCATGTGGCCGACCAGGTGCTGGTGATGTACCTGGGGCGTCCGGCGGAAATGGGGCCCAAGGAAGATATCTACAACAAGCCGTTGCACCCTTACACCCAGGCCTTGTTGTCGGCCACGCCAACCATTCACCCGGACCCGCTCAAGCCGAAGATCAAGATCGCCGGCGAGCTGCCCAATCCGTTGAACCCACCACCCGGCTGCGCGTTCCACAAGCGCTGCCCGTATGCCACCGAGCGCTGTGCCTCTGAGGAGCCGGCGTTCAGGCCGGTAGGAACACGGCAGGTGGCGTGTCACTACGCCGAGCAGTTTCTCTAGATCGATGTGAGCCTCTTCGCGGGCTTGCCCGCGAAAGGCCGCAGAAGCGGCTCCAACAATCCATCATTGAAGATCGCGATCAAGAATCTTTGTGCCACATACCTTCGCTCATTCGCCGGTGACCGGCCCAGCAGCAGCACCATTGCCCTGATTGATCACCAAGCTGATGCACTGGAAACGCTACTTTCTGCACCACGTAGCGCGAGCCATCAGTCTTCTGCAGACGCTCATCAATCAATGCACTCCAAACCCGGCAAATGCACGCCACACAAAACCATAGCCAACCATTCAGACAACCATGCAATGCCAGATCCACTTGATCTCTAAACTACTAGTTTCACGATCACCACATAGAAAACTCAGCTTGCATCTACAACCAACTTTGAACCCGTACAAAACAAACCAGACACATACAGTTTAACTTCTTGAAGCCCCCGCAAGAAACAACTTACAAAAACACCTGTAAGAAACAACTTACAAAACCATCAGGGGTTTCACGCAAATACAAAACCACAACCCCTGTTACTATCCAACCCCTTGCCAGGCCTTATTCAGAGCCAGGCATTAGCAACCATACACACATAATTAGTTCACACTCTTCTATCGCTACATTTATCCAAACATCGAAGACCATGGACGCCTGCAATGAAAACATCCAATTATTTCACCGCTCCCATTTACTACGTCAACGACTCCCCACATATTGGGCACGTCTTCTCCACCCTGCTCGCCGATATCGGCGCACGTACCGCACTACTTGAAGGTCACGAGAAATTCCTGCTGACAGGTACAGATGAACACTCGGCAAAAGTCATAGAATCCGCCCAAGCACGGGGGATGCCAGTAGAAGCCTGGGCGCAGAGAAATGCCGATGCATTCCGCCAGACATTCAAGTATTTCAATATTGATTTCGATGATTTCATCAGAACCAGCGAGCCACGCCACGAATCGAGCGTACGTGCACGAATCGAACAACTGATGGCAACCGGTGATGTCTACCTAGGCGAATACTCCGGCTGGTACGATGCAGGCCAGGAAGAATACGTTTCAGAGGCCAAAGCCAAGCAGTATGATTTCAAGTCCCCGTTCAACAAAAAGCCTCTGGTTCAACGCACTGAGAAGAACTACTTCTTCCGACTCAGTCGCTATCAGGATGTCCTGCTGGCGTTGCTGGAGAACGGTGAGTTTAAAATCCATCCGGCCAGTCGCACTGCCGAGGTGGTCGCCAGGGTTCGGGACGGGCTCAGCGATATCCCTATCTCGCGGCACTCCAGTGAATCTTGGGGTATCACTGTCCCAGGCAACGCATCACATGTGGTGTATGTCTGGGTCGATGCCCTGTTCAATTACCTCACCGTGATCGATACCGATGAACGCCGTCATCTCTGGCCCGCAACGCTCCAGGTGGTCGGCAAGGACATTCTCTGGTTCCACGCAGTCATCTGGCCAGCGATGTTGCTGGCACTGAAACAGATCGAAGGCAATCAATGGCTCGAGCTGCCACGCAATATATTGGCCCACGGCTTCTGGATACGCGAAGGCGAGAAGATGTCGAAAAGCATGGGCAATTTTGTCGGCATTTCGGATTTGCAACGTTACTGCAATGATTTCGGTGTGGACGGCACACGTTTCTTTCTTGCCAGTGCAGGCCCCGTAGGTGCCAGCGACGCAGATTTTGCCCACACGCGCTTCATTGAAAGCTACAACGCCAATCTGGCCAACACGGTGGGTAACTGCTTCAACCGGGTAGTGGGCATGATCAATCTCTATTTTGAGGGTGTGGTGCCCCCCAAAGCAGCCAACACCACCAGTTTTGCCGAGGAAATCCTGCAACTCAGCCTATCCACCCGGGAAAAGGGCCGGGCCTTCCAATACGACAAGATGATTGCCTCAGCGCTTTCTATCTTCCGTTCGATCGACCAGTACGTGAATCTCACTGAGCCCTACATATTGATCAAACAACCGGAAAACCTCGAACAAGTCGGCAACATTCTGCATGACTGCCTGGAAGCCCTGCGCCAGGGTGCGTTAGCACTGTGGCCAGTGATGCCAACGAGCATGGCTGAACTGCTGCAGAGCCTCGGCTGCCTCACTGAGGGCGAACTACCTAGTTACGACTTTGGGCGACCCGTTACCGGCGGCTATCGCATAAAGGAGACCCGCGTGATGTTCCCGCGCTACCAGGAAGCGCAATAGCGATACCCGCCACTTGGGGGCGGTGCGGCCCCAAGTAGCATCAATACCAAGGGTAGGCCGCTTGCACAGGGTTGCCTGGGCTCTAGACGCTCGGCACTATTGCCACATGAACTCAAACAACCTGCCTGACGGCCCTGAACAAACCCCGATTACCGCCGACACTGTCCTGCGCTACCACCTGTGCTGGAAGCATCGCGACCTCGACGGTGTGATCGCGCTCTATCACCCGGACGTTCAGTACCACGACTTCTTCCAGAATCGCGTGCTCGGCCACAGCGAGCTGCGCGATTACGTATGCGCCTGCCTACCCCACGAAGCTGGCGAAGACATCGTTCACAGCGATCGCATCCGCGTCGACGGCTGCACGGCGTTCATCCAGTACCAGGTCACGGTCCAGGGCGGCGAAGGCCTGGTGGCGTTCCAGTCCAGCGAAGCCATTACCGTGAAGGAGGGGCTGATCTGGCGGGTCAATGAATACGCCACTCTGATTCGCAGAGACAGCTACGGCAGCGCCCGTTCCGGCCCACGCCCGGCCACCAGCCGCCTGGGCCTGTCGCCACGCCAGCTATCGACCATGGCCCAGGACCTGGAGCACTACTTCCAGCGCCAGCGCCCCTACCTCGACCCGGAGCTGAACCTGCAGCAAGTCGCCGACGCCAGCGGCTACAGCCGTAATCAGATCTCCTACCTGCTCAACCAGGTACTCGGCCAGAGTTTCTACCGCTACGTCAACCAGGCGCGCCTGCAGCACCTGCTCAATGGCCTGGAACAAGCGCCGAGCAACGCCAAGATCGACGACCTGGCGTTCGCCGCCGGCTTCAATTCACTGTCGGCCTTCTACAAGTGTTTCCGCCAGCACACCGGGCTCTCGCCCAAGGCCTGGGTCAAGCAGAATTCTCTGCGTGCACGCAGCTAAGACAACGCCCCCCGCCAGCTTCTAGGATCGCCCACAGACCGTAACGGATGTGGAGCCGAAAACAATGCAGGCATGGCGCAAGATAAGCCTTTGGATGGACCAGCTGGATGAGACGCTGAGCGCGCGTGCAGCCCTGCAGCAGGACCTGGACGTGGATGTCTGCATCATCGGCGCCGGCTACACCGGGCTGTGGACCGCCTACTACCTGAAACAACACGCACCGCATCTGAACATTGCCATCATCGAAGCCAACATCGCCGGCTTCGGCGCCTCCGGTCGCAACGGTGGCTGGCTGATGGGTAACCTGCTGGGCGAGGACCGCCTGCTCGCGGCCAGCTCTCCCGAGCAACGCCGCGCCTCCTACGACCTGCTGCATGGCATTCCCGATGAAGTGCAGCGCGTACTCGAGCGCGAAGACATCGACTGCGACTATCGCAAAGGCGGCGTGCTGTATTGCGCGGCACGTTATCCAGAACAGCAAGCGACCCTTCGCGCCTATCTGGACAAACTCTACAAGCAAGGCCTGAACGAAGCCGACTACCGCTGGCTGAGCCCTGAGCAACTGGCCAGCCAACTGCGCATCAGCAAACCCTATGGGGCGATCTTCAATCCCAATGTGGCAACCATTCAACCGGCCAAACTGGTGCGCAGCCTGGCCCGCACAGTGGAACGCTTGGGCGTGCGACTGTACGAGAACAGCCCGGTGCTCGACTGGCGTGCAGGTGAAGTGCGCACGGCGCAAGCACGGGTCAAGTGTCAGTGGCTGGTGCCGGCCGTCGAAGGCTACTCGGTCAACCTGCCGCCGCTGGGCCATTACCAGATGCCGGTCCAGAGCCTGCTGGTAGCCACTGAGCCGTTGCCGGAGCAGGTCTGGGAAAAGATTGGCCTGAACCGCGGCCAGGCCTTCAGTGAAAACAGCCGCCAGGTCACCTATGGCCAGCGCAGCGCCGACAATCGCCTGGTGTTCGGCGCCCGTGGCGGCTACCGCTTTGCCGGACGCCTGCGAGAAAACTTCGACCTCACCAACAGCGAGATCGAGCTACGCCGCTACCTGTTTGGCGAGCTGTTCCCGCAGCTCAAGGACGTCGCCATCACCCACGCCTGGGGCGGCAACCTGGGTATGGCCCGGCGCTTCCAGCCGCACATGCTGTGTGACCGCAAGCAAGGCATCGCCCTGGCCGGTGGCTACGGCGGCGAAGGGGTCGGTGCCAGCAACCTGGGTGGCCGCACCCTGGCCGAGCTGATTCTGGAACGGCGCAGCGAGCTGACCGAGCAACCCTGGGTGAACCCCGACCGCACGCTGTCCAGCCTCAAAGGCTGGGAGCCGGAGCCGTGCCGCTGGCTGGGCTACAACGCCATCATCAAGAGTTTCGTCCATGAGGACCAGACCCTCGCCGACCCGACCAGCGCCCCTTGGCGCCGACGCCTGGCCAGTGGCGTGGCGGACTTCATGGAAGGCTTCATGCGCTGACTTTTCGTTCCCCCTGCACAGGATCCACCGATATGAGCATTACCCAGTTCAAGAACACCGACACTGTCGCCTTGCAAGAATCGAATCCGGTTGCCGTGCCCCTCGGCGAGCCGGTGTCGGTTGCCTCGGTGACCGCTGTCGAGCGCTGCGACGGCGTCGAAACCGGCATCTGGGAGTGCACCCCAGGGCGCTGGCGGCGGCAGATTGTGCAGCAGGAGTTCTGCCACTTCATCAAGGGCCGCTGCACCTTCACCCCCGACGGCGGCGAGCCGCTGACCATCGAAGCCGGCGACGCCATCATGCTGCCGGCCAACAGCACCGGTATCTGGGATATCCAGGAAACCGTGCGCAAAACCTACGTACTGATTTTCTGATCGTTTGATCGCCTGCCTCCTTCGATAAAAACAGACAAAGCAAGGAATCCAGACATGCGCGCATTGCTCATCGCCCCCCTGTTGTTGGCTACCGCCATGGCCCAGGCGGCCGATTCGGTGAAAATCTACAACTGGTCCAGCTATATCGCCCCCGATACCCTGAAGAACTTCCAGCAAGCCAGCGGTATCGTGCCGACCTACGACGTGTTCGACAGCAACGAGACCCTCGACGGCAAGCTGATGACCGGCAACTCCGGCTATGACGTGGTGTTTCCGTCCAACCACTTCATGGCCCGGCAGATCCAGGGCAAGGCGCTGAAAAAACTCGACAAGAGCCAGCTACCGAACTGGCAGAACCTCAATCCGCTGCTGCTCAAGGCGCTGGAGGTCAACGATCCGGGCAACCAGTACGGCTTCCCGTATCTGTGGGGCAGTACCGGTATCGGTTACAACATCGACAAGGTCAAGGCGGTGCTGGGCGACGACGCCCCGGTGGATTCCTGGGACCTGATCTTCAAGCCCGAGTACATCAGCAAGCTCAAGCGTTGCGGCGTGGCGGTGCTGGACAACGGTCCGGAGCTGCTGCCAATTGCCCTCAACTACCTGGGGCTTGCGCACCACAGCCAGGACCCGAAGGACTATGACAAAGCCAAAGAGCTACTGATGAAGGTGCGCCCGTACATCAGCTACTTCCATTCATCCAAGTACACCGGTGACCTGGCTAACGGTGATGTCTGCGTAGTGGTGGGTTTCTCGGGCGACGTGCTGCAGGCGAAAAACCGTGCAGAGGAAGCGAAGAACGGCATCAACGTCGGCTACTCGATTCCCAAGGAAGGTGCGCCGATGTGGTTCGACATGGTTGCCATGCCGGCGGATGCACCGGACGAAAAAGCCGGCTATGCCTACATGAACTACCTGCTGCAACCGGCGGTGATGGCCAACATCAGCGACCATGTGCAGTACGCCAACGGCAACCTCAAGGCCGACACCCTGGTGGACTCGGCGCTGAAAGCCAACACCATGATTTACCCGAGCGACGAGATGCTCGGCAAGCTGTATGCACTGGAGGCGATGCCAGCCAAGATCGATCGCATTCGTACGCGGATCTGGACCAGCATTAAAGCGGGAAATTGAGGCAATCGCGGGGCAAGCCCGCTCCCACTGGGTTATTGATAGCCCTGTGGGAGCGGGCTTGCCCCGCGATACTTTCTACTTAATGGTGCTCGCGAGTAGCGCGGAACTTCACATCCGGCCAGCGCTCTTCCATCAGCGCCAGGTTGACCCGGGTCGGGGCCAGGTAGGTCAGGTGACCACCGCCGTCGATGGCCAGGTTTTCCACTGCCTTGTTCTTGAATTCCTCAAGCTTCTTCTTGTCGTCACAGCTGATCCAGCGCGCGGACCAGACGGTGATCGGCTCGTAGGCGCATTCGACCTTGTACTCTTCCTTCAGGCGGCTGGCGACCACATCGAACTGCAGCACACCGACGGCGCCGAGGATGATGTCGTTGCTGCGCTCGGGGAAAAACACCTGGGTCGCGCCCTCTTCAGCCAGCTGCTGCAAACCCTGGCGCAGTTGCTTGGACTTGAGCGGATCTTTCAGGCGTACGCGGCGGAACAGTTCCGGGGCGAAGTGCGGAATACCGGTGAAGCCCAGCGCTTCGCCTTCGGTGAAGGTGTCGCCAATCTGGATGGTGCCATGGTTGTGCAGACCGATGATGTCACCGGCCCAGGCTTCTTCCAGCTGCTCACGTTCGGAGGAGAAGAAGGTCAGTGCGTCGCCGATGCGCAGGTCCTTGCCGGTGCGCACGTGACGCATTTTCATGCCTTTCTCGTACTTACCCGAGCAGATACGCATGAAGGCAATACGGTCGCGGTGCTTGGGGTCCATGTTCGCCTGGATCTTGAACACGAAACCGCTGAATTTCTCTTCCACCGGCTCGACGCTGCGCTCGTTGGCAACCCGTGGCAACGGGCGTGGCGCCCAGTCGACGACGGCATCGAGCACATGGTCAACACCGAAGTTACCCAGTGCGGTACCGAAGAACACCGGGGTCAGCTCGCCGCGCATGAACTCGTCCTGGTCGAATTCGTGGCAGGCACCCTGCACCAGTTCCAGTTGTTCGAGAAAGCGCTCGTACTCGTCACCCAGGTGCGCCCGGGCTTCGTCGGAGTCGAGCTTTTCGATGATCTTCACCTCGGTACGCTCGTGGCCGTGGCCCGGGGTGTAAACGATGATGTAGTCGCCGGCCAGGTGGTACACGCCTTTGAAGTCGCGGTAGCAACCGATCGGCCAGGTGATCGGCGCCGCCTTGATCTTCAGTACCGCCTCGATTTCGTCGAGCAGTTCGATCGGGTCGCGGATATCGCGGTCGAGTTTGTTGATGAAGCTGACGATCGGCGTATCACGCAGACGGCAGACATCCATCAGGGCGATGGTCCGTGGCTCGACGCCTTTACCACCGTCGAGCACCATCAGCGCCGAGTCGACGGCGGTCAGAGTGCGGTAGGTATCTTCGGAGAAGTCTTCGTGACCCGGGGTGTCGAGCAGGTTGATCATGTGCTCGCGGTACGGGAACTGCATCACCGAGGTGGTGATGGAAATACCACGCTGCTTCTCCATTTCCATCCAGTCGGAGGTGGCATGGCGGTCGGACTTTCGCGATTTCACCGTACCGGCAATGGCAATCGCCTTGCCCATCAGCAACAGCTTCTCGGTGATGGTGGTTTTACCCGCGTCGGGGTGGGAAATAATAGCGAAGGTGCGGCGTTTCGCGACTTCGGCGGCCTGGTTGGTCATGGGAAATCGCCTGGCAAGGGATTCAAAAAAGGGCGCAGATTATACCCGAAACCAGCAGCGGACCCAAACAGCGGCGCCTGCATCCCGGCCGAAATGGCCGGAATGCGGCTGCCTCGGTCAATGATCGTCGAGCAGTTCTTCGCCGATGTGAGTAATTTCCAGACACAAGTCCAACGCCTGCCCGCCACTGGTCGCCGCGCAGGCGAACCAGTGATCGCCCACCCGTTGGCGGTCGGCCGCCTGAAGTTCACAATTCGAGCGTGTCCAAATTCGCGCCTCGATCTTCTGCCCGACTGCCACAATCGAGGTCATGCTGGCGAAACGACCGTCCTGACGGGTCATCACCTTCCAGAGGCGCTGATCTTCGGGAGACTCAGCGTACAGCCCAGGGGATCCGTTATAACTGCAGTCCAAGTGACGCTTCTTGGAGTTGAAGTCCCGACCGGTTCGACGGCTCCAAGACTGGATGTCGTAGTAGGGACGGCCAATGGATTCGTCAAACAGGCAACGAAACCAGAAGTAATGAGGCTCAGGCCCCAGAATTGACGTCACGATCATCCAGTCGTCGGCGACACGTGCAGCCTCGCCGTTCTTGATCGCTAGCTTGGCGCAATCAAGATAACCCTCGTAACCCGGCGTCGTACAAGCAACGTGAGCAATGAACGAACGATCATAGTTATGTTTGAGCATTGTTGGTTTTCCTTTCTGAGATTTTTCACGGTCCGCAGACCACTCGTCGGAGTCTCCTCCAGCCCAGCATTCAAGGGGACTGACGAGGAAAAGCGCAGAGGGAAACAGGGTGCCATCAAGCAAGTAGCCCTGGCCAAACGCTGCTTCAGATGGGAACCTTTACGGCAGTGGAGGCGTCCACTCCCCTGATAGGCAACCGCTAATGACCGTTCGTCAGGGGTGGTTTCACCGGCAACACGAGCCTGACGAGGCTTCGCTTATGGCGTGTTTCGCTCCGTTTCGGACAACGCGCTGCTTATCGCGATCGCACTGCCTGCCACCTGGAATGATGGCCGCCACGGGAGTGTGTTCGCCGACAACAAAAGGAGTCCGCCTGTGGCTAAAAGCTATGGCAAGGGGCTGATGGGATGTGCCTTTGCGCTCGTCATCCTGGCCCTGCTGATCCACTGGATCGGCATCGATACGATCGCGCACTACCGCGCCGATCTGTGGTTCTACCTGCAAGCGCACCTGATGCTGGTGCTGCTGTCGATGGTGGCGGCATTAGCCGTGGGCATACCCGCTGGCATTGCCTTGAGTCGACCACACCGGGTCGACCGCGCCGAACGTTTCATGCAGCTTTTCAATATTGGCAACACCATCCCACCCCTGGCCGTTCTAGCCATTGCCCTGAGTTTCCTCGGCATCGGTGCAGGTCCGGCGATCTTCGCCTTGTTCCTCGCCTCCCTTCTGCCCATCGTGCGCAACACCTACGAGGGCCTTAAAAATGTTCCCGCCTCGCTCAAGGAAGCCGCCACCGGTATCGGCATGACACCCCGCCAACGCCTGTGGCAAGTCGAGCTACCCAATGCCGTGCCGATCATCATCGGCGGCGTACGGGTGGCCCTGGCGATCAACGTCGGCACCGCACCGCTGTCGTTCCTGATCGGCGCCAACAGTCTCGGCAGCCTGATTTTTCCCGGCATCGCCCTGAACAATCAGCCGCAACTGCTGCTCGGCGCTGCCTGCACCGCTTTGCTCGCCCTCTTGCTCGACGCCCTGGTGGCGCAAGGCAGCCGGCGCTGGCTTGAACGCGGCCTGGCCCACTAAGCGAAGGAATTCCAATGAAAAGAATCGCCTTGTTACTGGGCACGGCCCTGCTGTTCTCGGGATTTGCCCAGGCCGCGACAAAACCTGTGATCCGTCTCGGCGCACGGGTCTTCACCGAACAGACCGTGCTGGCGGAAATCACCGCCCGTTACCTCAACCAGAACGGCTTCGATGTACGCATCACCGGTGGGCTGGGCAGCAATCTGGCCCGTAGCGCCCATGAAACCGGCCAACTGGACATGGTTTGGGAATACACCGGTGTGTCGCTGGTGTCCTATAACCACATCGACGAGCGCATGCCCAGCGCCGCAGCCACTTATGCCAAGGTCAAGGAACTGGATGCCAGGAAAGGTCTGATCTGGCTGGCGCCGTCGAAATTCAGCAACACCTACGCCCTGGCCCTGCCGCGCAAGATTGCCGAGCAGTATCCGCAGGTGAACACCATCAGCCAGCTGAACCAGGTATTGCGCGAGGAGAAGGAGCGCACGCATGTGATCGCCCTGGACACGGAGTTCGCCAACCGCCCCGACGGACTGGTCGGCCTCACCGAAACCTACGACCTGCAACTGACCCGCCGTAACATCCGCCAGATGGACGCCGGCCTGGTCTACACCGCGCTGCGCAACGGCCAGGTATTCAGTGGCCTGGTCTACACCACCGACGGACGTCTGAGCGCCTTTGACCTGAAGCTGCTCGAAGACGACAAACACTACTTCCCCGACTACACCGCCGCCCCGGTGGTGCGTAAGGAAGTCCTCGACGCCCACCCGCAACTGGCCACCCTGCTCAAGCCGCTGGCCGAGCAACTGGATGACCAGACCCTGCGCGAGCTCAACGCCAAAGTCGACGTCGAGCACCAGAGCCCGGGCAAGGTCGCCGCCGAGTACCTGCGCCAGCATCCACCTGCACAGGAGCTGCCATGACCATGTTCGATACCTTCGCTCACCTGGACTGGGCCCCGGTCCTGCACCTGACCTGGCAGCACATCACCCTGGTCGGCATCGCCGTCAGCCTGGCGATTCTGTTCGGCGTACCGCTGGGCATCCTGATGACCCGCTTCCCTGCCCTCGCCGGTCCCTTGCAGGCGTGCGCCACGGTGCTGCTGACCATCCCCTCGATTGCCCTGTTCGGCCTGCTGTTGCCGTTCTACTCCAAGTTCGGCCAGGGCCTGGGGCCATTGCCGGCGATCACTGCGGTGTTCCTTTATTCATTGCTGCCGATCCTGCGCAACACCTACCTGGCGCTGACCAACGTCGAGCCAGGGATTCGTGAAGCCGCACGCGGCATCGGCATGACCTTCGGCCAGCGCCTGCGCATGGTCGAACTGCCCATCGCCGTACCGGTGATTCTCGCCGGCGTACGTACCGCTGTGGTGATGAACATCGGCGTCATGACCATCGCCGCGACCATCGGCGCCGGTGGCCTGGGCGTACTGATCCTCACCTCCATCAGCCGTAGCGACATGTCGATGCTGCTGGTCGGTGCCTTGCTGGTGAGCCTGCTGGCCATCTTCGCTGACCTGCTGCTGCAAACCCTGCAACGTGCCCTGACTCCAGAAGGACTGCGCAAATGATCGAACTCCAGAACCTGAGCAAGACCTTTCACGCCAACGGTAAAGATGTCAAAGCCGTCGATGCTGTCAGCCTGACCGTCAATGAAGGCGAAATCTGCGTGTTCCTCGGCCCGTCCGGTTGCGGCAAAAGCACCACGCTGAAAATGATCAATCGCCTGATCACGCCAACCTCCGGCAAGGTGCTGATCAACGGCGAAGACACCACGGATCTGGACGAAGTCACCCTGCGCCGGCGCATCGGCTATGTGATCCAGCAGATCGGTCTGTTCCCCAACATGACCATCGAAGAAAACATCACCGTGGTCCCGCGCTTGCTCGGCTGGGACAAGCAAAAGTGCCATGAGCGTGCCCGCGAGCTGATGAGCATGATCAAGCTCGAACCCAAGCAGTACCTGCAGCGCTACCCGCGCGAATTGTCCGGGGGCCAGCAACAGCGTATCGGGGTGATCCGCGCCCTGGCCGCCGAGGCACCGCTGCTGTTGATGGACGAGCCGTTCGGCGCGGTCGACCCGATCAACCGCGAGATGATCCAGAACGAGTTTTTCGAGATGCAGCGGGCGCTGAACAAGACCGTGATCATGGTCAGCCACGACATCGACGAGGCGGTCAAACTGGGTGACAAGATCGCCATTTTCCGTGCCGGTAAGCTGATCCAGATCGACCATCCCGATACGCTCTTGGCGCACCCGGTCGATGATTTTGTCAGCAACTTCGTCGGTCAGGACAGCACGCTCAAACGCCTACTGCTGGTGCGCGCCGAAGACGCCGCCGACAACGCACCGTCAGTCAGCCCGCAAACGCCGGTCAGCGATGCGCTGGAACTGATGGACGAGCATGACCGGCGCTACGTAGTGGTCACCGATGCGCAGAACAAGGCCATGGGCTATGTGCGTCGGCGCGACCTGCATCGCCAGCAAGGTAGTTGCGCCAATTTCCTGCGCACCTTCAACGCCACAGCGTCCCATGACGAGCACCTGCGCATCTTGCTGTCGCGGATGTACGAGTTCAACCGCTCATGGTTGCCGGTGCTCGATGCCGAACAGGTGTTTCTTGGCGAAGTGACGCAGGAGTCGATTGCGGCTTACCTGAGCTCCGGGCGTTCGCGCGGGGGCAAAACCAGTATTGTTTCCCCGGCTGAAGCCTTGGCCTGACCTTGAAGAGCATCGCCGGCAAGGCCGGTTCCTGTAGGAGCCGGCCTTGCCGGCGATGGGCTGTGACAGCAGCCCCAGCTATTCAGAACCCTACACTGGCCTGCACATAGAAGGTGCGCGTCTCACCCAGGTAAATCCCCAAGTTGTTGTCGCTGGATCGGGTGTAGCACTGCTTGTCGAAGATGTTCTTCACCCCTGCCGCTAACCTCAGGTTCGACAGCTGCTGGCCGAAATCGTAGCCACCAGGCGCCGATCAGCTCTTGGTAGTGGTCGAGAAAGCCTTTGTGTCGCGACACGATGCGGGGGGGGCTTGGCCAAGCGGTGAGGAATGACGCGAATAGTAATTTCTCTCATTAACAACAGAGATCGAAGATCATGGCAGGCGACGAAGCGTGATCGGGGAAAAAAATGTCCTGCTGCCAACGCGCTTGATGGCAGCTGAGCACGAAAAAAAAATTGAACGCCACTGCTGGCTTGCTCCTACAACACCTGGGTCATTAATTGCCGGACAACAGACGTTTTTTTGCCACTTTCGTCGCTAATTTCGCCGATCACACGGCATGAAAGCAATCTGGCCGAATACTGGAAAGATCCCCGGGCATTTCGGTATTTTTAACGCTTTTGTCATCAAATTGAACATCTGCTGTTTACCTGGGTCGGTTAAAAAGTGGCTGAGCAAGGCGGGGCGACAGACGTGTGCAAAATCGCGACATTTTTTGTTGATCTTGAGCCCCTCAGGTCCTAAAGTTCGCGCCGAACGTCCATGCTGGAAACGATCCATCCGGCTCAAGTACTGACGACGAGACAGCAAGGTCACCCGTAGCTCGCTTTATCACGCACGGTGGCCTTTTTGCTTTCGGCGACATGCCTTGGGAAGTAGGCGAACCAAAGTGGGGATACGGAGGGCGTTCAGTTGCAGCCACTTTTTTATTCAGTTTGCCCATGGAGTCCCTAAGCATGTCGATTCAGGTCGAAGACTACTTCGCGCGCGATACCTTTCAGAAAATGAAGGCTTTCGCCGACAAGCAAGAAACCCCGTTCGTGCTCATCGACACCCAGATGATCAGCCAGGCCTACGATGACCTGCGCGCCGGTTTCGAATTCGCCAAGGTCTACTACGCGGTCAAGGCCAACCCGGCCGTGGAAATCATCGACCTGCTCAAGGAAAAAGGCTCGAGCTTCGATATCGCCTCGATCTATGAGCTGGACAAGGTGATGGGCCGTGGCGTCAGCGCCGAACGCATCAGCTACGGCAACACCATCAAGAAATCCAAAGACATCCGCTACTTCTATGAGAAGGGCGTGCGTCTGTATGCCACCGACTCCGAAGCCGACCTGCGCAACATCGCCAAGGCCGCTCCGGGTTCGAAAGTTTACGTGCGAATCCTCACCGAAGGCTCGACCACTGCGGACTGGCCACTGTCGCGCAAGTTCGGCTGCCAGACCGACATGGCCATGGACCTGCTGATCCTCGCCCGCGACCTGGGCCTGGTACCTTACGGCGTATCCTTCCACGTCGGTTCGCAGCAGCGCGACATCAGCGTCTGGGATGCGGCGATCGCCAAGGTCAAAGTGATCTTCGAACGCCTGAAGGAAGAAGACGGTATCGAACTCAAGCTGATCAACATGGGTGGCGGCTTCCCGGCCAACTACATCACCCGCACCAACAGCCTGGAAACCTACGCCGAAGAAATCATCCGCTTCCTCAAGGAAGACTTCGGTGACGACCTGCCGGAAATCATCCTCGAGCCAGGCCGTTCGCTGATTGCCAACGCCGGCATCCTGGTCAGCGAAGTGGTGCTGGTGGCGCGCAAGTCGCGCACCGCAGTCGAGCGCTGGGTCTACACCGACGTCGGCAAGTTCTCCGGCCTGATCGAAACCATGGACGAGTCGATCAAGTTCCCGATCTGGACCGAGAAGAAAGGCGAGATGGAAGAAGTAGTGATCGCCGGCCCGACCTGCGACAGCGCCGACATCATGTACGAACACTACAAGTACGGCCTGCCGCTGAACCTGGCTATCGGTGACCGCCTGTACTGGCTGTCGACCGGTGCCTACACCACCAGCTACAGCGCGGTAGAATTCAATGGCTTCCCGCCGTTGAAAGCCTACTACCTGTAACGAGAACGGGGCCGCAAGGCCCCGTTTTTTTTGTAGTATCAGTTCTCAGCGCCGATAGTTGGTCAACTTGCTCCAACTATCGAACAGCGGAACATTCACATGCTCTACGCCCAAGCTCATGATCAACTTGTTCGGAGCACCTGCTTGCACATAACGGTCTTCCCACGATTTCCTGTTACGCACACCAATCGGGACGCTACCGACCGCAGCGATGGTTACGCCCTCTTGCGCACCACGCGTCGGCACACCAGATGCACCATTGACCCATAGTCGCCACAGCACCGGTTTTTTGCTGGTCGGATAATAGCCAACATAGCCGTTAGCACTCAGATCCCAAGCATCGTAGTGCGCATCGCCGTTCGAACCCCCCACAGCGCGCACACGATAGCCAGGGTTTTCACCAGCAAAGTAGCCGAACCAGAAACGCTGCTGAGACTCGACAGAGCTGAACGCTGATACCGTCAACCACTGATGGTTACGCCGGGTAGACTCGTCAGATTTAGATTCCACCGAGTCGAGAATACCCTCATAACCCGGTGTAGTTGAGGTTAGCGAAGCGATGAAGGAGCGTTCTGGAACATATTGCATGGTTGCCACCCCTGGCTGGCCTGGAAGTACGCTGAAGCATCTGCGCTGCAGCCAAGCCTGTTAAGGTTGTAGCGTTTCCTGGCAAGGACTGCTGCGCAATTTGATTTCTCTTGCGTATCCAGCCGCTTGATCGGCCAGCAGCGGCCCCGCCGCAAGCAGTGTGCTCAGGCTACTGTGCAAGAATCTCAGGTTGCCCTGCTGCCTGGCCCGCTCCAACCAGGAACTGGCTTGAAGCAGCTGTCCGCGCTCGGCCAGCACCATCGCCAGGCTGAACATTCCGCGAAAATCACCCGCCTCGGCTGAGCGCCGATACCACTCGCAAGCTGCCTGCAGGTCCACCGTCAAACCGCCCAGACCTTCTTCGAGGTAACGCCCGTAAAGGTTCATTGACTTGGCGTGACCCATCAGCGCGGCCTGCCGATAACAGGCTAGAGCCTGAGTGTGGTCCTGGCCAAGGCCACGCCCGGCTGCCAGCAGATTGGCCAGGTTGTACAAGCCCCAGTCCAGCCCAGCCTGCGCGGCGAAACGGTAATGGCGGGCAGCGCCGGGCAGGTCAACATCACCGCCCCAGCCATGCTCCAGGCACCGTCCGAGCATGTTGTGGGCCATAGCGCTGTCAGCGTTGCTGGCAATTGCAAACCAGGTACGCGCCAACGCCAGGTCCTGCTCGATACCGCGCCCATCCAGCAGAATCTGCCCGAGCAACAGCTGTGCTTCGACAATCCCCTGCCCCGCTGCGGCAAGAATACCCTGAGCTGCCTTGCCCGGACTTTCTTCGAGCATTGCGCGCAATTGATCGGCATCCAGAATCTGTTCACGACGCAGATTGAAACTCACTGTCAGACCTCGACCCAGCGGCGCAGCAGATTGTGATAGGTACCGGTCAACTGGACCAACGCCGGGTGCTCGGGCATGTCTGCTGTCAGTTGCTGAATAGCGTTATCCATCTCGAACAGCAAAGCGCGCTGACTGTCTTCGCGAATCAGGCTCTGAGTCCAGAAGAATGCGGCATAACGTGCGCCACGCGTGACCGGGTTGACCTTGTGCAGGCTGGTACCCGGATAAAGCACCAAGTCCCCTGCTGCCAGCTTCACCTGCTGCACGCCATAGGTGTCCTGGATCACCAGCTCACCACCGTCATAGTCGTCGGGATTGCTCAGGAACAGGGTCGAGGACAGATCGGTACGCACCCGCTCATGGCTGCCACGGGGCTGGCGCAGGGCGTTATCAATGTGAAAGCCGAAATTGCCACCTTCGCGATAGCAGTTGATCAACGGCGGGAAGACCTTGTGCGGCAACGCTGCCGACATGAATTGTGGGTGCTGCCACAAACGCTCGATCAGCGCCGTGCCGATTTCCTTGGCCAGCGGATGGCCTTCAGGGAGCTGCAGATTGTGCTTGGCCTTGGCCGACTGATAGCCCGCAGTGACCTTGCCGTCAGCCCACTCGGTCTGCTCCAGCGCCTCGCGAATACGCGTGACTTCCTCTGTGGAGAACAGTCCGCAAATGTGTAGCAGCATGGCCCAGGTTCCCGAAAGCAGAAAAGACGTCAATGATATTGATTCCCATTGACTTACTACAAGCCTTTTCTGAAGGCCGGGACGTTTCAGCCATAGAAACCCGCAGAAACAAATTGTAAGGAACGTAAATTCACAGTAAATAGCAGGCGTTCTCAATTGTTACTCATATTTGTTTACACTATATTTCGCAGCCTTGAAAACCTGGGGAAGGGGACCACCATGCCGCGTCACTCTGTGCCAACCGCTGTCAGTTCATCACGCTTGCTCGCCTCTGTCATTGGTGTAGCGATTACTGCTACCTCTGCCGGACACCTGGCTTATGCCGCAGAGACCGAGCCGACCGGGATGTACTGACCGGCAAGCCCCGTTCATTTCAGTGACCGGGGCTTTTGTGTATCAAGGCATAATGCGCGACGCATTCGTATTTGCAGCAAGACAAGGTGAGCGATGTGGTGAAGAAATCGTTGTTTCAGCTGCACTGGTTCTTCGGTATCAGCGCCGGCCTGGTGCTGGCATTGATGGGCATCACCGGGGCGATCTGGTCGTTTCAGGATGAACTGCTGCAGCTGTTCAATCCTGACGTGCTCAAGGTCGAGGTGCTCCAGGAGGGGGTGTTGCCACTGCCGGAGCTGGTCAGGCGGATCGAGGCCGAACAGGGTGACAAGGTTGCCATGATCTCGGTCCAGCCTCGTAGCGATAAGGCGGCACGCGTCTTCTTCACCCCTCCTCCCGGTGAACGCCGGGGCTTGATGCGCTATGCCGATCCTTATACCGGTAAGCTGCAGGGCGAGGTTGCCGGTCAAGGCTTCTTCGACCTGATGCTGCAACTGCACCGTTTTCTGGCCATGGGCGACACGGGGCGGCAGATCACCGGCGCCTGCACACTCATGCTGATTTTCTTCTGTCTCTCCGGCCTGTACCTGCGCTGGCCGCGCAAAGCGCTGAACTGGCGGGTCTGGCTGACCCTGGACTGGGCCAAAAAGGGCCGGGCCTTCAACTGGGACCTGCATGCCGTATTCGGCACCTGGTGCCTGCTGTTCTATCTGTTGTTCGCCGTCACCGGCCTGTTCTGGTCGTATGAGTGGTACCGCGAAGGCCTGAACAAACTGCTGGCCGATGGCCCCGCCGCTGGCCAGCAGCACAAGCGTGGCGAAGGCCGCGGCCGTCCAGGTGGCGCGCCGGGCAAAGACGCCAAGCCTCTGGTGGTCGACTACGACGCCATCTGGAGCAATCTGCAAGCCGCGGCCGGCCCAAACATGACCAGCTACAACCTGCGGCTGCCGCCTGCCGGTGGACAACCGGCGACCCTCTTCTACCTGCTCGAAGGCGCCGAGCACGAACGTGCGCTCAACACCCTCACCCTCGACCCGGCCAACGGCCAGGTGAAAAAACACGATCGCTACGCCGACAAGTCGTTCAAGGCGCAGCTGCTGGCCAGCGTCTATGCGCTGCACGTGGGCAGCTACTTTGGCCTGGCCGGGCGCATCCTGGTGACCATCGCCAGCCTGACCATGCCATTGTTCTTTGTCACCGGCTGGATGCTCTACCTTGATCGTCGACGCAAGAAGCGCCAGGTGAGGGCTGCACGCAGCACCTTGGCGCCATCGAACGCCCAGGACAACAGCTGGCTTGTGGGCTTTGCCAGCCAGAGCGGTTTCGCCGAACAATTGGCCTGGCAGAGTGCCGGACAACTGCAGGCTGCCGGTTTGCCAGTACAGGTGCGCCCACTGGCCGAACTGACCGAAAGCGATCTTAACCAAGCTGCACGTGCGCTGTTCGTGGTCAGTACCTTCGGCGATGGCGAGGCGCCGGACAGTGCCCGTGGCTTCGAACGCAAAGTGCTCGGCCAGCCTTGGGCCCTGGGCAACCTGAACTACGCCCTGCTCGCTCTGGGTGACCGGCAATATCCCCATTTCTGTGGCTTTGCCCGTCGCCTGCAGGCTTGGCTTGGCGAGCGTGGCGCCACCAGCGCTTTCGCTGCGGTGGAAGTCGACAGCGCAGACCCTGCTGCCCTGCAACGCTGGCAACAGCATCTGGCACAGTTGACTGGCAGTAAGCCACCGGCCGCCTGGCAGACGCCTGAGTTCGCCAACTGGACCTTGGTCGAGCGCACATTGATGAACCCTGGCAGCCAAGGCTCAGCGGTGTATCTGCTCGGCCTCAAGCCACAGCAACCGGCGCAATGGCAAGCCGGAGACCTGGTGGAAATCCTGCCGCGCAACAGCCCACAACACCTTGAACAGTTCCTGCGCGGGCTGGGGCTCGATGGTGAATCTGCCGTACAGGTCGACGGCCTGCAAGAAAGCCTGCTGCAAGCCTTGGCCAGCCGGCAATTGCCCAACAGCCGCGAGCATCTGGTCGGCCTGCATGCACAGGCCTTGGTCGATGCACTGATTCCGCTGGCGGCACGGGAATACTCGATCGCCTCGATCGCTAGCGATGGCGTGCTGGAGCTGATCGTGCGCCAGGAGCGACACCCCGACGGCAGCCTCGGGCTCGGCTCCGGCTGGCTGACTGAGTACCTTGCTGTGGATAACAGTGTCAGCTTGCGCCTGCGCAGCAACAGCAGCTTCCATTTGCCGGCGCCAGCGACACCGATGATCCTGATCGGCAACGGCACCGGGCTAGCCGGGCTGCGCAGCCTGCTCAAGGCCCGGATCACAGCAGGCGAACAGCGCAACTGGCTGCTGTTCGGTGAACGCAACCAGGACCATGATTTTCTCTGTGAGGAAGAATTGCAAGGGTGGCTGCGCAGCAGTGAACTGGCGCGCCTTGACCTGGCATTCTCGCGCGATCAGGCACACAAGGTGTATGTCCAGGATCGCTTGCGCGAACAGGCCGCTGAGCTTCGGCGCTGGCTGGCTGAGGGGGCCTCGATTTATATCTGTGGCAGCCTGCAGGGCATGGCCAGCGGGGTCGATCAGGTGCTTGGGGAAGTGCTTGGTGTGACCGAAGTAGAGCGCTTGATTGATCTTGGGCGCTATCGGCGGGATGTGTATTAAGGCTTAAGGGCCATATCGCGGGGCAAGCCCGCTCCCACAGCCAGTGGGAACGGGCTTGCCCCGCGATTGCGGTCAATGCAGATCGAACGTGTCAGCATCCAGATTGGCCGGAAAACGCGTGCGATAGGCTGCCAGGTCTGCGGCATTGAGTATCACGGTAAAGACCCCATCTGCCTCCCCCGCGCTAAGCAGACTCTCCCCCTGAAAGTCCAGCACCTGGCTGTCGCCAGAATAGGCAAAGCCCTTGCCGTCTGTGCCAACCCGGTTCACTGCCGCCACATAACACAGGTTTTCGATGCCCCGTGCTGGCAACAAACGGTTCCAGTGCTGGCGCCGCGCTGCCGGCCAGTTGGCGGTATACAGCAACAGGTCGGTGTCTTGCGCATCGCGGCTCCACACCGGGAAGCGCAGGTCGTAGCAGATCAGCGTGCGCACCCGCCAGCCCTTGACCTCGAACTGCACCTGACGCTCACCCGGGGTGTAGTGCTTATGCTCGCCAGCCATACGGAACAGATGGCGCTTGTCGTAGAACAGGATCTCGCCGTCCGGTCGCGCCCACAGCAGGCGATTGCGGTGACTGCCATCGGCGGCCTGGATGATCACACTGCCAGTGATCACGGCATCGAGCTTTTTCGCCTGGTTCTTGAGCCACTTGTAGGTCGGGCCGTTTTCCGGCTCGGCCAGGCGCTCGGAATCCATGGAGAAACCGGTGGTGAACATTTCCGGCAGGATGATCAGATCGGCGCCACGGGCCTGCTCCAACAAACTATCGAAATGCTCGTAGTTGGCCAGGCGGTCCTGCCAGGCCAGGGTTGTCTGCACCAGGGCGACTTTCAGGTTAGGCAGAGCACTCAGATCGCGCATAATTTCTCCGCTGCCTGACGCAGCGTCTCCTCGCGTTTGGCAAAACACAGGCGCACCAGGTGCTGCTCAGGAATGGCTTGCTGGTAGAACACCGATACCGGGATGGTCGCCACCCCGTGTTCACGGGTGAGCCACAGAGACATCTCGACGTCGTTCAGGTCCGGGCGGATGGCTGAATAGTCAACCAGCTGGAAGTACGTACCGGCGGTGCGGGTGAACTGGAAGCGCGATGTGGCCAGCAGATCGCAGAACAGGTCGCGCTTGGCCTGGTAGAAGGCCGGGAGTTCTTCGACGTGCTCTGGATGCTCAGCCATGAAATCGGCCAGCGCCCATTGCAGCGGGGTCACGCCACAGAAGTTGACGTACTGATGAACCTTGCGCAGCTCAGCGCTCAACGCTGGCGGGGCGACCACATAACCGGTCTTCCAGCCAGTAACGTGATAGGTCTTGCCGAACGAGCTGACAACAAAGGCCCGCTGGTACAGCGCTTCTACGGCCAGCACACTGGCATGCTGCACGCCATCGAACACCAGGTGTTCGTAGACCTCGTCACTGATCAGGTAGATATCGCGGTCGGCGATCAACAGCGCCAGTTTTTCCAGGTCATCGCGGCTGATCAGCGCGCCGCTGGGGTTATGCGGCGAGTTGAGGATGATCATCCGTGTACGCGGGCTCAGGGCGTCGGTGAGCTTCTGCCAGTCAATGGCAAATTGGCCATCGGTGAGCTGCACATGCACGCACCGTCCACCAGCCAGTTCGACCGAAGGCTCGTAGCTGTCGTAGCACGGGTCGAAGACAATCACTTCATCACCGCCACGAATAACGGCATGGATGGCACAAAAGATCGCTTCAGTGGCGCCCGGGGTAATAGTGATCTCCGTCTCGGCATCGACACTGACGCCATAACTACGGGCGATCTTGGTCGCGACCTGCTGGCGCAACGCAGGCAAACCGGTCATCGGGCAATACTGGTTGTGTCCGGCATTGACATGCCGGCCTACCGCATCGAGCAGGGCCTGGGGACCGTTGAAATCGGGAAAACCCTGGGACAGGTTCAAGGCGCCGGTTTGCACGGCGAGCTGGGACATGGTGGTAAAGATGGTCGTGCCGACGTTCGGCAACTTGCTACTGATCATGAAGCCCTCTTTCCTGCTGAACAATCCGGCGGTCAGAGACCGAGCATAGCGGATTGAGTGGTCAGGAAAAAGGTTGTGACCGTCGCAGGCCTATCGCGGGGCAAGCCCGCTCCCACAGGCTCAGCTCACCTTGTGGGAGCGGGCTTGCCCCGCGATGTGTTTAACGCTTGTCCTTGCGCTTCTTCTCGGCTTTCTTGTGGTGCGACATCAAGCGACGCTTCTTGTTGACCTGGCGGTCAGTCAAGGTGTTCTTGTTGCCTTCGTACGGGTTGTCGCTGCCCTTGTACTCGATACGGATCGGCGTACCGACCAGCTTGAGCACCCGGCGATAAGTGTTTTCCAGATAGCGCGAGTAGGACTTGGGTACCTTCTCGACCTGGTTGCCGTGGATCACGATGATCGGCGGGTTGGCACCACCGAGGTGGGCGTAGCGCAGCTTGATCCGGCGACCGTTGACCATCGGCGGCTGGTGATCGCTGACCGCGTCTTCGAGGATCTGGGTCAGGCGGCTGGTCGGCCAGCGGGTGACCGCCGACTTGAAGGAGTTCTGCACCGACTGGTACAGGTTGCCCACGCCAGTGCCGTGCAGCGCCGAAATGAAGTGGATGTCGGCGAAGTCGACGAAGAACAGCCGACGCTCCAGCTCGGTCTTCACATAGTCACGTTCGCCCGGCTGCATGCCATCCCACTTGTTCAGGGCGATGACAATGGCGCGACCGGCTTCCAGGGCAAAGCCCAGCAGGTTCAGGTCATGGTCAACCACGCCTTCGCGGGCATCCATGACGAAGATGACCACGTTGGCATCCTTGATCGCCTGCAGGGTTTTGACCACGGAGAACTTCTCGACTTCTTCGTGGATCTTGCCGCGCTTGCGCACCCCGGCAGTGTCGATCAGGGTGTACTTCTCTTCATTACGCTCGAAGGGAATATAGATACTGTCACGCGTGGTGCCCGGCTGGTCATAGACGATAACCCGCTCTTCACCGAGCATGCGGTTGACCAGGGTCGACTTGCCGACGTTCGGCCGGCCGATGATGGCGATCTTGATCCCGTCTTTTTCGCTCGGGCCAGGAATACGTACCGCTTCCTCGCCTTCGGCGACGTCGGTATCGATCTCTTCCTCGTCGTTGTCGCGCGGGAAGTCGCTGAGTACGGCCTCCAGCAGGTTGTTGACGCCACGGCCCTGAGCGCCGGCCACGCCAATGGCGTTACCCATGCCCAACGGCGAGAACTCGGCGACGGCAATCTGCGGATCGATGTTGTCGATTTTGTTCGCCACCAGGAACGAGCGCTTGTTGCGCTTGCGCAGGTGCTCGGAAATCATCTGGTCGGCGGCGGTCAGGCCGGCACGGGCATCAACGAGGAACAACACCACGTCGGCTTCTTCGATGGCCAGCAGCGACTGCTCGGCCATTTTCTCGTCCATGCCTTGTTCGTCACCGGAAATACCACCGGTGTCGACCAGGATGTACGAGCGGCCTTGCCAGCGCGCTTCACCGTACTGACGGTCACGGGTCAGCCCGGACAGGTCGCCGACGATAGCGTCACGGGTCCTGGTCAGGCGGTTGAACATGGTGGATTTACCGACGTTCGGTCGGCCCACCAGGGCGATTACGGGAACCATGCGGCTCTCCACTGCATAAATTCAGAAAATACAAAGGCCGCTGCACTGCAGCGGCCGGAGTTCGGGCGGCACCCGAAGTGCCGCAGCCCGAGGCCTGTACGGCCTCAAGCATAGCCTCAGCGGATGGTCAGCGCCTCGAGCTTGCCGCTGTTGCCGTACACATAGATGGTGTCACCCACCACCAGCGGACGGGCGCGCAGGCCATCGCTGTCGATACGCTCACGACCGACGAAGCGACCGTCGACCTGGCTGAGCAGGTGCAGGTAGCCTTCCAGGTCACCTACTGCTACATAGCTGGAGAACACTTCCGGCGCCGACAACTGGCGGCGTGCCAGCGAATCGTTGCTCCACAAGGCGCTTGATGAGCGCTCGTCGATGCCTTCCACGGTACCCGAAGCCAGGCTCACGTAGACGTTACCGAAGCCCTGAGCCACGCCGGTGTAGCTGGAAGCATCACGCTGCCACAACACCCGGCCGCTTTCCAGATCCAGACCGGCAACCCGACCCTGGTAGCTGGTCACGTACAAGGTACCGCCAGACAGCAGCAGGCCACCGTCGATATCGACAACGCGGTCAAGCTCCGAGCGACCTTGCGGGATAGCCACACGCTGCTCCCAGACCGGCACACCGTTGCGGGTATCCAGGGCGATGACCTTACCGGTCGACAGGCCTGCGACAGCCAGGCGATTGGTCACGATCGGCGCACCGGTACCACGCAGGGTCAGTACCGCTGGAGTGCTTTCGTAGATCCAACGGCGATCACCGGTGCTGGCATCCAGGCCGATCACACGGTCGTCCTGGGTTTGCACGACCACCACATCACCGTTGGTGGCAGGCGGCGCCAGCACTTCACTGGTAACGCGCGAACGCCAGCGCTGTTCACCGGTGCTGGCATCCAGGGCGATCACTTCGCCGCGCAGCGTACCGAGCATGACCATGCCGTAACCGACGCCAACGGCACCGGAGACAGGCAGTTCAAGGTCCTTTTTCCAGGCCACGTCGCCGGTATTGCGATCCATGGCCATCACCACGCCGGTCACATCGGCGGCGTAGATACGATCGTTCTCGATCGCCGGAACCAACATGTTGAAGGATTCGCCCTGACCGTCACCGATCGAACGGCTCCATTGCTTCTTCAGGACCACCTCTTCGGTGAACTTGGTCAGCTCGGCCGGCGGCAATTCCTTTTTGCTGTTGCTGCTGCAACCCGCGGCCAGAATGGCCAGGGTCAGCACTGCTGCATGTTTCCAACCGATCACGTCACGCATCCCCTTTGGCCAGGTCGTCGAGCTTGAGTTGCAAACCACCGATCGCGGCGTCGTCAGACAGCGCGGCCTTGGCCTTTTCGTAAGCGGCATGGGCATCAGCAGCACGACCCAGCTGTACCAGCAGGTCGCCCTTGAGCTCTTCACGGCTGGCCAGGAACGCCTTGTCGGCGTCGCCTTCCAGCAGCTTCAGCGCTTCTTCAACCTTGTTCTGGGCAGCCAGGACACGGGCCAGACGCTGACGGGCGATTTCGCCCAGCGTAGCGTCAGCCGGCTTGTCTACAACCGACTTGAGCTCAGCAGCGGCGTCATCAAGCTTGCCGGCCTCGACCGCGACCTTGGCCACGAACAGGCTGCCATACTGGGCATAGGCGCTACCGCCAAACTCGTTCTTGAGTTTGCCGGCCAGTTCGGCAACTTTAGCCGCGTCCGGCTCGCCGCTTGGCGTCAGGGTGGTTTCCAGCAGGGCCTGATAAAGGTTCGAGGCGCCTTGCGACTGGTTGCTCTGGTACTTCTGGAAGGCTTGCCAGCCGAACACTATCACCAGTGCCAGCAGGCCGCCGGTTACCAGTGGCTTGCCATTACGCTGCCACCAGTCCTTGAATGCCGCCAGCTGTTCATCATCGGTACTCGACACCCCAATACTCCTTTTCACCAAATCGGCTGTTGACCCGCTTCACGCCTGCGCGAGGGAAGCTTCCAGGTGCTCTGCCAGAGCATCCCAGGCAATGTTTTGTTGTTCGCCCTGGCCACGCAGGGGTTTGAAACCTACCACTTGTTGCGCCAGTTCGTCGTCCCCCAGGATCAAGGCGAACAGCGCGTTGCTCTTGTCGGCCTTCTTGAACTGACTCTTGAAGCTGCCGGCACCGGCATTGACCTGCAAGCGCAGGTTCGGCAGGCGATCACGCAGACGTTCGGTCAGGGCCAGGCCCGCCAGCTCTGCCTGCTCACCGAAGGCGCACAGGTAGACATCGATCTGACGGTTGATCGACTCGGGCACCTGTTCCAGGGTTTCGAGCAACAAGATCAGGCGCTCGATACCCATGGCGAAACCAACGCCCGGGGTTGGCTTGCCGCCCATCTGCTCAACCAGGCCGTCGTAGCGGCCACCAGCGCAGACAGTGCCCTGGGAGCCGAGCTTGTCGGTGACCCACTCGAACACGGTCTTGCTGTAGTAGTCCAGGCCACGCACCAGCTTGGTGTTGATCACGAACGGGATACCGGCGGCATCCAGACGTGCCTTGAGGCCATCGAAATGTACCCGCGACTCTTCGTCCAGGTAGTCTTCGAGCTTCGGCGCACCAACCAGTACCGCCTGGGTGTTGGCGTCCTTGCTGTCGAGGATGCGCAGCGGGTTGGTTTTCAAGCGACGCTGGCTGTCTTCGTCCAGCTGTTCCAGACGCGCCGAGAGGAACTCGACCAGCGCATCACGGTAGCGGGCACGGGCTTCACTGGTACCCAGGCTGTTGAGCTCAAGTTTGACCGCGTCACGGATGCCCAACAGGCCCCACAGGCGCCAGGTGAGCACGATCAACTCGGCGTCGATGTCCGGGCCGTCGAGGTTGAAGACTTCGACGCCGATCTGGTTGAACTGGCGATAACGACCTTTTTGCGGGCGCTCGTGACGGAACATCTGGCCGATGTACCAGAGTTTCTGCACCTGGCCACCGCCGCTGATGCCGTGCTCAAGCACTGCACGCACGCAGGCCGCAGTGCCTTCCGGACGCAGGGTCAGGGAGTCACCATTGCGGTCGGCGAAGGTATACATCTCTTTTTCGACGATGTCGGTCACTTCACCGATCGAGCGCTTGAACAGCTCGGTGAACTCGACGATCGGCGTGCGGATCTGACGATAGCCGTAGGTGTCCAGCAGGCCGGCGACGGTGCTCTCGAAGTAGCGCCACAGCGGTGTCTGCTCAGGCAGGATGTCGTTCATGCCACGGATGGCTTGCAGCGATTTGCTCACGGAAAATCCTTACGAATCTGGGTATCAGCCACGGGCGATCAACGCTGCGTCGGCCTCGGCCTTTTCGGCCGCTTTCTGGCGGATGAGTCTTTCCAGCTCATCGACCAGGTTGTCATTGGTCAGCTTCTGCGCAGGCTTGCCATCGATGTAGATCAGGTTCGGCGTACCGCCGGTCAGCCCCACATGGGCCTCCTTGGCTTCACCTGGGCCATTGACCACGCAGCCGATCACGGCCACGTCCATCGGTACCAGCAGGTCTTCCAGGCGCCCTTCCAGCTCGTTCATGGTCTTGACCACATCGAAATTCTGCCGCGAGCAGCTCGGGCAGGCGATGAAGTTGATACCACGCGAACGCAGGTGCAGGGACTTGAGGATGTCGTAACCGACTTTTACTTCCTCAACCGGGTCTGCCGCCAGGGAGATGCGAATAGTATCGCCAATCCCTTCGGCAAGCAGCATACCGAGGCCAACTGCGGATTTCACCGTGCCCGAGCGCAGGCCACCGGCTTCGGTGATACCCAGGTGCAGCGGCTGGATGATCTGCTTGGCCAGCAGCCGATAGGCTTCAACGGCCATGAACACGTCGGAAGCCTTGACACTGACCTTGAAGTCCTGGAAATCCAGGCGATCGAGGTGCTCGACGTGGCGCATGGCCGACTCGACCAGCGCCGCCGGGGTCGGTTCGCCGTACTTTTTCTGCAGGTCCTTTTCCAGAGAACCGGCGTTGACGCCGATACGGATCGGGATGCCGCGGTCACGGGCAGCGTCGACAACTGCACGCACGCGGTCTTCACGACCGATGTTGCCCGGGTTGATTCGCAGGCAGTCGACACCCAGCTCGGCCACGCGCAATGCAATGCGGTAGTCGAAGTGAATATCGGCGACCAGCGGCACGCTGACCTGCTGCTTGATCCGGCCAAAGGCTTCGGCCGCGTCCATGTCCGGTACCGAAACACGAACGATATCGACACCGGCATCAACCAGGCGGTTGATCTGTGCCACGGTGGCGGCGACATCGTTGGTGTCGGTGTTGGTCATGCTCTGCACGGCGATGGGGGCATCGCCGCCGACAGGAACATTACCTACCCAGATTTTTCGCGATTCGCGACGTTTGATCGGTGATTCGCCGTGCATGACTTATTGTCCCAACTTCAGGCGAGCAGTCTCGCCACTGGTGAACGGCGCAACGTCAACAGGCTGGCCGTTGTAGCTGACCTGCACGCCCCGGGCAAAGCCCAGGCGTACCGCAAACGGCGGTTTGCCGGTCAGGTCCAGGCTGTCGCCTTTGCGCTTGATGGCGCTGAACAGCACCTTGCCATTGCCGTCGGTGACCGAGGTCCAGCAATCGGCGGTGAATTGCAGATGCAACTTGCCGCTGCCGGCAGGCGCCGGGGCCGTTGGTGCCGGCGTAGCGGCCGCCGCAGTCGCAACCACCACTGGGGCGACAGGAGCTACCGGAGCAGGCGCGGTCGCCGCCGCTGCTGGAGCGGCTGGTGCAGCGACGGGGGCAACAGGCGTGCTGACAGCCGGTGCCACTGGAGCAGCCGGGGTGCTGGCCGGTGCTTGCGGCGCGGGTGCAGTTTCAGTCTGCTCAGTGGTCGCCGGGGCCTGCTCCAGGCTCAGCGGGGTGCTTTCCGGTTGCTGGGCGGCGCTGACCGCTTGGTCTTCCGGCTCGTCCAGCGGATGAATCTGGGTAGTGCCGTCGGCGCTTTCGACCTCGACATGTTCCAGGGCCATGTTGACCAGGTCCTTGCTGCTCTGGCTGCTCTGGTCCTGCCACCAGAAGAAACCACCACCAATCACCACCACCAACAGCAACAGGCTGACGACGCGCAGAATGTTGTGCGACAGCCGCACCGGCTCTTCAATTCGACCCAGCGCGTGCACGTCGCTGCCCTGGGCGTCGGTACCGGTACACTGGTCAAAAGCTTGCACCAGCGTGGCCTGATCCATGTCCAGCAGCTTGGCATAGGCACGGATGTAGCCGCGGGCAAAGGTGTGCCCGGGCAGCTTGTCGAAGGCGCCGGTTTCAAGGTTGTTCAAGGAACTCACGGTCAGGTTCAGCTTGAGAGCCACTTCGGCTTGCGACCAGCCCCTGTTCTCACGGGCCTGACGCAGAGTCTCACCTGGATTCTCGCGAGTCGCTGCTGCTACTTCGGGATGCGCCGCTTTCATCATTGCTCCGACAGGTATTGCTGATATTCCGGCGTACCGGGATAAAGTCGTTGTAATTGCAGGCCCAGATCGGTGGCCTTGTTCCGCTCTTCGAAGACGCTGGCCAGGCGACTGCCCAGCAGCAAACTGCGGGCACTGTGGTCGCTCAGCTGGCTGAAACGATCGTAGTAGTCACGGGCCGGCACATAATGCCTGTCTTCGTAAGACAACTCAGCCATTTCCAGCAACGCGCGTGGTTGCTGCTGGTTGAGCCGTAAAGCTTTTACCAGGTATTCCTGCGCCTGGTCGCGCTGGCCCAGCCGCAATGCGGTCAGGCCGAGACTCTCGAATACTCGTGAACGCTCAGGATACAGGGTATCGGCCGCAGCTTGGGCAAACATCTGCTGCGCTTGGGCGTATTGCCCCCGAGCATAAAGGAAACTGCCGTAATTGTTGCGGGTCCGCGTATCGTCCGGGCGACTGGCCAGGGCCTTGCGGTAGTGCTTCTGCGCCAGTTCCGACTCGTCCTCGGCCTGATACACCAAAGCCAGGGCGCCGTTTGCAGCGGCGTCCTGGCTATCGAGATCAAGCGCTTTTTTCAGCGGCCCTTTGGCCTGCTCGGTCAAACCTTGTTGCAAATAACCCAGCCCCAACTGCACGTAGGCCTGCCCGGCCTGCGCCCGCCCCTCGCGCGTCGCCAGCGTGTCCGGACTCCCGCCGGACACGCAGCCTGCAAGCAGGGCGAGCGACAGAATCGACAGCGCGACGCGCAAGATCATGGCGTTCCTCTCTTCAGTTGCGAACGGCGCTGTCTTGCATGTCGCCATCAGCGTTCAACTGACGCACGGCGATATAGCGCTCGCTACGGCGGGTGCGGTCCATCACCTGACCAACCAGCTGGCCACAGGCGGCATCGATGTCTTCACCACGGGTGGTGCGCACCGTCACGTTGTAGCCGGCGTGATGCAGGTGGTCCTGGAAACGGCGGATGGCGTTGTTGCTCGGCCGCTCGTAACCGGAATGCGGGAACGGATTGAACGGGATCAGGTTAATCTTGCACGGCACGTTCTTGAGCAGCTCGGCCATCTCCACAGCGTGTTCGAGCTTGTCGTTGACGTCCTTGAGCAGGGTGTACTCGATGGTCAATACACGTTTTTCACCGAGTTGCGACATGTAGTTCATGCACGACTCGAGCAGAACCTTGAGCGGGTACTTCTTGTTGATCGGCACCAGTTCGTTGCGCAACGCATCGTTCGGTGCGTGCAGCGACAGGGCCAGGGAGACGTCGATATGCTTGGCCAGCTCATCGATCATCGGTACCACGCCGGAGGTGGACAGGGTCACCCGGCGCTTGGAAATGCCATAGCCGAGGTCGTCCATCATCAAATGCATGGCGGCGACCACGTTGTCGAAGTTCAGCAGCGGCTCACCCATGCCCATCATCACCACGTTGGTGATGGCGCGGTCGATGGTGGCGGGAATGCTGCCGAACGATTTGTTGGCAATCCACACCTGGCCGATGACTTCGGCGGCGGTGAGGTTGCTGTTGAATCCTTGCTTGCCGGTGGAGCAGAAACTGCAGTCCAGGGCACAACCGGCCTGAGACGAGACACACAAAGTGCCACGCTTGCCCTGGGGGATGTACACGGTCTCGACGCAGCTGCCGGACGCCACGCGCACCACCCATTTACGGGTGCCGTCGCTGGAGATGTCCTCGCTGACCACTTCCGGACCGCGAATCTCGGCAACCGCCTTGAGCTTTTCGCGCAAGGCCTTGCCGACATTCGTCATGGCATCGAAATCATCGACGCCAAAGTGGTGAATCCATTTCATTACCTGACCGGCACGGAAACGCTTCTCCCCGATAGAGTCGAAGAATTTTTCCATTTCCGGCTGGGTCAGCCCCAACAGGTTAGTTTTGCCAGTCGATGTCGTCATGGATTCACCCTCACCCGTAAGCTTTCGCTTAGCGAGTGGTTACCTCGGTAGCTGCGAAGAAGTAAGCGATTTCGCGAGCGGCAGCGGCTTCGGAGTCCGAACCGTGAACGGCGTTGGCGTCGATGGATTCAGCGAAGTCAGCGCGGATGGTGCCAGGAGCAGCTTCTTTAGGGTTGGTAGCGCCCATCAGCTCACGGTTCAGAGCGATGGCGTTTTCGCCTTCCAGAACCTGAACAACAACTGGACCGGAGGTCATGAAAGCAACCAGGTCAGCGAAGAAACCGCGCTCTTTGTGCTCGGCGTAGAAGCCTTCGGCTTCGGCTTTGGACAGCTGCTTGATTTTCGAAGCAACGATTTTCAGGCCAGCGTCTTCGAAGCGAGTGGTGATCTTGCCGATCACATTCTTGGCAACGGCGTCAGGCTTGATGATCGAGAAAGTACGTTGAACAGCCATGGTGAAACTCCAGAAACGTTGAGTGAAGCGAAAAATTAAACCCGCGAATTATACGCGGGTTCCGGGGGATTGCCTAACCTGCCGAGCGCGCTCAGTCGGCTTCTTCGATCCAGGCCGCCTGGATGGCTTCGAGAACCTTCTCGCCACCACGCTGCGGATCGTCACTGAACTCCGGCAATGCCAGCACCCACTGGTGCAGATCGACGAAGTTCACATAACGAGGATCGACTTCCGGCTTGCTTTCGGCAAGCTGGATTGCAATTTCAAGTACATCAACCCATTTCAGGCTCATGTCAGCTCCAGATCAATGCGGCGCTTCGGCGGCGTGGTTGAGGGAGTACTTGGGAATCTCGACCGTCAGGTCTTCGGTGCCGACCCTGGCCTGGCAGGTCAGGCGCGACGTCGGTTCCAGGCCCCAGGCACGGTCAAGATAGTCCTCTTCCAGCTCGTCGGCCTCATTGAGCGAGTCGAAGCCTTCGCGGATGACGCAGTGGCACGTGGTGCAGGCGCAGACGCCGCCGCAGGCGCTTTCGATTTCGATGTGGTTGTCATGCGCCACTTCGAGAATGGACTTACCTGTCTCGGCCTCCACGACCATGCCATCCGGGCAGAACTTCTCGTGAGGCAGAAAAATCACCTGCGGCATCAGTTACTCCTCGATCTCATTCAGGTTGCGCCCGGCCAACGCGGCTTTTACCGTCGAATCAAGGCGACGGGCGGCAAAGGCATCGGTCACCTGCGACAGACGCTTGGTCTGCTGCTCGATGGCGGCGCCATCGGTGCCGTTGATCAAATCACGCAAATCTTGCATTTGTTGTTCGATAGCCAGACGCTCTTCGGCGTCCAGCAGGCGCTCGCCATCGGCGTCCAGGGCGCCCTGCACCGCTTCAAGCAGACGCTCGGCATCGACCTGGTGCTCACGCAACTGGCGGGCCACCTTGTCGAAACCGGCATGCTCGAAGGAGTCCTTGAGCATGCGCGCGATTTCGCCATCGGTCAGGCCGTAGGACGGTTTGACCTGGATGCTCGACTCGACACCCGAGCCCAGTTCACGCGCCGAAACGCTGAGCAGACCATCGGCATCGACCTGGAACGTCACACGAATCTTCGCGGCACCGGCCACCATCGCCGGAATACCACGCAGCTCGAAGCGCGCCAACGAACGGCAGTCACTGATCAACTCACGCTCGCCTTGCAGCACGTGGATCATCATCGCCGACTGGCCGTCTTTATAGGTGGTGAACTCCTGGGCACGGGCGACCGGAATGGTGGTGTTGCGCGGAATCACCTTTTCCATCAGCCCGCCCATGGTTTCAAGCCCCAGGGACAGCGGGATCACATCAAGCAGAAGCAGTTCGCCACCATCGCGACGATTGCCGGCCAGGGTATCGGCCTGGATCGCGGCACCGATGGCGACCACCTGATCCGGATCGATTTCGGTCAACGGGGTACGGCCAAACAAGGTACCGACAGCCTCACGCACGCGCGGCACGCGGGTCGAGCCACCGACCATGACCACGGCACCGACTTCTTCAAGCTCGACGCCACTGTCACGCACAGCGCGACGGCAGGCCTTGAGGCTACGGGCGATCATCGGCTCGATCAGCGCATCAAAAGCGCTGCGGGTCAGCTCAGCCTGCCAGTTGCCGTAGGCGACATTGACTGAATCGGCATCAGTCAGGGCTTCCTTGGCCGCGCAAGCGGTTTGCAGCAGCTGGCGTTGAGCCCCCGGATCAAGGTCCGAGGACAGGCTGGCCTGCTCGACGATCCAGCTGGCAATCGCGTGGTCGAAGTCGTCACCACCCAGGGCGCTGTCGCCACCGGTAGCCAGTACTTCAAAGACACCGCCTGTCAGACGCAGAATCGAAATATCGAAGGTTCCGCCACCCAGGTCATAGATAGCCACCACGCCTTCGGCGTTCTGGTCCAAGCCATAGGCCACGGCGGCCGCGGTCGGCTCGTTGAGCAGGCGCAATACGTTCAGGCCGGCCAGACGCGCGGCGTCCTTGGTGGCCTGACGCTGGGCGTCGTCGAAATACGCCGGCACGGTGATCACTGCGCCAACCAGCTCGCCCCCCAAAGTCTCTTCGGCGCGCTGGCGCAGCACCTTGAGGATATCGGCCGAAACTTCCACCGGGCTTTTCGGGCCCTGAATGGTGTCGATGAACGGCATATGCGATTCACCGCCGACAAAGCGGTAAGGCAGTTGCTCACCCAGCTGCTTGACGTCCGCCAGGCCACGGCCCATCAGGCGCTTGACCGACAGCACGGTATTGAGCGGATCGCGGGAAGCGGCATCACGCGCCGGCTGACCGACATCGATGTGGTCAGCGTGATAACGCACCGCCGAAGGCAGGATGACCCGGCCTTGAGCGTCAGGCAGGGGCTCGCTACGGCCGCTGCGCAGGGCGGCAACCAGGGAGTTGGTGGTACCTAGGTCAATACCCACCGCCAGGCGGCGCTGGTGCGGCTGAGGACTCTGACCGGGTTCGGCAATCTGCAGTAGGGCCATGCTTATCTGAATACCAGGGGCGCCGCCAGAGGCAGCGCCGGGTTAATCGTCGAGGCGCTCTTCCAGCTGGCGCACTTCATAGGCGAGCTTGTCGAGAAACTGCATGCGGCGCATCAGGCGCTCGGCCTGCTCGCGCTGCGCAGCAACATCCCAGCAGGCGGCGAAGTCCTCGTTGAGCGCTTCCTGCGCGATCTTCAAGCGGCGCTTGAAGGTGGCAACGCCATCGAGGTCGGCACTGTCCTGCAGATCTTCAAGTTCTTCGCGCAGCTGCATCTGCTGCAGCAGGAACTCGGGATCATGGACGGTGACTTCCTGCGGCACTTCATGGCCGCCGATCGCCAACAGGTAGCGGGCACGCCGGGGCGCGCTCTTGAGAGTCTGGTAGGCCTCGTTCAACGCAGCCGAGCGCTCCAGCGCAATGCGCTGTTCACGTTCGGAGGCATCGGCGAAGCGATCCGGATGGACCTCGCGGGCCAGCTCGCGATAGCGAACGGCCAACTTGTCGAGATCCAGGCGGAAGCCAGGTTGCAGGTCAAACAGGGCGAAATGACAAGGAGTACCCACGCGCAGCCTCAGACGTTGAAGCTTTCGCCGCAGCCACACTCACCGCGCACGTTGGGGTTGTTGAACTTGAAGCCTTCGTTCAACCCTTCCTTGACGAAATCCAGTTCAGTGCCGTCGAGGTACGTCAGGCTTTTCGGATCGATGATCACCTTCTGACCATGGCTTTCGAAGACCTGGTCTTCGTCGGCCAGCTCATCGACGAACTCCAGCACATAGGCCAGGCCCGAGCAGCCGGTGGTGCGCACGCCAAGGCGAATTCCAACGCCTTTGCCGCGCCCATCAATGGAGCGCCGCACATGGTTGGCGGCGGCTTCTGTCATGCTGATAGCCATCGAAACTCCTTACCTGCAACAGGCGAACTTAGAGCAAACCTTTCTTCTGCTTGTAATCGCGTACGGCCGCCTTGATGGCGTCCTCGGCGAGTACCGAGCAGTGAATTTTAACTGGCGGCAGCGCCAGTTCTTCGGCCAGCTGGGTGTTCTTGATGGTTTCGGCTTCGTCCAGGGTCTTGCCCTTCATCCACTCAGTGGCCAGGGAGCTGGAGGCGATGGCCGAACCACAGCCATAGGTCTTGAACTTGGCATCTTCGATGACGCCCTGCTCGTTGACCTTGATCTGCAGGCGCATTACGTCGCCGCACGCCGGAGCGCCGACCATGCCGGTGCCGACATCCGGGTCCTCGGCATTCATCTTGCCGACGTTACGCGGGTTTTCGTAGTGGTCGATGACCTTTTCACTGTATGCCATGGTGCAATTCCTTCCTCATCAGAGAGCCGCTCTTGCCGGCGACTACTTAGTGCGCAGCCCACTCGATCTTGGAGATGTCGACGCCGTCTTTGTACATATCCCACAGCGGCGACAGTTCGCGCAGCTTGGTCACGGCCTCGCAGACTTTCTGCGCGGCGTAGTCGATTTCTTCTTCGGTGGTGAAACGACCGAAGGTGAAGCGGATCGAGCTGTGTGCCAGTTCGTCGTTGCGGCCCAGGGCGCGCAGCACGTAGGACGGCTCAAGCGAAGCCGAAGTACAGGCCGAGCCGGACGAAACGGCCAGGTCCTTGAGCGCCATGATCAGCGACTCGCCTTCGACGTAGTTGAAGCTCAGATTCAGGTTGTGCGGGATGCGCGCGGTCATGCTGCCGTTGATGTACAGCTCTTCCAGACCTTCGACCTGCTTGTAGAAGCGGTCGCTCAAGGCCTTGATGCGCAGGTTCTCGCTGGCCATCAGCTCTTTGGCGATAGCGAAAGCTTCACCCATGCCGACGATCTGGTGGGTCGCCAGGGTGCCCGAACGCATGCCGCGCTCGTGACCGCCGCCGTGCATGGTGGCTTCCAGGCGCACGCGAGGCTTGCGGCTGACGTACAGCGCGCCGATACCTTTAGGGCCGTAGGTTTTATGCGCGGAGAACGACATCAGGTCGACTTTCAGCTTTTGCAGGTCGATTTCGACCTTGCCGGTCGACTGAGCAGCGTCAACGTGGAACATGACGCCGCGGGCGCGGGTCAGTTCGCCGATGGCGGCGATGTCGTTGATGGTGCCGATTTCGTTGTTCACATGCATGATTGACACGAGGATGGTGTCGTCACGCAGGGCAGCTTCAACCATGGCCGGGGTGATCAGGCCATCGGCGCCTGGCTCGATGTAGGTCACTTCGAAGCCTTCACGCTCCAGCTGACGAGTGCTGTCCAGAACAGCCTTGTGCTCGATCTTGGAGGTGATCAGGTGCTTGCCCTTGGTGCTGTAGAAGTGCGCGACGCCCTTGATTGCCAGGTTGTCGGACTCGGTGGCACCGCTGGTCCAGACAATTTCCCGCGGGTCGGCATTGACCAGGTCAGCGACCTGACGGCGAGCGTTCTCGACCGCTTCTTCGGCTTTCCAGCCAAAGACGTGGGAGCGCGACGCCGGGTTACCGAAGTTTCCGTCGACCAGCAGGCAGTCGCTCATCTTCTGGGCAACACGCGGGTCGACCGGTGTGGTCGCGGAGTAATCGAGGTAGATCGGCAACTTCATTGAATATCTCCTATCAGGCGGTCGCGCCGCGCGTCGAAATGCTCATTCGACGGCGGACGTCTCAATCTTTTCCAACTGCGGTGCCCGGCCTGCAAAACGACGCAGATCCTGGCGCTGGGCGACTTCTTGTACCTCACGGCGAGTAACAAGGTCAGCCAGGCTGATGCCGCTGAGAAACTCGTGAATCTGCTGGCTCAGGTCACACCACAAGTGGTGAGTCAGGCAGGTGTCGCCAGCGTGGCAATCACCCAGACCCTGGCAGCGCGTGGCGTCGACCGATTCATTGACCGCGTCGATAACCTGGGCGACCTGAATGCTCTCCATGCTTCGCGACAGCTGATAGCCGCCGCCAGGGCCGCGCACGCTGGAAACCAGGCTGCTGCGGCGCAGCTTTGCAAACAGCTGCTCCAGATAAGAGAGGGAGATGCCTTGGCGCTCGGAAATGTCGGCCAGAGACACCGGCCCATGCTGCGCGTGCAACGCCAGGTCGAGCATGGCGGTCACGGCGTATCGGCCTTTTGTAGTCAGTCGCATGGCTAGTAGGTACCACGGGGTTACGGGATGGGAGCGAGTATGCTATTCCCGAGCATTTAAGTCAACTATAAGACCTAGTGCTTTAGTCGGGTTTATCGCAAGACGGCGGCCGAATGATAGCAAACTAAGGGGCGCCTGCACACGCCCCTTCTGTCAATGCGTCGACGCGTCGCTGCGGGCTTCGTCCTTGATCTGGGCGAAGTCTTCCTCGCGCAGGACTGGCAACTCCTTGGCGCAGTAGTCACTGCCAAGGTTTTTCAGCGCACCACACATGCCCTCCAGCCGCCCGTCCACCGCCTGCAGGTGATCGAGCAACTGACCAATAGCGCGGGCCACCGGATCCGGCATATCTTCGCTGACACCATAGGCATCAAAGCCAATTTTCTCGGCCATGGCCTTGCGCTTGGCTTCGACCTCAGCGTCGGACTTGACAATGATGCGCCCAGGAATACCCACCGCAGTAGCGCCCGCCGGCACCGCCTTGGTAACCACTGCGTTAGAGCCGATCTTGGCCCCGGCACCAACGGTGAACGGTCCCAGCACCTTGGCGCCAGCACCGACCACAACACCATCCTCCAGCGTCGGGTGGCGCTTGCCTTTGTTCCAGCTGGTGCCACCCAGGGTCACACCCTGATACAGCGTGACATCGTCGCCAATCTCGGCCGTTTCACCGATAACGATACCCATGCCATGGTCGATAAAGAAGCGCCGCCCCACCTTGGCCCCCGGATGAATCTCGATACCCGTCATCCAGCGTCCGAAGTTCGATACCAGCCGGGCCAGCCACTTCCAGTCACGCTTCCACAGCGCGTGAGCCGCCCGGTGCAGCCAGATCGCATGCATGCCCGGATAGCAGGTCAGCACTTCAAAGGCATTGCGCGCCGCCGGATCACGGTGGAAAACGCTCTGGATATCTTCACGCAGACGCTCGAACATTTATTGATCCTTGCGCTTATGCGGCTCGCCACGGGCCACTTTCTGGGTTTCCGTGAGAATGCCGCGCAAAATACTCATTTCCGAACGATTGACCGAACTGCGCCCATACAGCCGGCGCAGACGCGGCATCAGGTGCTTGGGCTTTTCCGGGTCGAGGAAACCGATGTCGACCAGGGTCTTTTCCAGATGCTCGTAAAACAGCTCCATCTCATCCATGGTCGCCAGCTCGCTACTGCGCACCGACGTCACTTCGAACTTCTCCACCTTCGAAGGCTGGCCTTCGGCGGCCAGCCAGGCCATGCGCACTTCGTAGGCCAGTACCTGCACCGCGGCACCCAGGTTAAGCGAGCTGAAGTCGGGATTGGAGGGAATGTGCACATGAAAATGGCAACGCTGCAGCTCTTCATTAGTCAGGCCGGCGTACTCACGACCAAACACCAAAGCGATCTCCTCACCCTGCACGGCATGCTCGATGACTTTACTGCCGCATTCGCGCGGGTCAACCAGCGGCCAAGGGATGCGGCGCTCGCGGGCACTGGTGCCAAACACCAGACTGCAACCGACCAGCGCCTCTTCGAGGGTGGCAACCACCTGGGCGCCGCCCAGCACATCATCGGCACCCGACGCACGGGCATCGGCCTCATGCGACGGAAAATCCTGCGGGTCGACCAGCACCAGGCGCGACAAGCCCATGTTTTTCATGGCACGCGCAGCGCCGCCGATATTGCCGGGGTGGCTGGTATTGACCAGAACAACACGAATATTTTGCAGCAAGGCGAGCGCTCACAGACACGGGAAAGAGACAGCAAATCTTACAGAACAGACCGGCTTTACGCTACGAAAGCAAATGTCACCCTTCTTCGCGCAAAGTTTTCTGCTAGAATGTTCGGCTTTCTTTAACGACCCAGGTGAAACGTCCATGCAGCCCATGCTGAATATCGCGCTGCGCGCCGCCCGCAGCGCCAGTGAATTGATTTTCCGCTCCATCGAGCGCCTGGATACCATCAAGGTTGATGAAAAAGACGCCAAGGATTACGTCTCGGAAGTCGATCGCGCCGCAGAGCAGAAAATCATTGATGCCCTGCGCAAGGCCTACCCGAACCACTCCATCTACGGCGAAGAAACCGGCCTGCACGCCGGCACCGGCGAGGAAGGCAAGGACTACCTGTGGATCATCGACCCACTGGACGGCACCACCAACTTCCTGCGTGGCATTCCGCACTTTGCTGTCAGCATTGCCTGCAAATACCGTGGCCGCCTTGAGCACGCCGTGGTTCTGGACCCAGTTCGCCAGGAAGAATTCACCGCCAGCCGTGGCCGTGGCGCCCAACTGAACGGTCGTCGCCTGCGCGTCAGCTCCCGCACCAGCCTGGAAGGCGCTCTGCTGGGTACCGGCTTCCCGTTCCGCGACAACCAGATGGCTGACCTGGACAACTACCTGGGCATGTTCCGCGCCCTGGTCGGCCAGACCGCCGGCATCCGCCGCGCTGGCGCTGCCAGCCTGGACCTGGCCTACGTCGCCGCCGGCCGCTTCGATGCCTTCTGGGAGTCAGGCCTGTCGGAATATGACATGGCTGCAGGCGCCCTGCTGATCCAGGAAGCTGGCGGCCTGGTGAGCGACTTCACCGGCGGCCACGACTTCCTTGAAAAGGGTCATATCGTTGCCGGCAACATCAAGTGTTTCAAGGCCGTACTGACCGCTATCCAGCCGCACCTACCGGCTTCGATCAAACGCTAAGCGTCGGTCGAACATAAAAAAGCACCCTTCGGGGTGCTTTTTTTATGGCTGCGGGAGCTTACTGGGCTGGCTGGGCCTCACCCAGGATCAGCTTGCCCTCTTTATCCAGCGGAATCTGCGCACCCGGATCACGATCCATACGCACCTGGCCGACCTTGTCGCCAATCGAGTACTTCACGTCATAGCCAACCACCTTCTCACTCAGGTCATTGACGGTATTGCAGCGTGTTTGTGTAGTGGTGTAGGTATCACGCTCCTGCATACCTTCCTGCACCTTGTTACCGGCATAGCCACCACCGACCGCACCGGCCACCGTGGCAATCTTCTTACCGGTACCACCACCGATCTGGTTGCCCAGCAGGCCACCTGCCACAGCACCGAGCACGGTACCAGTAATTTGATGCTGGTCCTTGACCGGCGCCTGACGCGTAACGGTCACGTCCTTGCACACTTCGCGCGGCGTCTTGACGGTCTGCTTGACCGGCTGCACCGCCAGCACTTCAGCGTACTCCGGCCCACTCTTGACCAGGTTGTAAGTGGCTACAGCACCTCCGGCGGTCACTCCGACAGCCCCCAGAACCGCACCCACCAGCATTGACTTGTTCACGTGAACCTCCTGATCGCGCCTGCGGTACTTTGCCCGCCTTCTCCCTGCCTTGGAGCATAAAAAAAGGCGCGAGTTCAATACTCGCGCCTTCGCCTACGATGGACAGCGTGGAAAAAACCCTTATGGAAGATCGTCCACGCCTTCAGCCTTGACCGGAGGAATCAGATCTTCACTGCTCAGGTTCAGCCAGATCAGTACCACGTTGGCGATGTAGATCGACGAGTAGGTACCGGCCATGACACCGATGAACAGGGCCAGCGAGAAGCCCCACAGGTTATCACCACCAAAGAACAGCAGCGCAGCGATGGCCAGCAGGGTCGACACCGACGTGGCTACGGTCCGCAGCAAAGTCTGGGTGGTCGAGATGTTGATGTTCTCGATCAGCGAAGCCTTGCGCAGCACGCGGAAGTTCTCTCGCACCCGGTCGAAGACGACGATGGTGTCGTTTAGCGAGTAACCGATAATCGCCAATACCGCCGCCAACACCGTCAGATCGAAGGTAATCTGGAAGAACGACAGGATACCCAGGGTCACGACCACGTCGTGGATCAGCGACAGGATCGCACCCAAGGCGAATTTCCACTGAAAGCGGAACGCCAGGTAGATCATGATGCCGCCCAGGGCCAGCAACATACCCAGACCACCCTGATCACGCAGCTCTTCACCGACCTGCGGCCCGACGAACTCGACGCGCTTGACCACAGCCGGGTTGTCGCTGCTGACTTTCTGCAAGGCCTCGGAAACGCGGTTGCCCAGCATCGGGTCATCGCCCGGCATACGCACCAGCAAGTCGGTGGTCGCGCCAAAGCTCTGTACAACAGCGTCTTCGAAACCGGCCTTGACCAGCTCTTCGCGCACCTGACCGAGGTTGGCTGGACGCTCGTAGGTCAGCTCGATGAGCGTACCGCCGGTGAAGTCCAAGCCAAAGTTGAGGCCCTTGTAGAACCAGCTGAACAGCGCCAGCACAGTAAGAAGCAGGGTGACGCCGAACGCAACGTTGCGCACACCCATGAAGTTAATGGTACGTAACATGGCAGCCCCTTAAACCCACAGCTTCTTGATATCACGCCCGCCGCAGGTCAGGTTGACCATTGCACGGGTAACCATTACGGCCGTGAACATCGAGGTGAAAATCCCGAGGGACATGGTGACCGCGAAGCCCTTGACCGGACCGGTACCCATGGCGAAGAGGATGCCGCCCACCAGCAAGGTAGTCAGGTTGGCATCGACAATCGCTGAGTAAGCACGGTTGAAGCCTTCATGGATAGCGCGCTGGACCGACATGCCATTGGCCAGCTCTTCGCGGATCCGCGAGAAGATCAGCACGTTGGCGTCGACCGCCATACCCATGGTCAATACGATACCGGCGATACCCGGCAGGGTCAGGGTTGCCCCCAACAGCGACATCAGCGCCAGCAGCATGACCATGTTACCGGCCAGTGCGACAGTGGCAATTACCCCGAAGAAGCGGTAGATGGCCATGATGAACAGCGAGACGAACAGCATGCCCCACAACGACGCATCGATACCCTTGGTGATGTTGTCGGCACCCAGGCTCGGGCCGATGGTGCGCTCTTCAGCAAAGTACATCGGCGCAGCCAGACCACCAGCACGCAGCAGCAGGGCCAATTCAGAGGACTCGCCCTGACCGTTCAGGCCAGTGATACGGAACTGGCTGCCCAGCGGCGACTGAATGGTCGCCAGGCTGATGATCTTCTTCTCTTCGGTGAAGGTCTGGACGGCGACGTCTTTCTCCACGCCATCAACCATCTGCTTCACATAGCGCGTGGTTGGACGCTGCTCGATAAAGATCACCGCCATGCTGCGACCGACGTTGCTGCGGGTGGCACGACTCATCAGTTCACCACCATGACCATCCAGACGGATGTTCACCTGTGGACGACCCTGTTCGTCGAAGCTGGCCTGGGCGTCGGTCACCTGGTCACCAGTGATGATCAGGCCTCGCTCGACGGCTGCCGAACGCCCCCCCTCACGGAACTCGAAGGTTTCGGTGGTGGCTTTCGAGGCACCCGGCTCGGCACCCAGACGGAACTCCAGGTTGGCAGTCTTACCAAGGATACGCTTGGCTTCGGCAGTGTCCTGCACGCCGGGCAGCTCGACCACGATACGGTTGGCGCCCTGGCGCTGCACCAGCGGCTCGGCTACACCCAGTTCGTTGACCCGGTTACGTACCGTGGTCAGGTTCTGCTTGATCGAGTATTCACGGATTTCCGCGACCTTGGCCGGGGTAATCGCCAGACGCAGCACCGACAGGCCATTACGCTCGGTGGTGGTCAGCTCGAAATCGTTGAAATTCTTGCGGATCAGGCTGCGGGCCTGTTCGCGGGCATCTTCATCGGAGAAGCCCAGTTGAATGCCGCCATCTTGTTGCGGCAGGCTGCGATAGCGCACGCGCTCTTTGCGCAGCAGGCTTTTGACTTCGCCTTCATAGACTTTCAGACGGGCCTGCATGGCCTTGTCCATGTCCACTTCGAGGAGGAAGTGCACACCACCGGACAGGTCCAGACCCAGTTTCATCGGGCTTGCGCCCAGATTACGCAGCCATTGCGGGGTAGTCGGGGCCAGGTTCAGTGCGACTACGTAGTCATCGCCCAGTGCCTTGCGCACAACATCCTTGGCTGGCAGTTGATCTTCTTGCTTGGTCAGACGCAAAAGTGCGCCTTTGCCCTTCTCGCCCAGGCTCGCGGCCTTGACCTGGATACCAGCTTCGACGAGCGCTTTGCTCGCGCGATCCAGATCCGCCTGAGTGACCTGCAGTGCCGTGTTGGCACCACTGACCTGGACGGCCGGATCATCAGGGTAAAGGTTGGGAGCGGAATAAATAAAACCGATCGCCAGTACCGCCAGGATCAGTACGTATTTCCACAGAGGGTATTTGTTCAGCATCACGCCGCCCGTTCAAGACGCGGGGCGCCTTGCGCGCCCCGTCGATTGGTAAAAAACTGAAACTTAGATCGCTTTGAGCGTACCTTTTGGCAGGGTCGCGGCAACGGCGCCCTTCTGGAACTTCAGTTCAACGTTGTCGGACACTTCCAGTACTACAAAGTCATCGGCAACTTTAACGATCTTGCCAGCGATACCGCCGTTGGTGACAACTTCATCACCTTTTTGCAGGTTGCTCAGCAGGTTTTTCTGCTCTTTGGCACGTTTGGCCTGTGGGCGCCAGATCATCAGGTAGAAGATGACCAGGAAACCGACCAGGAAAATCCACTCAAAACCGGTTCCGGCTGGGCCGGCGGCAGGGGCAGCGGCGTCCGCGTAAGCGGCAGGGATCAAAAAGCTCATTTAGCACTCCAGTTGCAAGTCAGTACTTGTTAGGGATCGACAGAACATCAGTCCAAGGGCGGCACAGGCAGCCCGCGCTTGGCGTAAAAGGCATCGACAAAGGCGGCCAATGTACCTTGTTGAATAGCCTCGCGTAAACCAGCCATCAAACGCTGGTAATGGCGCAAGTTATGGATCGTATTCAACATACTGCCCAACATTTCGCCGCACTTATCCAAGTGGTGCAGATAAGCACGGGAGAAGTTCTGGCAGGTGTAGCAGTCACAGGTCGGATCCAGTGGCGAATCATCGTGGCGATGGAACGCGTTACGGATTTTCAGCACGCCGGTATCGACAAACAGATGACCGTTGCGCGCGTTGCGCGTGGGCATCACGCAATCGAACATGTCGACGCCGCGGCGCACACCCTCAACGAGATCTTCCGGCTTGCCTACCCCCATAAGGTAACGAGGTTTGTCAGCCGGCATCTGGCCTGGCAGGTAATCCAGCACCTTGATCATTTCATGCTTGGGTTCGCCCACCGACAGACCACCAATGGCCAGGCCGTCGAAGCCGATCTTGTCCAGGCCTTCGAGCGAGCGCATGCGCAGGTCCTGGTGCATGCCGCCCTGAACGATACCGAACAGTGCCGCAGTGTTGTCGCCATGAGCGTTCTTCGAACGCTGGGCCCAGCGCAGCGAGAGCTCCATGGAGATGCGCGCGACGTCTTCATCGGCCGGATACGGGGTGCACTCGTCGAAGATCATCACCACGTCGGAACCCAGGTCGCGTTGCACCTGCATCGACTCTTCAGGGCCCATGAACACCTTGGAACCATCGACCGGCGAGGCGAAGGTCACGCCTTCTTCCTTGATCTTGCGCATGGCACCCAGACTGAACACCTGGAAGCCACCGGAGTCGGTAAGAATCGGGCCCTGCCACTTCATGAAATCGTGCAGGTCGCCGTGCGCCTTGATCACCTCGGTACCCGGGCGCAGCCACAGGTGGAAGGTGTTACCAAGGATCATTTGCGCGCCGATGGCCTCGATGTCACGCGGCAACATGCCCTTGACCGTGCCATAGGTGCCCACCGGCATGAACGCCGGGGTCTCGACCACACCACGGGGGAACGTCAGGCGGCCGCGACGGGCCTTGCCGTCGGTGGCCAGCAGTTCGAAGGACATACGACAGGTGCGACTCATGCTTGATCCTCGGGGCCGCGCGGCGCCGGATTGCGGGTGATGAACATGGCATCACCGTAACTGAAGAAACGGTATCCGTTTTCGACCGCCGCCGCGTAGGCAGCCATGGTCTCGGGGTAACCGGCGAAGGCCGAAACCAGCATCAGCAGCGTGGATTCAGGCAAGTGGAAGTTGGTGACCAAGGCATCGACCACATGGAATGGCCGGCCCGGGAAGATAAAGATGTCGGTATCGCCACTGAACGCCTTGAGCACGCCGTCACGGGCAGCGCTTTCCAGCGAACGCACGCTGGTGGTACCCACGGCGATCACCCGCCCGCCACGCGCACGGCAGGCAGCCACGGCGTCGACCACGTCCTGGCCGACCTCCAGCCACTCTTTATGCATGTGGTGGTCTTCGATGCGCTCGACCCGCACCGGCTGGAAGGTGCCAGCGCCGACGTGCAGGGTAACAAAAGCGGTTTCCACACCCTTGGCAGCGATGCTGGCCATCAGTTCTTCATCGAAATGCAGCCCGGCAGTCGGTGCAGCAACCGCACCGGCGCGCTCGGCATACACCGTCTGGTAGCGCTCGCGGTCGGTGCCTTCATCCGGACGGTCGATATAAGGCGGCAACGGCATATGCCCGACGCGCTCAAGCAGCGGCAGCACTTCTTCGGCAAAGCGCAGCTCGAACAGGGTGTCGTGACGGGCGACCATCTCGGCCTCGCCACCACCGTCGATGAGAATCTGCGTACCCGGCTTGGGCGACTTGCTGGAGCGCACATGGGCCAGTACCCGATGGCTGTCGAGCACGCGTTCAATGAGGATTTCCAGCTTGCCACCGCTAGCCTTCTGGCCAAACAGACGCGCCGGAATCACCCGGGTATTGTTGAACACCATCAGATCGCCCGGGCGCAGGTGCTCGAGCAGATCGGTGAACTGGCGATGAGCCAGTGCCCCGCTCGGCCCGTCCAGGGTCAACAGCCGGCTGCTATGGCGCTGCGCCAGCGGATGGCGAGCGATCAGGGAATCAGGGAGCTCAAAGGAAAAATCGGCGACGCGCATGATGGTGTTCGGTTCGACAGGGCCGCAAAGTTTAGCCGAAAAGACTAAAATTGACCATGAAACCTGATTGACCAACGGTAGTCACCTCTCTATACTTCGCCGCCACAAGCCCTGATGGCGGAATTGGTAGACGCGGCGGATTCAAAATCCGTTTTCGAAAGGAGTGGGAGTTCGAGTCTCCCTCGGGGCACCAAACACATGAAAAAGCCGACTGAAAAGTCGGCTTTTTTGTGGGCGCTATTCCGGTGAGAGCGGGCTTGCCCCGCGATCCGATGTGGCTGACAAACCGCCATCGCGGGGTAAGCCCGCCCCCAAATGGAAAGCAGAAAACAAAAACCCCCTGTTACATTCGTAACAGGGGGCTTTGGATTAAACCTTGAATGGATTAATCAGTGCAGCGCTAAAATTACTGCTGTTGTGGCAGCTTGTCGATCGGGCCGCAACCGCCAATAATTTTAGAAACGGAAACCGAAGGGTGGAACAGGTAGTCGTACGAGCAGTTCTTTGGCTGGTTGTAGACTTGACCAGTGCAACCCGAGAGCAGTGCAACGCCCGAAACTACAGCTACAGCAACCGATGCTTTCAACAGCTTTTTCATACAAAGTCCTTTAAATTATGAAGCACCGCCTTAATGGCGGAAGCGCGATTATACGGAAAGCAGGTAAAACTCTCCAGTCGGCTACGGCGCTCGCTTGCAGGCCATCTTGAACGATAAAAAGCCTTCACCCCGATGGCGCAATCGGAGTCAATCACGGCGCAATCGACAAACACGCCAATCGATATTCATGGGTAATGTGGCCTGGCCTTTTTTAGCCGTGCGTTCATCGTGATAACTGATCGACTAGAACAACTTGTGTGTTTCAGCCATGCAACTTCAAAGGTGTTCGAAGCGGAAGGAGAGATGTTCGCCTAACGCTCAGTCAGTACGCCCCAAGTTCAAACACCATATGCCGACCAGGCTCGGGCTTTAGCATTGACTGGATCTACTGGTAGTTCTGAGTGCTGGTCATTCCCACCAAAGCACGGGCAGCCGGCGCGGTCAGCTCAACAGCTCGGTGAAACCTGAGTTCAAACCACTGGCAGCTGGTGGGTCACGCAGTGAATACCGCCCCCACCCGCGGCAATGGCATCGATATTGAGCTGTACCACCTCACGGTCCGGGTACAGCTCCGTCAGCAGGTCGAAGGCCTTGGCATCAGCGGCCTTGTCGCCAAACTGCGGGGCAATCACCGCGCCGTTGATAACGAAGTAGTTGAGGTAGCCGGCGGCAAAGTCCGGGTTGTTCTTGCTGAACTTGCTGTTGCGCGGATTCAGCGGTGGCGACACGGTATGTACCTTGAGCTTGCGGCCATCGGCGTCTGTCGCGTTGTTGAGTATTGCCAGGTGCGCCTTGGTTACCTTGTGGTCGTAGGAATCGGAATCGGTATCGAGGTTGGCGATGATCACACCAGGTTCAACAAAGCGCGCATAGAAATCGACATGCGCATCGGTGATGTCCTTGCCCTTGATACCCGGTAGCCAGATGATCTTGCGCAACCCCAGACGCGCCTTCAGCTCTTCTTCAACTTCAGCCTTGCTCCAGTCGGGGTTGCGGTTGGCATTGATCCAGCAACTTTCGGTCATGATCGCGCTGCCGTGGCCATCCACTTCAATGCCGCCGCCCTCGCCCACCAGTTCACTACGCAGGTAGGTCGCCTCGGCGTTGTCAGCTAACAGCCGCGCCACACGGGCATCATAAGTGTGCTGTTGCTTGTTGCCCCAACCATTGAAGTTGAAGTCGACCGCGCCCAGATCACCCTGCTCGGTAATGACGAAGTTGGCACCAATGTCACGCATCCAGATGTCATCCAGTTCGGTGGTGACAAAAGTGGTGTTCTTGCTGCCGCACAGTTCTTCCGCCAGATCACGCTCGCTGGCACGGCAAAGCACAGTGACCGGCTGGTAACGGGCGATGGTGCTGGCGATCAGGCCGACGGCCTCCTGCACGTCGGCGGTAAAGTCTTCCCAGATGGCCTCCTGCGCGCCAAAAGAGACGAAAGCGCACTGCTGCTTGTCGCCCTCGTCAGGCATGAACCATTGTTTGCCGCCGGCCGCCAGCGACCGGGGTACGCTCAGACCAAACCCCATGGAGGCGACCAGACCCAAGCCGGCAGTCGCTGAAACCTGTTTTATGAACTCACGACGCGTTGGCATCTGTTTGACTCTCTTTCAATTCGTTTACGTGCGCCGTGCAATCAACTGCCCGGTGCGGCCTTGAACTTGGTCCACACGCGCATCCGCGCACGCATGTCGGACTGCGGAATATCCTTGCCGGTAACCAGGCGTTCGAAGGTGGCTTCTGGCGGGTAGATATCCGGGTTGTTGCGCATCTGTGGGTCGACATCCGGGCGCGCCTTGGCGTTGGAGGTCGGGTAACCGGTGAAATTGCTGATGGCCGCCATGTTCTCCGGACGCATGACGAAGTTGATGAAGGTATAGGCGTACTCCGGGTGTTTGGCATCCACCGGAATCGCCATGTTGTCCATCCACACCGTGGTGCCCTCCTTGGGGATACGGTACTGGAAGCTGACTTGCTTGCTGGCTGAGTCCGCCGTGCGCTGGGCCTGGGTCATGTCGCCGCTGTAACCGAGCGACAGGCACAGGTTGCCGTTGACCAGGTCGGTTACCGGTTGCGACTGGAACTTGCGGATGTACGGCCGAATCTTCAGCAACAGTTCGCTGGCGGCGGCCAGGTCTTCACGCTTGGCGCTGCGCGGATCGCGGCCCAGGTAGTTGAGGACCACGGCCAGCACTTCGTCCGGCGAATCGATCATCGAGATCCCGCAGTCCGCGAACCTGGCGGCAAGCTCAGGCTTGAACAGCAGATCCAGGCTCGCCACCGGAGCATCCGCCATACGCTGGCGGATCTGCTCGTCGTTGTAGGTCAGGCCGATGGTGCCCCAGGTATAGGGCACCGTGGCTTTGCTGGCGTGCGGGTAATGGCTGCGCAGCTGCTGCAAGCCCGGTTCGACATCAGCCAGCGCCTCAAGCTTCGCAGGATCCAGCGCCTGCAGGCTGCCGGCACGCATCAGGCGCTCGGCCACCGTATCGCCGGGGAAGATCAGGTCGTAGCCACTGCCACCGGTCATCAGCTTGGCTTCCAGCACTTCACTGCTATCCATGACGTCATAGATCACCTTGATCCCGGTTTCGGCGGTGAACCTGGACAGGGTGTCTTCGGCAAAGTAATCCGCCCAGTTGTACAGACGCAGGGTCTTGTCCTCGGCCTGCGCCGTGGTCAGGGTGGCCCCCAGCGCGAGGCCGAGGGTGAGCAGCAAATGCTTTTGGCTGATGTTCATGTCACACCCCTTGAGTCTTCCAGCATGCATTGACTTGACGGCCATCGAGCCCCAGCAGCGCGGCGTACATTTCCGGACGACGATCGCGGTAGATCCCCCAGGTCAGGCGCTCCTCGCGCATCGCTGCCAGGTCCAGCTGCTGCACCAGAACACCAGGCGTGCTGCGGTCGGCTTCGACCAGCAATTTGCCTTTATGGTTGCTGATGAAGGACGAGCCGTAGAAGGTCATCTGCAATTCGGGGTCTGTGGTTGCTGCCTCAAGCCCCACGCGGTTGGCGGCCACGACTGGCAGGATGTTTGCCGCTGCGTGACCGCGCATCGCCATCTGCCAGTGATCACGCGAATCCAGCTCGGTCGCGCCCGGCTCGGAGCCGATAGCGGTCGGGAACAGCAACACCTCGGCGCCCATCAGCGCCAGGCAGCGTGCGGTCTCGGGGAACCACTGGTCCCAGCAGATGCCCACACCGAGGCGCCCGAAGGCCGTATCCCAAACGCGGAAGCCGGTATCGCCAGGACTGAAGTACTCCTTCTCCTGATAGCCGATAGCGTTGGGGATATGAGTCTTGCGATACACACCCAGCAAACGGCCATCGGCGTCGGCCACACTCAGCGAGTTGAAGTAGGCATTGCCGGCCTTCTCGAACCAGCTCAACGGCAATACCACACCCAACTCCCGCGCCAGCGCGGCAAAGCGTTTGAGTACCTGGCTGTGTTGATACTCTTCGGCCAGTGCCAAATGTTTGTGATGCTGCTCAATGCAAAAGTACGGTGTGGCAAACAACTCCTGCAGCAGAATCACCTGAGCCCCTTGAGCGGCCGCTTCGCGTACCAGTTGCTCGGCCCGATCAAGGTTGTGCTGCAAGTTCCAGGTGCACGGCATCTGCGTGCTGGCGACGGTCAGTAGCGTCATGGCATCACCCTTTCACTGGCCAGGCGGGCTGCTGTTGGGTGATGCAATGCACACCGCCGCCGCCGTGGGCCAGGTTGTTGATCTGCACCGGCACCACTTCGCGCCCCGGGAACGCCTTGGCCAATACTTCTGCAGCTACCTGGTCGGCCTCAATGCCGTAGGCCGGCATAATGATCGCGCCATTGGCGATGTAGAAGTTGGTGTAGGAGGCGCAGAACACCTCGGCATCGACATCCACCGCCTCGCTGGCTTCATACAGTTCAAGCATTTCAAAACGCCGGCCTTGAGCATCGGTGGCCAGTTCCAGCGCCCGACGGTTCTCTCGCGCAACCTTGGCATACACCAAGTTCTGGTCATGGGTCGCATCAACCAGCAAGACGCCGGGACGGGCAAAGGCGCAGACGCCATCGACGTGGCCGTCGGTCATATCGCCGGTGACGTAGTCCGGATCGCCTGGCAGCCAGATGGTTTTCTTCACGCCGAGAAAACGGGTGAAAATTTCCTCGATCTCGGCCTTGGTCATTCCCGGATTACGGTTGGGATTGAGCAACACCGATTCGGTGGTGATCAGGGTACCCTCGCCGTCAACATGAATGGCGCCGCCTTCATTGCTCAAGGCCGTGCCAAAGCAGTCCAGGCCGAGCTGGTTGAGCACGCGCCGCGCCAGGCTTTCGTCGAGGTCATGCGCCGACTTGCCGCCCCAGGCGTTGAAGCGCCAGCTGACACCGGCCAGCCCTTGCTGCGGATGGCAGATAAAGCTCGGGCCGGAGTCGCGGCACCAGCTGTCGTTGACCGCCAGCTCGATCAGCTCGATGTTCGCTCCGCACAGATCGCTGGCACTGGCTCGGGCGGAAGGATCCACCACCATCTTCACCGGTTCGAAGCGGGCAATGGCATTGGCAACACGGGCAAAGTCCACCTGAACCTGCTCCAGGGTCACGCCCCAGCCGGACTCCCACAACGCCTGGTTGTGAGGCCAGACCATCCAGGTCGCTGCATGGTTCACCCACTCTGCGGGCATGAACCAACCACTGCTCAGATCGCCATTGCGCTGCATGCTTCTCACCTTTCAGTTAAGGGATATTTATTACTGAAAACCGCTGCTGCGGTGATTAACACAATGCTATGGCTTCATAATTGCGCGAACAAACGATAGATTTAGCCGACAACTGATCAGTAGAGCTTATCAATGCTAAAGCACTGGCCTCCCTTGAATGCGCTGCGCGGCTTTGAAGCTGCCGCGCGCCTGGGCAGCTTTCACAAAGCCGCCGAAGAGCTGCACCTGACCCAATCGGCGATCAGCCAGCAGATACGTAGCCTGGAGACTTTCCTCGAGCAGCCGCTGTTCTTTCGCAACGGCCGCAGCGTCAGCCTGACCGACGCCGGTTACGACCTGCAAAGCACCACCCAGGCGATGCTGCAGCAGTTGTCGGTCGGCATCCGGCGTCTGGAGCAGTACCGCAAACCCAATCAACTGGTGGTCAACACCACCCCGGCGTTCGCCCGGCACTGGTTGCTGCCACGGCTAGGGGATTTCCATCGCCAGCATCCCGAGGTGGATCTGTGGTTGTTCACCAGCTTCGATCCGCCGGACATGGCCACGCAAACCATCGACCTGAGCCTGCGCGATGACCTCAGCGCCCAGGCCGAGTGCAGTCACCAGACCCTGTTCCGCGACCGTCTGTATCCGGCCTGCCATCCTGATTTGCTCAAGTTGCCCGCAGCGCAGCGCACCACCTTGCATGGCGAACGGGAAATGGACTGGAGTCATTGGGTGGTTGAGGGCGGTGAGGATGTAGGTCAGCGCAGCAACGGCTTGAACTTCTCTGACCCTGGGTTACTGCTTGATGCGGCGTGTGCTGGCCATGGCATTGCGCTGGTCAGCCAGTTGCTTGCCACGCAGGCGTGTACGCAAGGGCTGTTACAGCCGTTGTGTGCGCAAACGGTGCGCGGGCCCGACTGGAGTTGTTTGATACATCGGGACAGTGAGAAGAGCCCGTTGACGCGGAGTTTCAGTACTTGGTTGCAGGCTAGTCTGGCGGCTGAAGGCGTTGATTGACTCAGACGGTGCCACGGGCTTTCGCCATATATCCAACTGCCCTGATGAGTTCTTCACGATCACCACCAGCTAACACTTGGGTAAGGTACTCATGATCGCCTCATCGCTGTCCAGCAATGTTGCCATATCGAATGTGCTGAGTGTCAGGCTCATGATCAATTGTCCTTGACCAGTATTCTAGCCAGTTGAATATCGTCGGGTGCGAAGATTTTTCTCACGATGCCACTGCCTAATATGGTGGTGCGCGCATCCGTTTCGCTATTTCGTGTAGTCCATTTCCCAAGCATAATCCCCGGGCACTTCAGCTGTTGCACCTGCCTCGGTAGCTGCCTAGTCTTGGCCGGTCGTTGCTCATTCAACGACCCGTTTTGACAGACCGCTATTGATACAGCCGCACTGCTTTATGGCAGCTATGCGTGGGGCCACTCGTGTGTGCCGGTTCCTGTATCACCGGTCTTTCAACCCACATACATCTGCCACCCTCCTGTTTGACAGCGGGTTTGTAGCGGCTCCACTGATACAGGAGTTGACCATGCTAAAAATCTTCCCCGATCCCCCGCTTCTCCCCACCGACTCTCCTTATTGTCTTGTAGACGCCTTGGTCTATGCCTCCGAGCATCTGACCTGTGCCCTGGCCGTAACCCAGCAGGCGGTGCTGCTGCACCCTGACCTGCACGAGCAAGCGCTGGTACGCGCTGCAGTGCATGAGATTGAGACGGCACGCAGCCGTGTTGAGCAGGCGCTGGTCTGCGTTCAAATGCAAAACTGATTGCGAGCGCTTCGCGCATTTTCTAGGCGAGATGGCCAAGGTGATTGTCGATGATGTGAACCTGGGTGGCGATTGCATCTGCGCTGGTCGCCAGGCAGTGTAGGATTCCAGTCCCCCTCCTGCTTGAGCGAGCCACTTTATGCAGCTGACCCATCGCCCCGTCCAGGCCACGGACATCGCCACTATCTGCTGTTTCCCCCAAGGGCCGGACGAACTGTTCTACATGTTCCCCAAGGCCCAATACCCGCTGACTCCGGCACAACTGAGCGACGCCATCGCTCAGCGTCAAGGCTCGACGGTGGTCGAGGGCGACGGCACGGTGCTGGCGTTTGCCAACTTCTACAAGGCTGAGCACGGCGGTGTCTGCGCCCTTGGCAATGTGGTGGTAGCTCCCGCGGCCCGTGGCCATGGGGTGGCACGCTATCTGGTGCAAAGCATGATTGAGCTGGCCCGCTGCCAGTACGATGCCCGCGAAGTCTGGGTGTCCTGCTTCAACAACAACACCGCGGGGTTGTTGCTGTATCCACAGCTGGGTTTTACCCCCTTCGTCATTGAAGAACGCCAGGGACCGGGCAATACCCGGGTGGCGTTGGTACAGATGAAGCAAGCGTTGCGGTGAATCGATGCAGCGTGATGCGCAGTGTGGGGAATTGATTGGCTAATGCAGGAGCCAGGTTGCGCGGTGCCTGCATCGCAGGTAATGCCAGCTCCCACACTCAATCACCAGCGCAGCCAACGAGGCCCGAGCAAAACACCTATCAGGGTCGCAATGGCCATACCCAGCACATACCAGACACCCCAGAACGGCACCTCCATCTCCGGGCAATGCAGGCAGTAAGCCAATGTCGCCGTGGAACTGGCCAACAGGCCGGCCACGCCACCGGCCAGACGCAAGCGTGTCGGGGCAAGCTCCCGCATCACCCGCAACAGCGCGAAGAATCCCGGTATCGACAACAAGACAATATTGAACGGACAGGTGCGCCAGGTACGGCCAAAGATCAGGCCCAATTGCTGATCCTCCGGTACCCCGCTCAGCACCAGCAGCGTCGCCGCCCAGACGCCGAGCACCGGCATCGCAATGCCGCCCCAGCGTACGCCGACGTCAAGGCCGGGGCGCGCCAGGCGGATGAACACCAGCAGCGCCGCAACCAACAGCGTTGCCGGCAAAGCAAGTTTGGCCCAGAACAACGGGGTCGTTGCCACCGCAACAATGTCGGCACGCACGCCGAACACCACCACCGTCAGCAGGCACGCGCCCACAACGGCGACCAGCATGGCGAGACTCAGGCGACGCGCGAACTGCCGCCGGTCAATCGGCTCGATGCCAGTTGCAAGCAGGGAAATCAAGTCGTCAGTTTTCATCAGGTACCTCTAATCAACGCTGCGAGTGCCTTGAGCCCCCGATGTATGCCGACCTTAACCGCTGAACCGGACAGCCCGGTCAGCTCGGCGGTTTCCTCGACCGACAAGCCTTCAAGCTTGACGTGTACGATCGGCAAACGCTGTTTGTCCGGCAGCTGCTGCAGCAGTTTTCCCAGGTCGCGCTGGGCTTGAGCCGGCTCTTGCTGCTCTTGGGCAAACAATTCATCGCTGTCGTCCAGTGGATCGTTCAAGGCCTGCCGACGGCCCTGGCCACGCAAATGGTCAGCCAGTTTATAGCGAGCAATAGCCTGCACCCAGGCGGTCAATGGCTGTTCGCGCTGATAGCTGTGACGGGCGTTATGCACCGCCAGGAGCACCTCCTGGAGCAGGTCCTCCAAGTCATCCGGGCGAGCATGCAGGCGTTTGCGCAAAAAGCTGCGCAGGTGTCCGCTCAGTTGCTGCAGAAACTGTCGATACGCCTGCGCATCGCCGTCCAGTCCCGACACCAGCAAGCCTTGCAGCGCCGCCTCACGCGCGCGCAACAGTTCACTCTGAGTAGTTCGATCCATCCAGGGCTCTGGTTACAGGGGGCAAAAGAAATTGTCCGCAAGCCGGACAATGGTGCTAGGAACCATAGCGGTTTTAGCTACCTGGAGAAATGACTCGAAAAAATTATCCAGCGCTGTAACCGATCGGCAAACCCCGACGAACTACTTCACGAGCCGCAAGCAAAGATGCTCGGCCACCCCACCTTTTGGGAGTATGTCGTCATGAAAACTTTCGCCGCTACCGCTGCCGCCCTCGCTTTCGCATCGATCGCCGGGACTGCCATTGCTGCTTCCTCCACCGATACCCCGGCGCCTGCCATGGAGAAATGCTACGGCGTGGCCATGGCCGGTAAAAACGACTGTAAAGCCGGAGCCGGCACCAGCTGCGCCGGGACTTCAAAAATGGACTATCAGGCCGACGCCTGGAAAAACGTGCCTGCCGGTACCTGCACGTCGATCAAGACGCCCAACGGCATGGGCTCATTGACGCCAAAACAGCCCTGATCCATAGCCACCCGCATAGGGCGAAGCGACCATGAACAGTTTCTCTGCACCACCCCTCGACGTCCACCTGGGCGCGGGTCTCGGGCTCAAGGCTGAGCATTACGAACACGCCAATGCCTGTGATGCCCCCGGGTTGTGGTTTGAGGTTCATCCGGAGAACTACATGGTCGCAGGCCCCAGGCTGAGCTGGCTGGACGCCATCGCCGAGCGCCATCCACTGTCCTTGCATGGTGTGTCAATGTCACTGGCCGCTGATCAACTGCCTGACGCTGAGCACCTGTATCGACTCAGGGCCCTGACCAACCGGGTACAACCACAGCTGCTTTCGGAACACCTGGCCTGGTCCGCCTGGCAAGGCCAGTACCACCCTGACCTGCTGCCTTTCCCACGTAGCCAGGCTGCACTGTTACGCATTGCCGAAAACATTCATTACGCCCAGGACATCCTTGCCCGTCCGCTGGCGATCGAAAACCCCAGCCACTACGTGCATCTGGAGGGGCACGACTTCAGTGAGATCGACTTTCTCACCGAGCTTGCCCAACGCACCGGCTGCAGTTTGTTGCTGGACGTCAACAATGTTCACGTCAGCGCCCACAACATGGGCTTCGAGGCCCGCGCCTATCTGGATGCATTTCCGGCGCACCTGATCAGCGAAATACACCTGGCCGGATTCAGCCAGGACGCCAACAGTGACCTATTGATCGACTCCCATGACACGCCCATCGCCGCTGAGGTCTGGGCACTGTATCGGCATCTGATACAGCGGACCGGACCGCGCCCGACGTTGATTGAGCGCGATGATCAAATTCCACCGTTCGAAGCGTTGCTGGGTGAGCGCTACACTGCCCAGCGTCTGCTCGATTGCCTCGGTACCCGGCCATGAGCAGCTCATCACTAGGCGCATTCCAGTCGGCCTTCACCGCGGCATTGTATGGCCAGCCGGGCTCGGCCGAACGGTTGCCGCTGAGCCAACAGGCCGGTTTCACGGTGTATCGCAACACGGTATTCAAAGGTTGTGTCGATGCCTTACAGGCCAACTTCCCGACCGTCGAACGCCTGGTCGGCACCGATTGGTTTCGTGCCGCAGCAGCCATTCATGTAATGCAATCGCCACCCCACGACGCTCGTTTGATCCTTTACGGTGACCAGTTTGCAAGGTTCCTCGAACAATTCGAGCCCGCGCAAAGCCTGCCTTATCTGGCGGATGTGGCACGCGCTGATCGTTTGTGGATAGAGGTCCACATCGCTCCTGAAGACCGTGCTCTGGACCTGGTAGCGATGACTGGCATCAGCCCTGCACACCTCGGCCAGCAACACTTGCGACCGCGCCTCGACGTGCGCTGGCAGTGGTTCAGCGGGCAGCCGATCTACAGCATCTGGCACTGCAACCGCCAGGGATCGGCATTGCCCGAACCGCTGGTCTGGAAGGGTGAAGGCTTGCTGTTACGCCGTCAGTGCGGTCAGGTGCGGTGGCAACTGTTAAGCGAAGCCGAATGTGTCTTTCTTGACGCCTGTGCTGCGGGCCAATCACTGGAGGAGGCCACCAACGCCGTACTGACCTTCGATTCGTCGATTGACTTCACTACTCTGCTCAGCCGCTTGCTCGCGGCCGGAGTATTTGCTTGAACAGCCAAGGGCCTGCGCGGCCTTGATTGGAGCATGCCATGCACTCACTCAGTAATACCCCTCACCAACACCCCGCCCCTGTCAGCACACGCTGGTCGCGCTGCGCCGAGCAGTTGCAAGGCTTGATCAGTGATTCGCTGTTATCGCTGGTTGCACGCCTGGGCATTGCCTCGATCTTCTTTCTCTCCGGGCGAACCAAGGTCGAAGGACTGTTGAGCATCACCCCCAGTACTTATGAGCTGTTTCGTACCGAGTACATGCTACCTGTGCTGTCGCCCTGGCTGGCAGCTCACCTGGCCACCTATGCCGAGCACCTGTTTCCGTTGTTGCTGGCGCTCGGCCTGTTCACCCGTTTTGCCGGCTTGGCGCTACTGGGCATGACCCTGGTCATCCAGGTGTTCGTTTACCCCGATGCCTGGCCTACCCATTTGAGCTGGGCGGGCTTGTTACTGGTGGTGGTCGGTCGCGGTGGCGGACGCTGGTCGCTGGACCGTTACCTGGGCATCCGCTAGGCCCGCACGAAACGCTGCCTGAGCAAATCACTCAAGGCATCCACCAACAACACCAGCACCAGCATGGAAATAATCACCGTGCTGGCCTGCGCTTCCTGGAACAGGCTCAAGGTGGTGTAGAGCATCTGCCCCAGACCACCGGCGCCGACAAAGCCAAGCACGCTGGCCATGCGGATGTTGTTTTCCCAGCGGTACAGGCTGTACGCCAACAACTGCGGCCAGAGATTGGGCAAAGTACCGAAGCAAAACGCTGCCACCTGACTACCGCCCTGCAGGCGGATGGCCGCAGCCGGTTCTGGCGGGGTATTTTCCAATGCTTCGGCAAACAGCCGACCAAGCACACCGGTCGTGTGCAAGGCCAACGCCAGGGTTCCGGCATTCGGCCCCAGCCCCGCCGCCAGCACGGTCAGCGCCGCCCAGACCAACTCCGGTATTGCCCGCAGGGCATTGAGCAGTAAACGCGCAGCCCCCTGCAGCGGCCAACCGAAACGCCCGGCCGCCGGCAAGGCTATCAACAGGCCAAGCATGACCGCGAGTAAAGTGCCCAGGCCGGACATGGCCAGGGTTTCCAAGGCGCCCTTGCCCACCGCGCGCATATGTTCAGCGCTCAGGTCAGGGCTGAGGAAGCGCGCCGCATAAGCGCCCATCTGCCCTAACCCACCATTACCGAACAGCGCCTGCAAGTCGAGACTCAAGTAGGCAAACGAACCCAGCACCGCCGCCATCAAGGCGAGAATCAGCGTGGCATTGATCAGTTGCCTCATGCCAACCTCCCGCGTAACAACCGGCTCAGTTGATCTGCAAGCCATACCAGCACCAGGAAGGCCAGCAACATGCTCGCCACCTCGGCGCCCGCGAACATGCGCAGCGACAAATCAATCTGCTGTCCCAGCCCGCCCGCGCCGACAAAGCCCATCACCACCGATGCACGGATCGCGCACTCCCAGCGATAGACCGTATAAGACACCAGCTCCGCTGCCGCATCCGGCAGGATGCCGTAGAAGAAGGCGCCCAGGCGACTACTGCCGGCCTGCAACAGCGCGTGGGCGGGACGCTGGTTGATCGATTCGAAGATCTCTGCGTAAACCTTGCCGAGCATGCCGCTGTAGGTGATGGCGATGGCTAGCACACCGGCGGTCGGCCCCAGGCCTACCGCGCGGACAAAAAGCAGTGCCCAGACGATTTCCGGCACGCTACGCAGGAAGATCAGCAACCCGCGTACCGGCAAACGCACCGTGCGCGACCAGAACCCCAGGCGACCCGCGCGCGAGGCGGCGCCCAGGGACAGCGCCCGGCTGGCAAGCAGGCTGGCCGGTATCGCTAACAACAAGGCCAGGGTCATGCCTGCCGTAGCCATCGCCAGGGTTTGTAAAATCGCTTCCCATAACAGGGCGAGAAACTCGCGATCATGCGCAGGCGGCCAGAAACCGCTGACGAAATTGCCCATCTGGCGACGATTTTCAGCCTCCAGCAGCACACCGGGATTGAGCTCGCTCACATGGATGCCGGGCCACAGCAAGGCAATGGCCAGCAGCGTCAGCAGCAGCCTGGGCAGCGCTGCCGGGTCGCGTTTGTCAGCCGTCAGCATCGCGGGATCTGCAGGTTCAGCGTCGGCACAGGCAGCGGTGGCGAGCCCAGGTGCTCGTTGGCATAGAGCGCATCGAGCATCTCGCTGGAAACCTCAGTAGCCGGGCGATCGAATGCCACCTGCCCTTCGCGGATACCGACCACCCGCGGAAAATGCGTCAGCGCCAGATCCACCGCATGCAAGCTGGCGACCAGAGTAATACCTCGCTCGCTGGCATGCTGATTGAGGGTTTTCAGGCTGTGCTCGGCCAGCACCGGGTCCATGGCCGAGACCGGCTCGTCGGCGAGCAGAATTTCCGACTGCTGGTACAGCGCCCTGGCGATGCCGACCCGCTGCAATTGTCCGCCAGACAGCTGCCCGCACTGGGCGAAGAGCTTGTCGGCCATGCCCAGCCTGGCCAGCACTGCACGCACGCCCGGGACATCCGAGGGGTGCAACAGATTGAGCAGCCCGCGCAGGGTGCTCCACTGCCCCAGACGCCCGGCCAGTACTGCAGTCACCACCCGCTGCCGCGGTGGCAGCGGCGGCGCCTGATGGATCAGAGCGATCCGCGCACGCAGACGCTGGCGCGCACGCGCCGACAGCCGCCACGGCGCTTCACCGAACAACTCAACGCTGCCGGTGGTTGGCGCCATGGCGCTGGCGATCAGTTGCAGCAAGCTGGACTTGCCGGCGCCCGAAGGGCCAATGATCGCCACCCGCTCGCCAACTTCTACGCGCAGGTTGATCGCGTGCAATGCCTGAACCTGACCATGACGCAGACTCGTACCGTTGAGCTTGATTGTCACTTGAGCAACTCAGCAGCGCGCGCAGCCTCCTCAATGCCCTTGTAGTTGTCCGGGCTGGTTTCGATGAAGCGGCTGGCGGCTTGCAGGTCGAGGATCGCCTTGTCCGCTGGCTTGGCCGGATCGAGGGCCAGGAAGGCCTGTTTGATCTTCTCTTTCAACGCAGGATCGAGGCTACCGCGCACGGTCCAGTTGTAGTCGTAGTAGCTCGGGGTGGTGGCGAATACCTTGACCTTGCTGGTGTCGACCTTGCCCGAGGCCACCAGTTTGTCCCAGACACTGGCGTTGAGCACACCCGCATCGACCTTACCGGCCTGCACCCAGGCGGCGGTGGCGTCGTGGGCGCCGGAATAGGCAACCCGGCTGAAGTAGCTCTCGGGTTTGATCTTGTCATCCTTGAGCATGAAGTAGCGCGGCATCAGGCTACCGGAAGTGGACGAGATCGAACCGAAGGCAAAGGTCTTGCCCTTGAGGTCGGCCAGGCTCTTGACCTCGGGATTGGCGGTGATGAACTTGCTGGTGAACTTGGCGTCCTGCTCACGCTGTACCAAAGGCGTCGCGGTCGGGCTCTTCAGGTGTACCTGAACGAAGGTAAAACCGCCCAGCCAGGCCATGTCCAGACGGTCGGTGGCCAGCGCCTCGACCACTGCCGGGTAGTCCGCGACCGGCACGAACTCAACCTTCATGCCCAGCCTCTGCTCCAGGTATTGGCCCAGTGGCTTGAACTTGCGCAGCAGTTCAGTCGGTGCCTCGTCAGGGATGGCACTGACCTTCAGGGTATCGGCCGCCTGGGCCAAAAGGGACGAGCAAGACAGCACGAGGCCGGCGAACAGCGCCAGGGGACGTTTGAGCATGAGGGATTCTCCGGTTCAATAGCGGGGAAAGAGCCAGCATCAGGCTGGCCCCGGAATTATAAGAGGCATCGGCGCAAAGACCAGCTTTGCTACAATCGGGCCTCACGATTTTTCGAGGTGCGTATGAGCGAGCCGATTCGTCTGACCCAGTACAGCCACGGCGCCGGTTGCGGCTGCAAGATCTCTCCGAAGATGCTTGAGGTGATTCTCGCCGAAAGCGGCACCCAGGCCCTGGACCCTAACCTGTGGGTCGGTAATGCCTCGCGCGATGACGCGGCAGTCTACGCCCTTGATGACGAGCGCGGTGTGGTCTCGACCACTGACTTCTTCATGCCGATTGTCGATGACCCGTACGACTTCGGCCGCATCGCCGCCACCAACGCCATCAGCGATATCTACGCAATGGGGGGGGACCCGTTGATGGCCATCGCCATTCTCGGCTGGCCGATCAATCTCCTGGCCCCGGAAGTGGCCCGCGAAGTGATTCGCGGCGGTCGCGCGGTGTGCGCCGAGGCCGGTATTCCACTGGCTGGCGGTCACTCCATCGATGCCCCCGAGCCGATCTTTGGCCTGGCGGTGACCGGCGTGGTGCAAAAGCGCCACATGAAGCGCAACGATACCGCTACTCAAGGCTGCCGCCTGTACCTGACCAAGCCCCTGGGCATCGGCATCCTCACCACTGCCGAGAAAAAATCCAAATTGCGCGAGCAGGACAAGGGCCTGGCCCGCGACTGGATGTGCACCCTCAACACCCCCGGCAGCCGCTTCGGCAAGCTGGCAGGCGTCAAAGCGATGACCGATGTTACCGGCTTTGGCTTGCTCGGCCACCTGGTGGAACTGGCTGACGGTAGCGGCTTGAGTGCGTGCCTGAACTACAGCGCCGTACCGCGCCTGCCGAGCGTCGAGCACTACCTGGCCGAAGGCTGTGTACCGGGCGGTACGCTGCGCAACTTCGACAGCTACGGCGAGAAAATCGCCCCGCTGAGCGATGAACAGAAGCACCTGTTGTGCGACCCGCAAACCAGTGGTGGTCTGCTGGTGGCAGTGACACCTGAAGGCGAAGCAGAGTTTCTGGCGGTCGCCGTCGAGCTGGGCCTGACCCTGGCGCCGATTGGCGAGCTGGTCGAGCGACAGCGCCATGCGGTTGAGGTGCTGTAATGCGTGACGACACCACCGACTACCGCCAGCTGTTCCTGAACGATGTTGCAATGATGGACATGCGCGCCCCGATCGAGTTTACCAAGGGCGCCTTTCCCCATGTGATCAACCTGCCGCTGATGACCGACCTTGAGCGGCAGAAGGTGGGAACCTGCTACAAACAGCAGGGCCAGCAGGCTGCCATTGCCCTCGGCCATCAACTGGTCAGCGGCCAGACCAAAGATCAGCGCATTGCCGCCTGGGCGGCCTTCGCCCGGGCCAACCCTGAGGGTTATCTCTACTGTTTTCGCGGCGGCCTGCGCTCGCAGATCGTCCAGCAGTGGCTCAAGGATGAAGCCGGCATTCACTACCCCAAGGTAATCGGTGGCTACAAAGCCATGCGTAATTTCCTGCTTGAAACCACCCAGCAAGCGGTGACCGAATGCGACTTCGTACTGATCGGCGGCCTTACCGGCACCGGAAAAACCGAAGTGCTGCAGGTGCTGGATAACGCGGTAGACCTGGAAGGCCACGCCAACCATCGTGGCTCCAGTTTCGGCAAACGCGCCACGGGGCAGCCGGCACAAATCGACTTCGAAAACCGCTTGGCCATCGATGTGCTGAAAAAGCGTGCTCAGGGTATCGATCAGTTCGTACTGGAAGACGAAGGCCGTATCGTCGGCAGTTGCTCGCTGCCACTGGAACTGTACCAGGGCATGCAGCACTACCCGCTGGTGTGGCTGGAAGACAGTTTCGACAACCGTGTCGAACGCATCTTGGGCGACTACGTGATCAACCTGTGTGCCGAGTTCGTTGCCCTGCACGGTGGCGAACAAGGCTTCAAGCTGTTCGCAGAACGCCTGCAGCAAAGCATGGGCAACATCCTCAAGCGCCTGGGCGGTGAACGTTACCAGCGTCTTTCAGCGCTGCTGCAACAAGCGCTGGAAGAACAGCAGCGCAGCGGTGCGGTCGATCTGCACCGCGCCTGGATCAGCGGCCTGCTCAGCGAATACTACGACCCGATGTACGCCTTCCATCGCGACAGCAAGGCTGAGCGCATCGAGTTTTCCGGCAATCAGGTCGAAGTGCGTGAATACTTGCGGGCCCGCGCTGCACGGCATCGATAACCTGGCTTATGAAGGCTCGATCAGCTTGAGCAATTCATCTGCACGCGCCTTGGTCATGTCCAGCACACAACCTGCGCCATTGAGCTGATCGATGGTGCCGCCGGTGAGGCTGTAGTACAGCTTGCAATTGGCGTCGCGGTATTTGATCCACAAACGTTGGGCGTCAAGCAATTTGGCCTGCTGAGCCGGTTCAAGCGCAGCCTTGGCCTTCTTGTAAGCGCTGTTGAGGCGAGCGTCCTGACGCTTGATCTCGGCACCGTTGCAGTTGTTCATGTCCAGAGTGGTTTGAGCGGTTTGCATGCATTGGCTATAGGCGGGCGAATCGTTTTGGGCGACGGCGAAGGGTGCAATGGCGGTTATCAGCGTGACCAGCAGCAGAGGATGCTTCATTGTGGAAACTCCTTGTAAGGGGCGCTCAGAATGCAGGGCGCAAGCATCTCCGACAATAGGACCCCGCAGGTAGAACCTGTAGGAGCGGCCTGATCGTGCTGGGCATGCTGGTGGTGCAATGGGGACTTCGACGTCGACTAGATAGTGTTGCGGTCAAGCGGTTGAACAGGATGCGGCGGCTCCAGAGCCCGATCAATCTTGAACCTGAGGCTGGGGGCCTGAATGGCGAAACTGATCACCAAGCCCAGTACCACGACCAGGCTGCCATCCAGCCAGTGCCAGCCAGGCACTGGCACGCCCTGACGTGCCTGACGACACCACCAGGCTTGTCCCAGGCAAAAGCCGAAGATCGACAGCAGCCAGATATAGAACCCTGGAGCAAAGTGGGTCAGGTTGACGAAGTTGTAGCTGCGGTTGTCGGGCATCCGCTCGATCCCCAAGCTGGTCAACGCCAGGTACAGCGCGCCGAACCCCAGCACCAACGATACCCAGCGCCAACGACGGTGCAAAAGAATCGCCAATCCCAGCAAAGGGTTTGCAAACCAGCCAAACATGCCGAACACCAGGCCCCAAGGACCATACAACAACGCTTGCAACGCGTGCAGGCGCCCGTCGCCCGTCATGTACATGGCGTTGAAACACAGGCTCGCCAAAAACAGCACCAGTGTGATTGAGACGTAGCGGCTAGCGATCATCAATGATCACAGAGATATGCGTGAGGGTGCGACACGGGTAGAACGCCTGTCCTGTCCGAAGAGCCGCACAGTCTACCCCAAGCGTGCCAGGTGCTGCCCGTGAGGACAGCGGCCTGACGTGTTCAACTTTCAGGCGACTTCTGCCCCCTCATCTGGCCAGATCGGCTCGTTGGCTTCCAGCGGTGGCAAGCCATAGGCTGCCCGAGCGGCGTCGCAACTCGGGTTGGGCTGACCATCGACCCAGGCCGCCTCGAACTCGCGGCAAGGGCTGGAACGCTGTTCATAAATGCTGCAACTGACACCTTTACCGATCTCGCCCTCAAGACTGATACAACGGCAGGGTTTGCTGTCGGTGCCGATCATCGCCACCCGGGTAGGGTTGATCTGCACCACCAGATCGTCGGGCACCAAGCCTCCCGCCGATGTGCACTCACCCCAGAAAAAAGACACACGGAAAAACCCGCAGCAGGCGCCGCAGTTCAAACAAGGATTATGTTCGGACATGATGAGGAAACGGGGGGCAAGTTTATCGTTATTGGGAGAAAACCCGCCGCCATTCTATGCTTCGCCAGCGCTTTGAGAAGGGGGGAGATGCAGAAATATATTGCGTCTGACGGGCGGTTGGTTTCGCGCAGGATGAGCGTTGCTCGCTCGAAAATCTGAAATAACGAAAATTCCCACGAGTTTTAGGATGCGTCTTACATCAATTCCTTTGCTGCCTTGGTAGCGTGCGCTGAAATTTGAGCTTGCCCAAGCTATGCCGTGGGCCCACGGCAGCTGTCGATACCCGTGCCTATGGTCGGCCGCCACTGACCGGTCAGTTTCCAGCGCTTGGCCCGCGCCATCCTGACGTGAGCGGGCGAGCGCTGAATTACACCTCGCGCTTGCTGTGTGATGGTTGGCTTTACGTTTGGGAAAGCACGCCCCCCAAGCTGGTGGAGTATCAGGTCGAATCGGCGCAACTCACCCAAACCTCACGTGCAGGGCGGGTGATTGATACCCGGACCCAACCCCACCTGCGGCTCAGGGCCGGGGTGCCTGCCGGTTTGGTGTGGTCGCCGGTGCGTTGGGGTGAGCCGCAATATCAGGCCGCCAAACAAGACCCCGCTGTGCGTCAGCGCATCATGCGTACTTTTGTGCCGGGTGTGGCGCCGCTCAGTGGCCAGATTGACGCGATCAAAAAGGGCGGTGTGTATTCAAAATGAGCGACAGCTACAAACATACCCTGGCGCGGATAAAACAGGCGAACAAGGAGGCAGGTGGTAAGAATTACTTAGGCGGTAGTGATGTTGCAATGCTGATAATCGAGCCAATGCTCTACCCCCAGGAGCGAATCCAGGAATTCACCCACAGCATTGCCAAACGCCGTTCCCGCAACCGCTGGCCCAGCCTTGTTTCTGAGCGATTGAAAGCCAATGGCCCCACCACCCGCCTTGTCGATCTGGAATGTGAAAAAGGGGAAGGAACAGAGTGAAAAGCAGTGATATGGAAAACTCAAGCTCGATGTCCGATGCCCAGACTCCACCCGACTATCACCGGTGCCTGCCCGTCGAGCTTCACAGCCAGGCGGATGCCTTCATCCACTATCTGCATGAGCTACCCAATAGATCACCGGTCAAGTGTCCGGAGTGCGACCATCCACGCTTCAGGCTGGATACCCAGCCAAACCTGCGCCTGCCCTTCTACCGCTGCGTCGCGTGCAATAAAGGCTTTAACTGCCTGACGAAGCACCCCTTTTCGAACTATGGGCATATGCACCTGTGGTCGACCTATGGTCATTACTTGCTAGCGGGTTGGCCGACGCCCGCTATTGCCAAAGCCATGGGTATTTCCCCCTCTACCACGTGGCGCTGGATCAAGCCCTGCCGTGCGGTGATGGCCAAAGAGTTTCCAGCGCTGTACCACTGGTGGTCTGCGCGACAAGATCGCACCAGCCTGGAACCACCCGCGCATATTGCCGCTCAAGCCCAGGCGTTCCTGGGTCGGTTAGAGCACTTGCTGACCACTCGGCAGGCTGTCTGTCCGAAGTGTGGTTCGCCTGATATGCAGCGAATTGATCAACGACGCCCTAATTTCCGCTGTCCTGGCTGTTGGACCAAGGTGAGCTTAATTAAAGGCACGTTGCTGTGCCGATTGGGCTATCCAGAACACTGGCTGGGCTTTGCCCAGGGGCTGATCAATGGCGAGAGCATCGTTGACTTGCAGCGACGCACCGGACTCTGCGGGGCTGCCTGTAAGCGCTGGCAGGTGCGCTTTATGCAGATTATTGAGCAGCAGGGGCACGCCGAGCTTGCTCGTTGGATTACCTGGCTACGCAGTCGCCGGGTCAAAGAGGTGAGTGATTTTGTGCGTGACGGCGGACAGCTGGAGGTTGTCAGCGGATCTCGTTACTCCGCCGGATCGAAACGAGCTTCTAAGATTCCACCCAATCGCCACCGCAAGTGAAACGCAGTTTGTTAAAGCCTTTCAACAAGCGCCTTTACTGCAGCCAGGCCCACTCCCACAGAATGCAGGAGCGGGCTTGCCCCGCGATTTTTACTTCTGAACCTTACCCACACCATCGGCGCGGAACATCTGCCGGATGCCCCGCACGGCCTGGCGAATACGGTCCTGGTTCTCAATCAAGGCAAAGCGCACATGATCGTCGCCGTAGTCACCAAAGCCGATGCCCGGCGACACGCACACCTTGGCCTCGGCCAGCAGCTTCTTGGCGAACTCCAGTGAACCCAAGTGGGCGTACTCTTCGGGAATTTTCGCCCAGACGTACATCGATGCCTTGGGGTTTTCGACCATCCAGCCCAGTTCGTGCAGGCCCTTGACCAGCACGTTGCGACGCTGGCGATACTGCTCGGCAATATCCCGCACGCATTGCTGATCACCTTCCAGGGCGGCAATCGCCGCCACCTGCAGTGGGGTGAAGGTGCCGTAGTCGTGATAGCTCTTGATCCGCGCCAGGGCGCTGACCAGCTCCGGGTTTCCGACCATGAAACCGATACGCCAGCCGGCCATGTTGTAGCTCTTGGACAGGGTGAAAAACTCCACCGCGATGTCCTTGGCACCTGGCACTTGCATGATCGACGGCGCTTTCCAACCGTCATAAACGATATCGGCGTAGGCCAGGTCGTGAATCACCAGCACATCGTACTGCTTGGCCAGCGCTACCACCCGTTCGAAGAAGTCCAGCTCGACGCACTGCGCGGTCGGGTTGGAGGGAAAGCCGAGAATCATCATCTTCGGCTTGGGGATCGACTCGCGAATCGCCCGTTCCAGCTCGTTGAAGAAGTCCACGCCCGGCACCAACGGCACCGAACGCACCTGGGCACCGGCAATCACTGCGCCGTAGATATGGATCGGGTAGCTGGGATTGGGCACCAGCACCGTGTCGCCATGGTCCAGGGTGGCGAGCATCAGGTGAGCCAGGCCCTCCTTGGAGCCGATAGTGACAATGGCTTCGCTTTCCGGGTCGATCTCGACCTCGTAGCGCTCTTTGTACCAGCGCGAGATGGCCCGGCGCAGGCGTGGAATGCCGCGGGATGTCGAGTAGCCGTGGGTGTCTTCACGCTGGGCGACCTGCACCAGTTTTTCGACGATGTGCGGCGGCGTGGCCCCGTCAGGGTTGCCCATGCTCAGGTCGATGATGTCCTCGCCACGACGGCGTGCGGCCATCTTTAGCTCGGCGGTGATGTTGAAGACGTAAGGGGGGAGACGATCAATGCGCGCAAAGCGGCGCGGCGAACCTTGGTCAGCCATGGCTTCCTCGAAGACGTAAGCGCCCGGAACCGTCCGAGCGACGTTGGCCACTGTGGTGGCCAGTGCCAACAATAGAGCCTGGGGGGTATGGCTGTCCAGTCGGCGAAGGAAAACAAACGTGGGCCTACACCACTGACAGCGCAGGCCCAACACCTTGGCGTGCTCCGTTATGGGTCAGCGTATCTCTTTATACGCCGATGCCCCCCATGCAACCGGGGTCGCCAGGGCACTGTCGGGTTGAAAGGTCGCGCCTTTGACACTAGAGAACGCTGCCCCCTTGTCGCCAAGACTGACCAGGCGCTCATCCTTCCTGGACTCGGTCAGCAGCGTGTAGGAATGTTTGCGCATTGCCTGGTACTTGCCATCGTCCCGATTCAGCACCTCATGGCAACTCTTCAAGTCTTGCTCACTGAGTTTGAGCATCTTGTCCAATTTTACCCCCCAGCGGGTCAGGCAGACTTCGGCAAGGTGCCGGACAATCAAACCTGGTTCAGCGAGCACTTTGCCACCTGCCGCACCATCCACCGAAGCATTACCCACCAGCGTCGCATGGCGGCCCGGCATCGGATAAACATGGCAACGTGTGCGGGCATGCGTTTTCGGAATCACGCAGGAAAAGCCCTTGGAGCGCTCATCACGGGAGAAGAAGCCCACATATTGCTTCACGTTTTCGCCCAACTGCACGCGATGGCTATCAAAATTGCCGATTCCTGGCACTGGGTCGATGGCAAAAATATTGACCGGAAGCTTTTTCAACTCGCTATCAGCAAGCAAGGCATTGGCCAGCATGTGACAGCTGACACCGCCACGGCTCCACCCCACCAGATTGATCTGCGTGGGAATGATGCCATCCTTGCGAAACTGTTTGATGATCTGCTCCTGGAGCATCTGAGGAGTGATCTTGCGATCTCCGTAGCTGTAGGTGCGCCAGAACCAGGAGGCCGTTGCAGTCGAGCTGGGAATAGGTACACCGGCAGCTTTCAAACGCTGGTACTCATCTTCGCTCAATTCCTTGCGCTGCCAGTTGCTGCGGCCCTTGATGATCTGCAGGGCATGCTGGACGTTCTCTTCCCAGCCTTTGCCGAACAAGGTCTGGTTCCAGTTGTAATAGCCACCAGGCTCAACGAACAGCTCATCGGCTTGCAGGTTGCCACTGCCGGGCCCGTCAACGGCAATCCAATGGGCGTATTCCTTGCCCAGATCATTGGCGGCCAGGGTCGAGACCAGCTCGCCATTCCAGAAATTCGGGTTGGCAACATCGAAACGATGCGAACCGGTTCCGCAGAAATAAACGGTCAGTACACTCATGTGATTTTCCTCCGTGGATGAGTATTGGCGCACTCTATTCACGGAGCCTGTGCAGCAGCAGAGGGCAAGCCTGCCCCGCGCCGCTGCCAGGGGCACAAACAAAAACGCCCCGGGGCTTGCGGCCCGGGGCGTTTTTGTTCAACCCGTCACACTCAATGTGCGTAGGTCAGCAACAGCTCGGTCGGCACCTTGGTATCCAGCGACATCATCACGCTCAGGGCAGTGATGGTGAAGATCGAGAACACGAACAGCTTGCGGGCCCACAGGCGATCATCGACAGCCTTGTAGCCGGTCCAGGCCATGTACAGCCAGTACATGCCCATGGCAGCGGCAACCGCCATGTAGCTCATACCGGCATAACCGCCCAGGGTCAGCATCAAGGTCGCCACCAGGAACGCCACGATGTACCAGAGGATGTGCTTCTTCGCCACCAGGATGCCACGTTTGACCGGTAGTACCGGAATCGAGGCCGCCAGGTAGTCGTTGAAGCGGAAGATTGCGATGGCATAGGAATGCGGCATCTGCCAGAGGCTGAACATCACCAGCAGGGTCAGCGCAGCCAGGTCGAAGCTGTTGCTCACGGCGCAGTAGCCGATCACCGGAGGCATGGCACCGGACAGGCTGCCAACCAGGGTGCCGTGCACCGATTTGCGCTTCAGGTACAGGCTGTAGAAACCTACATAGATGATGAAACCGATCAGGCCGAACAGCGCCGCCAGGGCATTGGCCTGCACATACAGCAGGCCAAGGCCGGCCACCCCGAGCAGGGTGGCGTAGGCCAACGCGACTTTCAGCGAGATCTGGCCCTGAACCATGGCCCGGTTCTTGGTGCGCTCCATCTTGATGTCGATGTCACGGTCGATGCAGTTGTTGAACACGCAACCGGACGCCACCACCAGCGAAGTGCCAATCACCGTGGCCAGGAACAGCATGAAGTCGACATGCCCTTGCGCGGCAAGGAAAAAACCGCCTGCCACAGAAAGCACGTTACCGAAAATGATCCCCGGTTTGGTGATTTGGATAAAGTGCTTAACGGACATGTCGTCTTACCTCACTTCGCCATCATGCTGGTGTGGATGCTGAACATGATCCACAGCGACAGGCCGACCAACAGTGCAATGACCATCGCTGTGAACAGGAAGGTCGACACATTGGAACGCTGCTCGGCGGAACGGTCCATGTGCAGGAAGTACACCAGGTGCACCACGACCTGGATGACCGCCAGGGCCACCACGATCATGATGGTGATGTCCTTCGGCATGCTCGGGAACATCACCAGGCCGAACGGAATCGCGGTCAGGATCACCGACAGGATGAAACCGATCACATAGGACTTGACGCTACCGTGGTTGCCCTCGGCGTGGCTGTTATGTGCGTTAGCCATTTACAGAACCCCCAGCAGATACACAACGGTGAACACGCAGATCCAGACCACGTCCAGGAAGTGCCAGAACAGGCTCAGGCAGCTCATGCGGGTCTTGGCGGTGCCAGTGATACCGTGCTTGTTGATCTGGTACATCATCACCGCCATCCAGATCAGACCTGCGGTTACGTGCAGACCGTGAGTACCGACCAGCGCGAAGAACGCCGACAGGAAGCCACTGCGCTGCGGGCCGAAGCCCTCGGCGATCAGGTGATGGAACTCATAGATTTCCATCGCGATGAAGCCGGCACCGAACAGGAAGGTGATGGCCAACCAGCCCAGCACGCCGCCCTTGTTGCCTTTGAACATCTGCAACATGGCGAAGCCGAAGGTGATACTCGAGAACAACAGCAGTGCGGTTTCAACCGCGACAAAGTCCAGCTGGAAAATGTCGTGACCCGACGGGCCGCCGGCAAAACTGCCGGACAGCACCGCATAGGTGGCGAAGAGCGACGCAAACAGGATGCAGTCGGTCATCAGGTACAGCCAGAAACCGAAGACGGTCATCTGGCCCGAGTCGTGGTGGTGATCGTCATGCCCATGGTCGTGACCATGAGCATGAGTGTCTGCATTGATTACATGACTGGACATTGATTAAACCTGCTCAAACGATTTGACACGTGCGCCAGCCGGCGAACCGGTAGCCAGGCCCAGGGCCTTCATGCGCTCACCTTCGATACGCGCCACTTCTTCGGCAGGAACCATGTAGCCCTGGTCGTCACGCGCGGCGTGAGCAACGAAGACAGCGATGGTGCCAACCAGGCTGGCTGCAACCAGCCACCAGATGTGCCAGATGAAGGCGAAACCGAATACGGTGAGCAACGCACCCATGAACACACCGGTAGAGGTGTTGTTCGGCATGTGGATCGCTTCGTACTTGGCTGGAACCTTGTAAGCCTTACCGGCTTGCTTGGTTTCGTGCCAGGCGTCCAGATCGACGTTCTCAGGCATGGTGGCGAAGTTGTAGAACGGTGGTGGCGACGAAGTCGACCATTCCAGGGTACGGCCGCCCCATGGGTCGCCGGTCACGTCCATGTTGTCCTTGCGATCGCGAATCGACACGTACAGCTGGATCAGCTGGCAAGCGATACCGAACAGGATCAGCACGGCGCCGAACACGGCCACGTACAGGTAGGGTTCCCACAGTGGGTTGTCGGAGTGGTTCAGACGACGGGTCATACCCATGAAGCCCAGGGCGTACAGCGGCATGAAAGCCACGTAGAAACCGGAGATCCAGAACCAGAAGGCAGCTTTGCCCCACTTCTCGTTCAGGGTGAAACCGAAGGCTTTCGGGAACCAGAAGGCGAAGCCGGCAATGTAGCCGAATACCGCACCACCGATGATCACGTTGTGGAAGTGAGCGATAACGAACAGGCTGTTGTGCAGAACGAAGTCAGCACCTGGAACAGCCAGCAGTACGCCGGTCATACCACCGATCGAGAAGGTAACCATGAAGCCCAGGGTCCACAGCACTGGCGCAGTGAAGCGCAGACGGCCCTGGTAGATGGTGAACAGCCAGTTGAACAGCTTCACCCCGGTCGGAATCGAGATCAGCATGGTCGCCAGACCGAAGAAGGTGTTGACGCTGGCGCCCGAACCCATGGTGAAGAAGTGGTGCAGCCATACCGCAAAGCCCAGTACCGCGATCGCGCCGGAAGCGTAGATCATCGACTTGTGGCCGAACAGGCGTTTGCCAGCGAAGGTCGAGGTGACTTCCGAGAACACGCCGAAGGCCGGCAGGATCAGGATGTAAACCTCAGGGTGACCCCAGGCCCAGAACAGGTTGACGTACATCATCGGATTGCCACCAAGTTCATTGGTGAAAATGTGGAAATCCATGTAACGGTCAAGCGTCAGCAGTGCCAGAGCAGCGGTCAGAATCGGGAACGAAGCGACGATCAGGACGTTGGCCCAGGTGCAGGTCCAAGTGAAGATCGGCATGTCCATCAGCTTCATGCCAGGCGCGCGCATTTTCAGCACGGTGACCAGGAAGTTGACGCCCGTCAGTGTTGTCCCGAGGCCGGATAGCTGTAGCGCCCAGATGTAGTAATCCACACCCACGCCCGGACTGTACTGGATACCCGCAAGCGGCGGATAGGCAACCCAACCGGTCTTGGCGAACTCACCAACACCCAGGGAGATGTTGACCAGCAGCACGCCTGCCAGCAGCAGGTAGAAGCTCAGGGAGTTCAGGAACGGGTAGGCAACGTCACGCGCACCGATCTGCAGAGGCAGGGCCAGGTTCATCAGGCCGGTGAAGAATGGCATGGCCATGAAGATGATCATGATCACACCGTGGGCGGTGAAGATCTGGTCATAGTGTTCGGGAGGCAGGTAGCCCTCGGAGCCGCCGGTGGCCATGGCCAGCTGCGTGCGCATCATGATGGCGTCGGCGAAGCCGCGCAGCAGCATGACCATCGCGACGATGATGTACATCACCCCGATTTTCTTGTGGTCGACCGAAGTCAGCCACTCGGTCCACAAGTAGGACCATTTTTTGAAATAGGTGATTGCACCGATCAACGCAATACCGCCGAGCGCGATCATGGCGAGTGTCACCATGACTATCGGCTCGTGATACGGAATCGCATCCAGACTTAGTTTACCGAACATCTCTTACTCCTCTGCCCCAGCAGCTGAATGCATACTCACGTCCATCCCTTCGGTACCGGCCGCTTCTTTGCTCTGCTCTTTTTCGTGGACCGGCCGACCGCGGTTCATGCCTTCGTACTTGTCGACGATGGTCTGGAACTGCTCAGGCGAGGCCACGCTGTACAGCGCGACTGGATTGTTTTCGCTCGTTTTGGCCAATGCCGCGTATTCAGCCGCATCCAGCTGTTTAGGCGATTGCTTGACTTCGTTCACCCATGCCTCGAAATCGGCCTGGGAGGTGGCGGTTGCCTTGAACTTCATACCGGTGAAGCCAGCACCGCTGTAGTTCGCCGAGATACCGTCGAACTCGCCGTTCTCGTTGGCGATCAGGTGCAGCTTGGTGGTCATGCCCGCCATCGCGTAGATCTGGCCGCCCAGGCCCGGAATGAAGAACGAGTTCATCACCGAGTCGGAGGTCACGCGGAAGTTAACCGGCGTGTTGGCCGGGAAGACGATCTTGTTGACCGTGGCAATGCCTTGTTCCGGGTAGATGAACAGCCATTTCCAGTCCAGCGCGACCACGTCGATCTGCACCGGTTTCACGTCGGAAACCAGCGGACGATACGGGTCCAGCTCGTGGGTGGTCTTGTAGGTCACATAGCCCAGGGCAATGATGATCAGCACCGGAATGGTCCAGACCGCCACTTCGATCTTGGTCGAGTGCGACCAGTCGGGAGTGTAGGTGGCTGCCTTGTTGGACGCACGATACTTCCAGGCGAACGCGATGGTCATGAAAATGACAGGAATCACCACCAGCAACATCAAGCCGGTAGCGATGAGGATAAGGTTCTTTTGCTCAATGCCGACCTGGCCCTTCGGGTCGAGCAGGGTCCAGTTGCACCCACTGAGTAAAAGCATGCCTAAAAAGGGCAGAATGCCAAACAGTCTGGGGTAACGCTTTTTACTCATCTCACGACCTCTAGAGCAGCTTGCTTCAATGCAATTTGTGTTTTGGTCGCCAACACTTCGTCCTGCCAAGCGTCAGCATTTATGGGATCGAATACGGTCATGCCTTGAGGCCAGCTGCGGCGGCTCGGCATAAACCGGGTATTACGGTGTCTATTGTTTTGACTTCGTAGGCAACAGGCCTGTGTTCAGACCAATTCCATTTGGTGCGGGAAATCACGGAGGGGGGTCAGCCCGGCATCGCCGCAGGCGATGCTCGTCAGAGTCAGCAAAAAGAGCCCTGAAGCTCCTTTAATCCTGCGACTCGCAAGCGGTGCCGAACGGAAATTGGGGGCGATTGTAGATAGGTCGTCATTCAATGACTATGACTAATTGAGCAACAGTCTTTTACAGAATTGACAACAATCAAGTCTGGAAAATCAGTTTCGCGACAGTTTGTCGCACCCTGCTCAATACCCCTGAAGCCCATGTATTACAAGGCTTAAAGCTTGACCCAGGTCAATGCAAGTGCGACACCGAATGAAAGTTCCATTGCACGTCAGGCTTGCATCAACCCATGACTTTTGTCTAAGGCTTGCGACGGTTGCGATAGATGCCCAAAGGCACCAGGACAGCCGTGAGGATGAAGGCCAGCAGCGCCCACTGCGCCAGTGAAAGCCCCAACACCGGTGGGTAGGGCGTGGAACAGAATCCATCGACCTGGAACACCAGCGGCAACACTGAGGCCAGCGGCAAACCATCGACGATAGGCTGCAAGGTATCGATACCGCAACTGACCGCAGGGTTGGCCAGAATATACACATGGTTGCTGGCGGCGGCGATGCCGCCGATGGCACTGAGCACCACCAGCCCTTCGAGGACGGTCAGACTGCGGCGCCCTGGCATAGCAGCGCCAATAAAGGCAAACAAGGCAATCAACAACAGCGCATAGCGTTGCAGGATACACAGTGGGCAAGGCGCCTCGCCGAGCACCACCTGCATATACAAGGCACCGCCGATCAAGGCCAGGCAGATTACCCCCAGCAGTACCAGAAAGCGCCGTTCCCGGTTCAGGCGCGATGTTTGCTCGTTCATTGCATATCCTTGGTTGACTGAATGGCTCAACTGCCTGCCCGCAATTCTACACGCTCAACCAGACCTTCAAGAACGGTAAAAGTGCCGCGCCAGACTCGCTCAGGCTGGTTTGAGCGGCGGCGCAAAGCAGAATGCTGAATTGCCACTATCTTAGTCCTGTGGATTACCCTATCATTAACACTGTACAAATAAACAGTGTCGAACACATCGATATTCAAAAGGCATGTGAGGTGATGAATGGCCGTCGAAGTGGTATACCGCAGCAGCCGCGATCTGGAGCGCTTGTTCATGGATAAAGCCGAAGCTGACCGTCACGACAAGATGCTCGAGCTGGCCGAGCTGCTCGCTGAGGTCCTGAAAAAAGCCGTACCGTCGCTCAGCGAACAACAGGTCGAGGACGCCGGCATCTATATGGCCAAGAACCGCGACGTATTTGCCAAGGCGTTCAAGAGCCAGCCAGACGCCTTGTCCGAGCTGCTTGCAGGCACTGCCGACGAGTAACGCCGCTCAGCGGTAGATCAATTGCTCGGCAAGCATCTGCGCCACCCGCGCCGGTGAGCGCTTTTCTGCCTGGGCGTGGGCAAACACTTCGGTCAGTCTCAATGGTATCCGCGCCAGGTGCGCGGTGATGGTGCCCAGGTCTTCGCCACGGTGCTTGAGCGCCACGTAGATCAGCCCACCGGCATTGATGACGTAGTCAGGCGCATAGAGGATCCCGCGGCTTTCCAGTTGATCGGCCACCTGTAACGTGGTCAGTTGGTTGTTGGCCGCCCCCGCCACTGCCGCACAGCGCAGTTGCATCACACTCTGCCCATTGAGCACCGGCCCGACACCGCACGGTGCGAAAATGTCGCAGGGCGTACTGATCAACATCTCGTTGGCTACCGGGCGCGCATTGAACTGCTCAATGGCCAGTTGCACCTTCCCCGAGTCATGGTCGCTGACCAGCAACTCGGCGCCTGCCGCATGTAACTGCTCGGCCAGTGCATAACCGACGTTACCCAGCCCCTGCACTGCTACCCGCAAGCCTTCCAGGTTGTCGCTGCCCAAACGTGCCATGGAAGTAGCGCGAATGCCGGCGAACACCCCCATGGCGGCGTGCGGTGAAGGATCACCAGCTGCCGTGGTGCTGGTGACATGCTGGGTAGTCTGGGCAATACAATCCATGTCCAGCGTCGAGGTGCCGCTGTCTACTGCGGTGATAAAGCGTCCTTGTAACGTCTCGACAAAACGACCAAAGGCCTCAAACAAGGCCGCGCGGTTTTCCACATGCGGGTTGCGTATGATCACCGCCTTGCCGCCACCCAGTGGCAGGCCGGCCAGCGCAGCTTTGTAGCTCATGCCCTGAGCCAGGCGTATGGCATCGATCATGGCGCTGTCATCGTCTGGATAAGCCAGGTAACGACAGCCGCCCATGGCCGGTCCCAAGTGCTCGCTGTGAATGGCGACCACCGCTTTCAGACCGGTTGGCGGGTCGACGCACAAGTGCAGCGATTGCGTGCGAGTGCTTTGCATCAGCGCGAACATCATCGGCTCCTCAGTGAGGTGCTGATCCCAGTATAGGCCGCGCTTTGCCGATTGATGACAACACCCGGACCACTGGACGAAAGCCTTGGCCAGCGCTACAAAATAAGCTTGAGCGGAGATTGTCATGACCCCACGCCAAGCCTGTATCGCCTGCCTGGAACGTGATCCGGTTGCCTTGCTGGAGGCCGCGCTATGGGTCGCCGCCGAACACGACAGCAGCGTCCAGCCCCAGCTCATCATGCTCCAGGTCAAAACGCTGCAACAGGAAGTCAGCGCCGGCCTGCCGATGCTGCCGCTCAGTGAGCTGGCCCAGCCGTTATTGCGCCGCCTCAATGCCTTGGGGTTCCAGCAGGATGAATATCACCCGATACGCCCACAAGCGGCCCTGCTCGACAAGGTGCTGGAGCGGCGCCGCGGCCAGCCTCTGGCCCTGGCTTTACTGACCCTGGAGCTGGCGCGTGGCCTGTCGATTCCGCTGGAAGGGGTGAATTTTCCCGGACATTTTCTCCTGCGCGTCCCCGGCGCCGACCATTTGCTCGACCCCTGCGGCGGTCGCAGGCTCTACCCTGCCGACTGTCGCGAACTGCTCGGCCGCCAGTTCGGCCCGCAACTGCAGCTCAACGCCGATCACCTGCTCACCGCCAGCCCCAAGCAGATGCTCCAGCGCCTGTCGCGCAACCTGCGCCAGTTGCATTCAACCCACGACGATGACCTGGCAGCGCTCAAGGACGCTGAACGGGTGCTGCAACTGGGACCGGCCATCGCCAGCGACTACCTGGCCCGTGCCACCCTTTACCAACACCTTGACTGCCCCCAGGCCGAACGCTACGACCTGGAGTACGCGCTGCTGCTCAGTGACGATCCAATCCAGCGCCTACGCTTGACCGAGCGTCTGGGGCAGTTGCATCAACCGCCCCCCTCGGTGCATTAGCCATCAGGCCTCAGGACGCATCAGGCTGTTTTGCCGGATGAGCCTGAACAAAGGCAGAATGCGCCTCGGCCAGCGCCTTGACCCGGCTGATCCGTGGATAGTCACCCAGGCTGATATTGAAGCGCTCTGCGGCATACAACTGCGGAATAAGGTAGACATCTGCCAACCCTGGCTCTTCACCAAAGCAATAGCCGCAATCACCGATCAGTTGCTCCACCGCCGCCAGCCCTTGGCTGATCCAGTGCGCGATCCAGGCATTGACCTGTTCCTCGTCATGGCCCAACCCGCGCAGCTGATTGAGCACACTGACGTTGTGCAGCGGATGCACATCGCAACCGATCAACGCTGCCACACCTCGAACCTGGGCGCGCAACACAGGCTCCTCAGGCAGCAGCGCCGGCTGTGGATAAACCTCCTCCAGGTACTCGATGATCGCCGGTGACTGCACCAGCAGTTCACCGGTGTCGATCTTCAGGGCCGGCACCCGCCCCTGAGGATTGAGCGCAACGAAGTGTTCTTCGCGCTGCTCCCCCTTGAGCAGATTGATCGGCACGTACTGGTACTCAAGCTGCTTGAGCGCCAGGGCGATCCTTACCCGATAGGACGAAGTTGAACGGAAGTAGTTGAACAGATCCATGGTCCTGCCCTCTTACTTGGCTGGAAGAATCTTGCCGCGGCACTCACCGAAACCGATCGATGCCACACCCTCACGCACGCAACGGGCACGCAAAATGATCTCGTCACCGTCCTCGAGGAACTTGCGCACTTCACCCGACGCCAGTTGCACCGGTTCTTTGCCGCCCTGGGTAATTTCCAGCAGGCTGCCAAACTGGCCAGGCTGGGCGCCCGACAAGGTACCGGAACCAAACAGGTCACCCGCTTGCAGCTGGCAACCGTTGACGCTGTGGTGAGCGACCATCTGCGCGACGGTCCAGTACATGCTTAACGTATTGCTCAAGGTCAGGCGATGGGCCGGCAGGTTTTGCTCGCGCATGCGCTCGGTCAACAACAGCACTTCCAGCTCGATGTCGAAGGCACCGCCAGCCTGATCGCGTTTGTCCAGCAGATACGACAGCGGTTGCGGATCACCTTCAGGGCGCGAAGGTTGAGCACAACGGAAAGGCTCCAGCGCCTCGGCAGTCACCACCCAAGGGGAAACCGTCGAGATGAAGCTCTTGGACAGGAACGGGCCCAGCGGCTGGTATTCCCAGGCCTGAATGTCACGCGCAGACCAGTCGTTGAGCAGACAGAAGCCGGCAATGTGCTCAGCCGCTTCGGCGACCGGAATCGACTCGCCCATCTCGTTGCCCTGGCCAATCCAGATACCCAGCTCCAGCTCGTAGTCCAGACGCGCGCAGGGGCCGAAGCTTGGCTCGCTCTGCCCGGCTGGCAGGGTCTGGCCCTTGGGCCGGCGCACGTCGGTGCCGGACGGGCGAATGGTCGAAGCACGGCCGTGATAACCGATTGGCACATACTTGTAGTTGGGCAACAACGGGTTGTCCGGGCGGAACAGCTTGCCAACGTTCTTGGCGTGCTCAATGCCGACATAGAAATCGGTGTAGTCGCCGATCTGTGCCGGCAAGTGCAGTTGGCACTCGGCACTGGCAAGCAGCAGTGGTTTGAGTGCTGCCTGATACTGACTGTGCTCGCCGAGCAATTCCAGCAGACGCTCGCGCAGTGCCACGCGAGCCACACGGCCCAGGGCGAAGAACGCGTTCAGGGCACCACCACGGGTCGCCTCGACGGCGGCACGCGCCTGGCCCTCGAACAGACCGGCAGCCAGCGCGCCTTCAAGGTCGAGAATCGCATCGCCAATGGCCACGCCGCAGCGCTTGGCCTGATCCTTGTGAGTGAAGATCCCCAGCGGCAGGTTCTGCAGCGGAAAATCGCGATGCCCGTTGGCGTGTTCGACCCAGCTGCGGGCAATTGCGGACTGATTCATGGGTTATCTCCGATTCGGGGTGAAGGTGCTCGGCAACGAGGCCCAGCAACTATCGTAGTCGGCCTGCAGCTGCGGGCACTCAAGAGCATGGCGGCTCGGACGCAGCACCTGGCTGGTCTCGAACATGAAAGCCATGGTGTTGTCGATCTTGTTTGGCGCAAGTTCGACGGCGATGGCCTTGGCGCAGGTTTCCGCATCCGGGCCATGGGCACTCATGCAACTGTGCAGGGACGCGCCGCCGGGCAGGAAGCCTCCGGCCTTGGCATCGTATTCGCCCTTGATCAGGCCCATGAACTCGTTCATCAAGTTGCGGTGGAACCATGGCGGACGGAAGGTGTTCTCGGCCACCATCCAGCGTGGCGGGAAAATCACGAAGTCGAGATTGGCCATGCCCGGCACACTGGTCGGTGAGGTGAGCACGGTGAAAATCGACGGGTCCGGGTGGTCGAAGCTGACTGTGCCGATGGTGTTGAAACGGCGCAGGTCGTACTTGTACGGCACGTTATTGCCATGCCAGGCGACCACGTCCAGTGGCGAATGATTGAGCTCGCAGCCCCACAGTTCACCGAGGAACTTCTGCACCAACTGCACCGGGCCCTGATGATCCTCATAGTGCGCGACCGGTGCGAGAAAATCCCGTGGATTGGCCAGGCCGTTGCTGCCGATCGGGCCCAGGTCCGGAATTCGCAGCGGCGCGCCATGGTTCTCGGCGATGTAGCCGCGGGCCTGACTGTCGAGCAACTCGACACGGAACTTCAAGCCACGCGGGACCACGGCGATTTCCAGCGGTTCGACTTCCAGCACACCCAGTTCGGTAACCAGACGCAGGCGGCCCAGCTCCGGTACCAGCAACAGCTCACCGTCGGCGTTGAAGAACACCCGCTGCATGGAGCGGTTCGCGCAGTAGTTGTAGATGCTGATACCGGCAGGTTTTTCGCTGCCAGCATTAGCGGCCATGGCGACCCAGCCATCAATGAAGTCGGTCGGCTCGTTCGCAATAGCCTGCGGGCTCCAGCGCAAACGGTTTGGCGTTACCGCGCCCAACGGGCCACCGGCCAGCTGCCGCTCCAGGCGCTCGAAGCGCGGATGCAGGGCCGACGGGCGGATGCGATACAGCCAGGTACGGCGCATCTCGCTGCGGGTCATGGTGAAGGCGGTGCCGGAGAACAATTCGGCATAAAGGCCGTACGGAGCCTTTTGCGGCGAGTTCTGCCCCACCGGCAGGGCGCCAGGCAATGCTTCGCTAGCGAATTCGTTACCGAAACCGCTCAAGTAGTCGAGGACGGGGGTGCTATCGAGGTTCATCGAGCCTCCTGGCCGCATCTGGGCCGGCTAGTAGCAGTTAACTGCTCACCCCGCAAGGGAGAGAGTGCGTCTGCGTTATTTTTATCGTAACTAAATTACGCACAACGTAATTTGATCCCCCGGCGCCGTCAAGATATAAAGACGCCCACCTGTCAACTCGGAACTGTCTCCCATGAGCAAAGCCAGCCCTGCCGCCGACAACAGCGGCAAACAGAAGGTCCGCTCGGCCGAAGTCGGCACCGACATCCTCAAGGCCCTGGCCCAGCTGTCGCCCTCAACCTCACTGTCGCGTCTGGCCGAGCATGTCGACATGCCGGCGAGCAAGGTGCACCGCTACTTGCAGGCGCTGATTGCCAGTGGATTTGCCGAACAGAACCCGGCCACCAACCACTATGGCCTGGGCCGCGAAGCGCTGCGCGTGGGCCTCGCTGCCCTCGGCGGGATGGATGTGCTGAAAGTCGCAGCCATGCCCCTGTCGCAGTTGCGCGACGCGCTTAACGAAAGCTGCTTTATTGCCGTCTGGGGGAACCAGGGAGCAACAGTGGTCAATATTGAGCCGGCAGTCCGCGCAGTCACCGTCGTTACCCAGATTGGTTCAGTATTGCCACTGCTCAGCTCATCGACCGGGCTGGTGTTCGGTGCCTACCTGCCGGAGCGTGAGACTGTCGAGCTGCGTGACCAGGAGCTGGCCGCTCTGGGGCACTCCGCCAGCGAGTATGAGGCGCTGTTTGCCAGCATCCGTCAGCGTGGCCTGCACCATGTTCATGGCTTGCTGATGCCTGGCGTCGACGCCCTATCAGCACCGGTGTTCAATGCCTTTGGCCAGATTGTCGCGGTGTTGACCGTGGTCGGCCCGACGTCGATTTTCCATGCCGACGAGCAGGGCCCGGCAGCGCAGCAATTGCTGGCAGCGGCGAAGATGATCAGCTGGCGCATGGGCTACGAACAAGCCCCTTGATTCGCTTACGAATGCTCACACTCATTCACACAATGCTGCGCCAGTGTGAGCAAGACAGCACTGTTGCCAGAGGCGCAACAGTGAATGTCACAATTGGCTATTTTTCCTTCCGGGTCAGCCGCTTATGCTGTTTGCAGCTGGACCGCGCCATCACTGGCAGCCTCTCTGGCCTGGGCATTTCAGGCGTGCACACCCCGCCTCCCGGCAACAGGTTCACCGACGTTGATTTTGAAGCTCCTTGATCTACGTCTTACTTGGCCGCTGCAATCCAGCGGCCTTTTTTATTGCTGCACAAACCTGTCTGGTGGTGAGGCTCCCTCTCGCCAATCAATCATCATCCGCATCATCAAAGTGAAACCGATGCAACAGCCGATGCGCGATGGGCGCCAGGATCAAGCCGATGCTGGCGACAAACACCAACCCGACATACAGGCCATAACCGGCAAAGAACAGCTTGCCGCCAATACTCTCGGGCAAGATCACCGGCCCTACCCCACCCAACAGCAAGGTGGCGTTGAAGATCGCGTCGTGCAAGGGAATGTTCGGTTCGAAGTACAGGTGTCCCAGCACACCGAAGAGAATCGAGGCAACCAGCAGCAGGCAGGCCGCAAGCGCATGGCGCAGCAATCGAAAGCGGAATTGGCGGGACGAAATGACCGCTTCGGTTCTGGACTCGTACATCCTTTGTACTCCTGCATCGATCATGGCCGCCCAGCATAGGCAAGATCATTCGGCGGCCACAACCTCAGACAGTCTTCTCTACCGGGGAAACTTCTGCAGATTGGCCATCATCTGCTGCAAGGCCTCAAGACTGTCGCGTGGATGTACGGCATCATTAAAATCGCCAATTGCCTGCCAGTTGGCCGCAACATCCTCTGGGCTGAACCCCTGATGCGGGTTGAAACCCACGCCCAGGCTACGCTCCCAGCGCACTTTGCCCACCCAGCCACCCCCCACTTCGTACAGACCACCGCTGTCCTGGCACTGCTCACTGCCCAGATAAACCACCAGCGGGCTGACCAATTCCGGCTTGAGCTGCTCGAATACCTGCGGCGCAATCAACCCTTCAGTCATACGGGTACCACCGGTGGGGGCGATGGCGTTAACCAGAATGTTGTGTTTGCGTCCTTCAATGGCCAGGGTTCGAGTCAGGCCATAGAGCCCCAGTTTGGCCATGCCATAGTTGGCCTGGCCGAAGTTGCCATAGATGCCTGAGGTCGAGGCAGTGAAAATCACCCGCCCCCAGTTCTGTTCGCGCAGATGCGGCCAGGCCGCACGGGTCACTTTGTAGGCGCCTTCGACATGCACCTGGTACACCTGCTCCCAGTCGCTGTCTTCCATCTTGTGGAAAGTCTTGTCGCGCAGGATCCCGGCATTGTTGATCAGCACATCGACCCGGCCAAAGGTATCCAGTGCCTGCTCGACAATACACTCCCCGTCGGCCACTGAATCATGGTTAGCCACCGCCGTGCCACCCGCTTCACGTATCTGCGCCACCACCCGGTCGGCCGCAGAGGCGCTGGCACCTTCGCCATGAGTCGAACCGCCCAGATCATTGACCACAACCCGCGCACCGTGGCGGGCAAACAGCAAGGCATGCGCCTGCCCCAGGCCGCCGCCAGCTCCGGTGACAATCACCACTTTATCGTCCAGGCGCACAGAATCGCTCATGCTCAACACTCCACGGAAATCAGCAAGGAATGCCCGAGTGTCGGCCAGCACCGGCCAGCGCACAATCAAGCGGGCACAGAGTGAATGGCAGGCGATAAGGCCAGAAGATGATGCAACCGGCCTGGTCCTTCAGGACCAGGCCACCTTCTGCGCAACAGGCTCCCGTGATTGCTGGCGAAAAGCCAGATAGTGGCGCAGCACCTGTGCCGGCGCTTCGGTATGGGGGTAATGGCCGATGCCTGGCAGCAGCACAGTATCGGGATTCGGCACCAGTTGCAGGTAGCGCTCGTGCATATGGGCGCCGGATACCGGATCGACCGCACCATTGATGAAACGCAGCGGCACACCCTCTTTTTGCAAAGCGCCGACCCAACGTTCGCGATGGACCGCACGCTCAGGCACGTAGCAAACCAGCTTGTGCAGAATCCGCGTGCCGCGGTTCGACGCAACCAGGCTCCAATAGTCATCCAGCGCACTTTCGCTGGGCTGCGTGCACGGGCCATAGATCTGGCTGACATGGCGCACCAGGTCATCGCGGCCAAACGAGCGTGCCACCAGCCAGCCCAGTCGACTGAGCAGCAACTTCTGGATCAGCAACGCTCGATGGCGCTCGGGAAACAAACCACCGTTGAGAAACACACAGCTGGCGATATGCGCCTGCCCTTCATGGTGGCGCGCCAACAACTCCTGGGAGACGCTGTCACCATAGTCATGGGCGAGCAGGTGCACTGCCTGATCGACCTTCAGGTGCTCAAGCAACGCCTGCTGTAGATCGGCCTGCTCGATCAGACTGTAACCATGTTGCACAGGCTTGGCCGAGTCGCCAAACCCGAGCATGTCACAGGCTATCACCCGGAATCGTTGGGCCAGGGGCGCCCACAAGTAGTGCCAATCCCAACTCGCAGTGGGAAATCCGTGGATCAGCAGCAGCGGTTCGCCTTGCCCTGCCGTCCAGTAGCGAATGGTCTGACCGCGGAAGGTAAAACTCAGGCCCCGGGTACGCCAGACACACAAGGGAATCTCGGCCAGAGACATCAGCGTGGCCTCGCTGAATAGTAGAATGTCGTGTTGAGCAAGGCATCAGTTGCGATCATTGCAATCACCTCGGCACATGCGTGTGCTCGACTGTGGAGCAGTCTAGTCAGCACACAGGCAAAGGTAAGTTGCATTGGCAGCCAGCTTATTGACTCTGTGAGTCAGGCAGCAAAATTGCGTGCTGTGTCACACTCCCCATACCAGCAGCGGTGCCGCAAACAGAACGACCCCGCGTTCGCATTCCAGCCGTTCTGCAATGAGGCGCTCATGCCCTGCTGCCCATCGATCATCCCTTGGCCGGAGCCGCCCGGGCCTTGCTGCAATTGCTGCGCGAGCAACCGCTGGCAGGGTGATCAGCCACGCAGCTTACCGATCAGATCAGCCAGCCAGGGCTCAGCATCGGTTTCCGGTGTGACGGTTTCGCTGGCATCCAGACGCAGCATCGGCTGCACTTCGTTGATGCCCAGCTCGGCGAACAATTCACGCATCTGCTCGCCGCCGCCACAGAAAGTGTCGCCGTAGCTGGAGTCACCCAGCCCGATCACGGCACCGGGAAGACCACGCCAGGCGGCGGGCAGCACGTCACGAATTTCACTGAACAGCGGCACCAGGTTATCCGGCAGCTCGCCCATGCCGGTAGTCGAGGTCACCGCCAGGAAGGCTTCGGGGGCAAAGCCCTGGAGGTCTTGCAACGTGGCGCGGGCAGCGTGCCAGGCCTCGAACCCTGCAGCCTTGAACAGCGATTCGGCATGCCGTGCGACTTCTTCGGCCGTACCGTAGACCGAACCGGAAAGGATGGCGACTTTCATAGTGGATTCCGAAACTGAGTAAAAGCGTAGGATACTAACATTGGACACTGGCAAAAGGCCTTATTCTCCAGATGTGAGCCCTGAACCAATCCTCTAGAATCAGCCTCCGTGCCCGAACTACTACCTTGCGGACCTCGCCGATGATTAACGCCACATTGCTGCAACGCATGATTGATGCCTCCAACGACGGCATCGTGGTCGCCGAACAGGAAGGTGACGACGACACCATCCTGCTCTATGTGAACCCGGCATTCGAGCGCCTGACCGGTTATGACGCCAACGATATTCTCTACCGCGACTGCCGTTTTCTGCAGAACGATGACCGTGACCAAGCGGCACGCGCCTTGATCCGTGAAGCGATCAAGAGCGGTCAGCCGAGCCGGGAAATCCTGCGCAACTACCGCAAGGACGGCAGCGCCTTCTGGAACGAGTTGTCGATCACTCCGGTGCTCAACGAAGCCGACCAGCGCAAGTACTTCATCGGTATCCAGAAAGATGTCAGCCGTCAGGTCGAGGCCGAACAGCGAGTGCTCGAACTGGAACGCGAACTGGCACAGGCGCGGGCACGCATTGCCGAACTGGAAGGCGACGAACGGTAAAAACAAAACCGCCGTTTGGTTGTCCATGACCGTGAAGATTTGCATTCACAACTGACATTTTCGAGTTCGACCATGCAAGCAAATGCCCTCCTGACTCAGGACGAGCTGGACTTCATCAGGTCCATGCAACACACATCACAGCCCGCTGCGGCTGAGTCGGTGTCGCGCCTGATGGTCAATGGCGGCAGCGAGATCAAAGACCTGCTGACCCAGCTGATTGCCCAGGAGCAGGTCACCTTGCAGGCACAATTCGACAACCATCAGATGACCTTTCCCCTGCACCTGGTCGAGGACGAGTTCCATTCCCTGCAGCTGCAGCTGGGCGCACCGCACATCTATGAAGAAGGCCCGATGGTACGCCCATGGCGCCTGACCCTGGAGTCGCCGGTGGCGCTGGAAGACGAGCTGGGCCTGAGTACCGGCCTGTGGGTAAGGGAAATTTCGTTCAAGGGCGTGTTGCTGGAGTTCCGTGACCTGCCCAAACCGCCGAGCGCTTTCGACCTCTGGTTCGCCCCCGACAATTGCGCTCCCATCGCCTTGCACGGTGTCCTGCAGCGGCGTACCGGCAAGCGTCTGGCCGCCTATAACCTGAGCGAGAGCAAGCACTCGGAGATCGAACGGCTACGCGAGTACATCCTCCAGGCCCATCGCCAGGCCCATCCGGAGTTGCATCCTCAGCTGTCCAGGTGACCGGCCAGGTACTGCTGCAAGCGCCGACGCATTAAACGCCCTTCACTGCCCAGGCACGCGACTTGCGAGCCGATCAGGCTGTCCTGAGCCAGGTCCGCAGCCTCACCAGCCAGCAGCAACGGGCAGTCCAGTGCCAGGGCCAGACGGGCCAGGCGTTTGGGTAGGTCCTGCGCCGGTGGATGATTGGAAAACAGCACCAGGGCATGCGGGCGCATGCGCTCGCAGACCAGGCTGAGTTCTTCCACTGGCTGGCCCAGCCCCAATACCGTCACGCCGATTTCACTGGTCCCCAGCATCAAGGCGGTGACCAGCAACTCCAGCTCCCGGCAATGCCCGGGAATCGCCGCGAGCACCACCCTGACTTCTTGCTGGTCAGCAGACAGCTGCAAACGCTGCAGTACCCGCCCGCGCAGGAAGCCATCGAGAAACAGCCATTCACTGAGGTGGCCGAAGGCGTCCTGGGTGCAGCGCAATTCCTGCCAGACCGGCAAGAGGATGTCCTGGAATGCCACCACCAGTGGGTAACTGCTGAACACCTGGCCGTAGACCTGCTCCAGACGCCGCTCATCGAACGCCCTGACCACTTGGCGCAACTGCAGCTGCCATTGCTTGAAGTCGTCCTGGGATGCCTGGCTGGGCACAGCTTCAGTCTGCGGTTTGAGGCTCTGGCTGCGGGCGAGAATCTTGCCGACCTTGCTGACCGCCACACCCCGCTCGATCCAGCCGAGGATGCTGCGCACGTCATCGATATCGGCTTGTGAATAGAGCCGGTGCCCACTTTCGGTGCGCGTGGGCTGAATTAGCCCATAGCGGCGCTCCCACGCGCGCAAGGTGACCGGATTGATACCTGTCAGACGGGAGACTTCGCGAATGGGGAACAGCTCTTCATGAGCGAGATCACCGGGGTTCAACGAAGGCTGGGCAGGTTCAAGCATTGCCGGAAAACCACGATTCTTGAGGGTTGACGCACATTCTACTCCGGGCAGTCAGTAGCGACCATTGGCATTTGTTTTGGCTGGCAACGTCTGAGCACTGACGAGTCAGCTTATTTCGGGAATAATCCGTGCCCGCTTTTTGCATGCAAGCAGATGCCGTCCACCACCCCGGACGCATTTCATGGGCAGGCCACCCGCTATGCCCAGTTGCCAGGAGATACACAATGTCTACCCCTCCCGTTACCTTGATGGTAACGCGCCGCGTCGCCGAAGGCCGCTATCAGGATCTGATAAGCTGGTTGCACGAAGGCGAACAACTGGCCACCGACTTTACCGGTTACCTGGGCTCAGGCGTCCTTGCGCCCCCCCCACAAGGTGACGAGTTTCAGATCATCTTCCGTTTCACCAGCGAGCAGACCATGCAGGCCTGGGAGCACTCGGCCTCACGTAAGGCCTGGCTGGATCGCGGCAACGGCCTGTTCGAACAACCGCAAGAGCTGCGCGCCAGCGGCCTGGACGGCTGGTTCGGCAGCAATCCGGTGCAACGTCCACCGCGCTGGAAGCAAGCCGTGGCGATCTGGCTGGCGTTCTTTCCGGTCTCGCTGTTGTTCAACCTGCTATTCGGCCATTGGCTCAGCGCCCTCGACCTGCTGCCACGGATCCTGCTCAGTACGCTGGGACTGACGCCGTTGATGGTGTATTTGTTCATTCCGCTGTCGACCCGCTTGTTGGCCAGTTGGCTTAATACCCCAACGCGCCGCTGTAGGCCGCAGGGTGCGCGCAATCCGGCCTAGTTCGGGTATGCTGGGGGTTATCCAAGCGAACCTGTAAAAGTTGACCGCCCCCACCATGAACAGCCCAATTCTTGTCACCGGAGCCAGCCAGCGAGTCGGACTGGCGTTGGCCCTGAACCTGGCGCAGGCCGGCCATACCGTGGTCAGCGCCAGCCGTAGCAAAAGCCCTGAGGCTGCGCACCCGAACATCGTCCAGTTCCAGGCCGACCTGTGCCGGGAAGAAGATCGCCAGGCGCTGATCGACTATTTGAAGTCCAACCATGACGGCCTGCGGGCAATCATTCACAATGCCTCGTTGTGGCTTGATGACGATCTGGCCAATCTCAACACCATGTTCAAGCTGCATGTCGAAGCGCCCTACCACCTGAACCTGGCGCTGGGCGAGCAACTGCTGAAAATGGCCAAGGCCGATATCATCCATATCTGCGACGAGACCTCCTCGCGCGGCAGCAAGAGCCATATCGGCTATGCCGCCACCAAGGCCGCGCTGCAGAACATGGTCCTGTCTTTTGCTGAAAAATACGCGCCGGTGGTCAGGGTCAACGCGATCCTGCCGGGGCTGCTGATCCTCAAGGAAAACAGCGACGAAGCCTACCGGCAGCAAACCCTGAAAAAGGCCTTGCTGGAATTCGAGCCTGGCGCTCAACCACTGATCGAGGCGGTGCAGTTCCTCCTCGACAACCAGTACAGCACCGGCAGCAACGTGGTCATCAACGGTGGCCGCCATCTGAAAAACCGCATCGCGGTAGACTGAATTGTCCTTGTCACGAGAACGACCATGAACGACCAACAGAAACTTGAGCTCGAAGCCGCGGCCTTCCGCCGCCTGGTTGCTCACCTGGACAGCCGCAAGGATGTGCAGAACATTGACCTGATGAACCTTGCAGGCTTCTGCCGCAACTGCCTGTCCAAGTGGTACAAGGCCGCCGCCGACGAGCGTCAGATCGAGCTGAGCATGGATGAGGCCCGCGAAGTGGTCTACGGCATGCCTTACGCCGAGTGGAAAGGCCAATACCAGAAAGAAGCCAGCGCCGAACAGCAAGCGGCGTTCGCCAAAGGAAAGCCCAATGACTGATCTGAACACCCTGCTTACCAGCCTGAAGTCCGGCGACCATCAATTTGCCGATACCCTGGCCTTTATCGCCGCCCACTACGACTACCAGCCGCAAGCGTTCAACAACGGTGGCGTGGAAAGCGCCGCCGGGCAGAACGAAGGTTCGTGCAAGACCCTGGGCCTGGCCCTGCTCGAAGGCCTGAGCGATGAAGAAGCGCTGCTGGCATTCGGCGAACACTACCGCTCGGTCCTGGCCACCCCGGAAGGCAGCGACCACGGCAACATCCGAGCGCTGATCAAGCATGGCCTGGCCGGGGTGAAATTCTCCGCTCAACCGCTCACGGCTCGCTAAGCGTCACCACACGTCCCGGCGCGTCGTCGGCCAGTTGTCCCTGTTGCAACCACTGCAGGGCAATTGGCCAGAGCCGGGCCTGAAAGCGGCTGTGGAAAAAGGCGAAATGGCCGATCTGTGCTTCGTCGATATCGCCAGGTGCAATGCGCAAATGGCTGCGCGGGCTGGACCTGAAATACCCCAGTAGTCGCTCGATCGCCGCGACGGTGCCAAAGGGATCATCGGTCAAACTGATCGCCAGCGTCTGCGCTGTCACCTGAGCAAACGGCAAATCAACCAGTGCCTTGCCACTGGGGCGCAGCTCGTAAGCCGCCGTCAGCGTGCTCCAGTCCTTCACGACCCCTGCCGGGGTGTCTTCCAGCCAACCCAGGCGCTTGCCGGGGAAATAGCCGAACAGCCGGGTCAGCAACGGCATGAGCACATGCCACTTGCCAAACAGTCGCCAGCGACTGTCACTGGCATAGTCACGCCAGTAGGCAAACTGCGCGCCGACCGTAACCAGCCTGCGCAGCTGAGCGGACGATGGTGCCAGCCCGGCGGCACAACCGCCAAAGCTGTGGCCGACGACATCAACCGGTTGCCCGGGAAACTCGCGAGCAGCGCGCTGCAGCATGGCCTCGAAATCCAGTGCCCCCCAGTCCGTCCAGGAAGCTTTGAAGTGGCGCATGGACACCGGACGCGACTCACCAATGCCGCGATAGTCGTAGGTCATGACATCGAAGCCGTGGCTGAACAGGTACTGGGCAAATCGTGCGTAATAACTACAGCGCACCGAGGTGGCCGCGTTGATGATCACCACCGCACGCGTACTGTCCGGCAGCGGGTGGCGCCAACAAAAGCCGCCAAGGGGATAACCATCGCCTGCACGCTCACAAAACGCGCGTGCTGTGCTGCTAGCGGCTGGCAGAGGTGGAAATGTTTCGAGGCTGCTCATAGGGGAACCTCAAACAGTCGCCACCCCTGAGCGAACACAGGGGCGGCGACGATGGTGTGGTTACAGCTCGATGCAGTCAAACTTTACGTCGGTGGCGACGTCGGCGTCATAGTCGACATCCGCACGCTCGAAGCCGAACAGGTTGAGGAACTGCTTCTTGTAACCGGCGTAGTCGGTCATTTCGAACAGGTTCTCGGTGGTGACCTGAGGCCACATGGCCTTGCAGGCGTCCTGCACATCATCGCGCAGTTCCCAGTCGTCCAGGCGCAGACGGCCTTTCTCATCCAGCTCCGCCGGGGCACCGTCAGCACGGTACATGCGGTCACGGAACATGCGGTCCAGTTGGTCCTGGGTACCTTCGTGAACGCCCTTCTCCTGCATGATCTTGAAGACCATCGACAGGTACAGCGGCATGACCGGAATGGCCGAGCTGGCCTGGGTGACCACCGACTTGAGCACGGCTACGTTGGCGCTACCGCCGACTTTTTGGCTCAGGCGCTGGGCGGTCTCGTCCAGATCCTGCTTGGCCTTGCCAAGGGCGCCGTGCCAGTAGATCGGCCAGGTGATCTCGGTGCCGATGTAGCTGAAGGCCACGGTGCGGGCCTGTGGTGCCAGTACGCCAGCGGCGTTCAGGGCATCGATCCACAGTTCCCAGTCCTGGCCACCCATGACGGTCACGGTGTCGGCAATTTCCTGTTCGGTAGCCGGCTCGATGGACGCCTCGATGATGGTGTCTTTGTTGGTGTCGATAGCAGTCGACTTGTACGGCTGGCCAATTGGCTTGAGCGCCGAGCGCACCAGCTCGCCGGCCCGCTCTTTATCAGAAGCAGGCAGCTTGCGCACCGGCGAAGCCAGCGAGTAGACCACCAGATCGACCTGGCCGCCCATTTCGTTCTTGATCAGTTCGATGACCTTGGCCCGTGCTTCGTCGGAGAAGGCGTCACCGTTGATCGACTTGCTGTACAGGCCTTCGGCCTTGGCGAACTTGTCGAAGGCCGCTGAGTTGTACCAGCCGGCGGTACCTGCCTTGGTCTCGGTACCCGGCTTTTCGAAGAACACACCCAGGGTGTCGGCACCGAAGCCGAACGCTGCGGTGATGCGCGCCGCCAGGCCGTAGCCGCTGGAAGCACCGATCACCAGGACCTTTTTCGGACCATCCTTGCGCACGCCCTGCTTGCGGGTGGCTTCGATCTGATCACGTACGTTCAGCTCGCAACCGGTCGGATGCGTAGTGGTGCAGATAAAACCGCGAACTTTAGGGTGGATGATGGCCAATGTCTGTACCTCGTCAGTGAATGTGCTGAGGGAGCCGAATCGCGGGGACTCGAGGTTCCGTTGCTGTGAGGGTGAGACTACACCCGCAGCGTTGCCGACACATCCGGCTCCCTGGAATCCTTCAGGGCGCTACTTTGTCACAGCGTGGAAAAGTTCAGCAACCGCTGATCTCAGACCCTGAACGCGCCGATCAGGCGCTTGAGCTCCATCACCTGGGCTGACAGCTGGCGGCTGGCATCTTCAGTCTGGTGGGCACCCTGGGTGGTGTGTTCAGCCGCGCGGTTGATCTCGACGATATTCTGGTCGATGTCATGCGCGACCGCCGTCTGCTGCTCCACGGCAGCGGCAATCTGCTGGTTCTGGTCAACGATACTGCCGACCGCACCAAGAATGTTCTCCAGCGCCTGCTGCACCTGCTGCGACTGCCCGACCGTGCTGGCAGCCACCTGGTGACTGGCATCCATGGCCTTGACCGCCGCACCGACACCGCCCTGCAGGCGCGAAATCATCTGTTCGATTTCTTCGGTCGAGTGCTGGGTGCGCTTAGCCAGGGTGCGGACCTCGTCAGCTACCACGGCAAAGCCGCGCCCCTGCTCCCCGGCCCGTGCCGCCTCGATGGCCGCATTCAGGGCGAGCAGATTGGTCTGCTCAGCAATGCTTTTGATCACCTCCAGCACTCGGCTGATGGCTTGACTGTCGCTGGCCAACTGGTTGATCACCACAACCGACTGATCGATTTCGCCGGCCAGGCGCACAATATTGCCTTGCTGGGATTCGACCAGGCCGCGGCCACTGACGGTTTCCTGATTGACGCTGTGGGCACTGTTGACCGCGGCGGCGGCACTGCGTGCCACTTCCTGGGCGGTGGCCGACATCTGGTTCATGGCCGTGGCGACCTGTTCGATCTGCCCGCGCTGGCCGCTGACCGCCTGATTGCTGCGTGCCGACACGGCATGCACCTGTTCAGCCTGGCGTTCGACCTCGACCACGGTATGCCCCACCTGCTCGATCAGGTCATGAATGCGCCGCACAGTGCCATTGAACACCTGACCCAATTCACCTAGCTCGTCACGACTGCTGGCGCGAAAGTTCACAGTCATGTCGCCAGCGGCAACCTTGTCCATGACTGCACCTAGGGTTTTCAGGGTATGCCGGGTCGAGGCGTAGAACCCGCTGTAGAGATAGACAATCAGCAAGAACACGCCGGCCAGGGCAGACACCAGCAGGATCATGTGCAAACGATGCTCACCCAGACGCTGTTGCAGTTGCTGCTCGAGAAACTCGCCCGTAGCGGTGTTGAGCGCGTAAGTCTGCGCCATCAGATCGCTGACCTGCTGATAGAACGACGGCCATGGTGCACTGAGGGTATCGGCTACCACCACCTGTTCTTCGAACAGCTCGCTGGCCTGCTTCAAAGAGGCCTGGCTACTGGCGGCCAGGCTGCCTAGGCGAGCTTGCGCCCCAGGCTCAGTGGCCAGCACATCCTGAACCCTGAGGGCGTAATCGGCAGCAAGTTTGTCCAGGCGCTGCAGCAAGTCCTCGAAGCGGGTACTGACAGCCGAACTGAGAAAGCCCTGGCCCAGGGAGTAAGCGCCCATTGACCGGCCTTCTCCGAGGGTCTGGGTGACTTGCGGGGTAACCGTGGTCATCAGTTCGGTGAGTTGGCGGATAGCCAGATCGCTGTCCTGGCTGAGCCCGGCCTGGCTGGCAATCATTTTGCTCAACACCTGGGCCTGGCCCAACAACTTGTCCAGGTAAGCGACCTTGCTCGACAGAGACGACTCTGCCTGGGCAGCCTTGAGCTGGCCGAGCAATTCGTCGCGCTTGGAATGAAAATCCCTGGCCTGGCCGTCGTCGGCAATGACCGCTGTAAGTCCCTCTAACCGTTTGAGTATCTGTTGCTCAAGGTCGCTGATCTGCGCCTCGACATCCTCAGCCTTGCCCGACTGGCCAAGCACGGCATTGATCTGCACCAGGTTGCCCAGGGATTCCAGGTCACCACGCAAAGCCAGGCTGTCTCCCAGCAGTTCAAGACTCTGCAGCTCGACCCGAGTGGCATGAAACTGCCCATAGGAATCGCGGACCAGGTAGAAGTTGGTCACCAGCATGGGCAGGAAAAACAGGATACTTATCAGGCTGAACTTCATTGCGAAGCTCAACCGATTCATCAGCGCGATGGCCGGATACAACAGGCTCTTCACGGGTAGTCCCCTCCGATTCTTATTGTTCTGCGCGCACAATGGCACTAGGCCACTGATGATTATCACCAGTACCTGTATAACGCATATCGGAATGGGGTTTTGTAACTTAAGGTTAATCGATGGCAGGACAGACCAACGGCTGCCCTGCCTTCATCATCAGCCCAGTACGGTCCACAAGGCAAAAAAGGCATACCAGAGCACTGCGGAGCGCAGCAGCAGCTCCCACAGAGAGTCCAGCCCGACCAGCCCCTCAGGGCCCGCTGGCGCGCCCTTGGGCATGTCCCCAGCGACATGGGCGACTGCGCAGATCAGCCTGGGTGCGGTGATATTCCAGTGCAGCAGCTCATGCAGCATAACCCGGCTGACCGCGACAAAATTGCCGACCAGAGCAAAGCTCACACCCAGTATCCGCACCGGAGCCCAGTCGAAGGCATGACGCAATTGCTCGGCACGCTCGCGTAACGCTGGAGCATGGGCATGCTCGCCAGTCAGGGCGAGCAAACGGTAGGCCAGCGCCGCGGCCGGCCCCAGCAGGACATACCAGAAAATCACCGCAAAGAAGCTTTGGTAGGCTTGCCACAGCAAGTGCCCCTGAACCCGCTCGAGCAGCGATGAAGCATCGTTTCCGGTAACGCCCAGGTCGCGCTCGGCGACATGCACCGCCGCCTGCTCATCACCCCGGCGCCAGGCATCGCGAAAAGGCCCGAGGGAGGCTTTGACATCACCCCGGCCCAGGCTGTAGATCAGCACCAACAGATGTAACGGCAATGCCAGCAGGCCATAGGCGAGCGGTTCCAGCACCTGGAGCAGCAAGGCCAGCACTGCCACTGGCAACAACACCAGGATCGACAATACCCACCACGGATGCCCCTTGCCGTTGCGCTCCAGGCGCGCAAGTTCAGTGCGAAAGAAACCATCGCGCTGCAGTCGCTGACGCAGTGCCGAGAATTTCTCGACCCATAGCACCAGTAACAACACCAGAAAACTCATGATCTGTCCTCGTTGTCCTTGAGGGCCGCACGGTAGCGCGACCAGTCGAAAGCCGGGCCTGGGTCGGTCTTGCGCCCCGGGGCGATATCGCTGTGACCTTGAATCCGCTGCGCGTCGATAGCCGGCCAGGCCGCCTGGATCTGGCGGGTGAGGTTGTGCAGCGACAGGTACTGAGCCTCGGTAAAGGGCAGCTCGTCGGTGCCTTCCAGCTCAATGCCGATGGAGAAGTCGTTGCACGCCTCGCGCCCGGCAAAGCAGGACACCCCGGCATGCCAGGCACGGTCCAGACAGGAGACAAACTGGGTGATCTTGCCGTCACGCTCGATCAGAAAATGCGCGGAGACGCGCAAATGCTTGATCCCTTCGAAGTAGGGGTGTTCATTGGGGTCCAGGCGATTCTGGAAGAACGCCTGGACCTTGCCGGTGGCGAACTGCGCCGGTGGCAGGCTGATGTTGTGAATCACCAGCAGGGAGATAACCTCACCTTCGGCACGGGCATTGAAATTCGGCGAAGGGCAATGGGTGATACCGGCGAACCAGCCTGTAGCGCGGTCCAGTTGCATAGAAGATCCTGAGGCACAAGAGCACCACCCCAGTATGCCCCGAGGCGTGACGGGATGCATCGTTAAAACGTGTCGAAATCCAGCGGGGCGGACCCGATTACGCCAAAAATACATATCGTACTATTAGTCAAAATCAAGACACTCACCAACACCGGCTGCCCTATAATCGCGGGCACCTAGCTTGTGGAGCCTGCCATGCCGAATTTACGCCTCGCCGACCTGACCGCCGAAATCGAAGCCAACGTGCGCCGTGCGCTGCTTGAAGACATCGGCAGCGGCGACATCACCGCCCAACTGATCCCGGCCGAGCGCCTGGCCCAGGCCACCATCATTACCCGCGATGATTGCGTCATCGCAGGGACCGCCTGGGTCGACGCCGTGTTTCGCCAGCTCGATCCACGGGTGGCCGTGCACTGGCAGGTCAAGGATGGCGAGCGCGCGCAGGCCAACCAGGTGTTGTTCCACCTTGAAGGCCCGGCCCGCTCGCTGCTGACCGGCGAGCGCAGTGCGCTGAACTTCCTGCAGATGCTTTCGGGCGTGGCGACTCGCGCGCAGTTCCTTGCCGACATGGTCGCCGACACCCAGGTCAAACTGCTCGACACCCGCAAGACCCTGCCGGGTCTGCGTCTGGCGCAGAAGTACGCGGTCACTTGTGGCGGCTGCCACAATCATCGCATCGGCCTGTTCGATGCCTTCCTGATCAAGGAAAACCACATCGCTGCCAGCGGTGGCATTGCCCAGGCCATCAACGCCGCCCACAAGATCGCCCCCGGCAAGCCGGTGGAGGTTGAAGTGGAAAGCCTGGACGAACTCAAGCAAGCGCTGGATGCCGGCGCCGACATCGTCATGCTCGACGAATTGAGCCTGGACGACATGCGCGAAGCCGTGCGTCTGAATGCCGGCAAGGCCAAGCTCGAAGCCAGTGGCGGGGTCAACGAAAGCACCCTGCGGGTGATTGCCGAGACCGGTGTGGACTACATCTCGATTGGTGCCATGACCAAGGATGTGAAAGCGGTGGATCTGTCGATGCGGCTTAGCCTCTGAGGCACAAAAAAACCGGCCAGCAGGCCGGTTTTTCTTTGAAACCATCGCGGGGCAAGCCCGCGATCAGACCTATCAGTGCGCCGCGTTCTGCAGACCATCCAGGTAACGCTCGACATCCAGCGCTGCCATGCAGCCGGCACCGGCAGAGGTGATGGCCTGACGGTAAACGTGGTCAGCCACGTCGCCCGCCGCAAACACACCTTCAACGTTAGTGGCGGTGGCGTTGCCGTCACGGCCGCCGTTGACCACCAGGTAGCCGTCCTTGAGGGTCAGCTGACCTTCGAACAGCGAAGTGTTCGGGGTGTGGCCGATGGCGATGAACACACCGTCAACCTTGATTTCATCAAGGCTGCCGTCGTTATTCTTCAGGCGCGCACCGGTGACGCCCATGTCATCACCCAGCACTTCGTCCAGAGTGGCGTTGAGTTTCAGCTCGATCTTGCCTTCAGCCACACGTGCGTTGAGCTTGTCGACCAGGATCTTCTCGGCGCGGAAGGTCTCGCGGCGGTGCACCAAGGTGACCTTGCTGGCGATGTTGGCCAGGTACAGGGCCTCTTCGACGGCAGTGTTACCACCACCAACGACTGCCACAGGCTTGTTGCGATAGAAGAAGCCGTCGCAGGTAGCGCAAGCGGAAACGCCTTTGCCCATGAACGCTTCTTCCGACGGCAGGCCCAGGTAACGAGCGCTGGCACCGGTGGCGATGATCAGCGCATCGCAGGTGTAGGTGGCGCTGTCGCCTTTGAGGGTATAAGGCTTGCTGGCCAGGTCAACGGCGTTGATGTGGTCGAATACCACCTCGGTCTCAAAACGCTCGGCGTGTTCCTGCATACGTTGCATCAGCGCCGGGCCGGTCAGGCCGTGGGCATCGCCCGGCCAGTTGTCGACTTCGGTGGTGGTGGTCAGCTGGCCGCCAGCCTGCATGCCGGTGATCAGCAGCGGCTTGAGGTTGGCACGTGCAGCGTAGACCGCAGCACTGTAACCGGCAGGGCCGGAACCGAGGATAATCACTCGCGAATGACGTACTTCAGACATGTCACACTCCTCTCGAGCTGGCACTCACTGGCCAGTCCCGTAACGCCGGGATCGCCGGCTGGAATAAAAAGGAACCTGCCAAGCACTTGGGGAAGGCTTTTGGCCGCAGGTCCTGGAAATCGTTAAGCCTCAGCCTTACAGGCTGGCAGCGTTTTCCGCCAGGTAATCAGCAACACCCTTGGCGTCAGCCTTCATGCCTTTCTGGCCTGGACGCCAGCCGGCCGGGCAGACTTCACCGTGCTGTTCAGTGAACTGCAGGGCTTCGACCAGACGGATCATCTCATCGACTTCACGACCCAGCGGCAGGTTGTTGACTACCTGATGCTGAACCACGCCTTGCTGGTCGATCAGGAACGAGGCTCGCAGCGCTACGCCGTCATCGTGCTCGATACCGTAGGCACGGGTAATCTCATGCTTGACGTCGGCAACCATGGTGAACTCGACTGCGCCGATCCCGCCCTTCTCGACCGGCGTGCTGCGCCAGGCGTGGTGGGTGAACTGCGAGTCGATGGAGACACCGACCACTTCCACACCCAGCTCACGGAATTTGTCCATGCGGTTGTTGTGGGCAATGATTTCCGATGGGCAGACAAAGGTGAAGTCCAGCGGCCAGAAGAACAGCACGACGTATTTGCCGCGCAGCGAAGAAAGCTTGAAGCTGTCGACGATCGAACCGTCGCCCAGCACTGCCGCCGCATCGAAATCAGGGGCTTGCTTGTTGACCAGAATGCTCATGAAAACTCCTTGAAGGTTAGAATTCGAAGGCGTTGAAAAGATGTGCGCACTTTAGCGAGGCCGCAGAGATTAAGGAAATATCCTTAGACAATCCACCTTATAGGCCGTCTCTATTCATCCCTCGGAACGACAGCTGTTTGCCTATGAAGGTATGCCCCGCAGCCTGCCGAGCTTTTGTTACAGCCCGTGTCCCAGCTTGCGCCGCGCTTTCGTCAGCCGCTCAAACTCGGTAAGGTCAGCGCGTTTGTCTTAACCCGGAGCCCTCTATGCAAGCCCCTGTCCTCTCTGGCCCTCAGTACCTGCGCGAAGGACTGAAACTGGTCCTGAGCCCGAGCCTGCGCCTGTTCGTGTTGCTGCCACTGGCAGTCAACCTGCTGCTGTTCGTCGGTCTGATCTACTTTGCCGGTCATCAGTTCAGCCTCTGGGTCGATTCGCTGATGCCCAGCCTGCCGAGCTGGCTGAGTTTTCTCGATTATGTGCTGTGGCCGCTGTTCGTGGCGCTGGTAGTGTTGATGGTGTTCTTTACCTTCACCATGCTCGCCAACATCATTGCCGCGCCGTTCAATGGTTTTCTGGCGGAAAAGGTCGAAGTGGTGGTGCGTGGCACCGATGACTTCCCGACTTTCAGCTGGGCCGAACTGATGGCCATGGTGCCACGCACCCTGGGCCGCGAGATGCGCAAGCTGGGGTATTTCCTGCCGCGGGCGATTGCGCTGTTCATTCTCTCGCTGATCCCGGTGATCAACATTATCGCCGCACCGTTGTGGTTGCTGTTCGGCATCTGGATGATGGCCATCCAGTACATCGACTACCCGGCTGACAACCACAAGATGAGCTGGCAGGACATGCTCGCCTGGCTGCGTCAAAAGCGCTGGCAGAGTCTGGGTTTTGGCGGCATCACCTACCTGGCGTTGATGATTCCCTTCGTCAACGTGCTGATGATGCCTGCCGCAGTCGCCGGCGCCACATTGTTCTGGGTACGCGAGCGCAAATAGCGTAAACGCCGCTGCCGTCAGGCACTGAGCTGACTGGAAAACTGCCCCACGGCATTGACCACTTTCTTCGCCCCGTCCTGGATTTCGACGATCACCGTGCCCGTCTGTCCGGCCAGGGTCAGCCCCTGTTCGGCCTGACGCTTGCTGCTGTCAATGATGTCCACTGCGGCCTTGGCCAATTGCTCGTTCTGCTGCACCACGCGAGCGATTTCCTCGGTGGCGGTGCTGGTACGTGAAGCCAGTTGCCGTACTTCGTCGGCGACCACCGCAAAACCTCGGCCCTGCTCACCGGCACGGGCCGCCTCGATGGCGGCGTTGAGCGCCAACAGGTTGGTTTGCCCGGCAATATCACTGATGGTCTTGATGATCGAACCAATGACCTGAGACTGTTTGTCCAGCGCCTCGATACCGTCTGCAGCCTCCTGCATACAGGACTCAAGGCCGCGCATCACCTCGACGGTCTGGGTCACCACCTCGGTGGCCTTGCGCGCACTGTTGTCGGTTTCCACCGAGGTGTTATAGGCAATATCGGCAGCCTCGGCCACGGCGATTTCCTGATTGACCTGGTCGGTAATAACGGTGGCGAACTTGACCACCTTGTAGAGCACGTCATGGGCATCGATGATCGGGTTGTAAGAGGCCTCCAGCCACACCACCCGGCCATGGGCATCCACACGTTTGAAGCGCTCGGCGACAAACTCGCCACGGCGCAGCTGATCCCAGAATGCCTGATAGGCCGGGGAGTTGTACTGTTCAGGCGCGCAGAACAGACGGTGATGCTTGCCGACCACCTGCTCCAGGCGATAGCCCATGGTCTGCAGAAAACGATCGTTGGCAGCCAGCACCTCACCTTGCAGGTTGAACTCGATCACCGCAGTGGAACGCATCAGCGCCTTGATCAGGCTTTCATGTTCACGCGAGGTTTCAATGGTGCGGGTAAGGTCGCTGGAATGCAGGGTGAAGTATTTCAGACGCCCTTCGCTGTTCTTGACCGGTTGCAGAATCGAACGCAGCCAAGCCTCTTCGCCATTGCCGCGGAGCAGACGAAACGCCCCATTGAGATGCTCACCACGGGTGATGGCTGTCTTCATGCGCTGGTAGAAATCCAGCTGTTTGACGTGGGCCGGAACAATCTCTTCGATATTGCGCCCGATCAATTGATGGCTGCTGTACAGCATCTCCTTCTCGAAGTTGCTGTTGACCGATTCGACCCGCCCCTGGGGGTCGAGCTGCAAGACCAGCATCTCACTGTCCAGACTGCTCTTGACCTGCTCCATCGACAGCAGCTCTTCGCGCAGACGGAGGTTTTCTTGTTTCAGTTTGCTGTTGAACATCAACGCTCTCCTGGAGCGAAATCGGTCATTCGAATGCTTCTGCATCGGCTGATTGTCAGACATTCTTGAGCACCGCTCTGGGAAATATTTTTCGTCCACCACCGCCGAAAACCGGGCGTCACAAATCAGTCATGAATGCGTCACAGCAGCGCAATCGCAGGTGCTGAAACTACTGTCCATGAGCATACCCACCCTGCATGTCACCCTGATCAGCGAAACCTTCCCACCCGAGATCAATGGCGTGGCCAATACCCTTGGCCGCTTGAGCGAAGGCTTGCTCCAGCGCGGCCATCGGGTCGAACTGGTGCGCCCGCGCCAGGCTGGCGATCCGCTGGGTGCCGAGGATGAACGGCAGCTGCTCTGCCGCGGCTGGCCGTTGCCCGGTTATCCAGGATTGCAGTGGGGTCAGGTGTCGATGCACAAGCTGATCCGGCGCTGGCGTCGACAGCGCCCTGATGTGCTGTATATCGCCACCGAAGGACCGTTGGGTTTGAGCGCATTACGGGCAGCACGCCGGTTGGGCATTGCTGTGGTCAGCGGCTTTCACACCAACTTTCATCAGTACTCCAGCGAGTACGGTCTGGGATTGCTGGCAAGGTTGCTCACCCATTACCTGCGCTGGTTTCATCGCCGCACGCAGACCACGCTGGTGCCCAGCATCAGCCAGCACCTTGAACTGGAACGTCGTGGGTTCGATAACCTGACGCTGATGGCCCGTGGCGTTGACAGTCAGTTGTTCAATCCCGGCAGGCGAAATCAGGCGCTGCGCGAACAGTGGGGGCTGGAAAATGATGATATCGCCCTGCTGTATGTCGGGCGCCTGGCACCGGAGAAGAATCTCGGTGTACTGCAGCACTGCCTGCACGCAGCACGTCAACATTATCCACAGCGGCACATCAGATTGATTGTGGTCGGTGACGGCCCGCAACGCAGTGCACTCGAACAACAGTTACCCGATGCCTTGTTCTGCGGTGCCCTGCGCGGTGAAGTGCTGGCCGAACACTACGCCTCAGGGGATATCTTCCTGTTTCCCAGCCTGACCGAAACCTTTGGCAACGTCGTGCTCGAAGCCCTGGCCTCGGGCTTGGGCGTGGTGGCCTACGATCAGGCCGCCGCCGCCCAGCACATCCGCCACGGCCATAGCGGCGCGCTGGCCATGCCTGGCGATGAGGATGCCTTTATCGATGCCTGCAACTGGCTAGTGGAAGACCCGGAAGCCTTGCGCCGGGTACGCCTGAATGCCCGTCAACACGCCAGCCGCCAAGGCTGGCCGGCGATTATCGAGCAATTCGAAAGCCACCTGCACGAGGCCTGCCGCCAAGGCCTGGGTAGTCTCGCGCCCCAGCCCCCGACAACCCTGACGATCAAACCAGAGTCGTCAACGCCTCGCGGCTGAACGGCAGGATGTCCTGCTCACGACCATCACGGACTTTGGCAGCCCAATCAGGATCGACCAACAGCGCGCGGCCCACGGCTACCAGGTCGAACTCATCATTGTTCAGGCGCGTCAGCAGATTTTCCAGGCTGGCCGGCTGCGCCACCTTGTCGGTGGCAACCATGAACTGCAGGAACTCACCGTCCAGGCCGACGCTACCGACGGTGATGGTCGGCTTGCCGGTGAGCTGGCGGGTCCAGCCGGCCAGATTCAGCTCCGAACCTTCAAACTCCGGTTCCCAGAAGCGCCGGGTGGAACAGTGGAAAATATCCACACCGGCCTCGACCAGCGGCTGCAGAAACGCGCCCAGCGCCTCGGCGCTTTCCACCAGGCGAGCGCTGTAGTCCTGCTGCTTCCACTGCGAGAAACGGAAAATGATCGGAAAGTCCGGGCCGACGGCGGTGCGCACGGCACGGATCAGCTCAATGGCAAAACGCGAACGTCCGGCCAGATCGCCACCGTATTCGTCGCTACGCTGGTTGCTGGCTGCCCAGAAGAACTGGTCGATCAGGTAACCGTGAGCACCGTGGATCTCCACCCCATCCATGCCGATGGCCTGAGCATCGCGGGCGGCCTGGGCGAAGGCCTCAATCACTTCACGAATATCGTCACGGCTCATACCGTGGACTAGCACCTGGCCGTCCTTGACCTTCTCGCTGGGGCCATAGCCCGGCACGCTGGCGTCCGGCTCGGTGCCCAGGCGCCGCACGCTGCCCACGTGCCAGAGCTGCGGGACGATGCGAGCGCCTTCGGCATGCACGGCATCGACGACTTTTCTCCAGCCGGCCAAGGCGTCTTCACCGTGCAAGCGCGGCACGTTCGGATAGCCGTTGGCGGCCTTGTGATCGACTGTGGTGCCTTCGGTGATGATCAGGCCGACACCTGCGGCGGCGCGACGACGGTAGTACTCGACGACCTTGGCATGGGGTACACCGCCGGGACAGAAGGTCCGGGTCATCGGCGCCATGACCACACGGCTTGGCAGCTCAAGGGTACCCAGTTGAACAGGGGTGAACAGTGCGGTAGCGGACATGCGGCGCTCCTGGGAAGTAGGGATGCGCCTGAGGATAGGGTGAGCTGTTAGCGTGGCCCAGTACTATTGATTTGAGTGATTTAACAGCATCGCGGGGCAAGCCCGCTCCCACCAGGGTCACCCTGTGGGAGCGGGCTTGCCCCGCGATAGATCCATCAAGCCAGCGCTTTTTCGATCGCCGTCACCACGGTCGAATCATCCGGTGCAGTACGCGGCGAGAAGCGCGCCAGCACCCGGCCATCCTTGCCGACCAGAAACTTCTCGAAGTTCCAGGTGATGTCGCCGGGGAACTCCGCGCCTTCTCCGGCCAGCAAGCGATACAGCTGATGGCGCTCAGCGCCATTGACCTCCAGCTTGCTGCCCAGCGGGAAGGTCACGCCGTAATTCACACTACAGAACTTCTGAATTTCTTCTTCAGTACCCGGCTCCTGCCCGGCAAACTGATTGCACGGCAGGCCCAGGACACTGAAACCTTTGCCTTTGTACTGCTGATACAGATTTTCCAGTGCCGCGTATTGCGGGGTCAGGCCGCACTTGGAGGCGACATTGACCACCAGCACCACCTGGCCCTTGAATGGCGCCAGAGGCAACTCCTGGCCATTCAGCGCCTGCAACTTCAGGTCGTGAAATGCACTCATGACGTACTCCCCTCTCCAGATCCCGGTTGCCGCTGCGGGCTGCAATCAGTAGCACCAGCCCATTAAAAAGGCGCCCTGCCAAGCCGTCTTCCCCTACTGGAGTGCGACGGTCTTGCCCGGGCGCCTTCGCGACTCTCTGAGCTTAGCGCAGAAAATCAGTGGTGATGGCCACCTTCGCCATGGACGTGGCCATGGGCTACTTCTTCTTCGCTGGCGTCACGGATGTTGACGACCTTGACCTTGAAGTTCAGGCGCTGGCCGGCCAGCGGGTGGTTGCCGTCAACGGTCACATCGTCGCCGTCCAGATCACGGATGGTCACGATCTGCATCTGGCCATCCGGCGCGGAAGCGTGGAACTGCATGCCCACTTCCAGCTGATCGACGCCTTCGAACATGCTGCGGTTCAGGGTGCTGACCAGTTCGGCCAGGTATTCGCCGTAGGCGTCTTCTGGTTCGATGGCAACTTCCAGCTCGTCGCCAGCAGTTTTGCCTTCCAGGGCTTTTTCCAGGCCTGGAATGATGTTGCCTGCGCCATGCAGGTAGACCAGCGGAGCGCCGCCGGCGGAGCTGTCGATGACCTCACCAGCGTCGTTGGTCAGGGTATAGTCGATGGAGACAGCCTTGTTGGCGGCGATCAGCATGGGGCGAGACCTTTTGCATAAGAATGTAGAGCCCACAAGTGTAACCAACGCATCGCCTGAAAGCGAACGCAACCCGGACAAACGGGGCAGTTTGCCAGCCTGCCCGATACCAGGCTTTTACCTGTGGCTGATGCGCTCAGGGGGCCGATAGCGATACCCTTGGCAATTGGTTCTTTTTGCACAGCTCATTTCGAGAAGCTCGCATGCAGACATTTTTCATCGCGCCAACCGACTTTGGTGTCGGCCTGACCTCCATCAGCCTCGGCCTGGTTCGCACCCTTGAGCGCGCCGGGCTGAAAGTCGGCTTCTTCAAACCAATTGCCCAACCGCACCCTGGCGACACCGGCCCCGAGCGCTCCACTGAACTGGTCGCGCGCACCCATGGCCTCAAGCCTCCCAAGCCGTTGAGCCTGGCCCACGTCGAGCGCATGCTCGGCGATGGTCAGCTCGATGAGCTGCTTGAAGAGATCATCACCCTGTACCAGCAAGCGTGCATCGGCAAGGACGTGGTCGTCGTCGAAGGCATGGTCCCGACCCGTCACGCCAGCTATGCCGCCCGGGTCAACCTGCACCTGGCCAAGAGCCTGGATGCCGAGGTGATCCTGGTTTCGGCACCGGAAAACGAAGTGCTCACTGAGCTCTCCGGCCGGGTCGAGTTGCAGGCCCAGCTGTTTGGCGGGCCGAAAGACCCGAAAGTGCTCGGCGTGATCCTCAACAAGGTACGCACCGACGAGAGCATGAGCGTATTCGCCGAACGCCTGAAAGAACATTCGCCACTGCTGCGCGGCGGTGACTTCCGCCTGCTGGGCTGCATTCCCTATCAGGCCGACCTCAACGCCCCGCGCACTCGCGACGTGGCCGAGCTGCTCGGCGCCCAGGTGCTCAACGCCGGTGATTACGAACAGCGGCGGATGAACAAGATCATCCTCTGTGCCCGTACCGTGGCCAATACCGTGCCACTGCTCAAGCCCGGCACCCTGGTAGTGACACCGGGCGACCGCGACGACATCATCCTCGCCGTCAGTCTGGCGGCGATCAATGGCGTGCCCCTGGCCGGACTGTTGCTGACCAGCGACAGCAAGCCTGACCCGCGCATTCTCGAACTGTGCCAAGGTGCATTGCTGGCCGGCTTGCCGATCCTCTCGGTGAGTACCGGCTCTTATGACACCGCCAACCAGTTGAACCAGCTGAACAAGGAAATTCCGGTGGATGACCGCGAGCGCGCGGAAATCATCACCGACTTCGTCGCCAGTTACCTGGATGCCGACTGGCTGCACCAGCGCTGCGGTACGCCGCGCGAGCTACGCCTGTCGCCAGCAGTGTTCCGCTATCAGTTGATCCAGCGCGCCCAGCAAGCCAACAAGCGCATCGTTCTGCCCGAAGGCGCCGAGCCGATGACCGTGCAGGCCGCCGCCATCTGCCAGGCGCGTGGTATCGCCCGTTGTGTGTTGCTGGCCAAGCCTGACGACGTTCAGGCAGTAGCCCGCGCCCAGGGCATCACCTTGCCCGAAGGCCTGGAGATTCTTGATCCCGACCTGATCCGTGAGCGCTATGTCGAGCCGATGGTCAGCCTGCGCAAGAGCAAAAGTCTCAACGCGCCCATGGCCGAGCAGCAACTGGAAGACCCGGTGGTGATCGGCACCATGATGCTGGCCCTGGACGAGGTCGATGGCCTGGTCTCCGGGCTGGTCCACTCCACCGCCAATACCATCCGTCCGGCCTTGCAACTGATCAAGACCGCACCGGGCTGCAGCCTGGTGTCGTCGGTGTTCTTCATGCTGTTCCCCGAACAGGTGCTGGTGTACGGCGACTGTGTGATGAACCCGCACCCTAGCGCCAGCGAGCTGGCGGAAATCGCCCTGCAAAGTGCCGACTCCGCCGAAGCCTTCGGCATTGCCCCGCGGGTAGCGATGATCAGTTACTCCAGCGGCGATTCGGCCAGTGGCGAAGAGGTGGAGAAAGTCCGCGAAGCCACCCTGCTGGCTCAAGAAAGCCAACGCAGCCTGCAGATCGATGGCCCGTTGCAGTACGACACCGCCGCCAACCTGGAGATTGCCCGGCAACTGGCACCCAACAGCCAGGTTGCAGGGCGCGCGACCGTTTACGTATTCCCCGACCTGAACACCGGCAACACCACCCACAAGGCGGTGCAGCGCAGCGCCGACTGCGTAAGCCTTGGGCCGATGCTGCAGGGCCTGCGCAAACCGGTCAACGACCTGCCCCGTGGTGCCCAGGTCGACGACATCGTCTACACCATTGCCCTGACCGCGATTCAGGCCAACCGCTCACTGGACAGCTGAACATGCTCGGATTTCTACCCGCGCCACTGCGCGGGGTCATTGCCTCGTTGCTGTTGGGGCTCAACACCATTGTCTGCTGCACCCCGTTATTCATCGTCAGCCTGTTCAAGCTGTGTCTGCCGTTCGCGGCGGCGCAGCGGGTCACCGATGAATTGATGCGTCATATCCACGAAGCCTGGATCAGTAACAACAACACCTGGATCAACCTGCTGGGCAAGGCGCGCTGGCAGGTTGAAGGCCTGGCCGGGCTGGATTACCAGCACAGCTACCTGATCACCAGCAATCACCAGAGCTGGGTCGATATTCTGGTGTTGCAGTACGTGCTCAACCGCCGCATCCGCCCGCTGAAGTTCTTCCTCAAGCAGGTACTGATCTGGGTACCGGTGATCGGCCTGGCCTGGTGGGCGTTGGGCTTTCCGTTCATGAAACGCTACTCCAAGACGTACCTGGCCAAGCACCCGGAAAAAGCCGGCAAAGACCTGGAAACCACCCGCCGCACCTGTGCAAAGTTTCGCGGCAAACCCACGGCCATCTTCAACTTTGCCGAAGGCACGCGTTTCACCCCAGGCAAGCATCGCCAGCAGCAATCGCCCTACAAGTACCTGCTTAAACCCAAAGCAGGGGGCATTGCCTTTGTTCTGGATGCCATGGGCGAGCAGTTGCAGTCGATCGTCAATGTCACCCTTCACTACCCAGCGGGTGCGCCAGGGTTCTGGGATTTGCTGTGCGGCCGGGTCAAGCACATCGTTGTGCACCTGGAGGAACTGGCGATCCCGGAAGAGTTCCTGGGCAAGAACTACGACCAGGACGAAGCCTATCGCCTGGCCTTCCAGCAGTGGATCAACCAGCGGTGGCAGGACAAGGATGCCCTGCTTGAACACCTGCGACAAAACAACTGCACCTGATTCACCAGGAGCATCTATGCTCTTTGCTTGATCAGCCATCACACGGAATGTAAGCCTATGAAACCGTTGCGCACCCTGACCCACGCCATCGCTCTTGCTTCACTCATGACTGCAGCCAGTTTCTCGGTGCAGGCAGAGGACATTCTGATCGACGCTATCGCCAGTGAAAGTATCGTCGATACCAAGGTTCTGGCCGTCGATGTCGACAAGCGCCTGGTAACGGTCGCGGGCCCCAATGACACTCAGGTGCCGATCCAGTTGAGCGAGAACGCCAAGGACCTGCACAACCTCAAGGTTGGCGACCGGGTCAATATAAAGGTCAACCGCTCGGTGGCGACGGTGCTGGATACCAAGGTCGGCGGTGAACCTGGTGTCAGCAAGGAAGCCGGGGTGATCCGTGCCACCAAAGACAACCCTAACCCGGGTGGCGAAGCTTTCCGTCAGGTCAAGGTCACGTCGAAGATCACCAAGATCGACCTGAACGCACACGAAGTCACCCTGCTGCCGCCTGAAGGCCCGCAAAAGGTGGTGAAGGTTGAAGATCCGGACCTGCAGGCGCGGATGAAGAACCTCAAGATCGGCCAGACCGTCGACATGGTGTTTACCGATGTGTTGACGATCAAAACCCAGCACTGAAGCTGATCGCGGGGCAAGCCCGCGCCTACCGGACAAAACCCACAAAAAAGGGGAGCCAGGCTCCCCTCCTTCACCTCTGTTGCAACTTACTGGTACTGCTGGCCAGGAATCGGCTTGAGGTTGACCTCTACCCGACGGTTCTGCGCGCGGCCATTGGTGTCGGCGTTGCTGGCAATCGGTTGGTCCGGACCCAGACCACGGGCGGTCACACGGCTGGCATCGACGCCTTGGGAGGTCAGGTAAGAGACCACCGATTGCGCACGACGCTGCGACAGGTCCATGTTGTGCTGGCGGCTGCCGGTGCTGTCGGTGTAGCCGACCACTTCGATGGTGTTCTGGTTGTACTGCTTGAACGAGTTGGCCAGGTTGTTCAGCGGCGAGTAAAAGCTTGGAGCGATGTTCGCCGAATCGGTAGCGAAGGTGATGTTGCCCGGCATGATCAGCTTGATCTGGTCACCCTCACGCTGCACTTCAACACCGGTGTTGGCCATGCTCGCACGTAGGGCAGCTTCCTGTTTGTCGGCGTAATAGCCGTAACCGGCAGCAGCAGCGCCCACAGCGGCAGCGCCGATCAGCGCGCCCTTGCCACGGTTATCGTGATCGATGGCAGCACCGGCAATCGCACCGGCCAGCGCACCCAGACCGCCATACTTGGCGGTTTTGCTCATCCCGGTGGAGCCTTGCTGCGCCTGACCCTGGCTGTCGTACGGACTCTGGTTGGCGCAACCGGTCATCAGGGCGGCAACGCTAGCGACGATAATCAAACGACGCATGGTGAACATGGACAAGCTCCTACTGTAATTCGAAAGTGCCGCAGACCGCTGTAGGGTTCTGTGCCAGCCTTGGATTGCAAAAGAGCAAAAAAATTCCCTGAACAATCAGGCACGCACAAAAGGATTCTGGCGCATCTCGTCACCCAGACGAGTATCCGGGCCATGGCCAGTGACCACCGTAGCGTCCTCATCCAGGCTGTACAGGCGCTGTTTGATCGAGCGCACGATCGTCGCTTGATCGCCACCCCACAAATCAGTGCGACCAATGCCACGACGGAACAGGGTGTCGCCGGCAATCAGCAGCTTGGCCTCGGCAAACCAGAAACTCATCGAGCCCGGGGTGTGACCCGGCGTATGCAGCGCCACCCCACAACCACAGGCCAGCTCCTCGTCATCGGCCAACCAGCGGTCTGGCGACGGCACTGGCGTGTAAGGCACGCCGAACATCTGGCATTGCATTTCCAGGTTGTCCCAGAGGAACTGATCGTCCTTGTGCAAGTGCAAAGTGGCGCCGGTCTTTTCCTTCAGTAGCCCGGAGGCAAGGAAATGATCCAGGTGCGCGTGGGTGTGGATGATGCTCACCACCCTCAGGCCATGGGCGTCCAGGCGGGCGAGGATCTGCTCATGGTTGCCTCCCGGATCGACGACGATGGCCTTTTTACTGATCGGGTCGCCGATGATGGTGCAATTGCACTGCAATGGGCCGACCGGAAACGTTTCGCGGATGAGTGCGGATTTTTCGGGGTTCATGGGTGTTCCTGTAAAGTTAATGGCACTCAAACATTGCGAGTCATACACACCAGGGATGCGTGAAGGTGCCCTGAATATCCCCCTCAGCGAACGTCGTCTCATCAGCGCGTGTTGCCCCGTCCCCACCGAACAGGGGGGATAGCGTGCAATCAAGGCCCACGACCGGCCAGGCGTGCAACCCATGGGTTGGCACTCACACCATGTAGCAGCACGCTGAGCAGAACCGTACAGATAGCCGTAGCCACCACTGTGTTGGTAGCCTGCAGAGGGTAATCCATAATCATAACCGCAAAGACGATAGTGGCCAGGCCTCGCGGACCGAACCAGCCAATGAACAGGCGGGTCTCGAAATCGAAACGGGTTGCCCATAGGCCGACAAGCACCGGTATCACGCGAATCACGGTCAAGCTGAGTATTGCGTATAGCCAGATGTTCAGCGTAAGGCTACCCCACACCTTGGGGATCACCACCGCACCAAACACAACCCAGGTAATGACCGACAGCAAACTGGCAAACTCTTCGCTGCCCTGAAGCAGGGTGTGTTTTTGTTCGGCAAACAGGTAACTTGCCAGAAGCCCACCAACGAATGCAGCAATAAACCCACTGCCGCCCAGAAGCTGCGCGATGGCGAAGCACAAGATGGAGAGCGCAGGCAGGGTCAGTTGCGACCACAGTGACGCTTGCCAGTGGTGCTTCTCGGAGAGTCGATACAACTGCCTGGCGATTAGCGTGAGGGAAATCCCAGCCAACGCACCAATACCCAGTTCTTCGACCACCAGTTCCACTGCCAGCGAGGCAGGCGCGCGCGCCTGCTCCTCGACTAGTAGCGCCAGGAACACCAGTAGTACCGGAACGCAGATCCCGTCATTCAACCCGCTTTCCACGTTCAAGCCCTCACGCACGGGAGCGAGCACCTTGGGATTGCTGACCACTGCCTTGCCCAATGCAGCATCGGTGGGCGCCAACAAGGTCGCCAGAATTGCCAACTCTAGAGGCGGCACCTGCGCAAACAACCACATACCGACCAGCCAGCCTCCGAGGATGGTCAGCGGCAGCCCGATAATCAACAAGCGCAGGGGCAACCCCTCATGTGCCCGTAGCACCTTGAGGTTGGCATTGGCGGCATCACTGAACAGCACTATCGCCAGCGTCAGTTCGGCCAGCACCTTGACACCTTCCCTCTCGATCCGCAGTTGCAACACCCCCATTAGCGCAGGCCCCAGCACCAAGCCGACGAGCATGAACATCAGCGGCCCATTGAGCAGGCGTGACTCAAGACGTCCGGCAAAAATGCTGTACACAAGGAGAAAGGCGGCAAGCAAGGCTAGGTTTTGATACATCGCAGGCCTGCTTGGCTAGGAGGTATCACTTCATTGTGGGTGGGGTTCGGGTGATCCGCAAATTGCCCTCTAGCTGAGGTGTTCAAGGCCCTGGAAGGCCTTGTTCACGTTTGCGTTCTTCGCGGCCACCCTGGCTCACAGTGGCTGAACATTGCGCAGATCAGCGATCCACGCCAAGGTTGATCTCGCACAAAGCAAGTCTCCACCGGCGTGGAGCCGAGCGTTGCCGTACTTACGGCAAATACAACCTGAACAACCCGCCGCCCAAGGCGCCGCCGTTGGCAATTTCAATTCGCCCCTTCACACCATTGCGCTCGTGCAAGGCCGCAATCCGCGCTGCGAAGTACAAGCCCAAACCGGTACTACCGCTTTGCGCATCAATCCCCTGCACGTAATCCAGCTGACGTTCGAGCATGCGCAGGGGGAACCCTGGACCATCGTCGTTGATGCTCAACAACAGTTGTTCGCCTTCGTCGCTGACCGTAATCAGCAAGGTGTGACCGGCGTAGCGGATGGCATTGTTGAGGACGTTGGCGACCACCGAGCTGACCAGCTCGCGGTCGAAAAATCCTAACGGACTGGCAGTTTCGATACGCCAGCTGGCAAGGATATCGCGGTGCTGGAGCAGGTTCTGCTGGGCTGCCAACTGCGCTTCGATGAAGTCGTCCAGTTCGTGGTAATCCGGACACATGGGCAACTGGTTGACACCCAGTTTGTAAAGCCCCAGCAACTGCACCAGCATGCCATTGAGGTGGGTGAACTCGTGCTCCATCACACCCTGCTCGCTGCCGTTACGCTGGGCTTCGGGCAGGCGCGCCAACCACTGACCATGGGCCTGGATCAGGGCCGCCAGTGAGTTTTTCATGTCATGCACGGTGGAGGCGATCACCGTGGAAAAATCCAGTCCCTGATTGTCCTGGTTCATGCGCTAAAGGCCCGGATGTGCAGTTTGCGGAAACGGTCGTAACGACTGTCGTTCTCGGGGATGCCGGCCACACAGGTCAAACAGGCGCGGCATTCGTCCATCAAGGCTGGCGGTGGCGTTTCACCGCCGATACGCAGCAGGGCCTGGGCGGTGTTGAGGGCAATGCTGATGTTCTTCGGTTGCAGCGTCAGAGCGCGGCGGAACAATCCCAAAGCGTCACTGAGCTGACCGCCCTGATAACTGCGCACGCCTTGGCGATTGAGGTCGACGGCTTCGGTCACCGCCCCGAGTACTGCTGGATCGTCGGTCAGGCGCGACACGCTCTGCATAACCTTGGGGTCATCGCCGTAGGTTTCCACGCAGTTTTTCAGAATCGAGGTGCCGGCCGATTCCTGGCCGAGCTGCTGCAACTGGGTCGCCACCACCAATGCCGCTTCGACAGAGAAGAACTGCTCCATCTTGTCCAGGCGAGCCATGGCCTGCTCGGTCAGCTTGGCGGCGGTCTCGGCGTCGCCGGCCTGTTGCAGGCTGGCCGCTTTCATCAACCGCGCCCGCACCTGCAGGCCCTGGTCCTCGACGTTTTCCTTGGCCACTTCACTGAGCACGGTGTTGATCTCGACCCGGGTACGCGCATCCAGGCCGTTGCCGGAGTTCTTGTTCATCAGCGCCTGGACCAGGCCCAGGTTGCTCTCCGGATCCTTGTAGCGCGAGCTCTGGCCCTGGCTGACCGCATGCCGATAAGCCTTCGAGGAGGTGTCGAAGTCATCGTTGCTCAGCGCCAGTTTGCCCAGCATCATCTGCCGGCGCACCGCCAGCGGTGACAGCCGTACCGCTTCTTCCAGCACGCCCTGGGCGCGCTTGCTTTCCCCCAGGGCGACCAGTACTTCAGCCAGTCCGTCGTAGAGGCCAGGCATCATCGGAAAGGCCTTGAGCGCCTGCTCATAGATTCCCTGGGCCTGGCCGAACTGATTGCGTTTGTACAACAGGCTGCCCAGCGCCGCGTAGGCCCAAGGTGTGGCCCGACTGGAGATGATCGCGGTGAGGAATTTTTCCAGCTCGTCGTAACGATTCAGGTCGCGCAACGCGTCAGCGCGATAACGCAAACACAGTGGCGCAAAACGCGGATCCTTCTTGCACAACTCGGCGCAGGCAGCGAGCACTTCAGCCGGGCGGCCACGGTCCAGGGCCTGGAGGATCGGCTTGAGCAAGGTCTTGCGCTGCACCAGTTTTTCCAGACGCTGAGCCAGACCAATACGGTTGAACGGTTTGGTCAGGTAGGCATCCGGCTCATGCTCCAGGGCACTGAGGACAATCGCCTGGCTGGTCTCGGCGGTAACCATCAGAAACACACACTCATGGCTGATCAACTTGTCGAGGATCAGGTCTTCAAGCACCTGCTGGCCGTTCTTCTTGCCGTCGCCCAGGTGAAAGTCCTGGAGGATGAAGTCATAACGCTTCTGCGCGCACATACGCAGAGCCTGCTCACCGCTATCGGCAGTATCGACATCACGCACGCCCAGCTCACGCAGCATGGAGCGCGCCGAACTGCGAAAGTCCGAGAAATCATCGACGATCAAAAAATTTTTATGGCTGTAGACCTGCATCCACGAAACCTGACATGACAAATAGAAAAAAAGGATGCACAGACCTCAACAACCACAGGCTGGCTTCGCGGGTATATCCGGCACGACATCAGGGTCGACACTCATGGGCTGACCATCGGGCTTATGCGCAAGCTCCTGCTACAGCGAGCCGGTACTGGTTGTCACCACTGCGCTTGGCTTCATACATGGCCAGGTCCGCAAGGTGAATCAAGGTGTCCATGCTCGCGGCATGATCCGGATAGATCGCTACACCCAAGCTGGAACCCACCTGCAATAGCTCACCGGAAACGATCATGGGAAAAGCCAGCGACTCGATCATGTTGACGCAAAGCAGCCGCACTTCTTCCTCCACCCTGACACCGGGCGAGAACCCTTCAAGAATCAGGACGAACTCATCGCCACCAATCCTGGCCACAGTATCGGCCGTACGCAGCATTTGCTTGAGCCGCCTGGCAGTAAACTTCAACACCTGGTCACCGGTGGCATGACCACTACAGTCGTTGATCGCCTTGAAACCGTTAAGGTCAATAAACACCAAGGCCACCCGAGTGTTGCTATTGCGGGCCTTGTCCAGGGCCAGTGCCAGGCGTTGCTCAAATACCAGACGGTTGGGCAGGCCGGTCAAGGCATCGTTGTGCGCCAGGTTCTGTAGCTGGCTGGCCCAGGCTTTTTCTTCGGTGATATCGCGCACCACCCCGATCATTTTCACGGCCTTGCCCTGACTGTTGCACACCACGTTGCCGGTCTCGCGCAGCCAGCGAATGCTGCCGTCAGGCCAGACCACGCGGTACTCCTCATCATGATTTTCACCCGTTTCAATGCAGCGCAGTTCCCCGGCGCGGACCTGGGCACGGTCATCCGGATGCACACTGGCGCAGAAACGCTCATAGCTGGGGACGATTTCCCCGACCTGAAAGCCGAACATGGGGTAAATGGCATCAGACCAATAGAGCTGTTCGGTGTCGATATCCCAGTCCCAGGTGCCAATGCGGGCAAAGTACTGGCTGCGCTTGTAACGCTCGACGTCTTCCGGCTGCACGGCACAATCCTGCGCCTGTCTGCGGCCCGGATCATCAAGGGGCTGGCGGCATTCACGCAATTGCCGTTCAAGCTCACGCCCGCGCAACAACGCACGTACCCACAGGATCGACAGGATGACCAAGCCGATCCATGGCGCGACGATGTACAGCATCTGCGTCATGGTGAAGCGCTCAACAATGATGGCAAGCAGCCATCTTCTTCGATCCTCTGCCTCTCGTAAAGCCTGGCGTAGGCTCTACCTCAGTGCACTGCCTGGCAGGTCAGCTCGGCGCCATACCATTTCACTTTGGCTTCGCCCTGATGCTCCCAGAACTCGACGCCCTGGGCGCCATATTTGCTGCCGCTGCCTGAAGGCAGGGCAAGTGCGATGGCCTGATCGCTGCCATAGGTGAGCACCGCCGCTCGCGGTTCGAGCTGGTTGTAAAACACGGCAGTGAAAGGCATGCTGCCGTCATTGCAGTCAAATTCAACGGCTGCTGGTACCAACACTGCACCGGACTGGATCTGTAGTTTGACCATGCGAACCTGATACTGCTCAAGTACACAGGCATCAACATCGCTGGCTTTCCAGCATTCATCACGGCCCTTGATCCAGCCGCGCTGGGTCGCCTTGAGCTGCTTTTGCGAATCGCTGTCGGCTTGTCCGAGCACGCGTTTATAGAGGGCTGCGAGGTCACGGTCGAGTTTGCTCAGTTGCGGACTCTGGCACACTTTCAGTGCCACGCCCTCGGCCTTGTCGCAGGAAAACGACGGCCCTTCTGCCGCCAGCGCTGTACCTATGGGCAACAAGCAGGTCAGCTGCACCAGGGTGCGTGCACGGAACATGGGAGTGGCCTCCAGCAGAAAAGAACCTGCCAGTCAGTACAGCAGAAATTCCTCCCATGACCGCACATTCAGTCGTCAGGCCAGCAGGCCCAGGGCCTTGGCCCGGGCGACAGCCTGAGTCCTGCGCTCGACGCCAAGCTTGCTGTTGATGTGACTGGCGTGGGTCTTGACCGTATGCAAGGAGATGAACAGCCGTTCGCTGATTTCCTGGTTGGAACAACCCAGGGCAATCAACTCCAGCACTGCCTTCTCCCGTGTGCTCAAGGCCTCACAGCTGGCGCTGGCGACTTGCGCAGCATCGAGTGCCGGTAACAGCGCCAGAAGGCTGGCTTGCGTCGGACTCGCAGGTTGCATCAGCAACTGCTCGCGCAGCCACAGCGGATGTTCCTGCAATAGCCGCTGGAACACCTGCAAGGCGCCACCGCGGCCAGCCTCCAGGCTCAGCGCGAGTAAATCACGGGCCTGCATCTCGTTACCGCTGGCCAGCAACAAGTCTGTCCATTGGCACAGCGCGGTGACACACAACAACTGGCCACCACTGGCCTGACCGCGCTCTACCAGCGCTTGCAGACGTTGTCCGGCCTGCTCCAGGCGCCCTTGGGTACGCTCGAGCAAGGCCTGTTGCAATTCGATATGCAGCCCCAGCAAGGGATGGAACTCCGGTGCCGCAGCTGCCTTTTTGCCGCCGTAGGTCTGGCCCAGACGCAACAACCAGGACTCGGCAAGATCAGTACGCCCTTGCGCCAGCCAGAGTTCGCATTTGATCAGGGTAATCATTGCCAGATAGAAGATCGGCGGTACGTCCCAGATGTGCATCAGCCGTTCGGCCTCGGCAAGTTCGGCAAAGGCTTCGGTAAAACGCCCTTCGCGGCCATCCAGCGAAGCGATCACGCAATGACCGATCAGCACGCTGATGTCGCGACAGGCCCGTGCCTCGACCAGACCTGCGCGCAGGCGGCTGCGCCCGGCGTCCGGTTGCAGGCGCGCGACCAGCAGATAGCCTTCGTACAAGGTCAGCCGCGCCCGCGCTGCGTACAAGCGCTGCGCCGACAGCCCCTGCAAACGCTGCAAACCCTGGCGTATTTCATCGAGCGCCCGCAGCACTTCGCCGCGAGCATGCAACACCCGCGCGCGATCGTAATGTGCCAGGGCTTCGAACAGTGGGTTGCCGACCCGCTGAGCGAGCTCCAGCGCCTCGCGGTTCCAGCTGCGGGCCCGCGAGAAGTCAGCATCGGCAATAGCCAGGTTGGAAACCGTCGACAAGCACACCAGACGCTGGCCGTAGCGTTTCTGCGGCAGGCTGCGCAGGGCTTCTACGCAATAGGACCGGGTGCGCTCGCGATCACCACGGCTGCGGGCGATGACCCCACTCAAGGCCAGCCATTGCGCCAGCATGGAGCGCTGCGCCGTCGCCGAAGGCGCTGGCAGGAAGCGACTCAGGTGACTGGCCAGCTCTTCGGCGGCGTCCAGTTGCCCAGCCAGGCCCAAGGCCCAGCTGTACAGCACAATCAGCCGTGGGGTACTGATCAGCAGGCTATCGGGCAGGTCCATCTTCCAGCGCAGCAACATACCAACGTTCTGCTCGGCCAGCAGTTGCTCTTCGGACAGGTTCTGTACCAGATTGGCGGCGACATCCAGGTGCCCTGCCCGCAAGGCTTGCTCCACAGCCTCGTCGAGTAATCCCTGGCTTTGGAACCAGCGGCAGGCACGCAGGTGCAAGCTCGACAGAGGCAGGCTGGGTTGACGGCTGCGCAGCAAGTCGGAAAACAGATGGTGATAGCGGTACCAGCGCCCATGTTCGTCCAGCGGCACCAGGAATACCTGATGCGCCTGCAGGTAGGCGATGATCTCGGCGCTGTCGTGACTCTCACGCAGGGCATCGCACAGCTCGCTACAGAAGCGCTCCTGGCAAGCGGTGTCGTTGAGGAAGCCCTGCACTTCGGCCGGCAGAATATCGAGCACTTCTTCGAGCAGGTAATCTCGGATCAACCCCTCGCCGCCATGCAGGGCCTGCGGCAACGCACTGTCGGCGCCAGACTCGCTGGCCGCCAACTGCCAGAAACGCAGCCCGGCAATCCAACCGTCACTGCGCTGAATCAGGTTATCCAGGGCCTGGCCGCGCAAGCCCGTTGACTGCTGGCCCAACACCGCCAACGATTCGTCGGGGGCCAGGCGCAGGTCCTGTTCGTTGAGTTCAAGCAACTGTCGCGACAGACGCAAGCGCGCCAGGTGCCAGTCCGGACGCTGACGGCTGGTGACCAGCAGCACCAGCCCCGGTGGCAGATGGTTGAGGAAGAATTGCAGGCAACGATCAAGCACCGGGCCCTGTATCAGATGGTAGTCATCCAACACCAGCAACAAGGGGTTGTGAGGTTGCAGGTGGTGGGCCAACTCATCGAGCAGGCCATCGAGCCATTCTTCGAAGGCAAACGGCTGGTGGCGCTGGCGCATCTTGAGCAGGCCCATGGCTTGATTGCCCAGTGCCGGGCAATACTGCTGCAAGCCCTCAAGCAAGCGTTCGAGAAAGCGCCCCGGGTCGTTATCGCGACGACTCAACCCCAGCCACAGGCTGCTCCAGTGATTGGGCAGCCCCTGACAGAACTCCACAGCCAGAGAGCTCTTGCCGAAACCTGCTGGCGCGGTGACCAGCAACAAGCGGCCGCCCAGCCCCGATTGCAGGCGCTGGCACAAGCGCGCCCGCGGCACGTGCCCTTCAGGCAGTGGCGGGCGATAGAAGCGTCCTTCCAGGACGCTCATGGCCTGGCTGGCGAACCCTTGCGTACGGGACAGATCAGTCATGGCCGGCTCGTTTTAGTTAGAAAATCTTCGGCAGTACGGGTCTGGGCAGACTAGCGGTTAAAAACGCACATTTGAAGATGATTGCCGCGCTTTGCCGAAAAAAGACTACAACAAAAAGCGACAATCCCGAACCAAGGCAGGCCGCAGAAACAGAAACGCCCCGGCAAGCCGGGGCGTTCTGGGAGATCACACGGAGGTTTGAAGCTTAGCGCACACCTTCCTGGCGAAGCGCTGCGGGCTGGAAGTCGCTAATGCTAGCCGAGAATCCGAAGTCGTAAGCCTTCTTCTCCTCGTTCTTCATGCCCAGTGCCAAATAGCGACCCGACTGCAGGTCGTAGATGGTTTCCAGGGTGTACCACGGCACCTGGACGTTGTAGTAGTCCTGGGAGTGGGCCTCGGAAACGCGCCACAGTTGATTGCGACCGTCGTACTGGTCGATCACAGCAGCCTGCCAGGTGTCTTCGTCGATGTAGAAGTCACGCTTGGCGTAGATATGACGCTGACCTGGCTTGAGGGTTGCGACCACGTGCCAGACGCGGCGCAGCTCGTAACGGCTCAAGTCCTGATTGATGTGCCCAGCTTTGATGATGTCGGCGTACTTGAGCGTCGGCGAGTCGAGCTTGTAGCTGTTGGAGGCAATGTACATCTCTTTCTTGCCTTCGAGCTTCCAGTCGTAGCGGTCCGGCGCACCGTTGAACATGTCCAGGTTGTCGGAGGTCCGCAGGCCATCGGCTGCAGTACCCGGACCGTCGTAGGACACTTGTGGTGCCTGACGCACACGACGCTGACCGGCGTTGTAGACCCACGCCTTGCGCGGTTCCTTGACCTGATCGAGGGTCTCGTGAACCAGCAGCACGGTACCGGCCAGACGCGCCGGCGCCGTCACCTTCTGCTTGAAGTAGAACAGCACGTTGCCCGGGTTGGCCGGATCGTAGCCCTTGATCTTGTCACGGAAGACGAACTGATCCTGGAAGTACACCAAGCTGTAGGAGCCATTGGTTTGCGGCGTGGCCTGGGTTACCAGACGGGTCACGCTGCCACCGCGATAGCGGGTAATGTGGTTCCAGATAGCTTCGACGCCGGTCTTGGGAATTGGAAAGGGCACGGCAGTGGTGAAGTTTTCCAGGCCGTTGCCACCCGCGACCAGATTGGTTTTGGTGGCGTTTTCCTTGATCGCGGCAAATACATCATCCGGCACGGTTGAGCCGCGGTGGGTCGGGTACACCGGGATTTTGTAGCTGTCCGGGTAGCGCTTGAGCATCGCCACCTGACCCGGGGACAGTTTGTCCTTGTACTGGTCGACGTTCTGCGCGGTGATGGTGTACAGCGGCTTTTCGCCAGCGTATGGGTCGGCAAGGAAGCCCTTGGCGTCAACGGCGCCGGCATTCTTGGCCAGCGGCTTCCACGCACTGATCGAACCATCGGCATTACCGGCTTTTTCCGCGCCCATTGGCGTCAGGGTCGTGCCGAGCTTGGCCGCCTCGTCGGCGGACACCGCCGCCATGACGCTGGAGGCCAGCAGCGACAGGCCCAACACACCGGCTTGCAGCAGATTCTTGGTCATTTTCATGTTCATGCTCGTCCTGAATCCGTGTTCTTAGAAGTTCACACCGAAGCTGAGGGCGATGAAATCGCGGTCATCCACGGTGGTGTACTTGCCGTCGAAGAAGTTGGTGTACGACAGGCTGGTGGTGTAGGTGTTCTGGTACTCGGCATCCAGGCCCAGGCTGACTGCCTTGCGCCCTTCCTCGAAGTTGCCGCCAGGGCCCGGGGAGTAACCGGAGACGTCATGGGACCAGGCCACGTTAGGCTTGAGGTTGACCCCGGCGAATACGTCGTTGTAGTCCCAGATCGCGCGAGCTCGGTAGCCCCAGGAGGTGCTGGTGGTGAAGCCGTCGTTCTCGCATTTGCGCGAAGCGTTGGCCGACGAGGCATTGTTACCGGCACCGGTGATGGTCAGATTGTTGAGGAACTCGCAGGTATTGAGCGGTCCGGTAGGTTCCAGCGGCCCTGGACCGTAGACTGGGTCACGACCATAACGCATCTTGTGTGCACTCTCCAGGCCGCCGACGTGAGTCACGCCAACTTCACCCACCACGGTCAGGCGGCTGGCGCCCATCACCTGGTCGAAGAAGTGGGTGAGTGTCGTTTGGAACTGGGTGATTTCCTTACGGGTGTAGCCGTGCCGATCCTGACCTGGAACCCCCTTGAGCAGCGACGCGTTGCCCAGCCCCGGAATCGGTGTAACACCCGAATAGAGAATATCGGTGGTGTTGAGCTGAACCGGCGCATTGGGCCGGTAACTGAGCTCACCGCTCCACGCGGTACCGGTAGGCAGGGTGGTGGAGAAGCTCAAACCGTACAGGCGGATGTCTTCAGGGTACTCAACGAAGTACTTCGAATTACCGGCGACAATCTGCGGCGCCAGTCGCCGCAGCTCGGGCGGCAAGTTGGCCAGGCCGGCATAGACCGAAGGATCAGCACCCGTGGCACTGAAAATCGGCGCACGGCTGTGGTAGTTCATGAAGTAGGCGCCGAACTCGGTATCCAGCGGTTCGAACATGTAGCGAAAGGCCACACCGAATTGTCCACTGTCGCGCGCATCGCGATCGGCGCTACGGTCGACCTTTACACCCTCTTCGTTGATGTCGACACCCTGGCTCGCCAGGAAGCCCAGTGCTTGTGGCGGCAGGCTGCGGCTGCTGTTAAGCAAGCGCAGGTTGTCGGTACAGCCATCGGCGATCACGTCCGGTTGCGAGAAGAACGTGCCGCAGTTGTCGACGACGGTCTGGTCCCATTCGATCTGGTAGAAGGCTTCGGCCGAGAGGTTGTCGGTCAGGCTTTGCGACACATAGAACATGTTGACCGGGATCAGACCTTCCTTGACCTCGGCGCCAGGGCGGCGGAAGGCGGCAACGTCGATCGGGTTGATCGAGTTGATACCGCCACCGATGAAGGTACTTTCACCCCAGCTGACCACCTGCTTGCCGAAGCGCACCGAACCCGGCTGATCGGCGATGGAGTAGTTGTGATAGACGAAGGCGTCGAGAATCTCGCTACCGGCGGACTTGGCGCCCTCTTTGCGGTTGGAGTCGCTGATGTCCTTGAACTCGCGGTGTTCATCCTTGAGCTCGAAGTCGTACCAGTACTTGCCACGGACGAACACACCGGTATCGCCGTACTTGAGCTCCAGGTCATGAATGCCCTTGAAGATCTTCGAGAAGGTCTCACCGCGCTTGAAGTTCAGGTGGCCGTCGTCGGAGGTCTGCGACAAGCCTTTGCCGCCGTTGTTGACGCCTATCAGATTCTCGTTCGGTTTAGCCGTCGACCAACTGGCCCCCACGGACAGCGACGAGTCGAACGACCCTTCGATTTCACCGATGTTGAAACTGACGCCGAATGCAGGACCGGCGAGCGTAGAAGCGAGGCTGACGGCCAAGGGCAGTTTCGCCCGGCGCCAGAACAGATTTACTGATGTCATCGACGCTACTCCATGTACTTTCTTTATTTTTATGGCGTGAGTCCTTTGCAGAAACGCTTTGCTCGACAGGTGTCAGCGCACCCTGATCGTCAAGCAAGTGGCCAGGCACATTCATGTGCGGCCCCCCATTCCTGAAAATCCCCTGACCCGACTATAGCCAGCAGGTACAGGTGCTTGATCCCTCTAAAGTGTGATTTGCATGTCTGCCCCTGTGGCGCGGTGTTGCGCACCGGCCGCTGTGCTGGCAGGGCAAGAATGGCTTAAAAGTGTCGTTTGACAAAGCGAATAAGTGTCTAGCCTGCGGGTCGCACCCGATCGGGTACGACCCGCCAGCCTTCACAAGGTCGAGAGAAACGTGCTGTTACTGGCTTGCCACTGAGCGATGTCCAGGCGGATGCGCTTCTTGTCGAGCTTGCCGACGCTGGTCTTGGGAATTTCAGTAACAAGGGCAATCTGACTGGGAATCGCCCACTTGTTGATGTGCCCAAGTTCCACGAAAGGCTTGAGGTGTTCCTTGAGCGCCTTGGCATCGATAACCTGGTTTTCATGGACGACCAGCAGGGCAAAAGGTCGTTCGCCCCACTGTGGGTCGGCGACCCCGACCACCGCCACCTCGCGAATCGCTGGATGACGGCTGATCAAGTCTTCAAGCTCCAGCGAGGAGATCCACTCGCCGCCGGTCTTGATCACATCCTTGATACGGTCGCGAATGTCGATCACGCCCATGCTGTCGAGAGTGGCAACGTCACCGGTGTGCAGCCAGCCGCCCTGCCAGAGTTCGGCGCCCTTTTCCGGCTCACGGAAATAACCCATGGTCAGCCAGGGTGCACGCAGTACCAGCTCCCCCTGCGTTTCGCCATCATTCGGGAGGAAATTACCCTCACCATCGACAATCGCCGTTTCCACCAACGGCACCGGCACGCCGGCCTTGATCCGGTAGGTGATGCACTCATCCTCGCTGCCCGCCAGCAGCTCGTCGTTGAGGTGAGCGGCAGAGACCAACGGGCACGTCTCGGACATCCCGTAGGCGGCGGTCAGCTGAATGCCACGAGCCTTGGCGGCTTCGTACAGGGCGCGGTTCAGCGCGCTGCCGCCAATGATGATCTTCCAGCCGCCGAAATCCTGGCCTTGCGCGCCTTTGGCATTGAGCAGCATCTGCAGGATCGTAGGCACGCAATGGGAGAAGGTAACCTTCTCATTGCGCCACAGCTCGCACATCATCTCCGGCTCGTAACGCCCTGGATAGACCTGTTTGATCCCCAGCATCGTGGCCACGTAAGGAATGCCCCAGGCATGGACGTGGAACATCGGGGTAATCGGCATGTACACATCGTTACTGCCCAGCAGGCGCACACTGTCGATGCTGCCGGTGACCGTAGCGGCGGCCAGGGTGTGCAGCACCAGTTGCCGGTGGGTGAAGTACACACCTTTGGGGTTACCGGTGGTACCGGTGGTGTAGAACGTCGTGGCGACCGAGTTCTCGTCAAAATCAGGGAAGTCATAGACCGGGCTGGCCGCAGCCAGCAATTGCTCGTACTCGCCCACCAGGTTCGGCAGATCGGCGGTCTTGGACTCTGCGTCAGTCAGCAACAGGGTTTTCTCTACCGTGGTCAGCTGCCCGGCGATGGCCTGGTACAGGCCGATGAAATCGCTGTTGACCAGCACGAAGCGGTCTTCGGCGTGGTTCATGGTGTAGAGGATCTGCTCCGGTGACAGGCGCACATTGATGGTGTGCACCACCGCACCGATCATCGGAATCGCGAACATGCATTCCAGGTAACGATGGCTGTCCCAGTCCATCACTGCCACGGTGTCACCGGCCTTGACCCCGGCCTCGGTCAGCACGTTGGCCAGGCGCGCAATGCGCTCGTTGAGGGTCAGGTAGCTGTAGCGCAACTGATCGCGGTAAACGATTTCGCGGGTTTTCTCGTAGCGGCTGCCGGACAACAACAAACGCTTGATCAACAGTGGAAACTGATACGCGCCCTCGGCAGGCGCAATGACACGAGTCTGCAACATAGGAGTCCCTTTTCTAGAGTGCACGAGCTGGGCAAGACATAACCTACTCTAGAACGCCACAACGCCGGCCAAATCAGCCGAAGGAATGATTTGGCCGGGCAAATCGCTAGAGGCGAATCGCCATTAGTGCATTTCGGTGAAGGCGATCTTCACACCCAGGGCAATCAGTACCGCGCCCATGGTGCGATCAAACCAGTGGCCCATACGGGCAAAGCCTGCGCGGACGCGCTGCTGGCTGAACAGCATCGCCACCAGACAGAACCACAGGCCGGTGGCGGCAGCCAGGTACACGCCGTAACCGGCCTGGATGGCCAGCGGCGTGTGCGGGTTGATCACCACGGTAAACAAGGACAGGAAGAACAGCGTGGCCTTGGGGTTCAGGCCATTGGTCATGAAACCGGCAACAAACGCCGCACGCGGCGTACGCTCGACCGTCGAAGCCTGCACGGTATCGCTACCGGGTACGCCGGGACCTGCGCGCAATGCCTTGAAGCCGATGTACAGCAGATAAGCCGCCGCCAGCCACTTGAGGGCGTTGAACAGCACAATGGATTGCGACACGATCAGGCCGATACCCAGCAGCGAATAGCCCACATGCAGGAAAATCGCCATACCCACGCCAAAGGCAGTCCAGGTACCAGCGCGGCGCCCATGGGTCACGCTCTCGCGGACCACCACGGCAAAATCGGGACCGGGACTGGCCACGGCCAACAGGTGAATCAAGGCAACAGTGAGAAATTCAGCCCAGTACATGGGAGCTCCTTGCGGCAGTGGGTGAAATCAGAAGACCGTACATTACGCCCTAGACACACCTCGTAACAACCGCTGGGAGCGGGCCCGCCCCGCTATTGTGCTAGATCCGTCACTCCACATCGCGGGGCAGGCCCGCTCCCACAGTCGCCCTGCAGGATGGATTGGAATCAAGCTGCAAAAGACGTTAATTTGCTTATCCGACCTGAGCCCGACCGTCACTCACTGGAGCTTCCATGTCCGCCCTTCGCCGTGCCGTTTTCCTCGACCATCACTCCCTGGACCTGGGCGACCTCAGCCTGGATCGCCTGCGCGGTTGCTTCGACGAGCTGCAACTGTACTCGGCCACCGCCCCCGATCAGGTGATGGAGCGCTTGCTGGGCGCCACTGTGGCCATCAGCAACAAAGTGACGATCGACGCCAGCACCCTGGCAGCCTGCCCCAGCCTGAAGCTGATCCTGGTGGCCGCTACCGGCACCAACAATGTCGATCTGCAGGCTGCACAGGCCCAGGGCATCGTGGTCAGCAACTGCCAGGGTTATGGCACACCGTCGGTCGCCCAGCACACCCTGGCCCTGCTGCTGGCACTGGCCACGCGCCTGCCAGACTATCAACACGCCGTGGCCGAGGGACAGTGGGCGCGGGCCAAGCAGTTCTGCCTGCTGGACTTCCCGATCATCGAGCTGGAGGGCAAGACCCTCGGTATGCTCGGACACGGTGAACTGGGCGGAGCCGTGGCGCGCCTGGCCGAAGCCTTTGGCATGCGGGTACTGTTCGGACAGTTGCCTGGGCGCCCGCCTCGTGAAGACCGCTTGCCTCTCGATGAACTGCTGCCTCGGGTCGATGCGCTGACCTTGCACTGCCCGCTCAACGAACACACCCGCAACCTGATCGGCGCCCGCGAACTGGCCCTGCTCAAGCCCGGCGCCTTTGTCATCAACACCGCCCGTGGCGGTCTGATCGACGAGCAGGCGCTAGCCGATACCTTGCGCTCCGGCCACTTGGGGGGGGCCGCCACCGACGTGTTGAGTGTCGAACCGCCGGTCCATGGCAACCCGTTGCTGGCCAGGGACATCCCGCGCCTGATCGTCACCCCGCACAGTGCCTGGGGCGCGGTGGAGTCACGCCAGCGTATCGTCGAACAGTTGTGCGAAAACGCCGAGGCGTTTTTTGCCGGCAGCCCACGTCGACAGGTCGGTTAAGCCGCGTCTGGCTCTGATAAACTGCGCCACTTTTTCAGGAGCCTCCATCCATGGACCCGCGCAGTGAAGTGTTGCTTCGTCAGGCCGAGCTTTTCCAGGGCTCGCTGTTGCTCGCAGGTTTGCCCGCCGACGACCTGCTCGGCAAGCTGCCGGCAGCCCACGGCTGGAGCTGGCATGCCGGCGATCAGAGCGCTATCGATGCCCGCTTTGCCGGTCGCAGCCATTTCGGCGTAGAGGCGCCTGCCCAGGCTTTCGACGCTGCCGTACTGTTCCTGCCCAAGTCCCGCGAACTGGCCAACTACCTGCTCAATGCCCTGGCCTCGCGCCTGGCTGGACGCGAGCTGTATCTGGTCGGCGAAAAGCGCGGCGGCATCGAAGGCGCGGCAAAACAGCTACATGCCTTTGGCAAACCGCGCAAGCTCGACAGCGCCCGCCACTGCCAGCTGTGGCAGGTCACCGTAGAACACGCACCTGAAGCCAAGTCGCTGGAGAGCGTGGCAGAGCATTTCGAGTTGGAGCTGGCTGATGGCGCGCTGAAGATCGTCAGCCTGCCTGGCGTATTCAGCCATGGCAGGCTGGATCGCGGCAGCGCCCTGCTGCTGGAAAACCTTGATCAACTGCCGGTCGGCCATGTTCTCGACTTCGGCTGTGGCGCCGGTGTGCTCGGTGCGGCGCTCAAGCGCCGTTATCCACAAAGCCGGATCACCCTGCTTGACGTCGACGCCTTTGCCGTCGCCAGCAGCCGCCTGACCCTCGCCGCCAATGGTCTGGAAGGTGAGGTGATCTGCGGTGACGGCATCGATGCCGCCCCCCGCGATCTGGATGTGATCCTGAGCAACCCGCCGTTCCACACCGGCGTTCACACCAATTACCAGGCCTCGGAAAATCTGCTGAGAAAATCAGCCGATCATCTGAAAAAAGGCGGAGAAATGCGTTTGGTAGCTAACAGCTTCCTGCGCTATCAACCGCTAATCGAAGAAGCGCTGGGCAATTGCCGGATACGCGCCGAGGGGCAAGGCTTTCGCATCTACCAGGCAACACGCGGTTAAAATCAGCGCTTGCCGAAACGGATTTGCCTAGGCAGAATCCGCTCCGTCCTAGGGGAGTAGTCTCCCGCGAGCACCCAGCTCGCCCGGTACGCGTCAACATACTTGGTCAACAGACCATGGCGCGTGCGACCCGCGGTCCGCACAGACGGACCCAGGGTTTGACAAGACCTATGACACGCACACCTTACCCGGGGCGGGAAGGCTGTACGTGTCATAGCCGTGTCGACCCGCCCCCGTAGGAATCCTGATGCTGGAATCATTGCTCGTCCCGACCGCGATCGTGGCCCTCGCCGAAATTGGCGACAAAACCCAATTGCTCGCGCTAATCCTCGCTGCCCGCTTTCGCAAACCCTGGCCGATCATCGCCGGCATCATCGCCGCGACCCTGGCCAACCATGCGGCTGCCGGCGCTGTCGGTGCCTGGGTCAGCACCTTCTTCTCCGCCGCCAGCCTGCACTGGATCCTCGCTGCGAGCTTCGCCGCCACCGCCTTGTGGACGCTGATTCCGGACAAGATGGATGACGACGAGGCCAGCACAGCGCGGCGCTTCGGACCGTTCCTGACCACCCTGATAGCCTTCTTCATCGCGGAAATCGGCGACAAGACTCAGGTCGCCACGGTGATGCTGGCAGCCCAGTATCCGCACCTGATCATGGTGATCATCGGCACCACTCTGGGCATGCTGATTGCCAACGTGCCAGTGGTGTTGGCGGGCAACTTCGCCGCCGAGAAACTGCCCTTGACCCTGATCCGTCGCCTGGCTTCGGCGGCGTTCTTCGTACTGGCCGCCGTGGCGGTGTATTCGGCGATGCAGGTCAGTGGCTGGATAGGCTGAGAGCACCTGTAGGAGCCGGCGTTGCCGGCGATGGGCCGCAAAGCGGCCCCCCCCAGGTTACTTCTTGGCCTGCTCGTACAACGGCATCACCTTCGGAATCGCCGCCTGCAACGAAGCCTGACGGCTGGCCGAGGCCGGGTGGGTACTCATGAACTCCGGCTGCGAACCACCCGATGCCTGGCTCATCTTGTCCCACAGGGTGATCGCGGCATTGGGGTTGTAACCGGCACGAGCGGCCAGCTCCAGGCCGATCAGGTCGGCCTCATTCTCGTTGGCGCGGCTGTTAGGCAAGGTCATGCTGTACTGCACCACGGTGTCGGCAATCGCCAGGCTGTCCTGGCCAAGACCGAGCAAGGCGCCCGCGCCCTGACGCGCCATCTGCACACCATAGGCCTTGGACATGGCTTCACGGCCATGCTCACGTAAGGCGTGGGCAATTTCATGGCCCATCACTGCGGCGATCTCGTCATCGCTCAGCTTCAGCTTGTCGATCAACCCGGTATAGAAAAAGATCTTGCCGCCAGGACCGCAGTTGGCATTGAGCTCGTCACTCTTGATCAGGTTGACTTCCCAATTCCACTGCGCCGCATCCGGACGGAACTTCGGTGCCTGGGCAATCAGGCGGTCGGCAATCACCTGGACACGCTTGGCCTGGGCACTGGTCTTGTCGAGCACACCTTTGCTCGACGCTTCGCCCAGGGTCTGCTGATAGGACTGGGCATACATCTGGTTGACCTCGTCGGTCGACAGCATGCTGAACATATACTGCTTACGCTCGACCCCCACGGCGCCGCCGCTGGTGGTGCTCACTGCCTGGCATCCGCAAAGCAGTACGCTGGCACTCAGGGCACCGATAACTAATGACTTACGCATGAAAACACTCCATTCGAACATGCCGCGTATCCTAGGCCGACTCGATTGAGCCCGCCACACCCTGCACAAAGAATTCTCCAGACGGCACTCATGCTTTGACCGGCAAACGCCGATAACGCAAGGCAGACGAAATTTCTTGTGCTTGGAGCCTTTCATGAAGTTCAGGTCGATCCAGTTTTCTGTCGCGGCCCTGGCCGGCGCTATTGTCTTAAGCATAGTTGCCGCCCTGGTGCTTTACGCCGTGTACAGCGGCCAGCGTACCCAAGAGCTGGTGCAGACCCGCACCCAGCAGCAGTTCGAGGCAGTGATCGAACAACGCCTGAGCGCCCTGGCCCGCACACAAGTCAGCGAAATCCAGCGCGGCCTGGAAGCGCCGCTGTTGATCGCCCGCGGGCTGGCCACCAGCAACGCCATGCTGGGTATGAAAGATGCCAATGGCAACCCGCTGCTCAAGATCGAGCGCGAACAATTGATCGCCCTGCTCAAACAGACAGCTGTGACCAACCCGTTGATCCTGGGAACTTACCTGGGCTGGGAAGCCAACGCCCTGGACCAAGCTGACAGCCGCTTCGTCGGTACCGCCATCACTGGTATCGACAGTGCCAACGGGCGCTTTCTGCCCTGGTGGTTCCGTAATGATGACGGCAGCCTCGGCCTGGACAAACTGGCCGACGTCAATGATCAGACCATCCTCGCCACCGGTGTACGTGCCAGTGAGTACTACCTGTGCTCGCGAGACTCGAAAAAAGCCTGCGTGATCGACCCGGCGCCTTACAAGGTGGGCGACAAGATGGTCATGCTCGCCTCTTTCGTCGAACCGATCCTGATTGATGGCCAGTTTCAGGGAATTGCCGGTGCCGACCTGTCGGTGAACTTCATCCAGGAGCTGCTCAACACCGCTGATAAACAGCTCTATAACGGTGCTGGCGAACTGGCACTGCTCTCCGCCAACGGACGCCTGGTGGCGTTTACCAAAGACCCAAGCAAGTTCGGCGAGAAAGCCAGTGACGTCCTCGACGCCAGTGTCGCCACTACGCTGAGCCAGCTTGGCGGTGAAAACCTGCGCTACGAGGTCAATCAAAAGGCCGGGCGCATCGAGTTGTACCTGCCGTTCAAGATCGGCAATACCGACGCGCGCTGGACGCTTTTGCTGGAGTTGCCACTGAGCGCGGTAATGGCTGACGTGAACAAGCTTCAGGACGAACTCAGCGCCCAACGCAGCACCGATCTCACCGGCATGACCCTGATGGGCCTGGGCATCGCCGCCCTCGGCTTGCTGGTCATTTGGCTGCTGGCTCACGGCATCGCCCGTCCGTTGCGCCAGATGGTGACCATGCTCGACGACATTGCCCAGGGCGAAGGCGACCTGACCCGCCGCCTGAGCAGTGACCGCGCCGATGAACTGGGTTCGATCGCCAAGGGCTTCAATACTTTCCTGGCCAAGCTGCAGGCGATGATCAGCCAGGTCGTGGCCTCGGTGCAGAAGGTCAGCGATTCCTCGGAACACACTGCCGACATAGCGATCCGCACCAACCAGGGCGTACACAAGCAAATGGCCGAGATCGACCTGGTGGCCACCGCGGTGCATGAAATGACGGCTACCGCCCAGGATGTGGCGCGTAATGCCACCCATGCCGCCCAGGCGGCCAGTAACGCCGATCAGGCGGCCCATCAGGGCCTGCAGATCGTGCGTAACACTTCAGACTCGATCAGCGCCCTGGCCGAAGAGATTGGCCGGGCAGTTGGCGTGGTACAGACCCTGGCCCGCGACAGCGAGAACATCAACGCGATCCTCACCGCGATCCGCGCCATTGCCGAGCAGACCAACCTGCTGGCACTCAATGCGGCCATCGAGGCGGCACGCGCTGGCGAACAGGGTCGCGGGTTTGCCGTGGTTGCTGACGAGGTGCGCAATCTGGCGCAGAAGACCCAGCAGGCCACTGCAGAAATCCAGCAGATGATTCAGCAACTGCAGCAAGGTACCCGCGATGTGGTGCGGGTCATGGAGAACAGTCAGGGCAAGACTGATGACAGCGTGCAACAGGCCGCGCGTGCTGCCGAGGCGTTGGAAAGCATCACTCAGGCGGTGTCGGTGATCAATGACATGAACACCCAGATCGCCAGCGCTGCGGAAGAGCAGAGCGCAGTGGCTGAGGATATCAACCGCAATGTGATCAACATTGGTCAGGTGGCTAATGAAGTGGCGGGCGGGGCGGATGAGTCGAGTAACGCCAGTGCCGAGCTGACCAAGCTGGCCGAGCAGCAGCGGCGGTTGATCAATCAGTTCCGGGTGTAATGCAATCGCGGGGCAAGTCGGAACGGCGGTGCGGCGATCCGACTTGCCCCGCGATGCTTTTAAGCCGGCGTCAAACACTCCGGCCCATTGAGCTTGGGATCATTGACAAAATTGGCCAGCACCCGCTCGCGCAACGGCGCCTGACTGCTGGCCAACAGCTCATACAGCCGCGCCACAGGCGTTTCGGGATCGAGCCAGGCCGCCTGCCCCGACGCATCGAGCATCAGCGGCCGCCGTTGATTCACTGCCGCCTGAGTCACCACTGCGGTGCTCAACCAGACCTGATCCTGCACCGGATACGCCTCCCAGATAGCCGCAAAGAACAGCGAAGAGCCCTCCCCCGGCGTCAGCCAGTAGGGGCGTTTACGCTGGGTGCCGCGCCATTCATAAAAGCCGTTGGCCGGCATCAGGCAGCGGCGCAGGCGAAACGGCTCGCGAAACATCGGTTGCTCGGCCAGGGTCTCGGCCCGGGCATGGGCCGGTGTGCGTGACAGGTCGGTGAGCCAGGCCGGGGTCAGCCCCCAGCGCGCCCGCGCCAGCTCCAGCTGGCCATCTTCGAGGCGGCGCTGGATCAGCACCGAGGCGCCAGGGGAGATATTCCATTGCGCCTGCTGGTCACTGGGAAATCCCGGCAACGCAGCAAAAGCGGGAGACCAGCGAAACAGCGCATAACGTCCACACATGAGGGCAAAAACCTAGCAAATCAGGGTTCCGGGAATGTTCTCCGGTTCGTCGCCCGCAAGTGGCTGGGCAGTATTGTACGCAGCGATCAACTGGCGTGCGCATTCGGCCTGTTCATCGGCGACCGCCAGACCCAGCAGACCGTGCACCGGCAGGTCGCCGATGGCGCCCATCAAGTCACGGCCCACCAGGTGTACCTGGATACCTTCACTGGTGAGCATGCCGATGAGCATTTCAGCTTCCAGCAGGTTTTCCGGATCATAGATTCGCTGCATCAGTCATTCTCACCGTAAACGTCCAGCATCCATTCCTCACCATGCACCTGAAGCACGAATCTGATCGGCTTGCAGCAGACCTGGCAGTCCTCGATGTATTCCTGATCACCACCAGACAGGTCCACTGTCGTTTCAACTTCTTCACCACAATAGGGGCAATCGTAGGTTGCAGTTTCCAGCATCGCGGCCTCCCGAGTGACTTGTGCGTATAATTGCCGGTCTATTTACAGGACCTGCGCGTGTTCGAGCCGTTTTTCGAACCCCGGCCCTACCTTTTACCCTAGCCGTTTCCAACAAGAGAGCATGATGGGCGAATTCGATGCCATCCGACCGTACGACGACGCTGAGGTCCCTGCCGTTCTGGCACGCCTGCTCAGCGACCCGGCATTCCTCGATATCCTCACCCACTTCCGCTTCCCGCGCATGGCCGGAGCTTTCGGCTGGCTGCTCAAGCCGCTGATCGCCCGGCGTCTGCGCAAAGAGTTTGCCGGTGTCAGTTGCGTTTCGACCCTACAGGACAAAGTCGAGTATTACGTCGACCATACCATCGAGCGGGCCACCGACGGCGTGACCTACACCGGCGTCGAGCTGCTCAAGTCCGGCACCGCTTACCTGTTCCTGGCCAACCACCGTGACATCGTCATGGACCCTGCGTTCGTCAATTACGCGGTGTACCACGCCGGCCTGCCGACGCCGCGGATCGCCATTGGCGACAACCTGCTGCAAAAGCCGTTTGTCAGCGACATGATGCGCCTGAACAAAAGCTTCATCGTCCACCGCTCGATCAGCGGGCGCCGGGAAAAACTGGCGGCCTACCAACTGCTCTCGGCCTACATCAACCATTCGATCCGCAACGACGGTTCGTCGATCTGGATTGCCCAGGCTGAAGGCCGGGCCAAGGATGGTGACGATCGCACCGATTCGGCAATCCTGAAAATGTTCCACATGAGCCGCAAGGAAGAGCCGTTCGGGGCGGTGATCCAGTCGCTGAACCTGAGCCCGGTGTCGATCAGCTATGAATACGACCCGTGCGATCAGGCCAAGGCCCGCGAGCTGTACATCCGCGCCACCACTGGTAGCTACACCAAGGCGCCAGGTGAAGATGACCTGAGCATTGCCCAGGGCATCACCGGCTACAAGGGACGGGTGCACATCAACTTCGCCCCGCCGGTGACAGAATTCTTCGAGGACACCAAGCAACTGGCGGTGGAAATCGATCGGCAGATTCTCGGCGGCTACCGGTTGTTCCCGGTGCATTACCTGGCCTATGCGCAATGGGCTGAGGCCGATCCTGCCCTGCAGGTGCCGACGGCGGCCAAGCTGTTCCCGGCCGACGAACTGGCCCGCGCCCAGGCCGAATGGCAGCGCCGTCTGGATGCCTGCCCGGTCGAGCAGCAGCCGTACCTGGTGCAGCAGTATGCGACGCCGGTGCGTAACCAGTATCGGGTTAAAGCTGGGTTGGGGCTTTGATCATCGCGGGGCAAGCTCGCTCCCACTGTGGGAGCGGCGGTGCGACGACTCGACTTGCCCCGCGATTAGGGTTCAGATCCAGGTACTGAACCAGGACAGCAGCAAGGCCAACGCCAGGAAGGCAAAGCCGAGAATGTAATAGAAGCGGTTGATGCGCATGTTCATGCCATCGACCACCGCTTCATCGGCGGCCATACCGGCCAGAGTTTGCGCGGCACGGCGCCGGGCGCTGTGCAGCAACAGCCCGCCAGGGCAGGTCAACACCAGGGCCAGCAGGTTGATCAGCTTGGCCGGGTGGGCGGCAAACAGCCCCCAGATCACTTGCAACGACATCGCAGAACCTCAAAAGAAGTACATCGAAACACTCGATACGGCGCGCATTCTACCCAAGCGCCGCGCGTATTCCTGCCCTTTGCGACAAACGACGATTAATTTCCGCCGTCATACGTTCGTCATCAACACACGCCACCCTAGCGGCCTTCGCAACGAACCGGAGCTTGTCATGCTGCACGCCGAAAACCAGGACCGCCTCTACCTGATCGCCCAGAGCGACGAGCAGCAGGCCTTGATCGATGGCCTGGCCTTCAACGTTCAGGACCGTCAGTGGCTGGTGTACTGCGCCTTGGGCGGCCATGCCCACGACGACCTGCCCGAGGTCGATGGCCAGACCGGCATCAGCGTGCTGGACCTCTACGTCGAAGCGGCCTGAAGCCAGGTACAAAAAAACCCGATGGCGGCACTACAGCCATCGGGCTTTTGCGGGTGTTCAAGCTGCCCAGCTTACTCGCCCAGGATCTGGCCGATGGCCTGGTCCTTGAACAGACGGGTCAGGGCGTCGCTTAGAACATCGCTCACCAGCTTGGTGTTGGTTTCCTGGTTCGGCGCCATGCCGAAGCGCTGGTCCAGGGAAGCACCATAACGGCCGCTGTAGCGACGATTGGCATTGGACACGTCAGCTTTGAAGGTCGCACCAATGGTGGCTTCAGTCACGTACATGCCTTCTTTGGGCGACTGGTACTTCAGCTCGGCCAGGGTCACGGTCAGCTGCGGTGCGTTATAGGCGTTTGGCGTCGGTGTGAAACCCAGCAGGCGCACAGCGGCTTCGGCCTGGGCTTGCAGTTTCGGCAGGATATCGTTGCCCGTCACGGTGATGGCGCTGGTTTCAGGGTACAGGCCACCGCGGGTGCCCAGGGTTTGCGAAGCACGGCCATCGACCACCTTGACCACCACCGGCTGGCCATGGCCGACCGGGGCGAGCTGGGCGGTGAGTTTGGGTTGCGGGCTGAGTTGTTGCGGGCTGTGGGCACAACCGGCCAGGGTCAGACTGGTCACCGCGATCAAACCGAACAACAAACGTTGCAACATGCTCATCTCTCCAGAATAGGCAGCAAAGGCCGCCAGTATAACCAGCACGACGCGGCCCAGCCATCGCCGTGCCATTAGCGAATAAGACAGGCGCAAGCGCCGCCGGTTCGTTGTCACAATCGTTTAATCACCTGGTGGCTATGCTGGTGCCCAGAACATTCAAAGAGGTAGACCGCTATGTCCTGGTTCTGGCCTTCACTGCTCAACCGCCGGCCAATGCGCAACTTCGCACGACTCGACGCCCAGGGGCTTTGCCTGGCCTTCAAACAGTGCGCAACCCGGCCTGATGCGGACGACTGGGTGGAAATCGACGAAATACGCCTCAGCTGGCTCAACCGCCCCCTGCCCGCCAGCGCCCGGGTTTGCGCGCGTGCACGCGGTAACTGGGTACAGCGCAGCCTCGCTGCCTGAACCGTGCATCAATAAAAGTCGCTAATAAAGATCATTTCTGCCCGAGACATCGCTATAATCTCCCCCCGATTATAAGGACGTCTCCTGATCGGGCCTCGTAGCACCGCCAATGTTCACCATCGGCATCCTCCGCACCGCCCACAGAGAGCCTTCCACACAGGTCTTGCACCAGCCAGTGTGCCTGCAATATTCGGCCCTCTGCTCTGCCTGAACCTGCCGGGTCTGCCATCGCGCAGACCATTTTGAGGTTCACGACTCCAAAAGAGCGTGAAAAAACGGGTTTTCACAACTTCACGAGAGTGTGGCGAGCAATGAACAGTCTGGCATGTGCAAAAGCACCTAAAGTGTCCCGAACAGCCCTGAACAGCTGGCAACAGTGCTCATCCAGGATGAGTGCCTGAGGCCGGTCCATAACGCACGACGGACACCTTGACCATAAGTCGAATTGCCGCATCGGCCTTAAAATGCGTTCATAGGCAACGCAAAGCCCGTTTGGCGGTGTCCGCTGAAGTTGCAAAAACTGCGAAGAATCGGACATGGCGATCCTGGCCAAGCCAGAGATCCTATGCTGTCAATTTGGTGCTGTAGATTTTGGAGACGCGTTAAATGGCGCAGAACGAAGCAGTCGATGTAGTACTGGTAGGGGCAGGCATCATGAGTGCCACCCTGGCCGTACTGCTCAAGGAACTCGACCCGGCGATCAAGCTGGAAGTCGTCGAGTTGATGGATTCGGGTGCCGCGGAAAGTTCCAACCCGTGGAACAACGCCGGGACCGGCCATGCCGGACTGTGTGAACTGAACTACACGCCGCAAGCTGCCGACGGTAGCATCGACATCAAGAAAGCGGTGCACATCAACACCCAGTTCGAGGTGTCCCGCCAGTTCTGGGCCTACCTGAGCAAGAAAGGCGCGTTCAGCTCGCCACGGGCGTTCATCAACCCTGTGCCGCACCTGAGCTACGTCGAAGGCGAAAAAGGCATCAGCTTCCTGAAGCAGCGCTTTGAGCTGCTCAAGCAGCACCACGCCTTCAGCGAAATGGAATACACCGAAGACAAAGCGCTGATGAACGAGTGGATGCCGCTGATGATGCCGGGTCGCCCTGCCGACCAGAAAATCGCCGCCACTCGCGTCATGAAAGGCACCGACGTCAACTTCGGCGCCCTGACCAACAAACTGCTCAAGCACCTGGCCAGCGCGCCGGATGCCCAGGTCAAGTACTGCAAGCGGGTCACTGGCCTGCGCCGTAACGGCAGCGGCTGGACCGTCAGCATCAAGGACGTCAACAGCGGCAGCAGCCGTGAAGTCGACGCCCGCTTCGTCTTCCTCGGCGCCGGTGGCGCGGCCTTGCCGCTGCTGCAGCAGTCGGGCATCGAAGAGAGCAAGGGCTTTGGCGGCTTCCCGGTCAGTGGCCAATGGCTGCGCTGCGACAACCCGGAAGTGGTCAAGAAGCACCAGGCCAAGGTTTACAGCCAGGCCGCAGTCGGTTCGCCACCGATGTCGGTGCCGCACCTGGATACCCGCGTCGTCGACGGCAAGACCTCGCTGCTGTTCGGCCCGTATGCCGGCTTTACCACCAAGTTCCTCAAGCACGGCTCGTTCCTCGACCTGCCGCTGTCGGTACGCATGGGCAACATCGGCCCGATGCTCGCGGTGGCCCGCGACAACATGGACCTGACCAAGTACCTGGTCAGCGAAGTGATGCAGTCAATGGAGCAGCGTCTGGACTCGCTGCGTCGCTTCTACCCCGAGGCGAAAGCCGAGGACTGGCGCCTGGAAGTGGCCGGCCAGCGCGTGCAGATCATCAAGAAAGACCCGAAAAAAGGCGGCATCCTGCAGTTCGGTACCGAACTGGTAGCGGCCAAAGACGGCACCCTGGCCGCCCTGCTGGGCGCCTCCCCGGGCGCTTCGGTGACAGTATCGATCATGCTTGAGCTGATCGAACGCTGCTTCCCCGAACAAACCAAAGGCGCCTGGGCAGCCAAGCTCAAGGAAATTTTCCCGGCCCGGGAAAAGGTCCTGGCCGCTGACGCTGCGCTGTATCACAAGATCAGCGCGCACAACGACGAAGTCCTGGGCCTGGTCGAAAACAGCCCGGCGCAGCACTACGCGTAACGCACCGGAATAAAAAAACGCCCTTCGGGGCGTTTTTTTATTCGCGCAAGATAATCAGCTGCGGGCCTTGTCGATGATCGCGATGTACTCGGCGGCGTTGCGCTGGTCGCGGATCTGATCGACGAAGGTTTTGCCGTGCTCGTCTTTACCGTCCAGGTCCAGGCCGGCCTCGACAAAGAAACCGACAAAGCGCTCGAAGTCATCGATGCGCAGGCCGCGATAGGCCTTGATCAGTTTGTGCAGCGAAGGTGAAGTGGCATCCGCCGGTTCGAACTGCAGGAAGGATTTGACGTACTCGTCACTGATCTCATCCCCAATCACTTGCTTCTTGTCTTTACGCATTGCCGACTCCAACTGAACCATCACGGACATTTTCACGGGCCGGCAGTTTACCCCTGCCCGGCACCGGCACTCAACGCGCGCGTATGGTGCCGGTATGCAGATCGGCCCAGACATGGCCGTTGGCATAGCTGAGGAACTGCACGTAGACGGTGTCGTTGCGCAGCAGATCGAGGATCACGTGGTACTGGCTGAGCGGATAATTGAGATTAAGGGTTTTGCTTTTGTCGTCATACACCGGTTTTTTCAGACTTTTACTTTCACCGTCGAAGCTGATCAGCACCTGACTCGCGGCTGTACCTTTGCTCAATGGCTTGCCCTTCAGGCGCAGGGTCAACGGCGAGGTCACAGGAATCGGTTGCTGGTTGGACTGACGCTGATTGCCCACCACCACGGAATAGCTGGTGACTTGCAGCAGTTGCTGGGTTTCAGGGGCTTCCTGACGCAGGGATTGGTCATCTGGTGGCAGAAACTGGCTGTGCAAGGGTGCAGCAGCCAGCGGCATGCTCAACAGCAGAAAAAAGAGGACAATCGCACGCATGACAGGCTCCTTGGTACGGCCTGGCACTCTAGCACGTCAGTCGAAGTGCGCACGCATCCAGGCCTGATAGTCGGCAACACCCGGCTCACCTTCGCGTGGCGCCCAGCTAGCCAGCTCCCCTTCGCCCACCGGGCGATAAGGCCCGGATTTGCACTCGAACATCATGCTGTCTGCTTCCAGCACCACCAGGCCGTGAAAGGTCCCTGGCGCCAGATCAACACCCAGACAATCACCACCGGCCTGCATCACCCGCTTGTCGACCACCGCACCCTGCTCATCAAAGATCAACAGGCCAAGCTTGCCACGCAGGACGATCAAGCATTCGGCCTTGTCGGCCGACAGATGCCGGTGTGGCGGTATATAGGTAGCAGGCTGCAGACCAACCGCCATGCGGTGGCAAGGCTCTTCCATTTCATGAAAATTGTGATGCTGGCGACTGCGCGGACTAGCCGCTGCTTTGGCAGCCAGATCGGCAAACAACGCCTGGTCGAGAAATCCGGGCTGGCGCATGAGATTCAGAGCCCTTTAACAGCGTAAATGCCGTTGGCGTTGCGCCAGTAACCCTTGTAGTCCATGCCGTAACCGAACACATAACGGTCAACGCAGCTCAGGCCACAGAAGTCAGCCTTCAGCTCGGCACTGGCCTTGCGGTCGTGATCCTTATCGATCAGTACGGCGGTGTGCACGGCGCGGGCACCGGCATGTTTGCAGAAGTCGATGATGGCGCTGAGAGTGTGACCTTCATCAAGGATGTCGTCGATGATCAGCACATCACGGTCGATGAACGAGACTTCGGGCTTGGCTTTCCAGAACAGATCACCACCGCTGGTCTGATTACGGTAGCGGGTCGCATGCAGGTAAGACGACTCAAGCGGGAACTGCAGGTGAGTCAACAGCTTGCCGGCGAAAATCAGACCACCGTTCATCACGCAGAACACCACCGGGTTGCTCTCGGCCAGCACTTCGCTGATTTGCGCGCCAACGCGGGCAATGGCAGCCTCAACTTCTGCTTCGTTGTACAGGCAGTCAGCCTCTCGCATGACTTGACGGATATGCTCGAGATCAGCGGACATGGCGCTCTCCAGGGGCTGCAATTGAGAAAAGCGGGCAAAGGTACGCATCCGAGGGCGCCAGATCAAGCGTTTATGGACTAACGTCCAGAATGCCTATAGGACACACACGGCTGAATAGATTAATCTACCGCGGTTTTTTTGCCCGCCCCCGGAGCTTTCCCTATGCCTACCCGTGAGATCCGCCATCCGCTGATCCGTCACAAGCTCGGCCTGATGCGCCGTGCTGATATCAGCACCAAGAACTTCCGCGAACTCGCTCAGGAAGTCGGCACGCTCCTGACCTACGAGGCCACCAAAGACCTGCCACTCGAAACCTACGAGATCGATGGCTGGTGCGGCAAGGTCCAGGTCGAGAAAATCGCTGGTAAGAAGATTACTGTAGTACCGATCCTGCGCGCCGGTATCGGCATGCTCGACGGCGTGCTCAGCCTGATTCCAGGCGCCAAGGTCAGCGCCGTGGGCGTTGCCCGTAACGAGGAAACCCTCGAAGCGCATACTTATCTGGAAAAACTCGCCCCGGAAATCGACGAGCGCCTGGCGCTGATCATCGACCCGATGCTGGCCACCGGTGGCTCGATGGTCGCCACCATTGACCTGCTGAAAAAAGCCGGCTGCAAAGACATCCGCGCGATGGTCCTGGTGGCCGCACCGGAAGGTATTGCTGTGGTCGAGAAAGCGCACCCGGATGTACAGATCTACACCGCCTCGATCGACGAGCGCCTGAACGAGCACGGCTACATCATTCCGGGCCTGGGCGATGCCGGCGACAAGATCTTCGGTACCAAGCAGAAGGACGCCTGAACATGCAGGATGAGTTCAACGACCCGCTCTGGCGCCAGGTCGTCTCCGGCGCGCAGATGCTCTTTGTAGCCTTCGGCGCGCTGGTGCTGATGCCGCTGATCACCGGCCTCGACCCGAATGTCGCGTTGTTCACCGCAGGTTTGGGAACTCTGCTGTTTCAGGTAGTCACCGGCCGTCAGGTACCGGTATTCCTCGCTTCGAGTTTCGCCTTCATCACCCCGATCATTCTCGCCAAAGGCCAGTTCGGTCTGGCCGAGACCATGGGCGGTGTGATGGCGGCCGGTTTCGTCTACACCTTCCTCGGCCTGGCGGTGAAAATCAAAGGCACCGGTTTCATCGACCGTCTGCTGCCGCCCGTGGTGATCGGTCCGGTGATCATCTCGATCGGCCTGGCCATGGCACCGATTGCCGCCAACATGGCGATGGGCAAGGCCGGTGACGGCACCGAGCTGCTGCCCTATGGCACAGCGATGATGATCTCGATGCCAGCGCTGCTGACTACCCTGATCGTCGCCGTGTTCGGCAAGGGTATCTTCCGCCTGGTGCCGATCATCGCGGGTGTGCTGGTGGGCTTTGCTCTGTCGTTCTATTTCGGTGTGGTGGATACCGCCAAGATTGCCGCTGCGCCCTGGCTGGCGCTGCCACACTTCACTGCACCGGCGTTCAACTGGCAGGCGATCCTGTTCATCGTGCCGGTTGCCCTGGCGCCAGCTATCGAGCATATCGGCGGGGTGATCGCGGTGGGTAGCGTGACCGGCCGGGACTACCTGAAAAAGCCTGGTCTGCACCGCACTCTGCTTGGTGACGGCATCGCCACCACCACTGCCGGCCTGTTCGGTGGTCCACCCAATACCACCTACGCCGAGGTCACCGGCGCGGTGATGCTGACCAAGAACTACAACCCGAAGATCATGACCTGGGCGGCGATTTTCGCCATTACCCTGGCATTCATCGGCAAGTTCGGCGCCTTGCTGCAGAGCATTCCCGTACCGGTGATGGGCGGGATTCTCTGCTTGCTGTTCGGTTCGATTGCCGCGGTGGGCATGAACACCATGATCCGCCACAAGATTGATCTGGGCGAAGCGCGCAACCTGGTGATCGTCTCGGTGACGCTGGTGTTCGGTATCGGCGGCGTGCTGGTCGGTAGTGGTACCGGTCCGGACGATTGGGGCCTCAAAGGCATCGCCCTGTGTGCGGTGGTTGCCATTGCCTTGAACTTGCTGCTGCCAGGAAACGACGGCTGGAAGAAAAAGGCGCTAGACGATCAACTGCCTTGATCTGAACAGCATCGCGGGGCAAGCCCGCTCCTACCACTTCAGTAGGAGCGGGCTTGCCCCACGATGACGCCTCAAGCCTCTTCGCACATCCCTTTCAACGCCTGCACCCACTGCGGGTGATCGTTCAAGCAAGGCACCAACACCAACTCTTCCCCGCCTGCCGCGACAAACTGCTCGCGCCCACGATCACCGATCTCTTCCAGCGTCTCGATGCAGTCGGCGACAAATGCCGGGCACATGACCAGCAACTTCTTCACCCCGGATTTCGCCAGTTCGTCCAGACGCGTCTCGGTGTAGGGCTCAATCCATTTCGCCCGGCCCAGACGCGACTGGAACGACACCGACCACTTGCCATCGGGGATACCCAACTGCCGCGCAAACGCCTGGGCGGTTCGCAAGCATTGCCCGCGATAACACACCGCAAGCATCTGCGGCGAGGAATCCCGACAGCAATCCTGCGCCTGGAAATCATGACTGCCCGTCGGATCGAGCTTCTTCAAATGGCGCTCGGGCAAGCCATGGAAACTCATCAGCAGGTGGTCGTAATCTTGTTCAAGATAAGGCCGGGCACTGCCCACCAATGCATCGATGTATTCAGGGCGGTCGTAGAATGGCTGCAGCACGGCCATCTGCAGTGGCAGCTGTTGTGCGGCGATCACTTGCCGGGCCTGCTCGACTACAGTGGTCACCGTACTGTCGGCAAATTGTGGGTAGAGCGGTGCCAGGGTTACCTTTTTCACACCCTGCGCAGCCAGCCGTGCCAACACCGTCGGCAACGACGGCTCACCGTAACGCATGGCAACTTCCACCGGCCCATGGCGCCACTGCTCACTCATTGCGGCCTGCAAACGACGGGTCAGCACCACCAGTGGCGAGCCTTCATCCCACCAGATCGAGGCATAGGCATGGGCTGACTGCTCAGGACGCTTGATCAGGATCAGCGACACCAGCAAACGACGCACCGGCCAAGGCAGGTCGATGACGTAGGGGTCCATCAGAAACTGATTGAGGTAGCGGCGCACATCGGCCACCGAAGTGGAGGCCGGCGAGCCCAGGTTGACCAGCAGCAGAGCGTGATCGGTCATGCAACGTCCTATTTCAGAGGCGCCTGGACAAATCATCCAGCGCCGATTGCAAATCGTTGAAGCGGAAGGTGAACCCCGCAGCGAGCAAACGCACCGGGCGTGCCCGCTGTCCGCCCAGCAGCAGAGTCGACAGCTCGCCCAACCCGGCCTTCAACACCAATGCCGGCAACGGCATTAATGCAGGACGATGCAGGGCGCGGCCCAGGCGCCTGGCAAACTCGCGGTTGCGCACAGGCTCCGGGGCGCAGGCATTATAAGGACCGCTGGCGTCCTTGTGCTGCAAGAGAAAATCAATCAGGGCGACCTGGTCGTCTATATGAACCCAGGGCATCCATTGCCGACCATCGCCAATCGGCCCGCCCAGACCCAGTTTGAATGGCAGGCGCAGGCGCGACAAAAAGCCGCCCTCACTGGACAGCACCAGGCCGGTACGCACCAGCACCACTCGTATACCCAAGGCCTGGGCGTGCTGTGCGGTTTCTTCCCAGGCAATGCATAACTGACTGGCAAAGTCCTCCTTGACCGGCTGCGAGGCCTCGGTCAGCTCACGCTCACCACCGTCGCCATACCACCCTACCGCTGACCCGGAGATCAGTACTTCTGGACGCTGCTGACGGCTTTCGAGCCAGGCAAGCAACTGCTCAGTGAGGGTGATCCGGCTGCTCCAGAGCAGCGCACGCCTGCGCGTGCTCCAAGGGCGATCCGCTATCGGCGCACCGGCCAGATTGATCACCGCATCGATGGGATCATCCTCACTTAAAGCCTCGAGCCGAGCGACGCCCTGCACACCGACCCCACACAATTTACCTACCTGTTCAGGGCGCCGACTCCAGACCGTCAAGCGATGCCCTTGCGCCAACCAGCGCTGACAAAGCTGTTGACCTATCAATCCCGTACCGCCGGTCAGCAATATATGCATGGCTGTGTCCTCACATGGCGCACCCTGGTCTATTTTTAAGATCAAGGCACTTTTTTGACCGAACACTCTTGGATAAACATAGGCCAACCTGAAGTAACGAACGGAATCATATTATACAAGTAATTGAATTTGTATAAGATTACCTGGCAACGTAGCTGCACCCTTAAGGTTCGAAGAGGCCATCATGACTGTACCTATTGCCATCATCGGCGCCGGCATCGCCGGGCTGTCAGCGGCCCAGGCACTGCAAAAAGCCGGACAGACCGTCCACTTGTTCGACAAGGGGCACGGCAGCGGCGGCCGTATGGCCAGCAAACGCAGCGATGCCGGCGCCCTGGACCTCGGCGCCCAGTACTTCACTGCCCGCGATCGACGCTTTGTCGACCAGGTTCAGCAGTGGGTCGCAGCCGGCTGGGCAGCAGAGTGGAAGCCACAACTTTACAACTACCAGAATCGCGTCTTGAGTCCATCACCAGACGAACAGACCCGCTGGGTTGGCGTACCGCGCATGAGCGCCATCACCCGCGGCCTGCTCAAAGACGTGACGGTCAATTTCAGTTGCCGGATTGCAGAGGTCTACCGTGGCCAGAAGTATTGGCACCTGCAGGACACCGACGGTTGCAGCCATGGCCCTTACAGCCGGGTAGTGGTTGCAGTGCCAGCGCCCCAAGCGACCCAACTGCTGGCCGCAGCGCCGAAGCTCGCCGCCACTGCCGCCAACGTGCAAATGGACCCGACCTGGGCAATTGCCCTGGCTTTCGATACGCCGCTGGACACCCCGATGCAGGGCTGCTTCGTGCAGGACAGCTCGCTGGACTGGCTGGCTCGCAATCGCAGCAAACCAGGGCGTGACGAACACATGGACACCTGGGTCTTGCATGCGACTTCCAGCTGGAGCAAGCAGCACATTGACCTGAGCAAGGAAGCGGTGATCGAGCAGCTCTGGGGCGATTTCGCCGAGCTGGTCGGCTGCGGGGTCCCTGCCCCCAACTTCTCCCTCGCCCACCGCTGGTTGTATGCCCGCCCAGCCAACAACCACGAATGGGGCGCCCTGGCCGACGCCGACCTGGGCCTGTATGCCTGCGGCGACTGGTGCCTGTCTGGACGCGTCGAAGGCGCCTGGCTTAGTGGCCAGGAAGCAGCACGCAGGCTACTCGAACATCTGGAATGATCTGCCCGACAGCGTCGCGCCCAATATATGTACAACAATCATGCAAAATCATTGACTCGTACATATTTGCCCCTATGATAATCCTGTACATGAATTTAATCGTGTACAGGATTATTCGGAGCTTTCCATGGACGCGTCACACGCCGCTCGCAAACCCAGAATCGCTGTCAGCGCCTGCCTGACCGGTGCCGAGGTTCGCTACAACGGCGGTCACAAGGCCTCTCGACTCTGCAACGAAGTACTGGGACAGTACTTCGACTTCATCCCGGTCTGCCCGGAAATAGCCATCGGCCTTGGCGTTCCACGCGCGCCCATCCGCCTGACTGGCGATCCCGCTGACCCACAAGCAGTCGGCAGTCATGATCCGGCATTGGACCTGTCTGGCCCGCTGCGCACCTATGGACAGCAGATGGCCACGGAGCTCACAGACATCTGTGGCTACATCTTCATGCAGAAATCTCCGTCGTGCGGACTTGAACGGGTCAAGGTCTACAAGGCCAACGGCTATCCCGCCGACGAAGGCGGCCGGGGCCTTTATGCCGCTGCCTTTTGCCAGCAACGCCCGGATTTGCCGGTCGAAGAGGACGGTCGACTGTGCGACCCGGTATTGCGGGAAAACTTCATCTCCCGCGTGTATGCCTTCGCCGATTGGCAGCAGCTACTCGCCGAGGGGCTCAGCCGAGGCGCTTTGATCGCCTTCCATGCGCGGTACAAGTACCAACTGATGGCCAACAACCCGCATCAGTACAAAGTACTGGGCAAGCTACTGGGCAGCATGACCCGCGACGATGATCCGCAGGTGCTTGGCCCCCACTACTTCAGTCAACTGATGCGGGCACTACGCCGTTGCGCCAGCCGCGGCAACCACAGCAATGTACTGCTGCACTTGAGCGGCTATCTGCGCAACGTGCTCAACCAAGACGACAGACAGGAAATCCGACAACTGATCAATCAGTACCAGAACGGCGTCGTGCCGCTGGTGGTGCCGCTGACGCTACTCAAGCATCACTTGCGTGGCCACCCCGATCCTTACGTGCTGCAACAGGTCTACCTGCAACCACACCCGGAAAGCCTGAGCCTGCGCAATGCAATCTGAACAAACACCATGCAACTGATCTGGCTGCGCAACGACCTGCGCATACACGACAACACCGCACTGTCTGCTGCGCGCGAACAGGGACCGGCGCTGGCGGTCTGGCTGCTCAGTGGCCAACAGTGGCGCAGCCATGATGATGCGCCATGTAAAATCGATTTCTGGTTGCGTAACCTGGCAGCACTGAGCGAGCAGCTGGCCACGCTGAACATCCCGCTCCTGGTGCGCGAAGCCGACACGTGGGACCAGGCCCCTAATGTGCTGTTGCAGATCTGCCGCGAGCATCAGATTCAGGCACTGCACCTGAACGAAGAGTACGGCATCAACGAAAGCCGCCGCGATCAGGCCGTCAGCGAGTCGCTGTCCCAGGCAGGCGTTGCGGTGCATCGCCACCTGGATCAATTACTGTTCAGACCCGGCAGCATCCTCACCCGCAGCGGTAGCTACTTCCAGGTCTTCAGCCAGTTTCGCAAGGCCTGCTACGAACGCTTGCACCTGAGCCTGCCACGCCTGCAGCAGTCGCTAACACCCCAGGCACCGCTAGCGATTGCCAACGACGCGCTCCCCACCCAAGTATCTGGTTTCACACCGCCACCCGCCAGCCTTCGTGAGCGCTGGCCAGCCGGCGAAGCAGCAGCACATACTCGTCTGCAGCGCTTCATCGATGAAGCCGTTGATGATTACCAACTGCAACGTGACTTTCCCGCCGCCGCTGGCACCAGCCAACTCTCCCCTTATCTCGCGGCAGGCGTCGTCTCTCCTCGCCAGTGCCTGCTTCGAGCCCTGGCACACAACCACGGCGAGTTTGAAAGTGGCAATACCGGGCTGGTCGCCTGGATCAACGAGCTGATCTGGCGCGAGTTCTATAAGCACATCCTCAGCGGCTACCCGCGCGTGTCACGCCACCGCGCCTTCCGCCTGGAGACCGAGGCGCTACCCTGGCGCCATGCACCCGACGAGCTGAAAGCCTGGCAAGAAGGCCGCACCGGCATTCCGATCATCGACGCCGCGATGCGTCAACTGCTCGCCACCGGCTGGATGCACAATCGACTGCGGATGATCGTGGCGATGTTCCTGAGCAAGAATCTGCTGATCGACTGGCGCGAAGGCGAGCGTTTCTTCATGCGCCACCTGATCGATGGCGATCTGGCGGCCAACAATGGTGGCTGGCAGTGGAGTGCATCCACGGGAACCGATGCGGCACCCTACTTCCGGATCTTCAACCCGATCAGCCAGTCCCAGCGTTTCGACAGCCAAGGCAGCTTTATCAAGACCTGGGTACCGGAACTGGCGGACACCGATGAAAAAAACATTCATAACCCGATGTCATTTGGACAGCTATTTGCTACAACAGATTATCCACAGCCCATTGTGGACCTCCGTAGCAGTCGCCAACGTGCCTTGAATGCTTTCAAGAATTTGTCCACGCGGCAGTATGAGGAATCGGCTTTTGAACAACGCTAATGCCAAACGAACCTGGATTACCGGCGCGAGCAGCGGCCTCGGGTTTGCGCTGGCCGAACAGCTGCTGGAACAAGGTGCACAAGTCGCTGCCAGTGGTCGGGCCGCAGAAGCCCTGCAAGACTTGTCCCAGCAATACCCTGCGCATTTGCTGTTGCTTGACAACAACCTCGCTGAGCCGCTTGACGCGCGGGAAGCTGCCAAGCAGATCAGCGATCACTGGGGCTCGCTCGACTGCCTGATCATCAACGCTGGAACGTGCGACTACCTGGCGATCGATACGCCGGCCCCGGCCATTTTCCAAGGGATTGTCAGCAGTAACCTCAGCGCCACCCGGCATTGCCTGGAAAGCGCCTGGCCACTGTTGCAACGTGGCAACTCGCCTCAGGTGGTCGGTATTCTCAGCCGCTATTCAGCACTGCAACTGCTTGACCCCAGGCTACCGGCCACAGTGGACAATAGCCTGATCCAGCTACTCAACAGCCAGCGTGCCGCCCTCGCCGCCCAGGCCATAGACCTGACGATCATTGCGCCATTGGATTTGAAGTTTGCGCTGGTGTCGGAGCAGGTTGCTCCAGAACAATGGACGGCGCACACCGCCGCAGAGGTCATCCTCGATCGCCTGCCTGATCGCCCAGCCAACCTGGTGCTGGAGGCCCTGCACCTGAACGACCTCTGGCCGCTACCCAAGTAGCCTCTGAACCCTGCAATCAATGCAGGGCCGAAGCAGGTTTATAGCGGCATGCGGTAATGAAGTGCGTAGCTTTCTACGCCATCGTTAGGCGATTGCAACCCGGCATTGGAATAGTGGATGGCACGCACGCCAATTTCATGGCTGCCCGCGAAACGCAGGCCGAAACCGATACGGTCTTCGAACTGGAAAGACGAACCCAATTCGTTGTCTTCTACTTCTGTACTGGAGAACGCCGCCACCCCGACACCGACTTCGATATAAGGGTGGACCGACTCACCAGCAAACTCGTAGACGAATACCGGCGCAATGGAAAGACTGTGATGGCTTGCCGATTCGTGACCGTCCCAGTAGGTGTAGCCCGCATCCCAATAACCCGTAAACCGGCCAACACTAGTTTGCCACCAACTGGCATCCCAGTTCGATTGCAGACCCAGGCGATAGGTCATGGTCGATTCGCCGGTCTGGCCAACCGAAAAAGAAACATCCGCCGCTTGAGTTGTAAACGATTGCCCCAGGGTCACGGCCGCAAGTGCAGCCAAACAAAGCAGTTTCTTCATGAGAAACGTCCTTTTGCCTAATGCTATTGTTGGTTTTTCTGTCTCGTCGGACAAAATTACAAAAAACGGTGCGGCAGCGTTAGTTCACCAGAATATGCAGTGCCCATCACACTTCTTACACTGTAAAGCTTCGCACACTGTCAGATTTATTCCACAAAATTGGAAGTATCTTTCGCAAATGTTCCGGACTTGAACTGGTCCAGAACTGTGCCTCACGCGCAGGGCCATCAGACAGCAACTGCCGTTCACCCAGCAGCCGTTGCAACTGGCGGGCGACGGCAGCACCGGTGTCGATAATGGCAATGGATTGCGGCACCATCTGTGCCAGCAGCGGCTTGAGGAAAGGGTAATGCGTGCACCCCAGAATCAAGGTGTCGCAGCCTGCTCCAAGCAAGGGCTTCAAATAGCCCTGAAGCATGTCACGCAGGGCCGGACTGCCCAGGTCTCCCGCCTCGATGCACTCGACCAGCCCAGGGCATGGCTGGGTCACTACACGTACGTCGCTGGCAAAACGGTCGAGCAGAGCAGCAAATTTGGCGCTCTGCAGCGTGCCGGTGGTGGCCAGCACCCCAACCACGCCACTACGGGTCGCGGCAGCAGCGGGCTTTACCGCAGGCTCCATCCCTACCAACGGCCAGTCCGGATATTGCTCGCGCAGATCGGCTACCGCAGCGACAGTGGCAGTGTTGCAGGCAAGCACCATCGCTTTGGCGCCTTGCTCGCGGAAAAATTCAGCCACCAGACGGCAGCGCTGACGGATGAACTCAGGAGACTTCTCGCCATAAGGAATATGCCCGCAGTCGGCGACGTACAGCAGTGACTCATTGGGCAGCAAGCGCTGGATTTCTGCCAGCACCGACAAACCACCGACACCGGAATCGAAGACGCCGACCGGCGCTGCCGTCTGATCAGTCATCATGCCCGCCACAGACGCTGCACCCTGGATCACGCTTGACGCGCAACTCTCGAAAGCGGCTACCCAAGGCATCAATCAGCAGCAAGCGCCCCACCAGCGGCTCACCAAAACCAGCCAGAAGCTTGAGCGCTTCCAGCGCCTGCAGACTGCCCACCAGGCCTACCAGCGGACCGACAACCCCGGCTTCACTACAGGTCAGCTCGGCTTCACTGCCATGGCCATAGAGGCAGTGGTAGCAAGGGCTTTCAGGGCGACGCGGATCGAACACCGACAACTGCCCTTCCAGGCGAATCGCTGCGCCACTCACCAGTGGCTTGCCCTGCGCCACGCAAGTGGCATTGACCGCCTCGCGGGTGGCGAAATTGTCGGTGCAGTCGAGCACCAGGTCGACCGCTTGCACAGCGGCCGTCAGGGAGTCTTCATCCAGAGCGCTACGGTGGGCAACCAGGCGCACCTCGGGGTTGATCGCCTGCAAGCGGTTCAACGCCGAGTCGACCTTGCTCAGCCCCACCGAGGCAGTGTCGTGCAATACCTGACGCTGCAAGTTGGTCAGGTCGACCGTATCGAAATCCGCCAGGTGCAGCTCACCGACACCCGCCGCTGCCAGATACAACGCCACGGGCGACCCCAGACCACCGAGACCGACAATCAATGCCCGGCTGTTCTTAAGCCGCAGCTGTCCGTCGATATCGACCTGAGCCAGGAGGATCTGCCGGCTGTAGCGCAGTAATTCCTGATCACTCAGCACGACAGTCGCCCCAGGCTGATACGTTCATGGCCGCCAAGATCGATGCGGCTTTCGATTTGTTCGAAGTCGTGTTGAGCCAGCAACTCGCGCACTGCAGCAGCCTGATCGTAACCGTGCTCGAGCAGCAACCAGCCACCCGGCTGCAGGTGCGCAGGCGCCTGGCTGATGATGATGCGCAGGTCGTCCAGGCCATCGGCGCCAGCCACCAGCGCGCTACTCGGCTCAAAGCGGACATCACCCGCCACCAGGTGCGGATCTTCGGCAGCAATGTACGGCGGATTGCTGATGATCAGATCAAAGCGCTCGCCCTTGAGGGCGTCGAACCAGTGGCTGCTGCGCACCTGGACATTGTTCAGCTGCAAGCGCTGGCGGTTGCGCTCGGCCAGGGCCACAGCCTCAAGCACGCGGTCCACCGCCAGGACCTGCCACTGCGCCCGCTCACTGGCCAGGGCCAGGGCAATGGCGCCGGTGCCGGTGCCCAGGTCCAGCACACGAACTGGGCTCAGCGGCAATAGCTCCAGGGCAGTCTCGACCAGCAGCTCGGTGTCCGGACGCGGAATCAGGGTATGCGGTGCCACTTCCAGGTCCAGGTTCCAGAAACCTTGCTGCCCGAGGATGTAGGCCACCGGCTCGCCGCTACGGCGGCGCTGCAGGTACTCGGCGAAGACCAACGCCGCTTCGCTGCTGACAATCCGCTCAGGCCAGGTATGCAAATAACTGCGCGACTTGCCGATGGCGGCCGCCAACAGCAGCTCGACATCCAGGCGCGCCGTTGGCGAATCCGGTAACTCCGCAGCGCGGAGCAGGCTGGCGATAATCGTCATTTACTCACCCAGTGCCGCCAGTTGATCAGCCTGATACTCGGCCAGCAGCGGTTCGATCACAGCGTCCACTCCACCGGCCAGAACATCATCCAGAGAATACAAGGTCAGGTTGATACGATGATCCGTGACCCGGCCCTGTGGGTAGTTGTACGTGCGAATCCGCTCGGAACGATCTCCCGAACCCACCAGCAGCTTACGTTCGCTGGCAATGGCATTCTGCGCGGCGCTGGTCTGCATGTCGTTGAGCTTGGCCGACAGCCAGGACATGGCCCGTGCACGGTTTTTGTGCTGGGAACGCTCTTCCTGGCACTCAACCACAATACCGGTAGGCAAGTGGGTGATGCGCACCGCCGAGTCAGTTTTGTTAATGTGCTGACCACCCGCGCCAGACGCACGGTAAGTATCCACGCGCAGGTCGGCCGGGTTGATCTCGATCGCCACATGTTCATCGGGCTCGGGCAGTACCGCCACGGTACAGGCCGAGGTGTGGATGCGGCCCTGGGATTCGGTTTCCGGCACGCGCTGGACACGGTGGGCGCCGGATTCGAACTTCAGTTTGCCATAGACATAGTCACCCTCGACCCGAGCGATGATTTCTTTGTAGCCGCCGTGTTCCCCCTCATTCTCCGAGAGGATTTCCAGGCGCCAGCCACGACGTTCGGCATAGCGCGAGTACATGCGGAACAGGTCGCCGGAGAAGATCGCAGCCTCATCACCGCCGGTACCGGCGCGGATTTCCAGGAACACGTTGCGCCCGTCGTTGGGATCCTTGGGCAGCAGCATGCGCTGCAGCTGGTTCTCCAGCCCGGCCAGTTGCTCCTTGGCTTCGCGCACTTCCTCTACGGCCATTTCGCGCAGGTCGGGATCGCTATCCTTGAGCAGCGCCTGGGCGCCCGCAAGGTCGTCCTGCACCCTGCGCCACTGGGCGTAGGCCGCAGCCACGGGCTCGACTTCGGCATATTCGCGGGAATAGGCGCGAAAGCGGGTCTGGTCGGAAATGACTTCAGCATCACCCAGCAGGGCGGTCAATTCCTCGAAACGGTCCTGGAGGGTGTCCAGCTTATTGAGCAGCGACGCTTTCATTGCGGGGTTTTATCCGTCGAACCCTCATTGAGGGCAAAGAGTTCCTGAGCCATGGCCAACGCATCGAGGCGGCCTTCGGCAGAGAGCTTTTTCAGTTGCACACTGGGTGCATGGAGCAATTTGTTGGTGAGCCCGCGCGCCAGTTGCACCAGCACCTCTTCGGCGCTGCTACCATTGGCCAGCAGACGCTGGGCCTTTTGCAGTTCTTCGTCGCGCAGGCGTTCGCTCTGCTGACGGTACGCCTTGAGCACATCCACCGCCGCCAGCTCACGCAGGCGCAGCATGAAGTCTTCAGCACCCACCGAGACCAGCTCTTCGGCGGCCTGGGCAGCGCCCTGGCGGCTCTTGAGGTTCTCGGCAACCACATCGTGCAGGTCATCGACGGTATACAGGTACACGTCGTCCAGCTCACCAACTTCTGGTTCGATGTCGCGTGGTACGGCGATATCGACCATGAAGATCGGCTTGTGCCGACGCTGCTTCAGCGCGCTTTCCACCGCGCCCTTGCCGAGGATCGGCAACTGGCTGGCAGTGGAACTGATGACGATATCGCTGTTGACCAGCTCCTGCGGAATATCCGCCAGCAACACCGCATGGGCGCCGAACTGCTCGGCCAGGGTGCTGGCCCGCTCCAGGGTGCGGTTGGCTACCACGATACGCCGTACGCCCTGCTCGTGCAGGTGCCGCGCCACCAGGGTGATGGTTTCGCCGGCACCAATCAACAGCGCCTGGCTACGCGCCAGATCACTGAAAATCTGCTTGGCCAGACTGACAGCGGCAAAGGCTACCGACACCGGGTTCTCACCAATGGCGGTGTCGGTACGCACCTGTTTGGCGGCACTGAAGGTCGCCTGGAACAGCCGGCCAAGCAGCGGACCAATGGTCCCCGCTTCACGGGCAACGGCGTAGGCAGACTTCATCTGCCCGAGGATCTGCGGCTCGCCAAGCACCAGCGAGTCGAGCCCGGACGCCACCCGCATCATGTGCCGGACTGCATCATGATCTTCATGGATGTAGGCACTGGCGCGCAGTTCATCGAGGCTCAGCTGATGATATTCGGCCAGCCAGCGCAGGATGCTCTCTGCTGCCAGGTGGTCCTGCTCTATATAAAGTTCGCTGCGGTTGCAGGTCGAAAGGATCGCGGCTTCGCGGCTGGCGGTCAGTCGGCAGAGCTGCTGCAAGGCGTCCACCAGCTGCTCAGGAGTAAACGCCACGCGCTCGCGTACGTCTACCGAGGCAGTCTTATGGTTGATACCGAGGGCAAGAAAGGCCATGCAAGATCGCTGATTATGACGAGAAGCCGATAATTGTCCTACTTCGCAGGTTTCAGAACAACCACCGCTCGCTATTGTCTCTATAGTCTACCTCTACCGAGACCTTCGCTTATGGGTTTGCCCCGGCGCTTGTGTCATGATGATCCGACCGCTGGTAAGCCGCCCAAATCCTCATTATGAATAGATCCTACGCGTTGTTCCTTGCCTTGGCCCTGCTCCAGGGCTGCCAGACCTTGGCCCCCGACTCGACGGATGCCCAGGCGCCTGCCCTCGATGCGGCACAAAAGCAGGCGGACAAGCCTGTGGTCTATGGGTCGTTTACCCAGGAAACCGTGTACAACCTGTTGAGTGCGGAACTGGCCGGCCAGCGCAATCGCTTCGACATAGCCCTGGACAACTATGTCAGTGAGGCAATCAAGACCCAGGATCCCGGCATTTCCGAGCGTGCCTACCGTATTGCCGAATACCTGGGCGCCGATCAATCCGCCCTGGATACCGCACTGATCTGGGCGAAAAACGATCCGGACAACCTCGACGCGCAACGCGCCGCCGCCATCCAGCTGGCACGCGGGGGCCGTTACGACGACTCAATGGTCTATATGGAGAAAGTGCTGCAGGGCAAAGGCGACACCCATTTCGATTTCCTCGCCCTGTCGGCCGCCGAAACCGACCAGGACACCCGTGACGGCCTGCAGAAGAGCTTCGATCGCCTGCTGCAGAAGTACCCGGATAATGGTCAACTGGTGTTCGGCAAGGCCCTACTCCTGCAACAGGACGGCAATTCCAACGCGGCGCTTGCCCTGCTTGAAGAGCATCCGCCCGAGGAAGGCGAGATCGCCCCGGTGCTGTTGCGCGCGCGCCTGCTGCAAAGCGTGGGCCGCGGCGAAGAAGCCCTGCCATTGCTGCAGAAAACCATCCGCCAGTACCCGGACGACAAGCGTCTGCGCCTGACCTACGCCCGCACGCTGGTGGAACAGGATCGCCTGGACGACGCCAAGATCGAGTTTTCCAGCCTGCTCGAGCAATACCCGGATGACGACGAGCTGCGTTACTCCCTGGCGCTGATCTGCCTGGAAACCAAGAATCTGGACGAAGCGGCAGGTTACCTGCAAGAGCTGATCGAACGCGACAGCCACGTCGACTCGGCGCACCTGAACCTGGGGCGCATCCATGAAGAACGCAACCAGCCACAGGCAGCCCTGGACGAATACGCCCAGGTCGGCCCGGGTAACGATTATCTGCCAGCACAACTGCGCCAGGCCGACCTCCTCGTGGCCAACGGCCGCAGTACCGAAGCTTCACGACGTCTGGCGCTGGCCCGCGACACCCAGCCGGACTACGTCATCCAGCTGTACCTGATCGAAGCCGAGGCACTGGGCAACAACGACAAGGATGCCCAGGCCCTGCAAGTGCTGGAACAAGCCCTGAAGCAGTACCCTGACGACAACAACCTTCTGTACACCCGCGCCATGCTGGCCGAAAAGCGCAACGACCTGGCCCAGATGGAAAAGGACCTGCGCAGCATCATCGCCCGCGAGCCGGAAAACGCCATGGCCCTCAACGCCCTGGGCTACACCCTGGCCGACCGCACCACACGCTATGCCGAAGCCAAAGCGCTGATCGACAAAGCCCACCAGATCAACCCGGACGACCCCGCCGTGCTCGACAGCCTGGGCTGGGTCAACTTCCGCATGGGCAATCTTGACGAAGCCGAGCGCCTGCTGCGCCGTGCCCTGGAGCGCTTCCCCGACCACGAAGTCGCCGCGCACCTGGGCGAAGTGCTATGGGCCAACGGCAAGCGCCGCGAAGCGCGCCAGGTCTGGGCCAAGGCCATCGAAGCCCAACCCGACAGCCCTATCCTGCGCAAGACCGTCTTGCGCCTGACCGGATCCGAGACTCTTTAAGCCTATGTTTTTGCGCCACTGCATCACCTTCAGCCTGATCGCCCTGCTCGCCGGCTGCGCCGGCTTCGGCTCCCGTGAAGCCCTCCAGGGCCAGGGCAGCCCACAGTTGTGGCGCGAGCACAAACAACAGCTGAGCACTCTGGACGGCTGGCAGATCAACGGCAAAGTCGGGATCCGCGCCCCCAAAGACTCCGGCAGCGGCACCCTGTTCTGGCTGCAACGCCAGGATTACTACGATATTCGCCTGTCAGGCCCGCTGGGCCGTGGCGCCGCCCGCCTGACCGGTCGCCCCGGCGGTGTAGTGCTCGAGGTGGCCAACCAGGGCCGCTTCGAAGCAAAAAGCCCGGAAGCCCTGCTCGAAGAACAGCTCGGCTGGGAATTGCCGGTATCACACCTGGTCTGGTGGGTACGCGGCCTGCCCGCGCCGGACAGCAAGAGCCAGTTGACACTGGGCCGCGACAGCCGCCTGACCAGGCTCAAGCAGGATGGCTGGGACGTGCAATACCTGAGCTATACCGAGCAGAACGGCTACTGGCTGCCCGAGCGTCTCAAGCTGCACGGGCAAAATATCGACGTGACCCTGGTGGTCAAGGACTGGCAGCCACGCCAGCTGGGGCACTGACATGATCCAATTGACCCTGCCGGCCCCGGCCAAACTCAACCTGATGCTGCACATTCTTGGTCGCCGTGCCGATGGCTACCACCTGCTGGAAACCCTCTTCCAGTTTCTCGACTACGGCGATGAACTGTCTTTCGCCGTGCGCGAAGACGGCGAAATACGCCTGCACAGCGACATCGATGGCGTCCCCCATGACAGTAACCTGATCATCAAGGCCGCCCGTAAATTGCAGGCCCTGAGCGGCTGCACACAAGGCGCCGACATCTGGCTGAAGAAAGTCCTGCCCATGGGCGGCGGCATCGGTGGCGGCAGCTCGGATGCCGCCACCACCCTGCTCGGCCTCAATTATCTGTGGCAGCTCGATTGCAGCGAAGACCAACTGGCGGAACTGGGCCTGAGCCTGGGCGCTGACGTGCCGGTTTTCGTCCGTGGCCACGCGGCATTCGCCGAAGGTGTCGGCGAGATCCTTACCCCGGCAGACCCGGAAGAACCCTGGTATGTCGTGCTGGTCCCGCAAGTATTTGTTAGTACAGCAGAAATTTTTTCACATCCGCAGTTGACACGTGATTCTTTGCCCCTTAAGATGCGCCCCGTTCCCAAGGGAAACAGTCGTAATGACTGCCAACCGGTAGTAGAGCAGAGTTACCCAGAAGTACGTAACTCACTGAGTTTGCTAAGCAAATTCACTGATGCTAGACTCACTGGAACTGGAAGTTGTGTGTTTGGGGCCTTCCCAAGCAAAGCTGAAGCTGATAAAGTTTTGGCCCTTCTTGCAGACACCCAATCAGGGTTTGTAGCAAAGGGAAGCAATATTTCGATGTTGCATCGCAAGCTGCATAGCCTGCTCTAGGAATCGAGTACAAGGTGCTCGCAGCAACAAATACAGGGGCGTCGCCAAGCGGTAAGGCAGCAGGTTTTGATCCTGCCATGCGTTGGTTCGAATCCAGCCGCCCCTGCCATTTTCCTTATACTCATCCAGGTATACCCTCAGCCTTCAGGTACTGCGCGTGTCCAAGATGATGGTCTTTACGGGGAACGCCAACCCCGATCTGGCTCGGCGTGTCGTACGTCAGCTGCATATCCCACTGGGTGATGTTTCTGTCGGTAAATTCTCCGACGGCGAAATCAGCACTGAGATTAATGAAAATGTTCGCGGTAAGGACGTTTTCATCATTCAGCCGACTTGCGCGCCAACCAACGATAATCTGATGGAACTGGTAGTGATGGCCGACGCCTTCCGCCGCTCCTCAGCGTCCCGAATCACTGCCGTGATTCCTTACTTCGGATATGCCCGCCAGGATCGCCGTCCGCGTTCGGCGCGAGTAGCTATCAGCGCCAAAGTCGTCGCTGACATGCTCACCGTCGTCGGTATCGACCGTGTTCTCACTGTCGACCTGCACGCTGACCAGATCCAGGGTTTCTTCGATATTCCGGTAGATAACATCTACGGCTCCCCCGTTCTGGTGGATGACATCGAAGACCAGCGTTTCGAGAATCTCATGATCGTGTCCCCGGACATCGGCGGCGTCGTGCGTGCACGTGCTGTTGCCAAGTCCCTGGGCGTCGATCTGGGTATCATCGACAAACGCCGTGAAAAGGCTAATCACTCCGAAGTGATGCATATCATCGGCGACGTCGAAGGACGTACCTGTATTCTCGTCGACGACATGGTCGATACCGCCGGCACCCTGTGCCATGCGGCCAAGGCCCTGAAAGAACACGGCGCTGCCAAGGTTTACGCCTACTGCACGCACCCTGTCCTGTCGGGTCGGGCGATCGAGAATATCGAGAACTCCGTGCTGGACGAACTGGTGGTTACCAATACCATCCCGTTGTCCGCAGCTGCACAAGCCTGTGACCGTATCCGTCAACTGGATATCGCACCGGTAGTTGCTGAAGCGGTTCGCCGCATCAGCAATGAAGAATCGATCAGCGCGATGTTCCGCTGAGGGCTTTGCCCTCGCGAACCTCTCGTTGACGAAAAGCGCCCCGCCCCAACACCCGTTGTTGGGGCGGGGCTTTTTTGCCCACCCCGTTTGGCGCTGGTCGCAAACGCCTGCGGGAGATGGCTATTTTGGAGATACAAAATGACTGATTTCATCCTGAACGCCCAAGCGCGTACCGACCTGGGGAAAGGTGCGAGCCGCCGCCTGCGTCGTCTCGCCGCCCAAGTCCCAGCTGTTGTTTACGGTGGCGAAAAAGCCCCTGTATCCATCACCATGCTGGCTAAAGAAGTGGCCAAGCTGTTCGAAAACGAAGCTGCTTTCAGCCACGTTATCGAGCTGAACATCGACGGCAAGAAAGAAAACGTCGTTGTTAAAGCCATGCAGCGTCACCCAGCCAAGCAGTTCATCATGCACGCTGACTTCGTCCGCGTTGTTGCTGGCCAGAAACTGACCGCTAAAGTACCTGTGCACTTCATCAACGAAGAAGCTCCGGTCAAGAAAGGCGGCGAAATCTCCCACGTTGCGGCCGAGATCGAAGTTTCCTGCGAAGCCAAAGACCTGCCTGAGTTCATCGAAGTCGACCTGGCCAACGCCGAAGTCGGCACCATCGTTCACCTGTCGGACCTCAAAGCTCCGAAAGGTGTCGAATTCGTCGCTCTGGCTCACGGTAACGACCTGGCTGTTGCCAACGTTCACGCTCCGCGTGTTGCGCCTGAAGCTGCAGAAGGTGCTGCTGAGTAATTTCAGCACGCCGGCGTTGATCGGGTTACAGTGCCCCGCACTGTAACCCCCAACTCCAAGGAAGAGCCCCTGACGTGACCGCCATCCAACTGATCGTCGGCCTGGGAAACCCTGGCCCCGAATACGAACAGACCCGGCATAACGCAGGGGCTCTTTTCGTAGAACGCATTGCCAGCGCCCAGCGTGTCAACCTGACCGCTGACCGCAAGTATTTCGGCCTGACGGCTAAATTCAGCCATCAGGGCAAAGACGTTCGTCTTTTGATTCCGACCACCTACATGAACCGCAGCGGCCAGGCCGTTGCCGCACTGGCGAATTTTTTCCGCATCCCGCCAGATGCCATCCTGGTGGCCCACGACGAACTCGACCTGCCGCCCGGCGTCGCCAAGCTCAAGAAAGGCGGCGGCCATGGTGGGCATAACGGCCTGCGCGACATCATTGCGCAGCTCGGCAACAATCAAGACTTTCACCGTCTGCGCCTTGGTATCGGCCACCCGGGTGACAGCAGCAGGGTCTCCGGCTTTGTCCTGGGCAAGGCGCCGCGCGCCGAGCAGGAAAAGCTGGATGCCAGTATCGATTTTGCCCTCGGCGTGCTGCCGGACATCCTCGCCGGCGACTGGACGCGTGCGATGAGAGAGCTGCACAGCCAGAAGGCCTGACTCTTTGAAGAGGGATTCACCATGGGTTTCAATTGTGGCATCGTCGGTCTGCCCAACGTCGGCAAGTCCACCCTGTTCAACGCCTTGACCAAATCCGGTATCGCGGCTGAGAACTTCCCCTTCTGCACCATCGAGCCGAACAGCGGCATCGTACCGATGCCTGATGTGCGCCTGGATGCCCTGGCGGCCATCGTCAAGCCGAATCGCGTACTGCCGACCACCATGGAATTCGTCGACATCGCAGGCCTGGTAGCCGGCGCTTCGAAAGGCGAAGGCCTGGGCAACAAGTTCCTGGCCAACATCCGCGAAACCGACGCCATCGCCCACGTGGTGCGCTGCTTCGAAGACGAGAACGTGATTCACGTCTCCAACAGTGTCGACCCCAAGCGTGACATCGAGATCATCGACCTGGAGCTGATCTTCGCCGACCTCGACAGCTGCGAGAAGCAACTGCAGAAGGTTGCGCGTAACGCCAAGGGCGGTGACAAAGATGCCCTCGCGCAGAAAGCCATTCTCGAGAAACTGATCCCGCACTTCACCGAAGGCAAGCCTGCGCGCAGCCTGATGAAGAGCATGGCAGACGACGAGAAGGCACTGATCCGTGGCTTCCACCTGCTGACCAGCAAGCCGGTGATGTACATCGCCAACGTCGCTGAAGACGGCTTCGACAACAACCCGCACCTGGACGTCGTGCGCGCCATCGCCGAAGAAGAAGGCGCCGTAGTCGTGCCGGTGTGCAACAAGATCGAAGCGGAAATCGCCGAACTCGACGAAGGCGAAGAAAAGGACATGTTCCTCGAGGCCCTGGGCCTGGAAGAGCCTGGCCTTAACCGCGTGATCCGCGCAGGCTATGGCCTGCTCAACCTGCAGACCTACTTCACCGCCGGCGTTCAGGAAGTCCGCGCCTGGACCGTCCGTGTCGGCGCCACCGCCCCTCAGGCGGCAGGCGTGATCCACACCGACTTCGAAAAAGGCTTCATCCGCGCCGAAGTGGTCGCCTATGACGACTTCATCCAGTACAAGGGTGAAGGCGGCGCGAAAGAAGCCGGTAAATGGCGCCTGGAAGGCAAGGACTACATCGTCAAGGACGGTGACGTGATGCACTTCCGCTTTAACGTCTAGTCGCCTGCGGGTCCTGATGGGCCCCGATGAACACAAAACCCCTTGAGGCTATCCACCTCAAGGGGTTTTTCTTTTCCATTGAGCCGCGTCAGCCCCCCCCTGAGACCGCCCTGTCTATACTCAGGTCCACTTTCACTGACGAGGTATCGGCGCATGGCAAAAAAGAAAGAAAAGCAGCGTAGCGCAGAGCGTCTGCCCCGCAAGGAATACGAACAGGAACTCAAAGCCCTGCACATCGAAATGGTCAAGCTGCAGCAGTGGGTGGTGGCCAAGGGCTTGAAGGTCTGCGTCGTCTTCGAGGGCCGCGATGGCGCCGGCAAAGGTGGCACCATCAAGGCAATCACCGAGCGGGTCAGCCCGCGGGTGTTCCGGGTTGTCGCCCTGCCGGCGCCAACCGAGCGGGAAAAGAGCCAGATGTATGCCCAGCGCTACATTCAGCACATGCCGTCGGCAGGCGAAGTAGTGATCTTCGACCGCAGCTGGTACAACCGCGCAGGCGTCGAACGGGTAATGGGCTTCTGCTCCGACGAGCAAGCGGAAAAGTTTCTCAGTGTGGTCCCGCACTTCGAGAAGCTGCTGGTCGAATCCGGCATCATCGTCATCAAGTATTGGCTGGAAGTCAGCGCCGAAGAACAGCAGCGGCGCCTGGAAGAACGCATCACCGATGGCCGCAAGATCTGGAAGCTATCTCCTATGGATCTGAAGTCGTTCAGCCGCTGGGACGACTACACGCGCGCACGCGATGAGATGTTTGCCGCCTCAGATTCCTCCTGGGCGCCCTGGTACATGGCCCACTCCGAAGACAAGCGACGGGCACGGCTGAACATCATCAGCCACTTGCTTGGGCAGATCCCCTACGAGGACATCACCCAGGAACAGAAGATCAAGCTGCCCAAACGCGGCAAGATCGGACAGTACAAGAGCAGCCACTATCCGTCCCGGATGGTTCCTGAACGTTTCTGAGCTTAACCCGCCACTGCAAGGCGCCTGGCCTTGCGGTTGGCGCTGCGGGCAAAGCACACGAACAGCGCAGCCATGATCGTCAGCGCCATGGGCAGGCCATGAGGGGCGACATCCATGGCCGCACCGCTGAGTAAAGGCCCGATCAGGCTGCCTACGCCCCACAACAGCCCGACACTGGCATTGGCGGTGACCAGATCCTGGCCCTTGAACTGCTGGCCGATCAACACCAGCGCCAGGGTATAGACCCCACCGGCAACCGCCCCTAGCAACACCAGCGCCGGCCACAGCAGCCACTGCACCTGCAGCAGCCAGGGCAAGGCCAGGCCGATCAGCATCGCCAGCACACCGCACACCAGATGCACCAAGGTCCGTTCGCTGCGGTCAGCCAGCCAGCCCAGGGGCAGCTGGAACAGCATGTCGCCAGTGAGGATCACCGTCACCATCAAGGCTGCCACCCCCACGGCAAATCCGTGACTTGAGGCATACACTGGCATCAGCGAGAGAATTACCGCATCGAAGAACGAGAAGAACAGCACACCCATGCACAACGCCGGAGCGACACGGAAGAAGCCCGCCAGGGAGAAGCTCTTGCCGCCCTCCTCGCCATGCTCGACGTGATCGTTGGGCACTGTCAGCACAATACACAGCAGCGCCAGGCCATAGCAGGCAGTGACCACGGCAATCACCCATGCGCTCTGCGCACCGAGCAGCGCCAGCATGGCCGGGCCGAGCATCTGAAAGCCGGTGAACGCGGTGGCGTACAGCGCCATAACCTTGCCGCGGTTGTGCTCTTCGCTCAGCTCATTGACCCAGGACTCGCCGAGAATGATCGCGATGCCCATGCCGATGCCCAGGCTCAAACGCAACAGCGCCAGCAGGTAGATCGAGGAAAAGGCCCACTCAAGCAGGCCGATACTCAACGTACACAGGCCGAAACACAGCAGGTAGATGGCCCGGCGAGTCAGATACCGACAGCAGGCATCGACCATGAACGCCGAGAGCATCATGCCCGCCGCCGGAATGGCCGAGAGGATGCCGATCTGCATGGTACTGGCGCCAGCATCAAGCAGACGCAGTGACACCAACGGCAGGCTCGCCCCGAGACTGAAACCGACCACCGAGACAGCAAACAACAAACCCAGCAACAAACGCGTATTCATTACAACTCCAGACTCACCGGCGCAGGTGCGACATCGCACCCGCGCAGGCGCATACAAGACCAAATCAATTCAGATGCAGGCGAGCTCGGCCACGGCAGGAAGCCGGCCCCGTTGCCGCCAGGTCAGGAGGTGTGAAGGTGAGGCGAGAAGGTGAAGGCGAACAGCACACTGCGCCGACGCTTGAGGACAGTATCGCTCGGCCAGTCGCAACCACGGGTCAGGATGACCGGCTGGAGTGCAGCGAATGTAAGGCGAAGGCGGCTCATACGTCAGTTACACAGGTGGCAATGGGCGGCACTCTAGGAGAAGCCATGCCACCCGTCAATAGCCCGTCCTTGAGCCCTCAGCGTTTACCGGTGGACGGCAGCAGGATCGCCAGCAGGCCGAACAGCGGCAGGTACGAGCACAGGCTGTAGACGTACTCGATGCCCTTGAGGTCGGCCAGGTAGCCGAGCAACGCCGCGCCGATACCGCCAAAACCGAACATCAGGCCGAAGAAAATCCCGGCGATCATGCCGACATTACCCGGAACCAGCTCCTGGGCATACACCACGATGGCCGAGAACGCCGACGCCAGGATAAAGCCGATGATCACGCTCAGGACACTGGTCCAGAACAGGTCCACGTAAGGCAGCAGCAAGGTGAACGGGGCCACGCCGAGAATCGAGAACCAGATCACCGCCTTGCGCCCGATACGATCACCGATCGGCCCACCGAAGAATGTCCCGGCGGCCACTGCGCCGAGGAACAGGAACAGGTGCAACTGCGAACTGGCCACCGACAAATCGAACTTCTCGATCAAGTAGAAGGTGAAGTAACTGGTAAGGCTGGACATGTAAAAATACTTGGAGAACACCAGCAGCCCCAGCACCACCAGCGCACCGATCACCCGTCCGCGCGATAAGCCGTGAGTCGCCGCCTGACCGGCTTTGGCCTTGAACAGGTTCAGGTGCTCGCGGTACCAGCGGCTCAAGCCATAGGTCACCAGAACGGCAAACACCGCGAACAGACCGAACCAGGCGACATTACCCTGACCGAACGGGATGATGATCGCCGCCGCCAGCAACGGGCCGAGGGCGGAACCGGCATTGCCACCGACCTGAAAGCTCGACTGCGCCAAGCCAAAGCGCCCACCCGAAGCCAACCGGGCAATGCGCGAGGTTTCCGGGTGGAACGTCGAGGAACCGATGCCCACCAACGCCGCTGCCAGTAAAATCATCGGGAAGCTGCCGACGTACGCCAGCATGACGATTCCCACCAGGGTGCACAGCGTGCCCAGCGGCAGCAGGTTCGGCATCGGCTTGCGATCGGTGTAGAAACCCACCCAGGGCTGCAGCAGCGAAGCGGTGATCTGGAAGGTCAGGGTAATCATCCCCACCTGGGCAAAACTCAACCCATAGTTGGCCTTGAGCATGGGATAGATCGACGGCAGCACCGCCTGGATCAGGTCGTTGATCAGGTGCGCCAGGGCGCAAGCGGCGATGATCCGCATGACCAGCGGGCTGCTCTGGGCAGTCGTGGCGCTAGCGGGCGAAATGGACGAGGCACTGCTTACAGCCATGACAAGGTCTTCCATCCGGTGATCGGGATCCAATTATCCAGAGTTCGTTAGCAAGCGCACTATTCTTTTCGACGAGCGTGATTCCGACATTTCTACTAATGATTCTCAATAGCTATTGCAGCTTGTGCGTTTCCCAGCCCTTGCTTCCCGCTCAGGGCATCGCACTTGCCATGAACTCACCCCCCCCTCAGTACTACCGACCGGGCCTGGCAACCGGGTACACAAAGCGCAACGACGCGAGGCCGGCCGAGCCCTGGTCAGTGATAACTTCAACCTCGATCAGGCCGCCGATGCCTTCGATACCCTGGCCGTTACTCAGCAGTTACGCACCCACAACCTTGCTGGGCAAGTGATCATCGTCCGCTGATTAGCACCGTTGCCGCACCCTACAGGTAGCGCATCAAAGCTACCCGCTCGCCAAGCAGTTGATCGCACGATGAATTTTTTTAAAAAAGAGTGTTGACAGGTATCCGTTTAAAGCGAATAATGCGCGCCACTTGGCTACATAGCTCAGTTGGTTAGAGCATAGCATTCATAATGCTGGGGTCCGGGGTTCAAGTCCCTGTGTAGCCACCAAGTACCGAAAAAGGGCTTACCGCAAGGTAGGCCCTTTTTTTTACCTTGTGCACTCCCCTAGTGAGGGCAAGCCCCCCCACCAAGCACTGTCCCCATCCGTCATCAGAACAAACACTTGCTACTGAGCATGAAGCTGCGCAGCTCCCCCATATGAGCCACTGTAGACGTTGTCATCCAGCGAGCTAGTGTGATGCAGGACGCATCCTGAAATGCTTCCGGGCTCCTGAAATCTCTCACATGCTTGACGTTCAAGGCTGCTCAAGCGAGACCCGGGTCACCCAAGGCGAGTAGTGCTCGATCTTGATCGGCAAACTGCGCGCCAGGACGCGCAATGCCCGCTGACTGTCGTCGGCGGGCAGCACCCCGGTGACCCGCAGTAGCTGCAAGGCCCTGGCGTCAAACAACAAGTAACCATGATGATTGCGCGCCAGTTGCTCAAGCACCTGGTCCAGGGATTGGTCACGCACCAGCAACTGATGCCGCTCCCAGGCCTGTTCCAACTCGGCCGCATCGATACGCTGTGCGACACCGGGCCCTGCCGCATCGAAGCGTAGCGCCTGCCCGGCCTCAACCATCACGCGCTTGCCAGCACTGTCGACTTCGGCAGTTGATTCAATCACCGCCACATGGCTGGCATCGGGCAACTGCTCTACGAAAAAACGGCCACTGTGCGCATGGACACTGCCGTACCCGGTCAAGACCCGAAAAGGCCGTGTCGCATCCTTAGCCACCTCTAAGCGAATTTCCCCTTGCACCAGGCGCACCGTACGCCCCTGTCCATCGAACTGCAGATCCACGGCCGAGCTGCCATCAAGACTGATGCGGCTGCCATCATCCAGCGGCAGGGTGCTGCGCTGAGCACTGCTGGTATGAATATCGGCCAACAGGTAGGACGGTGGAAACTGCTGCAGCGCCACCCCTAACGGCAACAGCAACAACGCTACCAGCGCCAGCGCCTTGATTGGCTGACGCCGCACACGTCGCCGGGCCATCTGGTCGAGGACCGCCTGCGCAGGCTCATCGGGTACATCGCGCAGCGCGGTCAGGCTGGACTGCAAACGCTCAATAGCCTTCATGTGTTCCGGATCAGCTGCAAGCCAGACCCGAAAGGCATTGCGCTCAGCTGCACCGACGTCGCCCTCCAGACGCACCAGCCATTCGGCTGCCTCTTGCAGCGCTTGCGCAGACGATGATTTGTTCATAGGCACGCCATCTTGCCCCTCAACGCACGTTAGCCAGTACCACCGCCAGACCCAAACCGATCAGGGCCACACCGATCACCCGATCAACCAGCAACTGCCGATCAAGCATGACCCGACGCAAGGATGTCGAGGAGAAGAACAGCGCGACCAGGCTGAACCACAGCCAGTGGGCCACAGACATGAACAGACCATAACCAAGACTGGTCGCCAGCGAACTGCCCGGTTGCACCACCTGAGTGTAGGCACTGACCACGAACAGCATGGTCTTGGGATTGAGGGCATTGGTCAGAAAACCCGAGCGAAAGGCTGCGAACACACCAATCTGGCTGGAAGCAGCGCCGCCTTCGAGAGAAATCCGCGTGCTGTTGGTCAACGACTTGCACCCCAGGTAGATCAGGTAGCCCGCCCCCAGCACTTTCATTGTGAGAAACAATGACGGGGTCTGGCTGATGATCAGGGCAATGCCAAGCACCGTGTACAGCACATGCACCTGTACGCCCAGGGCGATACCCAGCGCAGCGGACAAACCGGCGCGACGGCCAAAGGCATAACTACTGCGGGTGACCATGGCAAAGTCCGCGCCCGGGCTGATCACTGCCAGGACGGTAAACACGGCAACGGCAATGAGTTCATTCACGAAAAGCTCCTCGATCTGCTAGGAAATTGCACAGATACGACTGTGCGACGCCATTATCGAAAGCTTCATACACGACAAAAAGCGATTTATAGTGCGGCAAATCCGCTAGTTTTTCTCACAGATATGAAACTTCCCGCACTGTCTGCCTTTCGCTATTTCGACGTAGCCGCCCAGACCCAAAGCTTCGTGCGCGCCGCTGAGTTGCTCAACGTCACCCATGGCGCCGTGAGCCGCCAGGTACGCCTGCTGGAAGACTCTCTGGGCGTGGAATTATTCGAGCGGCGTAATCGCGCGATCTTCCTTACACCCGCCGGCCGCGCCCTGCACGGCACTACCTTGTCGGTGTTCGAGCAATTGCAAGGCGCGGTGTATCGCCTGCAACAACAGGCGCGGGAAAACGTTCTGGTGCTGTCATGCGAGCCGACCATCGCGATGAAATGGTTGATCCCGAGGCTGCCGGCCTTTCATGCCGCCCATCCCGATATTCACCTGCACCTGGTAGCTGCCGGTGGCCCCATCGACTTTTCCCGCAGCGGCGTCGACCTGGCCTTGCGCCGCGATGATTTTCGCTGGGACGCCAGCCTGCATGCGTTGAAGATCTGTGACGAATGGATGGGGCCAGTGAGCAGCGCCCACCTGGCTACAGCGAGCCAGGGCCTGGACGGCCAGCGCTTGCTGCACAGCGCATCACGGCCCAACGCCTGGACCACCTGGCTGCGCCTGACCGGCGAATCAGCCCGGGATGCCCAACGCGCCGACTACGAGCATTTCTACCTGTGCATCCAGGCTGCAGTAGCCGGCCTGGGCGTGGCAATGGCTTCATTTCTGATGGTTCAGGACGAAATCGATAGCGGTCAGTTACACGCGCCGCGCAGCTTCGTCCAGGATCAATCGGCGTACTACTTGCTCTGCCAGCAAACAATGGCCAACGACGACAAATGCCGACGCTTCGCCCAGTGGGTCAGTGCGCAGGCGCAAGCCTGCCTCGCTCATTTGCTCTGAGACTTATCGGCCGCAGGCAAGGCGCAGAAAGATGAGCTGGCGCTGAAGTCCCCGCCCCAGGTGCGAAAGCCCGCCGTGTCGATATGAATGCGCCCCGACGGATAACGGCCCAGCCCCATGTTCCAGGCCTTGCCCTGAGTCTGCCAGAACTGGCATAACGGATTGGGATCGGCCCAGGATGGCAACAACACATCCACCGCAAACGCCCGGGTATGCGCGCTGTCTACGGCGCCGCCAGCACAGCGGTTCAAGCGCGGATCGCGGTAGGCCGAAACCACTTCATAGCGCTGCAATATACCCTGATCACTCAGAGTCTTGAGCAGCTGCAGGGTCGAGCGCACCGCTGGCCACTGCGCCGCTGGCGCCACCGCAAAGGGCTGCGCAGAACACAGGCGCCAGTCACTGGCCGAACGCAGCAGTTGATAGATCGGCACCACGCCATACAACCGCGCATCCACCAGCATCTGGCGAAACGCCCGGGTTTCATGGTCGCCAGCCCATTGGGCAAACATGTACAGGTCGCGCTCATCGGCGTGCGAATGAGCGCTGCACAGTAGCGTCAGTACAAGTCCTGCATGGATAACAGCCCTGCTCCATGATGTCATCAGCTCCTCTCCTTCCCTTCGCGGGGAATCAAAGGAGTTAAGCATGAACACCAGTGTTTATCGCGGCGCTGATCAGTCCTGCGGACGCAAGCGGTACTGCGGCGGTAATTGATCCAGGCCACTGATGGTCGCGTTCAGGCTCTTCCAGCGACCGTCCTTGATGCCATAGATGCAACCATGGACCGACAAGCTCTGGCCACGGTGCCAGGCATTCTGGACAATGGTGGTATGACCGACGTTGGCCACCTGCTGGATCACGTTCAACTCGCACAGGCGGTCAACCCGTTCTTCTTCGGTCGCGAATTTCGCCAGCTCCACCCGGTTCTCGTAGTACAGGTCGCGGATCGAACGCAGCCAGCCGTCGATCAGGCCCAACTGGCGGTCCTGCATCGAAGCGCGGACACCACCACAACCGTAATGCCCGGTCACCAGAATGTGCTTCACCTTGAGCACATCCACTGCGTACTGAATCACCGACAGGCAGTTCAAGTCAGTGTGCAGCACCACGTTAGCGACATTACGGTGCACGAACAGATCGCCCGGCAGCATGCCGACGATCTCGTTGGCCGGCACCCGTGCGTCGGAACAACCGATCCAGAGGAATTCAGGGGTCTGCTGGCGGGCGAGCTTGGCGAAAAAATCCGGATCTTCCTGTTTGATCGCATCGGCCCAGCGCGCGTTGTTATCAATCAGTTCTTGTAGATCGTGCATGTTCGCTTCTCATCTGTTGGATGTTGCCGGGCTACAGTGACGCTCGATCATTCGATCAGGGTACAGGCCATGACCAAAGCATCTTCGCGACCGCCGGCAACCGGGTAGTAGTCGCGGCGCCGCCCGATTTCATTGAAGCCATAGCGCTCGTACAAACGATACGCCGACTGATTGCTGGCGCGCACTTCAAGGAAGCACTCACGGCCGTTCAGCTCATAGGCGCGCTTCATCAGCTCTTCCAGCAGTCGCAGGCCAAGGCCACGGCCCTGGCTTTCCGGCTTGACGGTGATATTGAGCAAGTGCGCTTCGTCAATGATCACGTTGATCACGCCGTGGCCCACCTGCTGCTCGCCTTCGAACATCAGCCAGATTTCATAGGATTTTAGCCCGTCGAGGAAAATCCCCCGGGTCCAGGGGTGGCTGAAGGCGGCGTATTCGATCTTCAGTACGGCTTCCAGATCCGCCTCGGTCATCCGGCGGAAACTGATCGTGTCACTCATTGCTTGGTTTCCAGCGCGCCATCAGCCGGCGCATGGCTTGCCAGACGTCCGCTTTGCGCTGCGGCTCGTCCATCAACAGTTCAAGGCCAGGCAAGGCCCAGGCAGTGCCCAGCCCCTCGACCGGCAACTCGCGGTAATAAGCCTCGGCATCCGCCTCACCGGCAAAACGCACGGCGGGCAGGCCAATCAGCCATAAACAGACACAGGGGGCTTCTTCAAGCCGCGCCTGAATGAAGCCCTGGACAAAATCGGTTGCCGCCTGCGGCCCCTGGTCGAGGTTGCCGCGCACCAGCAACGGCCAACGCACCGGTTCGCCAACGATCTGCGGGCTGTCGGGCAGACCGGCGGCGCGCAGCATGTCCTTGAGCAACAGGTAAGAGGGGTCGCGGCTCTGAAACGGCTGGCCAGTAGCCAACTCCACCAACAGCAGGCAACTGCCGGCACGCAGCAGTTGCAGCGCGAAGCGCGGCGGCGGTACCGGTAGCGGCTTGGCCACTACCAGGGCCGCTTCAGCCTCTTCCATTGGCTTGCTGGCGGCCTTGGGCGTACTGCCAGGACGCGGGATCTCGATCTTCGGTCGCTCGCCACTGCGCGCCACCGGCGCATTGACCGCGGCCCTCACCGGCTCCACCTGCGGCGCATCGAACTCGGGCAGCACTTCAGGCGCCAGCGGCAGCAACAGCTCCGGGCGCGACGGGGCGGCGAACGGCAGTTCGGTACGCGGCAGCCAGTGCACCACTTGCATGGCGTTGAGGTAAGCGCGGCGGCGGGACTCGATTAACAAGAAGGATCGGCCATCTGTGGATAAGTCAGGGCCGATATTCTAGCGTTGTTCGCCGCTCGGCGCCGCTGTTGATCGGCAGAAAACCACCCGACAGCAGCTTCAAGCGATCAGGGGTGAATCGACAGGCGCCTGATGCAGTACAATCGGCGCTTTTATTTGGCAACGAGTCGACCCGCCAATGATCGAACCCAAGCGCGTCCTGCGCGCCCTAGCCGAACACTGGGCCTTGCTTGAGCCGTTGTGCGAACGCTTCGACGGGGGCACCCTGAGCCTCGGCGAGCTGCGCCAGCAATTGGCCAACCAGCAGTTGGAGAGCACGCCCCAGGACATCACCAGCCTGCTCGATGTCTGGATCCGCCTGGATATCCTCGTGCCGGTGGCGAAAAGCCCCAACCGTTTCGAGCTCAACGCACAGATCCACGACTTCCTCGCCTACCTGCGCCGCGAACACCGCCTGGGCCTGTGCCTGGAGATCGAGGCCTACCTGCGCCACCTCGAGCGTCTGGCCGGGCATATCCAGGACGCCTTCGAGATTCGTGATGGCAATGACCTAGCGCGCCAGCTGCGCCTGCTCGACATGCGCGTACGCGATGTCCTGAAAAAACTCGACAACGACGAGCAGGCCCTGGTCGCTGTGGCCGAACGGGCCAAGACCAGCGACCGCCAGATTCCGCTGCGCCAGCGTTATGCCGAGGTCCTGGCGACCTGGGATGAGTACGTCGAGCCGATGATCCAGCTGGTCAACGCCGATGGCGCCTTCGAACAGGGCGTACGCAAGGTCGAGACCGTGCTGCTGCGTCTGCTCGGCGAGCAGGCCCGGCTCGGCCACCTGGTCGATGACGACATGCTACTGCGCACCCACGCGCGCATCCTCGAAATGCAGACCAGCGCCCAGCTGACCCTGCGTCATGCCCGTGAACTGCTGCTGCCGCTGCGCGAAGAGGCCCGCCGCCACAACGCCGTGACCCGTGGCGCCGCCCTGGCCCTCTCGGTGATTCGCCGCAAGGGCCTGGATGCTGTGCCCCAGGCCGCCATGCCGATGTTCACCCGGCCGCAGAGCACCTTCCTCGGCAGTGCCAGCCAGGTTGAGGCCTACGTGTATGCCCTGGCCCGCTTCGAACCCAAACCGGCCAAGTTCCCCAAGGCGCACAAGAGCCACAAAGGCGAGGCCCCGCGTGCACCGCGTACGGTCAAGGAAATGCTCGAGCGCTGCGAAGGCGCCCTGCCCCTGCCGGACCTGATGGTCTGGCTGCTGGAGCAGGAGCCCGAAGGCGCCACCGACGAACTGCTGTACTGGTTCTCGCGCCTGTCGCGGGAAAAACGCTTTACCCGCGAGCGCCTCGAACGCCGCGAATACATCACCCGCGAACACCTGGTCAGCCTGCGCTCCTTCGCCCTGACATCGAGCCGCGAACCATCGCCTGAGCCTACTGCGAGCCCTGCCCATGCATCTTGATCTTTCCGAACTGTCCCAGCTCGCGCCGATCTTCCGCGAGCTGTTCAAGGGCTTTCATATCAGCCGCCGCGACCCAGAGCTGTACGCCCACCTGTCAAATTTCCAGGACCAGTACCGCGGCCTGTTCAAGGCTCTGGGCTTTGAACTGGTGTGCGACACCCGTGGCTTCTACTATTTCGTCCCGGAGCTGGCCGCCGCGCAGGTCAACAAGACCGCCCAGCGCCTGTCGTTGTTCACCTTCATCCTGGTTGAACACCTGGCCGACCAGGGCCGCGACCCGATGTCGGTCCTCGATGGCGGCAGCCTCGGCCGCGATGAGCTGCCATCGATGCTGGAGAAATACCGCGACCTGTTCATTCAGGCCGAAGTGCAGACCCCGGACGAGCTGGAAGAGAAGATCATGCGCCGCATGACTCAGCTCGGCTTTGCTCACGAAGAAAACGGTATTTACCGCTTCCTGCCGCCGATGCACCGCTTCCTCGACGTCTGCCTGTCGGTCCAGCAGGACCGTGACCTGGCCGCCAGCCTGCACAGCGCCCTGCCGCTGCCAACGCCGGTATTGGTCGAGGAAGAGAATCCCGAAGAGCTGAACCGCACCGACGACCCGCTCGACCTCAGCCCGTTCGAAGAAAGCGAAGAAGACGCCTTGGCCCGAGCCATCGCCGAAGAGCAACAGGAGATTGATGCATGAGCCAGGAACGCTACGGCATTCGCCGCTTCGCACTGCTCAACACCGCCGGCTACAGCCTCGGCCTGTTCCCCCTGGAACACCCGCTGTCGGTCTACGGCGCCAACAACCTGGGCAAGAGTGCCTCGATCAACGCCCTGCAGTTCCCGATCCTGGCGCGCATGTCCGATATGAGCTTCGGCAAGTACAGCCTGGAGCAGTCGCGGCGCTTCTACTTCGCCAGCGACACCAGCTACATCCTCTGCGAGGTCAACCTGCCTCACGGCCCACATGTGATCGGTGTGGTCGGTCGTGGCCCGGGCGGCGGTTTCGGTCACCAGTTCTTCGCCTATGCCGGCGAACTGGACCTGGCGCACTACCAGAAGGACGACACTTGCCTGCGCCAGAAGGAACTGTTCAGCAACCTTGAGCGCAATGGCCTCAAAGCCTACGAGCTCAAGCCTGACGAGCTGCGTCGCCTGCTGGTCGGTGGCCACACCTCGATCCCGCTCGACCTCACCCTGATCCCGCTGCGCTCCACCAGTGAGCAAAGCCTGAAAACCTTCCGCGCGCTGTTCATCAACCTGCTGCACATGCGCGAAATCACCGCAGCCAAGCTCAAGCAGCTGTTCCTCGATGCGTTCGAGCACAGTCTGCGCTCGGGCAGCGTCGACTACATCGCAGCTTGCGAAGAAGCCTTCCGCGACGTGCGCCGCATGGAGCAGGACTACAACTCCCTGGTCGCCGCCGGCCCGCTGGTCGAGGCCCTGGCCAACGGCGTGGCCCAGCGCGACATCCTGCGCGGCAAGCTGCATCGCCTGTCGCCACTGCTCGACTCCCTGCTCGGCACCTGGCAGGACTACGCCAGCGCCCGCAAGGAAGAACTGGTGATCCAGGCCGAGCACTACAAGAACGAACAGGACCACCTGCAGAACGACCAGCGCGGCGGCACCCAGGAGCTGATGCGCCTGGAACGCGAAATCACCGGCGTACAGCGCTGGCTCGGCGAGCTGTCGGTGCTCAAGCACCGCTTTGCCCTGGTCGATGACGTCAAGGTTCTGGAACAGCAACTGCTGGCCGCCAAGGATGCCCACGACGAACTGGCCGGTGCATTGGCCCAGTCCCGTCAATTCAGCGCCGAAGACCTCGAAGAGCGTCTGCGCGACCTGGAAAAACGCCTGAAGTCGGTCAAGCAGCAGCTCGACCATGCCGACAACAACAGCTACGCACGCCTGCGCGAAGAGTTCTCGCAGCAGGACGTCGAACGCCTGATGCGCCTGTTCAATGGCGCGCTGTTCAGCTTGCCACTGGGCGAGCGCGGTATCGAACTGGATGACAGCGACGTCTGGGTCAAATCCCTGGAAGCGGTGCTCGACGGCTTCAAGGGCGAACGCTTCGAAGCCCCGGGCCTGTCGATCGACCTGTCGCACATCGAGCCCCCTGCCCTGCAGGCCCTGGCCGACCGTGCCGCGCTGCGCGACCAGAAAGAACGTCTGGAGAAAGAACTCAAGCAGCTCAAGACCCAGCAAGCCGTGGCCGCCGACCGCGCCGCGAGCAAGACCCAGACCGAAGCCTTGTACCAGCAGGTACTGGATGCGCAAAAGGCCCTGGAAGACTTCCGCCGCAGCCAGACCCTGGCCGCCGAAGAAGGCGACAAGCTCGAACAGCTGGCGCAGATGGAAGCCGCCCAGGACGAACTGAAGCGCTCCAGCGACGCCTTCACCGAGCGCGTCCAACAGCTGTCGGCCAAGCTGCAACTGGTCGGCCGGCAGATCGCCGACATGGAAGCCAAGCAACGCACCCTCGACGACGCCCTGCGCCGTCGCCAGCTGCTGCCGGCCGACCTGCCGTTCGGCACGCCGTTCATGGAGCCGGTCGACGACTCCATGGACAACCTGCTGCCCCTGCTCAACGACTACCAGGACAGCTGGCAGGGCCTGCTGCGGGTCGACGGCCAGATCGAAGCGCTGTACGCCCAGGTGCGCCTCAAGGGCGTGGCCAAGTTCGACAGTGAAGACGACATGGAGCGCCGCCTGCAGCTATTGATCAACGCCTACTCGCACCGTACCGAAGAAGCCCTGACCCTGGGCAAGGCGCGCCGCGCGGCCGTCACCGACATCGCCCGGACCCTGCGCAACATCCGCAGCGACTACGACAGCCTCGAGCACCAGCTGGCGCTGTTCAACCGCGAGATCAACAAGCGCCAGGTCTCCAACCTGGAGAGCTTCCGCATTGTCCTGGCACCGAACAAGGAAGCGCTCAAGCACATCGACCAGATCATCCACAGCGCCGGTCAGTATGAAGAAGGCGAGACCCTGTCGGTGTTCGACCTGAGCGCAAGCGCCGAGCAGGACAACAAGAACGAAGAAGCCAAGGAGTATCTGGCGCGCCTGGTAGCGGCCAACCACAACCAGCTGGGCCTCAAAGACCTGTTCGAACTGGCCTTCGAGATCACCAAGGTTGGTGGCCAGCCGGTGATCCACACCGACATCGACGGCGCGGCGTCCAACGGCACCACCATGACCATCAAGGCGCTGACCAACATGTACTTGTTGCTGCACCTGATGGACCGCGACCTGGCCGGTCGCGTGCGCCTGCCGTACTACCTCGACGAAGCGGCCGACATCGACGAACGCAACCAGGCGGCACTGCTGGAAACCAGCTTGCAGCTCGGCTTCGTACCGATTTTGGCGAGCGTGAAGCCGCAGGTCTCGGCGCATGTCGCCATCGACCTGGAAGGCGGCAGCGGGCCGAACGGCATCTACATCGACGAGGCGGACTGGAAGTACATCAGTCGCCGGGATGTGGAGAAGGCGGTGGTGCGCAAAGAAGAAGAGGAAGAAGCTTCAGTCTGAAGCTAATCGCGGGGCAAGCCTGCTCCCACAGGAAGATGATTCCGGTGGGAGCGGGCTTGCCCCGCGAAGCCTTACTGGGCCCAAGGCAAAATCGGAATCGCCGTCACCGCATTCTGCGGGCTGCCTTCAATCAGGCGATCCGAGTACACCAGATAGACCAGGGTATTGCGCTTCTTGTCGAGAAAGCGCACCACCTGCATGGTCTTGAACACCAGCGAGGTGCGCTCCTTGAACACCTCGTCACCGTCCTTGAGCTGCTCTTTGAAGCGAATCGGCCCTACCTGACGGCAAGCGATCGAGGCTTCGGCACGGTCCTCGGCCAGCCCCAGACCACCCTTGACGCCACCGGTCTTGGCCCGCGACAGGTAGCAGGTCACCCCTTCCACCTTCGGGTCGTCGAAGGCTTCGACGACGATACGGTCGTTCGGCCCGACAAACTTGAACACGGTCGACACCTGGCCAATCTCTTCGGCCGATGCCAGTACCGGCAACGCCAGCAGCGCGGCTGTCACTATCCCTTTGAGCACAGTTGTTTCCTCAGACCAGAATCAGGTTGTCGCGATGCACAAGCTCCGGCTCAGCGCTATAGCCCAGCAAGCTTTCGATGGCTTCCGACGACTGACCGATGATTTTTTGCGCCTCCAGGGCGCTGTAGTTGGCCAGGCCGCGGGCGACTTCCAGCCCATCAGGCCCTACACAGACCACCATCTCGCCACGACGGAAGCTTCCCTGTACGGTCTTCACCCCGACCGGCAGCAAGCTCTTGTTGTCTTTGCGCAAGGCCTTTACCGCACCCTCGTCGAGCACCAGGGTGCCACGGGTCTGCAAATGCCCGGCCAGCCACTGCTTGCGTGCGGCCAGCATGCCGCGCTCAGGCGACAACAAGGTACCCAGGCGCTCGCCTGCCTTGAGGCGGTCGAGCACGCGCTCCAGTCGACCACCGACGATGATGGTATGGGCACCGGAACGTGCCGCCAAACGCGCGGCGCGCAGCTTGGTCTGCATGCCACCACGGCCGAGTGCGCCACCGGTCCCCCCGGCCACAGCATCCAGGCTCGGATCGTCGGCACGAGCTTCGTAGATCAGCTTTGCATCGGGGTTGTTGCGCGGATCGGCGTCGAACATGCCGTCGCGGTCGGTGAGGATCACCAACAGGTCAGCTTCGACCAGGTTGGCTACCAGCGCCGCCAGGGTGTCGTTGTCACCGAAACGGATTTCGTCAGTGACCACCGTGTCGTTCTCGTTGATCACAGGCACCACGCCCAGTTCCACCAAGGTGCGCAAGGTACTGCGAGCGTTGAGGTAGCGCTTGCGGTCGGAGAGGTCGTCGTGGGTCAGCAGGATCTGCGCGGTATGCCGACCATGCTCGGCAAAGCTCGATTCCCAGGCCTGCACCAGCCCCATCTGGCCGATCGAAGCCGCAGCCTGCAGCTCGTTCATCGCACTCGGTCGCTTGCTCCAGCCCAGGCGGCTCATCCCGGCGGCAACCGCCCCGGACGACACCAGTACCAATTCAACACCCGCCTCATGCAACGCCACCATCTGCTCGACCCAGACACCCATGGCCGCGCGATCCAGGCCCTTGCCATCTGCTGTCAGCAGGGCACTGCCGATTTTCACCACCCAGCGCTGCGCACCCGTCACCTTGCTCCGCATCTTCTTCCAACCTATATAGATCTTTAGATACTAAAACGCCGCTCCAGAGAGCGGCGTTTAGTGTACTGCAACGAATCAGTCGCGCACGTAAATGATTTCCGGACCGTCTTCGTCGTCATCATCCCAATCATCGTCATCGTCGTCGCCGATGTCGTGCACGCTCTTGACGCCGCTGCGGCGCAAGGCACGCGCGTCGTCCAGCGCCTGCAGCTGGGCACGGGCTTCGTCTTCGATACGCTGATCGAGGTCTGCCAGCTCTTCGGCGTAGGCCGGGTCGTTGGCCAGTCGGTCGGCGCGGTCTTCGAGGTAGCGCATGATGTCGCGGCTAAGCTGCTCGGTGCCCTGCTTGGAGATCGCCGAGATCACGTAGACCGGACCTTCCCACTGCAAGCGCTCGACCACTTCCTTGACGCGCTCGTCACGCTCATCGTCCATCAGCATGTCGGTCTTGTTCAGCACCAGCCAGCGGTCACGCTCAGCCAGCGACGGGCTGAAGCGGGTCAGCTCGTTGACGATCACTTCGGCGGCATCGGCGCTGTTGCTTTCATCCAGCGGCGCGAGGTCGACGAGGTGCAGCAGCAGGCGGGTACGCGCCAGGTGCTTGAGGAAGCGGATACCCAGGCCGGCACCATCGGAGGCGCCTTCAATCAGGCCGGGAATGTCGGCGATGACGAAGCTCTTCCAGCGGTCGACACTGACCACGCCCAGATTTGGCACCAGAGTGGTGAACGGGTAGTCGGCGACTTTCGGCTTGGCGGCCGACACCGAACGGATGAAGGTACTTTTGCCGGCGTTCGGCAGACCCAGCAGACCGACGTCAGCCAGTACTTTCATTTCCAGCTTCAGGTCACGCTGCTCGCCCGGCTTGCCTGGGGTGGTCTGGCGTGGCGCACGGTTGGTACTGGATTTGAAACGGGTGTTGCCCAGGCCGTGCCAGCCGCCCTGAACCACCATCAGCTTCTGGCCAGGCTTGACCAGGTCACCGATGACCTCCTGGGTGGCGGAGTCAATCACGGTCGTACCGACCGGCACGCGCAGGATCAGGTCGTCGCCTTTCTTGCCGGTGCAGTCGGTGCTGCCACCGTTGGAGCCGCGCTGGGCTTCGAAATGACGGGTGTAACGGTAGTCGACCAGGGTATTGAGGTTCTCGTCGGCCACCATGAACACCGAGCCGCCGTCGCCACCGTCACCGCCGTTGGGACCGCCGTTCTCGATGAATTTTTCGCGGCGGAAGCTCATGCAACCGTTACCGCCATCACCGGCTTTGACCCGGATCGATACTTCGTCAACAAACTTCATAAAAACCGCCTCTCGTCAGCTGGACGAGCTGAGTGACACAAAGACATAAGGCTCTTGCAAAAGTGAGCGCGGCGGCCCCGTCACGACAGTAACAACCCACGCCGGCAGCCCATACAAACAGCTTTGCAAGAGACTCACCCCACAAACGAAAAAGCCCCGTCGCGAGACAGGGCTTTTCCAGCGTTCGCGCGATTACTCGGCGACAACGCTCACGTAACGACGACCGAAGGCGCCTTTTACTTCAAACTTGATCTTACCCGCGATCTTGGCGAACAGGGTGTGATCCTTGCCCATGCCAACGCCGTAGCCAGCGTGGAATTGGGTGCCGCGCTGACGCACGATGATGTTGCCAGGAATGATAGCCTGGCCGCCATACATCTTCACGCCAAGGCGTTTGGCTTCTGAGTCGCGACCGTTACGGGTACTACCACCAGCTTTTTTGTGTGCCATGGTTCAATTCTCCAGAAATGGATTCAGGCGATTAAGCCGAAATACCGGTGATCTTGATTTCGGTGAACCACTGGCGGTGGCCCATACGCTTCATGTGGTGCTTACGGCGGCGGAACTTGATGATGCGAACTTTGTCGTGACGACCTTGGGAGATCACTTCAGCAACAACTTTGGCACCAGCAACGACTGGAGCGCCGATGTTCACGTCGTCGCCATTGGCAACCAACAGAACGCGGTCGAAAGTCACGGATTCGCCAGTGGCGACTTCCAGTTTTTCGATTTTCAGGTATTCACCTTCGGCGACTTTGTACTGCTTGCCACCGGTAACAATTACTGCGTACATGGGTATTTCTCCGATAATCCTGCTCACCCAGCTCTTTATAGGAAGAGTATTGGCTGGCATGGCTGCATAGGGCTGGAACGGCCCAGTGCAATTGCGTAAGGCAGGTGCTGCCCAGGAAGTTCAGGGTGCGCGATTGTACGCAAGCCGCTCGCCCCTTGCAAGTCCCGCCCCCGGCCTGCGGGGACCGCGCCTTGACACGCCGGGACCCGCGACCTAGCATGCCGCGCAACCTTTATGGAGCACCTGTGGCCGATGCAACCCCAAGCTTTCTACCGAGCGGTAGCGGACGACTTCAGCGCCGTTGACGAGATTATCAAGAAACAGCTGACTTCGCGTGTACCGCTGGTATCGAAAATCGGCGACTACATCACTTCAGCCGGTGGCAAGCGCTTGCGCCCGCTGCTGGTGCTGCTGTGTGGCAAAGCCCTGGGGCGCGAAGGCGACGACGTGCGCCTGCTGGCCGCCACTATCGAATTCCTGCACACCGCCACCCTGCTGCACGACGACGTGGTCGACATGTCCGGCATGCGTCGCGGTCGTTCCACTGCCAATGCCCTGTGGGGCAACGCGCCAAGCGTGCTGGTCGGTGACTTCCTCTACTCGCGCTCGTTCGAGATGATGGTTGAACTGGGCTCGATGCCAGTCATGCAGATCCTCTCCAAGGCCACCCGGGTGATCGCCGAGGGCGAAGTCCTGCAGCTGTCCAAGGTCCGCGACGCGAGCACCACCGAAGAAGTCTACATGGACGTCATCCGCGGCAAGACCGCAATGCTGTTCGAGGCTTCGACCCACAGCGCCGCCGCCCTGGCCCAGGCCACCCCGGAGCAAAGCGAAGCACTGCGCACCTTCGGTGATCACTTGGGCGTAGCCTTCCAGTTGGTCGACGACCTGCTCGATTACAAAGGCGATGCGCAAACCCTGGGTAAGAACGTCGGCGACGATCTGGCCGAAGGCAAGCCAACCCTGCCGCTGATCTACACCATGCGTGAAGGTACAGCCGAACAGGCAGCACTGGTGCGTCAGGCGATCCAGAAAGGCGGCATCGAAGACCTCGAAAGCATCCGTGCTGCGGTCGAAGCTTCCGGCTCCCTGGACTACACCGCGCAACTGGCCCGCGACTACGTGGCCCGCGCCATCGCCTGCCTGGACGTGCTGCCAGCCAGCCAATACCGCGATGCCCTGGTCGAACTGAGCGAATTCGCCGTCGCCCGCACGCACTGATCCGCCCTGTGGCCCATCGCTCGATGGGCCCGATTACCCTCTGACGGACAAAACCCTATACAATGTAGGCTTTGTACCTGTACGTCTTGAGGAACCCTAGTGAGCACTTTGCCACCCTGCCCTAAATGCAACTCCGAATACACCTACGAAGACGGCGCCCAGCTGATCTGCCCCGAGTGCGCGCACGAGTGGTCCGCTGCCGGTGAAGCCGAGGCAGTGAGCGATGAAGCGGTCAAGAAGGATTCGGTGGGCAACGTCCTGCAGGACGGCGACACCATCACGGTGATCAAGGACCTGAAAGTCAAAGGCACCTCGCTGGTGGTCAAGGTCGGTACCAAGGTCAAGAACATCCGTCTGTGCGATGGCGACCACGACATTGACTGCAAGATCGACGGCATTGGCCCGATGAAGCTGAAATCGGAATTCGTCCGCAAGGTCTGAGTCCCGGTGGTTTCGGGGCTGCATGTCAGCCTCGAAACATCTCGCCAGCTACCGTTGGGCGATTTATTACCAATAGCCTCTTGCTATTTTGATAATAAGAATTATTCTCATTGGACGCTTCCAAGGAGAATAGCCATGACTTATCTGATAGACGCCTGGCTTGACCGCCCCCATCCTTACCTGCGCATTCTGCATCGGGAAACCGGCGAAGTCTGTGCCGTGCTTGAGCAAGAAGCACTGGACGAACTGCGCGATCAGGGTGATCTGGACCTTAACGGTTTGAATTCAAGTGAGCCGATTGTGCTCAAGGAACTGGTGAGGAACCTATTCCTGTTCTGCTATGCGCGGGCGTTGCGCCCTGGTGGTGGAGCCGAGTGGAACTGAACGGCATCGCGGGGCAAGCCCGCTCCTGCAGGATGTGCAATCTCTGTGGGAGCGGGCTTGCCCCGTGATAGGCCTTACAGTACGTCGAGCAGCTCGACGTCGAACACCAGTACGCTGTGCGGCGGGATGCTGCCAACGCCCTGAGCGCCGTAAGCCAGCTCGCTCGGAACGTACAGGCGCCATTTGCTGCCAGCGTTCATCAGTTGCAGGGCTTCGGTCCAGCCAGCGATTACGCCGCTGACCGGGAACTCTGCTGGCTGGCCACGCTCGTAGGAGCTGTCGAACACAGTGCCGTCGATCAGGGTGCCGTGATAGTGAGTGCGCACGCTGTCGTCACGGCTTGGCTTGGCGCCTTCACCAGCAGTCAGTACTTCGAATTGCAGGCCCGAGGCCAGGGTGGTGATGCCGTCACGCTTGGCGTTTTCAACCAGGAAGGCCTTGCCTTCGCCAGCAGCAGCTTCGGCCTTGGCCGCAGCTTCAGCCTGCATGATTTCACGGATGACCTTGAAGCTGGCCGACAGGTCTTCTTCGCTGACGCGGCTGTCTTTGCCGTTGAAAGCGTCAGTCAAGCCGGCCAGGATGGCGTCCAGGCTCACACCCGGTGGCGGGTTGTCACGCAGTTGGCCACCCAGCTGACGGCCAATGCCGTAGCTAACGCGAGTTTCATCGGTAGACAGGTTGATTTCGGACATTTGCTTGCTCCGCTGCAGGGCGCACGACAACCGCGCCCTTTATGAAAAGGGCGAGCAGCCTAGCACACTGCGGCAAAGCAGTTCAGCTACCAGGCAGAACGGCGTGGCATCGGGATTTTCAGGTCACCGTCACCAGCGCTGCCGGCGCCGCACATCTCGTCATCCATCGACCAGTGCACCATGTGCACCGGCACGGCAGGCAAACCGTTGAGCAGACGCTGTGCATCGACCACCGAATGCACTTTCACGCGCTGTCCATGTTTGTCATCCAGTGGATAGGCATGGCCTTTCACCCGTGCTTCGATAATGAAATCACCGCCTTCGAGGGCAATCAGGTTGAGTTCTTCGACATGACCGGCCTTGGCCTCTGTGTTCAGTTGTTGAAGGTTCATGGTGATACCTCGCTACTGGAACGTTGAGCAGGCACTTCGAGTGACGGTTCATTTTTTGTACAGCGGGCGCCAAAGCACAAGGCAAAAACGCAACCGCCCGTCCGTTTTGCAACGCACGGGCGGTCATCCAGCGGATTGCACGGGCCGATCAGTGTTTGGTCAGCTTATCCAGGTAACCCATGGCGAAGGCCGATACCACGAAGGTCATGTGGATGATCACGTACCACATCAGGTACTCGGTCTCGATGTTGCGTGCATCCATGAACACCCGCAGCAGATGGATCGAGGAGATCGCCACGATCGACGCCGCCACTTTCATCTTCAACGAAGACGAATCCATCTTGCCCAGCCAGTTGAGCTTTTCCTTGTCCTCGTCGATGTCCAGCTGCGAAACGAAGTTCTCGTAACCGGAAATCATCACCATCACCAGCAGGCCACCGACCAGGGCCATGTCGATCAGCGAAAGGATCACCAGGATCAGGTCAGCCTCGGCCAGCGAGAAGATGTTGGGCAGCACATGGAAGATCTCCTGGAAGAACTTCAGTGCCAGCGCCAGCAGGCCCAACGACAGACCAAAATAGATCGGGGCGAGCAGCCAGCGCGAGGCATACATCGCATTTTCGATAATACGTTCCATTGAAAACTCGTCAGGTGGCAAAAAAGCGAGCGCGAGTATAACAGCCAGCCATGACAGAAAAAGCCCGTGGCACGCTGCCACAGGGGCAGCGTCGGGCGATGTTGCGGTGCCTGCGGATCGACGCTTCAGGTTTCCGGGTGGAACTGGAAGTCACCGACGTGATGGACACGCTCACCATTGATCCGGCGTAGCTGGGCCTGCAGATGCACGCACCAGATCTGCGGGTCGTCGGCCACCTGATAGCCATGCAGGGTCAGGCTGTCGACAATCGCGTCGAGCACCGACTCGGCCACATAAGGCCCGTGAAAAGGCCCCTGAGCCTTGATCGCGGAAGGTTGCTCACCAGCCATGCCGGCGGCAAACAAAAGGGTCCACATGCCGTTGTCACCGGCCAGTGGGCGAATGCTGCATTCAATGCGGGTCACCAGGCCCAGGCATTGGCGGGTGAGGCTGAGGCTGCGCGGCATGGCGACGACCCTCGGTAAACCCAGGTTCAGCCCTGCGGACAAGGCTGTTTCGATCCTGTAATGACTACGATCCCTGAATTGAAGAATAGAAGAAATCCGCTGCCGCGTGGAAAAACCGGCGCCCAGCGGTCATGACCGCTGCGGCGCCGATAATTTGACTCAGGAGGATTTCACCTGAGCCAGGGCTTGCTCGGCCTGCTCCTTCTCGGCCTCCTTGAGATCTTCTTCACTGATCATCTCGGCAATTACCCGCAGGCGCTCTACCACGCGGGCGTTGACACTGCCCTCGGGGAATTCGCCTTCGGCATCCGGTTCACCGGCCGGTTCGCCGACCAACAGGCTCAACGCTTCGTCGGCCTGGCTGACCGCATAGACATGGAACATCCCTGCGCGCACCGCCTGCACCACTCGCTCATCGAGCATCAGGGTGGTGACGTTGGCGCGCGGAATGATCGCGCCCTGCTCGCCCGTCAGTCCGCGCGCCTCGCACAGGCGGAAGAAGCCTTCGATTTTCTCGTTGACCCCACCGACCGCCTGCACCTCACCGAACTGGTTGATCGAGCCGGTGATGGCAAAGCACTGCTTGAGCGGGGTTTTCGACAACGCCGAGATCAGCGTGCAAGCCTCGCCGAGCGATGCACTGTCACCGTCCACGTAACCGTAGGACTGCTCCAGGGCAATACTCGCCGAAATCGCCAGCGGGAATTCCTGGGCATAACGGCTGCCCAGGTAACCGGTGAGGATCATCACGCCCTTGGAGTGAATCGGCTGGCCGAGGTTGACCTCACGCTCGATATCGACAATGCCGCTGCCGCCAGGATAAACCGTGGCGGAAATCCGCGCAGGGATACCGAAAGCCGAGTCACCGACTTCCAGCACGGTCAGGCCGTTGCACTTGCCAACCGCAGCGCCTGCGGTATCGATGAGGATAATCCCGGCCAGCATGTCGTCGAGGATCCGCGCCGAGACCCGGCCAGTACGGGTCGCCTTGGCCTTGAGTGCCCGTTCGATATGACCGGCATCGGTCATCTCGTCGTTGGCCAGGTGACGGATGAAATCCGCCTCGCTGACCAGCTGGAACAAGTCGCCAATGCGCGCCGACAAACGCCCCTGATGTTCGGCCAGGCGCGCACTGTAAGTCGCCAGACGCGCCACCGCATCGGCACTCAGCGGTGCCATGCCCTCCTCGCTGGTGCGGGTCTTGAGCAACTGGGCGAACTGTTCCAGGCTTTCGTCGACCATGGGGATGTCTTCGTCGAAGTCTACCAACACCCGGAACATTTCCTGGAAGTCCGGATCATGATCCTGCAAGGCGTAGTACAGCTGGCGCGAGCCGATGATCACCACCTTGATGTTCAGCGGCAGCATCTGCGGATTGAGGGTGACGGTAGCCAGGCGACCGTACTCACCGAGCGGCGACTCCATCTTCAGCTTGCGCGATTGCAGGGCGCGCTTGAGGGCGTCCCAGACAAAAGGCTCACCGAGCATCTTCTCCGCTTCCAGGATCAGGAAGCCACCATTGGCCCGGTGCAGAGCGCCGGGACGCAGCTGGCGGTAGGTGGTGTAGAGCGCGCCCTGGTCGGTGCTGTACTCGATCCGGCCAAACAGGTTGTCGTAAGTCGGGTGCGGCTCGAACACCACCGGTGCGCCACCGCTGACGTGATGGCCAACCACCAGGCTCGGTGCGTATTGCTCTTCCAGCAGCTTGCGCGCCTGGGCGTCAGTCTTGCTGTCATCGACCAGTTGCTCGACCACGGTACGCAACAGATAAACCTGCATGGCCTGCAGGTAAGCGCACACCGCAGCATTCTCCGCGTACTTTTCAGACAGCGGCGCGAGCAATGGCTGGAGCGCCAGAGTGATGGTTTCTTCGTTCAACTGGCGCAGCTGATTGTTCGATTCACGCTTCCACTGCGGCAGGCTTGCCAGCTCTTCATTGAGGCGTTCTTCAAGGGCGGCGATATCTTCATGGAAACGCTCGCGCTCGGCCTCCGGCAACTGGGCAAACTCCGCCTCGTCGAGCGCCTTGCCATCGGCCATCGGCGTGAAGGCAACGTTGCTGCTGTCGCGGTACAGGGCCACGTCCTTTTCCAGCGAGGCGCGCTCGATGACATCCAGAGCACGGTCGTACCGTTGATTGAAGGCGCGGTCGATAGCGCTCTTTTTCTGCTGGTACGACGGATGCTCGAACACTGCCGGGAAGGTTGCCAGCAGGTTGTCGATCAGGCCGCCAATATCACTGATAAAGGCTCCCGCGCTGCCCGGCGGCAGCTCCAGGGCCCGCGGCTCACGCGGCTCGTCGAAATTATTGACATAGACCCAGTCCGACGGCGTTTGCAGGCGCTTGCCTTCGGCCTTGAGGTAACGTTTTACAAACGAAAAACGCCCGGTGCCGGGCTCCCCCATGACAAACACGTTGTAACCGGGACGGGGCATGGCGACGCCGAACTGCAAGGCTTCGACAGCACGTTCCTGGCCAAGCACACCGCGAAAAGGCTCCAGATCATTGGTGGTGGAAAAGGCGAACTGTTCGGCGGAAAACGGCCGGGTCAAGGCTTCTGGCGCAAGACGCAGGCTCGCAGCGACAGGATCGGGCATCGGGCTTCCTTACTTCGGCGGGGCAGATGACGGCATTCTGGCGCCGCCTGCCCGCGCCTTGCAAGGCTCATCGGCAGAATATGTCGCAGGGCCGAAAACCTGCGCCTGGTCAACATTCCTCAGCAATTTTTCGCAATAAATCACGGACCCCTTAGATCGTGCCTAAACTCCATTACTGCGCGGCTGGGTAAACAACCGACCCGCCTCTGGCAACTCTGCTGACAGACGTGCCAGATAACCCTGACCTTTGGTATCGACGACTAGAAAGAGAACAAAGCTATGAAACGGATTCTTCTGGGTACTCTGTTCACCGCGGTTTCCCTCAACGCCATGGCCCAGGCCCCTGGTGGACCGGACTGCGGCTGGGGCAACATGCTGTTCGAGGGCCAACGCGGCACACCGGCCCACTTCCTCGCCTCCACCACCAACGGTACATCCGGCAACGCTACGTTCGGCATGACCTCGGGCACCAACGGCTGCTCGACCAACGCAGCACTGACCTACGGCGGTAAATCCTGGTTCGCCATGAACGGCATGATGAACGAACTCTCCGAAGACATGGCAAAAGGTCAGGGCGAAGCGCTGACCACCTACGCCGTGGTGCTGGGCGTCGCCCCGGAAGACCGTGCGCACTTCGCCGCCGTCACCCACCAGCACTTCCAGGAAATCTTCAAGACTGCAGATGTGACCGCCGAAGACGTTCACAGCAACACCCTGGCGGTACTCAAAAACGATCCACGCCTGGCCAGATACGCGCCCCAGGCTTAAGCTCGGCCCACCCGCCCCAGGCCGGGGCGGGTTGTTTCCTGCCTCTATCGGCATCATTCAGACGTAGTTGCCCGACATGCTCAAACGCCTTGCCTACCTGGCGCTCTGTGCCTGCGCCCCGCTGCAAGCTGCTCCCTCGTTCGATGACACGCGCCTTGCGCAATTGGCCGCCGACCGTTACTGGATATCCCTGGGCCACTATGAAACCGCCAAGCTTGGCGGCTGGCGCAGCTATGTCGATGACCGGCGTTTTTTCCTCGCCGACGACGGCGCCCACCGTCCCGGCCAAGAGCTGCGCGCCACCCTACGGGCCCTCTATGCCCCGGCCAGTCTGGGCGACAAGCATGCGCAATGCGTGTTCCCGGCACGCACCCGCTGGCTGCGCGAACAACTGCAGCTCGATGATCTGCCAGCACCGGCTTGCAACGAATACACTCAGTGGTACAAGGACGTCTCACCGCACAGCACGGTGATGATCTTCCCTGCCGCCTACCTCAACAGCCCGTCTTCGATGTTCGGCCACACACTGCTGCGCATCGACCAGGCCGACGTGCAGAGCAACCAGACCGCCCTGCTCAGCTACGCGATCAACTTCGGTGCCTACATCGAAGGCAACGACAACAGCATCCTCTACGCCTGGAAAGGCCTGATGGGCGGCTATCCGGGACTGTTCGCCCTGGTGCCTTATCAGGAAAAACTCTCCGAATACCGCAGCCTTGAAAACCGCGACCTGTGGGAATACCGGCTTAACCTGACGCCGGAAGAAACCGGGCGCATGGTCGAACATGTCTGGGAACTCAAACAGATCCAGTTCGACTACTTCTTCTTCGACGAAAACTGCTCCTATCGTCTACTCGAATTGCTCCAGGTCGCCCGCCCGAGCCTGGACCTGACCTCACAGTTTCCCCTGACCGCGATTCCCACCGACACGGTCAAGGCGGTCAAGCAGTCGGGTCTGGTGGAACGCATCGACTATCGCCCGTCGCGCGAACGCGAACTGCTGGAGCGCGCCAAGCCGCTTGAAAGTGATGAGCAACAACAAGTATTGGTGGTCAGCGCTGACACCGCTCACCTGCAGAGTCCCGAGTTCACGGCACTGCCCCGCGAACGCCAGGCACTGGTCCAGGATGCTGCCTACCGCCTCGAACGCTATCGAGCCAACGGCCAGGAGCGTGATCCGGCGCGGACCCAACGCAGTTTCGAGCTGTTGCGGGCGATCAACCGCAACCCGGCGCCGGAGCTGGATATCGAACGCCCGGGCCTGCCAGAAGCTGGCCATCAATCGCGCACCTGGCAGCTTGGCGCGGGTACCCGCGAAGACCGCGCCTTTGCCGAATACGGCCTGCGCATGGCCTACCACGATCTCAACGACAACGCCTATGGCTTCCCCCTTGGCGCCCAGATCGAGATCCTCCAGCTCAAGGTGCGCCAGTACGAGAACAACGACTGGCAGGTACAGCGTATGGACCTGGCTACCATCCGCTCGTTGACGCCGCGTAACGACCTGCTGCAACCCTGGTCGTGGCAGGTGACCGGTGGCCTTGAGCGAGTACTGGGCAAGCACGACGACGAAGTGCTGGTCAGCCACGTCAATGGCGGTGCGGGCGGCACCTGGCAACTGGCCGATGAAATGCTTGGCTTTGCGTTGGGCACTGTGAGGGTTGAACACAACAACGACTTCGCCGAATTCATTTCTCCGGCTGCCGGCTTCAACACCGGTTTGCTGTGGCGCAATCCGTTGGGCAACCTGAGTGTCGAGGCGAAGGCTGATTACTTCACCAATGGTGAAGTTCGTCGTAGCCTGAGCTTGAATCAGCAGTGGGAGTTGTCCCGTGACCTTGGATTGAGGCTGAGTGCCAAGCGCGAGTTCAGTCAGCTGGCGACAGCTCAGAATGAGGTAATGCTGGAATTGAAGTGGTATCACTATTAGCAAGCCGCAAAACGCAAGCGTTAAGCGCCAAGAAAAAGCAATGCGCAGCGTGCTGTCTGACTGCGTTTTCAGTCGCCCATCCAACAGCTTGTTGCTTGCCGCTTGAAACCTGGAGCTTGAGACATGAGCCGAGCATTCGTCAACGAAGACCAGGCCGCCGACCAGGCCGACCAGCCGGTGGAGCGCAAGATCAGCGAACAGCCTAACTATGTCACAGCCCAGGGCCTGGCCCAGTTGCAACAGCGGGTAGGCGAACTGAACGCCCTGCACAGCGAATTGCAGGCCCAGGGCGAGCGCGCCGACAAGCAACGCCTGGCCGACACTGAGCGCGACCTGCGCTACTTCACTGCCCGCGTACAGAGCGCCCAGGTCGTTGCCAAGGCGAGTGCATCAGACAAGGTGCAGATTGGCAGTCGGGTGATTTTTATCGATGAACACAACCAGCAGCATCAGGTGCAGTTGGTCGGTGAAGATCAGGCCGAAGCGGCCAAGGGCCTGATCAACTGGGGCTCGCCACTGGGTCGGGCGCTGCTGGGTGCGGCGCCCGGTGACGAGGTGTTGTGGCGACGTCCGGCCGGGGATCTGTCGATCGAGATCGTCGCCATCGAGCCTGAGGTTTAGACCACGCCCTGGGCCAGCATGGCGTCGGCAACCTTGACGAAGCCGGCGATGTTGGCGCCCTTGACGTAGTTAATGCGGCCGTTTTCCTCACCGTAGTGCACACAGGCGTGGTGGATCGACTGCATGATGTTGTGCAGCTTGCTGTCCACTTCACCTGCGGTCCACAATAGGCGCATGGCGTTTTGCGACATTTCCAGACCGCTCACCGCAACACCGCCAGCGTTGGAAGCCTTGCCCGGAGCGAACAGGATGCCCGCCTCGATAAAGATATCCACAGCGTCGAGGGTGGTCGGCATGTTCGCGCCTTCAGCTACGCAGATGCAGCCGTTGCGCAGCAAGGTGCGGGCGTCTTCGCCATTGAGTTCGTTCTGGGTTGCGCACGGCAGGGCGATATCGCAGGCCAGGCTCCATGGCGTCTGGCCCTTGCGGAACTCCAGGCCGAAACGCTCGGCCAGCTCGCTGATGCGACCGCGCTTGACATTTTTCAGCTCCATCAGCGCATCCCACTGCTCGTCGGTCATGCCCGCTTCGCAGAACAGGGTGCCTTCGGAGTCGGACAGCGAGATGACCTTGCCGCCCAGGTCCATGACCTTGCGTGCGGCATACTGGGCGACGTTGCCGGAACCTGAGATCGCCACCCGGCGACCGTCAATGCGCAGGTCCTGGCGCTTGAGCATCTCTTCGGCGAAGTACACGCAACCGTAGCCGGTCGCCTCCGGACGGATCAGGCTGCCGCCGTAGGTCATGCCCTTGCCGGTCAGCACCGAGGTGAACTGGTTGGCCAGGCGCTTGTACTGGCCGAACATGAAGCCGATCTCGCGGGCACCGACACCGATATCACCGGCTGGCACATCCAGATCCGCGCCGATGTGGCGGTACAGCTCGCTCATGAAGGCTTGGCAGAAGCGCATGACTTCGGCATCGCTCTTGCCCTTCGGATCGAAGTCCGAACCGCCTTTGCCGCCGCCCATGGGCAGTGAGGTCAGGGAGTTCTTGAATACTTGCTCAAAGGCCAGGAACTTCAGCACGCCGAGGTTCACCGAGGGGTGGAAACGCAGGCCGCCCTTGTATGGACCGATGGCGCTGCTCATCTGAATGCGGTAACCGCGGTTGACCTGAACCTTGCCTGCGTCATCAACCCACGACACGCGGAACAGGATCGCCCGCTCAGGTTCGACCATACGCTCAAGAATGCCGGCCTGAAGGTAATGCGGATTGGCCTCAAGGAAAGGCCAGAGGCTACGCAGCACTTCTTCGACTGCCTGGTGGAACTCAGGCTGGGCAGGGTCGCGTTGTTTCAGGCGCGCAAGGAAATCTTCGACAGATTCGATCATAGACACTTCACCAGATAGAGATTTGGACTTATTGGTTTTTTTCCAGACTCTACCAAGAACCAGTCGCACCGGAACAGAGCGAGATGTCGTTTTTATGAAAATAAATGGTGCATTTGTATAAGTGTATACATGTTTGCGAGGCAAGCCAGCTCCAACAGGGCGCTGTAGGAGCGGGCTTGCCCCGCGATAAAAAAACGGGACCCGAAGGCCCCGTTTCAGTGCGAAACCGGAAAGGTCATGCCAGTTTTTTGTGCCGTACCCGGTGCGGCTGGGCAGCAGCTTCGCCGAGACGCTTCTTGCGATCAGCTTCGTACTCGGTGTAGTTGCCTTCGAAGAACACCGCTTGCGAATCATCTTCGTAAGCCAGGATGTGGGTGGCCACACGGTCCAGGAACCAGCGATCGTGAGAGATCACAATGGCGGCGCCCGGGAAGTCCAGCAGGGCTTCCTCCAGCGAACGCAGGGTTTCGACGTCGAGGTCGTTGGACGGTTCGTCGAGCAGCAGGACGTTGGCGCCCTCTTTCAGGGTCAGGGCCAGGTGCAGACGGCCGCGCTCACCACCGGAGAGATCCTTGACGAACTTCTGCTGGTCGCCGCCCTTGAAGTTAAAGCGACCGACATAGGTGCGCGACGGAATCTCGTAGGTGCCGATGCGCAGCTGGTCGGAGCCGTCGGAGATCTGCTGGAACACGGTCTTGTTGCCGTCGAGGTCTTCGCGGCTCTGGTCAACGCAAGCCAGTTGCACGGTTTCACCGATCTCGATGCTGCCCGAGTCCGGTTGTTCCTTGCCCATCAGCATGCGGAACAGGGTCGATTTACCGGCACCGTTACCGCCGATCACACCGACGATGGCGCCTTTGGGCATGCTGAACGACAGGTTGTCGATCAGCACGCGATCGCCATAGCCTTTAGTGACGTTCTTGAATTCGATGACCTTGTCACCCAGGCGCGGGCCGGCCGGGATGTAGATCTCGTTGGTCTCGCTGCGCTTCTGGAATTCCTGCGACTGCATTTCTTCGAAGCGTTGCAGACGGGCCTTGGATTTGGACTGACGGGCCTTGGCGCCTTTGCGCACCCACTCCAGTTCTTCCTTCATGGCCTTTTCGTGGGCCGACTGCTGTTTGGATTCCTGGGCCAGACGATCGGACTTGGCTTCCAGCCAGCCCGAATAGTTGCCTTCGTACGGAATACCGGCGCCGCGGTCGAGTTCGAGGATCCAGCCAGCGACGTTGTCGAGGAAGTAACGGTCGTGGGTAATCGCGACCACAGTGCCCGGGAAGTCGTGGAGGAAATGTTCCAGCCAGGCGACGGAATCGGCATCCAGGTGGTTGGTCGGTTCGTCGAGCAGCAGCATGTCGGGAGCCGACAGCAGCAGACGGCACAGCGCCACACGGCGCTTTTCACCGCCTGACAGGTGTTCGACCTTGGCCTCCCAGGCTGGCAGGCGCAGGGCATCGGCCGCGACTTCCAGCTGGCGCTCCAGGTTGTGACCGTCGCTGGCCTGCAGGATGGCTTCTAGCTTGGCCTGTTCGGCGGCCAGTTTGTCGAAGTCGGCATCCGGCTCGGCGTAAGCGGCGTAGACCTCGTCCAGGCGGGACTGGGCATCCTTGATCACGCTGACCGCTTCCTCGACCACTTCACGTACGGTCTTGGTCGGGTCCAGCTGCGGTTCCTGTGGCAGGTAACCGATGTTCAGCTCCGGCATCGGACGGGCTTCGCCGTCGAACTCTTTGTCGACGCCAGCCATGATCTTGAGCAGGGTGGATTTACCCGAGCCGTTCAGGCCGAGCACGCCGATTTTGGCGCCGGGGAAAAACGACAGGGAGATGTTCTTCAAGATTTCCCGCTTCGGCGGGACAACTTTGCCCAGCCGATGCATGGTGTAGACGTATTGAGCCATGGAAAAACCTAGCGTCAGAGACGAAAAAATGAGCGCGAAACAGATGGAGGGAGCTGCAGCCCCCAGGAAAGGGCCAAAGCTACCGCAATGCGCCTTGTTGGGCAAACCACCGACGAACAGGTCTGGCACTTTGCCACGTTTACGGGCATGCTAGCCGCCCTTCGGGCGTCAGGCTTATAGTGCGTGACCAGAGTAGCCACCAGGGACCGTGGCGCTTGCAAGCCAGCAGCTCTCAACCTGCCATCCAGCCATACCGCAGGATCATCGCTTGACCAATCTCACCCAGCCGACATCCCTGCGCAAGCCGTCCAGCGCACCCGGCTCTGCATTACGTGGCTCCCTGAAAAGCGCACTGGCCCTGCTGGTACTGCTGTTGCTCAGCTTGCTGCTCTGGCAACTGGTCGACCAGTACCGCCATACCCAGGCCGACCAGTACCAGCACAGCCTCAATGCCAGCGCCGAACTGGCCGACCACATGGCCCTGAACATGTCGCTCAAGGCGCAGGTGGCCCACAACATCGTCCAGCCTTACCGTTCGTCGCCAAGTCCTGCGCAACTGCCAGACATACTCGCGAAATTGCAGGCCCAACTGCCGGCCTTGCAGAGCCTGGCGTGGATCGATGCCCGTGGCCATGTGCTCAGCGACAGCCTCGGCCCGACCCCTGACCGTAATGTTGTGGGTGAACTGCTGCAGCTCAACCAGGGCCACGACCATTACTACAGTAACAGCGCGGACAATCGTCAAATTTACCTGTTACTGCGCCAGCCGGACGATACCCCGGGTTACTGGCTGCTGCGCCTGGGTTCGGCCTACTACAGCGAACTGACCTCGCACCTGGATCGCCCCAACCATCCATTGTGGCTCCTGGAAAACAGCCGCACCGGTGAGATCATCAATCGCCATCAACCCGCGCCGGGCAGTGACGAACCGTTGCAAAGCGTAATGCTCGCGTTCCTCGACAACAGTACCTGGCAACTACGCGGCCTGCTCGATGCCGGATTGGCCCGCGATCAATTGCGGCCGGCGCTGATCGGCAAGTGTGTGCTCGGCCTGTTCTGCGCCCTGCTACCGTTGCTCGCCTTGCTCAACATACGTCGCCGGCACCGCTGGCTGAAGGAAAGTCGTCGGCGCTATCACGATATTTTCGAAGGCACTGGCGTTGCCCTGTGCGTACTCGACCTCTCCGGCTTGCCTGCACAGCTGGAGCGTTATCGCCTGCGAAGCCGCCAGGCTTTGCAGCAACGCCTGGCCTTCGATCGGGCGCTGCGGCGAGTGTTGCTTCAGGAGCTCAAAGTCACCGAGGTCAACCAGGTGGCCCTGCAACTGCTGGGGGTCAACTGCTGCGATGCAGCCTGGAGATGCCTGGTCGAGGGTACGCAAGCCGGTATCGAAGGCATTGGTGTGCAGTTGCTCGAGGCGGTGCTGGACAACCAGCAGCAGCTGGAGTTGGAAGTCCGCCTGCCAATCGCCAACGGTCAGGACCTGCACCTCTGGCTAATGGTGAAATTCCCCGAGCAGCGCCGCGACTACGAAGCGGTGATCCTCAGCATCAGCGACATCACCAGCCGCAAGCAGGTCGAGCTTTCATTGCTAGAGCGCGAAAGCTTCTGGTCGGACGTCGTGCGTACGGTGCCTGACCAGTTGTACGTGCAAGATGTGCAAAGCCAGCAAATGATCTTCAGCAACCGCAACCTGGGCCAGACCCTGGGTTACGACCGTGACCAACTGGCACAGATGGGCGAACGCTTCTGGGAGATTCTCCTGCACCCGGACGATGCCCAGCTGTATTGGCGGATTCGCCAGCAATTGCTCGATACAGGTGGTGTCGAGCAATTGCATTGCCAACTGCGTTTCCGTCATTGCGATCAACGCTGGCGGCGCTTCGACATTCGTGAGCAAGCCCTGACCCGTGATGGCAGCGGCGTTGTCACCCGCATCATCGGCGTTGGCAAGGACGTGACCGATCAGATCGAAGCCAGCGAGTCACTGCGCGACAGTGAACAACGTTATCGTATGCTCGCCGAAAGCATCAGCGATGTGATCTTCTCCACCGACAACCAGTTGCAGCTCAACTACGTCAGCCCATCGGTACAGGCTGTGCTGGGTTATGAGGTTGACTGGATCTTCGACAACGGCTGGCATTCGACCATCGCCAACCCGGCACAGCTGACCGGCATCTACACGCTGGTCGAACGGGTCAATCGGGCCTTGAATAATCCAGAGCAACTGGAGCAACTGCGCACTCAACTGCCCAACCAGCTGTTCCTGTTCGATTGCCTGCGCGCCGATGGCCGCAAGATACCGATCGAATTGCGCCTGGTGCTGGTGTGGGACGATCAGGAGCGTTTCGAAGGGATCCTCGGGGTCGGCCGCGACATCAGCCAGCAGCGCCGCGCCGAGAAAGACCTGCGCATGGCCGCCACGGTGTTCGAACACTCGACATCGGCGATCCTGATCACCGACCCGGCCGGCTATATCGTCCAGGCCAACGAAGCGTTCAGCCGGGTCAGCGGCCATGCCGTGGCCGATGTGCTCGATCAATTGCCGAACATGCTGACGGTGGACGAACACCAGGAAGCGCACTTGCGCTATGTGCTCAAGCAGCTCAACCAGCGCGGCACCTGGGAAGGTGAAGTGTGGCTCAAGCGTCGCAATGGCGAGCATTACCCGGCCTGGGTCGGCATCACCGCAGTCCTCGACGACGAAGGCGATCTGGCCAGCTACGTGTGCTTCTTCACCGATATCAGCGAGCGCAAAGCCAGTGAACAGCGCATTCACCGTCTGGCTTATTACGACGCCCTGACCCACCTGCCCAACCGCACCCTGTTCCAGGATCGCCTGCATACGGCCCTGCAGCAGGCTGATCGGCAAAAAGCCTGGGTGGTGTTGATGTTCCTCGACCTGGACCGCTTCAAGCCGATCAACGATTCCCTCGGCCATGCCGCCGGCGACCGCATGCTCAAGGACATGGCCGAGCGCCTGCTCGACTGTGTCGATGATGATGACACCGTGGCGCGCATGGGCGGTGACGAGTTCACCCTGTTACTGCAACCGCGGGCGACTCGGGAAATGGCCCTGAACCGCGCCATCCACGTCGCCGAGCAGATTCTCGGCAGCCTGGTGCGACCGTTCGTCCTGGAAAACCGCGAATTCTTCGTCACCGCCAGTATCGGCATTGCCCTGAGCCCGCAGGACGGCAGCGAACTCAGCCAGCTGATGAAGAACGCCGACACCGCCATGTACCACGCCAAGGAGCGTGGCAAGAACAACTTCCAGTTCTACCAGGCCGACATGAACGCCAGTGCCCTCGAGCGCCTGGAACTGGAAAGCGACCTGCGCCATGCCCTGGAGCAGAACGAATTCATTCTTTATTACCAACCGCAGTTCAGCGGTGACGGCAAGCGTCTGACCGGTGCCGAGGCCCTGCTGCGCTGGCGTCATCCGCGCCGCGGGCTGGTGCCGCCGGGCGACTTCATTCCGGTGATCGAAGAGCTGGGCCTGGTCGTGGATGTCGGCGACTGGGTGCTCAAGGAAGCCTGCCGCCAGCTCAAGCGCTGGCATCAAGCCAAGGTACGGGTGCCCAAGGTCTCGGTGAACATCTCGGCGCGGCAGTTCTCCGACGGCCAGCTCGGCACGCGTATCGCCACTATCCTCAAGGACACAGGCTTGCCACCGGCATGCCTGGAACTGGAACTGACCGAAAGTATTCTGATGCGTGAGGTCAACGAGGCGATGGTGATCCTCGACAGCCTGAAGCAGCTCGGACTGAGCATTGCAGTCGACGACTTCGGTACCGGCTACTCGTCACTCAACTACCTTAAGCAATTCCCTATCGATGTGCTGAAGATCGACCGCACCTTCGTCGACGGCTTGCCCGAAGGTGAGCAGGACGCGCAAATCGCCCGGGCAATCATCGCCATGGCCCATAGCCTGAACCTGGCAGTGATTGCCGAAGGCGTGGAAACCCACGAGCAGCTGGAGTTTCTGCGCGAGCACGGTTGCGACGAGGTGCAGGGTTACCTGTTCGGGCGGCCGATGCCGGCCAACCAGTTCGAGGCGCAGTTCAGCAACGAAACCTTGTTCATGCTTGAGTAGGCTGGAAGCTGCAAGCGGCATGAGAGAAGCGGCGGGTGATCGGCCTTTAGCTTGCCGCTTGAAGCTTGCAGCTTGCAGCTTGCAGCTTGTCGCTCATGAGCCCCATTTGTCTGCGACATGATGCCCTTTCATATGCCAGACAAAAGCTGATGATGTAGAATGCCCGCCTATTTCAGCACGATCCTTGAGGACCGCCATGTTCAGCCGTGATTTGACCATTGCCAAGTACGACGCCGATCTCTTTGCCGCCATGGAGCAAGAAGCTCAGCGCCAGGAAGAGCACATCGAGCTGATTGCTTCGGAAAACTACACCAGCCCGGCAGTCATGGAAGCCCAGGGTTCGGTTCTGACCAACAAATACGCCGAAGGCTACCCAGGCAAGCGCTACTACGGCGGTTGCGAATACGTCGACGTGGTCGAGCAATTGGCCATCGACCGTGCCAAGGAACTGTTCGGCGCCGATTACGCCAACGTCCAGCCGCACGCCGGCTCGCAAGCCAACAGCGCCGTTTACCTGGCCCTGCTGTCGGCCGGTGACACCATCCTGGGCATGAGCCTGGCCCACGGTGGTCACCTGACCCACGGCGCCAGCGTCAGCTCCTCGGGCAAGCTGTACAACGCTGTGCAGTACGGCATCGACGCCAATGGCCTGATCGACTACGACGAAGTCGAGCGCCTGGCCGTCGAGCACAAGCCGAAGATGATCGTTGCCGGTTTCTCTGCTTACTCGCAGATTCTGGACTTCCCACGCTTCCGTGAAATCGCCGACAAGGTCGGTGCCTACCTGTTCGTCGACATGGCCCACGTTGCCGGCCTGGTCGCTGCAGGCGTGTACCCGAACCCGGTGCCATTTGCCGACGTGGTCACCACCACTACCCACAAGACCCTGCGCGGTCCACGTGGCGGCCTGATCCTGGCCCGTGCCAACGCCGACATCGAGAAAAAGCTGAACTCCGCAGTCTTCCCGGGCGCCCAAGGTGGCCCGCTGGAGCACGTTATCGCGGCCAAGGCGATCTGCTTCAAGGAAGCACTGCAGCCTGAGTTCAAAGCCTACCAGCAGCAGGTCGTGAAGAACGCCCAGGCCATGGCCGGCGTGTTCATCGAGCGCGGCTTCGACGTGGTTTCCGGTGGTACTCAGAACCACCTGTTCCTGCTGTCGCTGATCAAGCAAGAGATCTCCGGTAAAGATGCTGACGCTGCCCTGGGCAAGGCTTTCATCACCGTGAACAAGAACTCGGTACCGAACGACCCACGCTCCCCGTTCGTCACCTCCGGCCTGCGCTTCGGTACTCCGGCTGTGACCACTCGTGGCTTCAAAGAGGCTGAGTGTAAAGAGCTGGCTGGCTGGATCTGCGACATCCTGGCTGACCTGAACAACGAAGCGGTGATCGATGCCGTTCGTGAGAAGGTCAAGGCCATCTGCGCCAAACTGCCGGTATACGGCAACTAATCGCAGTCGCTTGATGTGAAAAAGCCCGGCTCTTGAGCCGGGTTTTTTTTGGGGCCCTCGGGAGCAGCGGGCTTGCCCCGCGATTGCAGTTTGTCAGTCACATAGCATCGCGGGGCAAGCCCGCTCCCACCGACGACAAGGCCTCAAACCCTTCGCGAATTTTCGCCTCCGGCAAGTCATCAGCAATAAACACCATCACACTTTCGCGTGCCTCACCTTCAGCCCACTCGGTATCCCAGTCAAAGCCATAGAGTTTCAGTACGCCCTGGAACACCAAACGTCGATCTTCCCCGGCGATATTGAGCACACCTTTGTAGCGCAACAACTGCTTGCCATGGTCTTCCAGCAACTGGTTCATGAAGTCGCTGAGCCGGTCGATATCCAGCGGAGTATCAGTGCGCAGCACCAGGCTGGAGATGCGATCCGGAGTGAGTGTCTGGCTGACCGGACGCAGGCTCAAGCCGCCGCCAAGGTCAGCATTGAGGTTGAAACCACGCACATCAAGCAGTTCAGCCAGATCGATACGGCCGTGCTCGACCACCCGGATCGGTGCGCGGCGGTTGATGCGCCCCAGCCGATCGCTTAACGCCTTGAAACTGTCAACATCGACCAGGTCGGTCTTGCTCACCAGCAAGCGGTCGGCAAAGCCCACCTGGGCCTGGGCGATCGCCTGGGTCAGGTGCTGCTCGGCGTGGGCGGCATCGACCAGGGTGATGATGCCGTCGAGGATGTAGCGCTCGCGCAGTTCTTCGTCGATGAAGAAGGTTTGTGCCACCGGCGCCGGATCAGCCAGGCCGGTGCACTCGATCACCAGACGGTCGAAGGCGATCTCGCCAGCGTCCAGGCGCTCCAGCAGCAGGAACAAGGCTTTGGTCAGGTCGGTGTGGATGCTACAACAGACGCAACCGTTGGCCAGGGTCATGACCTGCACCGGTTCTTCGCCAAGCAACTGGGTATCGATGCCCGCGTCACTGAATTCGTTTTCGATCACAGCGATCTTCAAGCCATGTTCGGCCTTGAGCAGATGGCGCAGCAAGGTGGTCTTGCCGGCCCCCAGAAAACCGCTGAGTACTGTTACCGGAATGGGCGCGTGCAAACGGAAAATCTCCTGAACTGAAAATGCCTGTGGGAGCACGGCAAGCCGGGCTCCCACAGGTTCAACTGCCGTCAGTAGCTGTCGTTCAACAGCACTTGGGCCCGGACTTGCCACCGTAACGCGCCTCTTGGCGTTCGCGAAAGAACGCCTCGTAGCTCATCACCGGTTTGTCCGGGTGCTTGGTCTGCATGTGCTCGACGTAGTTGTCGTAGTCGGGCATGCCGACCATCAGGCGGGCTGCCTGCCCCAGGTACTTACCCAGTCGACCGAGATCGTTGAACATCACTGCATTCCTCTCTGGTTACGCATCCGGCAGTGCCTGGAACGGGGACTCTTTGTCAGTCCGCTCTTTTTTGCCCAGGGCGGCAATACCGACCTTGAGGGCGAAGAACAGAATGCTGAAGACCACGAACAGGAACAGGATCGTCAAGCCGGCGTTGGTATAGGCGTTGAAGATCACGTGCTGCATCTGGCCGATGTCCTTGGCTGGCGCCAGTACTTGCCCGGCGTCGAGCGCCACGCTGTACTTGTTGGCCAGGGCCAGGAAGCCGACCGCCGGGTTCGGATCGAACAGTTTGATGAAACCGGCCGTGGTGGTGCAGATCAGCAGCCAGACGGCTGGCAGCAGGGTGACCCACATGTAGCGCTGGCGCTTCATCTTGATCAGGACCACGGTGCCGAGCATCAGCGCGATACCGGCGAGCATCTGGTTGGAGATGCCGAACAGCGGCCACAAGGTGTTGATACCGCCCAACGGATCGATCACACCCTGGTACAACAGGTAGCCCCAGAGCGCCACGCAACCGCCAGTAGCGAGCAGGTTGGCACCCCACGATTCGGTACGTTTGAGCGCCGGGACGAAGCTGCCGAGCAGGTCCTGCAGCATGAACCGTCCGGCACGGGTACCGGCGTCCACTGCGGTGAGGATGAACAGCGCCTCGAACAGGATCGCGAAGTGGTACCAGAAGGCCATGGTGTTTTCACCCGGCAGCACCTGGTGCAGGATCTGCGCGATACCCACCGCCAGGGTCGGCGCACCACCGGCACGGGCCAGGATGGTGTGTTCGCCAATGTCCTTGGCCACCGCTTCCAGCGCGTCAGGGGTGATCGCAAAGCCCCAGCTGCTGACCGTCTGCGCCACCGACACCACGTCGGCACCGACCACCGCGGCCGGGCTGTTCATGGCGAAGTACACGCCTGGCTCGATCACCGAGGCGGCAACCATGGCCATGATCGCCACGAACGACTCCATCAGCATGCCGCCGTAACCGATGTAACGGGCGTTGGTTTCGTTATCCAGCAGCTTGGGCGTGGTGCCCGAAGATATCAGCGCGTGGAAGCCCGACACCGCGCCACAGGCGATGGTGATGAACAGGAACGGGAACAGGGTGCCCTTCCACACCGGGCCAGTGCCGTCGGTGAACTGGGTCAGCGCTGGCATTTTCAGCTCAGGGGCGATGATCAGGATACCGATGGCCAGGCCAACGATGGTGCCGATCTTGAGGAAGGTCGACAGGTAGTCACGTGGTGCCAGCACCAGCCACACCGGCAGTACTGCGGCGACAAAACCGTAACCCACCAGCATCCAGGTGATCTGCACACCGGTGAAGGTGAATGCCGGGCCCCAGACCGGATCAGCGGCAACCTGGCCCCCCAGCCAGATCGACAGCAACAGCAGCACCACGCCGATCAGCGAGATCTCGCCGATGCGGCCCGGGCGGATGTAGCGCATATAGATGCCCATGAACATCGCGATCGGGATGGTCGCCATGACCGTGAACATGCCCCATGGGCTCTCGGCCAGGGCCTTGACCACGATCAGCGCCAGCACCGCGAGGATGATGATCATGATCAGGAAGCAGCCGAACAGGGCAATGGTGCCCGGAATCCGGCCCATTTCTTCGCGGACCATGTCACCCAGGGAGCGACCGTTGCGACGGGTGGACAGGAACAGGACCATGAAGTCCTGCACCGCACCGGCCAGCACCACGCCGGCAATCAGCCAGAGCGTGCCGGGCAGGTAGCCCATTTGCGCGGCCAGGACCGGACCAACCAGCGGGCCGGCGCCGGCAATAGCGGCAAAGTGATGACCAAAAAGGATGTGTTTGTTGGTCGGCACATAGTCCAGACCATCATTGTTGAGCACCGCAGGGGTAGCCCGACGCGGGTCCAGCTGCATCACCTTGGTGGCGATGAACAGGCTGTAATAGCGGTAGGCGACCAGGTAGATGGCCACCGAAGCGACGACGATCCACAAGGCGTTGATGGCCTCGCCACGACGCAGGGCGACCACACCCAGCGCACAGGCTCCTATGACTGCCAGGGCCAGCCACGGAATGTGGCGTAGCAGGCTATTATTGTTGTTCATGGTTTGCTTCCAGCTAGTGGATAAAAGACAGCCTTTCGAGTCTAGCGATCCTGACAGGAAAGGCCACCCCCCACGTTGGTCTAGAGCCTTCAACGCAGGTTGAGCAAAATTCGTTATGCGCCCTTGCGCGGACCTTGGCAAGTGCTGAGCTATAGTCAGGAAGAACCCCGGAGTGCCTGAACATGAGCGACCACCAAGAACGTCGACGTTTCCAGCGTGTGGCCTTTGATGGCCCCACCGAATTGCGCCAGGGCGATCGGCGCTGGCCGGTCGAGCTGATTGACCTGTCCCTCAAGGGCTTGCTGATCAAGTGCCCGGAACCCTGGGACCCCGACCTGACACAGGATTTCGAGGCCCTTGTCCACCTGGGGGAGCAGGTAACGCTATGGATGCAGGTGGAGCTGCGCCATGAAGAAGGCAATCGGCTGGGTTTTGTTTGCCTGCGCACTGATATCGACTCATCGTGCCATTTGCGCCGTTTGGTGGAACTCAACCTGGCCGACAACCCCGAAATGATGCGCGAGCTGCGAGAATTGATCGAAGTTTAAAATCTTTTAGCCTGCTATCTACTTTCTCGCTCACTGCGTTTCTGTCCATTTGGACAGCTTTCTCACCCTTCCCGCCAGTCCTCACGCAGCCTTGCGAGGCCTGCGCGCGGACGTTGGAACGATAACTGCATACGGTAATCAAGCCAAACTGACTGGCAGACTGTTCTTACGCCAATCTAAAAATTGTATACAATTGTTCTGGCATTGGTAGGTAGGACTTGTCTACAGTAGCGCCACAACAATAAAACAGAGACCCTGCCCCATGAATACGTCCTCCCCTAGCACGTCTTCAGCTGCACGTCCCGAAGACGAGAACCTGGGCCTAGGTGCCAACCTGGCGTACGGCCTGCAACACGTATTGACCATGTATGGCGGTATTGTCGCCGTGCCGCTGATTCTCGGTCAGGCAGCCGGTCTGACATCGGCGGACATTGGCCTGCTGATTGCTGCATCGCTGTTTGCCGGCGGCCTGGCAACCCTGCTGCAAACCCTCGGGCTACCGTGGTTCGGCTGCCAACTGCCGCTGGTACAAGGGGTATCGTTTGCCGGTGTCGCGACCATGGGCGCGATCCTCAGTAACGAGAGCGGTGGCGGTTTGCCCGGTGTATTGGGTGCAGTCATGGCAGCTTCGCTGATCGGTCTGTTGATCACCCCGGTGTTTTCGCGCATTACCAAGTTCTTCCCACCGCTGGTCACCGGAATCGTTATCACCACCATCGGTCTGACCTTGATGCCGGTTGCTGCGCGCTGGGTCATGGGCGGCAACAGCAAGGCCCCAGACTTCGGCAGCATGGCCAACATCGGCCTGGCAGCGCTGACCTTTGCCATCGTCCTGATCCTGAGCAAACTGGGCAGCGCGGCCATCTCGCGCCTGTCGATCCTGCTGGCCATGGTTATCGGTACCCTGATTGCCTGGTCGCTGGGCATGGCCGACTTCAGCAAGGTCCTTGAAGGCCCGCTGGTGGCAATGCCAAGCCCGTTCCACTTCGGTATGCCGACCTTCCACATCGCTGCGATCCTGTCGATGTGCATCGTGATCATGGTGACGCTGGTGGAAACCTCGGCGGACATCCTCGCCGTCGGTGAAATCATCGACACCAAGGTTGACTCCAAACGCCTGGGCAATGGCCTGCGCGCCGACATGGCGTCGAGCATCCTGGCGCCGATCTTCGGCTCCTTCACCCAGAGCGCCTTCGCCCAGAACGTCGGCCTGGTCGCCGTGACCGGAGTGAAAAGCCGCTACGTGGTGGCTACCGGCGGGGTGATCCTGGTGGTACTCGGCCTGCTGCCGATCATGGGCCGGGTGATTGCCGCGGTACCGACCTCGGTACTGGGTGGTGCCGGTATCGTGCTGTTCGGCACCGTGGCCGCCAGCGGTATCCGCACCCTGTCCAAGGTCAGCTACAAGAACAACGTCAACCTGATCATCGTCGCCGCCTCGCTGGGCTTCGGCATGATCCCGATTGCGGCGCCGAACTTCTACGCGCAATTCCCCGACTGGTTCGAGACCATCTTCCATTCCGGCATCAGCTCGGCGGCGATCATGGCCATTGTCCTGAACCTGGTGTTCAACCACTTCACTGCGGGCAACTCCGACCAGCAATCGGTATTCGCCGCAGCCTACGAACGCACCATCAACTATTCGGATATCTCCGCCCTGCGTGACGGCGACTACTTCGAAGACGGCAAGCTGTTCAACGCCGAAGGCAAGGAGGTGCCGGTGATGGGCGAAGGTGAGCACGGCGAACCACCCGCGCGACGAGAGGCTGTATCGGAACATTGATCAACGCTACGGCAAAACAAAAGGGCCGGTGCTTATGCACCGGCCCTTTTTTGATTCAGCGCATAACCGGACTACTCGAACAGCGCATCCAGGGCTTGTTCCAAGCGCGTCACGGCAATGACCTGGAGCCCCGCCGGCGCCTCTTTGGGCGCATTGCCTTTGGGCACGATGGCGCGTTTGAAACCATGCTTGGCCGCTTCTTTCAAGCGTTCCTGGCCACTGGGCACCGGACGGACCTCACCCGACAGGCCAACCTCACCGAACACCAGCAAGCTGTTATCCAGCGGACGGTTGCGCAAGCTGGACATGATCGCCGCCATCAACGCCAGGTCGGACGCCGTCTCCAGCACCTTGACCCCACCAACCACGTTGAGGAATACGTCCTGGTCATGGGTCGGAATGCCGCCATGACGATGCAGCACCGCCAGAAGCATGGCCAGGCGGTTCTGGTCCAGGCCCAGGGTGACCCGGCGCGGATTGGACAGGTGGCTGTCATCGACCAGCGCCTGGACTTCCACCAGCATCGGCCGCGTACCTTCCCAGGTAGCCATGACCACACTGCCGGGGACTTCTTCCTGAGCACGGGTGAGGAAGATCGCCGACGGGTTGGAGACCTCTTTCAGACCGCGATCGGTCATTCCGAACACACCCAGCTCATTGACCGCACCAAAGCGGTTCTTCACCGCGCGCAGCAAACGCAGGCGGCCGTCGGACTCGCCCTCGAAATACAGCACGGTATCGACCATGTGCTCCAGCACCCGAGGCCCTGCCAAGGCACCCTCTTTGGTGACATGACCGACGAGGAAGATCGCCGTGCCGCTCTGCTTGGCGTAACGTACCAGCAACGCGGCGCTCTCACGCACCTGGGAGACACCGCCAGGCGCCGACTGCAACTGCTCGGTGAAAATGGTCTGGATCGAATCGATCACCATGACCTTGGGTTTTTCAACCCGGGCAGTGGCGATGATCGCCTCGATGCAGGTTTCAGTCATTACCCGCAGCTGATCCTGGGGCAGCCCCAGGCGTCGTGCACGCATCGCCACCTGCTGCTGGGATTCTTCGCCGGTGACATACAACGCGGGCATGCGCGTAGCGATGGCGCACAGCGTCTGAAGGAGAATGGTCGACTTGCCGATGCCCGGGTCGCCGCCGATCAGCACCACCGAGCCGTCGACCAGACCACCACCCAATACCCGGTCCAGCTCGGCGCTGGCGGTGCTGAAACGAGGGATCTCTTCGACGCTGACCTCGGCCAGGGTCTTGATTTGCGCCTGCTGCCCGGCCCAGCCGGTGCGGCCACTGGGCGCCGCGGCAGCGCCGCTTTCCAGCACGGTCTCGACCAGGGTGTTCCAGGCCCCGCACTCACCGCACTGTCCGGCCCATTTCGGAAAGGTCGCGCCGCACTCAGTGCAGCCGTACATGCGCTTGGCCTTGGCCATGGGGGACGGTCCTCGGAAAAAGGGACCATGATAGCCGACCTCGATGACCAGGGCCGCCATAGAAAACGACAAAACTATTCGATATAACCGCAGTCTGTAGTGGCAGCGCGGAGCATGAAGCATGTAGCTGAATTACACTGCGCTTACCAACCTCATCTGTTACAAGGAATAAACCATGGGCGTGCTCAGTGAATTCAAGGCCTTCGCGGTCAAAGGGAATGTGGTCGACATGGCCGTCGGTATCATCATCGGCGCCGCCTTTGGCAAAATCGTTTCATCCTTTGTGGGTGATGTGATCATGCCACCAATCGGCTTGCTGATCGGCGGTGTCGACTTCAGTGATCTTGCCGTCACCCTCAAAGCTGCTGAAGGCGATCTCCCGGCAGTGGTGCTGGCCTATGGCAAATTCATCCAGACCATTCTCGACTTCATCATTGTTGCCTTCGCGATCTTCATGGGCGTCAAGGCGATCAACCGTCTGAAGCGCGAAGAAGCCGAAGCGCCAACCCTGCCGCCAGTACCGACCAAGGAAGAAGAGCTACTTACCGAGATCCGCGACCTGCTCAGGACGCAGAATCGGCAGCCCTGAATCCACAACAAAAACGGCGCCCAAGGCGCCGTTTTTGATGGTCGTCCTTCTTTACCAGTAGTTCTCTACGGCCACTTGCCCGGGGCGCCGGCTCAGGCTCAGGTGCAGGCCACGCTGTTTGAGCACTTGCCGAGTGTCATCGATCATCTGCGGATTGCCGCAAAGCATTACCCGCGAATGCTCCGGCGTCAGTGCCAGACCTGCGGCGCGCTCAAGCTCTGCGTTCTCGATCAGGGTGGTGATGCGCTCACTGAGGGCACCGGGATGCTGTTCGCGAGTGACCACCGGGATGAACTGTAGCTTGCCGGCAAACTCGGCCAAATAGTCACGCTGCTCCAGACCGGCGATCAGATCCAGATACGCCAGTTCCTTGGCTTCTCGCACCGAATACACCAGTTTGATCGACTCGAAACGCTCCCAGACTTCAAAATCCTGCAGGATCGAGACGAACGGTGCGATGCCGGTCCCTGTGGCCAGCAACCACAGATCGCGGCCGTCGACAAAACGCTCCAGGGTCAGAAAGCCGAAGGCCTGACGATCAATCAACAAGCTGTCGCCTTCCTTCAGACGACTCAGCTCGCTGGTGAACTCCCCTCCCGGCACGACAATGGAAAAGAAATCGAGGTGTTCGTCAAACGGTGACGAAACCATTGAGTAAGCGCGCCAGACCACACTGCCATCAGCCTTGGTCACGCCGAGGCGGGCGAATTGACCGGAGCGGAAGCGGAACCCCTGATCACGCGTTGTGCGCAGGCTGAACAGGCTTGGGGTCAGCGGCTGGACGTCGAGCAACGTCTGGCGGGTGAACTTCTCAGCACTGGCAGTCATGACTTACTCCAAAAAACAGATGCGCCCAGTGTCGCGCAATCGCGCCAGGATAAACACCGCTGGATTGTAGTGGCATCGTTACGACCCCGCTCCATGCCCGGATTTTCATGTCTGTCAAAGATCCAACCTGGCGAAAAAGCGCTTGCGCTTGTAGCGAAAAAAACTCAGCAGCAGAGTCGGGTATTTCCTACACTGATTTTTCAAAACGCCAAAATTTGGATCCATTCAGCAGGAGGCTGTTGCCATGCACCATTGGAAGGAAAAGCAGTTGCAACAACTGCTAAGTGCAACAAATGAACAGCAGATGTCTGACGTGGCAGCGTCCTTGGCACAGCAACTGGGTATGGAATATTTTTCATTCACCGCCCACACCGCCCTGGACTCGCAACCCAGAACCTACAACAACTTTCCCGCAGCCTGGAACGAGCACTATCAACGCTGCAACTATGTAGACATCGACCCGATCGTTGCCCATTGCCATACTTCGTTGCTGCCCATTCTCTGGGACGATGACGCCTTTCGACAAACTCCCGAATACTGGGAGCAGGCCCGATTGCACGGGCTACGGTACGGCTGGAGTCAATCAGCACACGACCCGCATCAAAACGAGAGCATCTTGAGCGTGGTCCGCAGCAGTACACCGGTCGATACCAATGAGTTCTACAATACGGCCGGGCAAACTATCTGGCTATGCAACCTGATGCACACGCTGGTGCTGAATCGACAATCAACCCGACCCACTCCTTCCTTCCATCTTAGCGCCCGTGAAACCGAAGTACTGAAGTGGTCTGCAGCCGGCAAAACCGCCGCCGAATGCGCCCGCATCCTCACCCTGTCGCAAAGCACGATAAACTTCCATATCCGCAGTATCATCACCAAGCTGAACACCAGCAACAAAGCCGGCGCCATTGCGATTGCTGCCGTGAACGGTCTGTTGAGGTGAACCCTTGCCAGTCAAAGCCCTGTAGAATCATACCCCTGTAAAACGCAGCCAACTGCGCCGCGTGACCTTGCCTCAGAGCCTTAAGCCATGCCCTTGTTGACCAGCCCCTTCGCCAAACTCGATCTGCTTCGCCAACCCGAGCAAGCCAATGATCCCTTGCAAGCCTTCGACGCTGCCGACGAGTACCTGCTGACACACTTGGCCGAACAGACGCCAGATCCCGCCACCCGCGTGCTGGTTCTCAATGACAGCTTCGGGGCCTTGGCCATCAGCCTGAGCCGCCACCTGCCGGTCACCAGCAGTGGCGACTCGCACCTGGCCCGCCTGGCGCTGGAGAAAAACCTGGTGCGCAATGGCCAGGCTTTCGACGCACTGCCGTTCATTGCGGCCAGCGCCAACTGGCAAGGCCCGTTCGACCGGGTGCTGGTGCGCGTGCCGAAAACCCTGGCCCTGCTCGAAGAGCAACTGATCCGCTTGCAGGCTCATCTGGCACCCGGTGCCCAGGTAATTGCCGGAGCGATGATCAAACACCTGCCACGCGCTGCCGGTGATCTGCTGGAAAAATACATCGGCCCGGTACAGGCATCGCTGGCGCAGAAAAAAGCCCGCCTGCTGATTGCCACGGTGCAGGACAAAGGCGCATTCACCTCCCCCTACCCAACGCGCTACCAACTGGATGCGCCACGCCTGGAACTGCTCAACCATGCCAACGTGTTCTGCCGCGAAGGCCTGGACATCGGCACCCGCGCGTTCCTGCCGCACTTGCCTGACGACCTCGGGTCAGCCCGGGTCGCCGATCTGGGTTGTGGCAATGGCGTGTTGGCGATCGTCAGCGCTTTGAGCAACCCGCAAGCCCACTACACCCTGGTCGACGAGTCCTACATGGCCACCCAGTCGGCGCTGGAAAACTGGCAGGCGGCGTTGGGGGAGCGTGAAGTCAGCGTACGCGCCGACGATGGCCTGGCTGGCCAGCCGGCCCAGTCTCTGGACGTCGTGCTGTGCAACCCGCCCTTCCACCAACAGCAAGTGGTCGGCGACTTCCTCGCCTGGCGCATGTTCCAGCAGGCCCGCGAAGCGCTGGTGGTCGGTGGCGCGCTGTATATCGTCGGCAACCGGCACCTGGGCTACCACAGCAAGCTGGCGCGCTTGTTCCGTGGCGTTGAGCAGGTGGCGGCGACGCCTAAGTTCGTGGTGCTCAAAGCGCGTAAATGATGCAGTAGTCAAAAAAAACCCTCCGCAGCTCACACTGCGAAGGGTGGTAAATCCGCCGCAAGGCGGGATGGGAAATGCGCTTTAGTGGGTGCTTAAACCGGCTGCTGCCATAAACATGCGCATCAACCAGGCAACGATCCCCAGGGCCACCACGCTGCCGGCCCAGATCACCACCAGCCAGCCCAGCCGTTGCCAGAGCGGCTTTTTCTCTTCATCGAAGGTGTGTTTGCCAGTCATCGCCAGGCCCTCCTAGTGGTAGCCATCCTCGTGGGTCACCTTGCCGCGGAACACGTAGTAGCTCCAGAAGGTGTAGCCGAGGATGAACGGAATGATGAACAGCGCCCCCACCAGCATGAAGCCCTGACTCTGCGGTGGTGCGGCAGCGGCCCAGATCGAAACCGACGGTGGAATGATGTTCGGCCACAAGCTGATGCCAAGGCCACTGTAGCCAAGAAAGATCAACGCCAGGGTCAGCAGGAACGGGGTGTAGTGAGCATTGCGTGCCACTGCCTTAAGCAAACCGTACAGGGTCACCAGCACCAGGATCGGCACCGGCAGGAACCAGAACAGGTTAGGCAGGGTGAACCAGCGCGAAGCGATCTCCGGGTGCGCCAGCGGTGTCCAGATACTGACGATACCGGTCACAGCCAGCAGTACCAGGGCCAAAGGACGCGCCAGGTCATGCATCTGCAGCTGCAGCTTGCCTTCGGTTTTCATGATCAGCCAGGTGCAGCCGAGCAAGGCGTAGGCAACGATCAACCCCAGCCCACAGAACAGACTGAACGGGTTCAGCCAGTCAAAGGCGCCGCCGGCATAGCTACGGTCGACCACCTTGAAGCCTTCGATGAAGGCGCCCAGGGCCACGCCCTGGAAGAAGGTCGCGGCCAGCGAACCGCCGATAAACGCCTTGTCCCAGAGGTGACGCTTTTCGGCGGTTGCCTTGAAGCGGAACTCGAACGCCACACCGCGGAAGATCAAGCCGACCAGCATCAGCATCAATGGCAGGTAAAGTGCCGACAGCACCACGGCGTAGGCCAGCGGAAAGGCGCCGAACAGCGCCGCACCGCCGAGTACCAACCAGGTTTCGTTACCGTCCCAGACCGGCGCGACGGTGTTCATCATCACGTCACGGTCCTGCTCGCCTTTGACGAAGGGGAAGAGAATGCCAATCCCCAGGTCGAAACCATCCATGACCACGTACATCATGATGCCGAAGATAATGATCACGGCCCAGATCAGTGGAAGATCAATACCCATGACTCAGTTCCCCTTGTTCAGGCTGGTGTGCTCGCGATCATCGTGATCGTCATCGGCAGCCGACAACGGTCGTGCTGGCGTACGCTTCTGGCCAGGCCCGCCAGTGATAGGCTCCTCACCTTCGCCGGCTTTCGGCCCCTTGCGCACCAGACGCATCATGTAGCCAAGCCCCGCACCGAACAGGGCGAAATAGACCACCACGAACATCACCAGCGTCACGCCCAGCTGGGTGTAGCTGTGGTTCGAGACACCGTCGGCAGTACGCATCACGCCATAGACCACCCAGGGCTGACGACCGACCTCGGTAGTGAACCAGCCGGCGAGGATCGCGATCAGGCCGGACGGGCCCATCCACAAGGTCAGGTAGAGGAACGGTCGCGAACTGTAGATTTTGTCGCGCTTGCGCAGCCACAGGCTCCATAGGCCGACGAAGATCATCAGCATGCCCAGACCCACCATGATGCGGAACGACCAGAACACCACGGTGGAGTTAGGCCGATCTTCCTTCGGAAACTCCTTCATCGCCGGTACTTGCTTGTCCAGGCTGTGGGTCAGGATCAGGCTGCCCAGGGCCGGGATTTCCAGTTTGAAGCGGGTGGTCTCGGCGTCCATGTCGGGGATGCCGAAGAGAATCAGCGGGGTCGGCTCGTCACCGACATTCTCCCAGTGCCCCTCGATTGCCGCGATCTTCACCGGCTGGTGCTTGAGGGTATTCAGACCATGGAAGTCACCGATCATCGCCTGAATCGGCGCCACGATCAGGGCCATCCACATCGCCATCGACAGCATTTTGCGGATGGCCGGATTGTCACGCCCACGCAGTAGGTGCCAGGCCGCCGAAGCGCCCACGAAGAACGCCGTGGCAACGAACGCCGCGGTGGCCATGTGCAGCAGGCGATAAGGGAACGACGGGTTGAAGATCACCGCGAACCAGTCCACCGGGACCACTACACCATTGACGATTTCGTAACCCTGCGGGGTCTGCATCCAGCTGTTGGAGGCAAGAATCCAGAACGTGGAAATGATCGTACCGATGGCCACCATGACGGTGGCAAAGAAGTGCAGGCCACGACCGACACGGTTCCAGCCAAACAGCATGACGCCGAGGAAACCGGCCTCAAGGAAGAAGGCGGTAAGCACTTCATAAGTCAGAAGCGGGCCGGTGATCGAGCCGGCAAAGTCTGAGAACTTGCTCCAGTTGGTGCCGAATTGATACGCCATGACCAGACCGGAGACCACACCCATGCCGAAGTTGACGGCGAAGATTTTCGACCAGAAGTGGTAAAGGTCACGGTACACACTGTTGTTGGTTTTGAGCCACAAGCCTTCGAGCACCGCCAGGTAACTCGCCAGACCAATGGTGATGGCCGGAAACAGGATGTGAAAAGACACGGTAAACGCGAACTGAATTCGGGCGAGATCAAGGGCCTCTAATCCGAACATAGTGCTTCCTCTGTCAGGTAATCCGGCGTCAGGCGATAGGCCTTGGCGCCAACTGCCCCCACGGTAGTCGGGTGTGGCTCGTTGGAATTGTTCTGGAAACTTCACAACGCAGGGAGTTCGGCCGTCTGGCCCACCGTTGCAAATGAAACTATTGATCCAGATCAACGGCTGCGTGAAAGGATAGCCCTGAAAGGCCCGCGCAGTTGTGTGGTTCATTGCCGCAGATCAGATGTGCACTGTTTGGCGCGCCCCAAAAAAGTGCACAAAACAGCGTAATGCTCGGCCTCCCTGTAGCTCGCCGTTACAAACTCATGACAATCTGCACCGCTGTTTACCTCGCCGATGCTCTGTTTCGACGATGTCAGCCCATCCACCGCTTTTTTGCGCCCCCCCTCCCTCGCTTTATTGTCACACCCGCAACGGCCCTGCCACCCGATTACGAACCGCCTTGCCCGCCACCTGCTCCACCAACGTCAATGCAAACGCCAGCGCCGCGCCAGAACTCTGGGCGGTAACGCAGTTGCCATCCACCACCACCGGCTGGTCAACGAAACTGCACCCGGATAGCCGCGGACTGACATCCGGGTGACAGGTCATGCGCCGCTGACGCAACACTCCGAAAGCCTGCAATGCCAAGGGCCCGTCGGCAATCGCAGCAAAAAACTTCCCGGCTTTGGCTTGATCCTTTACCCGCTGTGTCAGCGGTTGGTGCACCGCCATGTGCTGCACCCCTTTCTCGCCCCCCGGCAACACGATCAGGTCGAATGGCTGGGCGAGCAGATCCACCAACATGCCGTCGGCGGTCAAGCGAGTGCCACGGGCACAGGTAAGCATGCGTCGACCTTCGATGCTGGCCACTACCACTTCCACTTCGGCGCGGCGCAACACGTCGATCAGGGTCACGCTCTGCAGGTCATCCACGCCTTCAGCAACTACGATCAGGGCTCTGTGGGTCATCACTGCACTCCGTCAAAGGTATGGATAAAGCGTAGTCGCTTACAGCATGAGGGTCAGTTGGCACTCGTAACCCTTGCGGGCGCGGTAGCCATCACCGCTGTCAATCCAGCCAGTACCTCGGTACAACGCCAGAGCGGCGTGATTGTCCGGTTCCACCGACAATTGCAGGCGACGAACATCCGGCCAGCAGGCGCGAACCAGATCGGGTAATGCCTGCATACAAAATCGTCCCAACCCGTGCCCCTGTAGGCATCGATCCACCTGCAAGGCATTGATCGTGGCCGCATCGGTCGCGGCCCAGGATGGTAGGAACGCCCCGCGCTGGAGCAACAGAAAGGCCCTTGGCTTGGCATCGAGCAATAGCACCACGCCGCGCATGTCATCGCTTTCAGTACTCAGCAGGATGTACAGCGCACTGGCCATATCGCCGCAATAGCGCTGTTGCTCGGGGTGCACCTGGATATCGACGAGTTGGTCGCGCTGGACTTGGCTCAGGGCGCGGTAATCAATCAGTTGCACAGCTGGCTCGCATGAAGGTGATGTGGGGGAATCGGCGCAGAAACTGCAGATATCTGCAGTGTATCGCGACATTAATTACTGCCAGCCAAGCATGCTGGTATGATGCGCGGCTTTTTTCCGACCCAATCAAGTTCCACACGCCGTCCGGTACGGTCTGTGCTTTGCTGATGGGGTCGATACATTCACGGCGCCGGGGTGCGCCACGGGGAGCAGGCATGCTGGAAAGGCTGTTTCAACTAAAAGCACACGACACCAATGTCCGCACCGAAATTCTCGCGGGCGTGACCACCTTCCTGGCCATGGCCTATATCCTGTTCGTCAACCCGAGCATTCTCGGCGAAACTGGTATGGACAAGGGCGCGCTGTTCGTTGCCACCTGTCTGGCCGCTGCCATCGGCTCGACCACCATGGGCCTGATCGCCAACTACCCGATCGCCCTGGCGCCGGGTATGGGCCTGAACGCCTTCTTCACCTACACCGTGGTCCTACACATGGGCCACACCTGGCAGGTAGCGCTGGGTGCGGTGTTCATCTCGGCGGTGTGTTTCTTCCTGCTGTCGATCTTTCGTATCCGTGAGTGGATCGTCAACAGCATTCCGCTGCCACTGCGTTCGGCCATTGCTGCCGGTATCGGCCTGTTCCTGGCGCTGATCGCCCTGCACAACGCCGGTATCGTCGTCGACAATCAGGCGACCCTGGTGGGCCTGGGTGACCTCAAGCAACCGGCGCCGATCCTCGCCACCCTGGGTTTCTTGCTGATTGTCGCCCTGGAAGCGCTGAAGGTTCGTGGTGCGGTACTGATCGGCATCCTGGCGGTGACCGTGGCCTCGATCGCCCTGGGCGTCACCCCATTCGACGGCGTGGTTTCGATGCCGCCTTCGCTGGCCCCGACCTTCCTGCAACTGGACATCAAGGGTGCCCTGGATATCGGTCTGATCAGTGTGATCTTTGCCTTCCTGTTCGTTGACCTGTTCGACAACTCCGGCACCCTGATCGGCGTCGCCAAACGTGCCGGCCTGATGCGCAAGGACGGTCACATGCCGAAGATGGGCCGCGCCCTGATCGCTGACAGTACTGCGGCCATGGCCGGTTCGCTGCTGGGCACCTCGACCACCACCAGCTACATCGAATCGGCTGCTGGCGTGAGTGCTGGCGGACGCACCGGCCTGACTGCCATCGTCGTCGCCATCCTGTTCCTGCTGGCACTGTTCTTCGCACCGCTGGCCGGTAGCGTCCCGGCCTTCGCCACTGCACCTGCGCTGTTGTTCGTCGCCGTTTTGATGGCTTCGGGCCTGGCTGAAATAAACTGGGACGACATTACCGAAGCTGCGCCTGTGGTGGTCACCGCCCTGGCCATGCCGCTGACCTACTCGATCGCCAACGGTATCGCCTTCGGTTTCATTACCTGGACCGCGATCAAGCTGCTCTCCGGCCGTGGCCGTGATCTGAACTCGGCGCTGGTGATCCTCTCGATCCTGTTCGTCATCAAACTGGGCTGGTTCAACGCATGAGTGCTGTCTTCGACCCTTCGACCTACACCCGGCAGCTCGACGCCAAGGCCGCGCGCCTGCGCGAGCTGCTGGCGCCTTTCGATGCCCCGGAACCTGCGGTATTCGACTCACCACGCGAGCACTATCGCCTGCGCGCCGAGTTCCGCCTGTGGCGCGAGAACGAACAACGCTTCTATGCGATGTTCGCTCCGGGCGAGAAGCACACGCCGATCCTGATCGAAGACTTCCCGATCGCCAGCCTGCGCATCAATGAACTGATGCCGCAGCTCAAGGCCGCCTGGCAGGCCAGTTCGGCGCTGAGCGTCAAGCTGTTCCAGGTCGAGTTCCTCACCACCCTGGCCGGCGACGCGATGATCACCCTGTGCTACCACCGTCCCCTGGACGAGCACTGGGAGGCCGCCGCACAGCAGCTGGCCAAAGACCTGAATGTCAGCATCATCGGCCGTTCCAAGGGCAAACGTGTGGTGATCGGTCGCGATTATGCGGTTGAAGAACTGCAGATCGCCGGACGCAACTTCCGCTATCGCCAACCGGAAGGCGCCTTCACCCAGCCAAACGGCGCGGTGAACCAGAAGATGCTCAACTGGGCCTACGAGGCCCTCGGCGAGCGCCAGGACGACCTGCTCGAGCTGTACTGCGGCAACGGCAACTTCACCCTGCCGCTGGCGACCCGGGTGCGCAAGGTGCTGGCCACCGAGATCAGCAAGACCTCGGTCAACGCCGCTCTGCACAACCTCGACGACAATGCGCTGGATAACGTGCGCCTGGTGCGGTTGTCCGCCGAAGAGCTGACCGAGGCGCTTAATGAAGTTCGCCCGTTCCGCCGTCTGGAAGGCATCGACCTGAAGAGCTACCAGTTCGCCAGCGTGTTCGTCGACCCGCCGCGTGCCGGCATGGACCCGGACACCTGCGAGCTGACCCGGCGCTTCGATAACATCCTGTACATCTCCTGCAACCCGGAAACCCTGGCGGCGAACATCGCTCAGTTGCACGACACACACCGCATCGAGCGCTGTGCGTTGTTTGACCAGTTTCCGTATACCCATCATATGGAGAGTGGGGTGTTGCTGGTTCGCCGTTGAGTCGTTGGTGTACGGGATCGCAGGGCTAGCCCTGCGATCCCGTACACATCAACAACGGCACCCGCTGATCCTCATCCGTCAACGCCCCATGGTGCCCGCGCCACTGGCTGGCGTGCGTCTCCACCTCACTGCGAATGATCCCGCCCGCGCCAGTCGGCACCACGATCAGGTCGCCAATCCGCGCCTCGGCCTGGCTGAGCAACACATCGCCGAACAAGCCTGCGGCAATGGCCTGGGCCTTGGACAACACCCGGTACTGCTCGCCCAGATGATTCTGCCAACGCTGGTGCACACGGTCCTGATGGGTCGGGACATACAGATAGCGCGCACGGATGTCACCTGCGATAGCGTGCACGCCCTCCTGCAACACCGGATCGAGGTCGAAGTCACGCACCTGTTCGTTGTCCAGCGCCAGCATGCCGTGGTCGGCGATGATCACCATTTGCACCCGCTCCGGTAACTTGCGGGCGATGGCCTGAGCCAGCCGGTCAGCAATTTCCAGTTGCTTGATCCAGGCCTCAGAGCCCGGACCGAACAAGTGCCCGGCAAAATCCAGATCGCCGAAATAGGCAAAACAGAAAGCGGGTTCGTCAGTCGCCAGCGCTGTATTGATCAGTTCCGGATAGGCGTCATAGGCCGGGGCCGGGAGTATCCGTGCAGCCTTGTAGATCGCCTGGCTGAACGCCGAGTTGGCATAGCGGCCGAGCATGACCGTGCTGATGGCAATGCCCTGCGTGCTGGCTAGGCTCCAGGCATCGGGCGGCACGATGAACGATTCCGGCGCTGGTGCCACACCTGGCTGTGCTCGGGCTTGCAGCGCAGCAGTGGTCCACGACAACGGCGACAACTCGGTCTGCTGATCCAGGGCAAAGCTGCAGCCGACAATGCCATGGGCGCCGCAACCAAGCCCCGAGGTCACCGAGGCCAGGCTCGTGGCGGTGGTCGCCGGAAAACCCACGCGAAAGTGCGAATCCGCCTGCATCAAAGAAGCCAGGAACGGCGCGTGCCGGGCATGTGCCTGTAGCAGGTTCCAGCCCAGGCCGTCGATCAATAGCAGGCAGGTCGCCTGCGAGCGATTCAGCCGGAAGCTGTTGCGAAAGCCCTGACCACCGAGGGCAGCGAAGATCGACTGGGTCAGGTTGGCCAGCCCCGGCCAGGTTTCACCCAGTGACTGCAAGTCGTTGAACGGCGTTGCCATGTCTCCCTCCGTGGTCAGGTGCCAATCAACAGGTTTAGCACAGGCTGTGCGATCAGCGCACAGAAAAACGCCCTCGACCGCGTTCATCGATTGACCAAATTAACCAAACGGTACATTTTCAGCAAAAGCCTCTTCCCAAGAACAACAATGGAGTTTTCCCATGAATCCGCCCCCCTCTCCTGGCATCCTAGCCGGCCTGATCGGTGCAGGTATCCAGGCCTCACGCACCCCGGCACTGCATGAGCACGAAGGCCACGCCCAGGGTCTTAACTACCTGTACCGGTTGATCGATCTGGATCAGTTGAAACTCGACAGCAGCGCCCTTGAGCAACTGCTCAGCGCTGCCGAAGCCATGGGCTACACCGGCCTGAACATCACCTTCCCGTGCAAACAGGCAATCCTGCCGTTGCTCGATGAACTCTCCGCCGAGGCCCGAGGCATTGGTGCCGTCAATACCGTGGTGCTCAAAGACGGCAAGCGTATCGGCCACAACACCGACTGTCTGGGATTCGCCGAAGGTTTTCGCCGTGGCCTGAACGACGCGCCACGTCGTCAGGTGGTACAGATGGGCGCTGGTGGCGCCGGGGCTGCGGTGGCCCATGCGCTGCTGGCCGAAGGGGTCGGGCAGTTGACGGTATTCGATGTCGAAGTCGCTCGGGCTCAGGCGCTGGTGGATAACCTCAATGCGCATTTCGACGACAGCCGCGCCCGCGTCGGGCATGACCTGGCCAACGCCCTGAGCGAAGCCGATGGCCTGGTCAACACCACGCCGATGGGCATGGCCAAACTGCCGGGCATGCCGGTGCCCAAGGCACTGCTAAGGGTTGACCTGTGGGTGGCGGAGATCGTCTACTTCCCGCTGGAAACCGAACTGCTGCGCGAGGCCCGAGCCTTGGGCTGTCGCACCCTGGATGGCTCGAACATGGCGGTGTTTCAGGCGGTGAAGGCGTTTGAGTTGTTCAGCGGCTTGCAGCCGGATGCGGCGCGGATGATCGAGCACTTCAATAGCATGGGCAGCTAAAAAGCATCGCGGGGCAAGCCCGCGATAGCCATCGATCAAGCCTGCAAAAATCTCAATACCGACTCGCAAATCATCTCGCGATGACGCGCCTTGAGCGCCGCATCCTCGAAATCAACCTGGAAGATTTCGCCAAAGGTGTTGCGGTTCGACACCCGATAAAAGCAGAACGAACTGATCAAAAGGTGCACGTCCAGCGCCTCCAGGCCCTGGCGGAACACTCCCTCGGCAGCACCACGGTGCAGGATCTCGTCGAGTGCATTGAGCACGGTCTTGTTCATCGAACGAATGACCGCAGAGCGCTTCACATACTCGCCGTGATGCATGTTCTCGTTGCAGACGATACGCACGAAATCGACGTTGCGATCATGGTGGTCAAAGGTGAACTCCACCAACCGGCGAATGCCCTGACGCGGTTCCAGCTCAGCCAGGTGCAGGCTGCTCTCGGTGTTGCGGATATCGCCGTAGAGCTTCTCCAGCACCTCGACGTACAACTGCTCCTTGCTGTTGAAGTAGTAGTAGATCATGCGCTTTGAGGTGTGCGTGCGCTCGGCGATCGCATCTACCCGGGCACCGGCCAGCCCTTGTTGAACGAACTCGCTGATTGCCGCCTGGAGAATGTTCTCGCGGGTCTTTTCCGGATTGTTCTTGCGCCCCTTGCGCGCCACTGATTCAGGGGCGGCGCAGAGTGCTGGAGTAGTTGTCATACGGGACTCGTGGCCAACGGTTAACCCGGTGATTATGAGCTCCGGGGGGTAAGGAAGAAAGCCTGCCGGCCCCTGCCCTACAATCGGGCCTGTGCCGGGGCACCCGCGCGCGCCTTGGCCATGGCCGCCAGACGCACTGCGACGTTGGCTGCGCCGTAGCCACTGTAGCCATTGCGCCGCTGTAAGACTTCGAAGAAAAAGCGCTCCTCGAACGGTTCGGTGTACACGTGAAACAGCTCGCCGCCTTGGGCGTCGCGGTCATAGAGCACGTTGTAGTAGGCCAGTTCACTGAGGAACTCGTCGTCGAAATCGAAGCGCGCAGCCAGGTCGTCGTAATAGTTGAGCGGAATGTCGAGCAACGCCACACCAGCCTCCTTGGCTTGCTTGACTGCGGCAAAGATGTCGTCGCAGTCAAAGGCGATGTGATGCACACCCGAGCCGCGATAATGCGACAGGGCATGCGCAATGGCCGTGTTGCGGTTTTCCGAGATATTCAACGGCAGGCGAATCGAGCTGCAACGGCTGCGCAGCGCCCGGCTCTTCACCAGCCCATAGGGATCGGGCAACACCACTTCGTCATCGGCGGTGAAATCCAGCAGGCTTTTGTAGAACAGTGCCCAACTGTCCAGGCCATCGGCCGGCAAGGCCAGGGCCATGTGATCAATGCGCTTGAGCCCCAGGCTGTTAACCGAGCTTTGCACCAGGCTGAAATCGGTATCGTAGATGGTCCGCCCTTCGGCGTCCTGATCGACCAGATAGATCAGACTGCCATCTGGCGCACGCACCGCAGCCAGTTCGCGCTCGTTCGGCCCGACCAGCCCGCGGTAGGGTTGGCCATGAAAGGCCACGGCGCGGGCCAGGGCCTGAACGCTGTCCTTGACCCGGATTGCCGTGGCGCACAAGGACGGACCGTGGCTTTCGAAAAAGTTGTGGGCAAACGAATAGGGCTCGGCGTTGAGGATCAGGTTGATATCCCCCTGGCGCAACAAACTGACATTCTTCGAGCGGTGTGTACCGGCACGGGTGAAGCCCAGACGCTCCAACCAGGTACCCAGCTTGGCACCAAGGGCGTCGTCAACGGCAAACTCAAGAAACTCGATGCCGTCGTAGGCACTGGCTGGCGGTGGCGCGAACAATAGGTCGTCCTGCGCTTGCCAGGCCTGCTGTTCAAGGCGCTGACGGGTCTTCTCCTCCAGATATAGCAGCGAACGCAGGCCGTCGGCGGCATTGGCCCGCGGGGGCGCGGCGCGGAAACCATCATTGAAGATTTCCAGCGACAACGGCCCGCGATAACCGCTGGCCAGAATCGGTGCCAGAAAGCCCGCCAGGTCGAACTCGCCCTGCCCCGGGAAGCAGCGAAAATGCCGGCTCCATTCCAGCACATCCATCGCCAGCAGCGGTGCATCGGCCATCTGCACGAAGAAGATTTTGTCGCCGGGGACTTTGGCGATCGCACTCGGGTCGCCCTTGAGCGACAAAGTATGGAAACTGTCGAGAATCATCCCCAGACTGGAGTGGTCTACCGTCTGGACGATGTCCCAGACCTGCTGCCAGGTGTTCACATGTCGGCCCCAGGCCAGCGCCTCGTAGCCGATGCGCAGATCGCGGGCTCCAGCACGTTCGGCCAGCAGACGCAGGTCGTCGACCAACACCTGGCGCTCGCCCAGTGAATCGGCAGCGACGTTGCTGCACACCAGCACCAGATCGGTGCCCAGCTCCTGCATCAAGTCGAACTTGCGCTCGGCGCGGTCCAGGTTGCGCGCCAAACGCTCACGACGGCAACCTTCGAAGTCACGAAACGGCTGAAACAAGGTGATTGCCAGGCCCAGGTCGGCGCAGCGCTGGCGGATCTCCCGCGGGCTGCCGGCGTAGTAGAGCAAGTCATTTTCGAAGATCTCAACCCCGTCAAAGCCTGCGGCGGCAATGGCTTCAAGTTTTTCAGGCAAGGTACCGCTCAAGGACACGGTGGCAATCGAACGCTGCATTTTTTATGGCTCCGATGGGCAGGCAAAACCCGGATGCTGCAATTATTGGCACTGAACACTTTTCGCTCAATTAAAAACGTACTAACCGGTTAGTTTTGTGTTCGATTATCGCCCATAATAGCGTTCAACGAATTGACCCTTTTTTGACCACAGGCGCACCATTTCGACACCGGGCAGTTATGTTCGACGAGCCAAAAGCGCCTCGACCCCTGCCGTTTCAACCGACAGCCGAGCACCCCGGCGTCCATAGCGTTGCGTGACCAAGGCTTGACCCACAAACATAAAAATACGGGTAACCCTCCCATGATCCATTCGCACAGCTCCCGCATGGCCCAGCCGCTGGCCAGCACCCCGCACGCCGGCATCGGCGACAAGATCCGTGGCGCCATGGCGGTCGGCAAGACCCGTTGGGTCATGCTTGCCCTAGTGTTCTTCGCCACCACCCTGAACTACATCGACCGCGCCGCCCTGGGCGTCATGCAGCCGATTCTGGCCAAGGAAATGAGCTGGACGGCGATGGATTACGCCAACATCAACTTCTGGTTCCAGGTTGGCTACGCCATCGGCTTCGTCCTCCAGGGCCGTTTGATCGACCGCATTGGCGTCAAGCGCGTGTTCTTCTGCGCCGTGCTGCTCTGGAGCCTGGCCACCGGTGCCCACGGCCTGGCCACCTCGGCGGTGGGCTTCATGGTCTGCCGCTTCATTCTCGGCCTGACTGAAGCCGCCAACTACCCGGCCTGCGTCAAGACCACCCGCCTGTGGTTCCCAGCTGGCGAACGGGCGGTAGCCACCGGCATCTTCAATGCCGGGACCAACGTCGGGGCGATGTTCACCCCGATGCTGTTGCCGCTGATTCTCACCGTCTGGGGCTGGCAGGCCGCATTCATGGGCATGGCCGCACTGGGCCTGGTGTGGGTGCTGTTCTGGGGCCTGAAGTACTTCAACCCGGAAGACCATCCAAGCGTCAGCAAGGAAGAACTGGCCTACGTGCAGAGCGAAAGCGAACCGCAACAAGCACGCGTGCCCTTTTCACGCATCCTGCGCATGCGCGGCACCTGGGCCTTCGCCCTGGCCTACTCGATTACCGCGCCGGTGTTCTGGTTCTACCTGTACTGGCTGCCGCCGTTCCTCAACCAGCAGTACAACCTGGGCATCAGCGTGACGCAGATGGGTATTCCGCTGATCGTCATCTACATCAGCGCCGATTTCGGCAGCGTCGGCGGCGGTATCCTCTCGTCGTACCTGATTGGCCGTGGTATGGCGCCGGTCAAGGCTCGCTTGCTGTCGATGCTGCTGTTTGCGCTCACCATCATCGGTGTGATCTTCGCCGCAGGCGCCAGCAGCTTGTGGGTTGCGGTACTGGCCATTTCCCTGGCAATCGCCGCGCACCAGGCCTGGACCGCGAATATCTGGAGCCTGGTGATGGACTACACGCCCAAGCACATGATGAGTACGGTGTTCGGCTTCGGTGGCATGTGCGCCGCCATCGGCGGGATGTTCATGACCCAGTTGGTGGGCTACATCCTGACCACCACCAACAACAACTACACCTTGCTGTTCACCATGATCCCGGCCATGTACTTCATTGCCTTGATCTGGATGTACCTGATGGCCCCACGCAAGGTGCCTAAGGTCGAAGCCTAGGGTTTGCGCTGCAACCAGGCAGCGCCCAGCCCGCTGAGGCAGATCAGCGCGATACCGACCAGCCCGGCCATGTCCGGGCTGTGTCCGAACAGCACCAGGCCGAGTATCCCGGCGAACACGATCTGACAGTAACTGAACGGCGCCAGCATGGCCGGTGGCGCGTGGCGAAAGGCCTGGGTCAGAAACAGGTGCGCGGTCATCCCGCAGGTGCCGAGCGCCACCGCCATCAATCCGTGGAGCAGGCTCGGCGTTTGCCAAAACATCGGCACGATGGCACTCATCACCAGCGTATTGAGCACCCCGGTAAAGAAGTTGCTGGTGGTCGGGCTGTCGATTCCGCTGAGCTTGCGGGTCAGCAACTGGTAGAAACAGAAACACAGTGCCGAACCGAAAGGCAGCAGTACTGCCGGGGTGAACAGTGCGCCACCGGGGTGGATGATCACCGTCACCCCGACGAAACTCACCAGCACTGCCACCCACTGGCCACGGGTCACCTTTTCGCCCAACAACGGCAAGGACAACGCCGTCACCAGCAAAGGCGCGAGGAAGTTGACCGCGGTCGCTTCGGCAAGCGGGATGTACTGCAAAGCGGTGGTAAACAGCAGACTGGTGCCAAGCAAACACAATGCGCGCAAAGCCTGCAGCCCCGGTCGCCGCGTGCGTAGCACACGCAACCCGGACTGCGGCAGGAAGATCGCCATCATCAGCAAGGTGTGCACCAGATAGCGGGCCCAGACCACCCAGAGGATCGGATAGAAACCGGCCAGGTACTTGGACAGGGCGTCATGGCTGGCAAACAGGAAGGTCGCCAACACCACCAGCAAAATGCCCCGTAGGGGCTGGCTGGTATCGTTGAGTGAGGTAGCACGCGGCATGTGATCGGCTCGCAGGTTAGCGCTGCAGGAGCAGCTGACGGGTCTTGTCCAGGGCCATTTGTGCCCGTTGCAGGGCGCTAACACCCTGTTCGTACAACTGCCGAGTGGGAATCTCCAGGCTCAAGGGTATCGACGCGGGCAGACTGCCCAGCAGCCCGGTCAGATCGCAATCACCGTCACCGGGAAAGCGCCGCTCATTACGCGCCTGACGCAGGATCTCGGCCATGTCGTCTGGGCGCGCTCCCGCTACATCGCACAGCTGAGCATAACGCAGACGCGAAGATGCAACCTGGCGCAGCTCATCCAGCGACGAGGCCGAGCGGTCGAAATGGAAAGCGTCGATCAGTACGCAGCCGTTGTCACGTCCGGCGTGCTCGACAATGCGCAGCGCCTGGGTGAGGTTCTTGGCATCGGTCCAGGGCATGAACTCCAGGTGCGGGTGCAGGCCGTAATGCCCAGCCAGATCGCACAGCTCGGCAAAATGCGCCGTCAGGCGTGATTCATCGGGGTCATTGCCGGCCACCAGCAGTTCACTGGCACCGAACTCGGCGCCAACGGCCAGCAAGGCCTCAAAATCGGCGACACGGGTCTCGGGTTTGAGCCGCAGGATCTCCACGTCCAGCACCTTGATGCCGTTGTCGCGCAGGCGTGCGGCAGTCTGGCGGCGTAGCCCGGCATCCGCTACCAGCGGGAAGTGATGCTCCTCGGGCGTGGCCGGTTCCAGACGCAGGCCGACATGGCTGTAGCCGGCGCGGGCGGCGACTTCGACCATTTCCACAGGCGACAGCTCAAGTACCGTCAGGGCGGCGAGGGACATCACGCGTTGCGTCATCGTTTGTGATCTCGGAAAGTGGAATTACAATATTTAGAACCATGTTCCACTTTTAGCGCAATGCTTTTTTAAACAAACAACTCAGACGCCGGACTCGCCGCCGACAACTCCGCCGCTGCCGCCAACAACACCGGCGCCAGCTCGTGCATGCGCGCCTCGCTCATCCGTGCACTGGGGCCGGCAACGCTGAGCACACCCACTGCATGGCCATCGAGCGGGTGACGCACCACCGCCGCCAGCGCCGAAGTGCCCACCGCCGAGCTTTCCACCACCCAGGCATAGCCGTGCTCACGCGCCAGGCGCAGGCGTTCAAGCAGTTCGGCGTTAGAGGCCGGCGCATTAGGGCCGAAGTCCTCACGCCGGGCAATGCCCTGGCGTTCCACCAGCACCAGGGCCTGGGCATCGCTCAGGCTGGACAGCCAGGCATGCCCGGAAGCGGTGTAGAACAGCGGTGCATCGCGGCCCATATCCGGGTCGTAACGCAAGCCCGAACGGGCGCCCTGGGCTTTGGCAATCCAGGTCTGGCGGTCGCCGTCGATCACCCCCAGGCGCACCAGCTCACCAGTCTGTTGCGCCAGTTGGTCGAGAATCGGCTGAACGATATCGGCGCCGCTGCTGGCCAGGTAGCGAAAGCCCATGGCCACCAGGCGAGTACTCAGGTGATAGCGACTGCTCTCCAGGTTCTGCCGCACATAACCCAGGCGCACCAGCTCAGCAAGCATGCGGTGGGTGGCGCTCTTGGGGATATCCAGCTCTTCGGCCAGGGTCTGCAGAGGCAGGCCGCGGGGTTCGCTGGTGAGGCGTTCGAGAAGGCTGAACGCACGTTCGATCTGACTGCCGGCCATGGTCATGGTCCCTGAAAATTTTGCCGATTCTAAAGAGCGCGAGGCAAAGCGCAAAACACTGTCCGATCTTCGCCCACTTTGTTGCCTGGCTGCTTGGCCGGGCAGCGCCTCGAACCATAGAATATGGAATCTTGTTCCAGAATATAACAAAATTCACTGTTCGAGGAGACACTGCCCATGGCTGTCGATACCCCCACCCCTTCCTGCGTGGATTGCGATGTACTGGTCATCGGCTCCGGCGCTGCCGGTTTATCTGCAGCGGTAACCGCCGCCTGGCATGGTCAGAAAGTCATTGTGGTCGAAAAGGATCCGGTATTCGGTGGCGCTACGGCCTGGTCCGGCGGCTGGATGTGGGTGCCATGCAACCCGCTGGCACAACGCGCCGGCATCATCGAAAAGCGTGCCCAGCCGCGCACCTACCTCGAACACGAACTGGGCGAGCGATTCGATGCACAGATGATCGACGCTTTTCTTGAAGCGGCACCGAACATGGTGTCGTTCTTCGAACGGCATACGGCGCTGCAATTCGCCGACGGCAACAGCATTGCCGACATCCACGGCAATTCGCCAGGCGCCGGTACAGGTGGGCGTTCGGTGATCGCCGCGCCCTATGACGGACGCAAGGTCGGCAAACTGCTCAAGCGCCTGCGCAAAACCATGCGCGAGACTTCCTTCATGGGCATGCCGATCATGGCTGGCAAGGATCTGGGCGCCTTCCTGACCCTGACCCGCTCGTGGCGCTCGCTGCTGCACGTCAGCAAGCGCTTCAGCCGCCATCTGCTCGACCTCGCCCTGCACGGCCGGGCCATGCAGCTGGTCAACGGCGTCGCCCTCATCGCACGGTTGGCCAGATCGGCGGAAGATCTGGGGGTGTTGCTCTGGGAGTCGGCGCCGGCAAAACGACTGCTTCACCAGCAGGATCGTGTCTGCGGTGCGGTGATCGACACCGCACGCGGCCCTGTCAGCATTCATGCACGCAAGGCCGTAGTCCTCGCCGCCGGCGGTTTTGCCAATGACATCGAACGGCGCAAGGCCCTGTTCCCACGCACGCCCAGCGGCCATGAACATCTGGCCTTGCCGCCCCTGGGTGCCAACGGTGACGGTCTGCGCCTGGGTGAAAGTGTCGGCGGCCAGGTCGCCGACGACCTGCACAGCCCGGTAGCCTGGGCGCCGGTTTCACGGGTACCACACAAGGACGGCACAGTAGGCCATTTCCCGCATATCATCGAGCGCGGCAAGCCTGGCATCATCGGCGTACTGGCCAACGGCAAACGCTTTGTCAACGAAGCCGATGGCTACTACGACTATGTCAGCGCCATGGTCGCCCAAGCGCCCGGTGACAAAGTCGAATCCTGGCTGATTTGCAGCCACGCCTTTCAGCGCCGCTATGGCCTCGGCATGTCCCGCCCCTTTCCGCTGCCGCTACAGCCATTTATCGCCTCGGGCTACCTGAAAAGCGCCAGGACCATCGAAGCCCTGGCGCGCGCCTGTGGCATCGACCCACAAGGTTTGCGCGATACCGTGAATGAGTACAACCGCCATGCCCGCCTGGGTGAAGACCCGGCGTTCGGTCGCGGCTCGACGCCGTACAACCGCAAACAGGGCGACGCCCAGCACACACCGAACCCGTGCGTGGCACCGATCGAGCAAGGGCCGTTTTATGCGGTGAAAGTCGAGCCGGGGTGTTTTGCTACCTTCGCAGGGTTGCGGACCAACCAGCATGCCCAGGTTCTGGACAGCCAGCGCCAGCCCATCGCCGGGTTGTATGCAGTGGGAACCGACATGGCCAGCATCATGGCCGGGCATTACCCGGCGGGCGGAATCAATCTGGGGCCTGCGGCGACGTTTGGCTACATCGCCGGGCGGCATATTGCCGGGGTTACTGAATACGAATGATCGCGGGGCAAGCCCTCTCCCACATCAATACCCTGTGGGAGCGAGCTTGCCCCGCGATAGCGCCAGCAAAAATCAGAAATCGAAGAACACCGTCTCACCCTCACCCTGAATGCGGATGTCAAAGCGATACGCCAACTTGCCATCCACCTCACAGCGGGTCGCCACCAGGGTCTCGCGCCGCTGCGGCTGCTCAATCAAATTAAGCACCGGACACTGGGTGTTGGCCTGGGCCTCATCATCGAAGTACAGACGCGTCTGCAGATGGATGTTGATCCCCCGGGCAAACAGGCTGACGTTGATGTGCGGCGCCATCGGCACACCCGCAGCATTGCGCACCACACCTGGCTTGACGGTGTGCAGGGTCCACTCACCCCCATCGAACGTGGTGGCAGTACGACCGAAGCTGTTGAACGGTCGCTCCAGGTTGAAATCGCCTTGGTACTGACCGTTGTGGTCGGCCTGCCAGAACTCAAGGAACGAATCCCTGACCAGATGACCGTTACCGTCATAAACGTTGCCGAACACCAGGATATGTTCACCCGGCGCATCGGCCCGGGCCATGTGGTTCCAGATCTCCTGGTCGCGGGTCGGATTGCCGGCGGCCTCCAGGGCCAAGCCGATGTGCACATACGGTCCGGCAGTCTGCGAAGGGGTTTCCGGCAGCAATTGAATGGGCATGGTCACCTCCTCAGCAGTTTTCGAAGTGGGTTTTGCGCTGGCCGCGCAGGACGATGTCGAAGCGGTAGGCCAGACAATCCATCGGGTTGGCGTTGCTCATGTCCAGCCGTGCGATCAGGCTCTGCACTGCCTCAGGGTTGGCAATCGACTTGACGATCGGGCACATCGGGATCAACGGATCACCTTCGAAATACAGCTGGGTGATCAAGCGGGTGGCAATCGACGGACCGCTGATCGACACATGGATATGCGCCGGGCGCCAGTCGTTGGGGCCATTGCGCCAAGGGTATGGGCCCGGCTTGATGGTACGGAAGCTGTAGTAACCCTCGCTGTCGGTCAAGGCGCGGCCGACGCCTCCGAAGTTGGGGTCCAGCGGCGCCAGGTAGCGGTCGTTCTTGTGACGATAACGGCCACCGGCGTTGGCCTGCCAGATTTCAACCAAGGTATGCGGGATCGGTTTGCCGTACTGGTCGCAGACGCGGCCAGCAACAATGATCCGCTCGCCGATGGGCAGCCCGCCGTTGTTGAAGTTGAGCAGCAGGTCATGGTCATGCTGGCCGAACCTCAAGTGAGAAAAGTCCGGTCCAGTGCTTTCGCTGATCGACTGCGGAATACTCACCAGCGCCTGACGCGGCGAACGGGCAATGGAGGTTTTGTAATCCGGAGTAAGGGCCTTCGGGTGCCAGTTGCGATCACGGATAGCGAAGCGACTATTGTCTTGCGCAGACATGCCGTTCTCCTGTCTTGGAATTATTGGAGCGCCTGGACGTGGCAGGCGAGCTTGCAGTTTCCGGCATGTACGTTCTGGAGAACATTGAAAATAACCCAGGCAAACATAACCAAATGGTTATGCAACTACCAGGGATCTGACATTGCGACGCTCAGTGAACTAATCTTTGAGCTCATGTTTCCAAGCTCGGAGAGCACTCATGCAATGGCGAAAAGGCAGGCGTAGCGACAATGTGGTCGATGCCCGTGGCGAGGGTGGTGGCGGCATGCGCTTCGGCGGTGGCAAGGGCCTGAGCATCGGTGCGATTCTGTTGATCGTCGGCATCGGCTGGATGACCGGCCAGGACCCTTTGCAGATCCTTGGGCAATTAACCGGGCAGATGGGCCAACAGAGTGCACCGGTCAGCACCGGTACCGGCAAGGCCCCGCCCGCCAATGATGAGCAGGCCGAATTCGTCGCCTCGATCCTCGGCGACACCGAAGACACCTGGCGGGCGATCTTCGCCCAGGCCGGGCGCCAGTATAAAGACCCGACCCTGACCCTGTTCAGCGGCCAGATCAACTCGGCCTGCGGCTTTGCCTCCTCGGCAGTCGGGCCGTTTTATTGCCCCGCTGACCAGAAGGTCTACCTGGACATGAGCTTCTTCCGCGAGATGGAGCAGCGCTTCGCGGCTGCCGGCGATTTCGCTCAAGCCTACGTCATCGCTCACGAAGTCGGTCACCATGTGCAGACCCTGCTGGGCGTGTCGGCCAAGGTCCAGGCTGCGCGTCAGCGGGGTGAGCGGATGGAAGGCGATAATGGCCTGCTGGTGCGTCAGGAACTGCAAGCCGATTGCCTGGCCGGCGTCTGGGCGTACCAGGCTCAACAGCGCCTGAACTGGCTCGAACCCGGCGACATCGAAGAAGCCCTGAACGCCGCCAATGCCATTGGCGACGACCGCCTGCAACAGCAGGGCCAGGGTCGAGTGGTACCGGACTCGTTCACCCACGGCACCTCGCAGCAGCGTGTGCGCTGGTTCAAGACCGGCTTTGCCAAGGGCGACATCAATCAGTGCGATACCTTCACCGTCCGCTCGCTATAACCCTTCACCACTGATCCGCAGCAGCCCTTGCCGACTGCTGCGGACAAATCCGGTTACGACCACTGAGCATTTTTGCTGAAAAAGCGTTTCAGCTCCGGCGCAAGCCGCCGATAAACCCTGCTCAGATGATCGGCTGGCCATCAAAAACAACAACAACCTTCCAGCGATATGGATCAAGAAGCACAACGTTCCTGGAGGGATTGCATGAATAGCTGGTTTGCCAACATCAGTGTCAACCTGAAACTCGGCCTGGGCTTCGGCCTGGTGCTGCTGCTCACCAGCCTGCTGGCCCTGACCGGCTGGAACAGCATGGGTGGGCTGATCGACCGCAGCAACTGGATGAGCGACATCACCCAGCTCAACAGTGACCTGACCAACCTGCGCATCACCCGCCTGCAGTACATGCTGACCAACGGCGACGATGCCGCCGCGGGCAATGTCCAGGTCAAGTTGAATGCCTTCAGTGAACAGCAGCAAAAACTGCTGAAAAGCTTCAAGAGCCCGGAAAACGTCAAGTTGCTTCAGGAACTGGGCCAGACCATCAGCGAGTATCAGGTCTCGATCAACAAGATGCGTGCCGGCTACAAAAGCAGTCTTGCCGCGCGGGATGCCATGACCCTGGCCGCTTCGCGCGCCATCGAGCTGATCGAGGCGATCAACCGCGATATTCTTGCCCTGTCTGAAGGTGACAGCAGCCGCCTGGAGCAATTCCGTACCATCACCCAGGCCAAGGAACAGCTGTTCCAGGTACGCCTGGCCGTGCGCAGCTACATTGCTGACATCAGCAGCGAAACCGAACAGCTGGCACTGCGTCAGCTCGATAGTGCCCTGGCCGAGATTACCAGCCTGAACCGCCAGATGCCGAACGAAGCCGCACGCATCCAGCAGTTCGAAAGCGCAGTGCTGGCCTACCGTGATGCCGTGCGTCTGTTCCGCGATGCCACCGCCGATGTTGCCGTCGCTCGCCAGGAAATGACCGTACAAGGCGCCACCATCGTCAAAATCAGCGATGCGCTGTACAAGATCCAGCTCGAACGCCGTGACAGCGAAAGTGCCCAGGCCCGAACCCTGCAGCTCACCGCGACCCTGCTGGCCTTGCTGGTCGGCGTGCTGGCCGCCGTGATCATCACCCGCCAGATCACCCGGCCACTGCGCGAAACCCTGGCCGTGGTGGAAAAAATCGCCGCCGGCGACCTCACCCACAACCTGCGCGTTACCCGTCGCGACGAACTGGGCGTGTTGCAACAAGGCATTCAGCGTATGGGCTCGACCCTGCGTGACCTGATCAGCGGCATCCGCGATGGCGTCACCCAGATCGCCAGCGCTGCCGAAGAGTTGTCGGCCGTGACCGAGGAAACCAGCGCCGGGGTCAACAGCCAGAAAGTCGAGACCGATCAGGTCGCCACCGCCATGCACGAAATGGCCGCCACCGTGCAGGAAGTTGCGCGTAACGCCGAACATGCTTCGTCTGCCGCCACCGACGCCGATGCGCAAGCGCGTGCCGGTGATCAGGTAGTTGCCGAGGCGATCAGCCAGATCGAACGCCTGGCCGAAGAAGTGCACCGCTCCACCGAAGCCATGGGCCTACTGCAGCAGGAAAGCCAGAAGATCGGTAGCGTCATGGACGTGATCAAGTCGGTGGCCGAACAGACCAACCTGCTAGCGCTCAACGCCGCCATCGAAGCCGCTCGTGCCGGTGAAGCCGGACGTGGTTTTGCCGTGGTTGCTGACGAAGTTCGCGGCCTGGCCCAGCGCACGCAGAAGTCCACCGAAGAGATCGAAGAGCTGGTCGCCGGCCTGCAGAGCGGTACTCAGCAAGTGGCCAATGTAATGCTCGGCAGCCGCAACCTGACCGACAGCAGCGTCGAACTGACCCGCAAGGCCGGTGCCTCGCTGGAAAGCATCACTCGCACGGTGTCGAACATTCAGTCGATGAACCAGCAGATCGCCGCGGCAGCCGAACAGCAAAGTGCGGTGGCCGAGCAGATCAGCCGCAGCATCATCAACGTGCGCGATGTGTCGGAACAGACGGCGGCGGCCAGTGATGAAACCGCAGCGTCCAGTGTTGAACTGGCGCGTTTGGGTAATCAGTTGCAGACCATGGTCAGCCACTTCCGCGTCTAAAAGCATCGCGGGGCAAGCCCGCTCCCACTGTGGGAGCGGGCTTGCCCCGCGATCAGTTCAGCACTTACTTAACGATGTGCCCAACACCCCGCCCACGCGGATCAGAAGCGGTCTCCAGCGCCGTACCGTTAACCCGGATCGCCTGGATATCGCCCATCTCCCAACCCTGATCTTCCAGGGTGTAACCCATCTTCTTCAGCTCCTCCGCCACCTTGCCGGTCAATGGTGCATAAGCGTCAAAGTAGATGGTGTCCTTAGGCAGCAACTGGTGATGCACGCGCTGCGCCGCCACGGCTTTCTCCAGCGGCAGGTTGTAGTCATACAGGTTGTTCAGCACCTGGAAGATCGAAGTGAAGATCCGCGAACCACCCGGTGTACCCAGCACCAGAGTGACCTGGCCATCACGGGTCACCAAAGTCGGCGCCATGGACGAGAGCATGCGCTTGCCCGGCTCAATGGCGTTGGCGTCGCCGCCGACTACGCCGAAGGCATTGGCCACACCCGGCTTGGAGCTGAAGTCGTCCATCTCGTCGTTGAGCAGGAAGCCTGCGCCTTTAACCACTACCCCACTGCCGTAATCCCAGTTCAGGGTATAGGTATTGCTGACCGCGTTACCCTGTCTGTCGACGATGGAGAAGTGCGTGGTCTGATGTGGCTCCAGGCCCGGACGGACTTTCTCTGTTTCTGAGATGGCGCTCGGATTGACCTCTTGGGCACGCTTGGCGATGTAGTCTTTGGCGATCAACTTATCCACCGGCACCTTGGAAAAATTCGGGTCGCCCAGGTAGTCAGCACGGTCAGCGAACACTCGCTTCTCGATTTCCGCCAGCAGGTGAATATAGCGCGCCGAGTTCAGCTCGACCCCCTTGAAGTCGGCCGCACGGTTTTCCTTGATGCCCAACAGTTGCGCCAGGGCGACCCCGCCAGAGCTTGGCAGCGGCGCGGTGTAGACCATATTGCCGCGCCACTCGATACCCATCGGCTCACGCCATAGCGCTTTGTAATCCTTGAGGTCGTCTTTGCTGATCAGGCCCTTGTCAGCCTGCATCTGCGCGACCAGCAGGTCGGCGGTCTTGCCCTGGTAGAACTCGCTGACGCCTTTGTCGGCAATGCGCTCCAGGGTCTGCGCCAGCTCAGGCTGCTTGAAGGTCTCGCCGACTTTCATGCTACCGAAGTAGTCGTTGAAATTGGTGCTGTCCTTGAACAGGCCCAGAGCATCTTCGCGGTACTGATACTGCTTGGCTGCGATCTTGAAACCGTTCCTGGCATAGCCCACTGCCGGGGTGATCAACTCAGCCCAAGGCAGTTTGCCAAACTTCTGATGCGCCTCCCACAAGCCCATCACCGTACCCGGCACACCCGCGGCGCGGGCACCGACCAGGCTCAGGTTCTCGATGATCTCGCCCTTTTCATCCAGGTACATGTTGCGGCTGGCAGCCTTGGGCGCCACTTCGCGGTAGTCGAGGAAGTAGGGTTTGCCGTCCATGTACAAGGTCATGAAACCGCCGCCGCCGATGTTGCCAGCTTCGGGGTAGGTCACAGCCAGGGTGAAGGCGGTGGCGACAGCGGCGTCTACCGCGTTACCGCCTTTCTTGAGAACTTCTGCGGCCACCTGTGCACCATATTGATCGGGTGCGGCCACCGCGCCACCTTCCAACGTCACAGCGTAAGCCGATGAACTGGCGAGTATCGCGGCACTCAGGCCCAGGGTTCGGAACATCACAACGCGCATGAGAGCTTCCTTGGTGTTGTTTTCGTTGAACAGCCATTAAGGCTGATGTCAGAAAACTAATCAAACACCACAGGAAAAATCGCCGCTCCCAGGAAGGTTTTGTCGTACTGGGAGCGATCAGCAGGCGTAGATCGCCAGTTTGTGCTGGATGAAATCGAGGAAGCACTGAATGCGCAGGGCCAGCTGCGAGTTGCGGTAGTACACCGCGTTGATTGGTTGGCGATAGCCACTGTTGTGCTCTGGCAAAACCACCTGCAAACGACCGGTGCGTATATCTTCATGGGTCATGAAGTGCGACAGGCAGGCGATGCCCTCACCAGCCAGGGCCAGCTCGCGCAAGGTTTCACCGCTGGAAGCCGACAGACTCGGGCTGATCAGCAAGCGATCACCCTCGACATGACGCAACGGCCAATGGTTGAGGGTTTCGGTCTGGGTAAAACCGAGCAGCGAATGCGCCTGCAAGTCTTCAACTCGTTCCGGTGTGCCATGGCGCGCCAGGTACTCAGGACTGGCCAGCACACTCAATGGACTGCAGCCGAGGGAACGGGCATGCAGACTGGAGTCAGCCAGCTCGCCGATGCGGATGGCGACATCGGTGCTCTGCTCGATCAGATCAATGATCAGGTCACTGGTGTTGAGCTCAAGCTGGATCTGCGGATACAACGCACGAAACTCGCCGACCCAGGGCACGATGGCATGCAGCATGAACGGCAAGGCGGCGTTGATGCGCAGGCGCCCGGAAGGCGTCTGGTGATGTACCGACAGGTGCTCTTCAAGCTCATCCATCTGCTGCAAGATCAACTTGGCCCGTTCGAAAAAGAATCGTCCTTCTTCGGTCAGGTCCATGCGCCGGGTCGTACGGTTGATCAGCGTCGTACCGAGCTTGGCCTCCAGACGCGACAAGGTCCGGCTGATCGCCGAAGGCGTCTGCCCGCCCTGTTCGGCGGCTGCGGAAATCGAGCCGCACTCGATCACCGAGACGAACACCTGCAATTCATCGGACCTGGCTTTCACGACTGTACCCCGGGGTGAGCAACAGCCGTGATAGATAGCCGCTTGGCGCGGCCAGCGCAAGGTTTCATCAGGCCTGAGTCTGTAAAACCCGGGCCAGGTGTTGCTCGTAGGCAGCCACTGCGGCTTCGACGTTCGGGCGCTTCATCACATCCACCGCCAGGTAGGTGGGCAAACCGCTCATGCCGAGGAACTGGTTGGCCTTGTGGAACGGGAAGTACACCGCATCCACACCTTTGCCTTCGAAGAAATCGCTCGGGTCATCAAACGCCTGCTGCGGCGCGTTCCAGGTCAGCGACAGCATGTATTGCTTGCCGTGGATCAGACCGCCGCTGCCGTACTTCTGTGAAGCATCGGAACGTGTGCGCCCGTCATTGGCGTAAAGGCTGCCGTGACCGGCGGTGAAGACTTCATCCAGGTACTGCTTGACCGTCCACGGAGCGCCCATCCACCAGCCTGGCATCTGATAGATGATCACGTCGGCCCAGAGGAACTTCTGCACTTCTTCAGCGTTGTCGTAACCGCCGTCGATGTAGGTGGTCTTGATGTCGAAACCGGCGCGGTCGAGAAATGCCAGGGCGGCCTCGTGCAGGGTCTCGTTCAGGCGGCCATCGGAGTGGGCGAATTTTTTACCGCCATTGAGCAACAGGACTTTTTTCATCACTTGCCTCATCTGTCGTTCGATCCGCTGCGCTGTCTGTGGCGGCTTGGGATCGGTTGAATTTGGATGGCGGCAGATTAGGGGATGCACAAGGCTGGAAAAACCGTCGGCCAGACAAAATACTTTTGACTGAAAAGCACGAATCACATCTACATTATTGAAATAAAATCAGGTCCTCCCCCACCAGAGGTCGACCTCATGAGCGAACCCTACGGCTTCATTCTCAAAGCCAAAACCCGCCCGGAACAAGCCGAAGCCTTCGAAGCCCTGTTCCGCGCCTATGTCGAACCAAGCCGCGCCGAACCTGGCTGCATCGAGTACCACATGCTGCGCGACAAGGAAGATCCGAGCCTGTTCGTGTTCTACGAGATCTGGGCCAGCAAGGCCGCGTTGAACGTGCACTCGGCCCTGCCGCACATGCAAGCGTTCTTCGAAAAGCGCATGGACTACCTGGAGCGCGATTTCGACATTCAACTGATCGAAATGCTCAGCCCGTCTTCGGCTAGCCATTGGCGCGATATCTGAGTAAGGCGCAGATCGAGCGCTCGACGTCGACCCCAGACAACTCCCCCGGTTAGATCAGACCTATGGTGACGGACCTCTCATAAGATCATCTGGAGCTGACATGTCCGACTTCATCACCGTTCTGCGCGACACCTGCCCTACCCCCGTGCTGAATGCGACCAAGTGGAAACGCATTGGCGGCGACCCGCACACGGTGAACCTCAATGCCTACCTGTCCGAGGATGGCAGCAAGATCATGGGCACCTGGATCTGCACCCCGGGCAAGTTCGAAGTGAATTACGAGAAGTGGGAGTACTGCCATTTCCTCGACGGCTACTGCGTGATCACCCCTGAAGGTGAGCAGCCGGTGCATCTGAAAGCGGGTGACGTGTTCGTCATCGAACCGGGGATGAAAGGCACCTGGGAGGTGGTGGAGACCGTGCGTAAATACTTCGTTTTTGCCTGACGACGTCAGGGCTGCTGCGCAGCCCATCGCTGGCAAGGCCAGCTCCTACAGAATCAAGTGTGCGCAGTACCTGTAGGAGCCAGCCTTGCTGGCGATGCACTTTTACTCGGGCTTGCGATAGCCTTCGACAATCGCCGAGAAATCTTTACCGCCGTCACCGCGCAGGCTCATGGCCTGATACAGCTGTTGCGCCACGGCACCGAGGATTACCGGCTGGTGCGCCTGGCGCGCCGCCTCGGTTGCCAGGCCCAGGTCCTTGAGCATCAGTTCGGCACCAAAGCCGCCGGTGTAGCCTCGCGAGGCCGGAGCGGTTTCGATGATGCCCGGCCACGGGTTGTAGGTGTCCGAACTCCAGCAACGCCCGGTGGAGCTGTTGATGATGCCCGCCAGCACTTTGGTGTCGATGCCCAGGGCATTGCCCAGGGCCATGGCTTCCGACACGCCAATCATCGAGATGCCCAGCAACAGGTTGTTGCAGATCTTGGCGATCTGCCCGGTGCCCACCGCACCGCAATGCACAATGTTGCGGCCCATCTGCGCCAGCACTGGCTGCAGCGTGGCGAACAGTTCATCGCTGGCGCCGACCATGAAAGTCAGGGTGCCCGCCGCCGCACCACCGGTGCCACCGGACACCGGCGCATCGGCCAGGTCCACGCCCTGCTTCGCTGCGGCCGCCGAGACATCACGGGCGGTCTGCGGATCAATCGTGCTGCAGTCGACCACTGGCGTACCGGCACGAACACCGGCCAGTACACCGTCTTCGTTCAGGTACACACCCCGCACATGAGCGGCGGCTGGCAGCATAGTGATGACCATGTCGCTGTGCTGCGCGGCATCGCGCGGCGAACTGCTGATCGTCCCACCGAGCTCGGCAAGCTCGGCCAGTACGGTCTTGTTCAGGTCGAACAGCTGCAGTTGATGCCCGGCCTTGATCAGGTTGCGCGCCATCGGCGCGCCCATGTTGCCCAGACCGATAAATGCAATACGCATGATGAGCTCCTTAGCGCAGGCTGATGGTGGTGTTCACACCGTCGTTGACGCTGTCATCATCAAACCAGCGGCTGGTGACAGTCTTGGTCTGAGTGTAGAACTGCACCACTTGCTTGCCGTACGGGCCCAGGTCGCCGAGCTTGGAGCCGCGGGAACCGGTGAAGCTGAAGAACGGAACCGGTACCGGAATCGGAATGTTGATACCGACCTGACCGACGTCGATTTCGTTCTGGAACTTGCGCGCTGCGGCGCCACTCTGGGTAAACAGGCCGGTGCCGTTACCGAAGGGGTTGCGGTTGACCAGGGCGATGGCCTCGTCGAACGTGTCGACTTCCAGCACCACCAACACCGGGCCGAAGATTTCCTGGGTGTAGATCTGCATGTCGGTGGTCACCCCGGAGAACAGGGTCGGGCCGACGAAGTTGCCTTGCTCGTAGCCTGGCACGCTTACATCACGACCATCGAGTTCAAGCTTGGCGCCTTCCTTGATCCCGCTTTCGATCAGGCCCAGCACACGTTCCTTGGCGCGTTTGGAAATCAGCGGGCCGACATCGGTGCCTGGCTCATTACCGGCATTGACCTTGAGGTTCGCCGCCAGTTCTTTCAGCTCCGGCAACCACTCACGGGCCTTGCCCACCAGTACCGCCACCGAGGTGGCCATGCAACGCTGACCGGCCGCGCCGAAGCCGGCACCGACCAGGGCATTGAGGGTCTGGGTACGGTTGGCATCAGGCAGCACCACCGCGTGGTTCTTCGCGCCCATCATCGACTGCACACGCTTGCCGTGCTGGCCGGCGAGGTTGTAGACATGGGTACCGACTTCAGTGGAACCGACAAAGGAAATTGCCTTGATGTCCGGGTGCGTGCACAAGGCATCGACCACCTGCTTGCCGCCGTGTACCACGTTCAGTACGCCGGCCGGCACACCGGCTTCCAGCGCCAGCTCCACCAGCATCATGGTCGACAGCGGATCCTGTTCGGACGGCTTGAGGACGAAGGTATTGCCGCAGACGATAGCCATCGGGAACATCCACAGCGGGATCATCGCCGGGAAGTTGAACGGGGTGATACCGGCGCAGACCCCGATAGGTTGGCGCAGGGTGTAGGTATCGACACCACTGGCGACGTTCTCGGCGAACTCGCCCATCTTCAGGCTACCGATGCTGCAGGCGTGCTCGACTACTTCCAGGCCGCGGAAGATATCGCCTTCGGCGTCGGCAATGGTCTTGCCCTGCTCGGCGCTGAGGACCACGGCGATGCGTTTGGAGTGTTCACGGATCAAGGCTTGCAGCTTGAGCATGATGCGCATGCGCGCGCCGATCGGGGTGTCGCGCCAGGTTTGGAAGGCACGTTGGCCGGCGGCGATAGCAGCGTCGACTTCTTCGGCGGTGGCGAACGGCACGCGGGCGAGTACTTCTTGTGTGGCCGGGTTGACCACGTCGCGCCATTCGCTGGTTTTCGATTCGACCCACTGGCCGTCGATCAGCAGCTTGACCTGCTCGACCTTGGTCTGGCCGGGAGTAAGGGATGCGTTCATGTGCGTTCTCCTGAAATTGTTGTTAGGGAGAGATCGACGTCGCCGGGGTAACCTCGACGGACGCTTGGGTCTAGGGCTTGTTTTGGAGTATAGATGTGCAAAGATCCAATAAAAACGCACATAAAAGCCGGACCAACATGCAAAAAAACATCACCTCTCTGGGCGCCTTGAACTGGGATGACCTGAAGTTCTTTCTCGAAGTGGCCCGCACCCGCAAGGCCAGCAGCGCAGCCAAACGCCTGGGGGTGGACTACACCACGGTGTCACGGCGGATCAGCTCGCTGGAGCTGGCGCTGGGTACCTTGCTGTTCGAAAAGTCGCGGACCAACGGTTTTATCCTGACCGCCGAAGGCCAGCGCCTGCTCAGTTACGCCGAATCGATCGAAAGCACCCTGCACATGGCCTGCGAGCAGGTTTCAGGCTCCGGCGTGGCGCTTTCCGGGCATGTGCGCATGGGCTGTACCGAGGGCTTTGGCAGCTTCTTCGTCACGCCGCAGCTGAGCCACTTCGTCGATGCCTATCCGGCCATTTCCGTGGACATCCTGCCGCTGCCACACTTCATCAGCCTGTCAAAGCGCGAAGCAGACATCGTCATCGCCCTGGAGCGCCCGGAACATGGGCCGTATGTGTGCTGCAAGCTATGCGACTACCGCCTGCGCCTGTACGCCACCCAAGGCTACCTGGACAGCCACGAACCGATCACCCGCAGCAGCGACCTGGCGCGTCATCAATTCATCAGTTACGTCGACGACCTGGCCTTCAGCTCAGAGTTGCTGTACTTGGCCAATCTGATCCCGGCCGCCAGCGCCAACCTGCGCAGCACCAGCGTGATTGCCCAGTACGTCGCGGCTCAGCAGGGTCGAGGGTTGGCGATTCTGCCGTGCTTTCTGGCCGCGCAGGATCCGCGTCTGGTGGCGATTCTGCCTGAAGAGGTGGAGATTACCCGGCAGTTCTGGATGTACTGCCGCGAGGATTTGCGCAAGTTGAAGCGGATTACCCTGTTGTGGGATTACATCCGCGAGGTGACGGAGCTGAATGGCCCGTTGTTGCTGGGTGAGACGCGCACGATGGAATTTGCTCAGGACTGACAATCCCGCATCCTGCGGACGTAACCAGTACGTCCGCAGGACCGATTCAGAATTTTACCGAGAAGCAGCCAGCTCGCATTTTTGCAGATGCGCCTGACCAACCGCTTCAGGCACTTCCTCAAGGCTGGCCCCACCGACGAACACCCCCATCTTGATCGACTGACGTACGTAGTAATTCTTGCCAGCTTCAGCTACCAGGGTGATCACGTTGTCGCTGAACTCGGACTCTGTGCCAAGCGTATGGCTGCCGGGGCTGATGAGTCGGTGGAAGTAGACCCGATTCGCGGTCTCACCAATCACCTTGCCATCTACTGTGACTGTCTTCTTCAAGCCCTGCCCGGCGAAGCTATCCCGGTAAATATAGAGCCCGGCCTGGTCCGCAGGAGGTGCTGAGAAAGCCTTGAGCGCAACGTCTGCCTCTGGAGCGTCCATCGGTACGGAGGCGCATCCGGTGAGGATAGCGAAGCCAATGGCAGCACCAAACAGCTTCAAGTAGGTACGCATGGGTAGTCCTTTTGTCGAGATCGGTATCGGGTTATGGAGGACGACTCCGAGTCGCCATTGATGGCATTTTGCCATAACTCGATAATGCTATCGACCATTCACAAAGGGCTTCGCCGATCAGTCGGAAGCGACCACGATAGCCACCCGGCGGTTTTCCATGCGCCCGGCGCGGGTGTCATTGCTGGCCACCGGCTCGCGGCTGCCCAGCCCACGGGTTTCGACGTTTTCCGGGCGCATGCCAACGGCGGTCAGGACGTTGGCCACGCTCTTGGCTCGACGCAGCGACAGCTGCTCGTTATAGGCGTCCTTACCCGAGGCATCAGTATGACCATCCACCCGCACCCGCTGGATATCCACCGACAACAGCGACTTGCCGATACGCTCGACAATGCTCCGGCTCTCAGCGTTGAGCGAGTCCAGGTCGCTGCCAAACAACACCTTGCTCGACAGGCCGAACTCCCAGCCTTCGTCGGTCAAACGGAAACCTTGCTGCTGGAGCAGGGCAATCTGTTCAGCCGTCAGGCCTTTGGGCGGCACACTTTGGCAACCGCTCAGGGCCAGCAGCATCAGCGCCAGCCAGGCAAAGTGAAAGCGCAGGTATCGACTCAGGTGTGCCACGGCTCAGCTCCTGTTTTTTACTTGATGGGCAGAGCGCTCCGTCTCTGCCGTTTGCCACTGGCCACGGGTGTTGCGCTTGGCCTGATACATCGCCGTGTCGGCGGCATTCAACAAGTCGGACGGCGTCTGACCGTCATCCGGGAAGAAAGCGATGCCGACACTCAGGGAAGTGACGACGCTCTTCCCTTCTGCCAGACGAATAGGCAGACGCATGCTGGCAATGATTTTTTCAGCAATGCGTTGGGCATCTTCGCGGCTATGAAGTGGCGCCAGCAGCACGGCAAATTCATCACCGCCCAGGCGAGCCACCAGATCATTCTCGCGTAGCTGCGCACGCACGCGGGTGGCGACACTGACCAGCACATCATCGCCGGCCGAATGACCATGGCTGTCGTTGATGTCCTTGAAGTTGTCACTGTCGAGAAACAGCAGCGCCATATGCTCCTGGTATTTGCTGGCATTACGTAGCGTACGGCTGAGTCGGCCTTCGAAAAAAGCCCGATTGGGCAGACCGGTCAAACTGTCATGACTAGCCTGGTGGGCGAGGCTTTCGTTTTCGCTCTGCAGATGGCTCTGCCAGCTTTCCAGTTCGTCGAGCAGGGCATTAAAGTCATTGCCCAGCTCGTTGAGCTCGGCGATCTGTGCCTCAGGCACACGGCGGTCAAAGCTGCGCTCGCGGCGCGCGGCGTGAGCCACCGTGGCCAGGCTGCGCAACGGGCCGACGATATCGCCGAACATTCGCCGTGACAGGTACAACGCGCCGACGGCGCTGAGTACGGTACAGAGGAGGATACCAGCCAGGCCACTGAGCAGGAAGCGCACCAGGCTACCGCCCTGCCCCACCAATTCGATATGACCGACCTGCTGCCCCTGATGCAGCACCGGCATGACGATCGGCTCTGCCAACAGGCTGCGCGCCACCTGCTGTTCCATCTGTGCGAGCAAGCTGTCGTCGCTGCGTTGCCAACGGGCGAGCAGTTGGTTGTTATCGTCGAACACCTTGGCATCGGCCACCTCTTCGGTAGACGCGATCAGCGCCAAGGCCTCATTGGCCGCGCTGCTGTCATTGAAGACCACGGCAGCTTCCACGGTGTAGTTGATCGAACGGGCGATCAAGTGCAGGTTGTGATTGGCATACACGCGCAGCGCCAACACACCAAGCACGGTCAGGGCAACACCGGCCAAGCCCACCGCCAGCAAGGCCACACTCAAATGGCCACGCCCCAGCACTGCGCGCAGGGTCGGACGCTGACGCCCCCGGCCAAAGCCGATCATGGCTGTGCCGCCCGTCGCCGCGACAACTGCAGCACCGAGGGGTGGATGCGCACGCCGCTACGGGCTACCGAATCAAGGTTGACCTCGAACGCCACCTGGCGGTCGCTGACCCGCAAGCAAAAAACACTCCCCACCGTGCAAGGGTCGTCGGCTTCGCTGATGCTCAACACCGGGTGACCACTGATAGCGCTGAACAATTGACTGCGTTTGTCCGGGCTCAGTTGGCCAAGATAGAGGGCATCGCACTCATTGGCGATGTGTGGGTCACCGGCCAACAAGCGCCGCACCAGTAGCGGTCGGCCGGTGGCTTGCGTGGTGCCCTTGACCAGATCATCTGGCATACTCGGTGGGGCCGAGCAGACACAAACGCAACTGTGCCGGCTCCACCGGCCAGCGGGCGTAGCTGAGAATGCCCAAGACCACCTGAGTCACGGCAGTGGCGCGTTGCTCGGCCAGGGTCGAGGTCGTTTTGGTCTCGGCAGAGGCCAGCGCGCCGAACAACAGCGGCAACGCAGCCATCAGCGAGCGCCCCCGACGGGTCACACGTCCCGGGGTCGGGGCGGCCACTTTCATCAAGGAAATCTCTTACAACCCAGCGGGATAATGCCGCAACGATAGCACAGCGGCCGATTTCCCAGCGAGTGAGCAGGCCTCTGCCCATCCGGTAAAAGGCCGAATCGCCGTGTTCATACCTGCTCCAGCATCAACCCGGAAATACGTTTGACCTTGCGCCGCACCGCATCTTCGAACACCCCCTGGCGCGGCTCGATCAAAGTGAAACAGCTTTTCGCCCGGGTGATACCGGTGTAGATCAACTCCTTGGTCAACACCGGGTTCAGGGCATCCGGCAGCACCAGGGCAGTGTGGGTGAACTCCGAGCCTTGGGACTTGTGCACAGTCATGGCATACACAGTTTCCACCTCGCTGAGGCGGCTGGGCAATACAAAGCGCACGCCGCCACGGCCATCGTTACGGGCGAAGGCTACCCGCAACACCTGCTGGCCGGGTTGCTGCTCATCAGGCAGACGCAAGGCAATGCCGATGTCACCGTTCATCAGGCCCAAGCCGTAGTCGTTGCGGGTCATCAGTACCGGTCGGCCCTCATACCAGGGCTGCTCAACATCGATCAGGCCGGCAGCACCCAGCACCCGGCCAACCCGTTGGTTCAGCCCTTCGACGCCCCACGGGCCTTTGCGCACGGCGCAGAGTAGCTGGAAGGTTTCAAAGCCGTGCAACACGGCCATAGCCCAGGCTTCCCAGCGCGGGTCATCAGCCGCTGTGGTCAGTGATGGACGTTGCCGGCCAATAATCTGCAAATAGCTGCGATAGCCCTGGGGGCCGTCGTTGCCGCGACCAAGGCCATCGAGCAGCAGACGGTCGAGGGCGCGATCCTGCTCACCGCGCAGGGTCAGGCCAAACACGTCATCCTGCGTCTGCTGCAATAAGGCCCGTGCCTGTTCGGCATCCTGCAGGTTGACCAGGCGCGCCAGCCGGCCGATTCCGCTGGTTTCACCGAAGCGTCGGGAAAAGCGCAACATCACCACTTGCTGGGCCAGTGGATACTGCTCGGCACTGCCCGCTTGCAGTTCACTGCCAGCCAGCGTCTCACCGCTGACCTGCTCCAGCCAGCCCTGGGTCTGGTCGCTGTAGCGGCCAGCCTCGGCATCCCGGCACAGGTCACCGAGCACGGCGCCGGCTTCCACCGAGGCTAGCTGGTCCTTGTCCCCCAGCAACACCAGACGGGCATGAGGCGGTAGCGCAGCCAGCAAATTGGCCATCATCTCCAGGTCAATCATCGAGGCTTCATCGACCACCAGCACATCCAGAGGCAAGTGATTACCCGCATGGTGACGAAAATGCCGCGAGCCCGGACGGCTGCCGAGCAAACGGTGCACCGTCGAGACATCAGTTGGAATGTTTTCCCGGACCTGGGCTGCGACTGCCAAGCGCTCAACCTGTTGACCAATGGATTCGGTCAGGCGCGCGGCCGCCTTGCCGGTGGGCGCCGCCAGGCGAATGCGCAGGGGACGTCCTGCCTCTACGGCAGGCGCCTGGAGCAAGGCCAGCAAGCGCACCACCGTGGTGGTCTTACCGGTGCCTGGGCCGCCGGTAATGATGCTGAAAGCGCCACGGGTGGCCAGGGCGCAGGCCAGCTTTTGCCAGTCCACCTGTCCCGGCTGGCTGCCACCGTCGAACAATTGCGCCAAGCGCGCCGCCAGGTCGGCCGGGGTCGGTTCGACTTGCTCCAGACGTTGACGCAAGGCACTGTCGATCTGCCGTTCATAGGCCCAGTAGCGGCGCAAATACAAACGCTGAGCGCTGAGCACCAAAGGCCGCGAAGCCTCTTCGACGCACGCAGCATTGGCGACCAGGCGACTGCTGGCCAGGCGCTGCAACCAGGTACTCAGGGTCAGTTGTTCAAGTAGCTGCGACGGTAGCAGCAAGGGACCTGCCAGGGCATCGCCCTCCGGTGGCAGGGACAGGGCAAAATCCGGTTCAGCCAGGGTCTCGCCCAGATCCAGACAGACATGCCCATGGCCCAGCTGGTGGCTGGCCAGGGCCGCTGCCAGCAACACCAGCGGGTCGCCTCCCGGATCACGCTCTTCGAGAAATCCAACAAAGGCCCGGTCCAGTGCGCGCAGCCAGCCACGTTCGACCCAACGATCGAGCAACGCCAGCAGGTCAGCACTATCACTCAATGGCTCAAGTGCTGCCAGATGCTCGGCATCCAGTGGCGTCGGCAGCAGGTCGTCTAGGGTACGGCTCATGGTGCATCTCCCAGGAACAGGTCATGTTGCTGCGGCGTACTGACGCCACGAAACAGCGCATCAAGGCGCTCGATCAGCTCCCGTGGCGGCTTGACGAAATACACCCCGCCAGAAGCCGAATACACACCACGCAGAAAGATGAACACGGCGCCGCCCACATGCCGGTCGTAGTCGTAATCCGGCAGCCGCACGCGTAGCTGGCGATGCATGGCCAGCAGGTAGAGCACGTATTGCAAATCATAGCGGTGGCTGAGGATTGCCGATTCCATAGCCAGTTCGCTGTAGGCCAGATCATCAGGTCCGAGCCAGTTGGATTTGTAGTCGGCCACGTAGTAGCGCCCATCATGTTCAAAGGCAAGGTCGATAAAGCCCTTGAACATGCCGTTGAGCTGAGCCGGCTGGGCGGCAATCCGCGTAGCGCCTTGATGGGTGTGCTCACACACCAGGCGGTCAAGCTGGCCGACATCGACCTTGTGGCTGGCAAACCAGAATTCCATTTCGATCTGATACTGACTCAGCTGATTCAAGGCCAGGGGCGGACTGTCCGGTGCCAGGGCCATGGGTTGCACCAGTAATTGTTGCAGCCAGTGGCCAAGGGTGTTGATCCAGCCGGTCCAGTCACGGCGGTTGCAGCGCTGACCAACCGTGCGCTTGAGCGCTTCGTTGTTCGCCGTCACTTGGGCAAAGCCTTCAAGCCCCGCCCATTCGAGCAGACCATGGAGGAAAGTCCCGGGGTTCGGGCCACGCGGGAAGCGATGGATATCGCCGCTGTCGGGCATCACTTCACGCAACTGTTGCGGGTCGGGACGCTCGTCATCGAGCAGTTGCTGGGCTTGCGAACTGTCTGCCGCCAGGGTCAGCGACTCCTCGCCAATGCGCAGCGCACTGTAGGAGGCGATCCACCAGTTCTCGGCCGCACGGCGCTTGGGCTGGCGCGCTGGCAACAGTTCGGCCTGGTTCGCTGGGGCGCTATAGCCTTGTTCGTTAGCCTCAGGCATGGCGTTGCTGGCAATGGCATGGCAACCGGCCTGCAATGCCAGCAGCCAGTCGCTCAACTGGCTGCTGGCCGCCAAAGGGGCACCACCGCCGAGCAGGTAGCCCAGCGCCGAACGGTGCAGCAACGAGGTCTTGCCGGTGCCACGCTTGAGGTCGGCAACCCCCAGCCAGCAAGCGTGCTGGGCGCGGGTCAGGGCGACATAGAGCAGGCGCAGGTCTTCAGCCAGACGCTCATCGTCGGCCAAGGCGATCTGCTCGGCATCCGGGGTCAGGGTCAGGTGCGCCTGCCCATCGCTGTCGTGCCAGGCCAAGGGCAGGCGCTGACCGTCCACCGGTTTGCTGGTGCAGATGAATGGCAGGAACACCAGCGGGTATTCCAGGCCCTTGGACTTGTGGATGGTCACTACCTTAACCAGTTGCTCATCACTTTCCAGGCGCAGGATCTGCTCTTCGCCAGCCTGACCAGTGCTGGCCAGATGCTCGCCCAGGTGGCGGATCAGTGCCTGCTCGCCATCGAGTTCGGTGGCCGCCTGCTGCAGCAACTCGGCAAGGTGCAACAGGTTGGTCAGCACCCGCTCACCGTCGCTGCGAGCCATCAACACTTGAGGCAAGTCAAAGTCGTGCAGTAAGCGGCGTAACATCGGTAATACACCCTGACTGCGCCAGATCAGCCGGTACTGGCGGAACTGCATGACCCAGCGTTCCCACACCCTCTCGTTCTGGTTCAACTGCTCCAGCGCCGACAGCGGCAGGTTCAGGGTGATGCTGGCCAGTGCCGCCTTGAGCAGACGCTCGGCGTCCGGCTCGGCACAGGCCTTGAGCCAGGCCAGCAGGTCCTGGGCTTCCTGGGCGGCGAACACCGAGTCCTTGTCTGAGAGGTACACACTGCGGACATCGCGGGCCGCCAGTTCGGCGCGAATCAACTGCGCTTCACGGCCATCGCGTACCAGGATGGCGATGTCCGAAGGCAGGCAGCCACGCAGCGACTGATCGGCCTGAAGAAAGCCGCTACGGCCTTGTTGCCCGCCATTGAGCAGCGCGACAATCTGACTGGCACAACTGGTGGCCAGCTGCTGACGGTAGACCGCCGTAGAGACCGGTTCGTCGCTGTGCAACTGCCACAGATTCAGGGCGGCAAACACCTGTCCGTCGACCTGAAACTGCTCACTACGGCCTTTAGCCTTGACCTCGACAAAGGGCACCGGGTTGTCATCACCCTCGCGAAACAGGAAGGCCCCACGTCCCTGCTCACGCAGTTCGGCCTGCATGAACACATGATTGACCGCGCTGACCATGGCTTGGCTGGAGCGGTAGTTGGTGTCCAGGCTGTGCAGGCGTCCGGCAGTGGCGCGACGGGCACCCAGGTAGGTGAAGATATCGGCACCGCGGAACGCATAGATCGCCTGCTTGGGGTCACCGATCATGAACAGGCCGGTGTCCTGAACATTCTCTTCAATGCGGTAGATGCGCTGAAAGATTCGGTACTGGACCGGGTCGGTGTCCTGGAACTCATCGATCAAGGCGACCGGGAACTGCTCACGGATCAGGCCTGCCAGACGCTCGCCGGCATCGCCGTGCAGGGCGTGATCGAGGCGCAGGAGCATGTCGTCAAAGCCCATTTGCGCACGACGGCGTTTTTCCTGTTCAAAGCGTGCGCCCACCCAGGCGGCGGCGTGTTCCAACAGCCGGGCATCGGGCGTCGGCAAGGCTTTCAGTTGATCCTGCAGACCTTCCATCACCTGCAGTGCCGGGTGGCTCGGCGGCTCGCCTTTCCAGGCTTCAGCCATGCCTGCACGGGTCAGGCGGGTGAAACCGGTACCCAGATCCAGCTCCAGCGCCAGCTCATCTGTAGCCCAGGTGGCCAGTTTCTCGCACCAGGGCTCGAAGTAACGGGCCTGCATCTTGCGACCGTCCACTTGCTTGGCGGCCAGGCCGTCACGGCAGATTTGCAGCAGTTCGCCCGACCACTGGGCCCAGGGCGCCTTGATCGCGCGCAACTGCTCGGCGCGCTGTTGCAACACTGCGTCGATCAACGCCTGCGGCTCTTCTGCGCTGTTGTCGATACGCTGCCGCCCAAACAGGGCGCGCACCCGAGGCAGCAGCGCATCAGGACTGACCCAATGACTACGCACCCAGGCCAGGGCATCGCCTTGCATGCTGTAGCAAAAGCGCCGCCAGTAATCGCGCATGACCTGGCCGAGCAACTCGCTGTGATCGGTTTCCAGTGTCTGTGTAAACAGGCTGCCGCTGTCGAAGGCGTGCTCGCGCAACATGCGCTGACACCAGCTGTGAATAGTCGAGACTGCCGCCTCGTCCATCCATTGCGCAGCCACGTCCAGACGATTGGCGCACGCTGGCCACAGGTCTTGTTGATAGTCGTCGCGCAGCAGCTGCAGTAACGGATCAGCATCATCCATCTCGCCACGGAAGAAGCGTGCCGCTTCAGCCAGACGAGTACGAATGCGCTCGCGCAACTCCTTGGTGGCGGCATCGGTGAAGGTCACCACCAACACCTGAGGTGGCAGCAGTTCGCGGCCGAAGCCCTGCTCGCCGCCATGACCAAGCACCAGGCGCAGGTACAGGGCGGAGATGGTAAAAGTCTTGCCGGTGCCGGCACTGGCTTCGATCAACTGACTGCCGTGCAGCGGAAAGCTCAGTGCCAGGGGTGCGCTGCGACTCATTGGGCGTCCTCCTCATTGCCCAAGGTCTGCCAGGGCGCATCGAACATCGGGCGGTACAAGGCTTCACACCAGCCCTCGAACTCTTCGCTGGCCTTCAACGCCGCGAAATCGCTGAACTGTCGTGCCAGCGCGGTGCTTTCGCTACGTTCGCCAAAACTGTTCAGGCCATCACCTTCATAGGACTTGGCCGCAGCAGCCAACGCTTTATCGGGGTCGCTCTGGGCCAGCCAAGCGAACGCAGTCTTGGTCGCTACAGGCAGTGGTGCACTCATGCCTGCCTGACGGGCCAGGAGCAGGTCACCGAGCATGTCGGCGGCACGCGCTTGCTCGATCGGAGCCAGCAACAGCGTGATATCCGTGGCCACCACAGCACTGTGCAACGGCAGGCCGACGGCACAGGCGGCCAGATGCATGACCCAGGTCGAAATCAGCCGATGCCACTTCAGCGAGCGGCCGCTGCTGATGCCATTGGGCAAGGTGGTAATGCTCAGCAGGGACTGATCGTCACGCTGATAGACCCGGCCAAGCCAGCCTTCAAGTTTGAGCTGGCGGTACTCGAAGCGAATCGGTAACGCACTGTCCAGAGCCTTGGGCCACTGGCGCAGCAACTGTTGATGGCGCTGCAACAAATCCGGCAACGGTTCGATCAACTCAGCCTGCAGGCATTGACCGAACCCCGCCAATGGCAGCATGCCGCTACCCTGCAGGCGACGCGCCTGAGTGCCAAGCGCCTGGTTGGCGCCATCCGGATTTGCCAAGGCCGCAGCCAATAGGCTTTCGCTAAGGCTGTAGCGCTGCAAGGCGTCAAGTACGAAGGGTTCTTCATCGGCCAGCGGCGCTTGCACCGCCTCGAAGAACACTTTCAGGCGCTGGCTGAAGAAGTGCCGCACCGGATGGCGGAGGAAATCCTGCAACAAGGTCAGGCTCAAGGCTTCATCGCTGCTGTAAGGCGGCAGGTCACCCTCGGCCTTGGGTTGTTCCTCGGCCGGTAGGTGCAGCGTTCGCCACTCGCGTGCATAACTGAACAGACTACTGCCCTTGTGGAAGTAGCGGGCACTGAAGGGCTGCAGCGGGTGTTCCACGGTCAGGGCATGCAGCAACTGTTCGCCACCATCAAGCTTATCGTGCGCCTTGGCAGCAGCTAGCCTCCAACCGCCGGCGAGATGATCGCGTAACTGCCCGATCAATACCGAGGCCGGACGTTCGCTGTTGTCACGAATGCTGTGGCCGACCCAACTGACATACAACTGGTCGCGCGCCGACAGCAATGCTTCAAGCAACAGGTAACGGTCATCCTCGCGGCGCGAGCGGTCACCCGGGCGATAGTCACTGCCCATCAAGTCGAAGTCCAGCGGTGGTTGTGCGCGCGGATAATCGCCATCGTTCATACCCAGCAGGCAGACCACCTTGAACGGGATCGCGCGCATGGGCATCAGGGTGCAAAAATTCACCGAACCGGCGAGGAACCGTTGCGACAGACGCCCCTGGTCGAGTCCGGCCAGCCAGGCTTCGCGGACCACGGTCAGTGGTAGCAGGTCTTCGAGCGCGACCGACTCACAGGTTTGCAACCAGGTCTCACGCAAGGTCTGCAGTTGTACCAGCAGGTAGTCGTCGTGCTCGGTTTCGGCCAGGAAGAACACCTGCAGCAACGCATGCAGGCGCTCGCCCCATTGCGCGGCAGTCGCGGCTTTGGACAACTGTTGATAGGCGATTTCCAGAGCGTCGAGCAAGGCCACCAGCGGACCAATCAATGCGGCGTCCAAACCACCGATTTCGTCGAACGGCTCGATCCCGTCGCAACTTTCGCCGACACCCACGGCATAGCCAAGCAGCATGCGCCGCAGACCGAATCGCCAGCTGTTCTGTTCCAGGTCCGCCGGCAAGCCCAAGCTCGCTCGCTGTTCAGCGTTCAGGCCCCAGCGGATACCGGCTCCCTCGATCCAGCGGTGCAGGGTCGGCAGGTCGCTTTCTTTGATGGCAAACCGTGCACGCAAAGCCGGCACGTCGAGCAGGTCGAGAATCTCGCTGACCGCAAAGCGGCTATCCGGCAATTTCAGCAGATGCTCCAGGGCAATCAGTAGCGGATCACGGCCACGCTGGCCCTGGTCGGTCAGGGTAAAGGGAATGAAGCGTGGATCATCGCGGCCCAATTGACCGAACACCGCACGTATATGCGGGGCGTAGGTGTTGATATCCGGCAGCATGACAATCACATCACGCGGACGCAGGTGCGGATCGGCACTGAAACGGGCGAGCAACTGGTCGTGAAGTATCTCCACTTCGCGCTGCGGACTGTGGGCGACATGGAAGCGTACCGAGCGATCCTTGGCTGGGTCGACTGCAGGCCACAATTCGCGGGTCTCAGCCAGCGGACGCAGTTCGAGAATGTCGTCCTGCAGTTGATTGAGCAGGGTTTGCGGCTGACTTTCGCTGAACAGGTCGATGCGCCCGTCAGTGAATGCGGCACGGTAACTGCCGGGATCATCGTAACTGTCGAGCAGGTTGATGTAGTCACGGCCCTGCTTGCCCCAGGCAGCCAGCAGCGGGTGTGCGTGCTGATGCAGGGATTGTGCGTCGATCAGGCTGGGCATGCCCTGCTTGCGTTGCTGGCGCTTGTACTGGTGGCGCAGCAGGTCCTTGTCGGCAACGATATCCGCCCAGTGGTGCCGACAGGGGTTGTGCACACAGAGCAGTACCTGGCTGAAACGGGCCAGGCCGGCCAAGGCTTCAAGCGCCTGGGCAGGCAACGAGGAAATACCGAAGACGATCACCCGGGAAGGGAGCCCGGCGGGTGCTTGCTCAAGGCTGTTGATCCGCTCGATAAAACGCTGGTGCACCCCGGCACGACTCTGGGCCATGCCTTCCTCGCCGACATCCAGCAACAGCGCGCGCCACAATTCGGCTTGCCAGCAGTTGGCGGGGGGCAACGGCTTGGCGTCGCCGCGGGCAGTGTTCAGCACATGCCGTCCGGCAGCCCAGTCCTTGAGCCAGTCGGCACGATAGACCTGGTATTGGTCAAACAGGTCGGCCAGACGCTCGGCCAGTTGGTAGCGCTTGCGCAGGTCGCTGTCGTCGGTGAGAAAGCGCTGCAGGGGCTCGAAGTGGGGCTTGTCGATGACTTCAGGGAGCAGACGCATCAGGCGCCAGGTCAGCGGGGCCTTGTCGAGCAGGGAGACTTCCGGGATCTCATCGCGGCCCAGCACACGTCGGTACAGCTGCCACATGAAGCTGCCAGGCAGTTGCACTTCGATCGCTGCAGCAATGCCACAGCCGCCCTGGTCATCGTCTTCAGGGTCTTCGGCCAGGGCCAGTTTGAGCCACTGGGCAATACCGTTGCTTTGCACCAGGACAATTTCATTTTCCAAGGGTGCCAGGGGATGTAGACGCATCCAGCTCACTACCAGGCTGCGCAGTTCATCCAGACGATTGCCGTGGACCACCATGAATCCCGGAAGGAGTGGGTTTGCGTGCGGCATTGGACATCCTTGAGGCTGTGCGGGCAGGGGGAAACCATATCATGGGCTTGGCCCTCGATGAGGGCAGAACTGGTAGCAAAAATTACCGCCCGGAAAAGACAAAACCCCTACCTGCATATGCAGATAGGGGTTTCGGAATTTAATCTTGACGATGACCTACTCTCACATGGGGAAACCCCACACTACCATCGGCGATGCATCGTTTCACTGCTGAGTTCGGGATGGGATCAGGTGGTTCCAATGCTCTATGGTCGTCAAGAAATTCTGTTGCCAGAACGTCTTGTTAGACACTCCAGCGAATCGGGTATGTGACAATTTGTGGTTTACGAACTTTCGGTTCATTTCGTCTTCACCACCACAATCTGCGCTGCAGATTGCTTGGGTGTTATATGGTCAAGCCTCACGGGCAATTAGTATTGGTTAGCTCAACGCCTCACAGCGCTTACACACCCAACCTATCAACGTCGTAGTCTTCGACGGCCCTTCAGGGAGCTCAAGGCTCCAGTGAGATCTCATCTTGAGGCAAGTTTCCCGCTTAGATGCTTTCAGCGGTTATCTCTCCCGAACATAGCTACCCGGCAATGCCACTGGCGTGACAACCGGAACACCAGAGGTTCGTCCACTCCGGTCCTCTCGTACTAGGAGCAGCCCCTCTCAAATCTCAAACGTCCACGGCAGATAGGGACCGAACTGTCTCACGACGTTCTAAACCCAGCTCGCGTACCACTTTAAATGGCGAACAGCCATACCCTTGGGACCGGCTTCAGCCCCAGGATGTGATGAGCCGACATCGAGGTGCCAAACACCGCCGTCGATATGAACTCTTGGGCGGTATCAGCCTGTTATCCCCGGAGTACCTTTTATCCGTTGAGCGATGGCCCTTCCATACAGAACCACCGGATCACTAAGACCTACTTTCGTACCTGCTCGACGTGTCTGTCTCGCAGTCAAGCGCGCTTTTGCCTTTATACTCTACGACCGATTTCCGACCGGTCTGAGCGCACCTTCGTACTCCTCCGTTACTCTTTAGGAGGAGACCGCCCCAGTCAAACTACCCACCATACACTGTCCTCGATCCGGATAACGGACCTGAGTTAGAACCTCAAAGTTGCCAGGGTGGTATTTCAAGGATGGCTCCACGCGAACTGGCGTCCACGCTTCAAAGCCTCCCACCTATCCTACACAAGCAAATTCAAAGTCCAGTGCAAAGCTATAGTAAAGGTTCACGGGGTCTTTCCGTCTAGCCGCGGATACACTGCATCTTCACAGCGATTTCAATTTCACTGAGTCTCGGGTGGAGACAGCGCCGCCATCGTTACGCCATTCGTGCAGGTCGGAACTTACCCGACAAGGAATTTCGCTACCTTAGGACCGTTATAGTTACGGCCGCCGTTTACCGGGGCTTCGATCAAGAGCTTCGCGTTAGCTAACCCCATCAATTAACCTTCCGGCACCGGGCAGGCGTCACACCCTATACGTCCACTTTCGTGTTTGCAGAGTGCTGTGTTTTTAATAAACAGTCGCAGCGGCCTGGTATCTTCGACCGGCATGAGCTTACGGAGCAAGTCCTTCACCCTCACCGGCGCACCTTCTCCCGAAGTTACGGTGCCATTTTGCCTAGTTCCTTCACCCGAGTTCTCTCAAGCGCCTTGGTATTCTCTACCCAACCACCTGTGTCGGTTTGGGGTACGGTTCCTGGTTATCTGAAGCTTAGAAGCTTTTCTTGGAAGCATGGCATCAACCACTTCGTCGCCTAAAGGCAACTCGTCATCAGCTCTCGGCCTTAAGATCCCGGATTTACCTAAGATCTCAGCCTACCACCTTAAACTTGGACAACCAACGCCAAGCTGGCCTAGCCTTCTCCGTCCCTCCATCGCAATAACCAGAAGTACAGGAATATTAACCTGTTTTCCATCGACTACGCTTTTCAGCCTCGCCTTAGGGACCGACTAACCCTGCGTCGATTAACGTTGCGCAGGAAACCTTGGTCTTTCGGCGTGGGAGTTTTTCACTCCCATTGTCGTTACTCATGTCAGCATTCGCACTTCTGATACCTCCAGCAAGCTTCTCAACTCACCTTCACAGGCTTACAGAACGCTCCTCTACCGCGTCACCTAAGTGACACCCGTAGCTTCGGTGCATGGTTTGAGCCCCGTTACATCTTCCGCGCAGGCCGACTCGACTAGTGAGCTATTACGCTTTCTTTAAAGGGTGGCTGCTTCTAAGCCAACCTCCTAGCTGTCTAAGCCTTCCCACATCGTTTCCCACTTAACCATGACTTTGGGACCTTAGCTGACGGTCTGGGTTGTTTCCCTTTTCACGACGGACGTTAGCACCCGCCGTGTGTCTCCCATGCTCGGCACTTGTAGGTATTCGGAGTTTGCATCGGTTTGGTAAGTCGGGATGACCCCCTAGCCGAAACAGTGCTCTACCCCCTACAGTGATACATGAGGCGCTACCTAAATAGCTTTCGAGGAGAACCAGCTATCTCCGAGCTTGATTAGCCTTTCACTCCGATCCACAGGTCATCCGCTAACTTTTCAACGGTAGTCGGTTCGGTCCTCCAGTCAGTGTTACCTAACCTTCAACCTGCCCATGGATAGATCGCCCGGTTTCGGGTCTATACCCAGCGACTAAACGCGCTATTAACACTCGCTTTCGCTACGCCTCCCCTATTCGGTTAAGCTCGCCACTGAATATAAGTCGCTGACCCATTATACAAAAGGTACGCAGTCACCTAACAA
>NZ_PVZN01000040.1 GCF_003024385.1 Pseudomonas sp. BBP2017
GTGGGAGCAACTGTCTTCACCATGCTATTCGTCACCGCCATTCGGTACCGTCGCGTAGCATGGCGTTCAGCCTGATCAGCAGTATCCGCATGCAGGCAATGAGCGCGACTTTCGCGCTCTTGCCTCGCTCCCGAAGCGCCTCATAGCGTGCCTTAAAGTCAGCCTGGTGGCGGATCACTACCCAGCAGGACATATACAGCGCACGTCTGACTCGGGCTCTTCCTCCACTGATCTGACGTCTTCCGCTGTGTTTGCCGCTGTCCTCGTTATACGGCGCAATGCCTGCCAAGGCCGCAATCTCCCGGCGATCAAGCTCACCCAGCTCGGGCAAGTAAACCAGCAAACTAGCGGTGGCCACCGGCCCGATTCCTTTGACCGAAATGAGCCGATTGGCTTTTTCTGCATCCAGGTCGTACATGCTCCGATTAATGACTTTATCGAGCTGTTTGATCTGCGCTTGTAGGTAGTGAATATGGTCTTTGATTATCGTGACGACGGCGGCTTGCTGGGCCTGTTGAAGGCGACGCCTATTGTCGTCTCGTTGTTGAACGAAATGCTCACGCTGCTGAATCAACTCACGTAGCGCTTCACGTTCGGGCGAAATGACTTTGTTGCTAGATGCCTGCAAAACTTCCGCAAAATCTGCCAATACGGCGGCATCGATCGGATCGGTCTTTGCATTTTTACCCATTGCCACGGCGAAGGCTCTGACTCGGCGGGGATTGATTCGGAGCACGGGAAGGCCTGCGGCTTGCAGGGCCGCCATGACCTTGGTTTCACAGCCTCCTGTGGCTTCCAGCAGGACCCGAGCAACATCGTACGGGCTCAAGCGCTCAATCAGCTCAACAAAGCCTTGCGAAGTGTTTGCTACCTTAAAGCCATCACCTTGCGGCTGAACCCAAACAACGAGGTCTGATTTGGAGATATCGATGCCGACCCAGGAAAGCATGGCAAAACCCTCTTACACTAAGCAGTGAGAGTGCTCTGGCTTTGCCCACGCTTGTACTTCGAGTGGCTGCTCGTCCAACTGTTCGGGCTTATGGGCCAGAGTGGAAAGGTGGATGGCAGCTTTGCTCCCACTCGTGCTTTAAGCACCGCGGACTCACAGCTTGCCATCCACCTCTCTCACCCTAGAGTTTACTTCCGGCCATAGACACAAGCGGGCTTGC
>NZ_PVZN01000041.1 GCF_003024385.1 Pseudomonas sp. BBP2017
AAGTAGGCTCCCACTGCTTGTACGCATACGGTTTCAGGATCTATTTCACTCCCCTCTCCGGGGTTCTTTTCGCCTTTCCCTCACGGTACTGGTTCACTATCGGTCAGTCAGTAGTATTTAGCCTTGGAGGATGGTCCCCCCATATTCAGACAAAGTTTCTCGTGCTCCGTCCTACTCGATTTCATGACTAAGAGATTTTCGCGTACAGGGCTATCACCCACTATGGCCGCACTTTCCAGAGCGTTCCGCTAATCTCAAAGCCACTTAAGGGCTAGTCCCCGTTCGCTCGCCACTACTAAGGGAATCTCGGTTGATTTCTTTTCCTCAGGGTACTTAGATGTTTCAGTTCCCCTGGTTCGCCTCTTGCACCTATGTATTCAGTACAAGATACTCAGCTTATGCTGAGTGGGTTCCCCCATTCAGAGATCTCCGGATCAAAGTCTGTTTGCCGACTCCCCGAAGCTTATCGCAGGCTACCACGTCTTTCATCGCCTCTGACTGCCAAGGCATCCACCGTATGCGCTTCTTCACTTGACCATATAACCCCAAGCAATCTGGTTATACTGTGAAGACGACATTCGCCGAAAATTCGCAAAACTCTTAAGAGTCACTCACAAATTTTACCTTAGCCTGAACAGACACCAGTGAAAGTGCTGTCCAGTCTATCTTTCTATCACATACCCAAATTTTTAAAGAACGATTCTGAAAAAGTTCAGAAATCAATATTCGATGCGAATATTCATTTCTAAGCTTTGACAATAAGTGGTGGAGCCAAGCGGGATCGAACCGCTGACCTCCTGCGTGCAAGGCAGGCGCTCTCCCAGCTGAGCTATGGCCCCGTATTTCTACAGGCTGCACCACAAGTAATTGGTGGGTCTGGGCAGATTCGAACTGCCGACCTCACCCTTATCAGGGGTGCGCTCTAACCAACTGAGCTACAGACCCAATCGTCTTCTTCAATGAATCAAGCAATTCGTGTGGGAGCTTATGAAACAGCTGATGTCGTCGATTAAGGAGGTGATCCAGCCGCAGGTTCCCCTACGGCTACCTTGTTACGACTTCACCCCAGTCAT
>NZ_PVZN01000042.1 GCF_003024385.1 Pseudomonas sp. BBP2017
GCTGCGCGATGTCTGTCCCCAAAACGCTCACTCCAGAGCAGCGGATCAAAGAGCTTGAGCAGCAGCTTGAGTTAATGAGCCAGAAGGCTCAGTTCTTTGAGACGGTCGTTGATGTCCTGAAAAATGACTATGGTGTCTCGGTCGTAAAAAAGCGATCCGGCAAGTCCTCTCGCAAGGCCAAGTCGCAGGACTGAGCATTGCCAGGGCTTGTCAGTTTCTAGGCATCAGTCGACAGGCTTACTACAAGCGCAATCGAGCCGCTGACCGCAAAGCGCTTCAGGCAGACCGAGTCGTTGAGTTTGTTCAGCAAGTTCGGATGCGCCAGCCTCGGCTGGGCACACGCAAGCTGCACTATCTGCTGCATTGCCAACCTGACAGACGGTTCCAGGTCGGCCGAGATCGGCTATTTCAGGTCTTGGGAGAGCGCCGTTTGCTAGTGCTGCCTAAGCGGGCCTACCACAAGACAACACAAAGTTTTCATCGCTTCTACCGCCATCCCAACTTACTCAAACCCGGCCCAAATCAGATCGTCCCGACAGGGCCGGAACACGTCTGGGTGGCGGACATCACGTACCTGCCCGCCAGTAGCGGCCCGCTATACCTAAGCCTGGTAACGGATGCGTACTCCAGGAAAATTGTTGGCCACCACGTTCATGAAAGCCTGCATGCCGAGTCTGTGGCACAAGCCTTCAAGCAGGCATTACGAAAGCGATGTCGTCGCCAGCCACTAGTCCATCATTCGGATAGAGGCATCCAATACTGCTCGGCGCTGTACCAGTCCCTTCATCACCGGCACGGAGTTCAGTG
>NZ_PVZN01000043.1 GCF_003024385.1 Pseudomonas sp. BBP2017
GATCGTGCGAGAAAACGAAAATTCCCACGATTGCTTGGGATGCTTCCTGCATCAAATCCTTTGCTGCCTTGGTAGCGTGCGCTGAAATTTGAGCGTGCCCAGGCGTTCGCCTGGACATCGCGTTCTGCTTTCACTTTTCAGCTTAAGGATAAGCGTATGTTCGCGTCGGCCAATGCTGCGCACTTCGCATTAATGATCCCTTCTGTCCACAACGATTTCAAGGTACTGGCCTTTGACGGTACTGAAACGATCAGTACCTTGTACGCAATCCAGGTCGAGCTGGTCAGCGAGTACCCTGACTTCGATCTGGAAAGCCTGCTCAGTCAGCCCGCGTTCCTTCAGTTTGGCCTGAATGGCGAAGGCATCCACGGGCGGATCGAAGATGTCAGGGTCGGCGAGCCCGGCACACGCCTGACCCGCTATCACCTGACCCTGGTGCCAGCGCTGCACTACTTGCAGTTCAGTCACAATCAACGGATTTTCCAGCACCTGACGGTGCCGCAGATCGTCGCTCAGGTGCTCCAGGGCCATGGTATTCAAGCCGATGCCTTTGTCTTTCATGTTCGCAACAGTCCCGTGCGCGAATACTGCACGCAATATTTCGAGAGCGATTACCAGCTGATCCAAAGGCTGTGCAGTGAAGAAGGCATTGCCTGGCACCACCAACACAGCTCGGATGGCCACTTACTGGTATTCACCGACGACCAGACCTTTTTCCCCAAGCTGGGTGCAACGCCGTACCTGCAAGGCAGTGGCCTGGTGG
>NZ_PVZN01000044.1 GCF_003024385.1 Pseudomonas sp. BBP2017
GCATCAGCGAACCGAATTGGTCCAGGAGCACCTGACCGATCTGTTCAGGCGGTACGGACTTCCCCTGCAGATCAATGCAGACAATGGCGCTCCTTGGGGCGCACCACGAAACCCTGGGGAGTTGACGCCGCTAGGGATCTGGCTAGTGCGTCTGGGCATACGCTTGACCTTTAGTCGGCCAGGGCACCCACAGACCAACGGTAAAGACGAGCGCTTCCACCGAACGCTCAAGGCAGAGGTGCTCAGGGACCGCACCTTCCGTGATTTGCGGGAGGCGCAGGAGGCATTCGACCTGTGGCGTGGCGTCTACAACTACAAGCGACCCCACCAGCAGTTGGACTACCAAGTACCGAGGGAGCGCTACCAGATGAGCACACGGCCGTTTCCAAATCGGGTACCAACCTTTGAATACGGACCCGAAGATATCCTGGTCAAACCCTACGATAGTCAGTTCCGCTTCAAGAAGCGCTCATTCCGAATAGCTAAAGCGCTGGTGGGCCACATTTTGGCTTTGCGCCCGAGCGAAAAGGGACCTGATCACTTCGACGTCTACTTCTGTCACCGCAAGCTGAGAACCATCGATTTCAACAACCCGGATGGCAAGCGATAATGTGTCAACCATGTCCCCGTACATGTGTCAGCGATGTCTCCGGTCCATACA
>NZ_PVZN01000045.1 GCF_003024385.1 Pseudomonas sp. BBP2017
TCAGCGTGACCCACGAAGGCAAGCAGCCGCAGGTGCTTGAGGAGTCGGCCGACAGCCAGGCCGAAGACGGCTTCAGCCAAGGCTACCGCAACCGCTTCAGCGCCATCCCCTGGGACGTGTTCTACCGTCCACCGCTGGTCACGCGTAAATCGCGACTGGTCAGCCAGACCGCCCGTGTCACCGGACCTGAAGGCGAAGAAATCTTTTGCGATGAACATGGCCGGGTCAAAGTCGAGTTCCATTGGGACCGCGCCGAGCTGAACAGCGACAAGAGCAGTTGCTGGCTACGGGTGTCGTCCAGCTGGGCTGGAGAGGGCTTTGGCGCGGTAACCATTCCGCGCATCGGCATGGAAGTGGTGGTGACCTATCTGGAGGGTGACCCCGACCAGCCATTGATCACCGGGTGTGTGCCTAACACGCGCACACCGCTGCCATACCCGTTACCGGCGAACAAGACCAAAACCGTGCTGCGCAGCCGCAGTACGCCGGGCAGCAGTGGCTACAACGAACTGTCGATAGAGGACCGCAAAGGCCAGGAGCTGATCTACCTGCGCGCGCAGCGTGACCTGGCGCAAAAGATCGCGAATGACAGCCGCTTGGAAGTCGGTAACGAACGCCGGGAAACCATCAAGGGCAACAGCATCG
>NZ_PVZN01000046.1 GCF_003024385.1 Pseudomonas sp. BBP2017
AAAAAGTAGGCAAAACCGCTCGCTCCTGCATCCGGCCCTACGCTACGCTTCGGGTCCCCTCGCTACGGCGCCTTCCGGGGCCACGCGGCCTACGACTTGCTTCGCCAAGTCTCCGTCTCGCGTCTTCGGCTAACGCCGAAGGTGCTACGCACTGCCCCTACAGGCACCTCCACTCGGCCTCCTGAAGTCGCACTCCGTGGCGCCTGAACCAACGTGCATGAAGATCAAGATCAAGAGCGAGAGCGAGATCAAGATCAAGATCAAGATCAACAGCGAGTCGTTACTCGCTTTGCAAGCGGGCTTGTCCCGCGAAGGCGTCAGCTTGCCGCCGCCAACATTTGATTTCGAAGATACCTCCGTGCAGGCGTCGCCCGTAACTTCGCGACTTCAGGAGGCCGAGCGTAGGTGTCTGGAGGGGGCTGGTGCGCAGCACCCTTCGGCGTTAGCCGAAGTCGCGAGACGGAGACTTGGCGAAGCAAGTCGTAGGCCGCGATGCCCCTGGAGGGCACCGTAGCGAGGGGACCCGGAGCGCAGCGTAGGGCCGGATGCAGGAGCAGGCGGTTTTGGTTCCTTTTG
>NZ_PVZN01000047.1 GCF_003024385.1 Pseudomonas sp. BBP2017
CCACCGTATGCGCTTCTTCACTTGACCATATAACCCCAAGCAATCTGGTTATACTGTGAAGACGACATTCGCCGAAAATTCGCAAAACTCTTAAGAGTCACTCACAAATTTTACCTTAGCCTGAACACACACCAGTGAAAGTGCTGTCCAGTCTATCTTTCTATCACATACCCAAATTTTTAAAGAACGATTCTGAAAAAGTTCAGAAATCAATATTCGATGCGAATATTCATTTCTAAGCTTTGACGCGGTACAGAGGATGGTGGAGCCAAGCGGGATCGAACCGCTGACCTCCTGCGTGCAAGGCAGGCGCTCTCCCAGCTGAGCTATGGCCCCAACAAGAAACTGGTGGGTCTGGGCAGATTCGAACTGCCGACCTCACCCTTATCAGGGGTGCGCTCTAACCAACTGAGCTACAGACCCAGTTAAGAGCTGTTACCGATATCGTCTTCTTCAATGAATCAAGCAATTCGTGTGGGAGCTTATGAAACAGCTGATGTCGTCGATTAAGGAGGTGATCCAGCCGCAGGTTCCCCTACGGCTACCTTGTTACGACTTCACCCCAGTCAT
>NZ_PVZN01000048.1 GCF_003024385.1 Pseudomonas sp. BBP2017
CGTCTTTGACTTCCAGCTTTTCAAAGCCCGGGCCGTTGACGCCGGTGATCGTGGCGGTCAGTTCGGTGCCGTCCTTGTAGGCGTCTTCGCCGTTGCCAGCCGGAACCGTCAGGGTGCCCGTGGTCTGGCCATCGGCGATGGTGATCAGCCCCTGGTCAGTGGTGATCGTGGTCACGCCTTGGGAGGCATGGCTCAGCGTGGCAGTGAAGATGTACTGCGCCGACGGGCCTTCGTCTTGTACCGAACCGGTCAGGCTCACGGTCGCGACCGTCGTGGTGTCGACCACCGTCGAGGTTGCCGAGCTGTTGCCGACTTCCAGCTTTTCAAAGCCAGGGCCGTTGACGCCGGTGATCGTGGCGGTCAACGCGCTGCCGTCCTTGTAGACGTCTTCGCCGTTGC